>CAVUFY010000001.1:0-31436 GCA_963740905.1 uncultured delta proteobacterium
AACAAGTGATTGAGTAGTTTTTGCAGCTTAATATCACAAAGCAAAAACCTTGACAAATAAATTTTCAAAAGTTACCCTCGTTTTCCAACATCATTAACTTGATAACTCCAGGAGCCGAATTGTTATAAGGAAAGCTGGCTAATTGCAATGAAGCAGATCCCACCCTCAATAAGCGCTCTTTACGATGAGCATCTGAATCGCAAGGCCATCTCAAAAAGAGACTTCTTCTACTACAAAAAATGGCTAAGATATTATTTAGAATTTTGTCTAAAATATAGGTACAGTGATACAAAAGGGAAAATATTGGGTTATTTATAGAAAAGCTAAAAGAAAAGATACCAAATGATCAACAATTAAAACAAGCGTTTCATGCTGTATCATTGTACTATGAATTGAGTTCAGTTAATGTCAAAAAAAGGATGGCTTATTTAAAGATAAAAATCAAGAGTTGGCAACAAAAAATCAGGCACGAATATCGGGGGCCAACTGGAAGCCCTCATACGATAGTCTAAAAGCTGAAATATCGTTGAGACACTACTCACCCAGGACGCTGCGCTCCTATACCGGATGGGTTGGACGGTTTCAGGATTACACCAGGAGCAAGGATACGAAATTGCTGACTTCCGCCGATGTGAAGGATTATCTGACCTACCTGGCGGTAAAGAGAAAGGCAGCGGCTGCATCGCAGAACCAGGCCTTTAACGCCCTGTTGTTTTTCTTCAGGCATGTGCTGAAAAAGGACTTCGGCGACCAGAGAGATGTCCCAAGGGCCAAGAGAAGCCCTTACATTCCGGTGGTCCTGTCGCGAGAAGAGGTCGATTCAGTCATAGAAAACCTTTCCGATCCTTATGATTTGGTCGTCAGCCTTTTATACGGCTGCGGCCTGCGCTTGTTTGAGTGCCTGAACCTGCGGGTAGGCTGTTTCAACTTCGATACAAGCATACTGACCGTTCATGACGGGAAGGGACAAAAAGACAGGACAGTTCCTTTGCCTGAAAAGATCATACCGGAGCTCAAGGCCCATCTCGAATCGGTCATTGATCTTCATCAACAGGACCTTAAGTCCGGCTACTCGGGCACGTTTTTGCCTTCCTTACTGGATAAGAAATATAAAAATGCAGCCAAGGAATTGATCTGGCAGTGGTTTTTTTCCGGCAAGACTCTGACCCTGGTTCCCGAGCAAAGGGAATTGAGAAGATACCATCTTCATGAGAGCCATGTTCAAAAAGCGATAAGAAGCGTGGTAAAGAGATCGAAGATACCAAAGCGCGCTACGGCCCACACTTTCCGTCACAGTTTTGCCAGCCACCTATTGCAGGCCAATTACGATATCCGGACCATCCAGGAATTGTTAGGACACAGCGATGTAAGGACGACTATGATATACACCCATACCATTAAGAGTCAGACCATCAAAGAGGCAAAAAGCCCGCTCGATTTCTAGCCGCAATACCTCCAAATTGATGTTCATTTGGCTTTTGAATCAAGGTTGGAGACTCGCCCAACTTGCCTGATATCCAAGAGATCGCCACGGCGGGTTGCGCCTCGCAATAATGGGAAAAGACCTTTTGAGTTAAAGCGGAACACCGCACACCCTGCGGCGTAGTTTTGCTCCTCATCTCCTGGAAAAGGGTTGTGAGACATATGCCTTGACACACTAAGGCTTGTCTTCCTATACTGCTTCCCTCTGAAAAAGCAGGGCCTGTCATCCTCATCTCACCTATATTCTTTTGCCAATCAAGGGGGAGAGACAATGAAAGTACTCGTGGTCAATCATGATGAAGTACGGCAATGGCTGCCCATGGGCGAATGCGTGGATGCCATGGCGGAGGTTTTAAAGGCGCCGGGCCGCGGCGACGCGGTTAACCCGTTGCGTATCTCATGTGGCTGCCGGATAAAAGCGGCCTGATGGGCGTGATGCCCGCCTACCTCGGAGTTGCCCGGGTGATGGGTTTGAAAGCCATCATGTTTTCCCCGCAAACCATGGCACCGAATTTGATTCCCACCAGGGAACGGTCATGCTGTTTGAAACCCGAAACGGCCGGTTGCTTGCAATGATGGATGCCGGCAAAATCACGGCCATTCGAACCGCGGCCGTCAGCGGGGTGGCCACCAGACTGCTTGCTGCCGCGAATGCGGAAAACCTGGCTATCCTTGGTTCCGGAGTGCAGGCTGAAACGCATCTCGAAGCCATGCGGGTGGACGCAATATCAAACACGTCAGGGTCTGGAGCCGCAATTTTGACCACTCACGGGAGTTTGTGGGTCAGGCGTCGGCGCGCCGCCCCATCGACATAGAAGCGGTCCAGAGCGCTGCTCGCGCGGTGGAGGGCGCCGACATCATTTGCACGGTGACATCATCGACAGATCCCGTGCTGAAGGGGGACTGGATTGCTCCGGGGGCCCACATCAATGCGGTCGGATCCAGTGTTCCTTTTGCAAGGGAACTGGATACCGCGGCCGTCGTAAAATCAAAGCTGTTTGTTGACCGGCGCGAATCCACCCTTAACGAGGCGGGCGACTTTCTTATCCCTAAAAAGGAAGGCGCCGTCGGCCATGATCACATTCTGGGTGAGATCGGCGAAATCCTTCTGGATAAAAGTCGATGGCAGGGAATCCGAAGAAGATATTACCCTGTTTAAATCACTGGGGCTGGCGGTCGAGGATGTCGCAGCTGCCCACCATATTTATCAAAAGCTGACTGAACAGGGCGGCGGCAGGTGGATCGAATTCAATGCAAAGAAACTGAAAGGTCCGAAATGATGGTGCAGGGACGAGTTGCACGTCAGAAGCCCGGTTGACACATAGTGTCGGGCCTATTATTAATCGTCTCAAAATAATATCGACGGAATTCTGAACAGGAGAAGAAGGCATTGACCTCCGGCGAAAAGATAACATTTACTGACGGAAAACTGGTTGTCCCTGATCGCCCTGTCATCCCCTTTATTGAAGGTGACGGCACCGGACCCGACATCTGGCGGGCCGCGGTGCGGGTGTTTGACGGGGCCGTGCAAGAGTGCTGGAAAGGAAAAAGGCAGATCATCTGGAAAGAAGTGTTCGCCGGAGAAAAAGCCTACAAGAAGACTGGGGAATGGCTGCCCCGGGAAACTCTCAACGCCTTTCGTGAACACAGGGTAGGCATCAAAGGACCCCTGACAACCCCTGTCGGCGAAGGGATCAGGAGTCTCAACGTGACCTTGAGGATGAAGCTGGACCTTTACGCGTGCGTGAGGCCTGTTAGGTACTTTCCGGGGGTGCCGAGCCCGGTCAAAGAGCCGCAGAAGGTGGACATGGTCGTTTTCCGGGAAAACACGGAAGATGTCTACGCAGGCTTTGAACTCGAAGAGGGCAAGAGCGAAACCAGGAACCTCATGGACTACCTCTCCAAGACGTATGGCTGGAAGATTCGGCCCGACTCGGGAATAGGCATCAAGCCCGTCAGCAAATCGGGCAGCCGGAGACTGATCCGCGCGGCCATCGAATACGCCATATCGAAACATCGCCGCAGCGTCACCCTGGTTCACAAGGGAAACATTCAGAAGTTCACGGAAGGGGCCTTTCGGAAATGGGGGTATGAACTGGCAAAAGAGGCCTATCCCGACCGCGTGGTGAATTGGGAGGCGACGGCGGGCGAGGCGCCGGATGGAAAGATCCTGATGAAAGACACCATTGCCGACATCTTTTTTCAGCAGGCTTTGACCAGGCCCGAAGAGTTTGACGTTATCGCGACCATGAACCTTAACGGCGACTACATTTCCGACGCCCTGGCGGCACAAGTGGGAGGCATCGGCATGGCTCCCGGAGCAAATATCAACTATGAGGATGGTTATGCCCTGTTCGAGGCAACCCACGGGACGGCGCCCAAGTACGCCAACCTTGACAAGGTCAATCCCGGTTCTCTGATCCTGAGCGGTGTGATGATGTTCGAGCACATGGGCTGGAATGAGGCAGGAAGCCGCATTGCCGAAGGCATTGAAAAGACCTTCGCCTCCAAAAAGGTCACCTACGATCTGGCCAGATTGATGAAGGGTGCTGAAGAAGTTTCCTGTTCCCGCTTTGCCGACCTCATCTGCGAAAACATGGAGTGATCATGGCTTATCTTATCCTGGTTTCGTTTGTGTGGGCTTTTTCGTTCCCTCTTATCAAAGGATACCTCACGGGCCTTGACCCGAATTTTGTCTCCTTTGCCAGGATGCTTCTTTCTCTCCTCGTCTTTCTCCCGTTTCTGCGTGCCAGAGACCTCGGCAAACCTGAGTGTTACAAACTGGCTTTTCTCGGCGCCGTCCAGTTCGGCCTCATGTACATGGCTTACATCGCCGCCTATCAGTTCCTTCCGGCCCACACCATCGTGCTGCTCACCACGACAACGCCTCTTTTTGTCACCCTTTTCAACGACTTCTCGACCCGCAGGTTCAATTCCCTTTTCTTCATCGCCGCGGCCCTGGCCTTTGTGGGCGGAGCGGTCATCAAGTACCCGGACCAACCCTTGTGCGCCAACCTTGCAGGCATCCTTCTTGTACAGGTCTCCAATGTGGCTTTTGCCTTCGGCCAGCTCCAGTACAAGAAGCTTTCGGAAAAGCACGGTTCGTGGAGCGACCGTTCCGTCTTTGGTTTCCTCTATCTCGGAGCCGTCATCATCACGGGCATCTCCGCCATAGTCACGACGCCCTTGTCCCTGTCCCGCATTCAGATCAGCACTCCGCAAATCCTTATTCTTCTCTATCTCGGGGTCATCGCCTCCGGAGTCTGCTTCTTCCTCTGGAACAAGGGCGCGAGGTTCGTGAATGAGGGAATGCTCGCTATCATGAACAACCTTAAGATCCCTCTGGGAATCATCGCCTCGCTGATCCTTCTGGGAGAGAGCACCGACTATTTGCGGCTCGTCATCGGGTTCGCTCTCATGGTAGGCGCAGCCTATCTTTGTGAAAGGCCGCCCCGCCTCTTCGCCAAGCAGTCTGTCTATCCCTGAATGAAATCTGCCGGGACACATTTCATTCTTTCACCCACGCAATAGCGCCCCTCGGGCATTCTTCGGCGCAGATTCCACACCCCTTGCAGTGATCATAGTCGATCTCGCGGCGATTCTCTTCGCGATCCATATCAATCGCCAGATCCGGGCAGTAATCATAGCATCGGCCGCAGAAATTGCAGATGCCGCAGTGGAAACATCGCACGGCGGATGAAAGGGCCTGGCTCTTTGTGTACCGGCCCTGCCTGGGTTCTATCCGCGGAGTCTTCTCGAAGTATGCCACATTCAGCTCTTCGATCCTGATCACGTCTCCCATGGGCCTGACAGGGTGATCCGCGGAGCCCAGGAGGGATGACATCATCGAATAAGCGCCTAATCGACCTACAGCGCAGTTCTCCAGGGTTTCCAAGGGAAGTCTTTTCAAAGAAAGATCAAGGACCATTGCGGCCCTCTTGCCCGCCGCCATCGAGCGCACCAGCATTCTGGACGGATCCCCCGAGGAGGAATCCAGTTCTTTTCCTCCTTCCTCCAGAAGGAGAAGGCCTGTTTCATGATAATCGGGCTTTTTCACCTTTCTGGCCGGATCTAAGGTCTTCCCCGGAGACCGGTAAGCCGCCTGGAATTGCTTTGCAAGCTCCTGGTACATTTCGGGCCCTATCAAAACGTCCGTTTCAACCGTCACTCCATGGTCAAGGATTCTTCCGGTCTCCCATTCCAGATCGACCTCGATCAGACTGGTTTCCTCGCCGGCGAGATCCAGAACGCTCAATCGCCCTCCCTCTTCGAAAATCGTCACTTTGTATCCGTAACGAACAAGGAAAAAGGCACAGGACAGCCCTGCCAATCCTCCTCCTACCACCGCCACTTTGCCGGTTCTCCGCCCATGATCTTCCTTTGTCGGAAGCCCCCTCGCCTTGGCTTCATCGAACGCAAAGCGCTCCAGGTCCCGGATCGAGACTGCCTCATCGAATCTTGCGCGATTGCACACCCGTTCGCAGGGATGAAAGCACACCCGCCCGCAAATTCCGGGAAAAGGATTCTCTTCGAGGATCTTCTGATAGGCCGCTTCGAACTCGCCGCGGCCGTTTAAGGCCATGATTGCCGGAATGTCCTGACCCATGGGGCAAGCCTCGCTGCAGGGCGCGAGGCGGCTGGTGAACACGGGTTTTTCAAAGCGCCACGTGCCCGTTCGGATGCTGGTCGTCGGTTCTTTGGCCGCAGCCATGGGCGGTCTGTCTCGTGGTATCTCTTTCATCGGATCTCTCTCACCCTCTCAAAGGCCTGCCTGGCCGCATCGACATTGTCATCCTTTTTTACAGGGGCCAACTCTCTTATCGCCGCCAGGACGCCGTCCAGTTCGAGCAGGTTCGACGCCTTGGCAAAAGCGCCCACCATGGCCGTGTTAACGATGGAAAAAGACGTGGTCTTCAAATGGAGTTTCTCTGCGATCCCCATGGCATCCACCACGAAAACGGAGTTTCCCGCCGGCGCATGCAACTCGCCGGCGGAGGGGGCATTGATGAGCAGACACGTTTTCTCGCTCGCTCCTCCCATGATAAGCGAATTGTCGAGAAGATGGGCGTCGAAAAGAACGATCCAGTCGGGATGTTGCACGCTGTAGCGCAGAGTGATTTCGCGGGAATCGACTCTAACAAAGGCCGACACAGGCGCGCCGCGTCTTTCCGCACCAAAAGACGGGAAGGACTGGACATAGAAGCCCTTCTGAAAGAAAGCTGTGGCCAGAATCTGGGAAGCAAGGACGGCTCCCTGTCCCCCCCGTCCGGAAACTTTGACCTCTATCATGATGTCGGCTCCTTGCTCCGCTCCGCAAGCTCCTGCAACTCCTCCCATTCCTCGTCCACCTTTCTCTGGATTCCCAGGACGGCTTCCTCGGAGAGCCCCTTGAAGCGACCTTGAGGCTTCAGGTATTCGCTGACAGGGACCTTTTCGCCCATGGCGGTCAATCGATACCGCTTACCGTCGAACACTTCGTACAGGGGGAAGACTCGGGACAGCACGGCCAGTCTGCCCAGTCGAATACTGTCCTTGGTCGCGTAAAGCCATCCTGTGGGACAGGGGACAATAATATGGAGGAAGCGAAATCCCTTGCTGCTCTTGGCTCTTCGGACTTTCTGCTCCAGGTCCCGCGGATACGAGATGGAAGCGGTGGCCATGTAGGGAATTTCATGGGCAGCCACAATGGCGGCCATGTGCTTCTTGGGACGATCCTCGGGGGACGGCAAAGGAGTCGTGGTCGTCCAGGCTCCGAGAGGCGTGCTCGAGCTCCTTTGCACTCCCGTATTCATGTACGCTTCGTTATCATAGCAGACATAGACCATGTCGTCGTTTCGTTCCGCGGCACCGGAAAGAGACTGAAGCCCGATATCAAAGGTGCCTCCGTCGCCGGCCCACGCAAGAACCTGGGTGCTTGTCTTGCCCAGCATGTCCAGGCCGGCTCTGAGGCCGGCCGCGGTGGCGGCCACCGTCCCAAAGGAACAATGGAAGAAAGGCAGCTTCGACGTGGTCATCGGGTAGTAGCCCGCAACCACGGACCCGCAGCCCGCCGTGGTAACGACCACGGTGTTTTTGCCCAGGGCTTTCACCACGTGTCGGAAGGCCACGGTCAAACCACACCCCGGACAAGCGAAGCTTCCGGGGTACATGCATTCATTCTCCAACCCGTCCATCCTCAAGCCTCCATCCACAGGAGATCCCCTGGAACTTCTCGCGCCTGCCTGACCTGGGTCACCAGCCTGTCCAGATGCTCCACTGTCACATCCACGCCGCCCAGGCCGCCTACGACGCTCACCACAGGAACTCGCCTCCTGCTACCGTAAAGAGATGCCTTGATCTCCTGAGCAAAGATCCCTCCTGCGCCGGGCGAAAGATTCCGATCAATGACTACGACCTTTTTGAACCCCCTGAGCGCCCTCCGGAGCTCTTTCCCGGGAAAAGGCCGAAAAAGCCTCATTTTCACGAGTCCCACCGTTTTGTTTTCCCGTATAAAGGCCTTGACCGTTCCAGCCATGGTGCCCGCAGTAACCAGCGCGAGATCGGCTTCGGCCTCCTTGAACACTTCGACCGCCTCGTATCGCCGGCCGAAAAGGCGTTCGAATTGTTTGCAGATCCGGGCCAGCTGAGCCGGAATCCTGTCCATGTCCTCCTGCATTCGCTGCCGCAGCTCGAATAGAACCTGGGAACTTACCCCTCCCCCGAAGGTGCAGGGATCTTTGGGGTCCATCCGGTAGGGGGCCTTCCTGGGAGGAAGAAAACGGTCCACGCAATCCTGTTCCGGAACTTCCACGGGTTCGGAATAATGGGACAGAAGAAATCCGTCCATGCAGACCATGGTGGGGAGCAGGGCCTTCTCGGCGAGCTTGAAGGCGATGAAAAGATTATCCAGGGCCTCCTGCGCCGTCTCGCAGTAAATCTGGAGGCAGCCGGTGTCTCTCTGAGAAAGCGTGTCATTGTGATCCACGCCCAGAGACCAGGGGGCGGCCATGGATCGGTTGACATCCACAAGCAGGATGGGGAGCCTGGCTCCCGAGGCCCAGTGGAGAAGTTCGTGCATCAGCGCAAGACCCTGGGACGAGGTGGCGGTAAAAGTCCTTGCTCCTGCGAGGGAGCCGCCGATGCAGGCGGCAAGGGCCGAGGTCTCCGACTCTACCTTGATGTAGCGCGCCTGAAGATCCCCGCTTGCCACGTATTGCGCCAGTTTTTCCGCAATGCTGGTCTGCGGGGTAATGGGATAAGCGGCAACCACATGGGGCCTGGCCATTTTGGCCGCCAGCGCGGCCGCTTCATTGCCTGTCATCAATCTCTTCATGATTCATCCAGAAGATAAAAAGGTTCCGAAATCACAGGGAAGACGTATCCCCCGGCCGGTATGATGCTCACGGTCTTGTTTTCATCCCCTGCGCTCTCTCGGGCAAGGGCGGAAGACAGATCCGGGTAATATTTGCATCCCATGACTCCGGCCAGATTTTTCAGAACTTCCCCTCCTACGAGGGAAAGATTGAATTTCTTTGCCACCGCCACCACCAGGATGATCGCCATGTTAAAATCCATCGCCGCACCCTCGATAAGGGGTTCACATCGGCTCAGCCTTTGAGCAGCTTCCGGAGCAACGCTGCAATGCTCATCCCCTTTTATCCTGGCGACACTTTCCAGAAAGAAATCCGGGAGCGGCTCCGACAACCCTGTCACCACGAAGAGGCTTCCCCCGGGACGGGTGACCATGGCCGCGGGCATGAAAGCCTTCATGAACTGAACCCCCTCATCGTAGGGAAACGAGGACACGATGGATACATCCGTCTTGGCCTGAACAGGGACGCCCAGGTTTTGGCTCTGCAACCGTATCCCCTCTTCGTGTACGGAAAAAATGTCCCCTGCCAGCACCTCGTAAAGATCCCCAAAGGCATCGTAAAGACACTGAACGGCAAAATCGATCCGGGCCAGTTTGGCAATCCGCCGGGTATCCTCCAAGAAGGCATTCCCCTCGACGATTCCCACCCTCGCCAGAGGATGCAACACGTTTTTCAGGTGGTGACGACGGATCGTGTTGAAATTACATATGCCCGGCATGATGTTCTTGGGGCCGCCCCCGAAACCGTTGTGCACGTGAGGCAAGATCGACCCTACGATGACTTTGACGTCCGCCTTAGCTACCGTGGCGTTGAATGAGACGGGTCCGTAGCCCTCCACCGATCCCATGACGACCAGATCCTTTGACCGGGCGTCATGATTTTCGACACGGTAACAGCTAACCACCTCGGCGCCTAGCCTGGCTTCCAGTTCCTTTTCCGTCATGGGACGGTGGGTCCCCACCCCAACCACGATGGTCACATTTTCCCGGGGGACTCCCCCTCCGATGATCTTCAGAAGCACCGGCAGCAGGTCCTTCACCGGCGTACACCTCGTCAGATCGTCCACCACGACCGCCACCTTGCTCTCAGGGTGAAGGAGATCCTCCAGTCGGGACGAGCCGATGGGATTTGAAAGAGCTCTCGTCACGAGCTCGCGCGGCGAAGCACTCGCCCCCAGCCCCTTCTTAAACAGCGTTTGTTCGGCCTTCCACCGGGCAGGAAGGTCCACCATCAGTTCACCTTTGTTCTGCAGCAGTTTCAACATCATCGG
Source organism: uncultured delta proteobacterium (assembly GCA_963740905.1). Classification (GTDB taxonomy): domain Bacteria; phylum Desulfobacterota; class DSM-4660; order Desulfatiglandales; family HGW-15; genus JAFGDM01. The sequence goes on from CAVUFY010000001.1 coordinate 10,105, forward strand.
GCTCCTTGTCCTTGAGAAGTAAGTCTCACCGTCTAGTCCACCAGCCGAGTAAGCACGAGGGAGATCCATGGAACGTAGGTTATCACCATCAGCATCCCGAGCATGATGATGAGGTAAGGAGACACTGAGCGCGCCACTTCGAGAATGTCCTTTCCCGTGATCCCTGAGGAAACAAACAGGTTGACGCCGAAGGGAGGCGTCAGGAAACCGATCTCGATGTTGAGGACCATGATGACGCCGAAGTGGATCGGATCAATGTCGAATTTTTGAAGGAAAGGCATGAACACCGGGCCCAGGACGAGCATGGCGGATACCACATCCATGAAACAGCCCATGACCAAAAGAGCCATATTCACGAGAAGGAGAAAGAGAAAGCGGCTGTCGATGTACTGGAGAAGAAAATCCGCGACTCTGGATGGAATCTGATCGGCGCTGAAATAATAGGACAGGACGGATGCATTGGCGATGATAAAGAGCAGCATGGACGAGGTGAGAATGGATTCCTTGAAGATGGGCGCCAGGTCCCTGAAACCGATGCTCCGATGGATAAAGAGCTCCACCAGCAGGGCATAGGTGAAAGCCACCGCGGCCGCTTCAGTGGCGGTGAACGCTCCTGAGTAAATCCCCCCGAGCACCAGAAAGGGCATGAAAAGACCCCAGGCCCCCTCCCTCAGGGCTTCTTTCAGTTCCTTGCCCGAGAGCCTTCGGGATACCCTCCAACCGTTCCGCCGGGCCGTCAGGTAGGAATATGCCATGAGGGCTCCTCCTATCAGAACCCCGGGAAGAAAACCTGCCGTGAACTGTTTGGTTACCGAAACACCCACCACCACCGCCCAGATAATCATGGGAATACTGGGCGGAATCATGACACCCAGTGATCCTGCACAGGTGACCAGGCCCACGGAGAACCGAGGATGATATCCGCTCTTGATCAAGGCCGGAATCATGATGGTTCCTATGGCGACGACGGTAGCGGGCGAGGATCCGGATATGGCGGCGAAGAACATGCACAGAAGAACCGAGGTGATCGCAAGACCCCCGTAGAAGCCACCGACCAGGGCCTGCCCGACCCGGATCAGCCTGGCCGCAAGGGTCCCGCGAGTCATGATATTCCCGGCCACGATGAAAAAGACCACCGCCTGGAGAAGGTCATATTCCGCTCCCTGATAAAGCTGCTGGAAAAGGGCTCTGGGCGGAATGCTCGTAAAAGCGGTGACGCAAACCAGGGCGGCGATCCCCACCACTGCGGCGAGGGGGACTCCCAGGGCCATGAACACAGCCACCAGCGGGATGAGCGCGGCCGTCATAAGTTGCCCTCCCTCGGGAACGCCGACACAAGTTTTTTGACGGCCTGCCATACGCCCAGGAAACTCCTGAGAGCGATCAACGCCAGGGCGAGGCAGACGACAAAATAGAGTTCGTGCTTTGGGATTCTCAGCGTCGGTGTGTAGTGAGGACGTCTCGTCATGGCCGAAATCAGATCCATTCCAAAGTAGACCATGACCGTGGCGTAGACGGCCATGACGAGATGATCGAAAACTTCAATAAGGCTCCGATAGGGTTCCTTCACGATATGTTTTCTCAGCGCATCCACGGATATGTGAGCCCCGTACTTGATCCCCAGGCTCGCGCCGAAGAAGGTAAGGAAGACCACCTCGATGTGGACCAGCTCATCCAGCCACGTAATGGCCGATTGAAATCCGTATCGCATGATGACCTGAAGGAAGATGGACAAACCCATCTGGAGAACCGCCAGAAAAAGAACGTATTCTTCTACACGGCTCAGCCCTTCGCTGATCCTGGAGCCTTTCCTCAAGTCCATTCCAGGCCTCTCTTTGCGCTCCGATTCAAAGGAGCGGTCGTCATTTTTTTCGTAGCTTCGTCAGAAAAGCCTGGGCCTGATCATACAGATCGGCGCCCACTTTTTCCCTCCATTTTTCATGCACCGGCTTTACCGCCTCTCTGAATCGGGCCAGTTCCGCGTCGCTGACTTCATTGATCTTCAGCCCTTTCTTCTTGAGATCAGGGATGACCACCGTCGAGTCCTCCTTGCGAATCTGGGCCGTGTGCCACTTGGCCGTCTCAATCATCCCTTTGATGACGATTTTTCTCAGATCTTCCGGCAATCCTTCCAGCCACTTCTTGCTGGCCACATAAACCTGCGGGTTGACCCCGAGCTTGCACAGGGACATGTAGTTCACCACTTCGTAAATCTTGGCGCCCCAGCACTCATTGGGAGTAATGTCGATGCCGTCGATCACTCCTCTCTGGAGAGCGCTGAACACTTCGGGCCACGGAAGCGTTACGGGGCTGACGCCCATCGCCTTGTAGGTGTCGATGAAAAGCTCGTTGGGGATGACTCTCCACTTGCTCTTGGCCATGTCTTCAAGTTTGGTGATGGCCATCTTTCTGTTCAGGAAGGCCTTAAACCCGTGATCAGCCCAGCCCCCGCAGTAGAGCCCTTTCGGGCCGAAGGCGGCGTCCACCTTTTGGCCGACCGGGCCGGCCAGGAGGGCGTACATCTCATCCTCGCTGTTGAACATGAAAGGCAGGGAGGTAAGCGCCACCTGGGGAACAAACTCCGTCAGGGCCGGACCGGCCACAGACGCCATTTCCAGGGTGCCGACCTGCATGGCCTCCAGCATTTGAATGTGGCTCCCGAGCTGGCCCTGTGGGTGGACGGAGCACTTGATCCTTCCTCCCGATTCCTTTTCCACGTACTGCGCAAACCACTCCGCAGCCTTGTGCTGGGCATGCATCGGCGGGGCCACGTGGCCGAATCGCATGCGGATCACTTCCTGCGCGTACACCTGAGAACACAAGAAAGCTCCGATCATTAGACTCACAAAAACCAACGCTGACTTCTTCATTTGCCTGTCCCTCCTTCTTTCTTCGAATTTAACGCAAACGCATTGATTCATTTAACATGGCCAAGGCAGGCCATAGGCTGCAACCCACCAGTCTCCTCGGCCGCCGTGCTGGCGAGTTCGCAACCGGAAACAGACTCCCCCTTTTACCACCCACGCGGCTTAAGCCTTTTTCCGTACATCGTGCGCTGTGAGCCGTGCGCCTTTTTGCTACCATCGCCCCTTAAGCCTTGTGAAATTCCGCCCACAGCGGCAAATGGACTTTTTGCGAAGCCACTGTTATTCATCCCTCAGAAAAAGGCCCACATACTGAGTTTTCTCCTTCACCATGATAGAGTGCATGAAGTGGGCATCGTAGAAGATGGCATCCCCTGCCGCCATGGGATAGGCCTTGTCCGCCACGGTCACTACGGCCCTTCCTTTAATAAGGTAAGCCCACTCGAAACCGCGATTCGAATGGGGCTCGATGGCCACGCCTTTTTCCAGCTCCGCCGCGGTGATCGTCATTCGGTCGGAGATGAGACCCAGCGGCGCCAAAACCCGAATGCCGCTCTCGGGATCCATGATGGTTTCCTGCCGGTCTCTCTTGAGCAGCACGACCTTCGGTTCCCCTTCCCTGATCAGCGACTCGATGGGTTGCTTGAGGTGGAACGATATCTCCGTGAGCGTGATGACGGAGGGCGAAGTGTTTCCCGTCTCTATTCGATGAAGGGTCATCTTGCTGATGCCGGCTTTTCTTGCCAGCCCTTCCATGGAAAGACCAAGACGATTCCTCTCCGTGCGGATCCTTGCACCGATCCTCCTGAGAATCTCAGTGTGTTGAGCGGTTGCGGACACTCTGCCTTCCTTGTTCTTACCGGTAACCGTAACCATCCCTTCTATTCCCCGGCTCGCAAGAGAGACATGACCGGCCGAACATTCCGTTCATCGTCCAGGTGACGGATTCTTTCCAGACCCTCTTCCGCCCTTTTCCGGCCGATCACAGGAACCGAAAGGGAGAGGAATTTCTCGAATACGGTCAGATCCGACATGGGAGCCAAAGGATCGCCCAGCGCATTCATCAGTTCGTGGGTCAGTTCCCGGCCGTCCCGGAGGCTCACCGTAACCCTGGCCGGGCTCCTGTCCGTTCTCAGTCCTTCGTACTCCGGTGAAAATGACATCCTCACCTTTTCGGCCAAACTTCGCACCACCGGGTCCTCCAGGACCTGGCGGCCGAGAATCCCCAGATCGATGCGGCCGTAGCGGATCATGGCCGCCAGGAGATAGGGTGTTGAGAACCGCATGGCCTCCGTGTTCGGCGGCGGGTCGGAACCGCCGTGGACCGCAGCCTTAAAGCTGGTCACCAAAACGCCCGTCACGTCCTCCGGATGAATCGGCGTCTTTTCAAGGATCGCTGTCAGCGCATCCAGCGCGGGATGGTTGAAGCGGCATGTAGGATAAGGTTTAAAGTAGTTCTGCGTGATGGCAAACTCCCGTCCCAGGTCCTCCACGAGACGTTCCTGATCCAACCCTTCGGAGAGAAACCGGGAAAAGGTCATCTCAAGACATCCTTCGTCGGGACGGATGCCTGCATCATGGAACAGAACGGCCAGGAAGCCGCTTAGATTAGCCATCCCGGCAAAAGTGCAGGCCACGTTTTTTCCGACGAAAGAGTTTTTCACGTAGGGGGAAAAAGCATAGGAGGCAGCCATGTTGGCAATGTCAAAAAGAGCATCCCCGTTCCTTCCGCCGGCGCAGGCTACGCCCACCGCGGACCCCACGGTTCCCCAGGTTCCTGTGGGATGGAGTCCCCTTCGCATGGAGGCTGCGCGGCTTAACCGGGTCGCCGTCTCATAGCCGCAAAGGAGACCCCTGAGAAGGCTTTCCCCGCTCAGCCCGCTCCTCTCTGCCTCAGCCACGACGGCAGGAACGATCTGGATGGCAGGATGACCCATGGCCATTGAGTTCCCTTCTTCAAACTCGAGGCTGGACCCCGCCATGCCGTTCGCCATGATTGCGAAGAGAGGATGAAAGGTCCCCTTTTGTCCCGGGCAGGACGCGTCCGGTTGAACGCCATCCCATGGACCCAGCATTTTCATGGTTTTTTTGACTTCAGGAGTTTCAGAACCGGCGATCATGACGCCCAGGGTGTCGAGAAGGACCAGCTTGGTATGATGGATGACAGGGGCCGGCAGCGAATGCAAGTCGATTCCGGCAAGAAAACGGCAGAGACTCAGTAAATGTTCTGTCGTCATGCGACTCCTCTGGAAAACTTCAGCTTCCGTTTGAAGCGTTATGCATCGGCGCAGTCTAAAATTTGGTACGCTTGTATCACCCCGTTTACCGCCTGTCAAGAGTCCCGAATCTGCCGCCCAATGGAGGCCTTTGGCGCCAACCAGACTCCCTGCCGGCCAAGCTCGGGGGGTGGTATCTTCCTGAAATCCGACTCCATCGGATTTCAGATAATTCCCGCCTTCGGCGGGGAAGAAGCCCCGAAGGGGCTTTATCCCAAGCCGAGCCGATGAGGGGGCTCGATATTTTTCCTGTTTGCCCGGTCCGATGGACGTGCTATGTTTGTTGGACCGGACGCCGATGAAGGATGACTACATAAAAGCCTATCATGAGTTCAGGAATTCCATCGACCTGACGAAAACCGGTATTTTACCGGACATGAATAACCTTGCCTGGTATTTGTTGATGGGTGTTCCCCGGGTGCCGGCCGATGAAGGGGTTTCTCAGGAAGCCTCGTTCCTCGCCATCGACCAGAGGATCGCCATTCTGAAAGCGGTGTTCGTGGAAGTGAACCGTCGTGAGACCGACGTTTTCCTCGACGAAGGCTTGCAGCGGTACGACGAGGCAGGCAAAGCGGCGAAAGCTCTTCTGATGGAAAGCGAAGGAAAAAAGAACTGATGGGCACTCTCCGATAGAGTCTGCTCGGATTCTTTCCCTTTCCTCTTGACAGGGCGCTAATATTCTCTATCATTCTACGGAGTTGCTGGTTCAAAAAGGATCGGCGACCTTTTTGTTTGTCTTGACAAGGGAGCTTTTTTCCCATGCGTGCCTATTTGATGCGTCTTTTATGGATGGTGACGATTCCCATCGCCTGCTTTTCTTTTGTGCTTCCCGGACACTTCCTCGCCCGGGCCGAGGCAAAAGGAGGTTTCTCGCTTCAAAACGTTATTGATCAGGCGAGCAAACTCGCCAAGAAACCCTACCTCGACCACCAGGGGCATGTCCCCGAGTTCCTTTTGAAAATAAAGTACGACGATTGGCGCGACATTCGGTTTAAAACGGATCAGGCGTTGTGGTTAAAGGACAATCTTCCGTTCACGGTCCAGTTTTTTCATCCAGGACTGTACTATAGTCGCACCGTCAATATTTATGAGGTGGACGCCGCAGGTCCGCATCCTGTTCCGTTTTCGTCCGATCTCTTTGACTACGGCAGGAATGATTTCAAGGAGCGGATACCGTCGAATCTGGGTTTTGCCGGCTTCAGGGTTCACTACCCCATCAACACGCCGACCTACCGTGACGAGGTCATTGTCTTTCTCGGGGCCAGCTATTTCCGGGCCGTAGCCCGAAAGCAGACCTATGGGATGTCCGCCCGGGGTCTGGCCCTTGATACGGCTTTGCAGTCGGGAGAGGAATTCCCCTCCTTCACCGACTTCTGGCTTGTGAAACCGGGACCTAAGGATAAGAGGATGACCATTTATGCTCTGTTGGATAGTCCGAGCGTCGCAGGCGCCTATCGTTTCGTTGTCCAGCCCGGGAAGGATACGATTGTCGACGTGACCAGCAGGCTGTTCCTGCGCAAGAAGCCTGAGAAGCTGGGCATCTCTCCTCTGACCAGCATGTTTTTGTACGGGGAAAATTCAATCCATCGGCCCGTGGACGATTACCGCCCTGAAGTGCACGACTCAGACGGGCTGCTCATGGCGAATCGGTCAGGAGAATGGCTCTGGCGTCCCTTGCAGAATCCACGAAGTCTCCTCATCAGTTCATTTCAGTCCAATGACCCGGTGGGCTTCGGCCTGATAAACAGGGACACGGACTTCGATCACTATCAGGACCTGGAAGCACGGTACGAGACCAGGCCGAGCGTGTGGATCAGTCCGGTGGGCAAGTGGGGCGAAGGCAAAGTAGAACTTGTCCAGATTCCGACAGATACCGAAATCAATGATAATATTATCGCCTTCTGGGTTCCGGACCGACTGCCTGAAAAAGAAAAGCCTTTATGGTTTTCGTACAGGATGACCTGGGGGTACCCTGCTCCTAACAAGCCGCCTGGCGGGAGAGTGGTTGCCACGAGGATCGCCAAAGGAAAAAAGCCAAACTCGAAGATGTTCATCATTGATTTTGCCGGAGAAAGGATCGAGTCCCTTCCCGCGGACAAACCCCTCACCGCTGTGGTGACGGTTGATCCCAGGGCAAAACTCCTGGAACAGCAGCTCTTCAAGAACAGCGTAACCGGCGGTTGGCGTCTGGTGTTCCAGCTGAGCATCGATGAGCCTGGGTCCATTGAAAAAGTGCTGCCCCCAGGCAAAAAGCCTGCTCTCGAAATGAGGGCATTCCTCAAGCTGGGAGATAGTGCACTTACCGAGACCTGGAGCTACTGTTTTCAGCCATGACAGAAGACTTCAAATCGTCACCCGACACTGAAGATGTCTGGCAAAAGGCTCAGCAGCGAATCTTGCTGTATCTCCGCCTCATGAAAGTCCCTCCCCTGGAAAGCCTTGAGCTGGCTCTTGAAGCGATGAAAAGGGCAAATCAAACGAACCGAACCGCCCCCCCTTTGACCCGGGCCATGAAGGCTTTGCGCCAGGTGCTTGCCGAGCATGAATCGAGACAGGAAGGGAAAACGATTGATCTCCTCGATGTCACTCGCATCCCTTTGCCCTCGGTTAAAGGAAGAGAGGCTTGCACGGGAATTCGGTCAAGGCCGCTCATCAATCGCGGTTTCATGGTCCCGGAGGATGTAAGGTGAAAGCCTTCTGAACCTCCATTCCTGGGGCCCGGAAAATGGAAGAAAACCGAGACTTGGCTGAAATACAGTGGGTGAGGGCCGCACGGCTGCGGAGGCTCGTTCTTCTGGGGCTTATCGCTATCACTTCCGTGATGGCGAGCTCTCATATGGCGGAAGTCCTGCCGAATCAGGGCACAACCTACCTTGACCTCCTTGTCATCGTTGTTTTCACCATCCTGTTTGCCTGGATCTCCATCGGGTTCTGGGAAGCCATGGCCGGCTTGTTCACACTGCTCAGACGTTACGATCGCTTTTCCATGACCCTTGACGGCCATTCGCCCCTTTCCCTTGAAGGCACGGGTTCCCGCACGGCCGTCCTCTTCCCTATCGCCAACGAGGATGTGAAAAGAGTCTTCGCCGGACTCACGGCGACTTATGAGTCCCTGAAGGAAACCGGACAACTGCGCTATTTTGATTTCTTTATCCTGAGCGACTCAAGCGATCCTGACAAGTGGGTGGCGGAAGAAGTAGCCTGGGCCGCGACGTGCCGATCCCTGGGCGCTTCAGACCGCATTTTCTATCGCCGCCGGCGGGTGAACCTCAAACGCAAGAGCGGCAATATCAGTGACTTTTGCAGGCGGTGGGGAAAAAACTACCGTTACATGGTGGTCATGGATGCAGACAGCGTGATGAAAGGGACGACCCTGGTGAGGATGGTCTTATCCATGGAACGCCATACCAGGGTGGGGATTCTTCAGACCGCTCCTGTGGCTGTGAACAGGGAAACGGTGATTGCAAGGACCCAGCAATTCGCCAGCCGTGCATACGGTCCCCTTTTTGCAGCCGGTCTCCATTTCATCCAGCTTGGCGATTCCCACTTCTGGGGCCACAATGCGATCCTCAGAGTCGCACCTTTCATGGAGCACTGCAGCCTTCCGCAGCTGACGGGCAGACCCCCTCGAGGGGGATATATCCTGAGTCATGACTTTGTAGAGGCAGCCTTCATGCGAAGAGGGGGATGGGAGGTGTGGCTGGCTCACGACCTGGAGGGCAGCTATGAAGAGGTTCCTCCCACCCTCCTCGAAGAGCTCAAGAGAGACCGTCGCTGGTGTCAGGGCAACCTGCAGCACGTTCGATTGCTCTTCACCAAGGGACTCTTTTCGGCTCATCGGGCTCTTTTCCTTCACGGCGCCATGTCTTATGGATCTTCTCTGCTCTGGGTTCTGTTCCTTGCCTTCAGCAGCGCGGAAGCGATCGCCGAAGCCTTCCGAACGCCGGTTTACTTCCCTGCCGGCAAGGCGCTCTTTCCCGAGTGGCCTGTGTGGCATCCTCAATGGGCTTTTACGCTGCTCGCCACTACGGCCATTGTGCTCTTTATGCCCAAGCTGGTCAGTGTTCTGCTCATCATTCCAAGGAAGGGGCAGGCGAAGCGGTTCGGCGGTGCTTTCAGACTCCTGGCAAGCCTCGGCTTGGAAGTCCTGCTCTCCGCCCTCCTGGCGCCCACGCGAATGCTCTTCCACAGCAAATTCGTTTTCGTGACTCTCCTTGGCAAGCAGGTGGGGTGGGGACCTCAACAAAGAAGCGACCTGGGCACGGGCTGGCGGGAAGCCTCGCGGTTTCATGGGCCGGGGGTGATTCTGGCGCTCCTCTGGGGAGCGACGCTGTTCGTGTTCAATCGATCCTTCTTCTGGTGGAACACGCCCGTTCTCATTCCACTCGTCCTGTCCGTTCCCTTGTCTGTTTGGTCCAGCCGGGCAAGCATAGGGAAGGCACTCAGGGAAACAGGACTCTTGCGGATTCCCGAAGAAACCGTGCGGCCGAAGGAGTTGCGCGCTCTTGACCGGATTCTTCTTCAGGAAGAGGCACAGCCGGTTCTGGCCATCCCAAAGGAGCAGGGTTTTGTGAGGGCCGTGGTAGATCCCAGGGTTCATGCCCTCCACCTTTGCCTCCTTGGCAAAACGGGCCGCCTGAGGGAGAAGATCGAACTCCATCGCCGGAAACTCGTAGAGAAGGCCCTTTCGCAGGGTGCCGGGAAGCTCAGTGCCCGAGAGAAAAGAGAGCTTCTTTATGACCCGGACCGCCTCCACGAACTCCATCAGAGGGTGTGGGAAATCTGTGACGAGAAAATCGGAAAGGAATGGGGCCTGCCGCCTTAGCCTAGCCGAATATTTTTGACAGTTCGTCCTGGTGGAATAAGGGAAGAGGCATTATTTCTTCCTTTTTGATTAGCTTCAGACCTTTTCCCTTTTTCACCAATTTCCCGATCCTGGCCGCACCGATGCCTGCCGATAACAGAGCATCCATGGTCTGCTGAGAGTCGGAATGAGAGACGGCTATGAGGAGAGAACCGGAAGCAAACGCTCCCAAGGGGTCAATGCCGTAATGAGCGCAAAGAGCCCGCGTCTCTTCAGTGACCGGGACCCGGTCATGATAGACTTCTGCACCCAGGTTGCTAGCCGCCGCGATTTCAAAGACACCCGTGGCGATCCCTCCTTCGGTGGGATCATGGAGAGCATGAACGCTTTTCATGGACACCACGAGGCTCGCCTCTTTCAGCACGCTGATGCCCGGCTCACGGAGATAGTTCTGCGCCCTTCTGATCGTATCCTCCGGGAAATGATCCCTCAGTTCTTCTTTCTTCTCAAGAGCGATGATTGCCGTCGCCTCCAGGGCCGCCGTTTTGGTCATGATCAGATCATCCCCTTCCTTGGCCCCCGAGCTTGGTTTGAGGTTCTCCCGGGTCACTTCGCCCAGCATCTGGCCGATGACCACCGGGCTGTTCACGCTCGTGGTCACTTCCGTGTGTCCCCCACAGTAAACCACTCCTATCTCTGCGCAGCTTTGAGATATATGGGACATAATGAGGTCGATGTCCCCGGCCTCGCTTCCCGCGGGCATCAGGACGGCGGCCAGATACCAACGGGGCCTTCCCCCCATCGCGGCGATATCATTGGCGTTGATGTGGACAGCGTACCTCCCGATCTCGCTGGTGACATGGGTAATGGGATCTGTCTTGGCCACCAGCAGGATAGGTCCACCCGTATCAATCACCGCGGCGTCCTCACCTATGCCTGCCCCGACAATGACCCTTCTATCTTTCCGCGTGTAGCGGGAGAGGAATTCACCCAGAATCTCCGGATCTATTTTGCCGACAGGGAGTGGCGACATCATTGCTCCTTTCACGCGGCCTCCCGCGTTCTCTACGAGAAAGGCTATGGTCCCTAACTATGGATGTCAAGTGTAGATATGTTTACACGGTTCTACCTTCGTGAACCTAACTGGTCCAACGGCGACCCAGAACACGGAGGTGAGTTCTTGCGCAAACCGAGCTGTTGGGTTTAGAGTCTTAAGCGGCAACTCCTTCGCAAGTTGTGGAGAAGTTCTAAGGGTTTTGTTGCGGTCGGAGGCCTGCATTAGAATGACTTTAAACTCATGATGCCATACCTTGTTGATGGGGAGATTCCATGAAAGATTGTGTATTCTGCCAGATCATCCGGGGAGAGAAGCAGGCGGATCACGTATACGAAGGAGAGACGGTCGTCGCCTTCGATGACATTCATCCGCAAGCGCCGGTCCACATCCTGATTGTTCCGCGAAAACATATCCGCAGCATCAATGATATGGAAGACGAAGACCGGTCTGTGCTGGCAGAGCTTATCTGCACAGCCCGGAAACTCGCCGAAGAAAAGGGAATTCGACATTCAGGGTACAAGCTTGTTTTCAACGTAGAGCGAGGCGGCGGCCAGTACATCTTCCACCTCCATCTCCATCTGATCGGCGGGTGGTGACTCTAGCGAACCGGTTCCGAACAAAGAGAATGGCAGATTTCTTGATTTTTTCTTGTTATTCTCTACTATAGAGGTAAGAAAAGATAGAGAAGGAATATGTTTTCGATGCGAGTCCTCGGGTTTGTGCTTTTGGTTCTTGTCCTTGGCTGCACGGTCGGCCCGAATTATCAAAAACCCGAGCCTCCGGTCCCGGCAAACTGGGGCGAGACGGAGCGGGTGGGGGTCACGACCGCCCCAATGGATGTGGTGCGCTGGTGGACTCTTTTCGGAGACGAAGAACTCGACTCCCTCATCGATCGAGCAGTTCGTTCCAATAAGGACCTGAAACTCGCGGAAGCTCGCATCCGAGAGGCGCGGGCCCAGCTGAGGATAGCAGGTTCACAGGCCTTCCCAACGGTTGATACCTCGGGGTCCTATACTCGTGTTCGTCAGAGCGGCAACATCTCAGGCAGTCAGGCCGGTACCGAATCCAACCTGTTTCAGGCCGGCTTCGATGCCAACTGGGAAATCGACCTCTTCGGAGGCGTGAGACGGGGTGTGGAAGCAGCCGAGGCCGACCTGGCCGCCTCAGAAGAAAATCGGCGCGACGTGCTGGTGACCTTGCTTGGAGAGGTTGCCACAAACTACCTCCAGGTGCGCGGCAATCAGCGCCGGATAGCCATAGCGCGCGAAAATATCAAAGCCGAGCGGCAGACTCTTGAAATGGCCCGGGGACGATTTGAAGCCGGCCTGGGCAATATCCTTGCGGTTACCCAGTCGGAAGCGCTTCTCGCGACGACAGAGGCAAAGGTCCCTCCCCTGGAAATCTCGGTCAAACAGGCGATCCATCGCTTGGCTGTGCTCCTCGGATCGGAGCCGGAAGCCTTGCTCGGAGAGCTTTTGAGGGAGGGCTCCATTCCACCTGTCCCGCCGGAAGTGCCGATCGGCTTACCATCAGAACTCTTGCGCAGGCGCCCTGACGTCCGCCGTGCCGAGCGCGAGCTCGCTGCGGCGACGGCTCGAATAGGGGTTGCGACGGCTGCCCTGTTCCCAAGCTTTTCGTTGACCGGCGCGCTTGGGTTGCAGAGCACGAAGATCTCGGATTTCGTGAGCCCGGCCAGCCGGTTATGGACCCTGGGGTCCATCCTCCAATGGCCTCTTTTTGATGCCGGCAAAATCAGGGCGGCCATTGAGGTGCAGAACGCTCGGCAGGAACAGGCCCTCCTTTCCTATCAGAATTCGGTCCTTGCGGCCTTGGAGGACGTGGAAAACGCCATCGTTATCTACTCCAAAAATCAGGAGACCCGTCGTTCCCTCGTGGCAGCGGTTCAGGCCAACCGCCGGGCGGTTGAGATCTCCAGTGAATTGTATGTAAAAGGCCTGGTAGACTTCCTGAACGTTCTTCAGAGCGAAGGGTCCCTGTACCAGGCTCAAGATCAGCTCGTGCAGAACGAGCAGGGAGTTTCCACGGACTTGGTGGGCCTATTTAAAGCCCTCGGTGGCGGATGGGATATCCTATCCCCGGAGGTCGAGCAGACAGCGAAGTAGCAACACTCTATCATTTCCCTGATGGGATCAGTTGACCGATCCCTCGGGAACAGTAAAGGTACGGTAAAGGTATGGGTTTATCCATGAAGAATCTTTCCAAATCTCTTCATCTTTCAGGAACCGGTCTTTGGGGATGGATCATCACATTCTTGGCGGTGATGAATGTTCTCGCCGCATGCTCAAGGGGGTCTGATTCTAACTCCGAAGCGGCTATTCAGCGGCAGCAGAGGACCCTGCCCGTCAGCGTGCAGGCTGTGGTTGAGAAAACGATGCCCATCCAGGTTCAGGCCGTAGGGAGTGTGCAGGCTTACTCCACCGTGTCGGTGAAGGCCCAGGTGGACGGAGAACTGGTAGCGGTACACTTTAAGAACGGCCAATGCATAAACGCCGGCGCTCCCCTTTTCACCATCGATCCGAGGTCTTTCCAGGCCCAGCTTAAACAGATCCAGGCCACTCTGGCCAAGGACAGCGCCCAACTTGAAAACGCCGATAAAGAGCTCGAACGAGTCACATCCGTCGTGGGCAAGGGCTATGTTTCCAAGGAGCAACACGATCAGGCAATAGCCAACGCCGCGGCGCTCAAGGCAACTGTCCAGGCGGACGAGGCGGCCATTGAAAATGTGAAGCTTCAGCTGAGTTTCTGTTTCATCAATTCCCCCATCGACGGCTGCCTTGGACCCTTGAAGGTCGACCGCGGAAACCTGGTCAAATCGAATGATGCCGCAAACCCTCTGGTGACGATTAACCAGATAAATCCCATTTACGTCAATTTTTTCATCCCGGAAAAATATCTGCCGGACGTGAGGAAATACATGGCTTCAGGAAAGCTTGGAGTCCTGGCGACCATTCCGGGACGCGAGGACCAGCTTGCCAGGGGCGAAGTGAGCTCCATGGACAACACTGTCGACCCCTCCACGGGTACCATACAGCTTAAGGCCACCTTCCCGAACACCGACAAGTCGCTTTGGCCCGGCCAGTTCGTGAACGTTGTTCTGACGCTCACCGAAAAACGCGGCGCGGTAGTGATTCCTTCGCAGGCCGTTCAAACAGGACAGGAGGGGCAATATGTCTTTGTGGTCAAACCCGACCTTACCGTGGAATACCGCCCCGTCATCTTGGGAAGAACAGTTGACGGGGAAGCGATTATAGATAAGGGCCTGCAAAACGGAGAGAAAGTGGTGATAGACGGACAGCTGGGTCTTTCCTCCGGCGCCCGCGTGAACATTGTTGAGGCTCTTCACAAATCAAAGGGGGAGACGGTTCAATGAGTATTTCCGCCCATTTTATCCGCCGCCCTGTGATGACGACGCTGATTATGGGGGGGATCCTCCTTTTCGGCATCATGGCGTATCGACTTCTCCCGGTGAGCGAACTCCCGAATGTTGATTTCCCCACCATCCAGGTCTCTGCCAGCCTGCCGGGCGCCAGTCCTGAGACTATGGCCTCTTCAGTCGCGACGCCACTCGAACGGCAGTTTACTACGATTGCCGGACTGGACTCGATGACCTCCATGAGCGCCTTGGGAACCTCCCAGATTACACTCCAGTTTTCGTTGAACCGAAATATTGATGATGCGGCTCTGGACGTCACGACGGCCATTTCCAGGGCACAGCGGCTCCTCCCTCCGGAGATGCCCAATCCTCCGTCGTACCGCAAAGTCAACCCGGCCGAGAGTTCGATTCTTCTTTTGTCTCTCAGCTCGCGGATCCTTCCGCTCTCAACCGTGGATGAATATGCCGAAACCCTCATGGCACAGCGAATTTCCATGGTGAACGGCGTGGCCCAAGTCGGGGTATTCGGCTCACAGAAATATGCAGTGCGCGTCCAGTTGAATCCTAATGCGCTGACCTCCCTCGGCATAGGGATTGGAGAAGTTGGAGATGCCCTTGCCAAGGCCAACGTGAATCTTCCCACGGGAACCCTGAGCGGAAAACACCAGGCCTTCACGGTCAACGCAACGGGCCAGCTTCTTGATGCGGCCAAATACCGTCCTCTGATTGTCGCCTATCGCAACGGCTCACCGATTTACCTGGATCAACTTGGCAAGGTCCTCGACAGCGTGGAAAACGACAAAGTTGCGAGTTGGTACAAAGATGAACGCGCCATCATCCTGGCCGTTCAGCGCCAGCCCGGCACGAACACCGTCGAGGTCGTGGATGCCATCAAAACGCTTCTTCCCACCTTTCGCGCTCAAATACCCGCATCGGTTGAGCTCAACATTCTGTACGACCGCTCAGAATCCATCCGAAACTCCATTCACGATCTCCAGTTCACCCTCCTGGCAAGCATGGGACTGGTCATTCTCGTGATCTTTTTCTTTTTGCGGAACCTTTCAGCCACCATCATTCCCAGCCTGGCCCTTCCGCTGTCCATTATCGGAACTTTCGCGGTGATGAATCTGCTCGGTTACAGCCTGGACAACCTCTCCTTGATGGCCTTGGCCTTGTGCGTAGGGTTCGTCGTTGATGACGCCATCGTGATGCTTGAAAACATCGTGAGACACGTTGAAATGGGAAAGAGCGTCCTCACAGCCGCCCTTGACGGTTCGAGAGAAGTGGGATTTACCATCGTGTCTATGACCCTCTCCCTGGCGGCCGTGTTTATCCCCGTTCTTTTCATGGGAGGAATGATAGGACGACTGCTCCGCGAGTTCGCAGTCACTATCACCGTAGCCATTCTTGTGTCTGGATTAGTTTCTTTGACCCTGTCTCCCATGCTTTGCAGCAGGTTCCTCAGACCTCACGGAGAAAGCCGTCACGGAAGGTTGTACGCTGCTTCAGAGTATTTTTTCAAAGCCATGCTGGGAGCCTACGAAAAGACTCTCAGGGTGATTTTAAAGCATGGTTCCCTGATGATCCTTCTTTCGGCCGTTCTTCTGTTGGCCACCGCGTATCTTTTTATCATCATGCCCAAGGAATTCATCCCGAGCGAGGACACGAATCAGCTTTTCGGTTTCACCGAGGCTGCTCAGGATATCTCCTTTGACGCCATGGTGCGGCACCAGAAGGCTGTCGCCCGGGTCATAGGCCAGGAGCCCTCGGTTGAAGCCTTTATGTCTTCTGCCGGAGCGGGCGGGCCTTCAGCAAGCGGCAACATGGGCAGGGTGTTCCTTCGTCTCAAGCCGCGCGCAGAGCGTCGTCTGAGCGCGGATCAGCTTATCCAGAAATTGCGTCAGAAGTTGGCCGGGATTCCCGGAATAAAGGTCTATCTGCAAAACCCTCCGGTTATCCGGGTGGGAGGGCAGCTTACCAAGAGCCCCTACCAGTACACCATCCAGGGACCCTCCATTGATGAGCTTTATCACTGGGCCGCGATTATTGAAGCCAAGTTCCGCGACCTGACGGAATTGCAGGATGTGACGAGCGACCTTCAAATCGTCAGCCCGCAAGTCGTCCTCGACATCGACCGCAACAAGGCGACGGCCATGGGGGTTACGGCCCAACAAATTGAAGACACCCTCTACAGCGCTTACGGATCGCGTCAGGTCTCGACTATCTATGCGCCTAATAACGAATACCAGGTGATCCTGGAAGTGGAACCCCAGTATCAGCGGGACCCTTCTTCCCTTGCCACGCTTTTTATCCAGTCAACAACCGGCCGCCTGATTCCCCTGGAATCGGTGGCCACTCTGGTCCGGCGCATCGGACCATTGACCGTGAACCACACCGGCCAGCTTCCATCGGTCACCATCTCCTTCAATCTGAGGCCGGGGGTGGCGTTGGGGAACGCCGTGGACAGGATTACAAGGCTTGTGGGAGATCTTCACCTCCCGGCCTCACTCACGACCAACTTCCAAGGCACCGCCCAGGAGTTCCAAAAATCTCTGAAAGGGATGTGGATACTCCTGTTTATGGCTATACTGGTCATCTACATCGTGTTGGGAATCCTCTACGAGAGTTTCATCCATCCCCTGACTATCCTCTCTGGTCTTCCCTCCGCGGGGGTTGGCGCCCTGCTGACACTTCTCCTCTTTAAGACCCCTCTGAGCATTTACGCCTTTGTGGGCATCATCATGCTCATAGGGATTGTCAAGAAGAACGCCATTATGATGGTTGACTTCGCGCTGAGCGCCCAGAGGAATGAAGGTCGAAAGCCCGCCGATGCTATTTACGAAGCCTGTATTCTCCGTTTCCGCCCGATCATGATGACCACCATGGCGGCGCTCCTCGCGACCCTGCCGATCGCCCTCGGATTCGGAGCAGGGGCTGAAGCACGCCGGCCCCTGGGTCTCGCCGTCGTTGGAGGGCTGCTTTTCTCCCAGTTCCTGACCCTGTACATTACCCCGGTTGTTTATATATACCTGGACAGGGTGCAGAGGAAGTTAAGCAGATCCGCAAAAGCCCGCCGACTTTCCACGGCCGAACTTCAAGCGGCCCATGGTCATTAATTGTCGCCCGTCCTCTCTGCCTCTTTATGCCGGGAAGGAAAGTCTGGGCTGAATGAGCATCTTCGGGTGTAATGGGAGCATCATCGCGTGCTCCCAGACAGGCTCAGGTACGAAGCCTTTTCTGGAGTGACTGGTGAGAGGGCGCCGTCTTTTCGTGACTTATCCGTGGGGGAAACCGCAGCCCTGAGCTTGTCGAAGGGAATGCGGAGAGGGCACAAAACTTCCCTATCGATAAGTCACAGAAAAGACCAGCCCGGAGCCTCGGAACGCAAGAAAAGGCTTCGTACCTGAGAATCATTATTCAGATGTGTGGGGTCCACAGCGAAAACTCAGATGCTCAGTCCGCAGAGAGGCAACCGCAGCAGCGATACGGCATTGTCCGAGTATACCTTCTTTTTTTCCTCGTCACACAGGCCCATCGCCTCGACGGATTCGATAGTGTCCCGAATGAGCCGATGGCCGTTCTGGTTGTCAAAAGGGAAATCGGTTGCAAACACCAGATGATCGATTCCAGCCAGGGAAAGACCGCAATGTAACGCCGGCGTGTTCCCGTTTACCGCCGTGTCATAGTAGAAGCGCCTAAAGTAACGTACGGGTTTTTCTTTCAAATAGACATCTCTGTACCCCATCCGCATCTCATTAAAATCATAGCTCCAGTCGAGGCGCCCTATGACAAAGGGGATGATACCTCCGCAGTGGTGGGTGATGATCCTGAGGTCCGGAAATTTTTCCATGACTCCCCCGTACACCAGTCGGACCATGGCAAGTCCGGTGGCGTAAGGCCATCCGATGTTGGTCCAAGCCCTGTATTTGGACATCTCCTCTCCCGGATAATCGGGCGTCGTCGCCTCCCGCATGGGATGGATAAAGATCGGACGATCCAGTTCGACCATCTTTTCATACAGGGGGAAAAATTCAGGTGCGTCAAGAGGCTTTCCGGCAACATCGGAATGCATCTCCACGGCCTTCAGCCTGAGGTCTTTAATGGCCCGCTCCGCCTCGGCAACGGCTGAGTCCACATCCGTGAGGGGGAGACAGGCGATCCCGGCGGTGAAACGCTTCGGATATTTGTCAATCAGTTCTGCCAGTTCGTCGTTTGCCATGCGGCACAGTTCCTTGGTAACGTCGGGGGGAGCGATATCATATATGGGCGGGGAAGCCACTGAAATCACCTGCAGGTACTCCCCAAAGCCGTCCATGGCTTCGAATCTGACATCAAGATCCACAAGAGACGGCACCATTTTGACATAGCGCACCGTGCTCAGCTTCGGATCTCTCCCTGTCACCTTCTTCTCCAATGCTTCCTGGTACTTCTTCGGCAAGATGTGAGTATAGGCGTCAATGATCATCTCGTTGTCCTCCGCAAAATTGATTGTAATGGAAATGCAAAATCAGTCTGTCACCCGGACCTCCTCCGAAGGCTTGTACACCAGCATCATGGGCATAGGAATCCTCAAGGTTATGGCCCGGGTGGGACAGATATAGACACAGCCCGAAAAATGGGTGCACTCTTTGGGGTACGTCACTGTCGGGATTTCTCCCTTCTCGGACCCGTAATACACGTCTTCCGAGCATATGTCCACGCATTTGCCGCACTTTATACATTTTTCAGGATCAATAACCGGTGGCATGATCTCCTCCTTTGATTTTCAATAAGGTCTCCATTCGATCCGCGTCTTTCCGGCCTTTCTGCTGATGATGTGGGCCTGATTCAAGGTGGGATCGACAAAAGGATAATCGGGACGCACATGCAGGCCCCGGGACTCTTTCCTGTCGAGGGCCATCACAAAGGTCGCCTCGCCCAAGTCCAGCATGTTGAGGACCTCCAGACAGCGACCCAGTTCATGGGGATTTCTCGCCACCATCGTGGTCCGAGCCTTTTCCTTTATCCTCCGAAGATGATGGAGCCCCTGCAGAAGAAGGCTTTCGTTTCGAACATGACCGGCATAGTCCCTCATCGTTTGCTGGAGCGCGACCTGCGTTTCCTCCCAGTCGGGACCGTTTACGTGACCTCGCAGCCGATCGATCAGATCCTTAGCCTCGTCGATCCTGGACCTTCCCTCCTCCACATCAGGTCCGCAGGCCGCCTCTGCATAGGCTGCGGCATTCTCGCCACCGATATAGCCGAAGGTGGCCGCAGCGGAGATATCTCCGAAGGCTTCGTCTCCCGCCGCATACAAGCCCCCGAGACTCGTCTCGGCCTTCCCGTTGGCCGCGATCAGACCTCCGCCCCGCAGAGGATAGGTGGCAAATTCGATGGGATGCTTCCGAAGGTCGATCCCTTCTTCCTTCATGTGGTCCAGCAGCGAAACGTTTCCTTCGTGAACGAACCAGTGAAGCATGTAGTCAAGGTCTTCCTGCTCGATGCCCGTGCAATCCATGTACAGGGGTCCTTTCCCGGCTTCCGTGTACTGCTCGGGCGCAAGCTTGTTGACCTCGCAGATCATGTCCCCGTATCTGCGGTCCGGTTTGCTCACAAAGGTGCCGGCCGGCTTGCCGTACCAGTCCCTGACCACCCCGACCCAAGTCGCCTGACCGAACTTCGTGAAATACTTGGGTCCGATGTGTCTCTGGGGCATCTCCAGATTCTGCAGTCCGCCCCGACCCTCAAGGCCATGGCGCGCCCGTCACCGCTCTGCGTGTTCCCGTGCGGATCGTTGAACATCCATCCCGGCGTGAGACACGGATACAGGCGGGAGCACTTGCCCGTGGAAAGGAGAACAGTCTTGGCCTCAAACACATAGACCTTATCCTCACGAGTATCCACGCCCACAGCGCCTGTGACCGCGTCCCCTTCGCGGAGCAGGTCAAGAACCATAACGCGGCTCACAATCCGCGCGCCTCGGTCCTCGGCCTGCTTTACCAGGACTTTCTTCTGGAAGCGACCCTCGTACTTGATGTGCGTGAAGGGTCTCCCCGGAAAAGTATGCCCTGCAAACTCCCACTTCCCCTTATACTTCATGGGAATGCCGTAACTGTCCCAGAGCTGTACCACCTCATACGCCTTCACGAACTGGGCACGCAGAATATCCTTGCCGATTAGAATTTCTCCCTTGGCAGTCCGCAAAAGTTCCTCGATCCAGGCGTCCCGGTCCTCTCCGTGGACCTCGGGAATCCAGGTCTCGAAATGGTCATTCCCCATACGACCGCAGCCGCTGTAAAGAGGATTCCCCTTCTCGGCCACAACTACTTTCGCGCCCATTTCACCCGCCCTGATCGCGCCCATCAGACCCGCGATGCCTCCGCCGACGCACAGCACGTCTGTCTTTATAATCTCTTCCTGCATTCATTCACTCCTTGCGTTTAATCACCCGATCCAACATAGCCCGGCCATCCAGCACCACAGCCAAACGCTCGTCTATCGGATCCTCCTCGTTAGTTCCATTGTCCGAAACAACAAAGGGCATCCCTCGTTCATTTGATAGGATGCCCTTTTTCAGCTTACAAAGATTTTGTTAGACTAGACTACGGTTACATTCGCAGCAGCAGGGCCTTTTTTGCCCTGCTCTATGTCAAAGGTAACCCGGTCGCCTTCTTTGAGCGACTTGAAGCCGTTTCCATTGATCGCTGAATGATGAACAAATACGTCAGCGCCGCCTTCTTGCTCGATGAAGCCGAAACCTTTACTGTCATTAAACCACTTGACTGTTCCATTGGCCATAGTGACACCCTCCTTTCAAATAAATTCTCATCGTTTCAAACTTCAGGTTGCCACTAGTGACAAATGGATTTTCCCTCAGAACGAAACCAGCCCGCCGTATAAAGGTGAGCCTTTATGGTACTATCATTATAATTGTCCTGTTTCTTCATATCAAGAGATA
>CAVUFY010000002.1:0-56525 GCA_963740905.1 uncultured delta proteobacterium
TTCTCTACGGTTTAGTACAATAGGTTCCATACGCAAAAACCTCCAAGTGAAATAGAAAACAACGTGTCATCAAAACCTCGCCTTTGGCCGCAACCAAAATCCGGCTGGCTGTTTGAGGTTGGAGGCCAAACCGTTCTTGCCTCTAACCTCAAACTTCTCCTCACCTGCGACGAGGTTGCAGCTTAAGAGTCTAGTACTCCGGCGGCATTTGTTTCAGCTGTGCCAGAGAAAAAACCGGTCCGTCTTTACATACGTACTGGTCGCCGATGTTACACCGGCCGCAAATGCCGATGCCGCACTTCATGCGCATCTCGAGCGAAAGAATGATCCTCTCAGGCGGAAATCCCAGCTTTTCCAATACGGGCTGGGTGAATCGAATCATGATAGGAGGCCCGCATACGATAGCGATGGCATTCTCCGCGCTCTTAATTTTCTGCTCCGTAATGGCGGGAACGAACCCGACGTTATATTTCCAGTCCGGATCATTCGTCCCATCCACTGTGATGTGCATGTTTATATCATCTCTCTGTTCCCATGCCGCGAGTTCGTCCTTGTACAGGAGCATCCCTGGATTCCGCGCTCCATACACGACGGTAATATCCTTGAATCGAGGTCGATTTTCGGGATGAATCATATACACGATGCTGGAACGAAGAGTGGTGAAAGCAAACCCGCCGCCGATGATCACCACGTTCTTGCCTTCCATCTCTTCCCATGGGTACCAGTTCCCGAGAGGGCCGCGAATGCCCATGATTTCGCCCTCTTTCATGTTGTGAAGATAGGCGGTCACCACCCCCACCTTGTTCACGGTGAATGCAACGAACCCCTTTTCAGTGGGGGAGGAGGCGATCCCGATGGGGATCTCTCCCTTTCCTGCTACGGAAAGCTCGGCAAATTGGCCCGGCACATAGGAGAATTTCTCTTCATCTCCAGGATTCAGGAAGGCGAACCGAAAGGTCTTCAGGTTCCTGTCTTCAGTCTCTGTGATGATCTTCTCAACTCGGACCGGATAGGGAAGATATGGATTGTGCATGAAACTCATACTCCTTTTTCAAATTGGGGTAACACAGGCACAAGCCTCATGGCTCAAGGCTGGAACCAGCTCTGCCCGTAACAGCCCTGTGCCGTGCGCCCTAAGCCGTTCTGTTTCAGTAGCTGTTCATCAATTCAAACACTTCTCTGATATCGATATTGACAGGGCAAAACTGGACGCAGCGGCCGCATCCGACGCATGCCACCCCGTCGTCGTACTTGTCCACGTAATACTTGAGTTTGTGCATGAACCGTTGGCGCACTCGCTGTATCTTCTTCTCCCTGGGATTATGACCCGACCCATGAAGAGTGAACAGCGGAAACATGCAGGCGTCCCAATTGCGAATCCTGTCCCCATTCTTTCCATAAACCTCATCCTGGATGTCGAAACACCAACAGGTAGGGCAAAGATAGGTGCAGGTTCCGCAGTTGATGCAGGAGAAGGAGACCCTGTCCCAGAAAGGCGCATCGAAGAGTTCGCTGACCCTTTTTCCTTTAAGCTTTTCGGTGGGCACCCTGGAAGAAATCTTCTTGTCCGCCGTATTGCGGAGATCCGCCGCCTTCTGAAGGAGGGACTCGTCCGGCTCCGCTCCAAGCTCGATCATTTTCAGGAAAGCCTCTCCCCTGGACGTAACGCCTTTTACCAGGAACCGATCGCCCAGATCGTACATCAAAGCGTCCAGTCCTCTCTCGCTGAAGGGGGCGCTTCCCACAGACGTACAGAAGCAGGAAGCGCACGGCTCATTGCAACCCAGGCCCACAAGGGTGGTGGAATCCATGCGCCGGACCCACCAGGGATCCTGGTATTGAGGATTGTCAAAATTGATTCTCACCAGCTGAAAGGCAAGAGCGTCACAAGGCCGAATCCCGACGATCGCCTGCTGTGAAAAATCCTTGGCCGCCTCCTTGAGAGCATGAGCATCCTCTCTGCTGTCGTCCAGGGTGTATTCGAACATGCGCTCGGACTCAGGGAAAATGATCGACTTAGGGGAAAGTCTGGTGTTCCGGAAGTCAAAATCAGGTCTGCCGTCTTCCCCCAATAACCTGAAGTTGTGAAAGTCTCCTTCCTTCACCGGGACGAACACTCTGTAAGCGTTCCCCAATCCTCTCAGCGCATCGGTCCAGTCTTTCTTACTAAATGATTTTTCAAGCATCGTGCCTATCCTAATAGGTATTGGAGTGTATTACCCCATCACTTCATCTATTTTATGAATTCGTTATAGTCATCCACCCGGTAAACGTCCAACGGCGGACGCTGATCCATACTGATGCCGGCCTCCCAGCCGAAGAGTTCAAAGGCATCCTTGTTGAGCTTTTTGGTAAACTGCCTTACAGGGATATCTACAGGACAAACTCTTTCACAGGCCCCGCAATCTGTGCATCTTCCGGCACAATGGTAAGCCCGGAGGAAATGGAAGGTCATCGTATCCACAGAATCCAGGCTTTTTCCTACCCACTGCGGCCTGGACTCGTCGACAAAACAGGTGGGACAGTAACAGAGAGGACACACGTTGCGGCATGCGTAACAGCGAATGCAGGATGAAATGAGTTGGGTGAAGAAGTTTCTTTTTTCTTCGGAACTCTTCTTTTCCAGGGCTTCCACATCCTTGAATGGATTGACGCCTTCCTGTTCAGGCACCGGTTCGGCCACCAGTTCATCATATTCGACGGGGTTGCGATGGAGACAAATGGCGCAATTGGTTCGCAGGAAGTCTTTCTTTTTCAAAGTCTCATGGAAACCGTTTCCGCTCACCGTAAAGGCGTCGCCTTCTTCATTGACTTGCAGGATTTCCCGATTTCCCACCGCTCTCTTCACCGCTCGGTGGTCGATCATGCCCGTGCAGGGAATTCCCACGATGTGGAGTTGCTCCCGCTTGATCTGGTTTTCGATGATGTGGGTCACGATGTTCCTGGAATTACACCCGTTGGCCACGATGCCGACGCGATCGGTTCGTTTTGTGAGATAGTTACACAGGTTCAAGCCGCAGTGACTGTCCCAGTGAAGCACATCGGTCTCCGCAGGATCCTTGATCAACGCGGGTTCATTCATCATGGGCACAGAGCCTCTTCGGTACCCGATGAAAACATCGATGGTCCCTTTTTCCAGGAGCTTCTTTGCGACCTCCCTGATTTTCTGCGTGTACTCAAGCATTACACCACCTCAGCTCTTCTCTTGATAAGATAGTTCCCGGGGCCCGTTTCCTTGACAGCCTGGATGACCTCACCGGCTACCTCTACGAACTTCGTTGCCTCGGCAGAGGAGATCCATGAAAAGTGGAGCCTTCCCGGATCCATGCCGACATGTTCGAGCAGGTTTTTAAACAGAGCGAACTTGCGCCTTGCATAGTAATTACCTTCCAGGTAATGGCAGTCTCCCGGGTGTCACCCCGAAACCCAGACGCCGTCGGCGCCGTGGCGGAAAGCGGCCAGGATGAGCTTGGGACTCACCCGGGCGGAGCAGGGCACCCGAATGATCCGGATGTTGGGAGGGTACTGGAGGCGACTGACGCCTGCCAGGTCAGCCGCACCGTAGCTGCACCAGTTGCACAAAAACGTCGTTATCTTTGGTTCCCAATCAGTCATTGTCATCTCCAACATTAAACTCACATTTCGTTGATCATCGCCATGATCTGTCCTTCTTCAAATCCCTTCAGGTTAAGGGCTCCCGACCGGCAGGAGGCCACACACAACCCGCATCCTTTGCAGAGGACAGGGTTAACCTCCGCCTTTCCGGCGTGGGGTCCCTTTTGGATGAGGGAGGGAGCCGAATAGGGACAGACCTCAATGCACACGCCACAACTGCTGCAGACCGCCGGGTTGGCATAGGCGACCGTGCCGCTCACGGAAATGTTCTTCCGGGCCAGGAGAGTAACCGCCCTGGAGGCAGCCGCCTGAGCCTGGGCCACGGATTCATCGATGGGTTTTGGATAGTGGGCCATGCCGCAAAGGAACACGCCGTCCGTAGCAAACTGAGAAGGGCCGAGCTTGGCATGGGCTTCCACAAAGAATCCGTCCTCATTCATCGGGACTTTGAAGAACTGGGCCAGTTTTTCATCCTTGTAGGGAACGATGGCCGAGGCCAGCGCCAGCAAGTCCGCCCTGAAGAGGACGGGACGCTGCAGCACGTGATCCACCACCTCGATTTCAAGCCCATCCTTGCCGGCCGTGACCTTCGGCTTTTGAGAGAGGGAGAAACGAACGAAGAGCACTCCCGATTGTCGGGCTTTCCTGTAGAGAACCTCTCGCTCCCCATAGGTCCGGATATCACGGTAAAGAACGGCCACTTCCATGTCCGGATTCAGCTCTTTGAGGTGAAGGGCGCTTTCAACGGAATGGGTGCAACACACCCTGGAACAATAAGGTCTTTCCGGTTCACGAGAACCTACACACTGGATGAAGACGGCAGTCCTGACCTCCCTGAGCGATGGATCGTTGTCGATGAATTTGCGATCCAATTCCTGGTGGGTCAAAACGCGGGAATCCTTCCCGTAAAGATACTCCTCCGGTTTGTGTTCGTAACATCCCGTGGCCAGCACGGCGATCCCGTGCTCCAGGTTCCCCTCGATGGTGCCGGCTTGAAAGGTGGACTTGAAATTCCCCACGAATCCCTCGACCCTGGTCAGTTCAGCGCCAAGGTGAACTTGGATGTTCTTGTCGGATTGCACCGATCCGATCAGAGCGTTCACGTTTTCCTGGACGTCTTCTCCCTGCCAGGTCTTGTAAAGATTCAGGGCCTGGCCGCCCAGCGCCGACGCCTTCTCGATGAGACTGACTTCATAACCCTCTTCGCTCAGAGCCTTGGCTGCAACCATGCCTGAAATGCCGCCCCCCAGCACGAGGGCTCTTTGATTGACATCAAGAGAAGCTTCCGGCAAGGGCTCCGTAAGCGCCACCTTGGCCACCGCCATGCGCACCAGGTCCTTGGCCTTCTCAGTCGCCTCCCGGGGGTCTCCTTTGTGAACCCAGGAGTCCTGGTTTCGGATGTTGGTCATCTCAAACAGATATTTGTTCAATCCCGCATTCACGAGTGTTTCCTGGAAAAGGGGTTCGTGGGTCTTCGGGGTGCATGCGGCCACAACGATCCGGTTGAGCTGATTCGACTTGATGACCTGGGCCATCGTATCCTGGGTGTCCTGGGAGCAGGAATAAAGGTTATCCGCCACGTATTCCACGTAGGGGAGCGTCCTTGCGTAGTCACGCACCGCCGGGACATCCACGACGCTTCCTATATTGATGCCGCAATGACAAACGAATACGCCGATCCGGGGCCTTTCACCCCGAACGTCCGTCTGCTCGGGAACTTCCTTCGTTTTGGTCAGGGTATTGCGCGCGCTGCTCAGAAGAGCTCCTGCCCGGGCTGCGGCGGAACTGGCTTCGATCACGGATTGGGGAATATCTTTAGGGCCCTGGAAAGCGCCGCACACGTAAATGCCTTCCCTGGATGTGGCCACGGGCGAAAAAGAGCCGGTGCTGCAGAATTGGGACTCTGTCAGGTCGATGCCGAGTTTGCGGGCAAGTTCCAGCACCTCCGGCGACGTCTCGAGGCCGACGGACAGGACCACCATGTCGAAATTCTCTTTGCGGAATTCGCCGTCTTCCGCCGCATATTTGATGATCAGATCATCCGTTCCCGAAACCCCCTCCACGGTGTGAACCCTTGATCGGATAAAACGGACGCCGTGCTTTTCCCTGGCCGCGTCGTAATATCTTTCAAAGTCCTTTCCGTGTGTCCGCATATCCATGAAGAAAATGGCACAGTCCAGATCATCACCCGAGTGCTCCTTGGCGATGACCGCTTCTTTGAGGGCATACATACAACACACGGAAGAGCAGTAGGGATGATCACACTGGTGCATGTCCCTGGACCCGACGCACTGGAGCCACGCAATCTTCTTGGGTTCTTTGTGGTCCGAAAGGCGGGTCAGGTGGCCCATGGTCGGACCGGAGGCCGAGAGAATTCTTTCGAACTCCATGGAGGTGATCACATTCGGGAGTCTGGAGTAGTTGTAGGTTTCGTATCTCGAAGGATCAAAGGGCTGAAAACCCGGCGCGAGGATGATGGCCCCTACCTCCAGCTCGATGATCTCATCCTTCTGAGAATGGTCGATGGCCCCTACTCCGCAGAATTCCGCACAGATCTTGCATTCCCCGGTCTTGAAATGAATGCACCTGCTCCTGTCTATGGCCGGTGTGTTGGGAATGGCCTGCGCGTAAGGAACGTATATGGGTTTCCGGCCCTTGAGTCCCACGTCGTACTCGGAAGGAATCGGTTTGACCGCATGTCGGGTAATGTCGTCCAGCTTGATGTGCCCGGTGGGACAGACGGACACACAAGCTCCGCACCCCATGCAGAATTCGGTCTGGAGATGGAAAGGAGTGTCGACCTTCATCCCTGTGCCGCGTCCCGTCAGACTGATAGCTCCGTTGCCCATACGCTCACAAATTCGGGTGCAAAGTCCGCAGAGAATGCAGTCGTCTTCTTCTTTCCTGAATCGTGGTTTCTCGATCCCGTACTTCCTCGCAAGATCCTTAAGAAGTGGCACTTCCGGGCAGCGCGCGAGGAGCAACTCCACGATGAGTTTGCGGCCCTTGTGCACGGCTTCCGAGTCAGTCTTCACTTCCATGCCGTCCCATATGGGATAATTGCATGAGGTGACAAAGCGTGTCCGGCGTCCGTCAAAGATCTCGACGGTGCACAAACGGCACATCCCGGCAGGCTCCAGAGCCTTGTGATAGCACAGCGTGGGAATCTCGATCCCGTATTTCCGAGCGACCTGGAGGATGTACTGTCCTTCTTCTCCTTGGACGGTCTTCCCATTCAGCTTGAAAGTAATCATTGGTCAAATCCTTTATTGTCCTGCTATCGCACCACTATGGCATCAAACTTACAGGCATCATAGCAGATCCCGCACTTGATACACTTTTCCTGGTCCAGGGTATGAACCTCTTTCTTGTTCCCCGTGATGGCCTCCTGATGACATTTCAGCGCGCACAGGTGACAGCCTGTGCAGGCATTTTCATCGACTTCGTAATGAAAAAGAGGTTTGCAGACCCCGGCAGGGCATTTCTTCTCCTTGATGTGGGCCTCGTATTCGTCGCGAAAATAAAGAATGGTGGTGAGCACCGGGTTGGGCGCCGACGTCCCCAGTCCGCAAAGTGAGAACTTCTGGATCATGCTCCCTATCTCTTCGAGAAGCTCAATATCGCCCTCCTTGCCTCTGCCTTCGCAGATGTCGGTGAGCACTTCGAGCATTTGTTTGATTCCCTCCCTGCATGGGGTGCATTGCCCGCAGGATTCCCCATTCAAGAAATCCAGAAAGTAACGGGCCAGATCCACCATGCAGGTGTCCTGATCCATGACGATCATCCCTCCAGAGCCCATCATGGAACCGACTTTGGTAAGTTCATCGAAACCGACGGGAAGATCCAAAAATACTTCCGGGATGCACCCTCCTGACGGGCCTCCGGTCTGAACAGCCTTGAATTTCCGTTTCCTCGGGATGCCTCCTCCCATATCGTAAATGATCTCACGCAAAGGCGTGCCCATCGGCACTTCCACCAAGCCTGTGTTGTTCACCTTTCCCACAAGGCTGAACACCTTGGTTCCTTTGCTGTATTTCGTACCCATGGCCGCGTACCAGTCTGCGCCTTTGAGCATGATCACAGGCACATTGGCGTAGGTTTCCACATTGTTGAGGTTAGACGGGCCATCCCTAAATCCTTTTTCGACGGTATGGACATATTTGGCTCTGGGTCTCCCTACTTTTCCCTGAAGGGAGGCCATCAAAGCCGTGGATTCACCACAAACGAATGCGCCGGCCCCGGTCGAGATCTTGATCCGAAAGCTGAAGTCAGACCCCGCGATGTTGTCCCCCAGGAGTCCGAAGGTCTCCGCCTGCTTAATAGCCGCCACAAGGCGCTTCACGGCCAACGGATACTCATGGCGCACATAGATGAATCCCTGGGAGGATCCAATCGCGTACGCGGCGATAAGCATTCCCTCCAGAACACTGTGTGGGTCGCCTTCCAGCACGCTCCTGTCCATGTAAGCACCCGGGTCGCCTTCATCTGCATTGCAGATCACATACCTTTCTCCTCCGTGCTTGCAGCAGCTCTCCCATTTGATTCCCGTAGGAAACCCTCCTCCTCCACGCCCCCGCAGCCCTGACTTCTTGATGGTATCGATGATTTCATCTGATTTCATTTCAGCAAGGACACGGACCAGAGCGAAATAACCTCCTCTCCCTATATATTCCTGTATGCTGTCGGGGTCGATAAACCCACAATTGCGCAAAGCTATCTTCACCTGAGAGGCATAAAAAGGAATTTCTTCCAAAAAAGGTATGTGCTTTGGAGGTTCCACCTTCTCGATGGGATTCGCTCTCTCCTCTTCGAGGATTGATCGAGGGTCGCGCATCTGGCCGAGTATGAGCTTTTTGCTGAACTTAGCCTCCATGTAGTCCTGAAAGATAGCGGAAAACTTGTCCTGAGTGACATGTTTGTAAACCATTCTTGGTTTACCTTTCGCCAGTATCTCCACCAAGGGCTCTTCTTCGCAGAATCCCAAACAGCCTGTCTGGCGCACTTGCACGGGCTCACCCGAAGGGTATTCCTCCAGCGCCTTTTCAAAAGTCGCCTTGGCCCCTGCGGCGATTCCACAAGAAGCCATTCCCACATTCACCCTTACACTCTCCGGAAAGTAGAGTTTCTCGATAAACTCAGCGCTAATCTTCTCAAGATCCTTCACAGATAGGATTTTCATATCCTTGCCTCTTATTTGCTCCTACTCGTATCCGCCCAGTGTTTTCTCGATCTCGTCCGGGGACAACCGGGCGTGGACGTCTTCGTTGATTTTAACCACAGGCCCGAGACTACAGCAGCCGATACAACGAACCGATTCGAGCGTGAAGCGGCCATCGTGTGTGGTTTCTCCATCGCGGATGTGCAACTGCTCTTTTATCCGCTCATGCACTCGATTGGCGCCCCTTACGTGGCAGGCTGTTCCCAGACAGACCATGATCAGGTTTCGTCCCCTGGGCTCCAAACTGAAGGTAGCGTAAAAGGTGGCTGTCCCGTAAATCTGACTGAGAGGGACCCCAATTTTTTCAGACAGATAGGTGAGGCTCGCTTTGGGAAGGTAGTTATAACGTCTCTGGATCGCCTGAAGCATCATGATCAGGTTTTCCTTGTCCGTTCCGTATTCACCCTCGATAATCTTATCCAGTTCAAGATAGTCCAGTTCTTCGGCAAGCATAACCGGAGATTGACGAACCACGTTCATGACCTGTCCCTCCTATCTATGCCCTTCCGGTCAACTCCTTGTGGGGAGCCGCAATTGCTTCGTTCGTTACAGGGCAGTTTTCAACGCAAACGCCGCAACCGGTGCACAGTTCCATGTTGATGCTCCTCGCCCGTTTCTTTATCCTTACCTTGAAATTTCCAGGGCTTCCTTCAACAGACTCAAGATCAGAATAGGTGATAAGCTCGATGTTCAAGTGCCGGCCGACCTCGACCAGTTTGGGAGAGATAATTCACATGGCGCAGTCATTGGTGGGAAATGTCTTGTCCAACTGGGACATGGCCCCGCCGATAGCCGGGGATTTTTCGAGAAGATAGACGTAATATCCGGAATCCGCCAAATCCAGGGCGGACTGCATTCCGGCGATGCCTCCTCCCACAACGAGAACCGAACCCTTCATCTTATTTGGCATGACTTTACCTCTCCTCCATGCTTCGATTCGCAAATAGAGTACCGTATTCCTGAGTCTTGAATCTGTACAACGGCTCCTTCGGCATTGGGTCCTGATGCAATAAATTCATCGGCGAATTTACGACTCATGGACCTAGCGTTAGACCACAAAGGAGTTTGACTTTGCAGGCAAGATTCTTGTGGCTTTTTTCACAGGCCTTTACAGGGTACCCCCCCCTCTCGGGAAGTGTATACCGACTCGATACGCTCAATATTAAAAATAGCGGCGATCATGCCAGTCTGTCAATGATTTTCTGGCGATTTAAGGCTTCTTGTGACAGGTGGGGAGCCTTTGTGAGGACGCTCTTTCAAAGGAATTTCTTAACGAGGGCACTTGGACCGAACCAAGCGTTTCTCCAAAGCCGACCCATGAGGGGTCTCTTCAGAGCCGCAACCACTTATTCAGAGGCGTCAACCGGCGCCGAAAACTCAGTGGGTCATGGTGGTAGCCCCAAAGGATGCCATCTCCGATTAGCTTGGTGTGAAGCGCCTATGCCAAAATAACTTCAGTACCCCGGGGCGGTTAAAGCGTCGAGTGCATTTCCGGTTGCGACTCAGAAGGGACCTCCTCATGGGTCGGCACCAGGAAAGTCCTTCGAAACCTGAGAAGAAGTTACAGCTTGAGGGGCTGAGGGATCTCTCCCGGCTTCCTGTGAGTGAAAGCCGGGAGAGTGAATCTTTAGGCGGCCAAACGGATCGCGTTCTCCGCGACCTTTCGGATTTCATCGGGAGTGAAGGGCTTGGGAAGGTAGTCAATGGCGCCGAGGCGGGCGCTTTCCTTGGCGGTCTCGATACTGGCATAGCCGGTGATGATGACGACAAGGCTCTCGGGACTTCTCTCGCGGATGGCTTTCAGGAGTTCGAGCCCCTTGACGCCCGGGATTTTCAGGTCAAGCAGAACGAGCCCGTACGCTTTGTCTTCGATTTTCTGCAGCGCTTCCTCCTTGGTCATCGCCTGGTCTACCTGGTACCCCTTCTTGGACAGGATCCTGCGGATGTTGTTGTTCACGGCCGCTTCGTCGTCGATGACAAGAACACCTTGGCGGCCGGTCTTGCCTGATAAATTGCGAACTACCGCCTTGCGGGGAGACCGTTTCTCCAGGAGTCCGGCAACCTGTCGCTTCAACTCTTCATAGGGCACAAAAGCAATTCCGTCACTTTGCAGGCTCATGATGTACTCAGGACCGGTGATCGAAGCAACCTCCTCGTAACTGAAAGGCTGATCAATCCCTATGAGCTTCCTGGGGTCGAACCGTTTCTGTTCGTTCCCGGATTTCTTTGCCTTGGCCGCTTTCTTTGCCTGGGGGCATTCACTGCTCTTGAGTCCTGCTTTACACGTGTTCCCGAGCTTTTTGAAAATGTCACACACCTTCAGACCGATCTTGCAATAATACTCAAGAGTCTCCGGTGCGGGCATCTCCACTACCGGCATATCGGAAGGCCCCAGCCTATCCGTATACTCCTGCCCTGTGTATTTCGCCACTTCTTGCCTGTCAAAGGGGATGTCGAGGTCGATCACGTCAATGGCCTTTCGCTCCTTGTCTGGGACCGGCGTCTCCTGAAGTTCGCCGGAAAAGGCCCTCCCCACAGTTTCTCTTATCTCTTTCGGCGTAAAAGGCTTGGGAATATAATCGAGAGCGCCGAGCCTGATGGCTTTCATGGCCGTGTCCGTAGAGGAATAAGCTGTCATGATGATCACTTTGGTGAGAGGCCACTGCTCCTTCACCAATTTCAAGAGCTCAAGCCCGTTCTTTTCGGGCATCACGATGTCGGAGATAAGAAGGGAGTAAGACTCTTGGGCCATTTTCTCAAGGGCTTCCTTGGCGCTTAAAGCTTGTGTGACTTCGTAGTTGTTTTTTGCCAGGATCTTTTGCACATTCTCGCAAATCCCCTTTTCATCATCCACCACCAGGATTTTTCTGGTCTCCATTTTTTGTCCTCCTTTTTGCCGGAAGGTAAAGAATCTTGTAAACAATGCTCCATCATAAAGCACATTTCGTGCCAAAAAGGGTTGATATGGATAATCAGCTGATTATAGAATAGTTTTCGTGCTTGTCTTTTGTTGCGGGTGCATTGGTGTATATACTGTATATACAGTTGCGAGAGCTGAACAGCACGGGGAGAGCAGACTCGGTTCTCGGAGGAGAAAGCCCGAAAGTGCGAAGTTCGTCTTGAAAATAAAATAATTAGGCGCGTTAGAAAAAGCCGAAGAGAACGGGCGAGAAACGCCGTGAGAGTGTATTAAAGAGCTATACAGGGTATAAAAATGTCTCTCTGAGTGCCCGATAACTGAGTGAGCAGAGTCCATCCCCTCTTAACATGATGCGACCGGAACCGGCGTGTCGTTCCTGCGATAGCAGGCTCCTGTATTCAGGCCTTTCTATGAGAGGGCGCTAGGCGGGCTGCCAGCGAGACACCATGCTTCTTCATAAGATTCTGGAAATTCGGCCTCTGCAATCCCACTTTTCTCGCGGCCCGGGTGACGTTCCAGTCGTTTTGCATAAGGGCCTGGATGATGAAGTTCTTTTCCACCTCTCTCACGGCCTGGTCCCTGACCTCTTTCTTGATTTTTTTGAGCTCGTCGTTGGTTTCCGGGATTTGGACGTCGAGACCTCGCAGGTCGTTCAATGCGGGCAGTTCCTTGGACGTGATCTCCTCGCCTTCACACAGGATCACCGCGCGCTCGACGGTATTCCTAAGCTGTCGCACATTTCCCGGCCAGTCATAGGCGATTAATCGAGCGGAGGCCTCTTTTGAAAAGCTCTTGATTTTCTTCCCTGTCCTCTCGCCCAACTGCCGCAAGAAATGATAGGCTATGGGCAGGATATCCGTCTTCCTATCCCGCAGAGGCGGCGTAAAGATCGGATAGACGAAGATGCGGTAATAGAAGTCCTGCCTGAACGAACCTTCCTTGACCATCTCCATAAGATCCCTGTTGGTGGCGAGGATCAACCTGACATTGACCTTTTGTGTGGCTGTCGCGCCCAAGGGAAGGAATTCGCGGGTTTCCAGGAAACGCAGGAGCTTGCCCTGAACTTCGGGGCTGATGTTGCTGATCTCATCCAGAAAAACGGTGCCGTCGTCCGCCGACCTGAAAATTCCCTCTTTGTTCTTAAAGGCGCCTGTGAAAGCGCCCTTGACATAGCCGAACAGTTCACTCTCCAGGAGATTTCCGGACAAGGTGCCACAGTCAACGGCAAAAAAAACCTTTTCCTTTCGTCCGCTGTTGGCATGGATCGCCCGAGCGATCAATTCCTTGCCCGTACCGCTCTCTCCGCAGACGAGAACGGTTGAGTCTGTGGGAGCCACCTTTCCGATCATTTTGATGACCGCTTGCGTTTTTGCGCTCTCCCCGATGAGCTGGTGGTGGATCGTTCTGGATGCTCCTTCTCGCGCCGTCATCTCCCGGTTCTGCACCGCAACCTCCCGGTCGGCCAGAGCACGACGCACGACAGACCTCAACTCCTCAGGGGTAAAGGGCTTGGGAAGGTAATCGTAGGCTCCCATTTTCATGACCTCCACCGCCGAAGAGACGGTGGCATATCCGGTGATCACGATCACCATGGAGTCAGGGTAAGAGTCCTTCACTCGCCTCAGAACTTCCATGCCCCCCATGCTGCTCATTTTGAGATCAGTGATGATGACATCATAGGCTTCCTCCTGCATCTTTTTCAGCGCATCGTAGCCGTTGAGCACGTATTCGACGTGGTGACCCTCCTTGGAGAGTATTTTGACGCAGCTCCGGCAGATCCCCAGTTCATCATCAACCACGAGGATTCGGGGACTTTTTTCAGGCATTCTCTTCTCCTTTGCGGACAGGGAGATAAATCCTGAAGGTTGTGCCTTGTCCCTCCTTGCTTTCCGCTTCTATGGACCCCCCGTGCTGCTGGATGATGCCGTGCGTAATGGCGAGGCCGAGGCCGGTCCCTTGTTCCTTGGTGGTGAAGAAAGGCTCGAAAACCCTGTCCAGCGCATTCTCCGGGATTCCACTGCCTGTGTCACTTACCAGGATCTCAACCGCTTCTTTTTCGTGATCTAGCGCGGCTGGTAAAGCGGATTTTTCCCCCTCCATCGGTCGCTTCAATGCCGTTCAGGGCCAGGTTGATGAAGCATTGCTGCATCTGATCCTTATCCAGGTCCAACAGGGGGAGCCCTTCGGCGAGGTCGGCTTCGATGGTGACATCTTTGAAGGCGGCCTGTTTTCTGGTGAGGGCGATGGATTCACGAATGATGAGGTTGATGTCATGATGTGATTTCGAAGGTTTCCTCTGGCGCGCAAAATCGAGAAGGCTTGTCACGATTTTGCGACACCGCAGGGTTTCATTGGCAATGGTTTCCAGCTCCTGATAATAGGTATCTTCAGGGTCCATATCCTCCTGGATCAGCAAAGCAGTGGTCAGAATGGTGGTCAGGGGATTGTTGATCTCATGCGCGACACCTGCCGCCAGTTGGCCCACAGATGCCAGCTTTTGCTGTTCCACCAGACTCTTTTGAAGGAGGATATCCCTTGTGATATCCTTGGCGATCTCCACAGCGCCCTGTGCCTCATGGTTGTTGAAAATAGGATAACAGGAAATGGAGTAAAAGCACTTGTTGTCGTCTTTGTCGCGGTGGATGTGGGTTGCCTGGGAAGCTTTACCGGTGCCAAGGCATTCTGTCAGAGGGCAGGGATGCTCCGTTCCGTCGCAGGGCGTGTCCCGACCGTGAGAGAGTTCGTAACAGTGCTTCCCTGCGACCGCAGCCCGGGTAAGCCCCAGCTTGTTCAGCATTGCGTCGTTGATATCAAGGATTCGGTAGTCATGCCCGATGAGCATGACATCTTCATGAAAAAAGGCGTTGATGGTCGCTTCATATAAGCGTTTTTGTCGTCGCAAGCTCTTCTCGAGCCTTTTCCAGCAGCCCACCCATGACAAGGGATTCCCACAAAAGCTCGGCTCCTCCATCATCAAGAAAGCGAACCTCTTCTCCTTTCTCTTCCAGGACCACCCTGGAGATATCTTTGTCGTGGGTCAGGTCGATGATCAAGTCAATATCCCTGCGGCCGAGGATCTTCCTGACATCCCTTGTCACGAAGATACCCGATTCTTCGGCCTTGGCCGCAGCAGGACCAGGACTATCATCCTCTCCGAGGTCCACGACGGCCACAATCGAGGGAGCCAGTTCCTGAAAGGCGTGTTTTTCAAAGCGCTCCAGAAGTTCCCTGCACTTCTTTCCGCC
The DNA here is from genome assembly GCA_963740905.1 of uncultured delta proteobacterium. Classification (GTDB taxonomy): domain Bacteria; phylum Desulfobacterota; class DSM-4660; order Desulfatiglandales; family HGW-15; genus JAFGDM01. Next base: position 14,999 of record CAVUFY010000002.1, read on the forward strand.
GGCGATAAGAGCGATGTTCAACTTATTCTTCATGTTGTGCTCCTTGGGGAACAACTATGGATGGTAGGGCAAAAAGCAGAGGAAATCAAGGGAGTCGGCTTCGTAAAAAGCGTATCTCTGTGTTCTCCGTGTCTGTGGTGACTCCTGAGAAACTTGGCTGTTTCAGCCACCCAATGGAGGATTTCGGCCCCAACCAGACTCCGTGCCAGCCAAGCTCGGGGGGGTGGTCTCAGAACTTCTGCGGCTGCATGAGATTGGCGACTTCTTGCGAACTCATCAAGGGAGAAGGGGTGAGGGAAGGGAAATCCGGCAAGATAGTCATTGTTGCGGGCTGGAAAAAATGATACATCGGCCAAAAGCCGACCCGGAGGGCAGCATGAAAGCTGTTCTGTCGGACTTCGTTTTTTGCACAGCGTTTGGTTGCGGCTGGAAGCTCGGGTGACAAAGGAGACCGAGTATCGAACAAAGACTGGCGATTAATCACACTCACCCCGAAGGAGGTAATACGATGAACCGGAAAGAGGTCATGGATCTGTTTAACAAACGCCCCAGAATCGGGACGCTCAGCACTGCCAATAGAAACGGAGAAGTCGACGTAGCGGTTTTCGGCTCCCCTCAGATGATCGATGAGAACACGGTGGTCATGGGAATAGGGAGAAACCGTTCGTTTCGCAATCTCCAGGAGAACCCCAAAGCGGTTTTCATGGTGGTGGAACCTGGGAAAACAGTGATGGACTGGAAGGGCGCAAGGGTTTACCTCGAAGCGGTGGAGATCGAAAAAGGCGGGGGTTTCTTCGAAGAAATCAGGAAAGGCATTGCCGATGCGGCGGGGAAAGCTGCGGCCGACATGATTCACGCCGCGGTTCGGTTCAGAGTGACGGAGGTACGGCCCGTCGTTGAGTTTTAGGACTTTAAGCTGCATCTTCATTCGCAGGTTGTTGAGAAGTTTTAAGGCCCGCAGGGGTGGGATCTTCAGAGCCGCAACCGTTTCCAACGGGATTGAACCCTGGTCGTATTCGGGGCCGGCGAAGGAAAGACTTCCTTGAGCTCACTTCGTGATTCGATATTTCTTGTTCGACATTCGTTATTCGGTCAGAGATTGGGATTTACCACGGATGACTAACGGTTCGGGCGCCGTTTGAGTCGGGGTAACGCTTGCTAAGGGCTTTGAGCGTATCCAGGGAAGAAAAGAAGGCTTTTACCACTTCGGGATCGAAGCTCTTGCCGGAAAGAAATCCCATCTCTTCAAGGACCCGGCCTTCATCCCACGGCTCCTTGTAGGATCGGCGGGAACTCAGGGCGTCGTAAACATCTGCCACAGCCACTATTCTGCCGAAGAGGGGGATGTCTTCTCCTTTCTTGGCCGTGGCTTGACCAAAGGACGCCTCATGCCCGGGAAGGGCCTTTCCTGTGAAAATGTCCACGTAGCCGGGATAACCTGTGCCGTCCCATTTTTCATGATGATTGAGCGCTACGGTGATGGCCACTTCTTCGAAATCGGTTTGAAAGTCTTTGAAAAGCCTGGCTCCGAGGTAGGTATGGCTTTTCATGACTTCGTATTCCTCTTCGGTGAGACGATCCCGTTTCCTGAGGATCAGATCACTGATCGCCACCTTGCCCACGTCATGCAGCATGGCGGCCATCCTCAGGAAATCCTTATTCCTCTCAATCTCTGCCTTGGGGATGCTCCGGTTTCTCGCCCACTCCTCATAAATTTCTACCGAATAGGCTCCAACTCTGTTTACATGAGCTCCTGTTTCCTCGGGATCCCTCAGTTCCGCCATGCTGATCATCCTGAGAATGATGTTTCGCGTCATCTGCGCTCGCTCCACAGCAAGGGCGGCGCTGGTGGCGAAGTGGGCGATGAGGGGTTCATCGGCCGGCAAGAAGGGAACGATGTTCCCTTCGTCATCCTTGGCGTTGATAATTTGCATCACTCCCAATAGCTCCTTGTGTTGGTTTGTCATAGGGACGGTAAGCATGGATCTGGTTTTGTAGCACGTCAGTTTGTCGAACTGGGAATCGAAAGAATAGGGCACGGAAAGGTTCAGCGCATAGACGTCGGATATATTGATGGGCACGAGATTCTTGGCCACATATCCTGCGATGGAGTTGCTGTTGATGGGAACCGTGAAAGTGCTGAAGAGGAGCTTTTTTCCCGGGCGCAGCCTCTTCTGCAGGGTCGTATTCTGAATGTTGCTGAAACGCAGTTGATCGGCCTCCTTGAGATAGATGGACCCGGCATCTGCGTTGAAGAATTGACGGACGTTGGAAAGGATTCTCTCCAAGAGCAGGTCAAGGTCTTTGACTTCGTTGAGGTCGATACTGATCCTCGTCAAAAGATCGATCTTTTCTTTTTCACTCAGCATGAACCAACTTTGATCAGGAAGTCTTGTCGATCAAGGAAAAAATGTATCCGCTTTTGTTTATTCGGCAAATAGCTTTTCTCCGATCTTTCACGCTTGCCCTCTTGATATTGGGTTTGAAATCACCTATGCCACAATATATTGTTTTAGTCAATGATCTTTTTATGAAATCTGCTCGTACAGATTTCATACATCGCCCCTTTGGGGCTCTTGCCCTCGGAGAAGCAGGTGAAAGGATACAGGATCGGTTCATACGTATTCTTGGATTTTTCGAGTCCATGATGCTCAGTATTCGGCTGGGGGCCGGGTGTCATTCGGTCCTTGACGGCGACTTTCGGGCTCTGATAAACAAGGGTTTATGAATATTCTCGACATTCTTATCATCTGCGCCATGATCTTTTTTGTCGTGCAGGGGATCATGCGGGGATTCCTTAGAGAAATCGCATCCCTGGCGGGCGTTGTCTTCGGGATTCTGCTGGGGAGTTATTTTCAGCCCGAGGTGACGGAGAGGCTCAAGGCCTACCTTCCTGATTTTTCTTATCTTCCGGTGGTGAGTTTTGCACTGATCTTCGCGTTCGTTCTCATCTTTTTCAATGTTCTGGGCCACGCCGTGAGTCACATCTTCAGGAAGGTTTTCCTCGGCTGGGTGGACAGAGCGCTGGGAGTCTGGCTCGCCCTGACCAAGGGAGTCATCGTTACTTACCTGGCTATTGTTCTTCTCACCTTTTTCCTTCCTGCGAGAGCGCCCCTTGTCGCTCAGTCCCGTTTGGGCCCCTGGATCATCGTTTCCTATCAGTCCATGATCCGTTTCATTTCCCCTGAGCGGTACGAGAGATGGAAAACATGGATCCTCGGGAAGGATGGAAAGAGCGGCCGGACGATGCCTGAGCAGAGCAAGAATCCAAAGAAAAAAAATGAAAAGAACTGAACTGGCCAGAGCATTTCTTGATCTGAATGACCTCGTTTCCAGGCTCAGGGCGCCTGGAGGCTGCCCGTGGGATGCGAAGCAGACCGAGGACACCATCAAGACCTACTTGCTGGAAGAGACCTATGAGGTAGTGGACGCAGTGGACCGGGGCTCCCCGGAGGACATGTGCCACGAGCTGGGGGATTTGCTTTTCCAGATCCTTTTTCTGGCGAGCATCGCTCAGGACAGGGGGCATTTCGACCTGGGACGGGTAATTCGCGAAATTACCGACAAAATGATTCACCGCCATCCCCACGTCTTCGGTGACGCACAGGTCGCCGATGCGGAGGAAGTGGCCGAGAATTGGGAGAAGATCAAGAAAAGAGAGATAGGTGTGGCGGACTCCTCCTCAAAACTCATTGAAAATGTTCCCTCCAATCTGCCTGCCCTTTTAAGGGCTCACCGCCTCATTGCGAGGGGGGAAAGGCTCAAACCTGATGACGAAAAGGCCTGGGCCAAGGTGCAGCAGGCTTTTGAACGGCTCACCGAGAGCGTGGCGAGTGGTGAAAAGGAAGGGATCAGGGAAGCGATTGGGGGTTTGCTTTTCAGCCTTGCGGGCATGGCCAAGCATGAAGGACTCAACGCCGAACACGTTTTACGGGAGGCGAACCAGAAGTTTGTCGATCGGCTCCGGAAAAGCGGCGAAGATGAACCGGAAAGACAACATCATTCGAGATAGCAGTGGCAAAAAGGGTTTCCCGATCAAGGAAAAAAGACTCTTCCCGCAGAGCGCTGGCCTGGGGGACAAGGTTTTCCGTAAAGCTTTTTTTTCTTCTTTTGATCGTTACGTTCCTTCAGGTCTTTATCCTGAAATTTGTGAATCCTCCCTCGACCACCCGCATGGCTTACCACTGGCTCAAGGGAAAAATAGGGCAGAAAGATGATTATCAGCCACGGTATCAGTGGCGGCCTCTTAGCAAGATATCTCCCCATTTGGCCAGGGCCGTCCTGGCGTCGGAAGATCAGAGATTCCTCTCCCATCACGGATTTGATTTTGTGGAGTTAAACGACGCTCTTCAGGATATGGCGGCAGGGGAGAGGCTCAGGGGGGCCAGCACCATCAGCATGCAGGCGGCCAGGTCGGTTTTTCTGTGGCCTGGAAGAAGCTGGCTGAGGAAGTCTCTGGAAGCGTATTACACCATGCTGATTGAACTGGTCTGGGGAAAAAGAAGGATCCTGGAGATCTACCTCAATACGGTTGATTGGGGCACAGACGTTGTGGGGGCTGAGGCGGCCTCCAGGAAGTATTTTCAAAGGACGGCGAATTCCTTGAGCGCGGAGGAAGGTGCTCTTCTGGCGGCCATTCTTCCTTCGCCGCACAACTGGTCCCCGGTGAACCCCACGGAATACGTGAGAGAAAAACAGATCAGGATTCTGAAAGAAATGAAGCACATGAAGGTACCATAGCAGGTTGCTGAAAACCGTCCATCTGCGGTGTTGCCCTCATCCTTCCCTCGCTTTCGCGAGGGCGGGCTTGCGACAAACTTGCAGGTACGCCTCACTCCTCAGGATTTCGGGCGCCTTGCATCCGGATGTTTTTGAGCAACCTGCGAACCTGGACCCATGTATATACCTCACGCGCAGACCCTGGCAGGCCGATGACCAACTCTCGGGAAGGGCTCTTTTCTTTGTGGGAACGGCTGAGAAGCATTAGCCTGAAATGGAAGCTTCTGATTCCCTTCCTTTTCTTCGCCTTCATCGGTACTTCTGTCCTGACTTATATCGGCCTTACCTCCCAGCAAAAAATTATCAGGGAAGAAGAGAGAAAGGGACTTAATCTATACTACCAGCGGTTCCTGGAGCAGGTAAAAGAAAAAGGCGAGCAAGCCAAGTCGCTGGCGGCCGTGATCGCGGAGAACCGCCAGGTCCAGGTCGATCTTGCGGAGAAGAACAGGCAGGATCTCATCGACCTGCTCATGCCCATCTATGTTGAGCTCAAGATGGATTTTGGGATGGAGCAGTTTCATGTTCATCTGCCGGGCGCCGTCTCCTTTCTCAGGCTTCACTCCCTGGAGAGGTACGGCGAGGACATGTCCAGTTACAGGAAAACGATCATGGATGCATTGAGGAAGAGGAGGCCCGTTGCCGGGCTTGAGTGGGGAGCCACCGGCATAGGCATCCGCGGCGTAGCGCCTGTGTTCCTTTATGAGAAGATCGTCGGAACCGTGGAAATCGGCCACAGCTTCGGCAAAGATTTCCTTGATCTCCTCTCCGAAAAATGGGGCATTGATCTGGCCCTGTACGAGTTCTCGGGAGGAGAGGCTTTTGTGCTGATGGCAAAGGCAGGCAAAGGTCTTGAAGGCCTCGATGCAGGGCCTTTCCTTGTCAAGGCGACCAAAGGGAGCACGGTCATACTCATCGCCCCGGAAGGTTTTCCCGGGCGATCGATTCTTTTCGGCTGCGTAAAGGACTATTCGGGCCGACCCGTGGCCGTGCTGGAACTCAGCATGGACCGTTCAGCCATCCAGGAGAAGTTGACGAAGACCAGGAATCTCATGATGATGATCGGGGCGGCAGGCATTGCCGTTTCTTTCCTTCTCACCTATTTGGTCACTATTTTCTTCATCAGGCCCATCAAACAGATTGTGAGGGAGGCGCGGGATATTGCGCAAGAGAAAAGGGACAGCCGTCTCGAACCAGGCCCCGGAGATGAAATCGGGACTCTCACCGAGTCTCTCAACGTGATGCTGGACTCCCTCAAAGAGAAACGAGTGGCCCTGGAGAGCTACGCAAAAACATTGGCAAAGAGGGTGGATGAAAGGACGGCGGATCTCATTTCGTCGGAAGAGAAATACCGGGCCCTGGTGGAAAACGTGCCCCTGATGGTGTACAGAATCCTTGAGGACGGCACGACGGAATTCATCAATTCTTATTTGACCGAGTCCCTCGGATACAGCATCGAAGAGGCTGTGGGGGATCATCGATTCTGGGCGGAAAAAATCTGCGGCTTTCGAGTCTCGGACGAACCTGTGAACTGCGTGACGTCTTTTCAGACGGGTGAGGAAAGCCGGGTCGAGAGGGTAGTGAAAAGCAAGGAGGGGAAATCGATCATCTTCATCGATCACGCCATTCCAGCCAAGGACGGTCAGGGAAAAGTCAGATGGGTGGACGGCATCATGATGGATATCACCGAGTTGAAGATGCTGCAAGAGAGGGCCCTTCGGGCCGAAGAGATTAGGGTCCTCGGAGAAATATCGGCGCACATGGCTCATGAGATCAGGAATCCTCTCATCGCTGTGGGTGGTTTTGCGCGTCGGCTGCGGGATACGCTGAAAGAAGACGACCCCAACAAGAAAACGGCTGAGATCATCGTCAAGGATGTGGCAAGGCTGGAGAATTTCCTCCGGTCTCTTTTTTCATCCATCAGGCCGTTTGATTTGTCCCTTGGAGAAGTTTCGGTGAATGAACTACTTTCGGCAAGGGTGGTAACCCTCCAATCCCTTCTTGAGAGGAGGCAGGTCCGTGTGACCACCAACTTTCAGCGTGACCTGCCCAACATCCAGGCTGACAGGGAACGGTTGGATCAGGCCCTTGGAAACCTTCTCAAGCATGCCGTGGTCTCCATGCCCGAGGGAGAAAACCTTTCTTTGATCACAAGCCAATCGGGGGATCGGGTGGTGGTGATCATGACCCACAGAGTCCATCGCCTGTCAGAAGATGACCTGGACAAGTTCTTTTTCCCTCACATTGAAGAAGACATGTCCTGGGAAAGCCTGGACCTTCCCGTGTCTAAAATCATCGTCCACCGCCATGGAGGGAAGGTGGATCTCATCCCGGAAGGAAGGAATATTCTGACTCTGAGAATCGAGTTGCCCCCGCGGCTTGGCGCTTAGCAGGTTGCACACGCGCCGCCATCTGCGCTGTTGCCCTCATCCTTCCCCTGCTTTCGCGAGGGCGGGCTTGCGACAAACTTTCAGGTATGCCTCACGCGGCTTTGAGTTCCCCACTCTCGTTTTCGGACGTTTCAGAAGAATCGGGTTGTCTGTCGTCACGATGTGAAATATATTCTTTGCAGTCCTCCTTTGAGGAGCATTTTCGCTCGCAGATACGGATGTCCATCCGAGGGTTGTTTCTTTTTTTGTGACATACGATATAATGACTCATGCGAATCTCCATAATGCTTAGTTTGTATTAACTAATATTAAACTATGTTTAGGACAATATGTCAAGGCTTATTTTAAAAGAATAAAGATCCCTAATAATTTTATGTCTCGATTCGTTTTTCTCAATCTTTTCATTGCCGTTCATACGATTATCGTGGGCACCTGCGTCATCGTTTCGGCATTGTTCGGAGCCGGCCCCGGATTTGTTCATTTGAATCTTGCCGTTCCCTGGGCCAGGGTGATTCTCAAGGTCTGCGGGGTCAAGGCGAGTGCGGACGGGCTTGAGAACATTCCGAAAGGGAGGCCCCTGATCTTTATGGTCAACCATGTGAGTTATTTCGATATTTTTGCCCTTCTTGCCCTTCTGCCTGTTGATTTCAGGTTCATCGTGAAGCAGGAACTCATGCGGGTTCCCATCCTGGGCTACGCCATGAAGAATGCGGGCTATATCGGGATCGAGAGAAAAGATCCTCGAAAGGCTTTGAAAAGCATGCACGAGGCTGCGGAAAGGATCAGGCAGGGAGCCTCCGTTCTTATTTTTCCGGAAGGCACGAGAAGCCCTGACGGAACGCTCCAGTCATTCAAGCCAGGAGGGTTCCATCTGACGCTCAGGTCGGGCTGTGATATCATCCCCGTCACGATCATCGGGAGTCGTGACATTGTTCCCAAAGGCAGCTGGAGAATCAACAAGGGTTCGATCCGCCTGATCGTCGGGCAGCCCATCCCGGTCCAAGGATACACGAAGAGAAAGATGGGTGAACTGATGGGACGCGTGAGGAGTGCAATGACACAAGGCGCTCTGTTTTCGAGGTTCGAATCGTGAAGAGGCACTTCGGGTGCTGCAAGGCTTTGATTTCGGCCGCGATCCTGGCAGGGATTTTGAGTCCGGCGGGCATGGAGAGATCCGCCGCCTATGTCTTGCCTGCCCGGCAGTTACTCCAGTTTATGGCCGCCCCCTTCGCAAAATTCGACACGCTTGTTGTCAAGCAGGCTGTTGAAAGGCAGGGCAGTGAGGACACAAAGGCTTTTGAAGAAATCCTTTTCATGAAAGGCCCCGGCCTGCTCCGTTCTCAAAGCACGGAGACCTCCGGCGACCAGGCCAGGGTGATAGACAGGACTTACCTGAAACTTTTCCTGGCCGGGAGCCAAACCGGGCTCACGGCCCTGCTGGCTGAAGCCGGCGTGGACCTGGACAAGGTCTCTTACACGCGGATTCAGGGAACCGTCGCTTATCTGATCGGTGACAAGAGCCCTGAAAGTCCGCGCATCGCTGTGGAGAAAGGCAGATTCCTTCCCCTCCTCCTCGTTTATCCGTCCCGCCTGTTGCCCGACCATGATCTGATCGAGGTGACCTTCCGTGATTACAGGCGCGTCGGTCAGGGATGGTATCCCTTCGACATTCTGTGTAAGTCCGGAAATGCATGGACCGAACATTACAAGGTTGAGTCCGTCCGAGCCGACGTGCCTCTCCGGCCGTCCTTCTTCAATACGTCCGACGGCGCGGCCGTCCCGGCCCAAAACCCGGCCGATGAAGAGAAGATCAAAGCGATCATCAAGACATTTGAGCGGAAGCATGATCAGTGATCGTCACCCGTCGAAGGTGCACTGTTGACAACTGAAAAACGATTCATGCTTCGAGTTGCCGTGACGCTTCCGGTGGGGGAAACCTTCTACTACACCGTTCCCGCGGAGCTTCTTTCCGGGGCCAGGGTGGGCTGCAGGGTGCTCGTGCCTTTCGGCAAGAGCAGGACGACCGGGTATATCCTGGAAAGGGTCCCCCTGTCTGAGGAAAGAGAACTCAAAGATATTTATCAGGTCCTGGATTCAGAGCCTCTTTACCCTCCAAACATGGTTGCCTTCTTCCAGTGGATGGCCGATTACTATCTCCACCCGCTGGGCCGCCTCATCCAGTCGGCTCTGCCCGGCGGGCTCAACATGCGCGCCTTTGTGACGGCACGGCTGACCCAAGAGGGGGAGGCTTTCTTAAAGTCGTCGAGAGGAACAGGGAAGGAAAGGGAACTGCTTTCATGGATTGAAGAGCACCCTGGAAAGAGAGTTCCCGTTCCTGCGCACGAACTCCATGTGCTGCAGAAGAAAGGCCTCCTGGTGCTGGAGCACAAAACGGCCAAGGCTCGAACAGGGCCCCTGCTGAGGCGTTTTGTCACAGCCAAGGAAGGGATTTGTCTCGATTCTCTTCTTCGGGAGGATCTGGGATCGGAAAAAGACAGGCAGTTCCTGAAAGAGGTTTTTTCCGCCAAGGCGATCCCCTTGGCCGACGTGTGCTGCCGGTATTCGAATGGGGCGTACCTCGTCCGCAAGTGGGTCAAAAGGGGATTGCTGGAGTGCTGCAAAGAGACTGTGGTGCGGGATCCGGCGGGAAACATCCTCTCCTCGATGCCGCCGCCCGAGCGGTTGTACGCGCAACAGGAAGAAGTCCTGAGCGCCATCCGGGGAGGGCTCCAGAAGAAATCGTTCACCACCTGTCTTCTCTATGGGGTGACGGGGAGCGGCAAGACGGAGGTCTACTACCAAGCCATTCAAGAAGCCGTTCGCATCGGCCGGCAGGCCATTCTCATGGTCCCGGAAATCGCTCTCGTCATCTACATGGAGGGATTGTTCCGTTCCCGTCTCGGCGACAGGGTGGCGGTGTATCACAGCGGCCTGAGCGAGGGGGAGCGGTACGACCAGTGGATGCGCATGGCCGGGGGAAAGGTGGATCTGGTCATCGGCGCTCGCTCCGCCCTGTTTGCGCCTTTTCCGGACACGGGCCTGATCATTCTGGATGAAGAGCATGACGCTTCTTACAAGCAGGAAGAAGCCCCTCGTTATCAGGCCAGGGATGCGGCGGTAGTGCGCGGCAAAATAGACCGGGCTTTCGTCCTCCTGGGTTCGGGGACGCCCTCGATTCAATCCTTTCACAATGCTCTCCAGGGAAGATATGAACTGCTGAGCATGCCTGAAAGAATCGAGAAAAGGCCTTTGCCCGAAGTGGAACTGGTGGATATGAAAAGCCTTCCGGCCGCAAAAGGGGACGAGGAAATCGTCAGCCCTAACCTGAGGAAGGCTCTCGATAATGCTTTGGCAGAGGGCAACCAGAGCATGCTCTTTCTGAATCGGCGGGGGTTTAACCGGATTTTTCTTTGCCGGTTCTGCGGCTACTCTCACCGGTGCGCCAACTGCGATTTAGCTCTCGTCTACCATTTGCGGGAAAACCGCCTGGTCTGTCACTACTGTGGTTTTCAGCAGGACGCCGCTGTCACCTGTCCTTCATGCGGACGGGAGGGCCTAAGACCTTACGGCTTCGGGACAGAGAGGGTGGAGAAAGTGCTCGGGGAACTCTACCCGGGGATCCGCACGGCGAGAATGGACAGGGACAGCATGCGTCGCAAAGGTGAGACGTTCCAACTCCTCAAGAAGTTCAGTCGCCGTGAAATGGACGTTCTCATCGGCACCCAGATGATCACCAAGGGGTATGATTTCCCCCATGTGACCCTGGTAGGCGTCCTTGCCGCCGATTTTTCCCTCGACTTTCCCGATTTCAGGGCGGCCGAGAAGACCTTTCAACTCCTCTCCCAGGTGGCAGGCAGGGCAGGGCGAGGAGAACAGAAAGGAAAGGTGATCATCCAGACCTTCTACCCGGAGCACTACGCCATTGCCGCGGCAAAGCATCATGACTATCGAAAATTTTTTGAACAAGAGATGGAATTGCGCCGCCAGTTGTGGTACCCGCCTTTTTCCTTTCTGGCCTGTCTCAGGCTGCAGGGTAATAACGCACAAAAGACCGCGGACCTGAGCAGACACATTTCCGAAGAGATGAGCCGCACTACGGCGAAATGGCCCAAGCAGGGGAAGGACATACAGATCCTGGGTCCGGTGGAGGCACCCTTGGCCAAACTCAGGGGGAAATACCGATGGCAGATTTTTGTCAAGAGCCGGAAGTCCGCGCTGCTTCACCATTTCATGGAGCAGGTAGGCACAAGAACCAAGCGAATGCTGAGAGGCACGGGAGTGAGCCTGGCCGTCGACGTGGATCCCTATCAGATGCTCTAACGCAGGGCCGCCCCGTTTAACCTTGACACGCAAGGCTGACGCTTTTATAGTCGCCCCACTAAGAACCAGGATCCCAGGATGATTAGGGGTGAAGCTATGACGTCTCTTTCAAAAGTGATCGGGACATTAACTTTTGCGATGGTGGCGCTCTCCATCACCGCGTTATCAACAGGTGCAGCCATGGAAAAGAAAGCCGTCAACCCGGTTGTCATCATCGAGACAAGCATGGGGGATATCGCCGTTGAACTCTATCAGGACAAGGCTCCCAAAACGGTCGCGAACTTCCTCGAATATGTCAAGGACGGGTTCTACAAAGACACCGTCTTTCACCGCGTCATTAAAGGTTTTATGATTCAGGGCGGAGGGTTGACCGCGGACATGAAGCAGAAATCCGTGCGGCCGTCCATTCAAAACGAAGCGAGCAACGGGGAGAAGAACGAGCGAGGGACCATAGCCATGGCGCGCACTTCCGACGTTCATAGTGCCACAGCCCAGTTCTTCATCAACACCGTGAATAACCCGTTTCTGGATCATCGCACCCAGAGTCCGGATGGGTTTGGTTATTGCGTTTTTGGAAGAGTGACAAGCGGCATGGATGTGGTCGACAAGATCGAGAGCGTAGCAACGTCAACCAAGGGTGTGTACCGGGACGTGCCCGTCGAACCCGTCATCATCAAGGATGTTCGGATCAGGAATTGACGGGCATGACGCCGGGATCGTTCCTGAAGTACATCCTGAACTCGTAAGCTCCGCCGGCACTGCTTTTCCTGCTGTCAAAGTCCATTTTCTCGAAGAGGTGAATCATCGGTGCGTTTTCCATGAGCGTCTCGGCCGTGAACCCGAGCAGGCCCTGTCTCTTAGCGAGGTAGGTGAGGTAAGAGAGCAGCTCCGTGCCGATGCCCTTGTTCTGGTATTCGTCCCTCACGGTAAATCCGACCTCCGCCATGTGCGTTTCTTCTGAAATGTTGTACTGGCCCAAGCCGACCACTTCCTCCTTTTCCCCTTTCCGGACAGAGGCGAGGATCAACATGTCCCTGGAGTAATCGATAACCACGAACTCTTGCAGCTGTTTGTGATGGATGTCTTTTCTGGGAGACATGAACCTCCGGTAGAGGCTCTTGTCCGACAAAGAGTAAAAGAAGTCTTTTAACAGCGTCTCATCGGTGATCCTGACAGGCCTGAGAAGAACCTCCAGGCCGGATTTGGTCGTCCTGTAGGTCTCCAACTCTTCCGGGTATTCGCCTCTCTTCCCTGGAATGAATTTCTGATCCCTGTATATGAGGCTCCGGTTCTTTGCCTCCTCGATCAACCAGGGTCTGAAACGGGGATGGGCTATAGCGATGAGTTCCATGGCGCGTTCGCGTATGTTCTTCCCGTGAAGATAGGCGATGCCGTACTCTGAGACGACGTAGAAGATATCGCTCCGTCCCAGGGTGACCCCTGCTCCTTCGGGCAGGAAAGGGATGATCCTCGACACCTCGCCTTTGCTCGCCGTGGATTGAATCACGAGAATGGTTTTTGTTCGCTGCGACAGGACCGCCCCGCGCATGAAGTCCGTCTGTCCCCCGATGCCGCTGTAAAATTGCTTTCCTATGGACTCCGCGGTCGCCTGGCCGGTCAGGTCGATCTGCAGGCAACTGTTGATAGGCGTGATGTGATCGAGCCTTGAAATAACAAGAGGATTGTTGGTGTAGTCGATGGGCCTGAACTCGACACTCGGGTTGTCATGGATATACTCGTAGGTTTCCCGGGTTCCCATGCAGAAGGTGGCAACCGTTTTTCCCCGGTTGAGAGTCTTGTTGGAGTTGTCCACGACGCCCTCCCGCATCAACTGAACAATCCCGTCGGTGAGGAGTTCGGTATGCACCCCCAGGTGCCGTTTGCCCCTGAGATGGGCCAGGATGGCATTGGGCACGCTGCCGTAGCCCACCTGAATCGTGTCTCCATCCTCCACGATGCGGGACACATAGTTGCCTATCCTGTCGGCGATTTCATTGGAAACCTCTTCTTTATACTCGAGAAGGGGCTCATCGTAAGGAACGATGAAATGGATATCCTTGATGGACAAAAACGTCTCTCCATGCACACGGGGCATTCGGGGGTTCACCTGGGCGATGACCAGGGCCGCTTGCTCCACCGCAGCCTTTGTGATGTCCACACTGATTCCCAGGCTCACGTAGCCGTTCTTGTCGGGCGGGGAGGTCTGGATCAGCGCCACGTCCACGGGCACCAGTTTCCGGCGAAACAGATGGGGGACTCGCGACAATGCTACAGGCGTGTAATCGGCGAGCCCCGCATTGACGGCCGCTCTCGTATTGTCGCCGATGAAAAAGGCGTTGTACCTGAAATTTTGCTGAAATCTTTCTTCCGTGTAAGGCGCCACGCCCAGAGTCCAAACGTGGAAGACCTCGGCATCGAAAAAAGCCTTCGGATGGGCCGACACGTAGTTAATCAAGGCACGGACCAGATATTGCGGTTCGCCACATGCCGTGCCGATGAAGATCCGGTCTCCCCGGTGGATATGGCTGAAGATCCTTTCCTCGGGTGCAAACTTCTCCGGGAAGAGCTTTTTTACTTCTTCAAGATTTGCTCCCTCTTTCATCCTTCCCTCGCCTGTTGTTTCAATGATTGCGGATTCTCTTGCTCTGAGCATGCACCGGCGCCGCCATAAGGAGCAGCAAAAAGTCGTGAAAGCTGACGGCACAGTAAAAAGCTCCAGATGCAAGGCACGCGAATCTTAAGGAATGAAGCGTACATAGAAGTACGCTGCAATGACGAAAGATGAAGCGCAACGCCGCAGACGGACTTTTTACGAAGCCGTTAAAATTGATTGCCATCTTATATTAAGATAGATTAAATAAAAAAGCTTTTTCCGGAATGAAACCTGGGGACCAGATTTCTCGATGCAGGCCTTCAAGACGACCGCGCGGGGAGGTCTCTTCAGATCCGCAACCACTTTTGCAGAGGCGCTAACCCTGGTCGCCTCTGGCGCCGCCGATCCGCAAGGATTCCGGATTCCTTCGGAAAGGCGAGTAAACCGGCGCCGAAAAGTCAGTGAGTCAGGGTAATGCTGGAAAGGATAATCTTATGTCAAAGTTTCTGTTAGGAGGACTTCTCATCTTCTTTGTGGTCTCCTTCTCCTACCTGGGATGCAGCAGCGGAGAAAGGGAAGCAGGTTATGAAGCTCCTCCATTCCGGCTCGAAGATCTTGCGGGCAAGGGAGTTTCCTTGAAGGAATACAAAGGAAATGTTGTGGTGATTGACTTCTGGGCCACCTGGTGTCCCCCCTGCCTCATGTCTATCCCGGAGCTTGTGGAGATTCAGAAGAAATACAAGGACAAGGGAGTCATGGTCTTCGGCATCTCCGTGGATGTCCCGGATCAGGTGAGCCGGGAGGATCTCCTGGCGTTCAAGGATAAACTCCACATCAATTACACCATCCTGAGAGCGGACAACCAGGTCATGATGGACTACTTCGGCGGCAAGACTGATCAAGTGGCCATTCCGACCCTCTTCGTCGTGGATAAGAAGGGAAGGGTTAGGGACAAGCTTGTCGGGTATAGACCCGGGAAACTCGAGCAGTCCTTGCAGAAACTGCTCTGATGATCATCGACTTCCATACTCACGTCTTTCCCCCTTTTTTCAAGGAAGATCGCAGTCGTTTTTTCGCCGAAGAACCCGCCTTCAAGACCCTCTACGGATCCCAGAAGTCGAGGCTGGCGAGTGGAGAAGAGCTCCTGGAAAGCATGGATCGGGTGGGAGTGGAGAAATCCGTAATCTTCGGATTCCCGTGGGACAAGGCGGATCATTTCAGAAGACACAATGATTATGTCATGGAATCCGTGCAGCAGCATCCAAATCGATTCGTCGGATTTTGCTGCTTTTCACCGTTGTCTCCCGAAGGCCCTCGAGAGGCGCAAAGGTGCCTGGATGCGGGTCTTTCCGGAGTGGGGGAACTTGCCGTTTACGGGTCGGGATTGGGCCCTGACGTGCAGGATCGTCTTGAGGACGTCATGGGTTTGTGCTTCCAGGCGGATGTGCCTCTCCTGTTGCACACCAACGAACCGGTGGGTCATGACTATCCCGGCAAGGCGCCCATAAGCCTTGCCGAAATCTATCAATTCATCAGGAGATACCCTTCCAACCGAATTGTTCTGGCTCACTGGGGGGGGGGCCTTTTCTTCTACGGGCTCATGAAGAAGGAGGTGTCCGAGGCCTTCAAGAACGTGTGGTTTGACACCGCCGCATCTCCTTATCTTTATGCGCCGCACGTCTACCGGATAGGCGTGGACATCGTGGGCTGGAAGAAAATTCTTCTCGGATCAGACTACCCTCTGCTGGAGCCGGGGCGTTACTTGGAGGAAATGGAGTCGGCAGGCCTGTCCCGCGAGGCGTTCAGGAACATCGCGGGCGAGAATGCCGGCCGCCTGTTGGGCCTGAAAGACTTCCCGGAGCTCAGTTCGTGATTCGATATTTCTTGTTCGATATTCGTTATTCGGTCCGAGATTTGGTCGACGCGGCTACACCTCGTCGTTGGCAGTGCGTTGGTAAGACCGGGGTCCCCCTCCGCTGTCCGCTGACCAGTCTTTGACAGCCATGATCTTTTCATAGTCCGCCAACCGGCCCAGGGCCTTGAGCCGATCCACGATCAACTGCCAGGCACAGTCCACATCTTTGTTGATCTCGCACTTGCCCTTCGACGATCCGCCACAGGGTCCGTTGAAGATTCTTTTTGCGCAGCGGGTAACCGGGCATATTCCGGCCGTGTAGGTAAGAACGCAGTCACCACAACCCCGACACTTCTCTCTCCACAGGCCCGGTTCATCCATCGCACCGAGGAACGTGGTATTCAGCGCGGGGAGAACGGGCAGATTTCCGACCACACTTGCCACCGTCTGCACTCCCGCGCCACAGGCAAGGGAGAGTATAGCGTCCGTGCCTTCGGGGACATCGAGGTGGGCCCTCAGAAGGTCGGGTTCACACTGGCGGAGAAAGGTGTTCACCGCGATGGACGGAGGTTTGCCGTGGTGATACCTCTCCTGAGTTAATTCACGTGCCAGCGCTCTTGCCTCCCTGTCGCCGCCGGATAGACAAACCGTGACGCAGCTCCCGCAGGCAAGGATGAGAAGGTTCCTGAACTCCGACACAGAGGAGGCAATCTCCTCAATGGGTTTCGGTTTTCCTACGATCATGTTACCACCTCTTCGGTCCCGGAGGCATCCGGGACAAGTCTCTGCCACACCATCAGGGAAAGGCTCTTCCTGTGCTCGGGACACAGCGGCTCCACTTCTCTGTCGAGCCTGTGCGCCAATTCCTTGTCTAAGTCAGCCGTATGAAGCGGCCTGCCGCAAACCTTGCATTGCACAAGAGACATGGCAGCGACCTCCTCCCACTGTCCGGTTAGAAGGTGTCGAAACTCGACGGCCTGTTGCGGACAGATTCTCCAACAGTTGCCGCATCGCGCGCAAAGGGCCATGTTATGGAGGAGATGTCTTTCCGGTCCCTCATCCCGGAAGTCGAGGGCGCCGGCCGGGCAATTATGCACACATGCAAGGCATCCGTTACACTGGTTGTTGACTCTGAAGAATGACATGACTCAGGCCACCTGCCTTCGCACGACATCGTAAAGTTTGTTTGCGGATTCCACCATTCGCGGGTATTGAAGATCGTAGGCGTCCACATACCGGAGGGCGCCCGGTTCGCAGACTCTGACGCATTCGGGGTCTCCGCCGCAGAGGTCGCACTTGCGGGCCAGACCGAAATCCGGATCAAAACCCATGGCGCCTGTCGGACAAGCTGAGACGCACATCTTGCACCCCACGCAGAGGTCCTGTCGAATCATCACCCTTTCGAGCTCAACGTCCCGGGAAATGGCGCTTTTAGGACACGCCGCCATGCAGGGAGGGTTTGTGCACTGCTGACAGGTGGAGGGCAGGAAAAAGCCCTGACGGACGTCGCCGGCAATCACCTGGATCCTGGGCCGGGCACTTTCCCGCATTCCCTCGTGCTTCGCAGCACAGGCTGACTCACATTTTCCGCAGCCCGTGCACTTGAGGGGATCAATCATCATCACTTTAGCAGCCATATTCGTTGCTCCTTTTCGCAATGTGGCGAATCATTCGAAAAGACTCTCAGCGCCCTTGGGTCAAGCGCAGGGAGTGATGTTCAGTATGTGGAACAAGTTGAAATGGGATTACTAATAAAGTAGTCGTATGCAGGTTCGTTGTCAATGAAAAAATCGAATTCAGCAAAAATAAATCTGCGATACCGAATAGTTCAATGATATTGTCCCGACGGGCAAGAGCGTAGTTCCATGGAATCATCGTTCATCATGCAGAACGAAGTGTCAAGGCAGCACGCTATTCGCCTCATTTCCTTTTCCCCACCCTGGTGTTAATGGTAGGATGAGCAAGCTGTGCTTTATTCGCAGGTCGCGGAACGGAAAAGACAGACGGAAGATGGATGACCCCGGTGAAATGGAAGGGCAACGGCATTTCACGGGGCAAGACGCTACGCTAGGACGACGGACGATAAAACCGGAGGTCGAAGGTTGGAAGTCGGCAAAGAGCATAGAGCCAAGCGCATCTACTGGAAAACTCGAGATTGTTTCGGATTTCGAGTTTCGATATTCGAATTTGAAAACGAATGGTTAGAAATAATTCGTTGGGATCAGACGCACTCTGTGCCCCTGCGGACTCCAGCGACCAGAGGGAGCGGGCGTGAGGAAAGAAAGAGAAAAGAATTATCTCACGCAGAGATCGCAGAGAACGCTGAGAAAGACAGGATGTTTGTAAGAAGGAAAAAACAGATGTTTTACTCTGACCTTTGCGGACTCTAGCGAAGCGGGCGTGAGACATAAAGAATGTTCTTACACTTCGTGATTCGACATCCCTTATTCGGCCGGAGGTTTGGTTGTCGCAGGAGACCCACAGTAGAGAGACTATGAGTGAATTATTTCCCAAAGAAGGCAACAGAAAAGACCAGGTCGAGATCGAGGGCCAGATCGAAGGGATCACCTATTTCAACGAGGAGACCGGCTTTACGGTGGCGAAAATCCGGATGGAGGGCCATGACGACCCGGTGACCGCCGTGGGCAGCCTGCTGGCCCCCAGGCCGGGAGAGATGTTGAAAATGGGTGGAGTTTGGATCGATCACCCGAAGTTCGGACGCCAGTTCAAGGTGCTGTTCCACAAGCCTGTGGTTCCGGCAACGGTCGCGGGGATAAGGAAGTACCTCGGGTCCGGACTGATTAAAGGGATAGGTCCGGTTACGGCGGCACGAATCGTAAAGAGGTTCGGCGATAAGACGCTGGAGGTGATCGAAAGCCGCATCGGCGAATTGGGCCAGGTGGAGGGTATCGGCCCGAAGCGAATCGAAATGATCGAAAGAGCCTGGAGAGAGCAAAAGGAGATAAGGGATCTCATGATCTTTCTCCAGGATCATGACGTGAGTCCTGTGCACGCCGCGAAGATCTTCCGGCACTATGGGTCGGGGTCCATCGAAGTGATGTCACGGAATCCCTTTCGGCTGGCCACGGATATCTCCGGGATCGGTTTCCTCACCGCGGACAGGATAGCGGCCAAGATGGGCTTCGAGAAGAACGCCCCGGCAAGAGCGGAGGCCGGAGCCCTTTATGTTCTCAAGGAACTCGCGGAAGAAGGCCATGTCTGCTATCCCTACGAACTCCTGGTGGAAAAATGCAGGGAAATCCTGGAAGTGGAGCGCGACGTCATTACCAGGGCCGTCGGGACCCTTGCGTTCGAGGAAAAGATCGTCATTGAAGATCTGACGATGGACTTTGAATCCTTTGAGCCTAACCATAAGGCGGTCTATCTTAAGGCCTTCCACGTGTCGGAAGCAGGCATTGCCGACCTGATGAAGCGCCTGGTCTCCTCAGAAAAGTCCCTCAGGACCGTTGACGGAGATAAGGCCGTGCAATGGGCTCAAACCAAGGTCGGGCTGCGACTCGCTCCAAAGCAGGTCGAGGCGGTGAGAGCAGCTGTGGGGGGAAAAGTCGTTGTGATCACCGGAGGTCCGGGAACCGGAAAAACGACGATCATCAACCTCGTCATCAGGATCTACAGGGAGTTAGGAGCAAGAATCCTCCTTGCGGCCCCTACCGGGAGGGCCTCGAAACGGATGAGCGAAGCGGCGAATTATCCCGCCAGGACGATTCACCGCCTGCTCGAATACGCGCCCCGGAAGGGGGGATTCATGCGGAACCAAGATCACCCCCTGGAGGCCGATGTCATGATCCTCGACGAAGTCTCCATGGTGGACACGACATTGATGTACCACCTCCTCAAAGCCCTCCCGGCAGAGGCTGCTTTGATCCTCGTGGGAGACGTTCACCAACTGCCCTCCGTAGGGGCAGGCAACGTCCTAAAGGATATCATTCGCTCGGGCATCATGCCGGTGGTCGAGTTAACCGACATCTTTCGACAGGCCGAGTCGAGCCGCATCACGGTCAACGCCCACAGGATTAACTCGGGCCTTCTTCCGCAGTGGAGGACGGAAAGAGGCCCCCTTGAAGATTTTTACTTCATCGAGCAGGATGAGCCGGAACAAGTTCTCCGCATGATCATGGAACTGGTGTGCGACCGAATACCCAGGAGATTCAAGTTCGACCCTGTGGACGACATCCAGGTTCTTTCGCCGATGCACAAGGGAGTGGTGGGGACGGAAAATCTCAACGTGAAGCTCCAGCAAGCGCTCAATCCGTCAAAGCAGGAGATGGTGAGAGGTGAAAGAAGATTCCGGCTCAAGGACAAAGTGATGCAGCTGAGGAACAACTATGAGAAAGAGGTTTTCAACGGCGACATCGGCCGGATCACGGCTCTCGACCAGGAAGAACAGGTCGTGACGGTCACTTATGACGGCGTCCCTGTGCCTTACGAAACCTCGGAACTCGACGAGATCGCGCTTGCCTATGCCATTTCGGTTCACAAATCGCAAGGAAGCGAGTACCGGGCGGTGATCCTGCCCATCCTCCCCCAGCACTATCTCCTGCTTCAGAGAAACCTCATCTACACCGCCGTGACAAGGGCGAAGGAGTTGGTCGTCATCGTGGGAAGCAGGAAAGCCCTGGCCACGGGGGTCAACAATGACAAAATCATGCGCAGGTACACCTATCTCGCCGAAAGGCTGAAAGGGCAATGATGAAACCTGCCAAGGCAGATTTCATACAGCTCTCCAGGATGACCTCGCGCTCGTTCATCACTTTCTTGAATTCGCTCGCATCCCCCAGGACTTTTCCGAGGATGTTCACGGCGCTCGCGGGCATGATCTTCCCGGGCCGGCTCGCCGGGGTCTGGCCGAAGAAGATACAGAAGGCTTTTCCCGGGGGCCAATAACCCAATTCTCCTATTTCCACCACTTCTCTTGCCGATTTGTCGAGACCGGCGGTGACAGGGATAGGGAAATAAATCTCATCCCCCCAGGTGTTGAATGACGCCTTGATGGGAAGCGCCTCGGCCACCTTCTTGGCCGTGGGGGTGTCGTTGAGATCCGCGTCCATGGTAAGCTTGCCGATTTTAATCCTGATTCTCACGGTTCTGCTCCTCCGTTACCTATTTCTTCTTAAAAATGACTCTGATGGGTGTCTTTTGCAAGCCGAGAGTCTCCTTCAGCCGGTTGACTAAGTACCGCTGGTAGGAAAAATGGACCATCTCAGGCCTGTTGACAAACACCACAAAAGTGGGCGGCTTCGACTCGGCCTGGGTCGCGTAGAACACCTTCAGACTCGCATGAGCCGCTCGGGGCGGCGGCTTACTCTCAAGCATCTCCTGGAGAGCCTTGTTAAGGGCGCCGGTGGCGACCCTGGAGGAGAACTGCTTGTAAAGGTCGACGATGGTTCCGGGCAACTTGTTGACTCTCTCTCCGGTGAGGGCGGAGAGATTGAGCCTGGGCGCAAAAGAGACAAAATGCAATTGACGATCGACCGCCTGCTCGAAATGCTTTCTCTGTTCAGGTTTCTTCTTCACCAGGTCCCATTTGTTCACCGCGATGATGAGGCCCCTTCCGCGCTCAAAAGCATAGCCGCAAATTCGGGCATCCTGTTCCGCAACCCCTTCTGCGGAATCCAAGACAATCACGGCGATGTGGCATCGGTCGAGGCTCCGCAGGGCCTTAATCATGGAGAACTTTTCAACTTTCTCCTTGACCCGCCCCCTTCTTCTGAGCCCGGCCGTGTCGATAAGCAGATAGGACTGGCCCTTCAAAGTGAACAAGGTATCGATGGAATCGCGTGTTGTGCCGGGCAGATCGCTTACCACCAGCCGGTCGAAACCAAGGATTCGATTGATCAGCGAGGACTTGCCCGCGTTGGGCCTTCCCAGAACGGCCACCCTGATAATATCGCCGTCCTCTTGTCGGGTATCGGTGTCCGGCAGGTCCTTGACGACTTCGTCCATGAGTGCTCTCAGACCGTAGCCGTGCGCCGCAGAGAGGGGGAAGACTCTGTCCAGGCCGAGGGGGAAAAAATCCGTAACCAGGCCCTGGTGCTCGGGTCCGTCGACCTTATTCACGGCGACGAAGACCTGCTTGCCCGAGCGGCGGAGGAGGTCGGCCAGGTCCTCATCACCCGGTAGCAGGCCGTCCGGCCCTCCAACCATGAAAATGATCCTGTCCGCTTCTTCCACGGCTTTCAGAACCTGTAGCCGGACTTTTTTCAGGAGAGGTTCGTTCTCCGATTCTTCAAAGCCGCCTGTGTCGATGAGGGTGAACGAAGTCTCGCCCCAGTTCACGGAAGCATGGAGACGGTCGCGGGTAACCCCGGGTTGGTTATCCACGAGAGCATCCCTCGATCGGGTTATACGGTTGAAAAGGGTTGACTTGCCCACATTCGGTCGACCCACGATGGCGATCACGGACTTCATGGTTCTTTAGACGGCCCCACAATCAAATAAGACATATATAAAACAAGAGAAGTTCCTTTTGCCACTCATTTCCTGAGGGCTTCGATTTTCCCGAGGTAATGATTCAGTCATCAGCACTTGTATCCTGGCGCTTCGCTGCTGGAGCGTTTATGAAAAAAACTTGCTTTGTAGCCGGAGAAGTTCTGAGGCCAAGCCCGGGGGGTGGTCTCTGACGAGTCCGCAACCGGAAATGGACTAGCCCATTTAACCGCCCCAGGGTACTTAATCTTCTTCTGGGTAGGCGCATCACACCAAGCCAACCGGAGAGGTTATCCTGTGGGGCTACCACCATAACCCACTGAGTTTTCGGCGCCGTTCAGGTCACGGGAGAAATGGTTGCGGCTCTGAAGAGACCACCCCCCGAGCTTGGCTGGCACGGCCAGGTTTCATTGACACTCTGGCTGGACCCACTGAAATCTGAATCGGTTTTTCCCGGTCATTTATCGGCTTGACTGAACCTTGAAAAAACTATATATTTTCAAAGTTTATGGCACAGGCATTCCATAGCGTATTGGAAGGTCCTGATATTTTAAGATAGGCGATCGTTAGCTTAGAGTTAACAGAAATGCCCACCAAATACATCATTGTTACAGGCGGCGTCCTGTCGGGTCTTGGCAAGGGAATAGCCGCCGCCTCCATCGGGCATCTCCTCTCATCCAGACTCAGAATCATACCGATCAAGTGTGACGGGTACCTGAACGTGGACCCGGGCACGATGAATCCCTATGAGCACGGAGAGGTTTTTGTTCTGGATGACGGCGGAGAGGTGGATATGGACTTTGGGCACTATGAGCGATTCTTGGGTGTGACCTGCAAGTCCAAATGGAACCTGACCATGGGGAAGGTCTTCGACATGGTCAGGCAGAAAGAGAGGCGGGGCGATTATCTCGGCAAGACGGTCCAGTATATCCCTCATGTGACCGATGTGATCAAGAACCACGTCTTTGAGGTGGCAAGAGAGGAGTCGGCGGACCTCATCATCGTGGAAATCGGCGGCACCGTGGGAGACATCGAGAACGAACTTTTTCTCGAATCGGTGCGGCAGATGAAAGAGGACGTAGGAAGGGACAATGTCGCCTACATCCATTTGACTTACGTGCCGATTCCTTATGGAGTCCATGAACAGAAATCCAAGCCCACCCAGCAGAGCGTGAACCTCCTGAAACAAAGAGGAATCTTTCCGGATGTGATCATCGGAAGGTGTTCCCAGTTCCTCAGCAAAGAAATAAGAACAAAGATTTCCAACTTCTGCGACGTCGATCCCGAAGCGGTGATCACAGGTCTCGACGTGGAGGACATTTACGAAATCCCCCTGGTGTTCGAACAGGAGGGTCTCCCTGCCATCCTTCACAAGAAGCTCAATATTTACAGTCCTCCGGACATGGCAAAATGGCGGAAATGGATCGACAACTTAAGGAATCCCACCAGGGAAATCACGATTGCGATGTGCGGGAAATACACCAAGCTGGAAGATTCCTATGCCTCCATCATCGAATCCTTCCACCACTGCTCAGCCCATTTCGGGACCAGGATCAACTTGAAGTGGGTGGAGACCACGGATCTCAAGGATACTTCCTTTCTCGAAGGGGTGGACGGGGTCGTGGTTCCGGGAGGCTTCGGTCATCGAGGAACGGAGGGAAAAATAGAGGTCATCCGCGCCGTGAGGGAGAGGAACATTCCCTTTCTCGGCCTGTGCCTGGGGCTTCAGCTTGCCGTCATCGAATTCGCCAGAAACGTATGCGGCCTCCATGAAGCCAATTCTACGGAGATGGACCCCAACACGCTGCACCCGGTGATCGACATCCTGCCCGAACAAAAGACGATCACGGAAAAAGGCGGAACAATGCGGCTGGGCGCGTATGAGGCCGTGCTGAGACAAGGGACGCTGGTTCATGCCCTGTACCGGGCCGACCAGGTTTCCGAGAGACACAGGCACCGATATGAGGTCAACCCGAAGTATCACCAGATGATCGTGGAGAAAGGGATGGTCTTTTCCGGGGCTTCAAAAGACGGAAGGCTGGTTGAATTCATAGAGCTGCCCCAGCACAAGTTCTTTGTGGCTACTCAGGCGCATCCGGAACTGAAGTCCAGGATGGAAACGCCGGCTCCCCTATTCTATGGCTTCGTGAAGGCCTGCCTGAATGACGAAGGATGATGCGCAACGCCGATCGGGCGTACGAAGTCCCGACATGCCGGGGAGATGGAGTTACTGCGGAGCTGTCAGAGGCAAGTTTCGATGACAAGGAGATACCGGATCATTTTCCTCGGCCTGATCGAGCAGGAGGCGCAGTTTACAACCTTCATGTGTTCCAGGTTCGGCGTCCAAACAGGCATGGTGAAACACATCCTGGAAAGCGCGCCCGTGACTTTGAAAAGGAACCTGTCCCTCGGAGAGGCTCGAGAATATGCCGAGGCGGTGCAATTGGCCGGGGGCAGAGTTCAAATCCAGGAGGAGGAAGCATCGGAGGCACCGGAGCGAGGACATCCTGCCCTTGAGATCAGGTCTTTCGGGGATTTTACGTTATGCCCTGAGTGCGGTTTTACCCAGCTCAAGTCAGAAGCCTGCGTAAAGTGCGGGTTTTCCTTCTCGCCGGAGAAGGAGAGGAGGAACATGGGCAGCGATGGAGGTCGTTGAGATCCAGAAAGCCCGCCTCGCGATGGCGGTTCGCAAAGGCTACCGCAACTGGAAGAGCCAGTTCAAAGAAGAATTCGGTGTTAAGACCCGTCTCTCCGACATTTCCACGAAAACTCTGTTCTCCCTGGCCCACGGAAAAGAGAAAAGCACCTTCTACTTGCTCGACCTGATCATGAATCTCCAAGGTCTGGGCTCAGGGTTCGAGTTCAGCGAGCTTAACTCAAAGGACAAAATGGCCGTATTGGACCGGTATTTGTTCCTTCTAGACCGGGTTCGTTTTGAGCTCATGAAGAGGTTGGGCTGGCTGGAGACCTATCCCGGCGAGGAATTCGGCATGGTCGACCTCATCCTGCGATTCGAACAACTGGCGCCGCGTCTTCAGGCCGACACCCCCACCCTCAGTCGCGATCATGATGACTACGAGGAGTTTCGGAGGATGAACACCTTTGGACGGGAAGAGCTGGTCAGAAAGCTGATCCCCAAGGCTCTAAGGCACATTGAAGATCACTCCACGACCTTGTAAACCTTGTCGCCTTCTCTGACCTTGTCCTTGACTTTGACCCCGATCATATCGCCTTCTTTTGCTGCTTCAATCGGTTTATTGTCAAGCTCCATGCTTGCCACCGCTTCCGTGAAATCCGTGGTGTGGCCTTTGTAGTGAAGGGTGTCCCCTGTCTTGATGGTTCCGCCGCTCACTTCAATGGCGGCTACACTCGGCTTTGGAAAGAACTTCACCACCACTCCGACCTGTTCTTCTGTCATGGCTCTATCCTCCTTTGAAGTCCAGAGAACGGTTTGGTTTAGTACGTTAGCAAGATTGATTGGTGTATATCGGCTTTTAGTGTGCTTGTCAATCCAACATTCCATCCCCTGATCCACCATCAAGGCATCATCTGCGGCGTTGCCTTCGCTCGCTCCTCCTTGCGGCGTATTGCCTCATACGCCTCAGTCGTCGCTCCTCGGCGCCTTGCATCTGACGCCCTCGCTGGTGATCAGGAACGCCTCCGAAGCCCCTGATTAGCATAAAGAATCCCAACTTAGATTGTGGATTTAGGCCGTCGTGAAATCAGAAGAAGTCACACTTCCGGTTGAAGAGAAGGCGTGAATAGCTTATTATTCAAAGAGCGATAAGTCCGGCGGAGAATGAGGCAGTCTCCGGGGGCTTCCGTGACACGGGAAGGGAAAGCTTGAGCTTTCAGGCCAAAGCCGGGCAATCCTTCAGAAACCATGATCAAAGGACGGGTTGACATACCATGAAAGGCAACGCAAAGAAGACGGAAAACAAAATTCCCGAAGGCGAAGAAAAGACATTGCACAAAGAACCGGACAGGGTGGGATCATCAAAATGGACGAACATCCTGGTCAAGGAGGGAATTTCCATAGCCAAAAAGATCGGCGCGGACGCGCTCCTTTTTTACATGGACAGCACAAAGGATCTCGCTCCCATCGAGAAGATCAAGAGTGAGATCAAGCTCGTCCTGCTCACAAAGAGAAGGGAGTGTATCGAAAAGTCATCCGCGCTCAACCTTCATGCGGTTTTGCTGCCCGACGTGCAGCTCACCAGGTCAGGCTACCTGAAAATCGGCTTTCTTTCGGCCATATCCAAAGGGTTTCTGAGAAGAGGGGACGTCATCGTATGTGTCGGCGGTGTTCCTGAGCAAGGGTACATGGACACGATCATGCTTGTGGAAATCAGCCTGGAATCCGAACTCTTCAGCGGCGGCGTTGCCGATTCCCTGTCCCCTGAGATCCGCCACGAGGTCTTTGAGAGCCTGCTGGGAATCGTTCTGGAACTGGCCAACGAGGGTAGGGAAGGAAAGCCGGTGGGAGCTATTTTCGTGCTCGGCGACCACGAGAAGGTCCTGTCCCTGTCGAACCAGCTGGTGTTCAATCCTTTCAAGGGTCATCCGGAAGAGGAGCTGAATCTCAATCAGCCCCAGGTCAGGGAAAGTCTCAAGGAGTTTTCCTCCATCGACGGAGCCTTCGTGATCAGGGATGACGGCGTGGTCCTTGCCGCCGGAAGATACCTCAACGTCAGTTACCATGGAGAGCCTCTCCCCCAGGGATTGGGGGCGCGTCACGCCGCGGCCGCGGCCATCACCCAGGCGACCGATTCCGTGGCCTTCACGATCTCGGAATCCACGGGAAGAGTGACGATTTTCAGGGGGGGCAGAATCCTGACCGTGATAGAGAAGGCGTCTCCAGCTTCCACCGCTAAACCGGTGCCCGTCGGATGATACAAGGAATGCCTCAAAAAGAAGATTTAGCCCTCCGGATCAAGAGGATCTTGCGCTCCAGGACTCCGAAGCTCATCGAAGACAAAGAAGGGCTCCACAGACATGCTGCGGTGCTCATCCCCCTTTTCAGGGATGGAGGGGAGTACGGAATTCTTTTGACGAAAAGAACCGACACGGTGGAATCCCACAAAGGGCAGATCTCGTTCCCCGGAGGCCGGGTGGACGAAGAGGACGCTTCCCTTCTTGACACGGCCTTGAGGGAAACTCAGGAAGAGATCGGCTTGCCCCGGCAAACCGTAAAGGTCCTCGGCCGTATGGATGACGCCCGCACCATGGCTTCCAACTACATTGTGCATCCTTTTGTCGGACTCATTCCCTATCCCTATGCCTTTCTTCTCAGTCCCCAGGAAGTGAAAGAACTGATTCCGGTCTCTTTCAGTCTTTTCCTGGCCCCGGAAAAATCCATGCCCGTGGAATACGATGGGAGGACTTATCAAAGCCTGGCCTACATCCACGATGGCGAGGTAATCTGGGGAGCCACGGCGAGGATCATGCGCAACCTAGTGGAGACACTCCTTCCGTCCACGGGTTCAAAGCCCCGAAGCGGGGTGTTAGAGTCTTAAGTAAAGATTTCTGTGGGTTCTCCGCGCTGTTCCACATGCAATCCGCAAATGGTTTCGTCTGAAGGGACTCCTCCCCGGGAGGCGAGGCGGGCCTCGTTTCCACTCCTGAGAAACTAGAAAGCTAAGTAG
The DNA here is from genome assembly GCA_963740905.1 of uncultured delta proteobacterium. Taxonomy (GTDB): domain Bacteria; phylum Desulfobacterota; class DSM-4660; order Desulfatiglandales; family HGW-15; genus JAFGDM01. Next base: position 43,025 of record CAVUFY010000002.1, read on the forward strand.
CAGGAATAAGGCTTATTTCATAACCTAGCTGTTTAGCTCTCTTCTTGATATTTGCAAGTACTCGTTCTTTGTATTTTTGTTCGTAATAGTCCTGTCCAAGATCCTGATAAACGTCTCCGGTTCGCCATAGCAGTTACTCCTTTCCACCGTCTAGGGTTTCCAGTTGAGCTGCCAGGGTTCTCCTGCTCCGCACAGCGGCGTCGTGCCCTGAGCCATCCACGCACTCAATATTGTGTGTGAATTAAAGTTCAGTGTTCTCCGTGATTCACCATCAAGGAAAGAGAAACACCTGATCAAAATATCGTAAATATCGAGAGTCTCTCCTAAAGAGAGCTTTACGGCCTTTGCCCCTGAGCCGGAGATGATTTTTGTGAAGCCCTCTTTTTCGGGTTGATTTAAAGACTCCCTCACAGGGGTTCTGCTTGCTTTGAATCTCTAACAAAGAGCAGCCTCAGTGATGTGCGCACCGGGTTTATATTCTCCGTTGACGATGGCTTCACGGAGCTCCCTGATAATTTTCTCCTTCAAACTCATACAGATTGTATGCAATGATAATGCAAGGGAAGCAAGTTTTTAGAAATCGGTGACAGATTTTGAGAAGAAAGTCTCAATTGAAAAAGGATAAATTGGCACTATTCCGCGAGATCACAGGAAAGACATGAAGGATTTTGGCTGGGATAAGTGATTGGCCAGAATACTGGTGTTGCACGGGACCGGAAAGGACCCGAGAAGCTCCGCTGATGCCTGTTGGAGATTGACGTCGAAGGTCTTATCTAAATGGCTCGGCGATGCCGGACCAGTTCGGGGGTGAATTTTCCTTGCTTCTATCTTAGAGAAAGTATGTTTTCTAAAAGGGGGCTCCAATGGATACTAGGAAAGAGGTGCTTGAAGAAGGGTCTTCATCCGCCGCCGATCCGTCTTTGCGGGTGATCCGGAGGGAGGAATCGTCTGCAAAGGAAGAGGGCAAGGGGCAGGTTATGCCGGAGTTTCCCTTCCCAGTGCCTACCTATCGCTTCAACCAGAAAAACGAGATGTTCAAACGGGCGCTCTGGGAGGAAGAGATGAAGCCCTATGTCCAGCGCTTCTACAGGGAGGCGGTCTTCAAGGAGAAGGTTGGGTATCGCAAGATAGACTATGCCTTGCGCAGCGCCTCCTGGAACCTGGAGTGGAGTGCAGCATTAGGAAACTCCCGCAGCAATTATGGTCTTTATGCGTGGGAAGGTGTTCCGGAAAAGATTCGGCTCTGGGTGGAAAAAGACGGTCCTGTGAAGGAAAGCCCCGGGGAAATGAGTAATATTGTGAAAAGAGGGGCCAGACTTTTGGGTGCGGATATGGTGGGCATTACCAGACTTCACCCAAACTGGGTCTATTCTCACGAGTTCAATTTGGTTACCGGCGAACACTATCCGCTCGAGATTCCGGAGGGCTGTGACTATGCGGTGGTCATGGCGGTGGCCATGGATTATGAGGCCCTCAAATCACGGTTTACCGGGGTGGCCGGAGCCAGCGTAGGGAAGGGTTATTCCGATATGGCGTTTGTGGCCAACCTGGTAGCTTGCTTTATCCGGGGTCTGGGGTATCGGGCCATTCCCTGCGGTAATGACACGGCCCTGAGTGTACCTCTGGCCATGGCCGCCGGCCTGGGCGAGTGCAGCCGCATGAGCCTTCTGATTACCGAGAAATTCGGCCCCCGCGTACGCCTCTGCAAGGTCTTCACGGACCTTCCGCTTGAGTGTGACACCTACCGTCCCTTCGGGGTGGAGGCCTTTTGCAGGATCTGTGGGAAGTGCGCTGATGACTGTCCTTCCCAGGCCATCCCCCACGGCGATATGACTACGGAAGGACCCACGATATCGAACCAACACGGCGTCCGAAAATGGTATATCAATCCGGAGAAGTGCTACAAGTTCTGGTGCCAGAACAGGATGGATTGTGCCAACTGCGTTCGTATATGTGTGTTCAACAAACCGGAAGGGGTCTTTCATAACATGATTCGCGCCACGATCCGAAGGACCACCATCTTCAACCGTCTGTTTCTCTGGGGAGATTCGTTCCTAGGGTATGACAAACCGTGGTCTGCCGAGAGATTCTGGAAATCCTCTTGATGGTCATGCGCAGCGAATCAGGATTCGGGCGTAAGTCCCAGATCACTATGATCGAAGACGCGATGATTCTGACACTGGCGGCATCGTAAATGGCATTCGTTATGGCCGATGTGGTGCGAACCATGGTCGATTCACCGATACCCCTGATGCTGTGCAGCCCGGTGAGGTCAATGCTCTAGAGGTCTCCTGATCCCTAAATACCTTTTGGGAAACAGAGATCGGAACCGCATCAATCGGACGAAACCGTGCTCCCAGAATGCCTGATCCAGTGGCGCAGGCTTCTATCTAGACGATGAAAATGGGGAATGGAAATGAGACGCCTCTTGCCCTGAGAGTGAATATCCACCTCCTACCTGCGTCGGGGACAGAAGTTGTTATCTGACGCCACAGCCCGAGCACGCTTGAAGCTGGTGAGGTGCTTGGCTATTTTGCAGACTTAGAATGGCGCTGAGCACCGCAGAGCTATGAGGGAGACTTTCAGTTTCACAGCACACAGCCAGTCCATCGGAAAACCAGATGAAAGAATCGTGCGAGAGAGGAACGTCAAAATGGGGGACGGCTTAAACCGAAGGGTCCATGACCGCCATTAACTCCGAGGAGGGTACGATGGGAAAGAGCTTCATGCCGGAGTTCCAGACCGAAAGAGAACTGAAGCGGATACAATTGGAAGGACTTCAATGGACAGTAAATCATGCTTACGGAGCATCCGATTTCTATCGGAGGCGGTTAGAGGAAGCAGGGGTTACCCTGGTCATATCGATCAGATCCTCTCAAACACGAAAAGCGTTGGCAGTGAATATCAGATCCACCTCAGCAGGGGAACGGATGGCAAGGACTATTTGATGATCAGGGTGGAAAGACAACAAGGAGGAGATCCGGCTGGCGACGCCGCGGTAGTAAGCTCACTGCAGGGAGAGATCAAGAAACAGATGCTGGTGAGCGGGAGAGTGGAAGTCGTCGATTACGGAACCCTTCCAAGGTCGGAACGAAAGAGCAAGAGGGTCTTCGATCACAGGGATCTCTAAAAAGCTATTCATTCTTACCATCTCCTTTGGTTTACTTGGCACCAAGGCCGATCAAGGTTTGTGACATGCGAATCTCCAACCGACCTTTCACTGCCTTTCCTTTCAATCCTACCCGGAATTCTCCAGGTGTGGCGGGTAGCTTCAACGCTGCCTTCACTCCGCGAAAGGCCAAAGTCAGAGAGGACCATAACGATCTTTTCCGAGGACGAGACTTTCCTCTCCTCCAATACCTTGCTGGCCATGGTGATCAGGCCGGCCTCGTCCACAAGCCGGTTCCGGGCAAGGAACTCCTCGTATCCTGAAAGAAGACGCCGCAAGGCTTTCCCCTTTTCAGGCACAATAAAGGAGGTGGGGTCAATAGCTGCCGGTCCGAACCCATCCATTCTCAGCTCATGGATAGAATCCGCCAGGCACTTGAGGATTCCCGAGACTTCGGAAGTACCCTTGAAGTAAGCTCCGGGACCGTTCAGTTTTTCATCCTGCCTGAAAATCTCTTCCATGATCAGGAACAGTTCTCTCGAATCTATGAGCCGGATGCCGTCACCGGCAAGTTCGAGCCCGGCAATCTCCTGTGCGAACCCCAGCACGGTGGTGAACCTGAGATTGATCCAGGCATGTCCCCCTCTTGCCAGGGCCTCCCCTATCCGGTGGCCCACGGAATAGGAGGGAACGAAAAGGAGCTTCTCTTTGAAGCGGTGCTCGTCACAGATACCTGATAGTTCTTGAAGGATTGTGCTCATTATTGGTCCAGTTTCTGCCAATCTTACAACATGCCTTTGACAGATGCGGTCAAACGGCGGAGTTCTTTCTCATATTGCTAGCAAATTGTCGGCCCATCTTCAGAAGCATTCCCCTATATGCATAAGAGATGCTCCCTACCAAGCATACAGTATGCTAAGGTAGTACTACGTTTGTTTTTCCCGCCAATTCAAGAGGTTGAGAGACCTTAAATGCTCGCGTAAGGTGTTCAAGACTGGATCTCGAAGAGAACGATCGCGCACACGAATCTTGAATGCTTGAGAACCGCCGAACTTTCCTTCATCAAAACATATCCCTTTGATTTGCAATTGATTCTTGTGGGCTGACAATTCCACTTTGCATGGGCCGTGATGCGGGGGGCCATCTATCCCGCCAAAATGAATTTCGGAGATGCCATCAACCCGGCAAATTTCCCTGAAGACACCTCGGGCGGAAACGGGAATATCTTCAAGTTTTCGAATCTTGAGTTTTCCCCATAGAAGCTTATGCGATTTGGAATTAGAAAGAGTTACTGTCTGCGGGTCAGAAAAAAGCCTTATTTCTGAATGTGCTACTGGAACGAACTCGGTTAATGGCGATTTTTTGTTGAACTGATCCCAGGCCTGCCGGATTCGCTGGAAACTCTGGCCCTTTTCCTCATCATTCTCGAGACGAGCCAAAACATCAAACACGGCGTTCTTGATGGCCGAGCTACTTACGGTCTTCTCATCGGCATTTTCCATTACGGCTAAACCGGCAAGGACTTCAGGCACGACTTCCGCAGTGGCCAAGAACTCGTCTTGTCCGGCCGCGTAACATGCGTTGCGAATCGACACTACAAGCTTGTCTATCCTGAATGGTTCGTCTGGCTTCCCTTTGGATTTCTGCACTGTCTCAATTCTGTCGACAGTTCTGAAGTATTCCTTCAGTCGCTGTATGGCCTCATCCTCGTCTTTGACTACGGCGTAAGAGTAGAAGTTCAGCGTGTGACTCTTGAGCATGTTCTTGTCTATGACCACGACCGGTTTGCCATTGAATGCCGCGATTGCGACGCCAATTCCGGTGCCGATGGACTCTTTCCACATATTGGCGATCACAGCGTCAGACTCCCGAATAGCTTTCATGTCAAGGTTAACGACCTGGTAGGGGGTAATGCGGACTCCCTGTTCGCTTAGAGCTTCCAACCGTTCCACCGGGCAGTAGAAATTAAACTCGTTGGACCAAGTTCGGCGAATTCGATCTCTCCACACCTTCTTTTGGTCGTCATTGCACCCTGTTATGGGGCCAGCAAGATATATTGTACGCAGTTGATGTTTCGACATGAGAGGACCTCCCGTGCTTAGAAGTTACTCGAACCACGGTTCCCATACTGAAAGAGCCTTTGAATAGAGCTCTCCCGCATCCCATGCATTCGGGCTCAAAGGATCCGAAGCGCGTTCAAATAGGCTGCCGATAAATGCATCTATCCAGAACCAGCCTGCATTCTGTATGCAGTCGATTGCGCTTGCTAAATCATCTAGCCTTTGGAGTTGAGAAATATCACCTAGGAAACGGGAAGGGGTATCGCTGGATTCGACCTTGAGGGAACCATCCCTGCTGCTGAAGAGAATCTTGTCCCACTTGAAACGTTTGGACTGTGGATCGAAAGAACCTGGGTCTTCAACGTACCCCACTTCGAGACGTATCAACAACGGGATGGGGATCCTATGTTGTTTGACGTTTAGTGCTCGTATAGGGGAAATTATGCCCTTTTCGAACACAAAATGTCAAATATGCCTCGCATCCGGCCAATCTGATCGCGGAACCGAACACTTTGTGTCAGCTTTTGCAATCAGATTGGCGTTCACAGAAAACCGATATTCAGCCTTGCTCAGTTGCGCAGTTATCACCACGTAAAGTAGTGATTTCTGCCCAATTCGGTCAGTAATCAGAACAGCCGCCTCTGGGTCATCTTTCCCGGAGAGGCGTTGTAATGGGCTTCCGGCTCGGCCACTTTGCCATGACCCTCAGCCTCAAACTCCGACAAGAGGGCATTGTATTCGACAGCGCCAAGGTGTTCGCGCGCCAGCAGGTGCCACGGCCCATCGGGGTTGTATAGCTCGGTGGAGAGAAGGCGTCTGATAACCGTTCTGTGGTCATCAACCGCTAAGAGGCACGAACCTTGACCAGCATAAAGGCCGGATAGTCCTGCTTTCAGCTATTCCATCATGTTATCAACAGCAAAATCTCGCGGCCAAAGAATCCAGAGTCATGTTTTGAGCGATCTCATCATGGGGAATCAGAAGGTAATACCATGGCTTGCCGCCACAACTTTGCGCATGGGACGACGCATTCACACACCATTTCATAGCTACCTCCTTCTTGGCGAGCACGATCGGATCATCCATTTGGTTGCTGGCCTTCGCTTCCAGCATGAAGATGGCCTCACCAGTTTCGGCCACGAAATCGGGCTGGTATTCAAGGTGATCAGCATCGTCTTTGTAGAAGAGTTGGAATTGGCCTCTGAGGGGCCGAAACCATTTGATTGCATCGCGTTCGAGGATCACGGAGAGCTGCCGTTCTGCGTCCGAATCAAACTTTTGAATTGGATAGAGGCAGCGCGTAAAGCCTCCGAAGAGATACTTTCCCATGTTGCTTTTGTTCGAGGGTGAAACCCTGTAATCGGCCGGCGGATCTCCGACCGTCGAGGTATAGGCGCTCTCTTTCAGAGGGATAAAGCCTTTTGTGACTTTCACCTCATGATCGACATGCTCTTCCCAGTAGTGGGCCTGCATCTGCGAGTGGATGAACTGGGCGATGGGTTTCTGATAGCAGCGCAATACCTTCCGCGTATCGTCCTCAGTAAGGTAGGACTTGAAATGCTGCACGACCTGCCCTGCCAGATCATAGAGCAGGTCGGCATGTTCGTCGTAGGAAATATCATTGAAATCCACCAGGCCGCTCACCACGTAGTCTTCCATCCGCGCCTCTTCCATGCCGCCACGGCCCAGGGATAGCACTTCTAGCTGGTTGGTCCGCAGGTGCTGAATCCATAGTTCATCGGAGACAGCCGGGTAGTTTAAGGAATCCAACTTCAGACTGAAAGGTCTGAAGTTAGACTTCACCTCCCCTCTGGGCACCACCAGGATGCGGGGGATGTTAATAGTCTCTCGGTCGACCAGTTCCGCCACCTTTGCGACCACGTCGGGGATGTCAGGCTTCTCCGTGACCCCTTCCATCTCCATCTGCACCGGGCGATGTTGTTCCTCGACCGCCTTGACTATTGCGGCCTGAATCTCCGGATTCTTAAGGTGGCCTAGACTTGGCAGCTTCTGCGGCTGGTTTTCCATCTTGCGGATCACATCCCAGGCAATCTGCGCCACCTTCTGTTCCTCCGGCTTGGTGAAGACCGGCGGTTGGTCCTGTCCGGCCAAAATGGTTCCGCCCGTTGCCTGCTGCGGTTTGAGTCCAAGTCTTGCCGAGAGGAGCGGCTGCGACACCACCGTGACGGTTTTCTGCCCTAGTTCTGCCGGGTCGAGCACAACTGTCTGCACCCGGATAGAGGAATCCGGTCGGTTGGCCTCGTCGATGATCTCCTGAAACCTGTCGTGGGCAACTATGTTCAGCCGGTCTACAGCCATAACCCCAGTGCGCTTGCCGAAGGGCAGGCGCAGCCCGCGGCCGATGGACTGCTCAATCAGGATGCGCGCATTGGCCGCGCGAAGGGGCACGATGGTATATAGGTTGGTCACATCCCACCCTTCCTTGAGCATATTTACGTGGATGACGATCTCCGTCGGCTCGGTAGTGGCCTCAACCTTGAGAAGGCGCTCGATCATCTCCTCCTCTTCCTTGCCGGTCCTGCTGGAGTCCACCTGGATGATCTTTTCCCGGTATCGGCCCTCGAAGAACTCATCGGACTGGATCAACTGCAACAACTGCCCTGCATGCGTCGTGTCGCGGGCAATCACCAGCAGGAAGGGCTTGACGATCGGGTTTCCGGTTTCGCGGGCATAGGTCTCCAACTCCACCTTCACGCTCTCGTGCAAACGAACGCCGTCCTCTAGCTTGAGGCGCTCGATCTCATCGTGCGACATGCCGCTCGGGTTGAAGTTCTTGCGCGTCACCACGGCCGGCTCTTTCACAAAGCCGTCGGCCATGGCCCTGCCCAGCGGATAGTCGTAAATCACATTCTTGAATGCTACCGCCCCCCGGCTGGTCTCAACAAAGGGCGTGGCAGTGAGTTCCAGGCCCAAAATGGGCTTGAGCTCGTTGATGGCTCTCACCCCAGCGCTCGCCCGGTAACGGTGCGATTCGTCCATGAGCAGCACCAGGTCGGGCAGACCTGCGAGGTAGTCGAAATAGCTTTCCCCGATGTATTCCGACAAGCGCTTGATGCGGGGGGACTTGCCTCCTCGCACTTCGGAGTTGATCTTGGAGATGTTAAAGATGTTGACATGCACCCCCACATATTCGCCCATCCCTGGCAGCAGGCGCTGCCGTCGCGCTTCTTCCCTCACGCCGATTCCGCTCTCATAGGTGTCGCCGGTAATGACCACCGGAGGCTCCGCAGCCAATTCCGCTATGCCCTTGAATACATATTTGGGCGTGTTGGGGGTGAAATCGGTGATGAGCTTGTTGTAGATGGTCAGGTTGGGGGCCAGAACAAAGAAATTGTTGATGCCGTGGGCCAGGTGCAGGTAGCTGATGAAGGCGCCCATCAGCCGAGTTTTGCCCACCCCGGTGGCCAGCGCAAAGCACAGGGAAGGGAATTCACGCTCGAAGTCCGTAACCGTCGGGAACTCGCTTTGGATAGTTGCAAGCAGCAGCCGCCGTGTCGGAGTCTTTGCAGGGAGGTGCGATCTCCGTGATCCGGTCGAGAATTTCCAGCGACCGGCGCTGAGGCGGACGCAGGCTCAACCGGCCGGCAATGGCATTGACTTGGGGTCTCATGCGCACCTCCATTGCAGCGAGATGTCGCAGATTTCCGACGCACCGCCTCGGAAATGGCGGCATTGATAGAAATCCGAAGTTTCTTCATTCCTCTTCCTCACCAAACATGGGTAGTTGGCCTGGCTTCGGAGGTGCCTTAGGCAGGTTCTCCACCCGCAGGCTGTAGTCGTCGTGGCCCCACTCGCAGCGGGCGAGCACCGCCTTGGGGATCTTCTTCACTGTCAGGTTGGGGAAGCGGTCTGCCCGCCGCGGAAGGCGGTGCAGAGCACCAAAAGCGACCGATCCGGCCCCACTTCATCCACAGTTGTTGAAGCTGCTCGTGGGTCAGGTTGGCGGTGGTGACATAGATGAAGTCCTGTTCGGTGGAATACCCGTGCTGCCAGTAAACTGAATCGCTGGCGCATAGGTAAACCCCTCCAGCTTGCAGAGCGCTTCGGCCAGCATGGCGGCGTTGTAGGTCTTGTTGATGACCCAGTTGCCCCACTTGTCCTTTTCCAGCAGGGACGGCGCCAGCCGGTAGTAGCGGAACCCCCCGCCGCCTTTCCAGTTCACGCTCTTTGTGATGCCACCCTGGTCCTCGCCATCGATGACTTTCTTCAGTCGCGGGATGATGTGGGTATGGCAGTGCTCACCCAGCTCCACCATGATCCAGCGCCGACCCATCTTGTGGGCCACCGCGCCCGTGGTGCCGGAACCAGCGAAGGAGTCGAGGACCAAGTCGCCAGGGTTAGTTGCGATGTCAAGCACGCGGCGCAATAAGTGCTTCCGGTTTGGTGTTCTGAAAGCCGTATGATCGGGAAAAAGTGCTTTGCTTCCGCTTTCGAATGTCCTATTACTGCCCACATCAGCATGGAACCAAATTGTTTCCGGTGGGCGTCCACGCTGGTTGTCACCATAAACACGAAAATAAGGCGTCCAGTCATTCCGCCCATTTACCCATTCTACTCTGGCGCGATCTCGTTCAATCTTTTCCAGTACCCCATCGCCAACGACCATCACTTCCATCCTGTTTCCTTGGGAATACATCTGTACCGTCAGGTGCCATTAAAGTGAAAATACATACTCGGCCGATCTTCACTACGGTCCTCCTGGCCCATCGCTCTCAAAGGCTTCAGGTAATATTTGTCTTCCGTCCTCATCAATTTTATCGTAATGGCTGGAATATCGCTGTTCGTTACGGCATTTTGTTTAGTCTCAAAGCTCTGAAATTATTTGCGAAAACTAATACATGATCATGTCTAGAGAAAAAAATTGGCGTCCATCCTTGGGCTGTCAGACTTTCTCCCAAACCACATTCGCCACAAAATTCGTCTCGCCCGAAAACTTCATCGCACAACGACTTTAGATAATGCGCCTCATTATCATCGATAGTGATCCACAGCGATCCATCCTGCGACAATAGCCGACGGATGATTTCAAGCCGATCACGCATGAGCGAAAGCCAAAGTGAATGCTCCACCCCGTCATCATAGTGAGTAAACGCATAGCCTGTATTATAGGGAGGGTCAATAAACACGCATTTAGCCTTCCCAGCGAACTCCTGCCTCCAACGCCTTAAGCGCCAGCAGGTTGTCGCCGAAGATCAGCCGATTGTCGAAGATATCGTTCTCCGTCACCCGATGTTTCGCGTGGTAGGACTTCTCCGGGTCTTCCAGCAGAATCCGCGGCTCCAGCTTGGGCCTGTTCTCCTTACCTATCCAGGTGAGTTCTAGTTTTTGTTTCTTGGTCGTCATAGTATCACTTTGGCTTTTTCAGAGGGTAAAGTCGCCGTGTATCCGCAGAGGTTGCCCAATATTCCCCAGACTTACCATTTCTTGGCCAGCCAGCATCCTGATCGGTCAAGGCTTCCATTAATTCAAGAACCTTCTCGGTGAAGATAGATTGTCAGATACAAAATTCACGGTTTCGGGGATGGTCTTCATCGGGATGATCATTTGCTCGAAAACACTCGCAGGGGCCAAGCTTTTTTTCTTAGTCAGGGCCCTTCAGGAGTTCGTGAATATCCACGACTCCGTGCTCCGGGAGCTTGGCAGGGCAATAGGGGGGTGATCATTTCGGTGAGTCGGGAAGGATGAAAGGCTCCGCGAAGTCCCTTATGTGATTCAAGAAGGTCTTCATCGCGGATGTATTCGAACTTCATCATGCCATCACCGCCGCGGATTTTGATGGTTCACAAAGAAGATGCTCCTTCGGCTCGCCGAGGGAGCATCTTGGATGGGCCGGAATGAGGTGTTGCGGCTCTTCCTGCAGCACGTCTTACCTAAGATTTGGCCTGTGATGTAAGTTATTAAATTAACAATCATTTTATGGACATGGTAAAAAGATGTCAAGAAAAAACCGTCGAAGACAGAATCGGGGAGCCGGAGAGTCGGAGAAGCGGAGCGGCTGAAACAGGAACCGAGAGTGGAGAATCGGAGAAATGGTGTGCGACTTGAGAAAGGATTTTTGCCGGCTACCGGCAGAGCAATCGAAACGACGAAAAGGAGTCCCTCGTCTAGTGGTATTCGTCGTCTGGGGGCCGAATTCTGACTCTTCCCGGCTCTACCGTCACTATCGACCCAGGAGCGATTTCGGCGGCGTAGCGCGAAAGAACCTCAGCGCAAACCGGGCCCTGTTTTCTTGCTGAGATGTCAACCAGTCTCACGATTCCAGAGTGAGAAGTGAAAGAGGATCCTCAAGCCACTCGCCGGCCCACACGACATCGTGTCCCTCTTTCTCGAGGTAATTCTTGGCGCCACCCCATACGCAAACATCCAAAAGGAGTCTCAACGCTGTGCTCCCATCTCAGTGAGTTCGACTCGCTCATGACCGATAACCTTGCGCGCATAAAGAAGGCATGCCTGTATATCTTCTCTTTCCAGCCAAGGATATCCTTCAAGGATGGTTTCCGCACTGTCCCCGGCAGCCAGCATGGCCAAGACATGCTCGACCGCCAGACGGCGACCCCGAATGATTGGTTTCCCACTGAAAATTTCAGGGTTCACCGTTATCCTCTTCAAGATCTGTTTCTCGTTCATGAGAGCCTCCTTCGAGCTCGGTTCATGCGATCACAAGCCATTCATATAGACGCCAGCACCAGGGCAGGGGCGGGAAATATGTCGGCATGACTTCGGCCACAGTAATTCAGCTAGTTTACAGTAATTCCTTAGTAGAATCAAATTTCCCCCCGGGGATCCGGAGAAACGGAAAAAGGGACAGAAGCGGAGAAATGGGGAAACGGAGAGGTGGAGATCTATTCAGAAAAATGATTAGGAGTCGGGCTCATAAGATCCGATGAGGCAGAGGCAAGTCACGAGGATCCCGTTTCCAATATCGCCTCAAGTTCCGAAATGAGAGGTGGTAAATCATATTCGATCGTATCCCAGAGCACATCATGGTCCACCTGGTCATACCCGTGGATAAGTCGATTTCGCATTCCAACGATTTCCGGCCATGGAATTCGCGGGTATCTGGTGCACCCTTCAGGGCTAACCCGCGCTGCCGCTTCACCAACTATCTCTATCAGACGAACCAGCGCAAGCTCAAGCATTCTGTCATTCTGTAGGGCAGATCTGTTCTTTCCCTGCACCATCCTGCGGGCTTCCCGCGCATGGTCAAGCATGTGCCGTAAACGAACCTCATCATCGTGACGAGTCATACTGGACCTCAGCTTCCGAAAGAACCTGATTCCGGTAGTATTTGCTGAGAAAACCCGGAGTGTTCAAATCGACCTTCCGCCCAAGGATCTCTCCCAGTTCGAGTTCCAAAGCTGCCAATCGAATCATGCCGACATGAGCGCCGGGTTCAAACTCCACGAGGACATCCAGGTCGCTTTCCGGAGTGAAGTCATCCCTAAGAGCTGAGCCGAAAATGGCTAGCCGTTTAATGTGATTCCGCACACAGAATTCGGCAATCTCTTCTCTGGGTATTCGCAAGTTCCCAGGCATACATGTTTCCTCCGCTCTGGTTCATATGGTAAAGATTTACCGGATGGCGATAGAAAATAGTACCACAACTCGATGTATCTTGCCAAAAGCGAGGTGTATGGCGATACTTTTTGACAAAACAGGCCGGTCCGGGTCCGAATCTTCGATTGACACGTTCGAAAAAGTCTGCGGACCGAACAACTTGCTCCTATGCGCAGTTATCACCATAAAAAGTAGTGATTTCTGCGCGAAACGGCAAAAACTCACCCCGGCAGAATGCCCTTTTGGAAGACGAGCCAACTCACCGCCTCCTCGGGTCGGGTCCGCAGCAAAAAAAGAGGCAACTCGCAGACGGGGTGAGGACTTGCCCGCTCGTGTTTTACCGAATGCGAAGCTTTGGGAACAACCGGAGGGACCTCAGACCGCACCGCTGTGGGAGACTTTCGGAAGGTCTGCTCTGCGGCCTGCAAAAAAATTGGCCTTGACTCTCTGCTGTTTCATGATTTAAGAAGATCAGGTATCCGCGAAATGGTGCGGAGCGGCTATTCAGAGCAAACCGCCATGGAGATTTCGGGGCATCGGACCAATGAAACTTTCCGATGTTACAACATCCAGGACCTTGAAGACCAGAGGCGGGCTGCCGATCGGAGAAAGCATTTTCTCAAGAATGACTACAATTAAGCACACATTGAGGTTTTTAGGAGGTTTTCCGCGCTATCTAACCATTTGATATCACTAGTGTCGGGACGTGGCTCAGTCTGGTAGAGCACCGCGTTCGGGACGCGGGAGTCGCTGG
>CAVUFY010000003.1:0-107606 GCA_963740905.1 uncultured delta proteobacterium
CGGTAGCCATGTCCTCGGTATTGCGTTCGTGCTATCATTTTTTCCCCCCTATTTGATTCGCCTTTCCGAGCCCATTGCTCTTTGACGCGATTGAATCCATCAGCTCGTTCCAGGACTTGCCGAAAGATTGGGCTCCCTCCCTCTGGAGCTGTGCGGCGAGTGCCGAATCGTTCACACCCACCCCCGCAAATTTAGCAAGCACCTCTTCGGCATCGCCACTGTCAGCCGGCAGGGCACGCTTGACTTCACCGTGATCGCCGAAAGCGAGTAGCGTCTTCTCAGGTATCGTGTTGATGGTGTCCGGAGCCGCGAGCGCTTCGATGTAAAGCGTGTCTGAGACGTCGGGATCTTTCGTGCCGGTGCTGGCCCAGAGCAGGCGTTGTGCCTGAGCGCCGGCGCCGGCAAGTTTTTGCCAGGGAGGCGAGGCAAGCAGATCGCGGTAGGCTTTGTACGTGCGCTTGGCGACGGCGATTCCGAGACGGTCCCGCAGCTCGTCCGGAACTTTTCCCATCACCGCTTTGTCCCAGCGGCTGATGAAGACCGATGCCACGGAGCCGACTTTCGGATCGAGGCCGGCAATGATCCTCCTTTCGATCCCCCGCATGTACGCTTCGGCCGCGGCGACGTAATGCTCGCGTGAGAACAGGAGAGTGACATTCACCGGCACACCCTTGAAGATCGCCTCCTCGACCGCTGGAAGCCCTTCGCGGGTGCCCGGAACCTTGATGAAGAGGTTGGGGCGTTTGGCCATAGCGTGAAGCTCAATAGCCTTTTTGATGGTGCTGACGGTATCATAAGCTAGCAGAGGGGACACCTCTAGGGACACCCAGCCGTCGACGCCGCCCGTTGCGTCGTGGATCGGACGAAAGAGATCGGCGGCCTGGGTCAAATCCTCCAGGGCAAGTTCGAAGAACAACTGCTCCCCCGCCTTGCCCTCGCGCACCTTTTGACGAATGGGTTGGTTGTAGAAATCGGTATTTTTAATGGCGTGGTCATATATCGTGGGGTTAGAGGTGAGCCCCGTCACCGAAAGTTCGTCGATGTAATGGCGAAGAGTGCCATTTGTCAGGAGACCACGGGTGATGTTGTCGAGCCAGAGGCTCTGACCGAGATCATGCAGCCGTTGTGTCGCTTTCATGGGTCCTCCTATTGCGCGCGGTCGGCTTTGAAAGCGCCGAGTAACGCAGGCAAGTCGTCGTTGACCAGATCGCCGATGCGCTCCACATCATCCACCATCTGTTCTTTGTGGATGTAGATCAGCACACGGCCCTCGACCGCTTCCCATAACCCTGACGTATATCATATCCCAAATCCCTATCTTCGGTGGATAGCCCGAATACTCCGACCGGTAAGTCTGGGTATTCGGGGCATAATATAAGGACAAGAAAAATGTCCCCGTTGAATCTATCGGACTCTGTAACGATCAATCACTCGGATTTTTTCCATCCAATCCATTCTGGATTCCCATCCTTGTCTCTCAATCGCAAGACTTCATTTCCTCGCTTCACAGTCATGGCAATCATGAAAGGCTCACCACCCCGTGTGGCCTGTGAGCCGGTCACGGTGACCTGATCGCCTATTTTAAAATGGTTTGCTTGCTCAGGGCCTACAATGTAGAAGGCAGGACCCAGGTAAACCGGCAGTACCTCTTTTTTATCGATAAAGACAGTCAATCGCATTTCCATGCCGAATCCCGGTTCGGGAATTTGGTCTACTTTTATTACTTGTCCAGAGATGGTTTTAATTGTTTTAGAGTCAAAGATTTTTTTGTAAGGTTCTTCTCCTTCTCTCCTTGGACCAGGATGCATCGGGTAACCGTAATAACCACCATAACCACCATAACCATAACCGTAGCCCATTCCCCCCATTGGTCCCCGTTGTTCATACCCGGGGACACCATAATGCTTGAAAATGCCCTCCCCCCAATGCATATCCGCCATGTTTGGCAAATTGTCTTTGTCAAAAGCAGGTGCTTTTTCCATTTCTTCTTTCGATTGATTGAGGAAGAATATGCCTTCTGATGGAAGCGCTGCAAGGGAATCCCAAGGGACGGGAAAGAGCTTATCACCGATGCTCAAAAAACCACCGGATTCAAGGATAGCGTACACAATTCTTCCCGTATCGATATCGACGACTAAATCCTCAATCTTTCCTAACGCCTCCCCTTTCACATTAATCACCTTAGAGCCTATGATTTTTTCCACCATAAAGGCATTAATTCGCTGACCTTCTGCCGTTTTACTAGCTGTATCTCCTGCTCCCCGCCCTTTTTTCTCCTGAGCAAAGCCATTCGTCCCAAGAAATAGACCGACCATAGCCAAAAGAATGATTATCAGATGCTTTCTCATTTTGTATTACCTCCGTTTTTTTGGTTTTTTTCATATTTAGATCAACTACAACTCACTGCATCTTTGGCCATCTTTTTTACCTCCTTTCCTTGCTCTTAAAAACCAGGAATAGTCCGCCCCGATAGGGATAGCCAGAACGCATCCTAATGGAATCGTATGTCGGTTCATTTTCCTTTCTCCCCTGGTCCGGTCACATTTTCATTGCTTCTGCAGTGCGGACTCACTCTCATCCATCGCCAGAAGACCTTTGCCGCCCGCGACCATCTTCTTGCCGGTGACGATAATTCTTTCCATCAATTCGCTCAATACAGTGAACACTGT
Organism: uncultured delta proteobacterium; assembly: GCA_963740905.1. Lineage (GTDB taxonomy): Bacteria > Desulfobacterota > DSM-4660 > Desulfatiglandales > HGW-15 > JAFGDM01. Next base: position 2,670 of record CAVUFY010000003.1, read on the forward strand.
ATTTCATAAGAAGAAGTTAGGTGTTTGACGATGAAGTCACATTTAGGCCGCGAGTATGCTTTAAGCCGATCCCTTCGGTCTCTGGATATCTGAGTCATGCTCCACTGGCCAATTTTACTAGCGTGAAATTAGGATCACGCTCGAATAAGACCCCATGCATCATTTCTTTACCACTAGGACAGGGATTTTTGTGTCCTCATGGATTACACCATAGGCGACACTGCCGAGGACCGCGGCTGCTAAAGCGCTCCTTCCATGAGAACCGATAACAATGAGATCTGCCTTTGACTTCTTGGCCTCTTTCACAATCTCCTCAACAGGATGCCCTGTAGTTATGACAGTCTTTGATAGGACACGGTTTTTTTCGCACAAGTTCTTTATCTCTCCGGCATACGCTTCAGCAGCCTCTCGCAGATAATCCTCGATAGGTTCTATTACATGCATTACCGTCTGCGAAGGAGGAACTGTCTGGCCTATAAATGAGCGTTGATCAATAACGCTCAGAACAATTACCGAAGCTTCTAACTTTTTTGCAAGGTCAACCCCATACCTTGCTGCCTTTTGCGCTGTCTTTGACCCGTCTGTCAGCACAAGAATCTTCGAAATCATAATTCCTCCTTTAAGTTTTGCGCCTTCTTCCCGGTTGCTATGGTCAGCAGTGAACAGTTTTTGACGAAAAATGGTTCAACGTTGGCATTTATGGGCATTTTACTCTCAGCAGTTGGCCGGCTCTCCTGGGAACACCGTCGGGGCGGTGCCACTCAAGTGGTTTGCACATACTCTTCCTTTCCTTCGCCCATGAGCAGCGCCACCGGGAAATTGAGTAATGCGTCTCCGACAGGCAGTGCATGGCCCGCAGGAAGGGCCTCGCTCGTGATAACATTCCGCCACTGCGCTGGCGCCCCGTCAGGCATGGTCACCTCAGTGTCCTGCCATACCTTTCTTCCAAGAGGAAAATCTCCCTCTTGAACCACGCGGTGTGGACTTTGGCTTCCCGTACTGCTTTAGCAATCACGGCGCCCATACAAATTGTATCTAGCGTGCGGGAAGGCTTAATTCCTAATCTTAACTAAAGCCAAATTGCGCGCAGTCTCGAAGATAGCTAATGGATATTCTGAGTGTACTATCCCTCTGGCAGTTTTTACCTCCATTATCCTACTGCAAGAAAAACATTTCACTGGCCCTGCATAGTCGTCAAATATCCGGTGATCCAAATTAAGCTCGTGCCCGCAAGTGATACAGTTCACCTTCATATCGCCTTACCCCCCTTCTCACTCCAGGTGAAACATTGGTCCAGGTATCGCTGACATAAAGCGGAGATCCTATATTCGAGTTTTGATGAAGTGTCTCGAAATATCACCGTATGTGCCTGTTTCACACCTCCTTCCGTTCTATAATGCGCTCTAGGTAAGGCTCGTTAGATCGTAATACTGGTGAAAGCCTTAACCCCTTATGAACTGCTTGAATTGTTAGTGCTTTTGTTTTCCCTTTCTGTCTGCTTATCTCATTTAAGTTTCTCACCTGAAAGGGGGCTCCGATAGCGCCCCATGAACCCCTGCGCCTATTTCACGATCATATCATTCTTTACGGATTTGACTCCTTTGACGCTACGTGCGATTTCGCCCGCTTTATCGACGGCCTTTTCAGAACCAACGAAGCCGCTTAGTTGAACCGTGCCCTTGTAGGTTTCCACACCGATCTGGAATGACTTGAGAAAATCATCTTCTGAAAGCAGAGCTTTGACCTTGGTCGTGATGACCGAATCGTCAACGTATTCACCTGTACTTTCCTGTTTGGATGTCGATGCACAGGACACAAAGGCAACCATCAGCATAACAAGGACAAAATAGCCGATAAAACTATTCCTCTTTTTCATAGCAGGTAATCCTTTCTGTAAATCCCTCATTTTGTTGGCAACGGCCCAAATGGTTATACTCGTCTTCGTCCTTGAATAACTTGGATCAGCACCACGATGATGGCGATGACCAGAAGGACATGAATGACTCCACCCATCGTGTAGCCGGTCCACCAATCCCAGCCCCCACAGAACTAACAGAATCACAAATGCGGTCCAAAGCATGTTCACCTCCTTTCTAAGCTCTGGATGAGCCAAGATTTCCCCAATTCATGAACTACCATTAGGGGTGTATGCGTTTTACCAAACCCTGATTATATCCGTTTCAAATAAAGCTCCCCGCGATTCCGCGCGGGGCATCTTTAGGAACGCCAAGCGGAACTCCGCCGAAGCCAACCCTGCTTCGCCTTGCGGGCTACGCCTTGGCCTCCTGTCGCCATTCCCACCCGCCTGGGCTCTGAATTCTGGAACTCTCGCAAGCGAGTTCTTCATCTAGGAAAGAGCGTCTGCTGAAGCCTTCTCCTTGCCGACCAGACGGCCACCCTGAGCGCTCATCCTCAGTTCATCCTCTCCTTCTGTTGACTGTTCTGTCTATAGGAGGATTGCTCATTTTCCTGGGTGAAATTCCCAGGAGACAGGAAAAAACCGCGATCGGCAGTTGGAGCCATTCAGTGCTGATGCCTTTGAGCTCCAAAGTGCGAACGCGGTCATGCATGCGCTCGAAAGGGAAGTTTCTCTTGGAGAGCCTGAGCGGTTAAAGGTTAAAAGACTTGAAACGCTCAGCCTTTTTTTGTTTTGGTCTGGTTTCCCAGGGATACGCCCGGATATTTCCTAAGAGGGACCACCTTCCATTGGCCTCCTGAGCAGGGCCTTGGCCTTTTCGACCGCTTCCAGGCTTCCGATCAGCTCCATCTTCCCTCTGGGGATATGATCGAAGATCGCATCTGGACTGGGTGTCCGGGCCATCCGGCTTTTCAACTACTGCGTATGCCAGAGATAAATCATTAAAAATAACCCGATCGAAGCGATGGAGATAGTCAAAAGAATGTCCAGGATGAGAGAAGGATGATAGGTGTCTTCATCGATCTGCCTTTCCGTCCGCTTATAATGGACAAAGGCCAAGACCCCCATCGAGGCCCCCAGGCCTATAAGCGTCATTCCCAAGAATGATGAATAGCCAGGGCTCCAAGGGGCATGCTGAACAGAAGGGGCCCCGGCGGGCAGTGTCTGAATCAGATAATGGGCCAGGTATTTCAGGAACAAACTGAATTTTTCCACCACAAAGCCGAAGGCCATGATTCCTATGGCGGTCCGGATCCAAGCCAGGAAAGTTCGTTCATTGGCCAGGTGGACCCGGCGGTTCTGAACCCGGATTTGTTTTATCTCGGGATTTATTTTAGTCATTCCTCCTCCGTCCTTGAAAAAATCACTATCGAATCCTCCAGTAAGCTATCTTTTTGGGTATAACCAGGACGATCAGGGGGGCCGAGATAGCCGAATCCTTGAAGCAGCCGGTTCGAACCTGATGGGGACCGACCTTATGGACCCAAAGAAGCAGAGCAAAAGTCAGGCCCCCCAAAAACCTGATGAGACTAAAGTTGATCATAAACTTCGGTAATCGAATCACCTCGGTATCCACACAGGCACCTAGTTCAAAATTTCGAGTGGAATTTGTGGAACAGAACAAAAAAGATGGATCAATGGATCAAAGGAAATCAGAATAAACATTGCAGCCAAGCGCTTGGTTATTGCATCGTTTTTTTTGCGGAAGGCGGGATCCGCGGACACGCGTTCCATCTGATCCCGCGAGACCGCCTGCAGGACGACCCACGGGTTGTGTGTGAACTCTCCCAAAGCGCAGGATCAAGCTCCCGCCATCTACTTGTTCTTCTTTGAGGCCGAATCCGCCTGCTCCTCTTGCGCCGGCTTCGGCTGCCAACGCTCCTGCAACGCGGGCATATTTTTGCTGTGCGTTAGAATCACAACCTCATCGCCTATGCGGAATGTTGTTTCTTCATCGGCATGTGAAAACTTGCCATCACGGTAATAGCAGATGACCTTGGCATCGCTAGGCAATTTCAGATCCTTGGCCGCGACCGCATCTTCCTCTTTTGCAATCAAGGTGAAAAACCGGGCCTCGTCCTTGATGACCGTGGAAAGTTCGACGTTTTCAGCTGCCGCCCACCATGTCCTCCAGGTAACGGCTGATTGTGCGGGAGGGGATGATCGTGTCCTTCAGCCCCAACTCATGGCAGATGCCCTCGAACTGCGGATCGCCGATGCTCGTCACGACCCGCTTGAAACCGAGGGAACGGCCGACGAGACTGGCGATGACGTTGGCCTGGTCGCTGTCGGTCAGGCAGAACAGGAAGTCGGTCTGCGCGGGATTGACTTCGCGCAGGATGTTCGGCTGGCTGCCATCGCCCTGCAGGAAGCTGCAATCCATCTCTTCGGACAATTCATCGATCTTGGCCTTGTCGGTCTCGATGATGACGACTTCATGGCCTTTCTTGATGAGCGCCTTGGCCGTTTCGATGCTCACTTTTCCGGCTCCAACAAAAACAGTTCTCATGTTCCCTCCATTCTCCTGCCAAACCAGGTCCCAGGATACAGCATCACCAACCACGCGATGATTTCAAGTCTTCCCATCAGCATGTCAACGCACAAAATCCCCTTGAGCAGTGCGGGCAACGTTGCACTCGTCAGCCCCACGGAAAGCCCCACCGTTCCCGTCGCCGAAACCACTTCAAACAAGGAGTCGAGCGGGCTGTATCCCATTGCCACAAACGGCAGCCAGGACAGCGCGACGACGGCGACGAACAGCACGATGAGCAGCAGGGCCGCGTGGATCTCTTCGTCTCTGCAGTCGGCGGCCTGCCAGCCGGGGCTCGATGACGGCGTGTTTCGGCAGGCAGGTCCGCAGGAGGATCAACCGAAACACGCTCGCTGCGATCAACAGCCGCAGCAGCTTGAATCCGCCCGCGGTCGATCCTACGCCGCCGCCCACGAGCATCGAGAAGATCAGGACCAGCTTCGAACCCGCATCGAGTTGCGCAACACGGCATCGAGGAAAAACCCGCGGTTGTCTGCGCGGAAAAGGCGAGCAAGGGCGCGTGATGGAGTACTTGCGGCCAAGCCATGCCGGCACTCAGCCGCATGGAGGCGCCCACCGCGAGCGAAACGACCAGGGAGGCGATGACGACGGCCTGGAGTTGCAGAAAGTCCACTGCAACGCGCCGCTTCTCCTTTAACATTCGGTGATAGAACGTCAGCGGGATCGCACCGGCGAGGCAAAGCAGCGTAATCCACCCCTGTGCGGGCCAACCTAAAGTCGCGAGGCTGCCGTCATGCGGGGCAAAACCCCCGGTCGAGACCGCCGCGAAGGTATACAGCACCGCATCGAAAAACCCGACTCCCACCGCCAGGGAACCGATGATGCCCAGAGCGGTCAAAACGCCGTAGACTTTCAGGACTCGCCGCGCGCGTGCCCGCGTGCCACCGACCAAATCGTCGGTTTCGGTCTCTGTGGCAGCCAGGCCTTTCGCCACCAGCCCCGGTTGCATTACGAGCGCCAGGGAGAGGACGACGATGCCCAGTCCTCCGTACCACTGCATCCAGGCGCGGGCAAAACAGAAACGTCGCCGGCGCGCCGACGAGCGTCGCCTTCGTGCTCAGCCCCGTTGTCGTCACGCCGGAGATGGCTTCGAAGAAGGCATCCAGAAAACCCAACCCCGAGCCCATCATCGGGTAGGACATCACGAGCGGAGTGAAGAGGAACATCAGCGCCACCAACACCATGCCCTCATTGGCCTGCACGCTGGAAGGAGCCCGCAGCCGGGCCGTCCCCAACCCCAAGCCCGCGAGCCCGCAAACCACCACGCGCATATCTCAGGCTGATGGGCCTCTCGCCGAAGATCAGCGACATCACCAAGGGCACCATCGTCAGCGCGGCGAGTACGAGGCACAGTTGACCGAAATACTTGAAGACCACACGAAACCGGACAGCGTACCTGAGTTCGGTTGCCTGTTTAGCCACTAACGAATCCCGCCTCCTTTCCGCCTGGGGGGCAAGCGATCATTCCACCAACGGCTTGCGATTTGATCACTGTAAGTTTGTGGTGAAATGATTGGTTACTAGACCTTTTCTATGAACTATTTAACTTTTGTTACCCTTCTCAAAACAACTCTTGAATAGGGTGATTGTTGTATTTTATGAAATAAGAGACCTTATTCTTATGATTTCAGCTTCAACACGGCTTCACTCGTGCCGCCCGGAACCCACTGCGTTGTAAACCCCAACCGCCTGAAGATCTTGAGCATGCTCTGATTTTCCGTAAGGACATCTGCCCGGACATGCTCAAGGCCTCTCTCCCTGGCTATCTCGATGAGCATCTCTACGAATTTAGTCCCAAGGCGTTTCCCCTGGAACTCATCCTGCACGAGGACGGCCAGTTCGCCGGACGTCAGGTCCTGGTTCATAATAAGTCTCGCGACCCCTATCATTTTTTGTCTCCCGTTTTCCTGTACTTCGGCAACGATTGCCATGTGCCGATCGTAGTCGATATTACAGAAGAGGATAAGCCACTCATGGGATATGTCCTTGATCGTGGAGAAGAACCTGGTCCTCAATGACTCTTTGGACAAGCTCGAGAGCATCTCGTGCTCCGCGGGCTCGTCTTCAGGGCGTATGGCCCTCAGAACTACTTCGGTCCCATCCGACAGTTGCCAGGGTTTGGTGTACTTGGTTGGATAGGGAGTGATAATCAAGTGCGGATAGGGCGATCGGCTAGTAGCGTCATAATTCTTATCAATAATGATTCGTGCGTCAAGGGCGGAGGCTTTGCCATTGGATACGGCGAGAGGATTTATGTCGACTTCAGCTATTTCGGGAAAGTCGACGATCAGATTGGAAAAATTGACAAGGATTTCCTCGAGCCCCTCAAAATCTGCTGCCGGTTTGCCCCGAAAGCCCTGGAGCATTTTGTATACCTTCGTGTCCTGCATCAACATCTTCGCCAGGGTCTGATTGAGTGGGGGAAGCCCAATCGAAAAATCCTTGATGAACTCCGCCATAGTCCCCCCCATCCCAAAGAGGATGACCGAACCGAAATCCCTATCCTTCCTGGCCCCGAGAATGAGCTCGTAATCAACATCTGTGACCATCTTTTCTACAGCTACACCCATTATGGCCGCTTCCGGGGCGCGTTTTTTCACCCTTTGCATCAACTTCTCATACGCTTCCTTCAGGGCTGCACTTGAATCGATTCCTATGATGACGCCACCCACATCGCTTTTGTGGGAGATGTCAGGCGAGACGACCTTGATAACGACCGGATAGCCGATCTTTTCTGCTATGCTTACCGCCGCTTCGGGATCTTGAGCGACCTGGACCGTCGTAACCGGAATACGGTAGGTCATGAGAAAATTCTTGGACTCTTCCTCGTTGAGAAGCGTTCGTCCTTCCTTGAGGGCCATATCGAGAAGCTCTTTCAGGTGATCTTTCGAGGGCGCTTTGTGCTCTGGCAACTCGGCAGGAGTCTCATAGAGCTGGTCGAGATGTCTCTTGTACCTGCACATATTCACATAAGTTCTGACCGCCTCCTCAGGAGTGTCGTAGGCCGGGATGCTGTTCTCGACAAAAATGTGTCTTCCTTCCTCGACGTCTTCCGCCCCCATCCACGTTGCGATGACAGGCTTCCAGGCCTTTTTTGCAATATCGGCCACCGCTTGGGCAACCTGGGTTGAAGGGGCAGAGTCCATGGGCACGTAAATAATCAGCACTCCGTCCACCATGGGGTCACCGAGGCATATGGTGAGGGCTTTCGTGAACCGGTCGACAGTTGCGCCTCCAAGAACGTCTACAGGATTAGCCTTGCTCCAGTAGGACGGCAAAAATGCGTTGAGTTGCTTCATGCTCTCGTCAGATAGTTTCGCCAGCTCCCCACCCAGGTGAATAAGGGCGTCGGTGGCCATCACGCCGGGCCCGCCGGCAGAAGTCACTATGGCGAGCCTCGGGCCGGCTGGTAACCTCTTCGAATCAAGAACCTGGGCTGCATCGAACAGTTCAGCGATTTCCCCCACCCTCACGACCCCGGCCCTCCTGAAGGCTGCTTCATATACCGCATCATCACCTGCCATAGCGCCGGTGTGGGAATGTGCTGCCCTTGCACTCTCCGCGAATCGCCCCGGCTTCAAAATGATGATAGGTTTTCGGCGGGCGAACCCTCGAGCCGCACTCATGAATTTTCTCGCGTTGCCCACACCCTCCATATAGATCAGGATGCTCCTCGTAGCCTCGTCATCTCCTAAGAAATCGATCATGTCGCCAAAGTCTACATCGATCATGGAGCCCAGTGATGCAAACATGCTGAATCCTATCCCGGCGCTGACCGCCCAATCGACTATCGCGCTGCCAAGGGCACCGCTCTGGGAAATGAAGGCGATATTGCCGGGTGGAGGCTCACCCTGGAGAAAGGTCGCATTTAAACCCAGAAGGGGCCGCACAAAACCAAGGCAGTTTGGTCCCAGAATACGCATCCCATATTTTTTCCTGATCCGCTCGACCTCACCCTCCAGTCGCTTGCCTTCTTCACCAATTTCCTTGAACCCGGCGGAGATTATGACTACCCCCTCTACGCCTGCCTGACCGCATTCCTCAGCCACAACAGGCACTGACCGGGCAGGAGTTGCCACAACGGCCAGATTCACATGCTCTGGGACGCTTGCGATACTGGGATAGCTCTTCACGCCCAATACCATCTGTCTGAGGGGGTTTACCGGAAATATCTTCCTCTCCTTTGACCGGAGCAGGTTCTCAAGAATGGTTCGTCCGACGGCGCTTCTCTTCTCAGTTGCGCCGATCAGGGCTATTGTTTTGGGATCAAACATCACTTGTATGTGGCTCATCTTTCCCTCCTGCTTTTCAACTCCTTCAACTTCGTCTTGGCCGCATCTTGCCCCGCAAAAATAGCGTGCAAGCCCAGCTAAGTGGTTGTTATAGAAGCGCTGAGCGCGAGCGGGGTATCCTCACCTCGACCGAGTGTTCCTGGCGGTCGTCAATAAGGGGAATCGCCTTGTCGTTTCGCTCGACTCCATCGACGGTCACACTCGCCCCGCCTTTGTCTTCGCGCGTTTGCAGGACGTCGATGTGGTAGACGGTCTCCCGATACCGGTAGTGCACCTTGAACGCATCCCAATCCACAGGGAGGCAAGGCGCGACATGCAGCTTGTCCACTTCCAGCCTCAGCCCAAGAAGTGATTCAACGATCAACCGGTACATCCAGCCGGCCGAGCCTGTGTACCACGTCCATCCACCACGGCCAGTGTGCGGCGAGAGCGCATACACGTCGGCCGCAACGACGTAAGGTTCCACTTTGTAGGTCGCAATCGCCTCCGGAGACCTCGCATGGTTCACCGGGTTGATGATGGCCGACAGTTCCCACGCGCAGCAGCTTTCGCCCGGACACCACTCCGTGTTTCCCTGGCCGTGGTGAATCAAGGCGGCTGGAAATCTCTGCTTTTTCCTATGTCGGTGGTAATGAGGACTAATTCATTTGACTCAAAACCCCCTCAAATCCGTCCCAGCAGCAACAGGATGATCAAAATCAGAACGATCACTCCGATTCCGCCGCTGGGATAGGGTCCCCAAGACTTACTGTGGCGCCAAGTGGGCAGGACGCCGATGAGCACGAGGATTAAGATGACAATCAGGATGATTCCCATGATAAGTTTCTACTCTCCTCTTAGCATAACCGGGGTTTGCGGCGACCTTTCTTTAATGTGGCAGGCCAGGATCGAGCCGTCCATGATGAGCATCTGAAGGTCGGTTAAAACCAGATCAAAATTGTTCTGGTTAAAGACCCACAGGTTGTGTGTGAACTCCCAAAGCGGAGGATCAAGCTCCCGCCATCTACTTGTTCTTCTTTGAGGCCGAATCCGCCTGCTCCTCTTGCGCAGGCTTCGGCTGCCAACGCTTCTGCAACGCAGGCATATTCTTACTGTGAGTGAGAACCACGACCTCATCGCCTATGCGGAATGTTGTTTCTTCATCGGCATGTGAAAACTTGCCATCACGGTAATAGCAGACAGCACGGGCCTCGGCGGGAAGCTTCAGCTCTTTGACCGGGACCGCGTCTTCTTCCTTTGCTGCGAAAGTGAAAAACCGAGCCTCGTCCTTGATGACCGCGGAAAGATCTACGTTTTCAGTGCCGCCGACCATGTCCTCCAGGTAACGGCTGATTGTGCGGGAGGGGATGATCGTGTCCGTCAGCCCCAGCTCATGGCAGATGCCCTCGAACTGCGGATCGCCGATGCTCGTCACGACCCGCTTGAAACCGAGGGAACGGCCGATGAGACTGGCGATGACGTTGGCCTGGTCGCTGTTAGTAAGGCAGTAGAGGACGTCGGTCTGCGCGGGATTGACTTCGCGCAGGATGTTCGGCTGGCTGCCATCGCCCTGCAGAAAGCTGCAGTCCATCTCTTCGGACAATTCATCGATCCTGGCCTTGTCGGTCTCGATGATGACGACTTCGTGGCCTTTCTTGATGAGCGCCTTGGCCGTTCCGATGCTCACTTTTCCGGCTCCAACAAAAACAGTTCTCATGTTCCCTCCATTGTCCTGCCAAACCAGGTCCCAGGATACAGCATCACCAACCATGCGATGATTTCAAGTCTTCCCATCAGCATGTCAACGCACAAAATCCCTTTGAGCAGTGCGGGCAACGTTGCGCTCGTCAGCCCCACGGAAAGCCCTACCGTTCCCGTCGCCGAAACCACTTCAAACAAGGAGTCGAGCGGGCTGTATCCCCTTGCCACAAACGGCAGCCAGGACAGCGCGACGACGACGACGAACAGCAAGATGAGCAGCAGGGCCGCGCGGATCTCTTCGTCTCCGAGTCGGCGGCCTGCCAGCCGGGGCTCGATGACGCCGTGTTTCGGCAGGCAGGTCCGCAGGAGGATCAACCGAAACACGCTCGCTGCGATCAACAGCCGCAGCAGCTTGAATCCGCCCCCGGTCGATCCCACGCTGGCGCCTACGAGCATCGAGAAGATCAGGACCAGCTTCGAACCCGCATCGAGCTGCACAACCGGCACCGAGGAAAAACCTGCGGTTGTCTGCGCGGAAAAGCCGAGCAAGGGCGCGTGATGGAGCACTTGCGGCCAAGCCATGCCGGCACTCAGCCGCATGGAGGCGCCTACCGCGAGCGAACCGACCACGGAGGCGATTACGACGGCCTGGAGTTGCAGAAACTCCACTGAAACGCGCCGTTTCTCCTGTAACATTCGGTGATAGAACGTCAGCGGGATCGCACCGGCGAGGCAAAGCAGCGTAATCCACCCCTGCGCGGGCCAACCTAATGTCGCAAGGCTGCCGTCATGGGGGGCAAAACTCCCGGTCGAGACCGCCGCGAAGGTATAGAGCACCGCATCGAAAAACCCGACTCCCACCGCCAGGGAACCGATGATGCCCAGAGCGGTCAAAGCTCCGTAGACTTTCAGTACTCGCCGCGCGCGTGCCCGTGTGCCACCGACCAAATCGTCGGTTTCGGCCTCTGTGGCAGCCAGGCCTTTCGCCAACAGTCCCGGCTGCGTTACGAGCGCCAGGGAGAGTACGACGATGCCCAGTCCTCCGTACCACTGCATCCAGGCGCGGGAAAAAAGAAACGTCGCCGGCGCGCCGACGAGCGTCGCCTTCGTGCTCAGCCCCGTTGTCGTGACGCCGGAGATAGCTTCGAAGAAGGCATCCAGAAAACCCAACCCCGAGCCCATCATCGGGTAGGACATCACGAGCGGCGTGAAGAGGAACATGAGGGCCACCAGCACCATGCCCTCATTGGCCTGCACGCTGGAAGGAGCCCGCAGCCGGGCCGCCCCCAACCCCAAGCCTGCGAGCCCGCAAAACACAACGGCATATCTCAGGGTGAAAGACCTCTCGCCGAAGATCAGCGACATCACCAGGGGCGCCATCGTCAGCGCTGCGAGTACGAGGCACAGTTGACCGAAATACTTGAAGAGCACACGAGACCGGACAGCGTACCTGAGTTCGGCTGCCTGTTTAGCCACTAACGAATCTCGCCTCCTTTCCGCCTGGGGGGCAAGCGATCATTCCACCAACGGCTTGCGATTTGATCACTGGATGATCAAAATGTTCTCTCCGTTTCAATTCGATTTTTCCTGGTTATATTTTACTTTTCTCAAAATAACCCTTATATAGGGTGATTGTTGTATTTTATGAAATAAGAGACCTTATTCTTATGATTTCAGCTTCAACACGGCTTCACTCGTGCCGTCCGGAACCCACCGCGTTGTAAACCCCAAATGAATCTTTAGACAACGAACAAAGCATCTCGTGCTCCGCGGGCTCGTCTTCAGGGCGTATGGCCATCAGAAGTACTTCGGTCCCACCCGACAGTTGCCAGGGTGAGGTCTCCTTGGTTGGATAGGGAGTGATAATCAAATGAGGATATGACGATCGGCACAGCGAGGGCACAGCGAAGCCCAGTCCTCCGTACCACTGCATCCAGGCGCGGGAAAACAGAAACGTCGCCGGCGCCCAAAAAGCGTCGCCTTCGTGCTCACCTTTCTGCCGCCGGGACGCCCTCTTCCGGATGATTCACCTATTTTGGTATGAACTTTTCTACTTCACCCAAACGAAATAATTCTGTGTACCAAAAGGATTGGGAATCCGCCCTCCCTCCAGAATCAGTTTAAAGCAACTGCCCCCCATCATCACGGTGCAAGGTGATTCCTCCGTCCAAGCATCGTCCACTAACATTTTATACTCATAACGGCCGGGAGGTAATGTAACCACCGCCTCCCAAGCGCCTTCCGTGTATTTTTTCATCGGCAATGATTCGGCTTCCCAGGAGTTAAAATCTCCCGCTAAGTAAACCTTCTTTGCATTGGGAGTACGAAAGACGAATTCAACATTTTTTCCCCTTGTGGCAAGGATTATCCCACCGCTTTCTTGGTCCTCCATGTCAGATTCCTCCGTTCTGAAAGATTTTAGGCAGTGAAGATGGAAGAGATTGCCTTTTTGCCCGGCTGCGTTTTCTCATAGACCTTCATATCCATTCCTCTGGGTTTACCCGTTTTTCTCGCCAGGAGCAGCAGGTAATGTTCCCATTCCCCGAGGTTCTCGTTTACCATCGAGATTTCCCACTCCGGTCGGGCCAGGCCCGCGAGAACCATACGCCTGAACGGTTTCCGCACGGGGTAGCGGTTCCAGCGGTTCTCTTTGCCTTTGCCGATGGTGACAAGTCGGTTGGAGGGATTGATCAGACATAACCGCATGGCGTGCATCCACTTATGCATCGCCTCGGTCATCTCGCCCCCTCCTTCCCAAGCAGGTTTTCGGCCGCAACCAAACCCTGCGCAGGCCAGGTGGGGGGGTAGTCTCTGACCAGTTCGCAATGAAATCTGCCAGGACAGATTTCATATAACCCCCCTTCGGGGCTTCTTCCCCGCTGAAATCGGGAAATGTCTGAACTCCGATGAAGTCGGATTTCAGGAAGAGACCATCCCCCACCGGCCCTTAGAACTTCTCCGCAACTTGTGAAGAAGTTTTTTTCTAAGGCTCTAACTCATATAGGCACACCCTTTCAGAAAGTGCGTTACCCTTCCGGCTGTGCTACAGAACCTGCGTAAAATACCGTGCACTCTTCACCCTGAATGAATTTCCACGCATCCTTCAGAGGATTCGATACGGATCCGACAATGGACTTAAAGACACTTTCCTTCTCGATCTGCGGTTTACGGAAGGGCCCATGCACTTTCTCGCTGTAAACGGCGCACCCTCTTTTATCGAGGGCCGCTACGATTACGTCGACAAACCGCTCGGTGATGAAGTTCAATTTCCCTTTCATGGCGATTCTCTGCTCTTTTGAGGCAAGGGCTACATCGCTCGCCTCAGCAATCCCGTTTTCTACCTTCCAGACCGATACGAGTTTTCTGATGATCCCTTTTCCGCCCTGCGACTCTTCGAACAGGTTGGTAAAATTGTAGCTCTTGGTGAGTAGTGGCCCGAAGGGGCCCACCAGTAAGACCGCCCCCACATCCACGAGGTTAAAGTTCTGGCTTCGTTCGTACTTCATGATAAGAGCATCTATATCGATGTTGTAGAGCATCAGGTTCTCCCCGTTTAAAGAAAGGTTGCCGTCAAGCGATCGCTTCACCTCATCTGTGCTTTTCCCCATTGCCGTCAGGTCCGCGGAAAAGTTGATCGGCCCTTCTATGGTTTTCTGGGGGATTTTCTTGAGCGAGTATTGCTGAAGAAGTTCTTCGATCCTGACCCGATTAAGAGCGTAGATTACCCTGTAATGAGGCAACGGCCCCGTCATGTCCACATGAATGCTTCCGTTCCCGGTTCCACCGAAGATGTTCATACTGACCGGGTTGATATCGAGTATTCCCTTTTCATCTGCTGCTCTCATCACGATGTTCAACAGGGTGAAGTTATAGATCTTGAGTGTCTTGCATCCGGCATCCCCGGTGAATGAGATGTTCTTGAATGGTTCTGAGCTGTCCGTCCCGCTGGAAACAAGGTTTCTTATGCTTAAATCCAAGCCACCAACTTCGATTTTCTCGCTGGATATTTCATCAGTATAAACAAGGCTCCCCTGAGAGATGGATATCTTTTTCACAGCAAGGACTTTTTCCCATGACGTGCGTCCCGGTTTTTCAAAATTGACAATCCCGTTTTTGGACCGAACGATGGAGAAGACCGGCCTGATAAGTTCAACCTGGGTTATCTTGATTTGGAACCTCACGAGGGGGATGAGCTTCAACCCTATCCTCATCTTCTCAATCGTAACGACATCCAATCCCCTGTTCCGCACGTTGACGTCCTTCAGCGATAGACCGAAACCCGGAAAAAGAGCGATGCCCATCCTGCCTTTGATCCGGACATCCATGCCCAGAGCAGTAGACGCGGCTGCCTCGATCTGCGGTTTAAAAACTTCAATATTGAGCAGGAGAGCGAGGATGCCCGCGAAGACAGCAAGCGTGATGACGCCCGTTGTTATGAACAGAAGCTTTTTCTTCTTGAGAGCCATGTTTCAGCTCCTTGGGCTCTTCCCTCAAATGCCGTCGTTTATTTCACGATCAGATCATTCTTTACGGATTTGACCCCTTTGACGCTCCGCGCGATTTCCGCTATCGACGGCCTTTTGAGACCGACGAAGCCGTCAGTTGAACGGTGCCCTTGTAGGTTCGACACTGATCTGGAAGGACTTGAGAAAATCATCTGCTGCAAGCAGAGCTTTGACCTTGGTCGTGTATTTCGCCCGCTTCATCTTCCTCCGAGCTGGAGGTACTCCACACAATGACAGGAATTTTCTTTAGGTGCCTGGTTGCCTTTATTTCTGCAAGAGCCTGACGACCGTTTTTCTTGGGCATGTTGAGGTCCAGGAAAATGAGCCCAGCTTGGGGAGAAAGAACAGGATCGGTATATTCGCCCTGCCGGTACAGATAATTCATCAACTGTTCTCCATCCTCCACAAAGTGCCTTTCTCCAGCACCTTGAATCTCCTCAAACGCTTCTCCCAGCAGGAACCTATCGTCAGGGTCGTCATCAGCTACCAGAATCGTGAAAGCAGGCTGGGTGTCACTATCTATTTTCGGAACGTTCATGCGGTTTTTTCCTTTCCGTCCATGCCTCTCAAGGGAAGGTTATTCTATCTGTTACGTGCCAACATGTCCTTTTTCCAACTCTAGAATCTTTTCTTTCAACTGATAGGTCTTTCTGTTCAAGCTCCTTACATCCAGGGATTTCCTCACCAGCTTGGGTAAGGCCAGAACCGCCACAATAGCCCCACCGATCAGAGAAGAATAAAGGATCAAGGCTGTAAGAGTCATCTGAAGACTCCACGTGATGAATTTCAGCTCCAGAGGCACGCTATTTTGTAAGCTGGTGATGACGAGTCCCAGGAGAAACAAGAAAGCTACCGTTAACGAAAAATACATGGTTTGTCTCCTTTAACCCTAAACCGAAACGATTCTGGCTGTTCTTAACTTGTCCCGGGGTGATGATGCTGGGGCTGCACTACCCCGCGTTATGGCTTCTTTGGAAGCCCCGCCGGGAATTGGTGGGTTGGCGCTTGAATCCCTCCCCCCAGCTTCTTTTGGATCTCAGCATACTCGGCTTTGAGTTTTTCCAGCATGCCCTTCAAAGTTGGAACCTCACCATTGGCAATTTCTCGATGGCGCCTCTTTAACCTTCGACTACTCCTCTGAAGAACCTTGGATTTCAGACCTACTTCTTTCCGAAGATCTCCTTCAATAGATCGGTGACCCTTGCAGCAGGGTCTCGCCGGATTTTCTTCTCTTCTTCCGCAAGCATAAGAACCAGACCATCCAATGCCTTGTCATTCGCATATTTGTCCAGATCAAAGTGCGTACTCCCCACAAGAGGTACGCTGGCCATCTTCCCGTCCAGCTCCTGATACTTTTCACATTCATTTCTTGCCCGCACGAAAAACACTTCACTTTCATCGCCCTATCCTGCCTTCCCGGTTTTTGGCAAGTGAGTTGCTCATCTGAAAACGGGCATCTGCGGGAGATGGTTCCATCTCGACCTAGGGCCTGCTTCAGTCGTTTGCCCGGTCTTGCTCTTTATTACACGCCCTATCCCTATGTTTCCGGCCCTCAGGGAATATGGACGAGTTTCTCCGCCGCAAGGAAGTACGAGAGCGAGATTAAGCCTCTATTGAGATTACACTCTTCTCTATTTATGTCATTTGTCTATAGGGGGATCGCTCATTTTGCTGGGTTAAACTCCCGAACAGTAGGGAGAACTGACCTTAGTTGTATGACGGTCCTCTGCACAAAATCCTAGATACAGTGCATATCACGGTGATAGTTTCAGGTTCTTTGGAATTGATACATAGGTGGATTGTCCTCCCTTTGCCTGAGGGATAAACGAAACGAGTCAGGCTCATTTCGGGATAGTCTTGAGGAACCGGTAGTAGTCGGAATCCGTTCCAAGAATAACAAAGGCGTTGTTATAGGCGGCCCCTTTATAAGTCTCCAGGGTCTTGAAAAAGGCGTAGAATGCCGGATCCTGACCATAAGCATCCCCATAGATCCTGGTAGCCTCGGCATCCGCCCCTCCGCGGATCTCCTCGGCCGTCCGGTATGCGCCCGAGATGATCGACTTCAGCTCCTTCTCCATCTGACCGAGAATCTCTGCTTTCTTACCCTCTCCTTCCGATCGAAACTGGGCAGCCTTGCGCTTTCTCTCCGATACCATCCGCTCATAAACCTTCTTACGGACTTGCTCGACGTAGTTAATCCGCTTGATGCGGACATCGACCAGGTCCATACCAAAGGCGGACATGGCCTTTGAAGCCTCGGCCAGAATCGCGCGGGTGATCTTCTCTCTGCCCAAGCGAACGGTTTCCGGCGCAGTCGCTTCGTCCTGGAACGGGGAGAGGACCTTGCCTTCAACATTCTCCACGGTCGGCATCTCATTGGTGGTTCGGACGAGTTCTACGAGAGGATTCGCCGAAACATAATCCCGGAGAACAGCGTCTATGATATCATCCAGCTTGGCGTATGCCTGGGTATAGGTACCCAGAACCTCCAGGAATTTCTGCGCATCCACGATTCGCCACCGGGCCGTTGTATCGACATAGATAAACCGCTTGTCTCGGGTGGGTATCTCTTTGGGGTCTCCATCCCACCTCATAATTCGCTTCTCATAGCGATGGATGTCCTGAATGAAAGGAATCTTGAACCTGAAGCCCGCCTCGGTCTTTGGTTTTCCAACCGGTCTTCCAAACTGGGTGATCACCACCTGTTCCCATTCGCTAATCGTATAAAAGGCGCCGGACAACAAAAGGATCAGAAAGATAACGACAATAACGCCGATGAAAGCTCCCATTCGTCTCATTGGACCTCACCCCCCTTCGTGACCGGGTGATTCAGTTGCAGAAGCGGAAGAAGGCCTTTCTGCTCACTGTCGATAATGTAGATCTCCTTGGCGTTGGGCAGGATCGTCTGATAGGCCTCAAGATATAGGCGCTGTTTGGTGACCTCTTTCGCGTTTCGGTATTCTTTGAGAACGGCGGAGAACCTGGCCACATCACCCTTTGCGTGGTTCACCCGCTCAAGCGCGAACCCCCGGGCGCCGTTGATGGCCCTCTCCGCTTCCCCCTTGGCCTGTGGAATCTGTCTGTTGTACGTCTCCTGGGCCTCATTAATCAGCCTTTCCTTCTCCTGCTGGGCCTCGTTCACTTCGTTGAAGGCGCCTTTTACGGGATCGGGAGGCACGACGTTCTGGAGTCTCACGTTGACGATGCGAATTCCGGTTTGATACTCATCGAGAATCTTCTGAAGCTCCTCCTGGGCCATCTTGTTCACCTCTTCCCGATTTTGGAGAACATAGTCAAAGCTCCTGTTCCCCACGATGCGCCGATTCACCGATTCGCTGATGTCCCGGATTGCCATAATCGGGTCCCGTACATTAAAGAGGTACTTCCGGGGGTCCTCCCTCCGGAACTGGACGATCCACTCCACATCGATGACGTTCAGGTCCCCGGTGAGCATGAGAGATTCCAACTCCGTCGCGGCGCCCTTTTCATACTGGGTCCGAATACCGGGGCGGATACTTTTGAAACCAAAGCTCTCCGTGTCCACCTGTTCCGTGTGCACCTTGAGAACCGTGTCCACTCCGAAGGGGACCTTAAAATGAAGGCCCGGCGTGACCAGACCAACATACTTGCCAAAACGCAGAAGGACCCCCTGGTTGCCTGGCGGAATAGTGTAAAAAGCGGTGTAAGCCAAGATGATCGCAAGAACGATGGCGACCACGACAAGAAAAACCGGTTTTCCTCTCTTTCCGAGGTCGAATGATTCTCGCGCCCTTTTGACCATCGCTGAAAGATCTGGGGCGCCCTCTTGCCAGCCTCCTCCATCATTATCCAAAGGCATAGATTCTCTCCTTCCTTGTCTTCATAGACATTCCTTTCCCGGCAGCATTCCTGAAGTCTAATACCGTGCCATATGCACGTCGCATCCTTAAGCTTTCGGGGGGCCTTAGAAATCCCAGTACTTCGGCTGCAGTCATGCCTCTTATAGCGAAATCAAATATCATCAGGTTGCGGATGTAACCGGTGCTATTAGGTGCTGGTGTTGCGTCGGTATGTCCATAGCGGTATTAACATTTTCACCTTTTTTCATTGGCGTATTGAGCTTCATTCACTCCTGACAAATTCCTCCCTCGTCTTTCTTGCGACGTTACGTCCCAAGCCATCCTCCAGGTTCATTCTCCTGATGAAAGCAGCCTTGCCTGACCGGCGCGTTTTAGCCTCCGGCGATCCACGCATCGATGACCTCCTTGTCAAATCGCCAGAGGCTACCAATCCGAATGCAAGGGATTTTACCTTGTTTGCATAATTTGCATATCGTTATCGCATGCAATTTTAGATACTTCGCCATTTCTTTTGTTGTCATCATCTGTGCCAAAATAGATTCTCCTGCGTAGCCTTCATCTTTTGAAAAGTGTGGCCTGGGCGAGGAAAGAAGAAAAGATTGTATCACTTTAGCTTTATGAAACTATGATAGGGATCATGATTCCCTTGCTCTCGTTCCAAGGCTCCCAGGCTGGTCTTTTCTACGGCGCCTTCCCGCCAGTCACTCAAGAAAGGGAATCATGATCCTCACAGGTATTAAAAAAAACTAAAGTGATACACCCTACGCTATTTGCGTAGACTCCAATGAAAAAACTGCATCAACAGCCTTACCACTTCGTCCATAGAGCTTTCACGTTGTCAGGAGTCTACGGGTATCACTCTAGCGCTCGCACGGCCCAGCACAATTATACCCGTCGGACCGGCGCACTGGGAGGAACCAAGCTGCAGCTTAGAATTACACGACCAAGAGCGGGCTTTACATCTTGAAATCCATGAGCCTCCTGGCAACCTCATCGGCAACACTGCTATCAGGCTTCTTCTCACCGGGCATGGTCGCCCAACCCTGTTTTTCTACATAGTCACTCCGGCTGTTTTCTCCCCAGGACTCCAGTTTTTTCATCTCCTTGAGTCGCGCTTCCTTGTTTGGGTCCTGCATAAACTGTGCGACAGCAATCGGCGCCAGGCGATCCATGACAGCATCTGCCGCCACGGTTTTTGCTTTAAGTTGAGCAGAGCCACTGGTCACCACCCACCCTGCCGAGAAAACGACAATAAGCAACACGATGGCGCCAACCGCAATACCCCATACAAAGGGTTTTATTTGTTCCTTTTTCATCTTAGCTGTCTCCTCTAAATTTCATAGGGTTGACCATCTAAGCCTCCCATCTGCAAAGAACGGAGGCCAATTCCGAAAATGAAGGCCGCTTCTTTCTAAGGGGTTACTCGCAGAAACAGCGCTACATCGGTTTAGGTATGTTTAGAGTGCGAGTAAGGTGACGAAAAAGGGTTACGAACACAATGAGAGGGTAAGCGGTCCAAAAGACGAGGAGAACAATAAACAGCGTTTTAGTCGCTTCTTGCAGCCCTCAGCTTTTATGCAAGAATTCTTTTTCGCCATGAGATCTTAAGCTCCCAACAGAACCCCCATGTCCCATCGGGAGCTTGCATCAGGGATTTTCGGTGGGTTCCTCATAGGAAGGCCCTTTCCTCGTAAAGAGTGCGATGAACGGAGCGATGAGTCCTGGGTTCCAGGGCTTAGGCTCTCTGAACCCGGACGGCTCAAATGGTTTTTCCCGCATCACTCACTTCTCCACTTCAGCCCACATCGGGGCACATCACCGACACGAAATCGGAAGCGATTCTGGGGGTCAAGTCCTAAGCAATGATCCATCGTGATCTAAGCAGCCTTTTCCATGATTCGAACCCTCCCGATTTTACACTCGGGACAGCGCGTGTCTGCTTCAGACGCAGCAAAGGTTTTTCTGCATACGTCACATCTCACTTCCGTCTTCCTGAGATCTTCTTCTCTAATTTGATCATTCATTTTGTTTCCTCCTGTACCTAAGCTGCAAACGTTTCACCTCGGGTACAAACTCTATCATTATTCTTGTCTCTTTCCTGCGGTCTGTCTATAGGATGATACCTCATTTTCGTAGGGAGATGTCCTGTGAAGCGGGACAATGTCCTGAGCGGGAGTCGGGGGTGTCTTGAAAGGAATGCTCCTAGAATGCGGCAGGAGTACGATTATAATCCGGCGGAGAGGATGGTTCGGAGGCTTGCCCGGCATCTAAGACCCGAGCGTTCATTAGGTGCGACAAACTTCCGACCTGGAGTCCGTCGTTGCGGTTCTTAAAGTACTTCGCATTGATCTCTTCCGGTCCTTGGTCCTTCACATATCCGAAGCCCATGGCTCGCATCTCCCTCGTCAGCAACTCGGGGTCGAAGAATGCTTGCCATGGTTCTCCGGCCGCCGCTACACGCAGTGAGAGCGCCTCGAAGCGCGACCGCTGGGCCTCCGCCAGCAAGGATGGCGAGATCATATAGTCGAAGACGACGCCGCTTCCTGCCGGCGTGGACGCGATAAAACGCAATGTCGCCATCACCACCTCAGTCGTCAAATACTCCGTCACGCCCAGCCATGAAAAAAAAGTGCATTTCTCAGGATCATAACCCGCACTCAGCAGCCCCCTTTCGAGGCTCTGAGTTTCGAAGTCAACCGGTGCGAAGGTGAGATCACCCGGAAGCGCGATGCCGCACTCTGCAAGGCGCGCTCGCTTCCACGCCTGTGTCGCCGGGTGGTCGACTTCGAATATGCGCAGCACCCTCTTGAGATAGGGGTTTCGGTAGGCGAAGGTGTCAAGTCCCGCTCCCAGGATGACGTATTGGCATATGCCACGTCCAACGCCGGAGGCGAGTTCGTCCTCCGCGTATCGACTCCGTGCTGCTACGAAAGCTCGCAAGTAAGACGACAGTGATGTGGACTCGAAGTGACGGGGATCGGCCTGCAACGCCGACGCATTCTCTTTGCCAACGATGCGAAGCGCAACGGGATCATCGAAAACCTTCGGATCATCCAGAAGCTGATGGGCTGCGCGTCGCATCGCAACGCGCTGTGCGGTTGCACTGGGCCGGTTCTGTTTCACAAGAGTCAACTCCTTTTCCCCTGCCTCTCCCCGCGATCCGGGATAGTGTTAGAGTGAAGGGGGGAAGCGTCCTCACCATTCTGAGACTAAGTGACAGGGCACGCCTACAGGAGTTTCTCCGCTCCTGAATAGACTTCTTCCACCTTCAGCGCTGCTGCGCCATGCCCCGGATGCTTTGTGGGATTCCACTTTTTCATGTCTTCAAAAACAACACCTTCTTTGTGATATTCAATACTTCCCTTGATCTGATAGGACTTTTCTTCCTTGGTTATGAAAAGAATCGATCCTTTGCTGCCTGCAAGTATATTTTCCAGTGTTTTTGAAAAATAATTGTTCGCAACCACTATGGTATCCTCACTGAATTTTGACACACAAGTTGCGTATATGGCATTGGGGACCCCATCTCTATTGACGGTCGACAAAATGACGGGACCGACCCGGTTGTCCCATGCCTTGCTCACTTTTTCCGGTAAAGCTGCCATAACCATTCCTCCTCAGACGTCAAAATTCCGGCAGGCAATCAAGTAACGATAACCATATTCAACGATCGGCTCCTCTCGCTGGTTGCGTCATGCTCACCATCACTGCAAAGCAGCGAATGATAACTTCGCCGAACCCGCCCCAACACCAGCATCTGTTGCTGCGCCGTGGGGCCCTACCCTGCGAATCCAGCCCACGAGGTGGTTAGCTGCGGATTTTTAGGTTTCGTTCATCGAAAACCTCTTTCGCCGCAAAGAGCCCGTTCAATGCACATGGAAAACCGGCATAAACGGCCATTTGAATCATCACTTCAATAATTTCCTGTGGGCTGCAACCAACATTAAGCGCGCCGTGAACATGCACTTTTAGTTGAGGTGCGGCCGTGCCCATTGCGGTTAAGGCTGCAACCGTAGCTATTTCCCTGGATTTCAGGTCTAATCCCGGCCGGCTGTAGACATCTCCGAAGGGAAACTCAATCAGCAAGTCTGCAAAATCTGGTGAGATGTCCTTCAAAGCCTCCACAACCCTTTCGCCCTGTTTGCCGTCAATTTCCGCCAGTTTATCCCATCCGATCTTATATCTTTCAGATTTCATGGTTTCCTAATACCTCTCATGTTGTCCTTCCTCCAAGGCAGGACGACCGAACTGAGACGTATGGGCCTGTCTATTTGCTGTGAGCCTACTTCCGCCCGTCCCCAAAACGATATTTTCAATGCCAAAAACATCGTTCTAAGACTCAACATCGTGCCATCCTGAAGAACTCCTTCGTTGACTTCAACTATCTGCCTTGGTCCGACCCACCCAACGACCCAGCCTGCTTGGCGCCAGATCAGTAATGATAGCGAGCTTGTACGAAATCTATCCGTTCATGCCCGACAACATATACGAGCCGATGTTCTTGGGTGATCCTTCGAGACCATATGCCTGAGCCAAGAAATTTCAGAGGTTCGGGTTTACCGATGCCTTGAAAGGGATCTCGCATTATCGCTTCGATTAGCTCGAAAATTCGTAGAGCGGCCTTACGGTCCGTTTCCACCCAATAGCGTAGGTCCTCCCTAAATTCTGGCTGGAACACGGATTCCCTCTTTGCGGTGGTTTGGGACCTTTTCGAAGGCCTATTCAAAACCAACCTCTGTTCGAAGCTCATCAATTGTTTGCGGGGTGCCTGATTCTTTCCGAACCCTATCAAGTGTTGAAAGAAGCCGCTTTGCATTGTTGGGCGATCGGAGTAGGTGCGCTGTTTCGAGTATACCTGTCAACTCGTCGGCTGATATCATCGCGACATCCTCCCCTCTACGCCGCTGAATGATCACCACCTCTCGATTTTTCGTCACTTGGTCCAATAATGATGATAGACTTGCTCGTGCTTGAGTATAAGTCGTTTGTATGGCCATATATGCCTCCCGATTTTATGTACAGACATACAGTACATATTCCGGGCTCAAATGTCAAGATGGTTTTCGTCAATGCCAATCGCGGCGCTGACCCGCGAGCACGGAGTGTGAATGCAGGCTGCCCGCGGGCATGCGACGAGCGCAGCCGGATCCAGTGCCTTGTTCCGGAGCGCGGAGCGCGACGGGCAAGGTACTGGACGAAGTCAGCGCCGCGATTGTTCGGTGGTCTGCTACTTCAACGACTTTTCAAGATCAGCCTTTCGATGTTCAAGCGCGTTCAGTTTCTTTTTGAGATCAGATATCTCCTTTTTGATCTTGCGAAGCTCTGTCTGAGCCTTGGCTCGTACCAAATAGTCCTCTCCAAGCTCCTCAGCTATGTACTTCTCGAGTTGGCTCCTCAGGATTCTGAGGTATGGGTTTCCCCATATCGCCCCGTCTCGGTATTCAAGTTTGGCCGACTGAATGCCTTTGACGATGAAGTCCCGGTCCACACTATACTCAGCCTCCGCCGTTACATCGCTAAGGGTTGCTCCCTTTCGATTCCATTCGCCATACTCCGCCATGCATATCCTCTTTTCACCCAACGTTGCTGCGCACAAACATGGAGGCTTTATTCTGAACCCGTGTTCTTGTTCTTCTGTAGTGCCTTCGCTGACGCTTCTGCCGCCTGTTCGTATATTGATTTCTTCCACGACTCAGGGAAGTCCTGTAACCCAGCTTCCATCATCGCTTTGAAAACCTTTGGCTTGACGTGCGTATCGAACATGATGTGGCAAGTCGGACAGAGCATCAATACGCTGTTTTCCGTCTTCTTCCCTTCAGCCAATATATGGGCTTTCTGTCTTACACCAACATGATGGCCACACATTTCACAAATCCCGGCGGACTTCATGGGGTCTTACGGCTCCTTTCTTGGCACCGAACGGCAGGGGTACGCGGCGGGAATGAAGCGCCAGCGGAATTCTCGTCGGCTTGACCCAACTGTTATCCGCCCCTTCATTAGCGCCCCTTGCGTGCCTCCCAGGTCTCGATCACGAAGAGGCAGAGTGTATGGGCCGCATGGACGGTTAGTCGCGCATGCCTTGGAGCGAGCTTATACGCCCGGGTTCCATGTCCGTGCTGTCCTCCAGCCAGGACGATTCCTCCCTCATAATAGGCTAGGCCAGAGCGCGCAAGAACCTTTCGAATACGGTCCTGTCCGTCTTTAATTTGATCCCCATAGTAGACAGCCGAGCCTCCGCCAGTTTCCATGAACTGAAGGAGAATGCCGCCAAGGACTTTAAGTGGGTCAACGCTAGGCTCCTCGTTCGTCCGCTTCAGCCAGGATAGACACTTCTGGACGCAGTTGCCCTGTGGCACTTCGCCGGGCGCACCAGCTTCCATAAAAAGAGTGTTCAGCTTGCTGTGACTGTAATAGTGCTGTCCCAAAACCTCAGCTGCCACGGCAATCACAGGATTAGGTATCGTTCGCCTCTCATCCTCTCCCTGTCAAAGGTTGTATTACTCCAAAAAGTGGATAACAAGTGATTCTGTTGTTTCTGTATATCTCCGACGGTTGAATCGATTCCGTGGTGGTCTTCGCAGACCAAAAGCCCCTCAGGCTGACGGTGGCTCACGGGACAGGTGACCGTAAGTTGGCCATAATATTTATATTCTTTTCAAAATGTTCGTGACAAGCCTTTTGTGAAAGGGTGTAGGTCTTGCTGTATATCATGCAGCTTGTAATGTTAACATGCTTTTGGATAACTCCGAATGCTTAAGATCCTTCTCGCGTGGCAGGCACGATTTTCTAGAGGATGTCCTTAAGTTACTCAATAACAGTGCTCACTTTGCCAATGGATAGCCTTTCTCCTCGGCAGTACCCTTGCCTCTGGAAACCGCATAACCCGCTCCGGGAGCTGGCAGGGAACCAATTGGACCCAAAGAATTTCCGCGGTCCTTGTGGCTCTTGAATATGGCGCGACGTTCGATTTCGTATATTTTGGCGACTGTTTTATCCATGATGTCTCGCGCTGCTCCGCGTCGCAGCATTCTTTCAAGTGTCTTCATCTGCTCGGGTGATGGCATGGGGAGGGTGTTCAGCTCAAAGGCGGAAACCGCTACGGTGCCGCTGATGCACAGGGATGCCGTTCCTGCGGCCTGGGCAACGGCAAAAGAACTGTCTTCCGTCGAGGGGACGCCGCCGAACCCCAGCCGCAACTGGGCAGGATTGCTCATATTTGGATCTTTCCTGTAAGATCCTCCGGATCGCATCCCAGCCCCCGATCGCACCGTAAAGGAGAGAAAATTCTGTGCGGATTTCCTGAGTTCATAGCAGAGAAATGGGGCTTGATCAAGAAGAAACCCTGAAAGACTGGAATGATGGAACGATGGAAGAATGGAATGGTGCAAAACTCATAAAATTCTTGACCTTCCAGGAGCAACTGGCTATCTTGGGCAGTCTCCAGGGAGAGCCTGGCTGGAGCTGCATTGTCGCATTGTCACAAATCGGGCAGGCGAAAGAAACGAATAGAGATCAGGTCCGGCCTTCCGAAGAACGGATTTGATCTCTAATTTTGTTTTTTAGTTCTGCGAAACCTGGTGGATTCATAATAAGCCAGAAGATGCCTATTGTTGTGATTCCCACGCTTCACCGGGGAATCCAGAAATAGCAAGCACTTCTGGACCCCGGCTTCCGCCGGGGTGACGACTCTATAGACCTTTACCGTGAAAATACCCTTGAGGAGGCTGGGGTTATCCCCAGCCCTCCCAAGCTTGCGTTAAGCGCGCTCCTACGTTTTCATGAATGGGAGCAAACAGTCTAGGGTTCATGAGCGTTTGCAAGGTCATCAAACAGATATTACTTTAGAATATGAGGGCAGGAAATGATCAATCGAACCATCTTTGCAGGATTCGGCGGACAGGGTGTTCTGCTTATGGGGTATGTGTTGAGCTATGGGGCCATGCACAGGGGGCTGAATGTCACCTACTTCCCTTCCTACGGCG
Source organism: uncultured delta proteobacterium (assembly GCA_963740905.1). Lineage (GTDB taxonomy): Bacteria > Desulfobacterota > DSM-4660 > Desulfatiglandales > HGW-15 > JAFGDM01. The sequence continues at coordinate 29,437 of CAVUFY010000003.1, forward strand.
CCGAGATGCGCGGAGGCACGGCTAATTGCACAGTAACCCTCTCGGACAAGAAGATTGCTTCCCCTGTAGCTTCCAACCCCGACATTCTCGTGTCCATGAACTACCCTTCGCTGGAAAAATTCGAGTCTGCGGTGGTGCGGAAAGGTATTATTTTTCTCAATGCCTCCCTCATCAAAGAAAGCCCTTCCCGCTCGGATGTGGAAGTGATCCGGGTGCCCACCCTGGATCTGGCTCGAGAGGTAGGATCGGACCGCGCCATCAACATGGTGATGATAGGCGCCGTCTGCGCGAAGAGCGGCCTTCTCAGCCTCGAAGACTCGTTAAAGGGGCTGGAGGCCGCGCTCAAGGGGAAGGAAAAGTTTTTCGACCTCAACCGGAAGGGCATCGAGCGGGGCTTTGCGTTTATCGCCGAAAACCAGTGATCAGTGATCGGTGAACACTGAACAATGGAGAGGGAGCTTTGCTCCCTATGTGGCGTGTGCTGGCTCTGCGCCTTCGCGGCGCCTTTCCAGACGAGCCAGAAGAAAAGAAAGAACGGTCCCTATGCAGGCCACGCTTCCCAGAAACCATGGCGCCCCCTGCCATCCTCCGCTCATGGAAACGATGAGAGCCAGTGCCGGCGGCCCGATCACTTGCCCCAGGCTCGATCCTTGCTGAATCAATCCGCTGGTCGTTGCCACGAGTTCCGGACGGGGTGTTAGGATAGGCACCGCGCTCGCGACTGAGGCCGGCAGCACCCCGCCGCATCCCGAGAAGATTAAACACGACGAGTAACGGATAATGAAGGGCAGGGATGGAACATATATGGCGATACTGCAAACACCCATGATGACGATAGCCGATATAATGAGCTGCGGCCGCCGGAACCCTCTTTGAAGGAACCAGCCGCCGGCCAGGTTGCCCGGGACATTCGCGGCCACCATAAGAGCGGTGAGAAAAGAGGCATGACCAGGGCTGACTTTAAAGCCTTCAATCAGCAGGGTGGGCAGGAACCCCATCACCGCCAGCCACAGGAGGGTGTAGGTGGAGAAAATGGTTGCGAGAAGAAACGGCCCCTTGGAGGTGGAAGTGATGCGCATGTCCTGCCAGAGCTGGCGGAGGCGAACCGTGTGCCTCTTCACTGGAGGTCTAAGCTGTCTGGTTGAGATGGCAGCCCATGCGGCGTAGGCGGCCAGAATGGCGCTGTTCACCTGCCACAGGCCCCGCCAACCCAATCCGGGGGTCAGGAAGGGAGCAAAGATCATGACGGTGGCTGCGCCCGCGGGAAGGTAGCTGCTCCAAACCGAAAGGGCGATGCGCAGATCCCTGGTCTTGGTGACACTGATGATCAAGCCCGGCGCTGCCACGGCAACGCTGAGGTACCCCAGACCCTCCACAATGCGAGTAGCAAGAAGAAGGGCCGCTCCGTTGGTAAAAGATCCGGCGAGGCTTGCCATCGCCTGGAGTAAGAGCCCACTCACAATAAGACGCCGATAGCCGAAACGGTCAGCAGATGCTCCGGCCACAGACCCCAGGAAGAGACCGATGACATTAAAAGTAGACAGCACCCAGCCGGCCAGGAACAGGCTCATGTGCAACTCGGCACGGATCTCAGGAAGGACCGGCGGAGCTTTGCCCACCTGAAAGGCGCTGACAATGCCGGCGCCCACCAGCAAGAGCACCTGTTTCCAAGGCGTTATATCATCCCCTGCGGCAGCAGCGCCTGTGTTCATAGCAAGCCCGTTCCTTGATTTAATTCCTTATGAGATTGCCGCGCCCTTCGGGCTCGCAATGACATGTCAAAACATTAAATGCGTCGCCCTTTGTGCCCGGAATGCCACCCATACCATAACTAGAATTTTGGAGCGAAACAAAAATCCTGCGGAGAAGCCCATTTCGAAATACAGCGGTTCTTCCAGCGAAATACAGGATCAGCCTTATTGCATACTCGGGTCTGCGTTTCCATCGTGATGGTAACAATTTGTTCGGCCTTGGATTTCCTTAGTGAAAGAACTTTTGTCTCAACAGCATAAGGAGGTGCGCTATGATCGGCAAGACCAACAAAGAAGTCATGAAGGTGGAGTTCGCTTCCATCAGAGAGGATTCCAGCCTCAAGGAAGCCTTTGAGGCGATCAAGAGCAACCTTGAGGGTCCTCCCCACTCTCCCGCATTGGTCGTTTTCGACAAAGTGGGCCGATGTGTCGGCATGCTGACAATGGATGATCTTATGCAGGAACTGGGAAGATTATCAAGGGATGCCTGTGACAAACCAGGTCAAAAAGACTGGGCCGACAGGTTCTTCAATCAATGCGAAATTGCCAGACTTGAAAAGGTCTCCGGCATCATGAGCGGAAAAGATATTGCAGTCGGCCCTGAAGCGGGCTTCGATCAGTCCTGCGAACTTCTTCTGTCCAAGAACCTCCACATGCTCCCTGTGATCGAGAAGGGCAGTTCAAAGGCTGTCGGAATCATCACCCGACGCATGGTTTTCGAGGAACTGGGCCCGAGAATGTTTAAATAGGGACTCTGCGTCTAGGCAGCGCAGGAAACGGCCGCTCTTCGTCTGGGCGAAGGAGATTTTAGCCTGGCCATAAAGTCCAGAACAGCCCGCGAGTATTCCTGGGGTCGTTCTTCGTATGTGTTGTGCCCACAGTTGGGCAGCACGATAAGTTCGCCGAAAGGCAGGTGGCGGTAAAAAGCTACCCCCTGCTCCACGTCAAAGATAGCGCTCCTGTCCGGGTAAATCACAAGGGCCGGACACGTAATGCGGCGCAGGATCGGTCGGAGGTTGAAATAGTGCTTTCCGTATTCACCGCCATATCGGCGAAAGTGGTTAAATGAGGCCTCCGCTTCCTCGCCGTGCCAGTCAATGAATTTTTCTTTCATCTCCGGAGCAATCTCCGCAAAGTTTTTCGGGAACTTCGCCGGATTCAGTTCCGCCATGGGCACTTCACTGAAGCACTGGGTGCTGGAGGTGACAAGGCTCATGACCTGAGCCGAATAGAGCGCTGCATAATCAGCGGCCAACACGCCTCCTTCACACTGGCCTACAAGATGACAGGAGCCAATCCCCAGTTGCGCTTTAAGCTCCACAAGCTCCTGAACGCTCTCGGGGCGAAACCTCTCGCTCTCATAGAACTGCCAAAAATCATCTCCTTTTTCTGAACGGCCATATCCCCTCCTGTCGTACATGACCACGCTATAGCCGGCCAGAATGAGGGAGGGATAGATTTCGCGCCACATTTTGGTGCAGCCAAAGCCGTGATGGAGAAGGAGGATGGTTTCCCCTTCCCCGTGTCTTTCATAGTAGGTCTTCAAGCCATTTATCATGATGTAGGGCATATCATCTCCATTCTCCCCCCCCAGCCTACCGATACTGCCTGGGGTGGATATCGTACTTCTTTACTTTGTACCCGAAAATCCGCTCTGTGGTCTTCAGCCCCATGGCCGCCCGCCTCATGTTTCCCCGGCTCGTTTTGAGGGCGTCAATCAGGAGTTCCCTTTCGAATCTTTCGACGGCTTCGTCAAAAGACCGGGATTGCTGGGTTCCCGTATCTTCGGCGGTCTGCAGGGTCGGAGGGAGATGATAACTGTGGATGACTTGATCATCACAGAGAAGCACAGCCCTTTCGATGCAGTTTTCAAGCTCCCGCACGTTTCCCGGCCAATGATACCGAATCAGAGCGTCGATAGCGGGCGTAGAGATCCTCTTGATGTCCTTGCCGTACTCCTTGGAGTATTTCTCCAGAAAATAGTCGGAAAGGAGCAGAATGTCCGCCTCTCTTTCACGAAGGGAAGGCAGGTAGATGGGATAGACATTCAGGCGGTAAAAGAGGTCTTCCCTGAATGCCCCGCTTTCCACTGCGCCGGCCAGGTCCCTGTTGGTTGCCGCGATGACCCGAACATTCACCTTGATGGTTCTTGTCCCTCCCAACCTCTGAAGTTCTCTCTCCTGCAGGACCCTCAGAAGCTTTCCCTGGCTTTCGGGCGCCAGGGACCCGATTTCGTCGAGAAAGATGGTCCCGCCGCCGGCCAGTTCGAACTTGCCTTCCTTCTGGCGGCTGGCGCCCGTGAAAGCTCCCTTTTCATGGCCGAAGAGCTCTGCTTCAACCAGGTTGGAGGGAAGGGCTGCACAATTGATCTTGATGAAGGGCTTGTTCTCTCTCAGGCTGTTGTAATGGATGGCGTTCGCCACCAATTCCTTCCCTGTTCCGCTTTCTCCTAGGAGGAGGACATTGGCATTGCTCTTCGCTACCTGCGTAATGAGGTAGAAGACCTCTTGCATCTTGCGGCTGTTTCCGATGATGTTGCTGAAACTGTACTTTTTGCTCAGCTCTTTTCGCAGCCTCAAATTCTCTTGGCTCAGTTGCTCCTTTTCCCTCTCGATCTTCTCCAGCAGAGAGACCTTTTGGGCGATCAGGCTGCTGATGATGGTCAGGAACCTGACCTCCTCTTCCAGGGGCCGGCGTTCATCATGGACCCGGTCCACACTCAGAGCCCCGATGACGCGGGGTCCTTCCGTGATGGGCACGCAGACAAAGGAAATCTTTCCCTTCTGAGGCCGCGTCCTCGCTCCGGTGCGCGCCAGGAAAAGAGGCTCCGCATCGATATCCGGTACGGCAATCGGCCGGCCCGATTCGATGACCCGGCCGGTGATCCCTTCTCCCAGCCGGTATCTCCCCTTTGTCTTTGCGGCCACGGAAATTCCGTGGGCCAGTTCGATGTGGATTTCGGAGGTTTTGGGATTGAGGAGAGTGATGGAGCCCCGGTTCATGCCCAGATGTTCCGAGAGGATATCCAGTACCTTGTAAAGCGATTTCCTCAAGTCAAAGGTGGAATGAATGGACGTCGTAACCTCATAAAGGCAGGCGATTCGATCCGGTTCATTGGGAAGGGTTTTCGGGTTCATGGTAAAAAAACTCCGTGAAGATCGTTCTAAAAATACAAAATTGTAGAACGACTTGCAAGCCCTTTTTATTAACCACAGACCCCCACAGACGAAAACAGGGAAAGTGTCTGTGTGTGTCCGTGGTTAATTCAATTATTTCTCGAGGCAGAATTTATGAAAACTTTCGTCGATAGGAACGGGATAGTTCCCGTCAAAACAGGCGAAGCAGAGATCCGCCCGCGGAATACAGGTCGCTTTCACCAGGTTATCCATGGACAGATACCCGAGGCTGTCGAGGCCGATGAAGCCCCGAATCTCTTCCACCGTCTTCTGAGCCGCTATCAGCTCGCCCCGGGACGAAAAATCGATGCCGTAGTGACAGGGGAAGCGATGGGGGGGGCAACTTACCAGGAGGTGTACCTCTTTGGCGCCTATCTTTCGCAGAGTCTTGATCCTTGTACGTGCCGTTGTCCCTCGAATGATGGAATCCTCGACGACCACGATTCGCTTGCCCTTCAGCAAATCTTTCACGGGATTGAGTTTCACCTTCACTCCGAAATCCCGCATGCTCTGAGAAGGCTGGATAAAGGTCCTCCCTACGTAGTGATTCCTGATCACGCCCATCTCGAGGGGAATGCCGGAGGCCTGGGCATAACCAAGGGCCGCATAGTTCCCCGAGTCCGGGAAAGGCATCGCCAGGTCGGCATCCACATGGAACTCTTCAGCAAGCAGTTCACCCTGTTTCTTGCGGAACAGATAGACATTCTGGCCGAAAACCGTGCTGTCCGGCCGGGCGAAGTAAATCAATTCGAAAATGCACTGCGCCTTCCGGCTCTTCTCCTCTAAACGGATGCTGCGAAGGCCTTTCCCGTTGATGATGAGAATCTCACCCGGTTCAATGTCTCTGACAAACTCCGCTTCAACAAGGTCCAGGGCGCAGGTTTCCGATGTCACCACAAAGCCGGAATTCAAACGCCCGAGGCACAGAGGTCGAAATCCATGGGGATCTCTCATGGCGATGAGGGTGTCTTCGGTCATGACCACCATGGAGTAGGCGCCCTTCACCTGGCTCATGGTGTCGAGCATGGCCTGCTCAAGGCCTTTCTTCAAGGACTTTGCCGCCAGATGGAGGACCACTTCACTGTCCGTGGTGGTTTGGAAAAGAGACCCCTGGTCTTCCAGCTCATCGCGTATCTGACGGGCATTGACGAGGTTTCCGTTATGGGCGATGGCCAGGCATTTCCCAAGATGCTGCACCCGGAAAGGCTGGGCATTCACCAGAAGGGATGACCCGGTGGTGGAATACCTGACGTGACCCAGGGCCATGTTGCCCTTCAGGTTTTCCAGGATCTCCTCCCGAAAAATATCGGGCACGAGGCCCATGGCTTTGTGTTCCACCACTTGTTTTCCGTCGGAAGCGACAATGCCCGCGCTCTCCTGCCCACGGTGCTGCAAGGCATAAAGCCCGAAGTAGGTAAGCTTGGCCGCGTCCTCAAGGCCGTAGACGGCAAAAATGCCGCAGGCCTCCCGTGGGCGTTCAGGCAAGCAATGGCAATCACTCATATGCTTCATCTTTCGTGTACCTCAACAAAAGAAGAAAAGACGGAATTCTGGAATGACGCCATATTTCTAACCCAAAATTCCAGTATTCCATTCTTCCACTATTCCCTCCATCTCTTAGTCCATTCCAGATTTAATGACATCGCCGTGATACTCCTGGATGGTCCTCACTCCCAGCTTGCCCTGGATCATGGATTTGATGCCGAAGGCCGTGGCCCTGGCTCCCGCGATGGTCGTCGTGTAAGGGATATCAAAGGTAAGAGCCGTCCGGCGGATGGAAAGGGACTCGGCCACTGCTTTTTTATCGCTGGTGGTGTTGATCACCAGGTCGATCTCCCTGTTCTTGATCATGTCCACCACATGGGGTCTTCCCTCACGCACCTTGTTGACTACCTGGTTGTCGATCCCGTACCTCAAAAGAAAGGAGGACGTGCCCTTTGTGGCCACGATTCTGAAGCCCATTTGCGAGAAAAGGGCGGCCGCGTCCACGATGGCTGCCTTGTCCTCGTTCTTGACACTGATAAAGACTGTCCCCGAGAGAGGCAGTTTCTGGCCTGCCGCAAGCTGGGACTTCGCGAAAGCCACCCCAAAACTCCGGTCAATCCCCATCACCTCGCCCGTGGACTTCATTTCAGGGCCTAGCAGAGTGTCCACTCCCGGGAATCGGGCGAAAGGAAAGACAGCCTCCTTCACTGAAACGTGAGACAGGCTTGTCTCGCCGGCGAGACCCAGTTCTTTAAGCGTCTTCCCCATGATTACCTTGGTGGCCAGTTTCGCCAGAGGGACCCCTGTGGCCTTGCTGACGAAGGGAACGGTCCTTGAAGCCCTCGGATTGACTTCGAGAACATAAATGGTGTCGTCTTTGACCGCATACTGGATGTTCATCAGCCCCACCACATTAAGTTCCTTGGCCAAAGCTTTGGTCTGTTCCTTGATCCTTTCGAGGGTCTCGGCCGTCAGGGAAATGGGAGGCAGGATACAGGCGCTGTCACCGCTGTGAATGCCTGCTTCCTCGATATGTTCCATGATGCCTCCCACGATGGTTTCTCGGCCGTCCGAGATTGCATCCACATCTATCTCGATGGCATGACGCAGGAATCGGTCGATGAGCACCGGTTTTCCGGGGGAGACCTCCACCGCATTGTTGATGTAACGTTCCAACTCCTCACTGTCATGAACGATCTCCATGGCCCGGCCGCCAAGAACAAAAGATGGCCTGACCAGGACCGGATACCCTATCCTGGCGGTGACGGCCAAGGCTTCCTCTTCATTGGTGGCAATGCCGTTTTCAGGCTGGCGAAGTCCCAGTTTGTTCAGAAGTTCTTGGAACCTCTTTCTGTCCTCGGCCCTGTCAATGCTCTCCGGGGTTGTGCCGAGGATTTTCACCCCTGCCTCCTCCAGGGGCACGGAAAGGTTGAGGGGCGTCTGTCCGCCGAACTGGACGATCACCCCTTCCGGAACCTCCTGTTCGATGATGCTCAGCACATCCTCTCTGGTGAGGGGTTCGAAATACAGCTTGTCCGACGTGTCATAGTCCGTGCTCACCGTCTCGGGATTGCTGTTCACCATGATGCTTTCGATCCCCATCTCCTTGAGAGCAAAGGAGGCTTGCACACAGCAGTAGTCAAATTCAATGCCCTGCCCGATGCGGTTGGGCCCTCCGCCCAGGATGATGACTTTCCTCTTAGGGGAAGACCGGATTTCATTCTCCTGCTCATAAGTAGAGTAATAATAAGGAGTATAGGCCTCAAATTCGGCGGCACAAGTGTCTACCAGTTTATAAACAGGTTTCACGCCTTTGGACCGCCTGATGCTTCGCACCTGCTCCTCCTCCATGCGAAACAGTCGGGCCAGATGAAGATCTGAAAAACCGCACTCCTTCACGATCTTCAGAAAATCCGGGTCCCAGCGGTCCGGAGAAATTCCTTCCCGGGCCATGGATTCAATTTTCCGTTCCATCTCCACCAGTTCCCTGATGTGGTAGAGAAACCAGGGATCGATCCGGGTCAATTCATGCACTCTCTCCGCGGGCACCTTCCTGTAGAACGCTTCGGCCACGTAGAAGAGCCTTCGTGAGTTGGGGTTCAGGAGGCCCTGTTCGATTCCGCTCAGGTCCAGGAGGGCTTCCGGCCTTTTGGCTGAGTCGCCGATGAGGCCGAACCTGCCGATCTCCAGAGACCTCACCGCCTTGTGCAAGGCTTCTTTGAAGGTTCGGCCGATGGCCATGGTTTCTCCCACCGACTTCATGGAGGTGGTCAGATGATCCTCCGCTCCCGGAAACTTCTCAAAAGCCCAGCGGGGGATCTTGACCACGCAGTAGTCGATGGTGGGTTCAAAAGAGGCGCGTGTTTCCCTGGTGATATCGTTGGCAATTTCATCCAGAGTAAAACCCACGGCCAGTTTTGCCGCTATCTTGGCGATAGGGAATCCTGTTGCCTTCGAGGCGAGGGCGGAGCTCCTGGAAACCCGCGGATTCATCTCAATAACCACCATCTCGCCATTTTCGGGGCGGATGGCAAACTGGATGTTGGAGCCTCCCGTCTCCACGCCGATTTCCCTGATGATAGCGATGGCCGCGTCCCGCATAGCCTGGTATTCGAAGTCGGTAAGAGTCTGGGCCGGCGCTACGGTGATACTGTCCCCAGTGTGAATGCCCATGGGGTCGAAATTCTCGATGGAGCAGATGATGACCACGTTATCCTTGAAGTCCCGCATCACCTCCAGTTCGTATTCTTTCCAGCCTATGAGGGACTCTTCCATGATGATCTCGGTGATCATGCTGGCATCAAGACCGGCGTTCGCCAGCGCCTCCATTTCTTCCCGATTGTAGGCTACCCCGCTGCCGATGCCTCCCAGGGTGAAGCTGGCCCGAATGATCATGGGATAGCCGATCTCTTCAGCCACTTTCCTGGCCTGATCCATGTTTCTGGCAATGCCGCTCCTCGGCACGCGGAGTCCGATGTGCTCCATGCTGTTCCGGAACTTTTCCCGGTCTTCCGCCTTAAGAATCACGGGGATGGAAGCGCCGATCATTTCCACGCCGAACCGATCCAGCACACCCGCCTCCGCTACCTTTACGGCCGTGTTCAGCCCTGTCTGGCCGCCCAGGGTGGGCAGGAGCGCGTCGGGTCTTTCCCGCTCAATGACCATGGCCAGGACCTCCGGGATAACGGGCTCGATGTAGGTGCGGTGAGCCATTTCCGGGTCGGTCATGATGGTGGCGGGATTGCTGTTGATGAGCACCACCTCGTATCCCTCTTCCTTGAGGGCTTTGCAGGCCTGGGTTCCCGAATAGTCAAATTCGCAGGCCTGTCCGATCACGATAGGACCGGAACCGATGATCAGGATTTTATGAATGTCGGTACGTTTGGGCATGGTTAAATCGTTTCACGATTTAATAAAACACGGCTTCGCCGCTCCCATAATATCCATTTTAGTCGTTTCTTTCTCGTAAACCAACATCTCAGTTACAGGGAGAAATTAGAATCCAGGTACATGCAAAATCAAGATTTCTCGTCGCCGTTAAATCGGGGCTCGAAATGACATTTTAACACAGCCTCTCAAGGGAGAGGATCTTTGGGATTGTCGGACAGGCTCCAAGGAGAATTTCTGGTTGTCACAGGTTGACGCCCTCGCCACTCGTCACTTCTTACAATCCTTCTCCATCATTTCAACGAACCTGTCGAAGAGATATGCGGCATCATGGGGACCGGGAGAGGCTTCAGGATGGTACTGCACCGAGAAAAGCGGGTGCTTTTTGTGCACCAGGCCTTCCAGCGTACCGTCATTGAGATTGACATGACTCAGACGGACGTCCGGGTCCTTTAGGGACTCAATATCTACGCAAAACCCGTGGTTCTGGGAGGTGATCTCCACCTTTCCCGTCTCCAGGTCCTTCACCGGCTGATTTGCTCCCCGGTGGCCGAACTTGAGCTTGAAGGTCTTTCCTCCCAGAGCGAGGCCGATCAATTGGTGGCCGAGACAGATTCCGAAGATGGGCCTCTCCCCGATCTGATCCCGAACGGTGTTTACTGCGTAAGTCAGCACCGCAGGATCACCCGGGCCATTGCTCAGGAAAAGACCATGCGGGGCGAGCCTGCGTATCGTTTCCGCCTCCGTCTGTGCCGGCAGAAGCAGGACCGTGCACCCTCGCTTCTCAAGCGACCTCAGAATATTGTGCTTCACGCCGTAGTCCATGGCGACGACCCGCCATTTGCCCGGCTCGTCGGGCCACTCAAAATCGCGGAGATCCTTTCCTATCTTCCTGCGCTTGCCCTGCTGCCACACAGAGGGTTCTTCCCACGTGACCTCCCGGACCAGGTCCTGACCCGCCATGGATGGAGATACCCCGGCTTTCTCGACCAGAGAGACAGGGTCCAGATCCAGGGTGGAAAGAGCAGCCCGCATGGCTCCCGCCTGGCGAATATGTTTCGTGAGGGCTCGCGTGTCCAATCCCTCGATGCCGGGAATGCCGGAGTCCTGGAGGTATTGGGCCAGGGTCTTCCCCGACCTCCAGTTACTCGGAAACTCCTGGTACTCCTTGACGAGAAAAGCTCTCACGTGAATCCGCTCGGACTCGACATCCTGCTCGTTGATGCCATAGTTACCGATAAGAGGATAGGTCATGACGACCATCTGGCCGCGGTAGGAAGGATCTGTGAGAATCTCCTGATAGCCGGACATGCTTGTGTTAAAAACGATCTCTCCTGCCGCCTCCCCGTCACCGGTGAAGGAGCGGCCTTTGAAGACAGTTCCGTCTTCAAGCGCGAGCAGCGCCTTTTTATGTTCCCAGCGTGCTGACATAGATCCAATCTTGACGGGATCCGAATGAATCGTCAAGAAAAACTAATTCTCCTCCCACTCTTCCAGACCGTCCCCTGTCAGCTCTTTTGCGGCCCTGGGTCTTACTTTGCGGTAAACCTCCAGGGGGCTCAACTTCTCGCCACTAACCTTGAGCAGGTCATCTTCCACGGAAATGCCGAAGAGTCTCTCGTTTTCCTTGAGGTAGGGAAGGATCAAATCCCAGTCCTTTTCATCCATGGGCACGATCTCGCCTCCGTTTAATTGTTCTTCTTCGATCTGGAGAAGAGGATCACGCACGTAGATCGCGCCACCGGAGGCAAGGGAGAAAAGATTGGATCCGGGATACGGGGTAGGCTGGGGTACGGTATGGCCTTCTTTGTCGAATTGAAGTCCGTTCAAGACCACGAACCCCCCTCCGTTGAGAGGTTCGCCGGCCATGAAAGACTCGGCGAGGTAGTCCAGGCAAGTTCCGTTGATCAAAACCCTGGGCCTTCCCACGGCGTTGATGAGGGGGCGGCCGGCGGCATTGCCCATGACGTAGATTTCTCCTCCTTTGGCACCGTAGAGGAACGTCTGACCCACATCACCAAAGATGACCAGTTTGCCGGACTTCATGATCTGCCCCAACTGATCCTGGGCATTCCCGTGCACGTAGATCGACATTCCGTCAATGCCTGAGCCGAGATAGTCTCCTGAACTGCCGTAGACATCGATCCTGGCCCCGCCTGTGTCAGGGCCAAACCCGCACCCGTGGAATCGTTGTCCCCTCAGTCCGAACACAATGAACCTCCGCCACCCCCTAAAATAGGCCTCATTCATGAGGCGACTGTCGCAGTGATCCCCTTCGGGAGGGAAAAGGGAGGCGTCGATGACAAGGACCTTCTCACCGTAAGAGGGTCCTCTAAAGAACTGTCGTGTCTCCCAATCGATGAGGCGGTAGGAATTCTTGAACGGTTCGGATCTGCCTTGCGCCTGTCTCCGGGAATCGGCCATGGAGAGATCGGATTCCAGGGAGGGCAGTTGTCGAAACAGAGATTCCAAGGTCTTTGTCACCATCTGAAGAATGGAACGCCTCTTCTTATCATAGGTGGGATAGCGGCGATCGAGCATTTGGGTCAAAGCCGCCAGAGCTACCTCGAAATGGGCGTCTCCCTTGAGCGCCCAGGAGCGGATCTCCCGCAGGCAGTCCATGAAATCCGCATAGTCCCAGGTTCCTATGCCTCCCTTCAAATGATCAAACAGGAGATCAGGGCGTTGAAGTTCGAAAAAGCTCGAGATCCGGAATCTCTCACGATCGTCCTCTTCTGCCAGGTAGTAGACACGACCCGGCAAATAGGGCCTTTGCCCTGCCTCTACCCTTACCTCCTGTCCGAACTTGTCCACGCAGCGTAGTCTTCGCTCCAGGGGCCCCCCGACCTTTTCCTCCAGACTGAAAATGAACGAGCCGCCGTCCGCATGGCTCCCCCCCCGGGCGTTCCAATACCGGTCGGCCACCGTTCCCACCCTTGGATCCTCGTCGGAAAGGCTTCGAAGCGTGGCGTCAATGGCCTGTTTCTCGGAACAGATGAGCCCCACCTGCACCGGTCCGTCATGAAGAGCGAAGACTTGGGGTCTGAGCATGGCGGTGTCCGTGATGCCGATGAGTTGAAGATGCTTGTTGCGGGTATCATTACGGGCAATGATGAAAAACCACGGTCCATCCGGAGAGCCGTGAATGTGGGTGGCCTGTATGGCCCGGTAGACCTTCTGCTTTTCAACGGCCAGTTGATCGAAATCCCTTTCCATCGTGGGAGCCAGAGCCTCGATCACATACTCCAGGGGATAGCCGTACGTGCGGCTGTAAAGGTCAAAGAGAAGCGATGAGACTTCGGTGTCCGTAAGGAAGAGCGGATGGATGTTCCTCTGTCTCAGATATTCCACCACGGAATGATAGTTGGCGAAATCACCGTTATGCACCAGAGCCTCGTTCAGCCCGATAAAGGGATGAGCTCCGGCCGGATGCCACACTCTTCCTTTGGTCGGATAGCGCTGGTGGGCAATCCAGATATGGGCCTTGAAGTCGTCCAGCTTGTAGTACTGAACCACCTGCTCCGCATAGCCCACGATTTTCAAGATGAAAAAATTCCTGCCGTGGGACAGGACGAAAGCCCGTTGTTTGCCATAAGCGTCATAGAAGGTCTTGTTGAGTTCGAAGCTGTTCTGGTAGACAAATTCATCTTCTGCATCCCGCGAATCCAGCCCTTCCAGCCCGTTCTTGGAAACAAAGCCCGTCAGGACTTCAGGCTTCACCCGCACGAAGTAACGCCACACATCAGGGGGACGGACTTCGAGGTCTGAAATGTCCCTGTAATCGTCAACGCGCGGGATGCGCTCCGAAAAGTCCACATCATAACAGGGTTCGATGAAACGCTTCTCCACCTCGTCCATCACGCCGTCTTCCAGGACCGCGATCTGAAGGATGTAGTCTTCCTCCAGGATCTCCGGAGAAACTCCCAGCATCCGGCAGTCAAAACCCATGGCCGCGATCCCTCCTCCACGACCGTTGCCCCGGTTGTGCATCTGCCTGGAGGGTTCGAAGATATGTCTTCCTCTCACCGGGATGGAGCAGGCAAACCCGGTCACGCCGCAGCCGCCCTCGGCCTCGGTTTCAAAACGTTCACTGTGGGGCAGATCGTCCAGCAGGGTCTGTCTCGATCGAATGATACGATGAATCAGCTTATTTGCTGCCATAGGTTGACACCTTAAAGCGTTCATAAAAGGAATATTCCCATCATTCCTTCCTCAGATAATCCAGATGGACCAGACAATCCGTGCGGCCCACTAATTCCCTGATACTCTTCATGCCCAAGCGTGCAAGGATTCTCACGAGTTCGGAACGCCACGCCAGGAACATGTTGATGATCCTCTGGGTACCCCATTCCAGGTCGATCAACTCCACAAGCTCCGGATCGGTGGTCGCAATACCCCGTGCACACCCACGGCCGCTTTCGCAGTTGTGACACCGGATGCATTCCAGCGCAACCAGGTCCGCCGTGCCTGTGCATACTCCGTCAGCGCCAAGGGCGATAATCTTGGCCACGTCGTGAGGCGTACGAACGCCTCCGCTGGCAATCACCGTGATCTTCTCCCTCACTCCTTCCTGTTGAAGGAACTGGTGCACTTTGGGCACGGCATACTCGATGGGCATGGCAATATTCTTCTTCGCGATGTCCGGTGCGGCCCCCGTCCCTCCATAACTCCCGTCCAGGTGGATGATGTGAGCGCCCGCGTAATAGCTCCCCACCGCTACCATGTCCACGTCCGTGGGGGTGGACACTTTCACTGAAACCAGAGCCTGGGGGTTAATGGCCTTGATCCAGTCGACGTGCTTCTTGTGATCCTCCACCGAGTAGACACTGTGGAAGGGAAACGGCGAAAACAGAGGGTATCCCACCACTGCTTCCCTCATGCGGGCCACCCCGGGAGTGACCTTGTCTCCGAGAAGATGTCCTCCCAAACCGGGCTTAGCGCCCTGAGCATACTTAAACTCAACGATTTTTACTCTCTGGATGGTTTCCTCTCTTACGCCGAAAAGGCCGGTGGCTACCTGGGTGATCACGTGATCGTCATAAGGCTTCAGTTCATCCGGGTAACCCCCTTCTCCAGTACAGCAGAAGGTATTCAGCGCGGTAGCCGCCTTTATCCTGCTAAGCATGGTAGTGATGCTCACGGACCCATAGGACATGCCGCCGCCGTAAAAAGGAACGCTGATCTTGATCTTGTGGGCGTTGTCTTCCCGCCTGTTCAGTTCCACCCCCACATCCACATCGTTTTCTGCGATGGACGATTCCCTGGACGGGACCTGAAGTCTCAGTTTGTCAAACCCGCCGCCGGAAGCTCCTACCCTGTACTCGAGCCCCAAGGGCGGAATCCCTCCCGTCTCAGCCATGTGCCAGGCGCTGGCCAGCAGATCGGGTGGCCACCTGAAATCGCCTAGGATGTCAAAGGTGGGGTTCCTTCTCACGGAAAGAGCGTCCGCCGGGCATTGCTCGTAACACGGCGTCGTACAGGACGTCCCCACACAACGATAGGCATGTCTCGTCAGGACCCGTCCCCGCTTTATCTCATGAACGTGGTAGGGACAGACCTCCACACAGCGCCCGCACGCGATGCAGGCCTTGCTCCTGTGCAGACGATACTTCCCTATGGGATTTCTGAACCTAGAGGGCGTGGAAACCACTTGAGGAAGATAATTTCTAGACCAGTTCATATCCTTCTTTCACCTCGCCCATGGACCCAAAAGTGGCTTCATCCAACTCCTCGAAAAACATGGCCCGACCTGTTTCTCCCCTCAGTCTCCGCGCATCCCTGATCCCCATGGCACCCATCACCTCGAGAAGCTGGTTGTGCCATGCGCCGAGAAGATTGTACACCCTGGCTGCCACCCAGGCGGAACCGGCTTTCCCGATTTCCACCTGGCAGGAAAGCCCTCGGGTGCACCTGCGGCACATACGGCACTCCAGGGCGATGAGAATGGGAAAATCCACGACCGCAGCGTCCGCTCCGCAGATCATCGCTTTGGGCACGTGTTCCGCCATGGCGATGCCCCCCCCGACGAGCAGGGTGATCTCATCCCGCATACCCTCTTCCACAAGCACACTGTGGACTGAACGAATGCCGTCCTTCATGGAGCGGGACGTATCGTCCATAGCTTTGCCATCGGAGCTTGCTTCCAAATGGAGGATCGACACTCCTGCTTGAGCCAACCGAAGGGCCCGCTCTTCCACGCCCTTCGCTATAGGGACTCGAACCGAGAGCAGCGCAGAGGGAAACGAATCCTTTGCCTCATCGACTCTATCCTTTGTCTCTTCATCCCAGGGTATCTCGACCAGTCGAACCGCCTTTCTCTTTTTGTCCAGCATCATGCCTCCCGGTGACAGGATGGGCATGAGGTGGGAGAGGTACTTCTCCAACTTCCGGGTGATTCGTTCGGCCGGGAGGGCCAGAAAGGTTCCGAGACGCCGCGCCGCCATGGCCCATCCTCTGACCACCTCATCGCCGAAAGCCCCGAAATTCGGGACTCTCAGGATGACGGGAAGAGGGATATCAACAAGGGGAGGGAGATTCTCAGACAGGCCGCCTCTCCCATCAAAGGCGAGGTGACGCGGCGTTCTGCCAAGATCCACCGCCGTGCTGATATATTCCCGGCCATGGATGCCGTCCCTTGTGGGCCGAACGATCTCGGACATATCGGTCCACATGCTGTCAAAGCCCGCCCCGCTGAATGGGCCCGGATATCCCGCTCCCGAGACAGGAATCTTTCCTGTTTCCGCCTGGTACCACAAGCGGGAAACGATGTCCGGTGTCCAGTGAGCATCCCCGAGACCTTTGAACTCCGGATTGGTCCCCTTTTGGATCAGTTCTTTGGGGCAGCCTTGCACGCACCTCAAACAGTTCATGCATTCAAAATCCACCGAGTCCGTCATCTGCCGGCCGTCCAGACCTCGATGCTCGTAGACTTTATACACGCACCGCTTCTTCACGCACACAGGACACTTCAGGCATCCTTCCTCCCACGCAATGATGCCCGACTTCGTGATCGGCTTGAAGCGACGGGGAACCGCCCTTGTGTGGATCATGTACTTCTTCGGCATGTCGTCAATCCCATCCTTTTTTCTTTTTGGGCCGTGGGCCGCGCACCGTTCTTATTTCTTTTTCTTTTCGCCGTGCGCCATGCGCCGTTTTTATTCCGGCCTCGGCAGCAGTCCGGCCCTCTCCGTAACCTCGGCCACCGCTGCCTCCCATTCGATGGCCATGATGTGGACTCCGTGCACACCAGGCGTTTCTTTGAGCCTCAGGATGGTCTCGACACAGATCTTGAGACCCTCTTCCGCTTGCTTCTTGGCAGGCACCGCCTCCATCCGCCGTATGATCTCGTCAGGCACATCCATGCCCGCTACCTTCTTTTGCATATACTTCGCCATCCCCGCTGACTTGAGCGGAGTGACACCGCCCAGGATGTGCACCCGTTCCGTGAGTCCCCTGTCCCTGGCCATGGCCATCCACTGATCGAATCTGCCCAGATTGTAGATGCATTGGGTCTGAATGAACCCGGCCCCGGCTGCCACCTTCTTTGCCAGACGGATCACCCTGAAGCTGAGAGGATCCGCGAAGGGATTGGCCGCGGCGCCTATAAAGACATCCGGTCCTTTGGTCAGAACCTCTCCGCCTAGGATCACCTTTTCGTCCCGCATCTTTCGAACCACCTGAACGAACTGGATGGAATCGAGGTCGAAGACCCCGACAGCCTGGGGCTGGTTTCCGAAGGTCTGGTGATCCCCGGAAAGGCACAGGACGTTCCTGATGCCGAGTGCGGAGGCGCCCAGAATGTCGGACTGAAGAGCAATCCTATTCCGGTCCCTGACCACCACCTGAAGAACCGGATCCAGGCCGCAGTTTTTTAAAATAGTGCAGGCGGCAAGGCTTGACATTCGCACGATGGCGGTCTGATTGTCCGTCACGTTCACCGCATCTACCCTGTCCTTCAGAAGGTCCGCCTTTCTTAGGATGACATCAGGATCAGCCCCTTTTGGAGGTCCGCATTCCGCCGTCACCGCAAATTGACCTTGATCCAGAATCTTCTTTAGCTGGCTCACCTTTGTTGATCCTCCCTGATAATCTTTCTCGGCCCTCCCCCCTGTTTTCGTGACCAGTCTTTGGGAGGATAGATATTCTCCAGCCTGTCAAGAGCATGGTACCGGTCGAGTCTTTCGATGATGAGATGCCAGGCGCACGGGGTCTCGGGGTCGATCTCACATTTTCCTCCCACCGACCCGCCGCACGGGCCATTGAGGAGTTGTTTGGAACAACGGGCAAGGGGGCAGACCCCTCCGAAATGGTAAAGCATACAGTCACCGCATCCCAAGCAGTTCTCAACCCAGTAGCCCTGCTCTTTGGTCTCCCCCAGGAACTCCGTATTAAGCGCTGGAATGACGGGGATCTCGGGAAAGAGCTCGGCTACCGCCTGAACCCCCGCTCCGCAGCCCAGGGACAGGATGGCATCATACCCACCCACCACATCGTCAAGAAGGATGACGAAATCTTTGACGCACTGACGCTCCAGCGTTTTCTCCTGGATCAGCACGTCCCGTCCCTGCATCTTTGCGGCCATCCGGAGCGTGGAGGCAAGCATTCCTGTTTCCTTCTCCCCGCCTGCGGCGCATTCCGCAACACATGAACCACACCCCAGCACGAGGATGCGTTTATAGGAAGAGAGGGTCTCCCTGATCTCGTCCAGAGGCTTCTGTTCCGCTGTGATCATTCTGCTTTCTCCTTTTGGGCCTTTCTCTTTTTCAATACCGGCGACGGCGCGAAACCGCTCACCCGGTCCAGGAGCTCACCGGCCATCACGCGCAGCCCTTTTGGGCTGTCCTTGGTGTTCATCACCATACCCAGTCTTTCCCGTTCGAGACCGATCTGGGCGATGGCGTCTCTTGTCCTTTCCACTCTTTTCCGTGCCCTGGCATTGCCTTCGAAGTAGCGGCATTCCCCTTCGGGACACCCGATGACGTACGCCGCGTCCGCGAACTCTTCCAGTGCCTTCAGGAGGTGAATGGGGTCCAGTCTGCCGCTGCAGGGAATGGGGAAGAGTCTCAGGGCCGAGCCGTGTTCCTCCTCCAGCGCTTGCCTCTCAGGCTCACTGCTTTCAGGCACGTTCTGACAATAAAAGAGGGCCAGAGTCAGTTTCTTTTCCCTGGTTCCGGTCCGTCGTAGTGATTTTCCCTGTGCCATCTTCCTTTTACCTTACACCAAATCTGCCTTGGCAGATTTCTTATGAAGCCCTGAAGGGGCGTTGTACGAAATCCGATCCTGCGGATTTCATTCCGGATAGAAAAAGGCGTCTTCCTCTCTTAAGAGGCGCCGACGCCTTTGTCATGATTTGATGGGTGATTTCCGAACGTCTTTGTGCGGAATCTTTGTTTAGCTTATTGCTTTTGAATGTTTTGTCAAGCCCTTTTTCATGGCTCTCCTCATGCAGACTCCAGTCCGCAACCAAACGCTTGTTACCCCGCTCTGCCAGGCCAGTCGGGGGGTCGTCTCTGACGAGTCCGCAACCGGAAATGAAACCTGCCAAGGCAAGTTTTCATATAACGCCCCTTCGGGGCTTCTTCCCCGCCGAAGGCGGGAAATGCCTGAAATCCGATGAAGTCGGATTTCAGGAAGAGGCCACCCCCCCCCGGCCGGCCTGGAATTCTCCGCGAGTCGCGGAGAAGCAACAGCCTAAAACTTATCCCGGCATCCTGCCAGGGGCCCGCGCCTTTTCGTCCACCAGATACCGGGTGTATCGTTCTCTGATCCGGGATAGACATGCTTTCAAAGCGGCTATGAATTCTTCCGCTGTGCTTTCGACTCCGAGGATTCTCTTGGCCAATGCGATCACCTCTTCCTTTTCCCCGGGGATCGCATGAATCTGCCGGTCCTCCATGATCTGGAGATAATGCTCCACCCGACGGAGAAACAGGTAATCGTCCTTCAGTCCTGTGGCGACCTCTTGGGGAAGAATCTCCGATCCGGCGAGCAAATCGAGGGCCGTCACGGTATTCCCTTCCAGGATTCCCTGATTCTTTCGGCCATGGATCAGTTGAAGACCCTGTACGAGAAACTCCACGTCCCTCAATCCGCCAACCCCGCTTTTCACATCCAGGGTGTTGCTTTGGAATGTCTTCACGGCCGCGCTCCGCATCCTGTCTATACAGCTCACGATGCTTTCCCGGCTTCGGTGTTTGAGCCAGACGGACCCCACCTTTTCAAGAAAGTTATACCCGAGCCTGATGTTGCCCGCCACGGGGCGGATCTTGATGCCGGCCTGAATCTCCCACAAAGAGGCGCGACGGAGATAATAGTCGGTAAGAGCCGAAAAGGACGGGACCAGTTCCCCTTCCCTCCCGTAAGGTCTCAAGCGCAGGTCAACTCGATAGGCATACCCCTCCTCTGTGTGAAGGGAAAGATCCGATCTCACCTCCTCCATGAGTCGAGCAAACAGCTCTATATCCTTTTCCTTCCCGGTTACGCCGCCGTCGTCCCAAAGGCCGAGGAGATCGATGTCCGAACTGTAGTTCAGTTCATTGGCTCCCAGTTTTCCAAGAGCCAGAATGCAGAACCGATCCCTTGAAGTTTTGGGGACTTCCATTCTTTCCATTGCCCGTTCGAGAACCACCCCGATGAGCGCCTCCGCCAGCCTCGTGAGTTCCGTCATCACTTCCCGGGTAGAGACACCCAAACAGATGTCCCGGATGCCGATCCGGAGCATTTCCCGCCGCCTGACGCGGCGCAGTTTATTGAGCCATTCTCTGTGAGTGGCGCAACTCTCGGCCACCTTCCTCAGTTCCTCTTCGATATCCCCTGCTTCCCTCGTGCGGTGGAGGATCTCGGGGATGACGACCCAGTCCAGGAAGCCTGGGTTCCTCACCAGGGTGTCGGACAGGAACTGGCTTCCGGAGAATACTCCCATCAGGATCTCTAGGCGCATGGGTTGCATGAGAAGAAGGTTAAAGTGAAATTCGGGGCTCACGAGGGCGCGGATGAATCGCTCCCAGTTATTGAGGGCCATGTCAGGGTCCGGTTTCCTCGAAAGGACCTCAACAGCAAGGAGCGCAAGTCTCGAAAAAGTCTCCTTCCGTGCCCCCGATCCGGCCAGACTCTTCAGGTTCACATGGGCACGCTCGATGTTCTTGAATCCTGCATTTTTAAGAATCCGTGTCCTTAGATCGGCAGGTATGCTGTCGGAGAGCACCACATCGGCTACGGTTCCGGCTGCCTCACCCGGCAGGGAATCCCTCCCAAAATGGCGCTCCACAAACACTCTTACAGCGGCGGAGCATTTCTCGAAGTCGATGCGGAGTTGCTCGCCCGGGTCCAGAGCGTCTCCCATGAGGTAGCCCATTCGCCTTGCCAGGTGGGTGTATTCGTGGGAGTCGGGTGTCGGGAGGAAGAGATCCTTTGCAGACCCTCGGAGCATGCGCATGCTGTTGATGAGCCGCCTCAGAAAACCGTTAGCCCATACAAGGCGAGCCGCTTCGTCTGGCGCCAGGACTCCCGCGTCGAACAGAGCGCCCAAGGCTTCGTGCATGAGGGGTGTTCTCAACTCGGGAATATCCTTGCCGTGAGTGACCTGAAGGATCTGTACGCTGTATTCCAGGTCCACGAGGCCGCCCGGGCTGAACTTGGCGTTGAGCCTTCCGCCTCCGGTCTTTTCAGCGAACTGCCTCTCCCTCAGCTCTTGAAGCTCTTTGAGGCGGATGCTTTCCGAGAAATAGACCATCCCATCTCTCAGGCGCTCCAGTTGCTTTCCCAGCGCTGGGTCTCCTCCGATGACACGCATGCGCACAAGGGACATTCGCTCGTACGAATGAGCCGAACCCTCCGGCCCGTAATACCGGCAAAAGCTTTCTAGGCTGCAGGCGAGGGGCCCTGCGTTCCCGTAGGGCCTCAGCCGAAGATCGAGGTGAAAGATCCCTTCTCTCTTTGCATGAATCAGCCGGTTTACACCCTTAACCAGACGGTCGAAGAATTCGGAATTACGAAGGCGCTTTTCCCCATCCGTCTGTCCACTGTCACTGTAAACGAATAAGACTTCCAGGTCCGATGCGTATCCGAGGGCTGCACCTCCCAGTTTCCCCAAACCAAGGATCGCGTACTTTGTCATAAGGCCCGCCACAGTCCTGGGTGCTCCAAACCTCCTCACCGACTCCTCATAAACCATTTCAGCGGCCTTTTTCACCACGACTTCCGCAAGCCGGGTCAGCCCCCTCGACAAGCTATTGAAATCCACCGTCGGGTCAAGGATATGGTCGAGATCAAGGAGAAAAATCTCCCGATCTTTGAAATCGTTCAGCCTTCTTCCTTGTTCCTCCAGGGAGTGGGCTCCACGGAGGGCTTGATCGAGCCTTTCCAGAAGCGTTTCCGGAGGCCCGGCATAGTGTCTTCCCTGAGGGCGGAGCATGGGAAGCAGGGCTTCATACTGGAGACGGATGAAATCCTCCCAGAGAAAATCGCTCGCGCCAAGGAGTCTGGCGAGGTCCTGAAGCAGCTTTGGGTCCTCCAGCCATTGCCGCCACTGTCCTTCCCTGTCCTTGCGGGACAACTCGGCCAGCAGGTGTTCAAACCGAGAAAAAGCAGCGTAGGGGTCGGGCGCCGCATCGAGAAAATAGGTGAACTGCTTGGTCAGGAGCACGGAGAGTCTCACCCGATTAAGAAGTTCCGGATCTTCAATCTTGCGTCCTTTCAGATCAACCAGGTCAATGACATCCTCGGCCCTGGCGTGGATTGTGCGAATCCTCACCTGCTCAATCGAGACATCGTGCATGGAAAGAGCATTGGAAAGGGCATAGAGAAAGGCAGGCGTATCCTGAGCCACAACCTTGAGTCGAGTGAAGGGCCCGGATTCGTTGTCCGTATCCACTTGCACGGGATACAGAGCAGGCTCCGCCTGGGTGCGATAAAGAGCGAGTCTCTGAATAACCATTTCCTGAACTGTTTTCCTCGCTTCCAGCACCGAGGACTCGTCTCCTCGCTCCAGGAGCCTCACGACGGACTCCATCCTCTGCTGAAGCTCTCCGGACCATGTCTCAAAAGTGAGAGGGTGTTCAGGAACGCCTGAAAAATGATCGATGATCCGACGCCGCTTCCGGGTCTCCTCCTTTTCCCGGACCTTTTCCATGGTGCGCCGTCGCGCGAGCATCTGCCGAGGAACGCCTTCGTAGGTGAAGACATCGCCTGAAAGGATGTCAAACCCCATGGATGCCAGGACGCCGGTGATCAACGAAAACTCGTGGGGATAGTCAAAAGCAAGAACGGTACACTCCAGAGTTCCGTCTCTGTGAGGGTCCAGGAGTATCTTTACAGGTCGATCGGGAGACAGTTCCGCAAGGGCCTGGAGGTGCCGATCAAGATCTTTCTGGCTGAAGATCTTGAAGTACCTCTCTCCCAGCCTTGCAAGATGCTCTGCCTGCACCGCTCCATAGGCATCTGAGAGGCCTTCACCGGATCTTTCCGTTTCAGTGGACATGATGGAATTCTTTTCCCGTGTACCGTGTATCGTGCGCCCTGCGGCGTTTCGAGACTTTCCCGTGAATCGGGTTTGGAAGAATGTTTGTTTTGAGTCCCGAAACCTGCATTACACATTGTATCTCAACCGTTGATTTCTTACAAATGGGTGGAAGACCGGAGGGGATGCCATGGAGACCGAGAAGAAAGCACAGGGACACTTCTTGGGGGCTTTGGGTTCTGGCGAAAAAGATAAAGGGGTTCTCCGGCGTTGACGCCGGAGAACCCCTTTCCAGCCTCCATCTTTTTCTCTATATATCATAATACAGCGCATACTCCCATGGGTGGGGACGGAGATCAATCGCCACCACTTCTTTTTCCATCTTGTAGGAGATCCAGGTTTCAATCACGTCGGAAGTGAACACATCGCCCTTGAGCAGATAGGCGTGATCGTTTTCCAGGGCTTTGAGGGCCTCGCGCAGGGACCCTGGTGTTTGGGGGACCTTGGCCAGCTCTTCGGGGGGCAGATCGTAAATGTCCTTATCAAGGGGATCCCCGGGGTCTACCTTGTTCTGAATTCCATCAAGGGCCGCCATCAAGATCGCAGGAAAAGCAAGATAGGGATTGCAGCTTGGGTCCGGGCATCGGAACTCCAGCCGTTTCGCCTTCGGGGAGGAGGAGTAAAGGGGAATACGAACAGCGGCGCTACGGTTTCGTCTAGAGTACGCTAGGTTCACGGGAGCTTCAAAACCCGGGACCAGCCGCTTGTAACTGTTGGTGGTGGGGCTGGTGATGGAAAGGAGGGAAGGTGCATGCTTCAGGATGCCGCCGATGGCATACATGGCCATTTGGGACAGACCTGCGTAGCCGTCTCCGGCAAAGAGATTCTTGTCTCCTTTCCAGAGGGAGACGTGGACATGCATGCCTGAACCGTTGTCGTTGAAAAGCGGCTTGGGCATGAAGGTCACGGTCTTACCGTGTTTCCTGGCCACATTCTTGATCACGTATTTGTATTTCAAGAGGTTATCCGCCATCTGGACGAGGGGAGCAAAGCGCATATCGATCTCCGCCTGCCCGCCGGTGGCGACTTCGTGGTGCTGCGCTTCGATGAGCACACCGATCTTTTCCAGGGTCAGCATCATCTCGCTCCGGATATCCTGCTGACTGTCCGTTGGGGGGACAGGGAAGTAGCCTTCCTTGTACCGGGGTTTGTACCCGAGGTTCGGGTTCTCTTGTCGCCCGGCGTTCCATCGGCCCTCCACAGAATCGATGTGATAGTAACCTTCGCGTTCGTTCTGGTCGAAACGAATGTCGTCGAAGATAAAAAACTCCGCCTCGGGACCTAAATAGGCCATGTCGGCAAGACCGGTGGACTTAAGGTAGTTCACCGCCTTCCTGGCGATATTCCTGGGGTCCCTGGAATAATCTTCCCCTGTGACGGGATCGCAAATATTGCAGATCATGACCAGGGTCTTGGCCTGGAAAAAGGGATCCACGAACGCCGTCTCGGGAACCGGCTTAACAAGCATGTCCGACTCGTTAATGGCCTGCCAGCCTCTGATGCTTGAGCCGTCGAATCCCAAGCCGCTCTCAAAAGTGTCCTCTTCCACCTCTCTTGCCGGGATAGAAAAATGCTGCCACAATCCGGGGAAATCCATGAATCTGAGATCGACGACTTCGATCTTTTCCGATTTGATCAAACTGATAACATCCTTTGCCGATTTTGTTTCCGCCATTTGTTACCACCCCCTGTGATGAATTTTAATGACCACGATCCCAATATGAGTATGATCTTTGGGCTTGCCCGCCATGAAATACCATGGAAGTATTCAATACACGGAGCAAGGGGTGTGCCATTCCTTTCCGCTTGCTAACAACATGATATGGTTTATGTTTTGAGTTCACGAGACGCAGGCTCCTCGATCGCGGAATAACAATTTTGTAGGATACGGGAGCGTGATATAACAAAACGGTATAAGATTCTTACCGGGCCGTCAAATAAGGATTGATCGCCGGCTTCTGATCAAGTATATAAAAAAATTTATCTGTTTTCTAATCATGTTCGAGGACTTTGATGGATTGGAGACAAAGGATCTATTGTGCGGATTTGACCTCCTCCCGCGTGGGAAAACAGGTTCTCCTCATGGGATGGGTGGACGCCGTCCGTGACCATGGCAGCCTTCTTTTTATCCACCTGAGAGATGTGCGGGGAATGGTTCAGGTTGTCTTCAACCCTGCCGTCAGCGCCAAGAGCTATGAGAGCGCCTTGACCTTAAAAGAGGAGTATGTGATTCAGGTGCGAGGCAAGGTCGCCCTGAGAGAGAGGGGGACGGAAAACCCCAATCTCATTACGGGAAATATCGAAGTTTTTGCTCAGGATATGGAGATCCTCTCTTTTTCCCGCATCTTGCCGTTTAAGATCTCTGAAAAGGCGATCGTCTTCGGTGAAGACATCAAGGCCAATCCCGAAAAGGTAGATGAAGATCTCCGGCTCCAGTATCGCTACCTGGATCTGCGCCGACCTTCGGCACAGGAATTCCTTGTAAAAAGATATGAGATCATGAAATGCATCAGGGAGTACCTCGATGGGCTCCATTTTCTGGAGGTGGAGACTCCCTTCCTCACCAGGAGCACACCTGAAGGAGCAAGGGACTACCTGGTGCCCAGTCGAATCCACAAAGGTAAATTCTACTCGTTGCCTCAATCCCCTCAACTCTTCAAGCAACTCCTCATGATGAGCGGTATGGATCGGTACTTCCAGGTCGTCCGGTGCTTCCGGGATGAGGACCTGCGGCCCAACCGTCAGCCCGAGTTCACTCAGCTTGACCTGGAAGCTTCTTTCATCGACGAAGAATTCATCTATGAAGTGGTGGAAGAATTGACGGCGAGGATGTTCCGTTTGGGCGGAGTCACCCTTCCCCGCCCCTTTCCGAGGATGACCTATGAAGAGGCCATGGAAAGGTATGGCTCAGATCGGCCTGATCTGCGCTTTGGCATGGACTTTGAGGAAGTCACCGACCTCCTGATCTCAACCGGCTACGGCGTTTTCAAACAGGTCATCGACGGCGGCGGCGTGGTGAAGGGATTCTGCGTCAAAGGTGCGGCCGGCAACCTGAGCAAGAACGTCCTCCAGAACGAATACGCCATGAAGATCGCCCCTTCCTTCGGAGCCAGGGGAATGACCTGGATGAAGGTCGTCAAAGGAAGGCTGGAATCCAACATCGTCCAGTTCTTTAAAGTGCAGGAACTTGAGGCTCTTAAAGCTCGATTCCAGGCCGGCGAAGGTGACGTGCTCATTCTCATTGCCGACCTTTCAAGAGACACGGTGAACAGGGTCCTCTGCAGTCTCAGGCTCCACATGGCGGAAAGGTTCGGGTTGGTCCCCGAGCATCGGTACTGCCCTGTTTGGGTCACCGACTTTCCGCTCTTCGAACTAAAGGAAGACGGCTTGTGTTCCCAGCATCATCCCTTCACCATGCCTGACCGCACGGATTTCGACCCCGAAGATCAGCAGGCGCTCCTGCGTCTGAAATCAAGGGCCTATGACCTTGTCGTCAACGGTGAAGAACTGGGAGGAGGGAGCATCCGCATCCACCGCATGGATATTCAGAGAAAGATCTTCCTGGCTCTCCGTCTCACGGAAGAGGAACTGGAGTCCAAGTTCGGATTTTTTCTGAGGGCTCTTGAATATGGTGCCCCTCCGCACGGCGGACTGGCGCTCGGCTTGGACAGGGTGGTGGCCATGATCCTGAACGCTTCCTCCATCCGGGAGGTCATCGCCTTTCCCAAGAACCGGAGCGCTTACTGCCCCTTGACCCAGGCGCCCTCGTGGGTAGCAGAGTCTCAGCTCATGGAACTTGGTTTGATTACCCCTCAAACACAGGTGCCTTCCAAGGAGACCATGAAGCACCGTACCCAGCCTGCCGGGGAACGGGCCATATCCTCCCGACGGGTACGCGATATCGCGCGGCTGGCAAGGCTGAAGCTTACCGACGAAGAGACTCTCTCCTATCAGAAGGATCTTAACGCCATCCTGGACTACGTGGAGACCTTGCAGGAATTGAATACGGAATCGGTCAAGCCCATGAGCCATGTGCTGCCCGTGACCAACGTGTGGCGTGAGGATAAATCCGGTAAAGCCGACCGGGGCCAATCCATTCTGGCCAATGCACCCATGAGAGAAGGAAACTACTTCAAAGTGCCCAGGATTATCGAAGGTTGATGCAGTCATGGAACTCTGCGATAAAACCGCATCGGAACTTGTTCATTTGCTCAAGAAAGGGGAAATCACCTCTCGGGAGATCACTGAATCCGTCTTCAGGCGCATCGACGAAAGAGAGGGAGGGATCAATGCCTTTATCACTCTGACCCGCGAGACGGCGTTGAGGCAAGCGGAGGAAGCGGATCGAAGATACAGAAAGAAGGAGAGCATTTCCCCTCTCGACGGAATACCCGTTGCCGTCAAGGATGTGCTTTGCACCAAGGATATCAGAACCACATGCGGCTCATCGATCCTCAGGGACTACGTCCCTCCCTATGATGCAACTGCGGTCAAAAGGGTGCTTGAGAGCGGCGCGGTGCTTGTCGGGAAAACGAACATGGATGAATTCGCCATGGGTTCATCTACGGAGAACAGTGCCTTCGGACCCACCCGTAACCCTTGGGACCCTCAACGCGTGGCAGGAGGTTCGAGCGGCGGCTCCGCTGCTGCCGTGGCTGCGGGCGAGTCCATCGTGTCGGTCGGGTCGGATACAGGTGGCTCCATCCGCCTTCCTGCTGCTTTCTGCGGAGTGGCCGGCATCAAGCCGACTTACGGCCGGGTCTCGCGGTATGGTCTCGTATCCTATGCTTCTTCCCTTGACCAGGTGGGCGCCTTCGGACGGACCGTAGAAGACTGTGCGTCCCTGCTCGGCATCCTTTGCCATCATGACGGGAACGACTCCACCTCCGCGGACGTGGACACACCGGATTTTCTCCGATCCCTGAAAAAGGGCGTAGAAGGATTGCGCATCGGCCTGCCCAAAGAATACTTCGTGGAAGGGTTGGACGCCGGGATCAGAGAAAAAGTCCTGCAAGCCGTCTCCCTTCTCGAGAAAAGCGGAGCCCATATCGTGGAGGTCACCTTGCCTCATGCCCGTTATGCCATCGCCTCCTACTACCTCATTGCCACGGCTGAGGCGAGCAGCAACCTGGCTCGGTATGACGGCGTAAAATACGGCTACCGCGCCGCCGGGGAGATTTCCGACACGGCCGGGATGTACGAGGCTACGAGAAGCGAGGGGTTCGGCAAAGAGGTGAAAAGAAGGATTATGCTGGGCACCTTCGTCCTCTCCGCCGGTTACTATGACGCCTATTATTTGAAAGCGCAGCAGGCGAGAACGCTCATCAAGGGAGACTTCGACAAAGCCTTTGAAAGGGTAGATTGCATGGTGACTCCTGTCTCTCCCTGTCTTCCCTTCAAGATCGGGGAGAAGATCACCGAGCCCCTTCAGATGTACCTCGTGGATGTGTACACCGTTTCCCTCAACCTGTCAGGCCTGCCCGGAATGAGCGTCAATTGCGGAATCCTGAACGGGCTACCTGTGGGCATGCAGATCATCGGAAAAGCCTTTGACGAAGAGATGGTGCTCCGTGTCGGCCATGCGTATGAAAGAGTGAAATCGGAATGAGGCAAGGGTGATATTCCTAACCACGAAAGCATGAAGGGACAAAGACACGAAGCAAATATATTTCTTTTTTCTTGCTTTCTTTCCTTCGTGTTTTCGTGGTTGACCTTCACAACTTTCTTTTTGGTTTTCTTATGGACTTTGATGTGATCATAGGCTTTGAGACGCACGTGGAACTGAAGACCCGGTCCAAGCTCTTCTGTGACTGTCCCGTGGATTATGACGCGGTCCCTAACACCTGCATCTGCCCAGTCTGTACGGGGCAGCCCGGGGCCCTGCCTGTGCTCAACAAAAAGGCGGTGCAGTACACGGTGCGAGCAGGCCTGGCCCTCAACTGTGCGATTAATCGAACCTCCCGGTTCGCCCGGAAGAACTATTTCTATCCCGACCTACCGAAGGGGTATCAAATCTCCCAGTATGAAAGGCCCTTCTGCCAGGACGGCTACCTGGAGATCACTGCCGATGACGGCCGGCCTTATGCGGTGGGAATCAAGCGCGTTCACCTGGAAGAAGACGCGGGGAAACTGGTTCATTCCTCCGATTCGTTTGAGGCGTCGGAGTTCAGCCTCGTGGACTACAACCGTTCGAGCGTTCCTCTGCTTGAAATCGTGACGGATCATGAGAGAAATCCCATCCGTTCGCTCCAGGAGGGGCGTGCGTATCTTGAGAAATTGAGGCAGACCCTGCGCTACATCGAAATCAGCGATTGTGACATGGAAAAAGGCCAGCTCCGTTGTGACGTCAACATATCCCTTCGGCCTAAAGGGCAACAGGGCTATGGCCATCGAGCCGAAATAAAGAACATGGCTTCTTTCAGGTTCATCATGGAGGCCTTGGAGTTTGAGACCCGGAGACAGTCGGACATTCTGCGCTCAGGCGGAGAGATCTCACAAGAAACGCGGCTTTTTGACGAGAAAAAAAGGGTATCCTTCCCCATGAGAAGCAAGGAGGACGCTCCCGACTACCGGTACTTCCCCGACCCCGATCTTCTGGAAATCGAACTCTCCGAAGAGTTCGTGGAAAAGATCAGGAAGAAAATGCCTGAATTGCCGGATCAAAGAGTGGGCCGGTTGATCGTGGAATACGACCTGCCCAAAGAGGACGTGCTCATCCTGACCAAGGACAAGAGCGTGGCCGACTACTTCGCTGCGTGCGCCCTTGTCGCCGAGGACCGGCGAAAGTTGAGCCGGTGGATCATCAAGGACCTGTTCAGGCTCCTCAATAAAGAGGTCCTGCCCATGGATCAGTGTCCTGTTTCTCCGGAAGCGTTCTCGGAACTGATCAATTTCATCACCAGGGGAGAAATTACGGAGAAGATGGGAAGGGAAGTCCTGGAGGAAATGTTTCAGCGAGGCGTCCGCGCCAAGTCTGTCATCGAGGAAAAGGGGCTGAGGCCTATCCACGATCTGGACGCCCTGGACAGGGTGCTGGATGAAGTCATCGCCGAGAACCCCGAAGTGATAGCCAAAATCAGGGAGGGGGAGACCAGGCCCGTGGATTTTCTCATCGGCCAGGCTATGAAAAAGACTCGCGGCAAGGCGAACCCCAATAAACTCCGCAAGCTGCTCCAGAAGAAACTGGGTAAAAGTCAGAAATGAACGGCGTGGCCCAGCCAAACAAAGAAGACGATCATCACAAAGTGCAATACCCACCAGAGCGGTGTGAAGAGCTTAAATCGTCTCATGTTACCTCCACAAGGCGTGGCCGATAGTGTAAACGGCCGATATGGCTGCGAGGTGAACGATCCACCACCCCAGATTCGGGTAGCGATAGGTTTTTCCCCTTCTTTCCCTGTTTGGGTCGTACCCGTAAACCTCCAGCTCGAATAACGACTTCCCCACAAAAAAGTTGCCCCACAAGAGTAATATGTCTGCCAGCATCGTTTTCAGGAGAATCGTCCCGAACCCTGACGGAGCAGGCCAATGAACGATAGAAAAATGGGTCATGGTTATCGTCCCGATGATGACCAACATCCCGTTGAGGACATAGCCGTATTCAACCAGTTTCCTGGATGAGAAGAGCCATGGCACAACAAGTACACCCAGGATGGCTGCGAGGAAAGGCACGACATTAGAAGGCCTTTCACCCAATGGATGAATCCGAAGGTGCAGGAGAAGTCCGCCAAGATAGAGCGAACCCAAGGCGCACAGCAGGAAAATTCTGACATAGCTCTTCGTGCTCATTCTTCGTCCGCCTGTTTGGCATCCGTCCCTTGCATGAGGCTTCTCAAGACGTCTTCTTTCCCCACGATCCCCACCAGCTCACCTTTTTCCAGAACGGGAATGGTGTGAAAATTCCGGTCCACCATGAGTGTCGCGATCTCTTCAACAGTCGTTTCGGGACCAACCGCAACCGGATCCCTTGTCATGGCATCTGATACCGTGGTGGCCGCTATCTTCTGCAAAGCTTTTTCAAACTGCTTGGTGGATCTCAAAGGAATGAAACCATCCAGGAGGGTAAAAAGAGAGGGAACAGGCAATTTTTTCTGCTGCGCAATCAGATCGCTCTGGCAGAGAATGCCCACCAGCCTGCCGGCCTCCACTACGGGTACCCCGTTGATGCCCTTTTCGAGAAGGATTCTTGCCGCTTTGATGATCTCCATATCCGGCGAGACAGTGACAAGGTCTTTGGTCATGATATCACTGGCCTTGAGCATACAGGTAGCCTCCTATTGCATGATGCGGTTATATTTATCGCACAAAATCGCCGGCAGGGCCAATATTTTCCTCTCCCCCGAGGAGTTCCCTCCCGCAATGATTGCAGGACACCGTCAAAGCCTCCTGAAAACTATCAGCCTCCGATGGTGTGTCGTGTGGGGTATCGTGTAGCGGAGATCCTGTATGAGCGCGTACTCTTCGCCAAAACGGCTTGAGGCTTGTATCATTTCCTCGTCGCAATGTGGTCCCTTCATGAAGATCGCCTCGCCTCCTCGGGCAAGGCAGTTTCGGACCCGGCCAAGCGTTTCGGGAATCGTTTCCAGAGCTCGCGTGATCACACCGTTGACGATTCTGTCGAAAGAGGCGTAGATTTTTCCTTCATAAATCTCGATGTCGTTCAGCTCAAGGGCCTCCACCACCTCGTGGAGGAATTTGATCCTCCTGTGTCTTCCTTCCGCAAGGATGAGGCTTGTCTCAGGGCACACAATCTTCAGGGGAATGCCTGGAAACCCGGCCCCTGAGCCGATGTCCAGGAGGGGGGAGGGTAAATGCCAGCGGAGCAGTTTTGCCGCCAGGACACAGTCAATGTAGTGCTTCTGAACCATGTTGTCGAATTGGTAGATCCGGGTGAGATCATACTCCGCGTTCTTTTCACGCAGCAGAGTGTGGAACAACCACATCTGCTTGTATTGTTTTTTCGTGAGAGGTAAATAGCTTCTTTGAAACCAGGCCTTCAAGGAGGATAACCCGGGTTTAAGAATTTCTTTCCTGGTTTTAGGCGTCCTTGGCTTTTTTATGTCATTCCTGGAGAAAGGTTGTTTCATGACCATGACAGGGAAATCCGAAATCCTGGCACCGCAGGATCTTCAAGTCCTTTATGAAGACAATCACCTCCTGGCTCTCAACAAGCCCGCGGGCATGCTGATTCAGGGAGATGCTTCCGGTGATACATCCCTTATGGATCTGACAAGGGAATATATCAGAAACAAGTACAGGAAACCAGGGAATGTCTTCCTGGGGCTTCTGCATCGCCTTGACCGGCCTGTTACGGGGGTGGTTCTCTTTGCAAGAACCTCCAAGGCGGCTTCCCGAATTTCAGCCCAGTTGCGGGCCCGGACGGTCCGGAAGATCTACTGGGCCCTGGTACACGGAAGAGTGAGTCCTCCTTCGGCGAGTCTCGTGTCCTACATCGTTAAGGGCGTGAGAAAGGTGAACCTGGCGGGAGAAGAGGAGGCGGCAGCCCAAAAGGCGCTTCTGACCTACAGGACGATACGGAAGTTGAAGGGAAAATCCCTTCTCGAAATCTACCTCCAGACAGGACGAAAGCACCAGATTCGAGCGCAGCTTGCAGGATTAGGTTATCCTATCGAAGGAGACGTAAAATACGGGGCGCCCTATGGGTTGCAGGATCAAAGCATACGGCTCATGGCCCGGTCGCTCACGGTCAAACACCCCACTCGCAACGAGATCATCACTATCGAGGCCCCAACACCCGACTGGCTGTTAAAGAGTAGGCCGCAAGCACTACGCACTAGGCAGTTAGCAACCGGTCGTGCCGAACAGAAAGACCCCGGCTGCTCAACTTGATCGTTCAGGAATACCCTTCTTCTGAGCGGCGAAGCCGCGTTGCATAAAATCGCTCCTGCGATTTTATATCTTGAAATACTCTCTCACTCTTGCGAGAGAAATTTCTTCTTTTCCTTTCAGGAAGCGGGCTTTCATCCTATCGATCCTGTTCAAGGATTCAACGACTCTCTCTTCACGTATGCTGCCCCCTGAGAGGCCATCGCAAAGAAGGCGGTGGCTCTTCACCACGTGATCCTGGTCTTTGCAGATGAGCAGAATGTCCGCACCGGCCTGAAAGGCCATGAAGGCTCCCTCCGACACAGGGCACTCGCCGGCAATGGCGCCCATTTCCAGATCGTCGGTGATCATGAGCCCCTGAAATCCCAGAGTGTTCCTAAGGAGTTCGGTAAGAACATGCTCGGAGAGGGTTGCCGGCCGCTTAGGATCAAGGGCAGGATAAATCGCATGGGAGCTCATGATGCCCGATACACCCTCTTCGACAGCCGCTTTGAAGGGGACGAGGTTTATTCTTTCCACCTCTTCCAGGCGTGTGTCGATAACAGGGAGGCGCACATGGGGATCCACCTTGGCCTGACCCAGACCCGGAAAATGTTTGGCCACCGCCATCACGCCGCTCTCTTGTAAAGATCTGATGATGATCCTTCCGAGGAGCGCTACCCTCTCAGGGTCATCGCCGAAACTCCTGCCGTGGAGATGCTTTTCAAGCTTTCCCCGCTGTACGTCAATGACAGGAGCGAGGTCCATGTTGAGGCCCACCAGTCTCATCTCCCTGGCTGTGACCGCTCCGAACTCCTCAGCCCGTTTTACCGGATCCTCGTCCGCAGAGATGGCGGCGTTGCCGGGGAAAGATGTGAACGGTTCCCTGAGCCTGGCCACCCTGCCGCCTTCCTGATCCACCGCCAAGAAAAGCGGACGGCCGTGACAGCGCAACGCCTCCTTCTGAAGATCCTGACAGAGCTCTGCAAGCTGCAACGGTTCTTCGATGTTCCGGGAGAAAAGGATGATGCCACCCAGGTTCAAATCCCGGATGAGGGATAGCGTATCTTTGTCAATGCGGGGGCCCGCTAAGCCCGCCATGAAAAACTGACCTATTTGCGCTTGGAGATCATGATTCATGGTTCTAGTACCAACCCCTTCCGATGATACGATTCACTTTATCCAGACTACAAATCAAATTCCGCTACAAGAAACGTATGGTCCGAAGGTTTTTCGCTCGTTCGCGGTTCCGTGTCGATCCAGGCTCTTAAAGATCTTGCAGCCAGGGGCGGAGTGGCCAGGATGTAGTCGATGCGCCACCCCATCTTTCTTTTGAACCCGTTAGGAACCCGATAGTCCCAGAAAGTGTAGTGCACTCCGCCGGGCTCGTGTTTCCGGAATACATCGATCAGACCCCAGGTGAAGTATTCCCGCATGATGGCCTGCTCGTCCGGGTGAAAACCTACTTGGCCTTTCAGCCCCTCCGGATCATAGACGTCGATCGGTTCAAGGGCCACGTTAAAATCCCCGGTCATCAGGAGAGGAAGGCTCTTTTGGTAGGTTTTCCGAACATGGCCGAGGAGATCCCTCAGCCAGCGCAATTTGTGCTCGAACTTCTCTGTTCCCGGCGCAAATCCTTGGGGTACATAAACGTTGATCAGGGGAACATCATTAATCCGGGCGCTGATGAAACGAGCTTCCTCGTCCGCCTCGTCGTAAAGGTCCTGTCGAATCAAATCGGCACGGCTTCGTGTAAGGATGGCTACCCCGTTGTAAGATTTTTGCCCCTTAAAAAGGGCCCGATATCCTATGGCTTCGAAGGTCTCCACCGGAAAATCCTTGTCTTGGACTTTGGTCTCTTGCAGACAAAGCACGTCCGGCTGCTCCTGTCTCAGCCATTTGGTGATAACAGGCTGTCTGGCCCGCAAAGAGTTCGCATTGAACGTAGCCGCCTTGAAATGACCCATGAAAACCCTCGATCAGCTTTGATTAGCCTTCAGTAGAACATACCCCTTGAAATTTTTCAATCGCCTATGCCCGCCCGCGGTCGTTTTGGAGAAACCCTTGCTCGCGCCCACATAAGATCTTGAAAAAGAAAGATTGACATTCCAACAAATTTTTCTTTTCTTTAGGTTTTTCTCCTTGGAGAGATTACCTTTGGAGACTGACATCCTTATCATCGGCGGCGGCATTGTGGGGTCCTGTCTGGCCCGTGAATTGTCCAAGTACCGAATCGGCGTGACTTTGCTCGAAAAGGAAGCAGAGCTTTGCTTCGGGGTATCGAAGGCCAACAGCGGTATTGTCCATACCGGTTTTCAGAGCGACCCCAAGGCCCTGAAGACACGATTGGCCGTGCGCGGCAATGAGCTTTATCCAAAACTGGCCGCCGATCTCGACTTCCCCTTTCGTCCTTCGGGCGAACTGGTCGTTGCCTTTCGCAGGGAGGAGGAAGGACTGGAAGCCATGAGGGAGAACGCGGAGATCCTGGACATCCCCGGTGTCGAGATGGTGGACCGCACCTGGCTGGATGCGAATGAACCGAATATCTCAAAAGATATCCAATCCGCCCTCCTGGGACCCACGGCTGCCGTCATCAACCCTTATGAGACCGTTTACGCACTTGCTGAAAATGCCGTAGCTAACGGCGTAAGAGTAGAACTCCATACCGAGGTGAGAGCTGTTGAGTCAAATGGAGCCGGGTGGAAAGCGCATACTTCGAGGGGTGATTATCAAGCACGCTATATCATCAATGCCGCAGGCTTGTATTCGGACCGCATCGCCGAAATGGCCGGGTTGAAAGTGCCATCCATCTATCCCCGGAAAGGCGAGGAATACCTGCTCGACAAGCATGCGGGCCGACTGACCGGACGAGTCATCTTCCCTCTGCCCC
The DNA here is from genome assembly GCA_963740905.1 of uncultured delta proteobacterium. Taxonomy (GTDB): domain Bacteria; phylum Desulfobacterota; class DSM-4660; order Desulfatiglandales; family HGW-15; genus JAFGDM01. The sequence goes on from CAVUFY010000003.1 coordinate 65,467, forward strand.
GGAAGGAAACCAAGGGAGTTCTGGTTATCCCGACCGTAGACGGGAATACCATGATCGGTCCTACTGCGGAAGAAGTACCCGACACCCGGGATGTCTCAACAAGCTCTGAAGGCAAAAGAGAGGTGCTTCAAAACATTAGACGACTGGTGCCTTCCCTGAAGGAAGAACTGATTATCGCCTCATTCGCAGGACTCCGGCCTACAACCAAGGGCGGAGATTTTCACATCCAGGAGGACAGGGACGGGTTTATTAATCTCGTTGGAATTCAGTCGCCCGGTCTGACGGCATCGCCTGCCGTCGCAGAACTGGTCGTGGGTATGATCAATAACAAAATAGACCTCCGGCGAAAGGAAAGTTTTGTGGCCACCCGAAAGGCCATTCCCCGCTTCCGCCTGCTTGGCACGGAGCAAAGAAACCATTTGATCCGGAAGAATCGGGAATATGGCGAGGTGGTCTGTCGCTGTGAACTGGTCACCAAGGCTGAAATCAGGGAAGCGATCCGGCGGGGTGCCCGCACCATGGACGGCATCAAATTTCGAACTCGAAGCCAGATGGGGCGCTGCCACGGTTCGTTCTGCACCATGAAGATCATGACCATTTTGTCCCAGGAACTCGGCATCCCGTACGACGAGATCACAAAGAGAGGCAAGGGATCGGAGTTGATCAAGGGATGAAAGCCTGGAAGAATGGAATAAGGAAGTGATGGAGTGTTGGTTAAAAGCGTTGAGTCCATTCCCGGTTGCGGACTCCTCAGAGACCAACCCTCCGGCCGGACCCGCACAGCGTTGGGCGGCCAAAGGACTGTATTGAGATAGCCATGATAAGGCATGATCACTACGATCTGATCATCATAGGGGGCGGACCTGCCGGCATGGCCGTCGCCGTGGGTGCCGCTCGCGGTGGATTAAAGAAGATCCTGCTTTTGGAAAGGCATCCCAGGCTGGGAGGAATTCTTAACCAGTGTGTCCACGTGGGGTTCGGGCTCCGGTACTTCAAGGAAGAACTCACTGGGACGGAATATGCCTTTCGGTACAGGAAATTGTTCGACGAAACCGTAACGGAAGTGAAGACCAGCAGCTTTGCCCATAAGATTACGCGGGACAAAGAGGTGGTCTTCGTCTGTCCCGATGGGGAGATCCTTGCCTCAGCAAGGCATATCGTGCTCGCCACGGGATGCCGCGAGCGGACCCGAGAGATGCTTACCACTCCCGGAACCAGGCCGGCAGGCATTTTCACCGCAGGCCTTGCACAGGAGATGGTGAATATTCATGGACTCCTGCCCGGGAAAAGCATTGTCATCGTAGGTTCCGGTGATATCGGTCTCATCATGGCCAGGCGGATGACCCTCGAAGGTGCCATGGTTCATGCCGTATTGGAAATCCTGGATCATCTCTCGGGCCTGGTAAGAAACAAAATCCAATGTCTGGATGACTTCGGCATCCCTCTTTATCTTCAACACGAGGTTCTCGAAATCACGGGGAAAGACAGGGTGGAAGCTGTCCGGTTCAGGGATAATGCTACGGGCAAGGTGAAGGAGTTGGTCTGCGACACTCTTCTCTACTCCGTAGGCCTGATCCCTGAAAGAGATCTTCTCACAGACGCAGGCATTGAGCAGGGAAACGGATTTCACGTAGCCGGGAACGCGGATTATGTTCACGACCTGGTGGACCGGGTAACAAGGGACGGTGAAAAACTGGGCAGCGCTCTCGTGGAGGAGTAATACGGGAAGGAAAAAAGATGAACGCCTCTGTCAGGAAAAAGAAGAGCAAGGAACGAAAGCCTATCGAGAAGGACAAGGCAAGGACTGTCACCTGCATCGTTTGCCCCACGTGCTGTGAGCTGGAAACGGACGGCGCTGAGGTGAAAGGAGCCCGCTGCGTAAAAGGTGAAGCCTTTGCCCGGCAGGAGGTGCTAATGCCGCTGCGGGTTGTCACCACATCTGTGCGATGCGAAACTCCGGAAGGCGCAAGGATGATCCCGGTAAAGACGGCCGCTCCCGTTGCCATGGCGCAGATTTTCGAAATCATGAAAAGCATCAAAGCGCTCAGCCTTTCCAGGGTGCCTGAGTTTGGATCCATCATCCGCGTAGATACCGTCGAGGAACTCGTTGAGTTCATCGTAACAGGGGAGTAAGTGTTTGGTTGTGGCCAAAGGCCTGTACTGGAAAGGAGTCCTTCAAAAGACCAGATGATCATGTCTCCCATCCACACTTTGTCTCCGGATATTGCCAAGCAGGTTATCGGTATTCTTTTTGATCTCGATGATACCTTCACTTCCCACGGCAAAATAAAAAGCGAGGCCTTTCAGGCTCTCTGGGCAGCCAAGAAAGCAGGCCTCATCATGGTCCCTATAACGGGCAGGCCCGCAGGATGGTGTGATCACATTGCGAGAATGTGGCCCGTAGACGGAGTTGTGGGCGAAAATGGGGCTTTCTATTTCTGGTATGACTTCAAGGAGCGTAAACTCAAGAGGAGGTTCGTGGACACGGAGGACCTGCGAAGAGAAAAACGGACCCGCCTCGAAGAGATCAAGAAAGAAGTTCTAGCCACTGTCCATGGAACCGCTTTGGCCAGCGACCAGCTTTACCGGGAGACGGATCTGGCCATCGATTATTGTGAGGACGTCCCTCCCCTCCCATGGAAGGACATAGAACGGGTCCGCGCAATCTTCACAAAGCACGACGCCACGTGCAAGGTTTCCTCCATCCACGTCAACGGCTGGTTCGGCACTTACAGCAAGCTGGACATGACCAGAGTTCTTGCCCGTGAATTATGGGGATTCGATCTGGATCAGGAGCAAGCGCGCTTTTTCTTCTGTGGAGATTCTCCCAATGATGAGCCCATGTTCGCCCATTTTCCGCATTCGGCAGGCGTAAAGAACATCCATAAGTTCACCGCACACATGAAACACCTTCCCGCTTATGTCACAGACCGGGAGGGAGGCCTTGGGTTCGCCGAGATCGTGGAGACTATCCTTCGTAACAGGGATTATGTCTCCGGACCTTAGCAGGTTGCTGAAAAACGCCCATCTGCGGGTGTTGCCCTCACTTAGTCGACCCGAAAGGTGGTCTCCCGCGCATCGCTTTTTGTGGAATGCATGCTTATTGACACGCAGAGAAGACCCCCTTTATAATTTTAGTTTAAGAGATCTATAATGGTTGTTTTCTTCTCCCTGAAAAATTCCGTCACGGAGAAGGAGAGATGGACATGCCTGAAAATAAGGAGGGGACTTACCTGAAGACCATCTTTTCGATTTTCTCCCTGCGGACTCAGCTCCTCTTGATCCTTCTTTTCCTCCTTGCTCTTTCCGTCACTTCTCTCACCGTCATTTACGAGAGGTCCGAGGAGGTGATCATGGACAAGATCACGGACAATCTGGAGGATGTCACCAAAGCCATTCAAATCAGTGTGGAAGAGCTCACCTACAGAGGAGACAGCGCTCAAAGGCTCAAGAGCTACGTGGACATGCTAAACAAGAAGGGAATCAAGGAAATCACCATCATAGGTGATGATTCTCAAGTCATTGCCAGCTCCGACCCCCGGAAGGTAGGGACTAAGCAAAAGATCTTCTCCAATTCCAATAAGGAAAACGGGGTAGCCAAAAGAAGGGAAAAAGAGACCAAGAAGAAAGATCTCTTCATCACGGCAACTCTGGGCGAGAAAAGCGCAAGGGAAACGCAGAGGCTTTACAACGTGATCATGCCGGTATCCATTAAGGGTAAGAATATCGGCTACATCCTCATGAGCCTGGTTCTGGATGATTACAAATTTCTTCAGCAGAAAAATCACCTAAAGAGGATACTCAGCATGATCTTCGCTTTTGTCATCGGCATGCTCATCTGTCTCATCATTGCTGAAAAATACACGGAGCCTATAAAGAGGATCTCTCGAGCAAGCAGAAGAATCGCGCAAGGTGAGCTGGTAAAGATCCGGGACAGCAAGCGGCGTGACGAAATAGGGGTACTGGTGAGAAGCTTCAACGAAATGGTTGAGGAGCTGCAGGGACGGCGGGAGCTCGAAGAGAAGCTTCGAAAGTCGGAGCAGCTCTCCATGGTAGGCCAGCTTGCAGCTGGAGTCGCGCACGAGGTGAGGAATCCCTTGAATTTCTTTTCTTTGTCCATAGGACACCTGAAGGCTTTGATCGCCGAGGAGAAAATAAGGGATCACGATGAAATCCTGGCTCTCCTCGACAACCTCACCCGGGAAATCTACCGCGTCAATGAACTCATCAACAATTTCCTTTTCTTGGGAAAGCCCGTGCTCCTCAACAGAGAGTGGTTATCTCCCGGTGCCCTGGTGGATGACGCGCTTTACCTTCTCAAGGACAAGGTTCCGGAAGGCACCCACATAAAGATACTCGACCGAACCGAGGGCAAACTTCTTTGGGCAGACAGGGTCTATATGAGGATTTGCTTGATCAATCTTCTCCTGAACTCGGCGCAGGCGATCGATGGGGTCGGAGAAGTGGTGCTGGAATTCAGCTCCTCGAAGGAGATCTTTCGCATTTCCGTCCACGACAACGGGAAGGGGATAGAGAAGGAGGACCTGGATAAGATTTTCGAGCCCTACTTCTCGACCAAGAAGCTGGGTGTGGGTCTCGGCCTTTCGATCACGAAACGGCTCGTGGAGGAACATGGAGGGAGCATCTTTATCGAGAGTGAAGCAGGAAATGGAACAACGACCATGATCGAGGTGCCCATTCGTGAAAGTTAACAAAGGTAATATCCTTGTCGTGGAAGACGATAGGAACCAGCGAGGGATCATTCGAACCATCCTGACGAAGGAAGGTTTCTACGTAGAAGATGTCGGAACGGGTCGGGCTGCTGTGGACCTCCTGATGCGCTGCTCTTTTGACCTTGTTCTTACCGACCTCAAATTGCCCGATATGGAGGGAACAGAGGTTTTGAAGGAAGTGCGGGCACAGAACCGGCCGTGCCAGGTCATCATCATCACCGCTTACGGCTCGATTCCTTCAGCTATTGAGGCAACCAAGATGGGCGCCTTTTACTACCTGGAGAAGCCTTTTGAAAAGGATCAGTTGCTCCTGGTTCTGCACAATGCCCTTGACCAGATAAGGCTCCTTAAAGACAACATTATGTTAAAAGACCAGGTCCAGGGAAAGTATCAACTGGAAAACATTGTCGGGAGCCATGAGAGCATGGAAGAACTTTTCAAGACCGTTGCCAGGGTGGCTCCTACCAACTCAACCGTTCTCATCTGCGGGGAAAGCGGCACGGGGAAAGAGCTTTTTGCGCGAAGCATACACTACGCCAGTCCAAGAAAAAACAAACCCTTTTTTGCCATCAACTGCGCAGCCATACCCGAGACACTGCTCGAGAGTGAACTGTTCGGCTATGAGAAGGGGGCTTTCACAGGAGCCATAACACGTCATATAGGGCTCTTCGAGCAGGCCAACGGAAGTTCCCTTTTTCTGGATGAGATCGGAGATCTCAGTCTGAATACGCAGGCAAAAATCCTGAGGGCCATTCAGGAAAAAGAGATACGTAGATTAGGAGGCAAGGAGCCTGTAAAGCTGGACGTGCGAATCATCGCGGCGAGCAACAAGAAACTCGAGGAGGAAATTGCCGCTGGCCGGTTCCGGGAGGATCTCTATTACAGGCTCAACGTGATCGCCTTTACCATACCGCCCCTAAGGGAAAGGGCGGCGGACATCCCTCTTCTGGTCAAACACTTCCTGACCAACATGAACGACGGGAGCGGCAAGAACAAGGCTGTGTCCCAACAGGCACTTCAATACCTGACCAGTTATCCTTGGCCGGGCAACGTGAGGCAACTGGAGTCCGTGATCGAGCGTGCTTACATCATGTGCGACGGCGAAGTCATGGGCTTGGAACATCTTCCGGAAGAGATAAGGAATCACGCCTCGCCTAACTCTATGCTTCATGCGCTCAAACCCATCGCGGACTATCTCATCGACACAAAACTGACTGCGGCAGAATACCGCCTTTACCTGTATTTTCTGAAGCTGAGTTCACAGGAAGCCTGCAATGAAGACACGATAGAACCGAAGGCCATTATGGAAAGACTCGGGATTAGCAAAGAAACCTTTTACACCGGCATTGCCAGGCTGAGAGAGCTTGGACTGTATGATTTCAGGTCCCGTACGAGTCGTCCCAAAATGAAGCCGGACAAAAAGCCGGAGTCAGAATTTTCTGACTGAAACGTCTTCTTCCGGTCAGAAAAATCGGAATCCATCGCGCCCTCTACGAAATCTCAGAGAATAAACCGTCACATTTCGTCAAGTTACATGATCGGAATCGATTGGCACGCAAGCTGCTTACTTATTCTCTGAATGAAGGATTTTAGTCCAAAACAGGAAGGAGGTGAAAGAGGATGAGAAAAGTATTGCTGATCCTGTTTGCTCTGCTGGTCAGCGCGGCTTTTGTAACCGCGGTGCTTGCTCAGGAGCAACCGAAAGCGGGGGCTGCAAAGCCGGCGGCAACGGCGGAGAAGAAAACGCCTGCAAAGCCTAAAACCCATGAATATGCCGGCACGGTTGCCAGCATGGATGCAGCGGCGAAGATGCTCGTTGTCAAGGGCAAAAAAGGCGAAATGACCTTTGACGTAGCCGGGTCCAAGTGGAAGGGCTACAAGGCTATGGATGAGGTCAAAGAAGGCCAGAAGGTTACCGTAAGGTACATGGAGAAAGACGGTAAAATGATGGCGACAGCCGTGGCGAAGTCGACGGCGAAAGCCAAAAAGAAGTAGCAGGAATCCGAAAAACTTCCCGCCGGGAAGTGGAGCTGCGAAATTTGTTTAGGTCGGGAGAAAAGGGGGAACTAGTTCCCCCTTTTCTCTTTCATCAAGAAAAACAGACTCTATCTCACCCTGCTGCCGGGGACGGTTTCTGCGTCGGGGACGAGGATATGCACCCCCGACTCATCCTCTGCTGCAAGAAGCATTCCTCGGGATTCTACGCCCATCAGCGTTGCAGGCTCCAGGTTGGCAAGAAGCACCACCTGTTTCCCGAGAAGATCCGTCTCCCCATAGATTCCAGCAAGACCGGCCACCACAGTCCTCTGCTCTCCGATGTCCACCGTCAGCTTGAGAAGTTTCTTTGAACCGGGTATAGGCTCCGCCGCCTTGATGGTGCCTACCCGGATATCCAGCGCCCGGAAGTCCTTCAGACTGATCATCCCCTTCACGGATTCCTCGGCTTTCTCCCGGGGCCGCCTGTCTTGAGCCGACCCTCCCTCATCCCGCCTCCCACCTTTACCGTCCGACTTCTGGCCTTGGACCTCTTTCTTCGATTCGATCCTCTGAAACAGATGGGGCGCCTTACCGAGGGCCCTTGCCGGTTTTTCCCTGCCCCATTGCCTCGCGCCGTCCAGTTTGAGATCCCTTCCCTTCCTGGAGAGACCCAGGAGATCCTGGATCTTCTCTGCCGTATCGGGCATTACGGGCCAGAGCAACACCGAGACCGTCTTGAGAGACTCAACGATATGGAACATGACCGTGCTTAACCTCGCCCTGTCACTCTTGGCAAGGACCCACGGCTCGGTAGTGACGATATATTTGTTTACCTTCCCGATGAACTCCCATGTTGAAATAAGGGCCTTATGGATGGCCAGCTCCTCCATGGAATGAGAATAGCTTTCCACAAGCAGCAGGGCGCTTTCCCTCAACTCGTCATCGACGGCCTGCGTAGCCGCCGGCTGAGGCAGTTCCCCTTTGAAATAGTTACAAACCATGGTGAGGCTGCGGCTCACAAGGTTTCCCAGGTCGTTGGCGAGGTCTGCATTAAGCCTGGCTACCAGCGCTTCCTCGCTGAACTCCGAATCCAAGCCAAAAACCATTTCCCGCATCAGGAAGTACCTGAATGCATCCAGGCCGTAGATATCGACCAGGTCCAGGGGCTTGACCACGTTACCCAGACTCTTGGACATCTTTCCCTGGTTCACGTTCCAGTACCCGTGCACATTGAGATGTTGATAGGGTTCTATGCCCGCAGACTTGAGCATACAGGGCCAGTAAATGCCGTGAGGCTTGAGGATGTCCTTGGCCACGAAGTGCTGAGCCACAGGCCAGAAAGTCTTGAACAAAACGCCTTCCGGATATCCCAGCGCCGATACGTAATTGATGAGCGCATCGAACCACACGTAGGTTACGTAGTTGCTGTCAAAGGGAAGCGTGATGCCCCAGTTCAACCTTGACTTCGGCCTCGATATACAGAGATCTTCCAGGGGCTCTTTCAGGAACGAGAGGACCTCGTTCCTGTACCTTTCCGGCCGGATGAAATCAGGATGCCCTTGAATGTGGTCCACAAGCCAATCCTGGTATTTGCTCATGCGGAAAAAGTAATTGGCCTCGCTGATCAGTGTGGGTTCGACCTGATGATCCGGGCATTTCCCGTCTACCAGTTCCCTTTCCGTGTAGAACCGTTCACACCCGAAGCAGTACATCCCCGAGTACTCGCTGAAATAGATATCCCCCTTGTCCTTCACCTTGCTCAAGATATTCCTCACCGCTTCCTGGTGCCGGGGATCGGTGGTGCGAATAAAATCATTGTTTCCGATGTTGAGTTTCGGCCATAGAGCTCTGAACAGCTGGCTGATCCGGTCCACGTACTCCGTGGTCGACTGTCCCGCCTTTTCTGCCGCCGCCACGATCTTGTCTCCATGCTCGTCTGTCCCGGTGAGGAAATAAGTTTCTTCCCCTTTCAGAATAGCAAACCTTGATAGAACGTCGGCCACGATCGTGGTGTAGGCATGTCCGAGATGGGGTTCGGCATTCACATAGTAGATCGGCGTGGTGATGTAATATGTTCCTTTCAATGTTCTCCTCGTCACTCCTTTTCTATTCATGTGTCTTGTGATCGGGATCCGGAAACAGACGTCCGAAATAAGGATCACCGGCTCCTCGGCAAACAGACCAGGATAGATTCAGGCTTCCAGCCGCAGCCGAACGTTGTCTCGGCCGAACCGGGGGGTGGTCTCTGACAAGTTCGCAACATATAAAGAAATTGGTAACATTTTAGCTTTTTGAAATCATGATCTCTGGTGCCAGGCATGGGGATCCCTCTCAAAACTGAACAACGAAGACGCCACACCACCCGTGTTCAGCGTTAGGCAACCGGTGAGGCGGGCGGAGACTTTCCGGGGCGGGTCCATGCAGGATCGGCTCTCGAAGAGGCTGGGAAAACTCGCCGCCCGCCTTTGCTACCGGGTGTCTGCATGCGCTTTTCCGGATTCTCTTCGTTTTCAGTTTTGAGAGGGACCCCCATGCTCGATGCCTCTAGGCTTTTCAAAAAGCTAAAATGTTACAGAAATTGCAGGTTAAAGGGCTAAGCCGTGTTCTTGTCTTTGGACTGGTCCCTTACGATGTCGTCGAAAGTGATCTCTTTCTCCTCCCCTGATTCAAGCAGGACGGTCAACTTTTGCCTCAGAACGTTCTGGCGGATCACTTTTCCCTGGCCGTAGACGGTGTTCACTTTTTTCCCCATCTTGGGAAGATTCTTCTTCACATGCTCATAATAGGAAAATTCATAGTTCAGGCAGCACATCAATCGGCCGCACATCCCGGAAATCTTGGAAGGATTAAGAGAGAGGTTCTGCTCCTTTGCCATCTTGATGGATACGGGAGCGAACCCGGTGAGAAAAGAAGCGCAGCACAAATGGCGGCCGCAGGTTCCGAGACCTCCCACCATTTTGGCCTGGTGACGCACCCCGATCTGACGCATTTCGATTCTCGTGCGGAATTTGCCCACCAGGTCCTTCACAAGCTCACGGAAATCGACTCTTCCATCGGCCGTGAAGTACACCATGATTTTATTCTCATCAAAGAGGCATTCTACTGAAACCAGACACATGGGCACTGACTTTTCCTTTATCTTCGAATAGCAGAAAGCATACACCTCCCTCTCAAGTTTGGCGTTCCTCTCAAATCTTTCCCAGTCCTGGTCGCTGGCCGGGCGGGCCACCTTTTTCACGGGCACCTCCTTGCCGCCATTTTTGGGCTCGGAACAAACCACGCCAAAGGCAAGACCCTGCTCCGTCTCCACCAGTACCCTGTCCCCCTTGTGGAGCGTAAAGCCGGCCGTATCAAAGCTCTGGACTTTACCGTACCTCAGGAGCTGGACGAGCACCACTTTGCTCGGGCTTTCGGGCTGGACGTTGTTCTGTTTCTCTTCTTCCATGGATCCTCTTGAGTTTCAGCACCACATTTTCCATCACCAGGTCCAGGTTGCGAAATCGCAACAGATCTTTTTCCGCCAGATCCAGCGAGTGGATGCTTTCCACCAAATTCTCTATTTTAGAATCTCCGGAAGCGTTTTTCAACTCACGTGAAAAATCCATATTGATAAGCGCTTCCTCAGAGCAGTTTGCCTTGGTGAGAAGCAGGTCCCTGTACCACGTTTTCCACACACCAAGAAGCAGGGCCACCGCTTCTTCCCGCTTTTCCTTACTTGCTTTTCGGCAATACTGGAAAGCCCATTCCACGGCCTCCTCCGAGGGCATGACCATGATCCGGCCGAGATCGGAGAGCAAGTCCTGTCGCTTTTCCAGAAAATGGTTCTTCCCCATCTCCAGGGCCTTTCCCAAGCTCCCTGCCGCGACCCGTGCCAGCACGGAAGCCTCTCCCCTTTCCATGCCCTCCCTTTCCGTGAGCCATTCTTCAATGAGGGGAACGGGGACAGGTCGAAAAATGACCCGCTGGCACCGCGACAGAATGGTCGGCAGCAGATCAAGGGGCTCTGTCACTGTCATGATCAGGATATTGCCCGCTGGGGGCTCCTCCAGGGACTTGAGAAAGGCGTTCGCCGCCTCCTCGGTCATGGTCTCCGCCTGCCGGATGAGGCTGATTCGATATTTTCCAGCCGCAGGCTTGAAACCGAACATGCGCTCCAGGCTCCTGACTTGCTCGATTTTGATGCTCTGGCCCTGGGGCTCCACGATGACCAGGTCAGGGAAATTGCCGCTGAGCATCTTGCGGCACGATGCGCAATGGCCGCACCCCTCATCATTAACAGGGTGTTCACAATTCAGAGCCTGGCAAAGGGCCAGGGCGGTTGTTGTTTTCCCGATTCCGGGAATCCCGACGAACAAGTAGGCATGAGGCATCTTTTGCCTTGCCATGGCTCCTTTCAGAAAGCGGATGGCTCCTTCCTGGCCTATGATTTGGGAAAAAGGGATGCAGGCGTTCTTCATTCTCACCCCTCGCCTTCGGTCGTAGGCAGGAGTGGCTTCAGGTGGGAAAAAATGTTCCTCTCCAGGACATCCTTTTCCACCGTTCCATCCAGCACCACAAACCTTTCCGGGCTCTTTCCGGCCAGATTGAGATATCCTTCTCTGACTTTTCTGTGAAAGGCGAGGTTCTCCCGCTCAAACCGATCCTGGCCTCTGTTCTCTCGGGCGGTAGCCCTGGCAAGACCTATCTTGACCGGGCAGTCGAGGAGGAAGGTGAGATCCGGAACCAGACCCTGGGTCGCTTTTTCATTAAGAAATTTGATCAACCTGGAGTCCTGACCCCGGGCAAATCCCTGGTAAACGACGGTGGAGTCGAAAAAGCGATCACAGAGCACCCAGACGCCTTTCCGGAGTGCCGGCTTGATCACCTCCTCCACGTGCTGAGCCCTGTCCGCTGCATAAAGAAACAGCTCCGCCATAGGAATAAGTCCTTTGTTCCGGGAATCGAGAAGAATTCTACGAACCTTCTTGCCTACCTCCGTCCCCCCCGGCTCAAGGGTGGAGAGGAATGGAATGGCCAGTCGCTCCAACCTCCCGGCCAATCGCTTAAGCTGGGTCGTCTTTCCGCATCCCTCAATGCCCTCCAGTGTAATGAACAAGAATGTCTCCTCTCTTGCGACGGATATGGCCTCTCCTCCCGATTGCGGAGAAGATCTAAAGCCCGGCGGGCCTGCACGCCCTTCGGTTCCGGCCGAAGGCCGCGTTAAGCCATGTGAGTATAATGTAAAAGAGGTGCTTTTTACAAGAATCCAGTCACCGAAAAAGCTGAACATGAGGTCTTATTTAGTTGACAAACGAATCAAAATGGATTTTCTTACGCAGATACCAATTTCCCTAGATAAGCCTCTACCCCTTTAGGGGAGTGATAACAATATATTGGGAGTTTTTTCCCATTCCTCGATGGAGGAATAGCCATGGCTGGAAGCAAGCAAAAAAAGGGAAAGATGGTGAAGAAGTCGAGTGCCAAGAAAGGCTCTAGAACGGCCCTTAAGAAAGAGAAGAAAAAGGTGACTCCCAAGAAAAAAGAAATTCTGCCCAAGAAAGGCACAATGAAACCCGCCCCTTCCAAAACCAAGGAATCGACCTATCCAAAAAAGAAAAAGGCAGAACCCCAAGAGGAGGATTTCCGCGCCGCTTTCATGGAAAGTCTGCAAGCCAAACGAGAGGAACTCCAGGGGACTCTTCAACGGCTGATGGAGAGCCGGAAAGAGTATGAGGGAGAACTCGCGGCCGGAGATTTTATCGATGAGGTGGACGATGCCCAGCGCGAGATTTCCGCTTACAGCCAGTTCAGCCTCATCGAAAGGAAGAACAGAGAACTCCGGAAAATAGAGTACCTCCTCAGTAGAATAAAGACGGAAGAAGATTTCGGTATCTGCGAGGAGTGCGGAACCCATATCCCGCGTGAACGACTTTTCGTGGTCCCTGAGACCACTCTTTGTGTTTCCTGCCAGAGAGAGCTGGAAAAACTGGACCAGAGGAAATCCATGGCCGCCAGAGCCTCTTCCACCCTCAGCCCCACCCGTCGGGAGGTGAGTTGGGAAAGTTCCGAACCGACGGATGAAGATGACAACGTCCTTGTCGAGTATCATATCGGGACCTTGCCGAGTGTGGACATAGAGGAGTCCGAGACCGAACCTCTTCCTGACGACAAAGAAGAAAAGTGATCATCTCGCCGCCGGGCGGACCGAGGCATCATAGGTTGTGTGCGCCGTGTCTTATTTGAGAGGCCGAACCGACGGAAAGAGGCTTGCGTCCGTATGAGGAATGAATCTCGATGCGCTGAAAAGATTCATAAACTCCTGGTTCACGTTCAGCTCGAGGTAGGTGATCCGGTCTCTGATCGCGTAGATCTTCTCCCTGGCCGTCTCCGAAACAAGCACCTCTGTTGCACCTGCAAGGGACGTGTTGCCCAGCGACTTATAGGTCTTCAGCGGAAGATCCGGCACCATGCCCAGGGTGATAGCTGAGCGGGGATCGATGTAGGAACCGAAAGTTCCGGCGATGAAGAGGTTACGGATATCCTTCATGGGAACATTCACCATGCCCGTGACAGTGGTAAGGATGGTGTACATGGCGGCCTTCGATCGCAGGAGGGCGTCCACGTCCGTCTGAGCCAGGGTGAGGTCCTGCTTCCTAGAGGAATCCTTCGAAGGGACGACGACAAAGTGCTGAATTCCATCGATCTCGCGGAGCTTTTCCCCACACCTTTGGCCCACGAACTTCCCCCTCATATCAATCATTCCCGCCATGAAAAGTTGTGCCACAAGGTCAATGAGTCCCGAACCGCAGATGCCCAAGGGTGCCCTCTTCTCAATGGTCCGTATCCTGACTTCGCCGGATGCCGGATCGATGCTCACCTTGTCGATGACCCCGGGGCCTGCCATCATACCCATGGTCGCCACCCCTCCTTCCAGGGCGGGCCCTGCAGCGCCTGCACAGGCCATGAGCCAGTCCCTGTTGCCGAGCACGACCTCGGCGTTGGTTCCAACATCTACGAGGAGGGAGAGTTCTTCCTTCTCCGCCATTCCTGATGCGAGAATCCCCGCAATGAGGTCACCGCCGAAGTAGCTCCCCACGTTGGGAAAGACGAGCACCGGCGCCTGCGGATGAATCTGAACGCCAATCTCTTCCGCTCTGAGCAAGGGAGGTCTGTTGATCACGGGAATGTATGGTTCCCGGCAGATCCAGTGAGGGTCCAACCCGAGGAAGAGATGGGTCATGGTCGTGTTTCCCGCCACCGTCATCCCTGCTATGTCTTCACGAGCCAAACCCCGTTTGCCTGCCAAAAGCCGGATCTTTCCGTTCAGACCGTCCACAACCAGCTGCCGAAGCTTTGCGAGGCCGCCTTGCCGACCTGCGTAGTGAATGCGGGTGAGGACATCTGGCCCGACTTCCGTCTGGGGATTGAGAAAGGAGATTTCATCCTCCACCTCCCCTGAATCGACCCTTATCAACCGCACGACAAGGGTTGAGGTGCCCAGGTCAACTGCGAGCCCGAAGAGAGGTTTTTCACCGCCGTGAGGAAGGAGGTCAAAGAGCACCCAAGGGTCCGCCTTGTACAGGAGCGCGTCCGCTTTGTACTGGGACTCCCGCAGAACTGCCGGAGCGCGCTTGATGAGGGAAAGATCCGGGATGATGACCTGGTCCGAGAGTTCTCTCTGGATTGCCTTGAGGAGGCGATCCACATCCCCCGTGTTATCTTTGAGGCTGGGGGCGGTCATCTCAGGAGCAATGACCCTGATCCATCCCTTGTCTTCATTAAAACGTGTCATCATTCCATCGGGTTTGGCGCTGCTCCAAAAACGCGGTGAATTCCTCCGTGGCGCTCACGCTGACGTCTGCAAGGACTATTCGAATGGAATTCACAAGTCCGCGATTCTCTTATTCAAGAGGGTTTGAGAAAAGCATCGGCTTATGTGTATCTTTGGATTTTCCCTCTGTCAACATTCAAGATCCGTTTTCAACCCTGAAGGTTATCAGGAGTGCTTCGAACCACAAGTCCGGCTTTAGCTGTCGAAATAGGCGCTGGATTCGAGTCAACTGCGGTCTTGAGGAAAATCCATTTGGGTTGTATAACACTTTCTGATGACGGACTAGCTTTTTGACCTGGAGGACGATCTCTTGATCCATTTGCCGGTGATAGGAATAACTATGGGTGATCCGGCCGGTGTCGGGCCTGAGATCATCGTGAAAGCCCTCTCCGACCCGACCTTGTTCGAGTTCTGCCGGCCGGTGGTCCTCGGCGATCCAGGTGCATTGGATTTATGTCTCAGTCATAAAACTCAATGCTCGGTGAGGAAGATTTCGCACCCTTCGGAAGCGGAAGGGAAAGTGGGGCAGATTGACCTGATCGGCGTTTGCAGGCTGGACAGGGATTGTCTGCTTCCCGGCGTCCCGAACGTGGAGGGTGGTGCAGCCATGGTGGACTGCATTATCACTGCTGTGGGAATGGCCAAACAACAAGAGATTGACGCCATGGTCACCTGCCCTATCAGCAAAGTATTAATGCGCCGGGCAGGCCACCTTTACGAAGGCCATACCCAACTTATCGCCGACCTGACAGCAACAAAGGATTACGTGATGATGCTTGCAGGAGAAAGGCTTCGGGTCGCCCTTGTAACGATTCATTGCGCCCTGAAAGACGTTCCTTCCATGCTGACCAAGGAAAAAATCTGCAGAACGGTGGCCGTCACATCGAAGGCGTTGGTGCAAGACTTCGGGCTCCCGGAGCCTCGCCTCGCCGTAGCCGCCCTCAATCCCCATGCAGGAGAAGAGGGGCTCTTCGGCAGGGAAGAAGCGGAGATCATCGAGCCTGCCCTGGAGATGGCAAGGAAGAACGGGCATGCCGTTCAGGGCCCTTTCCCCCCTGACACGGTCTTTCACAGGGCATCTTCGGGGCAATTCGATGCCGTGATCGCCATGTACCATGATCAGGGGTTGATCCCGTTGAAACTCCTTCATTTCTCGGACGCAGTAAATGTCACCCTCGGGCTCCCCATCATCCGCACGTCTGTGGACCACGGCACAGCCTATGACATAGCGGGAAAAGGAATCGCCGACCCCTCAAGTCTGAAGGCTGCAATCAGGATGTCGGCCTTTATGGTCAAGAACAGAAAAGAGGCGGAACCCGCAATCGGCGACAGACAGGTCGCGATTCAACCATGACCTCCGATTCCATCAAAATTCGTGGTGCCCGACAGCACAACCTCAAGAATATCTCCCTTGATATCCCAAGGAACAAGCTTGTGGTGATCACCGGCCTGTCGGGATCGGGCAAGTCATCGCTTGCCTTTGACACGATTTATGCCGAAGGGCAGAGACGATACGTGGAGTCCCTTTCCGCCTATGCCCGCCAGTTCCTGGAACAGATGGACAAGCCGGATGTGGACAGCATCGACGGCCTTTCTCCCGCCATCGCCATTGAGCAAAGATCGGCGAGCAGTAACCCTCGATCCACGGTGGGAACCGCCACCGAAATCTATGACTACCTCAGGCTTCTTTACGCAAGAATCGGTCGACCTCACTGTCCCCGGTGCGGCCGTGAGATTGCGCCCCAGACGACACAGCAGATTGTTGACCGGATCATGGCCCTTCCTGAAGGCACCAGGATCCAGATTCTCGCCCCTGTCCTGGAGGGCAAGAAAGGTGAACACACCCAGCTTCTTCACAAGCTTCGAAAAGACGGTTTCACACGGGTCAAGATCGACGGGGAGATGAAGCTCCTTGAAGAGGATATCACGGTCGACAAGAACAGGAAGCACTCCGTCAGCGTCGTGGTGGATCGTCTGGTGATCCGTGCCGATATCCGGCGGCGGCTGACTGACTCGGTGGAACTGACCCTCAGCCTGTCAGGCGGGCAGGCGCTCGTGGAAGTTGCGGGAGGAGAGGAAATTTTTTTCAGTCAGAATGCCGCCTGCCGGAATTGCGGGATCAGCATACCCGAACTCACGCCCCAAATGTTCTCTTTCAACAACCCTCAGGGCGCATGCCCGGAGTGCGGCGGTCTTGGAACCAAGAGGTATTTCGACCCTGAACTCATTGTGCCCGACCCGCAGCTTTCCCTTCGGGAAGGGGCTCTTGCACCATGGGCGAACCGGCACTCCGTCTACTTCCAGCAAATGCTGGATGCCATCTGCCAGCACTACCGCATCGACATCCACACCCCCTTCCGCGACCTTCCGAAGAAAGCGCAGGAGGTTCTCCTTTACGGATCCGGCAAAGAAGTGATCAAGTTTTATTTCGAAGGGGACGATCGTCGCCACTTCTTCAAGCGGCCCTTTGAAGGCCTCATCCCCAACCTGGAAAGACGGTACCGCGAGACGGAGTCCTACCAGATCCGCGAAGAAATTGAGAAGTACATGAGCGTACAGCCTTGCCCCGCCTGCAACGGCGCAAGATTGAAGCCCATTTCCCTGGCGGTCACGGTCAGCGACATGGCGATCCACCAGTTTACGGCCCTCTCCATTGAAAAGGCCGCCCGATTCTTCATGGATTTGCGCCTCGAATCAAAGCAGGAGGCGATTGCGCAGAGGATTCTCAAGGAGATCAGGGAAAGACTCGACTTTCTTCGAAACGTGGGACTTGATTATCTTTCGCTGGACAGGGCTTCCTCCACTCTCTCCGGAGGCGAGGATCAGCGAATCAGATTGGCCACCCAGATCGGATCAGGGCTGGCTGGCGTCCTGTATGTTCTGGATGAGCCCAGTATCGGGCTCCATCAGCGGGATAACCTGCTCCTTCTTCAAAACCTGCGGCGCCTGAAAGATCTTGGGAACACGGTCCTGGTGGTGGAACACGATGCGGAGACCATCGCCTCCTCTGACTGGGTGATCGATATGGGACCCGGCGCGGGTGTCCACGGAGGGGAAATCGTCTTTCAGGGGACCCCTCGTGAGCTGATTAAAAGTGAGAAATCCCTCACGGGCCGATACCTCTCAGGAAAGCAAAGCATTCCCGTCCCGAAGAAGAGGAGAAAAGGAAACGGTCACAGCCTGGTCATCGAAGGGCCGACCCACAACAACCTCAAGGGTATGGTCGTGGAAATTCCCCTGGGGACTCTCACTTGTGTCACGGGCGTTTCAGGCTCAGGCAAGAGCAGTCTGATCAACGAGATCCTTTATCCCGCTCTCACACAACGGCTCTACCGCTCAAAAGCCAGGGTCGGGACAGTCAAATCCATCCGGGGCATCCATCACATCGACAAGGTGATCAACATCGATCAGAGCCCCATCGGAAGAACCCCCAGGTCCAACCCTGCTACCTATACCGGGGTGTTCGCTCACATCCGGGACCTTTTTTCCATGCTCTCCGAATCCAAGATGAGGGGCTACAAACGGGGCAGGTTCAGCTTCAACGTGAAGGGTGGGAGATGCGAGGCGTGCAACGGAGACGGCATCATCAAGATCGAAATGCATTTTCTCCCCGACCTCTATGTCACCTGCGACGTTTGCAGAGGCCTGCGCTTTAACCGTGACACCCTGGAAATCAGGTATAAAGGATTCCACATTGCCGATGTGCTGGGGATGACCGTGAATCAAGGGTTCACCTTTTTCGAGAATGTGCCCAACATAAGAAACAAGCTGAAGACCCTCATTGACGTGGGACTCGGCTACCTGACCCTGGGCCAATCGGCAACAACCCTTTCGGGTGGTGAAGCCCAGAGAGTCAAGCTCTCCAGGGAACTGAGCAAACGCGAAACGGGAAGCACGCTTTATCTCCTTGATGAGCCCACCACAGGGCTCCATTTTGAGGACATTCGGAAACTGCTGGAGGTGCTGAACCATCTTGTTCAGTTGAACAACACAGTAGTGGTGATCGAGCACAACCTGGATGTAATCAAGACGGCTGATTACATCATCGATCTTGGACCGGGCGGCGGAGAAAAAGGAGGCTACCTTGTGGGCGCCGGCACACCGGAAGAGATAAGCCGGATAAGGGATTCTCACACGGGGCGATTCCTCAGAAACATTGTTGCATCGTGAAAAATCTCACCGGTGGGGATCGTGCGGATTGGAGGGGAGGCCTTTATTCTTCATCTTTTATCTTGGGTAGACTTCGAAACGGTCCCGTTTCTTCGATGCTAAGGGGGTTAGGGTCCGTGATGCGGTGAATCCTCTCTTCCAGCTCGGGCGTTTTCTTCACCACATACACCTTGATGCAAGGCCGGCCATTGCACAAACCCTGCCCTGTCCCTACGACACCCGGAAGGGACATCAAGTCATCCGTGCGTTCTCCGAGCACCCGGCTGATGGCCTTTTCCGGCATGCCCATTCCTCCTTCCCCGGAACTTCCGGCCCAGGCAACGCCCAAAAGCAGCCATGCGGCGGCAGCAAACGAGCATCCCTGCATCGCTCGCAGATTTTTCTTTTGGAGCGGTCGGCCCACGAGGGACTTCTTTCTTGCCTGATTTACTTCTCCAGCACCAAATAGGCGGCCTGCTCTGTGGTGTGCCTGCGCTCGTCGTCCATAGCCTGGTCCTCGTCGACGGCGAGATTAAGCCCCCTGGTGGTGACAGGGAGAGTGCCGTACAGGATCGGCCATCCGCCGTCACTTCCATCCATGGCTGACGAACTCAGGATGGCAATCGCATTCGCCGGGTGCGAAATGCCCCTCAAGGTGTACCTGTAGGGCGGCCTGTCTCCTACTCCTTTTATAAGGTCCCTCGTCACCCCGGCCAGGTACTTTCCAAATGCCGCCTTGCCCTCTCCGGCCTCGATCACCACGTACCCCACCGTCTCCGCAGCCCGCTGCCTGTAATCCTGGCCCGAATGCTTGCCTATCCATATGTCGGTCCTCCCCGGGGGGTTGGTATAGGAAGAACCCCGGGCCCAGAATACGGACCACAGGTCAAAATCAGACTGGGGATCATGCGAGTTGAGGGACATCACCTGCCCCAACACCACGGGCTGGCCGTACGTCTGAACAGGGTGAAGCCTCTCAGCCACCCATGACCCTGACCCGTCCGTTCTCGTGGACTGGAATTGGCCTGCCTCCATCTTGATTCCATGATCTGCCGCAGAATAGACGCCCTGCTTCACCGCCATCCAGTGAACTTCTGCTACGCAGGGTTCGACGCCCCACCCCACGGCACGGACCAGGATGACATCGAAAGTGTTTCCGTGAGCGTTCAGCACATGGGGGACCACAGGCATCGGAACCGAGTATTTGTCGTAGTTCACGGCGCAGATCACGACCATTTTATCACCATAGTCATAATCAAGGATTACTCTGGTCGAATAATCGGTTTCCGCCGTTGCCTTTCCGAATTGGATGTGCGGGCCCGTATTCGTTTCGGCCACCTCTACCGTTGTGGTTTTGCTGTTGTTTTCAGCTATCTGGTCGGATGACAGAGTGAGTCTGGCTTCAAGAGAATGAACGCCTGGACTCCTTCCCTCCGTGTCCCAAGGAAAGACGAGTTGCTGTGAGGCTCCCCTGGCAAGTCCGGATAGGGTTATCGTTCCGATGGGCACGTTATCCGTCAAATCTCTGAGGCTGACATCAAAGCTTTCTTCCACGTTTTGGTTGCCCACGTTCTCAACCGTCACAATCGCGTCTACAACATCGCCCTGCTTCAAGGACGCCGGTGCCTCGATCTGCGTTACGGCCACGTCGGTCACTGATGCGGCCACGTTCACTTCTGTGGTCGCTGCGTTATTGTCCATGTTGTCATCCGGCAGATTGTGGCTTGCCTCAAGCGTGTGAGAACCGATCTCTGATGCCGATGTGTCCCAGGGAAAGTGGAGCGTCGTTGAGGCGCCCGCAGAAAGACCGGATACTGTCTGCTCCGGGAACTCCGCGGAACCGGATAAATCTCTCAGGGCAACCGTAAAGGAATCGTTCACATCCTGATTTCCCAGGTTTTGCACCGTCACATCCACGTTGGTGGTGGCCCCCCTCACGATAGCGGCGGGCGCGCTCACCGAAGCGATTGCGATATCGGTAATCGCCGGGGCCGGGGCGCCGTCGATCGTCACACTGAACCTGCTGAGGACCGTGCTGATCCTGTTGGCGAGAGTGTTGGTACCGCTGCCAGCAAAAAGAAGCCCCACAGGATGGTTGCCGTCCTGGCTCACAATAAGCGACCCCGAGTCCCCGCCGCTGCTGAAGGTTCCGGGCGTAATAGAGATCTGGTCAGTAAATCTTCCGATGTCATAGCAGGCATCGTCGTAGCAGACATCAACGGTCACGTTGACTGCATCAACGGTTCCGTAAGTGAGTTGTGTGGTTCGGCCGTACTTCTTGACCGCTTGGCCAACAAAAGGCTCCTCCGTCTCCACGCTCGGAGTGTAGAAGGTAAGGCTCTCAGGCGTGGCGTTTCCGAGAAGCGCTGTGGAAGACAGGGCTATGGCTGCGTCAATCGTGTTGGTCTGTCCGCAGGTATACCGGGACCGCACCCATGTGCACATTTTTATCGGTTCATAACGGAAGAGGGTGCCGATCTCGTCGCCGTCGATGACTGCAGGATTGGGACCCGCTTTCCCTCCGTCATAGGCACCGGGCTGGAGCACAGGATCGCCGATATTCGCGTTGTTTGCGGCCGCATATACATGGTTGTTGCTCAGGGCGTACGCATTTCCTGCGCTGTCTTTGACCCGTGCTCCGATCGTCCCTGCCGTGATGGCGGGATGGCCGGTGGAAACCCCTAGAGGCACAGGCCTTCCGAATCTCGCGGTAGGATCCACAAGAGCGTAAAACCAGCCAGTCACCTTTTCCTTCACCGGAACGCCGTCCAGCGCAGAAGGGATCCCGCGGATTCCCTTTCTGGAGGTGAACACCTTGATCACCGGCTCACCCTGAGGGCCGGCTCCGATGCCTGATCCCACAACACCGAAGATTCCCATCAGTCTTTCTAGGTTCTTTGTTTGTGCGTTGATGGCGGCACGGAAACGTGGATGGTCTTTGATCAGGACTGTTGGCGCGCCTTTGCCCGAGATTGACTGACCGTAAGCCTTCTCTCCGGCCGGGGAAGCCGCAAGTACCAAAGCCAGGAGCATGAATGGATACTTGGAGACAAAATGCAGCCGCTGTCTCATGGTGTCCCTCCTTTCACAGGCGCAACCCGATCTTATGGTCGAGGAAAAGAGGCCGCCTTTCCTCGGACCGGAAGATTATTCAGCCACAAAGGAGAAAAGTCTCAAAAAAAAAGAGGGTGTCCTTTCACAAGAACGACACCCTCCCTTCCAAGTGAACCCGTCTTAAAGGAGCTTGACGTTCACGGCTGCAGGGCCTTTCTTGCCCTGCTCTACGTCAAATGTTACCCTGTCCCCTTCTTTCAGCGTCTTGAAACCCGATGAATTGATGCCAGAGTAATGAACAAATACATCCGGGCCTTCTTCCTGAGTGATGAAGCCGTATCCCTTTTGTTCATTGAACCACTTCACCGTTCCATTTGCCATAGTGACAACCTCCTTTCTTTTAGATTTCTTGGTTTCAACCTTCAGGCTGCCACTCTTAACAAATGGACTGTCCTTTTGAAGCGAAACCACTCCAGCAGTGGGTTCTGACCCTGCTACTTAAGTGTGAAATTTTATACCAACCAAAAGGAAAATCAAGCTTTTTCTTTGAGGACCGTATTGCGACCGCGACTCTTTGGAACATGCCCTCATCCGCATCTTCTCTTCGTGCCTCGATTCGCAAATAAGGTGTCATATCCAAGACTCAAACCCGAGCAACAACTTTCTCGGCCCTAAAGTCCCCGAGGAGCGTTCGTTAACGAATCTTATGCCTTGATGGACTTAGCCGCCGAAACCCTTGACGATTGCGTTGTACATGGGGCCGAGATCCGGAATCTTGAAAACAAGAATAAAGGAAACCAGCAAGGCATAAATACAGAGGGATTCGATCAACGCCAGACCGATGATCATGGTCGTCATGATCTTTCCACTCGCCTCAGGATTTCTTGCCGTTCCCTGAAGGGCGCCGTTAATAGCATTGCCCATGCCGACGCCTGTGCCCAGGGCGGCAAGTCCGATGCCGATACCGCACGCGAGAGCGATCCCGGAGAAAGACAACAAGCCTGCTGCCTGTGCCGACCCTTCTGCTGCCATAGCCACCGATGACATTCCCACAACCAAAATTCCACTCAAACTCGCGATGAACCCTTTTTTCGACATATCAACCCCCTTATCTAGATAGTTTTCTTTCTTCCACGACTGGCCCGTGAGCCCGCTGAAATACACCTTATTAGTGGGCCTCTTCCATGGCGCCCGCAAAATACACTGTGGAAAGAAGCATAAACACAACAGCCTGTATAAGGCTCACCAGAATGCCCAGGAACAGGATCGGAAGAGGTGCCAGGTAAAGGCCGGCGAGACCGAAAAGGATACCCAGGATCTTCTCTTTTCCTAGAATGTTTCCGAAAAGTCGAACGCTCAAGGATGCGACCCGTGCCAGATGTCCTATGAGTTCGATCACCAACATCAGGGGCGCCAGAGCCGCTACGGGTCCTAGAAAATGTTTGACGTACTTGACCCCGTGGAACTTGATTCCTATGGCGTGGGTGAGAACAAAGGTGCACACGGCCATGGAAAGTGTCGTATTGAGATTGGCCGTGGGAGACAAGAAGCCCGGAATGAGTCCCAGCAGATTACAGACGAGAATGTAGAGAAAAATCGTGGCCACGTAAGGGAAAAAAGTTCTCCCCTCCGGCCCGGTGATCTCCACGTAGAAGTCTTCCAGTCCCTGAACGATCATTTCAAGAAGATTCTGGCCCCTCCCCGGGATCATTTTGATCCCTTTGCCCAGCAGAATGGCGCTCGCAATAATGATCGCCATGACAAGCCACGAATAAATCACATGAGCAAAGGCGTGGGCAAAGTGCTCCAGCCCAAGGCCGCTCAAAATTTCCACCAAAAAGTAATAATGATGCTCCATGCCTAAGTCGCCTCCGTAGACGATGTTTTCAAGGCCATGCCGATTCCAGTGCCGGCGATGCTGAACACTACGGTTGAAAGGCCGACGGTGAGTCCCACCGGGTCAACCCACCCCCTGGTGATCACCATGAAAAGAATCACGCCCAGACCGATCAGCCGGAGGTAATATTTTGCGACAATGGAGACCTTGGTTGAAGCGCCGAACCCCAGGGGAGAAAAGACGCCCTGAATCGTATGCTGCAAAAGGTTGAAATTCGCGATGGTGATCAGACCCCCAACAAGAACACCCATGGTCCAAGAAGAACTCATGAGGAAATAGCCGAACAGGGAAAGAACAAGGAGAATGATCCAATTAAGAGTGCGCAACACCCTGCATAGAGTTTTCCATTCCATCCGCTTACTTGTCCTGGTCCGAGTTAATCCTCTTTAGTTTTTCGTACATGAACTGGAGATTCCTGAACGCTGCGGCAATCCCGAAACCCAGAAAAATGAAGAAGAGCCAGGGCCCGGTATGAAACCTTTCGTCCAAGTAGTGGCCAACCAGTGCCCCGATGCCTATAGAAAAGGCCATGGCCATACCTACCGTGCTGAGGTAACCCAGAGTCTTGAATAGCTTCCTGGTTTCCTTATCCATTGAAGATGATCAAGTGCCGGATGACCCGGTAACGGCGATGGGGCAATTCGGGGCTTGTCTCTATCATAAGTCTTTCTCTCAAGTCAACGAATTTTTCTTTTTTTCAGAAGGTTGAAGCTCCTCTCGGCGCAGGCGATGGCTTTATCGATGCTGCCGTCGTCATGGGCCGTGGACAGGAACCAGGCTTCGAACGCGGAAGGGGCCAGGTAAATCCCCTGATCGAGCATGCTTCTATAGAATTTTCCGAACATCCGGGTGTCGCTCGACTTGGCCGATGCAAAATCGGTTACAGACTCTTTCGTAAAGAAGAGGGTTCCCATTGAACCCACCCGGTTCACCGCCACGTCCAACCCTGCCTCCCGCGCGGCTTGAGCAAGGCCGGTGAAAAGCCGCCGGCCTTTTTCTTCCAGGTCTCTGTACACGTTTCTCTTGCGAAGTTCTTTCAACGTGGCAAGTCCCGCAGCCATAGCCAGAGGATTACCCGACAAGGTCCCGGCCTGGTACACTTTTCCTTCCGGCGCTACGCTCAGCATGATCTCCTTCCGGCCCCCGTAGGCGCCCACCGGCAAACCTCCGCCGATTATTTTTCCAAGACAGGTGAGGTCCGGCATGATGCCGTACATTCCCTGAGCGCCCCCGGGCCCTACCCTGAATCCGGAGATCACTTCATCGAAAATAAGCAAGGAACCGGTTTTTGTCGTGATTTCCCTTAAGCCTTTCAGGAAGCCTTCATTAGGCGGAACCACCCCCATGTTCCCGGGGATGGGCTCCACAATGACAGCCGCTACCTCCTCGCCTAAGCGCTCCATAGTCTCTTGGACGTCCCCAAGATCATTGAAGCGCAGGGAAAGGGTATGGCCTGCCAAACCGGCAGGCACGCCCGGACAACCCGGTATGCCGAAGGTGGCCACTCCTGAACCCGCGGAAACAAGCAGACTGTCTGCATGACCGTGATAACAGCCTTCGAATTTGACGATCTTCTCTCTTCCTGTATAGCCTCTCGCAAGCCTGATCGCGCTCATGGTGGCCTCGGTTCCGGAGTTGACCATTCTCACCATCTCGACGGACGGCACCATATCCACGATCGTTTGCGCCATCTCCACTTCCAGTTGAGTCGGGGCACCATAGCTGGTCCCTCTGGGGATCCTCTTTTGCAGTGCCTTCACCACTCTGGGATGGCCATGGCCTAGAATCATGGGCCCCCAAGAGCAGATAAAGTCAATGTACCGCCGATGGTCCACATCCCAAAGATAGCATCCCTGGGCCCTCGCTATGAATGGAGGCTCCACACCCACCGCCTTTCCGGCCCGCACCGGGCTGTTTACACCTCCCGGGATAAGCTTTCTTGCCCTCGCAAACAGTCTCCTCGATTTCTCGCCCATGTTCTTCTCCGTGACAGGCCGGTGGCCTTGGCTTTTGAACCTTGAATTTCGAACCCTAAAAATACTGCATACTCGTTTTCTTGAACTCTTTTTCGCTGAAAAGCAGAATGTAGTCGGTAACGCCCGTCTCAGCCGACATTTTCTTCGCGATTTGATAACACTGTCGTTCGCTGTCTCCGTGTATCATGGTATACAGGTTGTATTTCCAGTCGTTGTGAACCCGCCTCTGATAGCAATGGGTCACCTCCCGGTAGCTCGCCATCAACTTTCCCACCTCTTCGATCTTTTCCTCCGGAACAATCCAGGCGACCATTGCGTTGGCGCTGAAGCCTGCCTCCTGATGGCGCAGCGTAGCTCCGAACCTCCTGATAATACGCTTGTGTTTTAAGGAATTCACCCTCCTTACGAACTCTCCTTCACTGATGCCGATCTTCTTTGCCAGAACACCAAAGGGGCGCAAGTCCGCGGGGAGATCCCCTTGGATAAGCCGGATGATCTGTTTGTCCGTTTCGTCAATCATGCACTGGCTCTTTCCAACGCCTGCCCTTCGCCCTTGTCTATCTGAGAGGCAGGGAGATTTTGGTCCGCCTTAGCCTCAGAGATGTCCGACCTTAACCGGAGGGTTTCGGGTTCGTGGGGGGTTAAAGCGAAGGCGGAAGGTATCCTTAGAATTCGCAGCATCGGGTGAACGGTGCTTGGAGAGGGCATATCGAATGGAGGCTTCCCTGTCAAGGGGAAAAGAATCCGAACAATCTTGCAAAATTCCTGCGAATCCTTTATGTTGTAATCCGTGTTCTCCCTCCCCAACGACATATTTTTCTACTTTGCAGGAAGGTGATTTTGCTGTCCGGTTACCTCAAAATAGTCGAGCAGAAGATCAAGGAAGCTCTGGATAAAGGTGAATTCGATCATCTTCCCGGAAAGGGTAAGCCCCTGGCTCTCGAAGACGACGGCCACATACCGGAGGACCTCCGGATCGCTTACAAGATCCTGAAAAACGCAGACTGTCTTCCGCCTGAAATTCAAGAAAAAAAAGAGATCACGCGGATGGAAGATATGCTTGCCTCCATCCCGGATGACCTCGAAAGGTACAAACTGGTCAGGAAGATCAATTACAGGGTCATGAAGCTCAACATGTCTGGCAAGAGATCTCCGCTCCTGGAGGAAAAGCAGGTTTACTTCAAGAAACTCGTTGACAAGTTCGCCGAAAAATAGTTATGCCGACCCCTTAGCAGGGTGCTGAAAAAGTCCATGTTCGCAGGTTGCTCAAAAACGTCCAGATGGAAGGCGCCCGAACTCCTGAAAAGTGAGGCGTGCCTCCAAGTACGTCGCAGCGACAAAGGATGAGGGCAACACCACTCGAAGATCCCGGCTTGACGGGGAGATGGGCGTTCTTCAGCAACCTGTCAGACCGACTTGGAGACATCGTCTATGCACATGAAGAGGGATTACTACGAAGATGTGCGGCTGTTCTCTTCAGGTGTGGTGGTGTTCTGGTTTTGTCTTCTCATCCTTTTCCTCGCCCTATTTCCTTTCCTTTTCAAAAACTATTATGTCTATGTGGCTAATTACATGGCCATCAACGTTCTGGTCGCCATCGGCCTCAATATTCTGGTTGGTTACACCGGGCAGATTTCACTGGGGCATGCCGGTTTTTTTGCCATCGGGGCGTACGGCACCCTTGTTCTCATGGCCCAAGCCCATTTTCCTTTCCTTCTGGCGCTCCTCACCGCCGCACTGATCACCGCTCTTTTCGGTTTTCTCATAGGCTTGCCTGCTCTTCGGCTGGAAGGCCCCTATCTTTCCATAGCCACTCTCGGTTTTGGTCTCAGCATCACTCGCGTCATCGGCCGCATCGACTTTTTTGGCGGTCGCCAGGGACTTCACACGCCGGATCTCGTCATCGGACCATGGCATCTGGATTCAGACCGGGATTTTTACTATCTTCTCATCGCCATCACCGTGATGCTGGCCCTTGCCGCTCGCAATCTGACCAGGACAAAAGTGGGGCGCGCTTTCGTCGCCATACGCGATGCGGACATCGCGGCGGAGACTATGGGCGTCAATCTCATGTACTACAAGACCCTGGCCTTTGCCGTGAGCGCCTTCTACACCGGGGTCGCCGGCGGTTTGTACGCCTTCGTGCTCCGTTTTATCGAACCGGAGCTTTTCAGCATTCTCATGTCTATCCTTTTTCTCGCCATGGTGGTAGTGGGCGGGCTGGGTTCCCTTTTCGGTTCAATCGCGGGGGCCTGTCTTCTTTCCTGGCTGGACCTCGAACTCAGGAATATTCTCAGCATCCCGTATCTGGGACAGTGGCTGGAAGCGCTATCACGGAGCTACTTCTCCATCACCGGGGTGTCGAACATCCAGTACATTCTTTACGGCTCCATCATGGTCCTTATCATGATTTTCGAGCCTCTCGGGATCTTCGGTTTCTGGATCAGAACGAAGACCTACTGGAAGACGTGGCCTTTTTAGACGGTGCAAGGCGCACGGCCCACGCCGAAAAAGACGACAGCAGGAAGTAGCCAGAAAAAGACCGGCTGCGTCAGTGAGCTAGCAGGGTGCTGAAAAAGTCCATGTTCGCAGGTTGCTCAACAGGCAGCGCACAACCTGCAACTTACAACGGACGCTAAGGGATTATGATCGACTTTATTCAAATGCTTGCCAGCGGTATTGCGGTGGGCAGTTCTTATGCTCTGATGGGTCTTGCCATGGTCATCATCTACAAGACCTCGCAAGTGGTCAACTTTGCTCAGGGCGAGATGGCCCTCCTTTCCGTGTTTCTCACTTACATGGGCCTGGAATCTTACGGCCTGCCCTACTATGTGGCTTTTCCGTGTGCGCTCCTGTTCGCCGCATTCCTCGGGTGTTTCCTGGAGTTTGCGGTGTTGAGACGGGCCAAAGAACCGAATGTGCTGGGCATGATCATTATCACTATCGGCCTTGAGATGATTCTCATGGGTCTTGTGTCCTGGAAGTTCGGGGCCGACCCCAAGACGATGCCTTTCCCAATTTCTCCATATGACAGTGTTTCCCTCGGCGGCGTGTTCATCAGCAGTCTTGAGGTTCTGACTTTTGTCGTAGCCATCGCTCTCATGGTTATCCTTTTTGCTTTTTTCAGATATTCCAGGCTTGGGATTGCCATGAAAGCCACCCAGCAAAACATCATGGCCGCGCGGCTTATGGGCATTAAGACCAGACGCATTTTCATGATCACCTGGGGCATTTCTTCCTTGGTTGGTTGCATCGCCGGCCTGCTCATCGCCCCCACCACCATGCAGCCTTACATGATGTGGGACCCCATGCTCAAAGGCTTCGCCGCAGCCGTCATGGGCGGAATGACCTCCCTGCCGGGTTCCGTTTTCGGCGCCTACATCATAGGCATTATCGAGAACTTGTTCGGTGGTTATGTATCCATCGAATTTAAATCCGTCGTGGCTTTCTTTATTATCGTCATGGTCCTTTGCGTCAAGCCGAGTGGTCTTTTTGCCCGCCACTATGTGAAGAAAGTCTAGCGAGTTTCATCACCACCTTTTTGAAGAAAGGAGACTGCCATGAACAAGAAAGGGATTGGGGTGTTTGCAGTGTTGATCGGAATTCTTCTTGGCATGCCTTTTGGGGCTGTCGCCGAGGAGGGGGTCACAGACACGGCGATCCGCATCGGTCAATGGGGCCCCCAGACGGGTCCGGCCGCTCCCTGGGGAGCTGTAGCAAGGGGTACAGGGGTTTACTTTCAGATGCTCAATGAAGAAGGAGGCATTAACGGCAGAAAAATCGAGTACCATATGTTCGACGACGCCTATAACCCCGCGAAGACCAAGGCCGGCGTGAAGGAACTCCAGGAGGGCACCGGCATTTTTGCCTGGGCTTCCGGAGTGGGAACCGCCTGCGGGTTGTCGGTGAAGGACTACCTGATGGAAAGGAAGATTCCGTGGGTAGGTCCGGCTGCGGGTTCACTCCACTGGATCTCGCCGCCTCAGAAGTATCTCTTTGCCGTGTACCCTCTTTACTACTCCGAGGCGAAGATCCTGACCGCCTTTGCTGTCAAGAACATGGGAAAGAAAAGGATCGCCATCGCCTACCAGAACGATGACTACGGCAAGAATGGAGTGCAGGGAGCGGAAAAGCAGTTGTCGAAGTACGGATTGAAACTGGTGGCGGAAATACCCGTGGAGCAGGCTGATACGGACATGAAACCCCACGTAATGCAGCTCAAAAAAGCCGATGCGGATGTCGTACTTCTTTGGGTGACCCCGGTGCATGCCGTGCGGATCGTCGGCACGGCATCTGCCATGCAGTTCAAACCTCAGTGGATGAGCACCAGCACCTGTTCCGATTTTCCGCTTATGATGAACATCAGTAAAGGTCTCTGGAAGGATGTCGTTGTCGCCAACTTCGCCGAGGCTCCTGATTCCAAATCCCCTTTGATGCAGAAATACAAGAAAGCGTTCGATAAGTATGCTGCCAAGGGGGAGCGATGGGGCGTCTTTTTCTATGCCGGGATCGGGTTCGTGGAGCCCATGGTGGAAGGGATCAGGCGTTGCGGCCGGGATCTCACCCGCGAGCGTTTTGTGAAGGAGATGGAAGGAATCCACAACCTCAAGGGCATTTTCGGTCGCATTGCTTACTCCCCCTATGAACCGAGCGACCCGTACTGCAGACAAGGGCAGAAAGAAGTCTACCTGAGTCAATGCATGGAGGGCGGCGGATCCAGGCCGTTGACGGACTGGATGGAGCCGGATTGATTTGAATGCAGTGACGAGTCAGGAGTCGACGAGTGACAACCAGAGACGAGTTTCGAAGCGCAAAACTCTCGTCACTCAGCGGAGCGGGTCACTTGTGACTCGTCACTTCTGTGGATCGAAGTCATGACATTCTTCAAGGTCCAAAACCTTTCCATTTCCTTTGGAGGCATCGAGGCTCTCCGGGGTATCACCTTCGAGGTCAAGAAGGGCGAGATATACGCCATTATTGGCCCCAACGGCGCTGGGAAGACGACCCTTTTCAACTGCATCAACGGCATTTACCGCCCCAACAAGGGTTCCATTCTTTTTAAAGATATGCAGATCCAGGGAAAGAAGCCGGACAAGGTCGCCGGGCTCGGGATTTCACGCACATTTCAAAACATCGAGCTGTTTTCGCGCATGAGCACCATGGAAAATCTCATGCTTGGCCGTCACCTCTTTATCAGAACCGGCCTTTTCCGGGGGGCGACGATGTGGGGAAGAAGATCCTTTGCCGGCAGAGAAGAGGTATCCCACCGGCGCAGGATCGAGGAGATTATCGATCTTCTCGACCTTCAGTCTGCGAGAAACAAGATGGTAGGGTCCCTTCCCTATGGTACCCAGAAGCAGGTAGAACTGGGAAGAGCGCTTGCCATGGAGCCTGAAATTCTTCTTCTTGACGAGCCCTGCGCGGGGATGAACTCTGAAGAGAAACAGGACATGATCTTCTGGATCAAAGACATCCAGGATACGCTCGGGGTGACCATCCTTCTGATCGAACATGACATGAAGATGGTCATGGATATTTCAGATCGCATCCTGGTGATTAATTTCGGGAGCATGATCACAGAGGGAACGCCGGAGGCGGTACAAAGGAATCCGGAAGTTCTCGCGGCTTATTTGGGAGAGGATGGCAGAGACGGTGTCGGAGTCCTTGCTTGAAATCAAGAATATCGAGACGTATTACGGCCTGATCTACGCTCTTCGGGGCATTTCCCTTTCCGTAGAACTGGCCACCATCACGGCGATCTTGGGAAATAACGGAGCCGGCAAATCCACCGTCCTGAAAACAGTGGTAGGACTCATCCCTGATGAACCGGAGAAGGGCACCATCGAGTTCATGGGGAGACGCATCGACGGCAAGGACACGGAAGACATCATTCGCATGGGGATATCTTACGTTCCGGAAGGGAGGGAGGTCTTCGAGGAGTTGAGCGTGAGAGAAAATCTCCTCATGGGAGCCTATCTGAGAAAGGACCGTATAGGCATCAAGAACGACTTTGATCTCACTTACCGGCATTTTCCGGTCCTTAAAGCCAGGGAGGATCAGTGGGCGGGAACCCTTTCCGGGGGCGAACAGCAGATGCTCAGTATCGGGCGGGCCTTGATGAACAGGCCCACCCTCCTTTTTCTTGACGAGCCCTCACTGGGATTGTCTCCCATCCTGGTAAGAGACATTTTCAGGATTATCCAGGACATTAGGGAAGATGGGGTCACCATTCTCCTGGTGGAACAAAATGCAAAAATGGCTTTGAGCATCGCGGATAAGGGTCTCATACTCGAGAACGGTCGTTTCGTCATGAAGGGCGAGGCAGGAGACCTCACGAAAGACAAGGATGTGAAAGAGTTCTACATGGGCATTCGTTCCGTGGAATCAGCCAAAGGATACCAGCGCTGGAAAAGAAAAAAGAGATGGAGATGAAACCGACAGCGACCCAAGAGTTGGAGACGTCGCCGGCTATCTTTAAGGACACGGTCCAAAAGCGAGGAGACCGTGTGGCCTTGCGGAAAAAGCAGTATGGCCTCTGGCACGATATATCGTGGAACGATTACTACAGGATGGTCGCCTGTGTAGGTTCCGCCCTTGTTTCTTTGGGCATCGAGAAGGGAGACCGCTGCGCCATCATCGGAGATAATTGCCCCGAGTGGGTGGTCATCGATATGGCCGTGCAGTGCGCCGGCGGGGTTGCCGTCGGCATCTATGCCACCAATGCGTGGCCTCAAGTGGAGTATGTGATCCAGAACTCCGAATCGAGGTTCTTCTTTGTTGAGAATGAAGAACAGCTGGACAAGTGGCTGACCTTCAGGGACAAGGTGCCTTGCTTGAAGAAGGTCATCGTCTGGGACCTAGAGGGCCTCAGGCACTTTGCGGATCCCATGGTCATGACCTACGAAGAAATGATGAAACTCGGACGGCAGGTTTATGAAAGCAATCCTCAGCTGATCGAAAAGCGCATGGACACAGTCGCTCCCGAAGACATCTCCATGCTCATCTACACTTCCGGAACGACCGGGCCTCCCAAAGGGGCCATGCTCAGCCACAAAAATCTCACATGGATGGGCCGGACGATTACCACGGATAACCCCATGTTTGAAACCGACGAAGTAATGTCCTTTTTGCCTCTCTGCCATGTCTTTGAACAGCTCTTCTCCGTTCTGGGCCACATTACCCAAGGGTTCACCGTGAATTTTATTGAGAGCCCTGATACGGTGACTGACAACATGATCGAGATCTCTCCCACCGTTGGATATGCGGTGCCCAGGATCTGGGAAAAATATTACTCCGCAATCTACATACGCATGTCCGATGCCACATGGCTCAAACGCATCGTCTTTTATCTGGCCCTCAAGATCGGGCAGAAAAGGGCTACCCTGAGGATGCACTTCAAGAAGGTTCCCTTCTACCTGAAGGTCCTTTACGGACTCGCGTATTCCGCCGTATTCAGGAAGCTCAAGGAGAGGCTGGGGTTTGAAAGAATGAGGATTGCCTATTCCGGTGCCGCACCCATTTCACCGGACGTCCTGCACTTCTTTCAATCCATCGGGATTAATCTCGTGGAGGGCTACGGCCAGACAGAGGGCACCGGGGTCACCTGCGTCTCACGGGTTGGGCGAGTCAAATTCGGCACGGTGGGGCCGCCCGTCACCGGCACGGAAGTCAAGATCGCGCAGGACGGTGAAATCCTGGTGAGATCCCCGAGCGTATTCAAGGGGTATTTCAAAGACCCCGAAGCAACGGCCGAAACCGTCAGGGACGGATGGCTCTATTCAGGAGACGTGGGCGAAATCGACGAGGACGGCTTCCTTCGAATCACCGACAGGAAAAAAGACATCATTGTTACCGCGGGCGGGAAAAACATCACTCCCCAGTACATTGAAAACAAGCTCAAATCCAGCCCCTACATCAATGACGCCGTCGTAATCGGAGATCGAAGGAGGTTTCTTTCCTGCCTGATCATGATCGACGAAGACAATGTGGTAAAGTATGCGCAGGATAACAAAATCCAATTCTCCACCTACAAGGATTTGACCAGGGCGGCGGAAATCGTCAAGCTAATCCAGACTGAGGTGGACAAGGCAAACGAAACCCTGTCCAGGGTGGAGCAGGTCAAGAAGTTCGCCATTCTTCCGAAAAAACTCTACGAAGAGGATGGCGAGGTAACTCCCACTATGAAGGTGAAGCGGAAGTATGTGAACGAAGCGTTCAAGGACATGATTGAGCCGATGTACAGGGGAGGGAGCGGTGATCGGTGATCAGTAATCAGTGGTCGGTGATCTGGGCTCAGGGTGGTTCAGGGTGTTCCTTACAACCTGGCAGGGGTCCGCAGGGTTCCCACCACCTCGCCGATACGCTCAATGCCGTTGGCTTTGCAGTATTCTTTCAAGCCCTCAATGACATCCAGGCTCGCTCTCGGATTTACAAAGTTGGCCGTTCCGATTTCCACCGCGCTTGCGCCGACGATCATGAATTCCAAGGCATCCCGGTAGTCCATGATGCCCCCCATGCCGATGAGGGGGATCTTCACTGTCCTGGCGACCTGGTAAACCATCCGGAGGGCCACCGGCTTAATGGCGGGGCCTGAAAGCCCGCCGAAGATATTGGCGAGCTTCGGCGTGCGGGACTCGATGTCTACGGCCATGGCGGTCAGGGTGTTGATCAACGAGATGGCGTGTGCACCCGCTTCCTCAACAGCCGTCGCTACAGTCCGGATGTCCGTCACGTTGGGGGATAGCTTCACGATCACCGGCTTGTCCGTGTTCCTCACCACTCTCTCGGTGACCTGTGCTGCAATGTCGGCGTCAATGCCGAAAGCCATGCCGCCGCACTCCACGTTTGGACAAGACACGTTTACCTCCAGGGCATCTATCCCCTCCACACCCTTTAGCGCGGCGCTCAGTTTCTCGTACTCGTCCATCTGATGCCCGTAAATGTTTACGATAATCCTGGTGTCCAGCTGTTTCAGCTTGGGAAGTTTTTCTTTCAGAAAAACGTCGAGCCCCACATTTGCAAGGCCAATGGCATTCAACATCCCGCAGGCTGTTTCGACAATCCGAGGCGGCGGGTTTCCTGCCATGGGTCTCAGGGAGAGACCCTTGACCACGATCCCGCCTAAGGCATTGAGATCGACCAGGGACTCGTACTCCAGCCCGTAGCCGAAAGTGCCTGATGCCGTCATGACCGGATTCTTGAGTCTCAGGGGACCCAGCGAAACACTGAGGTCAGGGTTCGGTGTGGACATGGTGTGCCTCCCAGTCTATGGATTGGATGGGGAACACCGGACCGTCTTGGCAAACATGGTAATAACTTCTTGAATCGTTGGGTGATGCCTTCACGGCGCAACCCTGGCAGGCCCCGAGCCCGCAAGCCATGGCCGCCTCCAGAGAAACCTGGCAGGGAATGCCGCGCTTCATTGCCATTTCCGCCACCTGTTTGAGCATGGGGCGGGGCCCGCACGCAAAAAGGCACATGGACTGAGTATTGCTCTTATCCAAATAAATGCCGAGAAGATTGGTGACAAAGCCGACATGACCCAGTGTTCCGTCATCCGTGGAGACGGACAGATTGTGCCCCGTGGCCTCGTTATCCTCCGGCATTAGGATATCCCTGGCGGAGCGAAAGCCCATCATGAATTCCAATCTGCGTGCCCTGAGGCATTGAGACAGAAAGAAGAGCGGAGCCACTCCGATCCCTCCTCCGACCAGCACCGGGAGCACCTCCTCCTGAGGGATATCGAATCCTTTTCCCAGGGGACCGAGGACGCGCAGTTTTTCACCCTCTTTGGCCGTCGTGATGACCCCGGTGCCCTTGCCCACCATCCGGTACAGAATCGTGAACAGGTCGTCTTTCACTCCCGCCACGGAAAAAGGGCGCCTGAGAAGAGGATCCATGCCCGAACCCACTCGAAGCATCACAAACTGTCCCGGCTTTGCCGTTGCGGCCATTTGCGGAGATTTGAGTCCCATGAGCCAAGTGTCGTGGTTCACAGGCCGGTTAAAAGCAATATCGACTGATTGGTCGATCATGACCCCAAGATCGCCTCTCTCGGAACAAGCGAAGCTTCGCCTGCTTCACAAAAAGCTCATCCTCCCGCCAGGTGGAAGTTTCGCAGGCTCAAGCAGCGTTGATAACACAGGGGCTCACGAGTCAGGGATTCGGCATTTTCCCCTTGCGCCCTTAATCGTGCAGCGTGTGCACGGCTTGCCCCTGGAGCCGTGCCGTTCGCTTTGACGATTGCGAGATCACCAAATGTGACGGATAAGATACCTTAGAATCCTTCTCAAAAAAAGAAAAAACCATCGACCGGTCGAATCGAAAACCGGCACAAAGGGATTGACCATGCTCTACGTCGTCTGTCGAACCGGACGCCTTCTACATCACGGAACAAGCCGGTAGGGTGAGCAAGATCTATCGCCCTTTCTTGCCCTCTCCAACAGGATGGCGGGCCATTTTCCAGAAAAAGTGATTCGCACATTTCGAATGCCGGTCTGGGGAACCCAATGGGGGCCAATTCCTTGGGTGGGTCCGTGGGGATCACCTACTATTTTTGCCGATGGGGGCATTGGGCAATCCTACCTTTTCTTCCAGAAAGTTTCTTAGGGACAAAGGGATCCTCGAAGGCTTGGACTTTGAATTGATGCAACCATGAACGGTGTATCCGGACACCAGAAGCTGCCCTCCTTGATTGACCACCTCGTAGTCAAAACGAACCCGGGCGCCTCTGATTTCCGTAATCGTGGTTTTCACCGTCACCATCGCATCGTACCCGACATTCCCGTGATACTTGGAGAACGCTTCGATAACCACCAGGCTATAGCCGTCGGCTTCCAGCATGGCGTAGGGGAAACCGATGTGGCGCATGAATTCCGTGCGACCGACCTCGAAGAAAGTCAGATAATTTCCGTAGTACACAACACCCAGCCGGTCGGTGTCCTTGTACCGGACTCGGATGTTCGTCCCATGCCAGCCGTCAGAACTCATGATTGTTTCCCCCGTCCATTCTCCGATTCCCACGACAAAGCGTCATTGTAAAATCAAGAAAGGTGAAGTCAAGGAGAATCATTGTTCCTTCGGTTGACAGCCGGGCGGCTCACGTTCTATATTCACACTATTGATTCCATGCTTGGACTGCATACCAATGGTTCTTGATCGAAAAATCGCGTTCGTTGATCTTCATAAGGAGAGTGTGGAGATCAGGGAGGTTTCACCGGAGCTCAGGAAGAAATTCCTGGGCGGCAGAGGGCTTAATATGCACCTCTTGGCCAAGACCTTTACCAGGGTCCGCGATCCCTTTTCGCCGGACAATCCCATTATTTTCGGCGCCGGGCTGCTGACGGGAACTCTCGGGTTCGGCTCCAGGCTCAACATCACTTCCAGGTCACCGGAGTCGGGCTACCTCGGCGACTCGAACATGGGCGGCGATTTTGGTGCCGAAATGGTGAAGGCAGGATTCAGCCACCTGTTCATCACCGGCAAGAGTGCAAGGCCTGTTTACCTTTGGGTAACCGACCATCAAATTGAAATCCGTGATGCCGGAAAGCTGAAGGGACTTGACACGGTGGAAACCCAGGAAAGCATCCGGCGCGAACTGGCCGATCCGAAAATCCAAACAGCGTGCATCGGCCTCGCAGGAGAGAACCTGGTGAGGTTCGCCTGCGTGCGCTCGGGTCTAAAGAACTCAGCGGGAAGGACCGGATTGGGAGCGGTCATGGGCTCCAAGATGCTCAAAGCCGTTGCCGCCCGTGGCCGCCTGGACATTCGCATCTCGAACCCTCAGAACTACTTGAAATACTATCATCGCCAGCTCAAGAGGCTTATGAATACGAAGTGGGCTCAAGCTCTTGGCACTCATGGCACGCCTCTCCTTTTCCGTCTTGCCAATGCTTCAGGCTTTCTGAGCGTTCGGAACAATCAACTTACCTCTGTAGGCGATCAGGGACAACAGCTGGAGGCAGAAGCTCTGGAACCTTTCTCCAGGGGCATGGTCGCCTGCTTTTCCTGTCCTGTTCACTGTCGCCATCGGTTCGTTCTTGACGAAGGAATCAGAGGAGAGGGGCCTGAATACGCTTCCATCGGCTCCTTGGGCACAAAATTGGGTCATCTCGACCTTCGAAACATCATCTATGCATCCGAACTGTGTAATCGCTACGGCCTGGATACCATCTCGACGGGTTCCTATCTTGCGTGGTCCATGGAGCTTTTTCAGCGGGGCATCATCCATGAAGAGATGACAGGTTGTCCTATCCCATGGGGAGACGGCAACACGATCGTGCAACTCCTTCACATGATTTCGAGAAGAGAAGGTTTCGGCGATATTCTGGCGGAAGGGCCCTATGCTAGGGAGGTCTTAGGAGAGCGCTCCGGAGAGTATCTTCTCGGGGTCAAGAACTTCCCTATCGAAATGACCGACGAAAGGCTCCCCAAGAGTTTTGCCCTGGGCATGGCCACTTCGAGCCGCGGGGCCTGCCACATGAGGAGCCGGCCTTCCGTGGATGTTCTGGGTCTCCCGGAGCAAGTCCTGGAAAAAATTTACGGGGGCCCTGTGAGCAGACGAATTGACTCCTACACGGGTAAAGGCAGAATGGTCAGGTGGCATGAGGTGATGAACGCAGTGGTTGACTCCCTCGGTTTCTGTCGCTTCCTCGGACTCTTTTCAAGTCCCCACGCCCCTCAGTACAGACAGTTTTCCACACTGATACGCCTGGCCACGGGTCTGAGCTTGAGCCCAAAGGAGCTCAGAACCGTTGGAGAGAGGATATGTACTCTCGAACGCACGATGCTTGTCCGAGAAGGGCTCTCTCGCAGGGACGATACTCTTCCCCGAAGATACTTTGATGAACCTATCCCCGAAGGTCCTGCTCAAGGACACTCGATCGACAGAGCCGGGTTTGATGAGATGTTGGACGAGTACTACCGTCTGCACGGTTGGGATAATCATGGAAACCCGAAGAATGCCACCATCAGGCGTCTTGGACTGGCCGATGAAGATTAGAGTCGACAAGAACAGATGCACCGGCTGCCACCTGTGTGAGGTGGTTTGCTCTCTCTTCCACAAAGGGAAGATCAACACGGAAAAGTCAGCCGTCCGCGTGCGGAAAGATGATCTTAACACCAGCATGAATGAACCTGTCCTTTGCCGTCAATGCCGGGAGATGAAATGCCTCTCAGGAGAGAAGACCGAGGAAGATCGGGAAAGAAAAATGTTTATCTGGAGGCGGGATAGAGCGGACCGCTGTCCCTTCCACGCGCTTCCCGTGCTTGACGACGAGGCATACCACTGCGACCTTTGCGGCGGAAAACCCCAGTGTGTAAAGGTGTGCACGACCCAGGCCGTCAGTATCGCTTGACACGCTTTCCCGGGCGGACGCGCATTGCAGTGCATTTTTCCACTGCCCGATCTGGGCGGCGTGTAAACGTATGAGCAAACCATCTATGGACTCAAGGTTGGAAGTATTATGATCCGAGATTTCAAGGGAGTTTACCGGCTGCTGTTCTTTGAAAAATGAACAGAGTATTTCACGGATGAGTTTAGTCGGGTTGGATGACCAGCCCATTGGAATGCCTTGGAAGGGGTTTCCATTGATTCGGGAAGCAACTCCCTTACTCAGGTGATGGGACGAGCTGCATAATGTTGGCGGAGCATGTCGTTTAGGTGTTCCCGCAAGGATTGACGCTCCAAGCTTTGCACAACTGTATTCAACGATACTCGCTCTATTTTCTATGTCTCTAGCAGGAACAAAGCCTTCAGGGGTTTTTAGCCAGTTCAAATCCAATAGGGAGAAGGAGATCTCCTCAGCAGTCAAGTGAAACTACGAGCTTCTTATCGGCAGATTCTGCAATATCCCACCGCTTCAGACGGGGAAGGGGATGGGATGTTTTTGCCCCACCCCTGACCTTGCAAGATGGTTCCGCCATCAATAAGCGCTCTGATGAGCTTCCATAGTGCACAATAGATAGATACCTCATCCTGCGCTCTAGAAGGGGAGACAAAAAAAGAGGATTATGATTATTTCTGATCCGCTTCGGAGGTATATTTCAACGTAAGCGTATAGCCGATGTAGATTTTCACATTAAGTGGACTGATATTTTCTGTTTAATTGGGACTGAGCGATAAATTTCCGGAGTAAATGGACGAGGGCTGGTCAAGGGTGCCAGCCTCGGTTTTGTTTTGTAAAATCCCTACCAGAACAGTTCTGTGGAAGCGAGGCGAACATGTTCTGCGGTGACTGTCATACACTTCTCTTTGGCTGCGGCAATGAGGGAACCCCTGGCCAGGTGATTTGCTTTTCTCAACAGCCCCCCGAGCCCTGGTGGATGGCGGTGATTGCGGCTTGATCGAAGAGGTTTTTCTTCACTCCTGCAATGGATAGGTGGTGTCTGAGGTATTGCTCCATGTCCTGTCGGTTGACTCCCTCCAGGTGGCTTCTTCCCACGATCCGGGATGCGAGGGGCTGAGAGGTTCGGTCATGAGTTTATCAACGAGGATGGATTGCCCTGCCAGAATAGATCGGGAGATAGGGTTTGGAGTCTGCTTCAAATTGGGAGAGGGTATGCAGTTCCTGGAAGACATCAAGGCGAAGCAAAGAGGCTTCATCGATGACAACCTGGCCGCTCACTGACATTGACCCATTTGTGCTCATAGAACTGACCCATGGGATGCGCAGTTGTTTTGTCTGTGATGAAGAAGAGGGGAAAGCCGGATAGATAGTGGGCGCGAAGAGAGAGGGGTTGGTAGAGGCGGTCAGGATTTGCTTTTGTTTTTCCCTTTGGCATGGGAAGCCACCCGTAGAGAAGGGCCGTTTATGCGTATGGTGATGCAGTGGTGCTTGAGACGGTCCAGGAGTGCGTCTACAAGGGTCTTTCTCTGGAAGAGTTCATACCATTCTGGATAATCAAGATTGGTTGTGATGATTGAGGATTTCCTGCCGTAGCGTTCCCCCATAAGTTTGAAGAAAGCATTGACCTGTTCGGGTTTGAGGGTGAGGTAGCCCAGCTCGTCGATGAGGAGCAAATCATAACGGCAGAGGTTGTTGATGAGCTTTGGGGTGGTGCGGTCGGCAAGAGAGGCGTACAGATCATCGATGAGATCCTGGGCATGATAGAACCGCCCCCGATATCCGGAGAGGAGGGCCTGGCGCAGGAGGCCGCTAGCAAGGCCTGATTTGCCTGTACCGGGGCCGCCGATGAAGACGATGTTTTCTTTTCGTTCCAGGAAGGAGAGGCCGGCCAGTTGCTGGATCTGAGCCTTGCTGACCCCGGGCTGCTGATCAAAGGGGAAGGTTTTGAGGGTCCAGTCCCATGGGATTGTGGCTTGTTTGAGCCTGTAGTTTTGGCTGCGCTCCTGACGATAGATCTGCTCCTGGGTAAGAAGCCGCTGGATGAGCTCGGCTGCCGGGGTGCCTTCCTTTTCCGCTCGTTGAAGTTCTTGATCGAGGGCTTGGTCCATTCCCTTGAGGCGCAAGTCTGCGAGGAGTTGATGGAGTTTGTCGTTCATGTCTCGTCATCCTCTTTGATGTTGAAGAAGTCCCCTGCCACATGGGAGAGGATCATCTGCTCCAGGCGGGAAAGGTCATACATCCCGTAATGAAGGGCCTGCTCTATGGCTTGGAGGAAAGGGTTTTCAGGGTAGGTACGTTTGAGCGAGAGGAGTTTTCGCATCTGCCGCATCCCTCTTCCGGAGGAGCGTTTTTTGAGTTCCTCCACATAGCGGTCCAAGGGCTCTGAGTGACCCAAGAGATCCATCTCCTCTTTGCAAGGACCCTGGTGGGCTCTTTGGCGATTCAGGGGGAGATGGTGTCCTTTAACGGTGCTTCTGGCCTCCCGTTTGTCGATCAACCTTTCGTGCTCGGCTATCTTTTGCTGTTTCCAGAAGATCTCGATATGGTCCCAGAGCTTATGGACCTCCACGTCTTTTCCAATGAGGCGTTCGGGGACGCTGTAGCGATTGGTATCGACGTGGACATCGCCCTCCACGTCCACCACTCGGTAGAGGGTTTGATAGACCGCAGGGATGTAGGGAGGAAGACTCTGGAGGCAGGGTTTTTCCATCACGTAGGCAGCCTCCGGACTCATGCCCAGGGATCTTTTTATCTTCTTGTTAGCCACCTCGATGCACCATGCTCTTGCCTGGGCGTTGAGGTCATGCCAGTCCCTGAATGTGCGTCCTGCCAGGAAGTTTTTCTCTGCATAGGAGAAGTTTCTCTCCACCCCGGCCTTGCGGTTTGCATCGCCCACTTTATGGGGGATAAACCTGACCCCGAAGATCTTTCCCAAAATGTTCCATCTCAGGGGCTATCACCGCATCGGGGCCGCTGCCGTGGGCCACGATCACAGAGGTGTTGTCGATGGTGCAGCGGGGACAACTCCCATCCATGAAGAGGAAGGCTTCCCGGAGAAAGACCTTGGCCTCGAAGCGGGTGAAGGCAGGGTAATACTGGATAAAGAGCTTTCTGGAGTAGGCAAGGACCCAGACTGGCGCACTGGGCCTTCACCTTTTTGCCTCCCAGTTGCAGTGGATGGGGAGAGGTGTCATGCTG
>CAVUFY010000004.1:0-222500 GCA_963740905.1 uncultured delta proteobacterium
AGGCCAACTGGTAAGTCCACTCAGGCATGGTCGTCGTCCTTTCTATGGCTGGATGTAATCATAAAATTCCGCTATTTCGCTGAGAGGAGTTTGCCATTTGTCGTGATCGGCAGCAGCAGAAGTCCGGAAAGGGAAACAGTCAAGGCCATTGAAAAACACCGCAAGTGGGCTGCCGGGCGCCGAGCGCGCCAGTCGCATGGAGGCGTTCGCGGATGCGCAGGCTGTCGTACTGGCCGCCAGCGGCGGCAACTGGAACAGCGCTGCATAAAGCTTTTTAAGTTTGTTGCGCGGGGCATCAGCGTTCTTAAGGTCGCGGATCAGATTGACCATGAGACGGGCCTGCCAGGTGGTGTAAGGCCGGGTTGTCAGTTCACACTTCGAACTCGGGTAGACCCGATACTCATCCTTACGCCTCTTTTTAACCCAACCGCTGGGAGAATCGCTGATCACCATGAAATCCAGGGTACCGCAGAGCTGGTCTTGGCTTTGTTCGGCAGCCTGGTGCTTGGCAATTTTCATCAATTCGGCAGCAAGATCCATCAAGTGGCGTACCGGATAGTTGGCATGCGCCACCACGACTCCAGCCGATGATGTCAGGCCACAAGGGGCAAAGGGCTTCGCGAGCCGATGGTTGGAGACATATCTTTCTGCAAATCCCGTGTTTTTTCCTGGTAAAGATCCAGAAAGTCAGCTGCTACCTCAAGAGCGCACTGAGCCGGAACAACCAGCATGAGGTCATCGCCGCCGGCCATGATGAATTCAGCTGGGATGAACCGGGCCGGACCGCTTTCAGTGCCCTTCTCTTTTTGAGGCACATTCCCAAGAACCGCCTCCACTGCGGCCTCACGGCAAGCTTGGTCCACGATTTCGGAAAATGCCCGCTGGGCTTGAAGGGCTTCCTTGTCTTCTTTGAAAAGCCCGGAGATGTGGCGCAAGGTCTCACCCATGCGGTTTCCGTCGGCATAAATGAAGGCCATGTAGTTCTTGGGTCGGGACATTTCGCCGATGTCTTCGAAATCCTGAGGCAATATAGTGCTCCCGTTATTGCGTTTTTCGCGCTGGATGCCCAGTGTAGTGAAAATGAAGGCATCCGAATATTCGGATTTCAGTTGACTGGCCGGTTTGAGCTGATTGAGGTGTCTTTCGCCAGGTTTGACTTGCGCATAGAGCCTATTGACTTCCACGCGCTTCTTGGACATGCGGAGCATAAGTGATGTAAACCATGTCCTGAAGCATCATTTCGGCAGGCAGCGAGCCGCAAGAGCTGCATGGCCGCACCCAGCGGCCTGCCACTTGTGCCAATGCCTCGCTTCGGCCAGTTTTGCGCTTGCGGGTTGCGCTCAGCCCGCGAGCCAACCACTGGGAGAAGAGTTCCCCACTTTCTTGGGTAACAACCTCTCCCACCACCCGGCCGTTGAATAGGTCAAACTGCGGCACAGCGTTTCAACATCACGGCAAAAGCTTTCTGCCGTCTCGGCCTTGCTGAAGAGCACGCGACCGGACCCTCCGCCTAGATAAATGATCTCATAGCACCCGGGAACTTGGTTTTTAGCAGGGCTTCGATTTCCTTACGATTAATCCTGTCCAGCAACAGGCTGCCCACGGATCTCCCGCATGGATGGTGAGGCGAAGACATAGTTTTTGATTTTTTGGGTTTCGATGACCGCCATGTGGTTCATCGCCATGCTTTTTCCTTTCCAAATTCAAGGTTACCTGACT
This sequence comes from uncultured delta proteobacterium, assembly GCA_963740905.1. Lineage (GTDB taxonomy): Bacteria > Desulfobacterota > DSM-4660 > Desulfatiglandales > HGW-15 > JAFGDM01. The sequence goes on from CAVUFY010000004.1 coordinate 1,720, forward strand.
TGCCGGTCTCCATGATTAGGGCTTGCTTGTCGCTGCGCTGGAAGCTAACTTTTTGAATCCTCCTTCGGCTTTAATGATGAAAACATTCCCCTTCTACATCCATTCTCCGGCAGCTTCTCGGGTGCGCATGTTACCGGCTCGTTCTTTGATAGGCAATGAGACGATACCGATCTGACCCAATCCGAAAGCCGTCTGTTTGCCTAGGTGCACCTTTTTGCAGAAATCCAACAAGGGCATAAAAACGCCGGGCACGTTGCGGTAAGTCACCTCGCCGACCATGCCCCCCATCAGCATGGCCTGGTCCTGGCGGAACGAGAAACGCCGCCAGTCGAACCAGCGCAGATCTTGTGCATCAATCGTCACGCCCTCTGCGCGCCGAACAAGGTCTCGATAGTCGAGTTCTGGTTCACCTTTGCCAAAAGCATTCAGAAGAGCGGACATGCGTCGCAAGCAGGCCCTTATCAGAACATGGAATGGCAAATCGGCCTTATATCGATTCTGGAATTTGATCCTGAGGGGAGTGCGCGGAATGAACCGACAGTGCCGGCACTGATCCGTTGGCTTCACCGGTCGAAAGATAGGTGAGGTCATCCATGGCAGGTCCGCGAGGCCAAACTTGCCTACTTGATCATACACAATGCGATCGTCACAGGTGACCTTCTCAAGAGTGAAGTTGCCGCGATGGCCGTCGACCATCCGGCCGATCCCAATCTGTCCCATCCTTTCAAATGCATAAACGAAATATGCTAGGTTGCGGTTTGTTTGTCCGAACAGCAGAAGGGTGAATTCCAGCTCTGGCCAGGCATGTAATCGGTCTCCCATGAAAGGGATGGTTCGATCACAAAGGGGTGAGGCGGGCCGGATGAATTTTTTTCGTTAAGGATCTCCACGGCCAGTTGGGTTTCGAAAACCTGGGCGTAAAGGCAGCGCATCCGTAGGGTACACGCGCTGCACTCCCGGCCACCCTGTGTGCACGTCACCGTTTTGAGGGCGCGTCCGAAAACACCGCCCAAGGTCGAGCCCTTATAGCCGGGCAGGAAGGCCTGGCCCTCAAAACGACAGTGGAATCTATACTCGCCGAACATCATTTTCATCTTCCATTGCTAGTTTTAGAAAACACTGTGTGTATAACGAGGTAATTCAGAAACGGCTTTATATGAAGGTTCACAGATTCAAGGGGCTACTCTCAAGCCATTTTATTCTCAATACTTGCCAACCGGAAATCTTATCTGAAGACACCTCTTCCCCAATCTTTGGTCGATATCCTTCATAATAGTCGGGGGAAAGAACCCAGCACTCATTAAAGACCGACCCATCAAGGGATGGGAAATTATCCTGTGTCAGCCGGAGAGCAGGTCTGGGAGTTAGTGGATTCACATCCACTCCCAAAAGTTGATTGGCAACAGTAATTGTTGTCTGGTGGCCCCAGAAAGAGACAACTTTCTTCTGTTTGAGCAGGTCTTTAAGGCGTTCAAAATCCTCAATAGTAATCAGAACGGACCGTCGGATTAGTGAAAGGGGAAATGTGCTACCAATCAGCATGCTCTTTTCCTCACGCATATTTGTCCTTGAGGTGCAGCGTCCATAAAATCCCCTATCGTCTATTTCTTATTCTTTCCTATAGAGATAGGGTTGTATGTCAATCAGAACTGGTTTGCGCCGGCCTCCGGCCAGAACCTCTCCCGTTAAAGGGTCCCTGCCGCTGACAATGTACTGTATCGTTCGGTTCGGCTCCAAGCAGGCCAACGCCATCGCGATGGTAGTGGGCTTGTTCCCGGGCGTGATATCCATAATGACGTTCTGCGCCTTGTAGCTGGCACGTTCGAGATTTCATCGATCATCAACCAAAGCCTGGCATAATCCCGCGGATGCACTTGCAGTTCCTGACCGTGATGGAATTTTATTTTACCTTCGGCTTGCGGGTGTTTCCGAAAAAACCACCTTTCCAGTATCTTTGCCGCATACCGGGAACCGCTCTCTCGCTGCCCGTCGGGGTATACCACGTCAGTTGTCGTAATGATCCAGCACTCCTTCAAGGTTCCTTTTTCATAGTGGTATTCAATTGCCCTGAGGGGCGACTGCAAATTGCTCTTCTCAAGCAGATCCGATTTGACGTCATCAAGGTCCAATTCTTCGGATCGCAAGGCTGCCCCGATAAGAGTATTCAAGTCGGTGCGATCTCCTGTCTGATCCCTTGTAGAGAGCAATGGTAATAAGGGCAGGATTATGCCGTCTTTGCCGGAGGGCGCTGTTTCAACCAATTCCGGCACCATCTCTGAATTACTATGACGACGTTTTCGCATCCATATGACACCCGTAACGACAAGCACTCCCAAGAAAGTTAAAGCCACCGGCAAAGAAAAATGCTCGCTAATCTTGTTCAGGACAACGCCGCCAACAAGCCACATCGGGAAAACCCATAGTGGGGTATCGGTTGACCCCATCAGAGCTGCCGCCAAACTGTCTAATCGCACTGCTTTCTCACGCTTCCATTTTGGCGTTAGCAAGTTCATTTGACCCTGCTCCATTTAGAAAGTTGGAACGCTCGAACCATCCAGTTGCGAAAAGAACTTTCTGAAAGAATGATACTTTTACCAGACAGCAGACTTAGGAAGTCTCAATCGACAATCCATACGCGGCGGATGAGGTTTTTCCGACTCTGCTCTCATCATCGGCCATCCTCTTCTGAGCGTTCTTCTTCTTTTCGATCGTCGCTGTCTGCGAATATTTTTTTGGCTGCTTCTCTTAGGAGAGGGGCCATCGGAGTCAGAGGTGAGCCCTTGAGAGACCCGAACTCTTGTTCTTTTGGCGTCTTCTTCTTCTCTTTAGGAAATGGGATGACCTTCCGTCCTTTCACGCGTTCTCCCCTCTGCCACCTATGATCATTTCTCGGCAAAAGAGCTGATTTCGTATTGATCTTGATCCGGCTTTTCGGTTTTGTCACTCCACAATAATGCATTGCGCCAAAATTTCCCACACTAAAATCTGTGGAGTTTTTTCCCGGCGCAGTACACTGTGACTGCCCCATCTTCAGAAACGACGACAGCCAAGCAATTTTCCTCAGCACTGAAACACTGGCGTTAAGATGTCTTGACCCTATGCCTAAATCGAAATCAAGATCATTCACCTGTCCGCACTTCAGTATAGCCATGAAGGACCTTCAGAAGACCCTTGCTGTCAATCAGCGTGGCTCCATCTTCTTTGGCAAAATTGATGACTTCATCGTCTTCCAGATCCTTTAACGCCTTCTCTTTCATTGTGACATCCATTCTTCTCAAACAATCCTCGTACTGACTTTCTAGGTTCAGTTTGTGGTTGAAGACGACGAAAAGAGCACCCTGGTTCTGGTATGACATTTTGATGGCTATTTTTCCCACCCGTTTCACCGTCTCAAGGTCATACTTTTTCCCCTTTGCAAGCGACTCCAGCAACTGATCAAAGCGGTCAAAATCATTTTTGATCCATTCGCCGTTCAGATACCTGCCGATCATCTGGCCATTGCAGAAAATGTGTATTCGGTTTCCTTCCGGGGTCAGCGCAAATGCAATGGAATCCGTAACCAGGGATGCAACAGCAAATTTCAGGTTTGAGTCGCTCAGAAAATAATTGAGATGAAAGTCCCCCTGTATGCCTACGTTCAGCTTCCTTATGGAGTCAACTTCGCCCTTCTTATTGAAAACAAACCCGAGCGTCCCACCGTCAACAAATCTTGAGAGGAGTTTCAAATGCCTCAGTGTCTCTTCGAAGCTGAGGTGAAGGGTAAAGGACACCTCGGATGGGGGAAAGAACTTACCGATCTTATCGGGATCACCAATAATGAAGGCAGATCGCAAGGGCCGCAGTTCGGCCCTCATCTGAGTCAGGTGTTCCACCAGTTCCATCAGCTTTGAGATCACCGTCTTGGAGATTCCTTTTTCAATCGCCTTTTCAATGATGGTTTCGGCTCCATCAGCGCGCAGAAGAGGCTTCCAGAGATCAAGAGGTTTCGTATCTGGGGTTGCATCGGGACAAGGCTTCTGACTTTATGGCGCACAGGTCAGGCTGAGGTAATTCCGGCTTGACTAGGCCCAGGTATTCCAATACTTGGCCGAGATGGGAAAAGAAGTTAACCCTGAGTTTCTTGTCCTTCAGGAACTCGTCAGGACAGTCCTTCCGGTTTACGGCGGGCATGATAATTTGTTTGATCCTATTCTTCTTTGCGGCACTGAGTTTAAGCTCCACGTCGCTGATAGGCGGCTTCAGAAAACCATCCTCGTACCCTGCCGGTTATGACCAATGAAGGAGGAAGTCTCTTTCCGGTGAGCCCTGCCAGGATTGCAACGACGACGGTAAGAGTCAGGCTCTTTGCATTCCTGAAGTAACCTTCGGCTTCAAGAGGTTCCACCTCCACAAATATCTCATGGCGGTTCAGGCGGTAAGGCGCAAGGAATTCGTCATTAAGGAAGAGTTCTTTAAGTTTGTTTTCGAGGAAGCGAAAAGGGGGGCTTTTTTCATATTCTCCTTGCTCGGCGTTGAATCGCAGGTTTCCTTTCTCAACCTCTTCTCTGCTCACCGCTGCTTCGCAATCGATGAGAAACCCCTTATGAGCCGAGGTATCAACGGCAAGACCGACCGCACGGCCGATTCGGTCTCTTTTGTGTGTCGTCCTTTCCTGAGAGGAAGCTGCCAGAGCATACTCAACCTGCTGGCCGGGAAAGAATTCATCCACCTTCCTAGTGGCGATATCAATATAGTCGGCGAACTGCAAGGCTCTCATGCATGAAAGGCAGTTCGGCCAATGCTTTTCGAACGCCTTTTTCTTCTTCGGACTCATCGTGTTATCAAGAAAAGCTTTGATATCATCGGCATGATAGATCCTGCACGGATCGACCTTCCAGGGTATGAGGGCCGGCATCATCGTCTTGCTGATGAGCTGGAGGGCCTTTTTGTTGAAGTCAGTTTTCTTCATCTTAAACCCGGCATGCCCGAATGGATCTCAATGCGGGGCTCTGCCGCCTCTTCGTTTCCCCTCCAAGGATTCCGAAAGCTTCCTGCGAATCCTGTGGAGTCTGGTGTTAATCTTGCCCGCGCTTTTCAGCGGAACCCCTAAGATTGCAGCAAGTTCCATGTTTTTCGGGCATATCATTTTGTTAGCTTCCTCTCTGTCTTCCTCCAGTTTCCTGGAGAGTTCTTCGATGTCCTTTTCCACGGCCTTAATTCGTATGGCGTTGAGCAGAGCATTTTCACGAAGGTCTTTGAGTTGAGCCCTTCTTCTGCACAGGAGCATCCAATCGACCCCCGCCTTGTTCTGGTCCTCGACCCTCGTTTCTTCCCTCTTTATGAGAGCGTCCATAAGTTGATCAAGTTCTACCCTGACGGCTTCAGGATCTATATTTCTTCTCTTGGCGATCTCCTCTATGTCCTTTTCCGGAAGAGGCTGATAAAAGATGCACCGTAACTTAATGAGCAGATAATCGTCTTCGCTCAACGGACCCGGAAATAGATCCAGGATATTTGTCTGTTCTCCGTTCACAGCCTGCGGATGGTTCGTCTCTGGGCCGATCAAGTCGCTTTTTCCGGTCGAAGCCTCTTCAAGGGAATTGCTCGATTCATCATCCCATCTCTCAATGACGCTTTTTCGCGTGTTTTGTCTCCGAAGAAAAAGAGATGGTGAAGTTAGCGCTCATTTTCGTCAACACGGCTGGCAGAGCATTCGGGCTTCGGAGACGGCGAAGAAAGGCCCGCTTTGCGAGGATGTGCTCGACCAGCCCTTCCCACACGGCGCGTACGATTTCCGGCCGGTCGGCGTTGTAACTCTTCGAAGTATTCCGGATGGTACTAACCATGAGTCCGGTAAAGCGGATCAATAATTCGTCCCACGCGGCTTTTTCGTCGTGGAGAAGTCGCTCTACCAAATCCGCGATGGAGGCGCCTTTTTTCCCCAGGCGCTCCCGATCGCACAATGAAGGGAAGTCGATTAGATTGGACATGACAGTCCTTGCAAGAAGAATTTTGTCGAACGATCAGGCGGAACCGTTCACGTCGATTTGATTCAACTCAGAGGCATAGTCACGATTTTCCGTCTATACCTAAAAATCGGAATTGTCAATTCATTTGAGCCCAATCCTCGCCAAAACCCGCCTTGATTAGAATAACCTATGAAATTATTTCAATGAAGGGCGTTGGAGGTTTTTGCAGGGATCGGGCCTGTAACAGATTAGGTTTCTCGTCGTCTCTGTAATCTTAGAGCTTTGGAGCCGAGGGGCGAGTCCCGTTAGGCCGAAGGATGAGGTAGAAAGGGAGTTTTGATGGGAACGGCCGCAAGGCAACGAAGGATCAGGAGGATGAGGTTCTTGGCCGGCTTGGCCGAAGAAAATCCGTACGGGTTCGACAAAGAATGGGAGAAAAAGCTCAACTCCTGGCTGGAGCAGGTTTTTGAAAGGGGGTCTGAATGACCAGGAACAATTTGATCGAAGGAGAAGAGGTCTTTGAACCCACCTCTGAGAGCGAGACTGAAACTCTATCGGTTCTGGAAGATCTGGAGGAACTTAGGGTGCTCGATCATTTAATCGAAAAGAATCAGGAAGGAAAGAAGGCGCTCGCTGAGGCATTGCTCGGTTTGGGCTTTTCGTCCGCTTCGGTGGAGAGAATTCTCCACGTGGAATATTTCGATGAAAGACCCGCCCTTGAGAAACCGATGCCGATCCATGAACAAGCTGATTTTGTTAAAAAGAGAAAAAGAGTAAAACCACCCAATCCCTTAACGCCCATGGCGCCTTTTCTCGAAAAAGCCTGGCTGAAGATCAAGGAGGAGAGCTAATTGAAAAAGACATTTCAGTTTCCTGCTGTCAAGGTGAGGAAAGCGGCCGGCGGTTATGAAGCGGTGGCCGGACTCGACCTGAAATCCATTCTAAAGGCCGATCTCTTTTTTGACAGAACCGGCTCCAAGGGTGAGAACAAAGACGCCGACACGGCCGAGAGCAAGAACCTTCAGCTTATGAGGGAAGCTTTTGTCAGGGCGCTGAACGTATCTTCTGAAAAGTCTTGTCTCGAACTGCGCCTCACAGTTTGCCCCGACCTTCTCCGGGTCTCTTGTGGAAAAGTTTTCATTTCCCTGATTATCCACACCTTCTCCCCAAGCGAAGAAGGCGCTAAAGAGGAGGCTGTATCGAGATTCCTTGGGCTCAGGCCACTTCTTCTTGCGTATGTGAAAGAAGCTGAATTTGTTCCCATCCAAACAGAGGAGCTTCTGGAAAGAAGACTCAACCCCATTCCTTTCAACAATGCTCTGTCCATAGGTAGATTCAGGGAAACCGTCTCTCTTTCCACTCCTTTACCGAGATCAAATGTGGGCTTCGGTGGAAAGGTCTTAGGTGAAAACGTAACGGCTGACACTGTATCCCATGTTTTTCCCTGGGTGCCTTGTTACAGCGACTGGCGCAACCTCCTTGATACGCTCATGGGACAGGTGGATCCGTGCCAGATTATCTTGCGGATCAAGCCCAGCCAGGACAGCGAGGATTTCCGGTCTTCCCTTGAAGCGACCGTTCGTACCTGCGAGCTTTTCATGGCCGGGATGGAAGAGCACCAGCTCCCATTGTCGCGGCAGGCCGCCGCCATAAGAGACGTGGCCCTTGCCCATGTGTCCGAGTTGAGGCACTGTTCCTTTCATGTCGGCGCGTTCGTCCTGGCCTCAAATAGCTTGGACATGTCCGTGGCAAATGTCCTGGGAGGATCGATCACCGCGATGTCCGGGAGCAAGGATGGCGCCGGCTTTTACCAGGGAGGATTTTCGTTCAAGGCGGTCGGTGTCCTTGATGCCCTGCGATCCGAGGTTTTTCTCCGAGAAAGAACCATTCACGGCGTCCGAGGCGGCCTGCGCATTTCGATTGCCCTCTCCTCCCGTTGATGAGAGCACGCGGCTGCCGATAAGAAGATCCAGAACCTCTGGTGCTTTGCTTCCTTACCTTCAGAAGCAGGGCGAGGATTGCATCGAGCTCTTTGTCAACGAACACCAAGGTCTGGAACAGCCTGTCATTGTGAACAGGGATGATCAGATGCTTCACATTTTCATCGCTGGGGCAACAGGGTGCGGCAAGTCAACCGAGATGGAGTCCATGATCTTGCAGCACATCCGGGCCGGGGACGGAGTGGGTGTGATCGATCCTCCCGGCGAAATGGTCGAATCGCTCTTGGGGAAGATCCCAAAAGGAGCGTTGGGATAATGTGATCCACTTTGACATGCTGGAGAGGGAGAGACCCATTGGCTTCAACCTGCTTGAATATCGGGATGTGGAGGAACGGGACTTGATCATCGATGAACTCTATCTCACCCTCGACCGAATCTGGGATATGCGGCAGTCGGAGGCCCCATCTGGGAAAGCAACTTCGGGGCATGCTGAAATGTCTGATGGGGGAAGGGAACCATCGTGAATTCGTTCCTACACTCTTCGACTTCACTTCATGCTACCTGGAAGAAGGCTTCAGAAATTGGCTGAGGAAACACATCAGTGATCCTCAGACCCTGGACTTCCTGGAAGAACTTCACGGAACCAAGGGTGATGCTTCCCTCGCGAATCTGAGCCCTTATATCACTTCAAAGTTCAGCCGTTTCATCCATGACACCACCCTTAAACGGATAGTAGGTCAGGAAAGGACGGCTTTCGATTTTGATGACATTATTAATACCGGAAAGATCTTGCTGGTCAACCTGGGGAAAGGGCGGTTGGGCCGACGGCAAGCGCGCTCCTGGCCAACCAAGTTGGGAGCCGCTTCAAGCTCGCCGCTATGAAAAGAGGCGGGATGAAAGAGAAAGACAGAAGGCCTTTCTACCTGTATCTAGACGAGGCGCACAACCTGCCCTCCGAAAACCTTTGCGAGCTTCTCTCGGAAGCACGGAAGTACAGGCTGGGACTGATTCTCGCCACCCAGTTCACGGGCCAGATATCCCAGCCGGGAAGCCAGAGACGGTGACCTGCTTTCCGCGATTCTGGGAAATGTGGGGACGATTCTCATTTTTCGCCTCGGCTTGGAGGACGCCGCAAAGCTGGCGCCGAATCTTGTATCCATCTTTTTCGGCTGCCGACATCGTGGGGCTCTCCAACTGGCATGGGTACTGTCGTGCGCAGGTCAACGGCAGTGCACCATTACCTTTCAGTTTCAAGACACAGAAGGACACAACCCCTTACAACGAAGAGACAGCCTCCAGAGTCCGTGCTCTTTCCAAGTCTCTCTACGGCACCGATGCAGCGACCGTGGATGCCCGAATCCTGGAAAGGCGAGCCTTCTGGAAAAAAGAGGGAAAATGAAGGGTTCATATTGACAACGATAGGCGTGTTGGCACTGAGAAAACCACGAGGAGCTTCCAGTACGTTGTGAATGGAATTCCCAAATGGGTGGCTGCGGGGATTTTCGAATTTCATGCCGAGCGGTTGGCGGCAGAGCGATTTCTGCTCTGTTTGGGCGGACGATTGCACGACCCAATCGCACTCCACCATATCTTGGAAAAATACCGTCTAAACGAAGTGAAGGCTGAGTCACTTGGGCTCTCAGTGAGAACCGCGAGCTGTCTTGAAAGAGCCGGCGCATCAAACCCTGGGCACGGTCCTCATGATGTATCCTTTTCAGCTATTGAAGATTAACCAGGTCTGATTTTGAGAAGTCAGTTCGTGAATTGCAGGATATTGCCCAGATTCACTTCGAGATACAACTAGACATATGCCAGTCGCATTAACCATGGATTCTATTCATCGGCGGGCTCTGTGGAGGGATATGGATAAATGAACGTGAGCGTCGAGGGAGAGAGCCGGGGAAAGGCTTCCGTAGCTTGGCTGAAGGGCTCCAAACACAAATTCTACGAGGATAGATATCGGATTCTCTCAGAGGACATTCCTTTGGTCCGGGATCAGAATCGAGGAGAGATTTTTGGGGTCTTCGATGGGATCGGCAGCGCCCCCAAGGGAAGGCAGGCTGCGCAGGAGATGGCAGACCAGCTACTGATGTTTTACGCGGACCCTGGCATCTATGAAGCGTCGGAAGAAGGGCTTGAGAAACTCCTTTTGAATAGTAATGAGACCGTTCACGGGTGGGGCTTCATTGGGGAGACGGACGTTCCCAAAAGCGGCTGTGCAGGGACAGTCGCGCCTGGATATACCGAGAGAACCTTTCTATTTTTCATGCTGGCGATACGACTGGGGTGCTGGTACCAAACAGGGGAAATGCCCTGAAACTACCGCCGGGATCATCAGGCGGAGAACGGAGCCATTTATCGATACTTCGGTCTAGGGTCAACGCTCCAACTCGAACGATCAATGTGCCCGGTAGAGGAACTGGATAGGATTCTTCTTATGACTGACGGCATAACCAAAGTCATTCATCCCCTTGAGGCCGCCCAATTCATCCAAGAGTTTGACGACATCGCGTTGGGGGCCAAGACGCTTGCCCAGCAAGCACTAAGAAAAGGGGTCCATAGACGATATGACCGTGATGGTGGTCGAAGTTGAGTAGAGCAAGGCTTGAGTGCTTCTTTAGCAAATTACAGAGGCCAAATTCTTGCTTTTTTAGGCAGATGTTTGCCAACGGATGATTCGAATGGAGGTCTGAGACCGGTGGTGGGACAAGACAAACGAAAAGGAATATATTGCGTTATTCCTACACTTGCTCTGTGCCTTCTTTGGCTTGTCTTAGTGGAGCCGGTCTTCGCATCTGGGGATTATGATCTTGATGCAGTCTGGAAGGATCTGGATGCGGTGCAGGCCTGGGCTTATCAAGTGGGCAAGTACAGGAAAGCCGATTCACTCCTGGCAGGGGTCCGTGAAAAGGTTGAGAATCGGCTCCGGATTTCGGTTTGGACTACCCTGAGAATGTCGAGAAGGCAGATCACCATATTAGATAGTCTGATTAAGGATGCCAAAGGTTACTATGACCGATATCCGACGTTTAGAGGTAAAATCATCGAGGCTCGCGGAAACTATGCGGGCTATTTTGTTGTGCGGGATGAAAAAGAAGACGAACATTCTTCTATGATAGTGGATTGATCATTTCCCAAAAGACAAGAAGCACAAAGGATAGCTCAAGGGCCGCCCACGACAGGAATAATCTTTTCGGCGCCTTGCCAGATACACTGAGAGGTTAGAAAGTGAGACAGTTACAGTCTACTACGAAAAGAACCGGTATTTCGACGAGCTCGGTGTGCAAGAATAGTGATCCTCCGAAATGACGCCTAGGGCTTGTCCCTAGGAGGTGTAGGTGTAGAAAATTGTTTCCCGGCGTAATCTTCGGGCACCAAAGAAGAATTACGCAGGATGGAACCTACTTAAGACAAACTGGCCTGGATTTAAAGTTGGAAATTGAGATCATGGATACCAGGGCGTATGTAAAGAGGTGTCGAGAAAAAGAAGGCAATGAGGTTATTTCTGAAACTCCGGAAACTGAACAATGGGATACGTATCATTCAATGCATGATGCCCTTGGCTACATTGCATGATACTCCTACCATGGGAAGGAATTTGGCCGGGATATTTCTTCAATCATATTTGTCCGGTGGCTGGTTCCAAATGTATCTCGTCCGCATCAGATAAGGGTTCGTGCGGGAGGCTCGTGAGAGAGGCATGGAGATCCGAGCAAGGCAAGAGAAATGATCCCCCCCTTTGTTCAACGAAAGTGGGGCTGATTCCGCCCAGATAACGCGGCACTCCCGCCAGACGGGAAACCTCAGGCAAACCATCACAGAATTTTGCGGAGCGTTTCTACCACAACCTTCGCGAAAACCGGTGTATTGACATCAGTCTCCACCTCCACAACTTCCACTTGGGGGTCGAGGTTTTCTTCAACTCATCGACAAATACCCTGTCGGAGGATGGATCGTGCAGAGCCCCTCCCTCTGCGCTCAGGGATGAAAAGCCCTTCGCCGGGATGATGAATTTCACCAGCCGCTTGTCCGGATGCTGGTTGAGTTTCTTGGCCACTTCTCGAGCGATCATCCTCATTTCATCCGGGCTTGTTCTCGCTTGCACCCTCATGGCGTCCTGAACGAAAAGTTTTCGTTCCGCCAGTTTCGAGAGACCCAGAGAGGGTCGTTCTCGTCTTTCCGCTCCATAGGGCCGCAGCTGATCATGTCAAATCCGCATGGTGAAAGGATATACGGTTTGCCCTGCTGTATCCCAGCGTCAAGCCTGTCAGGACCTGCGGAACGGTTTCCTCCCAGCAGATACTCGCTGAAGCCGGCCGGAACGAGGTCAATGAAAGCCTGGAAAAGACCCTGACTCACGAGATCGCAAGCTGCCTTTTCTCCGAGACCCGTGGCGTGGAAAGAAACGAGATCGTATTCCTTCTCCAGCAATTCCCTGACAAAATGCGCTCCTTTGTCCACGAAGCCGAATTCTGTGATGGCAATGGAGGGCTTCTGTTCCGATCTGGGGATTTTGTAGGACTCCACCATACCGGAAATGGCCCCTGCTGCGTTAACCATCAAGGTCCTAACCAAAGGGTTGAGGCCCACGGTGTCGATCACACTGTGCATCACTGTGATGTCATGAACCGCCAAACACTCCGCAAACTGCTTGGCATAGGCGACGCTCGAGATGAGCAGCTTGGGCAGTCCGAAGGGTAGGCGTCTCAGGGCTGAGAGACCGATAAAGGTCCCCGTCATTCCGCCTACGGCGACCACTCCCTGCAATTCACCTGACCGGTGCAGATCCTGAAGTATTCTGCTCAGCCCTTCAGCCATCATGGCGACTGCCTTGGCCCTTTCCTTGGCCAGCATCTGCTTGACCGCACCAATGCTCGTCCCGCCCGCCTTTGCCACTTCTTCACAAGGTACCTGTGCTTTGAGAGAAAACTCAATGGCCCCTGTTCCTATGCTGATGTCCACCACCACCGTCGTGTGGCCCCTCTGTTCGATGGTCTCCCTGATGAGACGAAGACCTGCCTCTCGCTCATCAAGCATACCGATAATCGCAATAGCCATGGCTCACCCCCACTTTTTCACAAACACCTGTCTCCGGTTCCCGCAGTCTTGCGATTTAGGCAGACTTGCCAAAAAAGGAAACCCTCCCTCAAGGACAAGCCAAGAGCCGACATCGAAGTTTCCGAGCTCCCCATGGAGCTGAATTCTCCTGAGTTCGCAGAAGTGCTCGTCACCACTCTGGACAGGATGATCAAGGAATCTCCGAGGTCCTCGTAAGAAGTCAGTTATCCATGGCTTTCTGTCTTCCGCCTGCTTTGGGTCCTTTGGTCGCCGTCTTTTTGAGCATATCCACAAAGGCCCTTGCAGGATGGGACAGGTGCTGACCCCTGAGATAGGCAATGCTCACATCAAGAGAGAGCCTTTCTCCTGCGATAGGAACAGTAGCCAACCTATTCTCCCGGATTTCAGCATCCACCGCTTCTTCGACTATGAAAGAGATCCCCTCCCCTTGCTGGACCAGTTGTTTGATGAATTCCGTGTTGCTGGTTTCCATGAGCACGTTAGGGGTAAGTCCTTTTCTGGTGAACAAATCGTTGACCTGTTTTCTGGTCCCTGAACCAGCCTCCTTCATGATCATGGGATGATTCACCAGGTCCTCCGCAGGAACGCTCTTTTTCTTAGCCAGACGATGACCCGGAGCAAGAATGAGCACCAAGTCATCCCGTTTGAACGGCAAAAACGCGACATTGGGGTCATCCTCGACCCTAGCAATCACAGCCACCTCGTTCTTCAAATTCACAAGGCTCCGCATGATGTCAAGGGAGCTCCCTTCGTCAAGGTAAACTTTGATGTGGGGGTACGCTTCCCGAAAACTCGAGATGAGAAAAGGCATAAAATAGCGAGCGTAGGCTTTGCTCGTTCCCAGACGAAGAATTCCCCGCTTCAGCTCTCTCATTTCCTCGATCACATCTTCCACTTCTCTTTCATATTCAAAGATCTTTCTTGTGTACTCAAAAAGAGTGTTTCCTTCGTCGCTCAGATAAAGGCTGCGCCCCTTCTTCTTAAAAAGCTTGAGGTTGCACTGGTCTTCGAAGGTTTTTATCTGCGCTGTGACTGCCGGCTGGGTGATACAGAGCTTTCTCGCAGCGCCGGTGAAACTCCCGGTTCGTGCGGCTTCATAAAAGACTCGAAGCTGATTCAGATTGATCATCGCTTTCTCCCCGATTCCGCGCGACGGACGAGCTGGCCCTTTCTGGTCCGGCAGATTGGACAAACAACCCTAATACAAGCCCTTGGCCGCAACCGAACTTTTATCCCGAGCCGACCCACGGGTCGGCAACATCCAACTTCTACGCAACCTGCGAAGAAGTCACAGCTTAAAACTCTAAGTCCTTCTTATATGGCGATTCAACTCATAAAGCAAACTTATGTATATCATAAGAAAAAACTAATTGACATAACTCTCCCTTTCCTCAATATGATATTTTCTATCATTTCCCTCGTATGCATTTACCAACCTACAATCAAAACCATCTTTCCGGCAGACGGTTCTGATATGAATGGCTCCAGTTGCCTTCTAAGCACCTCTGTTCCTCTTCTTTTCAGAGCCCGTCCCTTTTCATTTTTTGAGAAAGGCGAGCAGACCCTGACGGCATCGGCAAACTCGAAATGCCCCGGCTGGTGCCCCAAGAACCCATATCGGCTTTTCCACGACGTAAACCTTATAAGAGGAGGGTGAAAATGGCCAACACAAGCGTAGGACGGTTTCCTGATCCCCACGAGTTTGAGGTCCCCAAGGAGCTTGACGGATGGGAAGAAATGTATCCACCTCAGCGGTTGTTTAGCCAAGACAGAGCGGAATGGGAAAAACGGCATTTCTGGTTCCAGGACAAGATCCATGCTCCGGAACCGCTGTATCCTCTCGACGATATCTTCCAGGAAGCATGGCAAATCGCTCTTTCCCAGTATACTACCAGGGTCTTCTGCATTCCCCCGGCCCAGGGAATCGCTCAAAGAATCGTGGGCTGCTACATGTACATCACTCCGGTGGAGTCGCCTCCCCCGGAAGTAATAGCGAAGAAAGCGGAGCTCTTCGGCAAGCGGGTTCCTTACGTCTTTCAGAATTACAGCAAGCTTTGGGAGCACTGGTACGACAAGTTCCAGGAATTGGGCAAGGAGATGGAAGCGCTTAAGATACCTTCGGAGCTCAGAGAGTTCGTGCCGGATGATGAGATCTTTCCCAAGCCCAAGGGTTATACGGAAGCGCATGAAATCATCGAGTCTTTCAACACCATCATCAGCCTCATTTTCAAGGCTTGGCAGTTTCATTTCGAGTACCTCAACCTGGCCTACCTGGCCTACCTCATGTTCGTGGACACGGCCAAAAAACTCTTCCCCGGTATCAAAGAGAGCACCATAGGAAAAATGGTTGCCGGTGCGGACGTCTCCATGTTCCGACCTGAAGAAGAGCTCTGCCGTTTGAGCCGACTGGCAGTCAGCCAGTCACCGGTGAGCACCGTCCTTAAGAAGGATCTCTCTGCTGCGGAAAAGATCGAACAACTGCAGTCCACAGAGGCAGGACGGATATGGCTCGAAGAAATGGAAAGGATCAAGAACCCGTGGTTTTATGTTTCCTGCGGCAGTGGATGGTACCATCATGAGGGAAGCTGGTTGACGAAAATGGATGTTCCCTTCAGCTACCTCAAGAGCTACGTTGAAAGGCTCGAGAAAGGCGAGAAGATTGAGAGGTCGCTCACCGAGATTTCGGAGGAAAGAGATCGGATCGTCGGCGAGTATAGGACCCTCATTAAGTCCGAGGATGACAGGAAATCTTTCGAGGATGCTTACAACGTGGTCAGAGCCATATACCGATACGCCGAAGATCACCTCTTCTGGGTGGAGCACTGGCTTCACACGATATGGTTCCGTAGAATCAGGGACTTCGGCAACCTGCTCGCGAAGTACAACGTGTTGAAAGCGCCTGACGACATTTACCTCTTCAACCGCTTTGAGGTCCCCATGTTGTTGGAAGACCTGGCCACTTCGTGGGCCCTGGGGGTTGGCGCGCCCACCCGGGGTAAGTACTGGCAGGAAATGGCGGCAAAACGGGAAAAAATCCTCGAGGCTGCGAAGAACTGGAACCCCACCCCCGCTCTGGGTGTTCCTCCTACAGAGGTTTCCGAACCCTTTACCGTCATGCTTTGGGGTATCACCACCGAAACCGTGGGAGAGTGGCTCAAGGGGGCGGATGTTGACACCAAAGATCTCAATGAGCTGAAGGGGTTTGCCTCCTCCGCCGGGACCGCGGAAGGACCGGCAAGGGTGCTCAAATTGCTCGAGGACATCGTCAAGCTGCAGCCGGGCGAAATCCTGGTTGCACCATGCACCAACCCGTCGTGGGCGCCCGTATTCACAAAAATCAAGGGTGCGGTGACCGACATTGGAGGCCTGACCTCTCATGCGGCCATTGTCTCAAGGGAGTATGGGCTGCCTGCTGTGACCGGCACGGGCGTTGCCACTTCGGTCATCAAGACCGGAGATATCATCAAGTTAGACGGCAGCACGGGAATCGTAACCATTGTGAAACGAGTGTAGGCTCGACACTTCATCTGCCGGGGGTGCCTTTTCCCTTACCCCCGGCAAGGTCCCAACAGGGAGGATTCGGAAATGGCGGACAAGTGGATTTACTGGCTGAAGGAATTGGGGACGGAACACAACGACGTGGTGGGTAAGAAGTGCGCCAATCTCGGAGAATTGACCAGAGCCGGGTTTCATGTTCCGCCGGGTTTCGCCCTGAGTGTTACAGCGTATGATCGGTTCATGAAGGAGACGGAGGTTACTCCGCTCCTTCTGGACTTCTTAAAAACTTTCAAAGCAGATGCCGAGAATGTCGGAGACACCCTCAAATTCGAAGCGGCCTCCAACGAGCTGAGAAAAATTGTAGAGTCTATCGGAATGCCTGCCGATATGGAAGAAACCATTAAGAGTTACTATGGGGAACTCTGCAAAGTGACCGGTAAGGAAAATGTTTTCGTTGCCACGAGATCCGCGGGGCCTGTCAGCCACCCCGGTCAATATGAAACCTATCTCAATGTGAGCGGCCCCGATGATGTGGTGAGAAATGTGATTCGCGTGTGGTCAAGCACCTTCAACACCCGCTCGGTAATCGCGCGAGCAAGGCTCGGCCTCCCGTTGCATTATGACCCGATCGGGGTCGCGGTGCTTACCATGGTGGATGCCAAGGCCGCGGGTGTGATGTTCACCGTCAATCCTGTGAACGGAGACGAATCCAAGGTCGCTCTTGAGGCAAGCTTCGGTTTCGGCGAGGCCGTCGTCTCGGGAAACGTGACGCCCGATCGGTATCTCGTCGACAAGATCACTTTTGAAATTGACGAAAGAGTCGTATCCGACAAGGGAACAGAGTTCGCCTACAACCCCATGACCAAGGAAATGGAGTACAAAGAACTGCCGCCTGACAAGAGAAAGCAGCCCTGCCTTGAAGACCGTGAGATCCTTGAACTCACAAAGATCGCCAAGAAGGTGGAGGCCCACTTCGGCCGCCCTCAGGACGTCGAGTATTCCATCTCCGGGAGCCTGGATTTTCCCGAAAGCATTTTTCTTGTTCAGGCCCGTCCTGAGTCCGTATGGGGAAAGAAAAAAAAAGAATCTGTGCTCGGCAAGAAGACCGGTTGGCAGCTCCTGTTCGAAAAGGCCACGACTCCCATAAAACTGAAGAACAGCTAACACTCTTCTTCTGAACCAAGAACTCTGATCTCCTTGACGCGAGCGGGTATCGGCGAGCAAGGTCCCAACTTTTTCCTCACAGGCAGGAGATAGTATAAGTTGGGCTTATGCGTATCATAAAGAAAAACGAATTGACACGCATCGTCACTTTCCGTTACAAAACGAACCCCCGCATCAACGCGGGAACAGCCCGAGAGAGGAGGTTTTCGAGGCCATGAAAGATCTGAGAGACTTCATCGCAACGTGCGAGAAACAGGGAGAACTACACAGGATCAAGGCGGAGGTCGACTGGGATCTTGAACTCAGCCATATCTGCAAAGTCGTCGAGGAGAAAGCAGGCCCTGCGATCCTGTTCGAAAATGTCAAAGGGTATCAGAGCCCGGTACTGACCGGCGCCTTCGCAACCACAAAAAGGCTCGCCATCATCCTTGGAAAGGACACGAGCCTTTCCATGGTGGAACTCACGAAGGAGTGGGTCGCAGCCGCGACCAAAGAAGTTATCCCTGCAAAGGAAGTAAAGGACGGTCCCATCTTCGAAAATGTTGTTGAGGGCGACAAGGTCGACACCTTTGCCTTCCCTTCGCCCAAGTTTTATGAATTGGACGGCGGGCGTTACTTCGGAACCGCCGTCTTTATGGCCATTCAGGACCCCGATACGGGAGATGTGAATCTCGGCACTTACCGCATGGGCGTCCTCGACAGCAAGACCGTGGGGGTCCAAATCCTCAAGGGAAAGAAGGGTGACCGGATCCTGAAGAAGTACGGTAAAAAAGGCAGGAAGATGCCTGCATGCGCCATCATCGGCGGGGATCCGCTCCACATTTTTGCCGGTGCCGCCACGGTGCCCGGGGCAAAGAGCGGCTATGACGTGGTCGGATCCCTGCGAGGCGCTCCCGTGGAAACCGTAAAAGGTCAACTTAGCGGACTTCCCATTCCGGCCGCGGCGGAGATCGTGCTGGAAGGGGAGATCGATTCCGAGCATCTGAGACAAGAAGGACCCTTCGGAGAGTATACCGGCTACTACACGGAAGAGCTCATCAAACCCATTCCCAAACCCGCCCTCGAAGTCAAACGCGTCTACTACAGGAACAAACCTATCCTCTGGGAGACGAGCGTGGGCAGGCCGGTGGGAGATCAACACATGCTCTATGCCTTTGTACGGAATGGCAGTTTGTGGACCGAACTGACCAAGATGCAGGTCCCTGGAATCAAGTCGGTTTACACCATGCCTGAAGCCTCGGGACGCTTCTGGGTGGTCATCTCGGTGCAGCAGATGTATCCGGGCCATGCGGATCAGGTGGCAGCGGCAGTCATCGCCAGCAATACGGGCACCTACGGAATCAAGGGCATTATTATTGTGGACGACGATATTGACGCTGATGATCTTCCGAGAGTGTGGTGGGCTCTCGGCACCCGCTATAATCCCGGCCGTGGCACGCAGATCATCAACAGGGGCAGGTCCACCCCTTTGGATCCGGCGCTTGGGTCGGACGAAAACAAGTTCATCACCTCCAGGATTATCCTGGATGCCACCATACCTTTTGACTGGAAGGTCAAACCAACGGAGATCAAGCTCACAGAGAGCGTCATGGCCAAGGTGAAGGACCGATGGAAAGAATACGGATTCAAAGACTAGGAGGAAACGATGGCCGGTGAAAAGGATCTCGAAGCAGCAAAGCAGAAGGCAAAACACGTCAGGCTGTTCGCCCATGACATCCATGGGGTGCTGACGCCCAACACCTTCATGGTGGATATTGAAGGAAAGCGCAGATACACCTTCTGGCACATGGATGGATTCGGCGATCTCTCCCTCCACGCGAACGGCATCAAGGTGGCCTACCTGGATACCACATCCATCGATGATGAAGGGCTCTATCGTGCGCGCGAGCTGAAGCTCGACAAGAACTACTTTAAGGTCACCAACAGGTGGGCCAAGATCGAAGAACTCAAACAGGAACTGGGAATCGGAGATGAAAACGTCGGGTTCATCGGAGCCGAAATCTCGGATCTCCAGGTCATGAAGAGAGCGGGCTTTGCAGTGGCCACGGCAGACGCAGTCGATGAGGTGAAGGCTGTTGCCGATTACGTGACGACGGCCCCGGGCGGAAGAGGGCCTATCAGGGAGATTTGCGAATTCGTACTGAGGTCCATGGGCAAGTGGGACGAGTGGGTGGAGAAGGTCACCAAGATGGGATACAAGTAGCTTAACTATCCATTCACGCAGAGACGCAGAGAACGCAGAGATAATTGTTTCTTAAGTGACAGAGAAAACCCCAAGTCTTGGTTTTAAACATCAAAAAATCCTCTGCGATCTCTGCGTGCTCTGTGGTGAAAAATCTTATTTGGAAAGCCATGCAGGAGGATAGAATATGAAGAGTGAACAGGAAGCGATTGAAAAGGCCAAGAAGGTCAAGTTTGCGATCCTCGACATCCATGGCGTGTTGACGGACAACGTGCTCTATTATGCTGATGACGGGAAGAAATCCGAGATGTTCTCTCTCCACGATCGTCTGGGGTGCAAAGCGCTGATCGAGGGCGGGATCGGGGTTGCCTTCTTGACCAGCAAGATTACCCGCACGGATGAGCAGGTGGGTGCCGTTTACGGCGTGGCGCCTGATAGACTCTGGGGCACATCCGCAAAGATCGGGAGGCTGGACGAGTTTGAGAAAGAGACCGGCCTGAAGGATGAGGACATCTGCTACGTGGGGGATGAGATGATCGATCTCGGCGTGATGAGGAGAGCCGGATTTTCCGTGGCCCCGGCCGATGCCTCGGCCCAGGCGAAAGAGGATGCCGACTATATCACCCGGAGAGGCGGCGGCAAAGGGGTGGTCAGGGAGCTTGCCCAATTCATCCTGGCCGCCCAGGGAAAATGGGCCGAAGTAGCCGAAAAACTGAGCAAGGAAGGCTAATTCCCGTCTGATCCGGCTCTTGAGGCCTAGGTTTTCATATAGATCCGGAGGGTATTTTTTACGCAAATGGGATGATTAAAATTCGAAATCCGAATATCGAAACCCAAAACAAAATTCAAACAACAAATGTCTTGATGACAGAAACAACAACCCATTCCGGCAGATATCCCGATTGTTTTGATCATTTTAGTTTTTGTCATTTTCCAATTGTTTCGGATTTCGGATTTTGTGCTTCGGATTTAGAATCGCGCAGAGCCATCGATGTCGGGCCTCGCCCTGAGTTGGATTTTCACATTCAGACTGAAACTACAAAGCAGAAGGAGGTCAATTTTGGCAGGATACCCCGTATACAAAGACAACAGAGAGTTCATCAGCGGACTCGAGAAATTCGGTGAACTGGTCACCGTCAATCAGGAAGTGGACTGGGACCTGGAGATGGGCGCGATTGTGAGAAGGGTCTGCGAGAAAAAGCTCCCGTCACCCTATTTCAAGAAGATCAAAGACTACCCGGGCTTCGAAGCCTTGGGCGCACCTCTTGCTTCCTACAAGCGGCTGGCGATTGCCTTGGGCATGGACCCCTCTTCCACTGTTCCTCAGATCTCGGACGAATACATCCGGCGAACATCGAGCGCCCCGATCAACCCTGTCGTCCTGGACAGGAAGGATGCTCCCTGCAAGGAGAATATTCTCCTTGGGGATGACGCCGATCTCTTCAGGCTTCCCGGCCCCATGGTCCATGAGGGAGACGGCGGAAGATACCTGTGCACCTGGCACTTCGTGGTTGCCAAAGACCCGGACAACGGAATGATCAACTGGGGCATGTACCGTCAGATGGTCTTTGACGAGAAGACTTTGGTCGGCCCTGTTCTCGCCTTTTCCGATATGGGGAAGATGTTCTATCGAAAATATGTCCCCCGAAACCAGCCCATGCCTTTTGCCACGGTGATCAGTTGCGATCCCCTGGCAGGGGTGGCTGCCTGTGCGCCTTCCCCCATCCCTGAGGATCAGTTCACCGGGATGTTGATGGGAAAGCCGATCGAAGTGGTGAAGTGCGAGACCTGCGACCTGGAGGTCCCTGCCCATGCTGAGATCATCATCGAAGGCGAGGTGATCCCGAACCTCATGATCGAGGAAGCCCCTTTTGGAGAGTACACCGGCTACCGCACCTCGCCGAGAGAACCCCGGACGGTCTACCGCATCAAGGCCATCACTCATCGCAACAACCCCATTGTAACCGTTTCCAACATGGGCATTCCCACGGATGAAGGCCAGCTTCTCCGATCCTTCTCGCTGGGATTGGAGATGAGGCGCCTTCTGGAAAGCCAGGGCTATCCCATCACAGGCGTCTACATGCTCCCCGAATCAACTCACCACATGGTCGTGGTAGGCGTCAAACCGGCTTACAGCAACATTGCCTCGCAGATCGCCAACCTGATCTTCGGGAGCAAGATGAGCCCGTGGTACACCATGGTGGTGGTCGTGGATGACGAGACCGACATTTATAACAAGGACGAGATCATCCACGCTCTGGCCACGAAATGCCATCCCATACGCGGCATCCGCAAGTACGAACACGCGGCAGGAACCCCGCTTTATCCCTTTGCCGACCCTGAGGATCGGAAGTGGAGTCGCGGGGCACAGGTGTTGTTTGACTGCACTTTTCCCCTCAACTGGCCGAAGTCGGACGTGCCCATCAAGGTGGCCTTCAACACAGTTTATCCCAAGGAAATCCAGGAAAGAGTCATCAGCAACTGGAAAAATTACGGCTTCAAAGATTGATGATTTCGCAAGAGTCGTCTAAGTGGACGGCACAGTAAAAAGCTCCAGATGCAAGGCGCGCGAATCTTGAGGAATGAGGCGTACATGGAAGTACGCCGCAGATGGACTTTTTACGAAGCCGTCAAGAATGAGGAGAGAATCGATGGCCAGAAAGGAATATGATACCTTTGTCCTCACCGACCTGTCTCTGGTGACTGAAGACAAGGAAGCGGAAATGATTCTCCGTGAATTGACGCCTTCCGATCGGCGGTACAAATATCGTAGTTTTTTTGCTTCCGCCATGGTCTCCAGGGATGAGTCAAAGTACCCGGACCTGCTCTGGGTCAGGATGGGAAAAGGGCAACTCCAAGAAAAGCCCTGGTCTGTGAAGATCCTCAAAGAGGTGAACAAGTTTCAGTAAAGAAAGGAAGACCTTGAAGAACTATCGGACGCTGAGGGAATTCGTCGAAGTGTTGAAGGATCAGGGAGAGCTTCTCTCCCTTTCCAAGGCTTTTGATCCAAAATACGAAATTTCCACCATCATCTCGGAACTGGGGAAAAGAACGGCTCCGGCGATCCTCTTCGAGAAGGCCAAGGGGTACCGGATGTCCGTGATCGGAAATCTTTTCGGAACCGTAAGACGGCTTGCCCTGGCCTTGGGGGTGGATGAAGGCCGGCTTCTCGACGAAGTGGTCCCCAGGTTTGAGAAAAGGCTGCCCCCTGTGCTGATTTCAGACGGGGGTTCCGACACTGTCCTCATTCCTAAAGGTAGAGTGGACATCCCTAATCTTCTGCCCGTCCTGACTCACTACTCGAAGGACTCGGGCCCCTATATAACTTCGGGCATCACTTCAGCCAGGGACCCGGAGACCGGGATCATGGGACGGGGACTCCACCGAATGGAGGTGAGGGGGAAAAACGTTCTTGGCATCTCTCTCCTCAACCCTCCCTTGGCCGATATTTATGCAAAGCACAGAAGAGAAATGAGTAGAATGGATGTCGCCACGGTGATCGGTGTTCCTCCTGCGGTTTTTATCGCTGCCATCTTCAAGGTCCCCGGCGGAGTAGACAAACTCTCTGTGGCAGGGGCGTTGAGAGGCGAACCCGTGGAGACGGTAAAAACTGAGACCGTGGATCTGGATGTCCCCGCACACGGAGAGATCCTGATCGAGGGCTATATTGACCCAAGGGACAAAGAGGAAGATGGAACGCTCGGCGAATCCAGCGGATACTACATGGCCTTCGGAAAGAGCCCGACGATTCATGTTACCGCCGTCAGGCACAAGAAGGGTGCTTTATTTCATGCCATCGTTCCCTGGGCCCGTGAAGTGGACAGTCTCCTCTTACCTCGTGCATGGCCTGGACTTTATCCCCAAAATGAGGCGGGAAATCCCTTCGCTCCGGCAGATCCACCTGGTTCCCATGACCTTCGGCTCCCACGTGGTCATGAGCATCGACACGGACAACAAGGGAGAAATACGGAGGGCTCTCGCCCTGGCTCTTTCGTTTACCAGCGTCAAGAAAGCGATCGTGGTCGACGTGGATGTGGACCCGGAAGATGGCCAGGAGGTGGAGTGGGCGCTTGCCACGCGGTTCCAGGCGGACCGGGATTTGATCGTCATTCCCGACCTCAGAGGCCAACCCATCGATCCTTCCTCGCGATGGACAGGAGAGGGTTTCCTCACGGCCAAAACCGGGCTGGATGCCACCCGCCCCAAGAAGGAGGGATTTGAGAAGGTGGATGTTCCTGAAGAGGTGAAACGTCGATTATCTTCCGTTCTCAAGGATCTGAAGGGAGGGCTTAAATGAAAAGACTGGTGGTGGGGATCTCCGGTGCCACTTGCGCCATCTACGGGATCAGACTTCTCGAATTCCTTCACAAATCCGATGTGGAAACCCACCTGATTGTCTCGAAGTCTGCGGAGAAAACCATTCCGATGGAAACTTCATGGACCGTGGAGCGGGTGAAGGCACTCGCCACCGTGACGTACAATATGGAAGACGTAGGGGGGGACATTTCGAGCGGCTCCTTCCTGACGGAGGGCATGGTCGTCATCCCCTGTTCCATCAAGAGTCTTTCTGCGATTGCCAATTCTTACAATGAGAATCTTTTGATTCGTGCAGCGGATGTGACCCTCAAAGAGAGGCGTAAATTGGTGCTTGTGGTAAGGGAAACCCCCTTTCACAGGGGACACCTGAGTCTGATGATGAATGTGGCTGATGCGGGAGGCGTGATCCTTCCCCCCATTCCCGCGTTCTACTTCCTTCCAAAGACCATCGACGATCTGATCAACCACACGGTTGGAAGAGTCCTTGACGTCTTTGGAATTGACCACCGACTGTTCAACCGCTGGGGGAGCCGGAAATTGAAGAACGCTCTGAAAAAGAAAGGAGCGGCCAATTAAGATCCGAGGCAAAGTCGTGGACGGCATCCGTGTTGCCGCGGACTTTACTCAGGTTCCCTGGGTCAAGAACCAGTTTTCGGCCAAATTGCGGATCGAAGCCTATCCGGGAACCCTCAATCTGGAGATCAGCGAACCGGAAGATCTGCGGACCTTCGAGACCCTCAAGACCAGGGAGGGGATCGAAATCACCCCCGAGCAACCGAGTTTCTGCAGCGCCAAATGCTACCCCGTTCTCATCGCCGGCCGGGTTCGAGGAGCCATCGTCTTTCCCTGCGTTGCTGACTATCCGAAGAACAAGATGGAACTCATCGCGCCGGTCCACATAAGAAAGACTCTTTCCCTCGACGCCGGCGACATCGTAGAAGTGGAAATCCTCTAAATCTCGCGAACCCCTTACAACTTATCCACTTTTGCAGGAGCAATCCTCCTGCTTGTGAAGATTTCGAAGAATAGGAATGTCCGGAACTCTGCCATCTCGAAGGTTGACAGCGTAAATGTAATCGTACTATGGTTCTTTAAGAAAGGACTGCACCCTTATGACAAAAAAGACCTTTGTTGCCTTAATTTTCCTCTTGTGCCTCCTGCTCGTCCCCACCTTCACTCAGGCTCAGAAACCAAAAGATTTCAAAGCTTGGGTTGCAGAACTCCGAACCGAGGCTCTTTCCAAAGGCATCTCGAAAGCGACTCTCGATTCCACGCTTTCCGGCGTGCAATTTCTTCCCCGAGTGATTGAGCTTGAGCAGAGCCAGCCGGAATTTAAGCTCACCATAGAGGAGTATCTGAGTCGGGTTGTGCCGGACAGCCGTGTATCTAAAGGAAGAGAGGAACTGGAGGCAAACCGGATTTTATTGACGAAGGTGTGTGAGCATTACGGGGTTCAGCCCTCCATTCTTGTTGCCTTATGGGGCATTGAAACCGATTTTGGCCGCAGTACCGGCGGTTATTCAGTCATTGACGCCGTCGCCACCCTTGCCTACCAGGGACGACGCACCGATTTTTTTCGTCAAGAGTTGTTCAATGCCTTGCGCATCGTGAACCAGGGTAATATTTCTCCGGATAAGATGATCGGCTCCTGGGCCGGCGCCATGGGACAGGTCCAGTTCATGCCTTCAAGCTTCGTGTCTTTTGCTGTGGATGAAGACGGGGACGGTCGAATAGACATATGGAACAGTCTGGGAGACGTATTCGCCTCGGCCGCCAACTATCTTTCCCGATGCGGCTGGGTGAAAGAGGAGAACTGGGGTTGGGAAGTCGTTGTGCCCAGAGACTTTAACCCCTCCTCAGCATCCCTGGATGTCAGGAAGCCGCTCGCGGAATGGAAAGCCATGGGTGTGGAGTTCGCCGGAACGTTGAAGTCTCCGAGGGAGTCATCCCTCCTTTGGTCCGTTGTTCAACCGGAAGGGAAAAAGGGGCGTTCCTTTCTCGTGAACAACAACTATCGGGCCCTTCTGAAGTGGAACCGTTCTCATCATTTTGCGATTGCGGCCGGGACTCTCTCCGACCGCATCGCCGGACAGTAAAAAACTCACCGCTGAGAGCACCGAGAACGCAGAGGGTTTTCCTGCAAAACAAAAAAATCTCTGCGTTCTTTGCGTGCTCTGCGGTGGAATTATTTCTTGCCCTTGTCCCTGGCCCTGATGCTCTGCTGGAAGGTCTTCCAGAAGTCCCTGTCCGTGTCGCGCCAGGCCGCACCCCAGCGCTTCTCAAAATAAGAGGTCGGCAACCGGTCCTGCCACGCTCCCCAGGGATTTCTTCCCGTGGCTTTGGCCACGAGAACATCATTTAAAAATTCGGCGATCCTCGCCATTTCTTCCTTGGGAATGTAAGCCGCCGCCCCCTCCTTGATAGACTTCACCAGATTGGGTGGATTGAAAGCATGGGCGGTCAACATGACAGCAGGCACCCTTTTCCGATTGGCAATCTTCAAGAGCCCGTAGCCGTCAACGCCCATGATATCCAGTACCGCGAGATCAAAAGTCTGCGTTTCGAGCAGCTTTTTGGCATTGTCGAAGTTAGACGCCGTCTCTACTTTGCACATCTTGAGCAGGTCAGAAGCGACTTCGAGCACATCCGGTTCGTCATCCACAATCAGGATCTTCTTTCCCTCCAGTAAAGCGGTATCAGGCATCTCGGCACCTCCTATTTACGTGAATTCGTTTCATCCGTTTTTCAGACTTTTTGGTTGTGAAGCCTGTCCTGTCTCCTGGAGTTTCTTCTCGATGTCCGCACGCAGCGCTCTTTTGTCCAGTTTTTGCGCGCCTGTATACGGCATGGTCTCAATAAACTCGATTCTCTCCGGAAGCTGAAGTACGGAGGCTTTCTGCTCTCTCAAGAAGGAGATGATCCCGTCAAAGGTCAACTCCGCTCCGGTCTTGGGTTGGATGTAAGCGCAAACCCTTTCTCCCATCAAAGGATCAGGCATGGGGATGACCGCCACCGCCGCCACCTGGGGGTGACGGGTGATGAGTCTCTCGATTTCCGTGGCACTGATGCTCTCACCGCCCCGGTTGATCATCTCCTTAATACGGCCGGTGAGCCTGATGTAGCCTTTCTCATCGATTCTGGCTACGTCACCGGTCCTGAAGAACCCATCCGAGGTAAAAATCCTCTTATTCTCCTCCGGGTTGTTGTAATAGCCCGTAAACACTCCCGGGCCTTTAATGACCAATTCACCGTCCGTGTTGGGGGGAAGTTCGTTCCCGTCAAAATCTATGACCTTGTAAGTGTCATAAGGACATGTGGGTCTCCCCACGGTGGTGCAAATTACCTCCAGATCATCCGTAGTGCGGGTGATGGAGGTCATTCCTTCTGTTGCACCATACCCGTTGTAGAACTTCATTTTCAGTTTTTCCGTGACGTCTTTGACGAGATCAGGGTGGCTTGCTCCTCCCGCACTGTGCATTTTTTTCAAGGACCTCAGATCATGCTGATGGAGGCCCTCGTACTGGAGCATTCTCTGCGCCAGAGTGGGCACCCAGATGATGGATGTGACCTTCTCTCGTTCAATGGCTTCACAGATATCTTTATGCTCGGTAGAATCCAGGAAGATGATCTTTCCATGGGTGATCACACTTCCTATGAAACCCTTGGTAAATGTCAGATCATGACCGATCGGTCCGGCTAGAAGATTAATATCTTCAGCACATTGCCCCCATGACTCAGAGCAGAACTTGATGCCTGTGATAAGGCTGTTATGGGTGCGTGGGACGATTTTGGGCGTCCCGGTCGTCCCTCCTGTTGGTCCCATATGGGCCACCTGCATCGGGTCCGGCCGCCGGGCCTCGAGACGTTCCATGTTTTCCTTTGTCAGTTCGGCTTCCTCAATCAGTCTTTCGAGGGTTGAAAATGACGGAGATTCTTCCTCCCCTCGCACCGTGATGACATTCCTCACTTCCGGGTGTTCCTTCAGGACGTCCTGAATAATGGGGGTATACTCCGTCTTTCTGTACTTGGAGGCAACAATCCAGCCTATCGCTCCGGTGAGATTAATCAAGTGATTGATTTCGAACTGGCGATATCGGTCGATGAGCAGAACCGCAATCGCTCCGATCTTTTGAAGGGCAAAGTAGGAAAAAACGAATTCGTTCCAGTTGGGAAGTTGGACCAGGACCCGGTCCAAGGGCCGAATACCTAACTCCATGAGACCCACGGCGAGCCTATTCGTCTTTTCACGGGCTTCCCCGTAAGTCAGACGTGTCTTCCCGTCCACAAAAGCCTCTTTGTCCGTGTGAATGTCCGCAGCTCTGTCGAGGAGATCCCCGAAAGTCAGCCCCAGCCACCATCGGCGCCGATTGTACTCCTCGACGTCCTCTTCTCTGTAAGGCGTAAATCCTTCTAGAAATTCGGTCATGTGTCACCCTCCATCCCACAAACGCACTTCGATCTTTTCTGCAATGTCCTGCAATATGGACCTAAATCCTGGGACATAACCGGCCTAACTCCCGGATTACTTTAGAAGTATAGTGAGATAAAATCGGGGAGTCAACCGTCAATCGTATGAACGAAACGCCGACCATGGACTCTCTTGCCAAGCCGCCGATAGCCGCTGCCGGCCGGCTGCACAACCGGTCGTGTCAATGGTTTCATGGGTTTCATACTCGACGCTGATTTTCCTGTTTTTTCGGTAGTCTCACAATGAAAGTCGATCCTTGCCCGGGCGTGCTCCGCGCCGTGATGCTACCGCCGTGGCGCTCGACTACTTTCTTGCAAATGGCAAGCCCCATTCCTACCCCGCCATATTCCTTTCTTCCGTGGAGCCGTTGGAAAGGCTTGAAGATAAGTTCCAGGTACTCCTCCTCAAACCCTATCCCGTTGTCTTCCACGTAGATCTCCAGTTCTCCCTCTCGTGATCTCCCCTCGCCTTCATCGTTCGAGTGGACTCTCATTCGAAGTGGTTCCCCCTCCCGCCGGAACTTCAACGAATTCCCCAAAAGGTTCTGGAGAAGACTGGCTATTTGGGCGGCATCAGCTTCGATTTCAGGCAGGTCCCCGACTTCCACCGACGCATTCGCCTCGTTCAGAGGGACTTCGAGATCGGATAGAACCGTTTCCACTATTTCCTTCAGGTTGATCCTGGCAAAAGGCTTGACTATCGAGGTCAGCCGCGAGTATTCAAGAAGCGATTGGAGGAGGGCCTGCATCCTCGAAGCCGTTTCAACCATGCGCCAGAGATAATCGCGACCTGACTCACCGATCGAGTCTGAGCATTTCGTGGCCATAAGATCTCCAAAGGATTGGAGTTTTCTGAGCGGCTCCTGAAGATCATGAGATGCCGCGAAGGTGAAGTTCTGCAGTTCCTGGTTCCTGCGTTCCAGTTCCGCCGTTCGCTCACGCACGCGTTGCTCCAGTTCGTCCCGGGATTTCCGCAACTCCTCCTCCGCCCGCTTGCGCTCCGTGATGTCGCGCATGTACACATCGACCCCTCCCTTCCACCCCTGCATGAACACCTCGTACCACCTAGCGTCGAGCGGCGACTGCGCCACGTAGTGCTCCAGGGTATGCTTTTCAGCCGCATCGAGGTAATGCCGGTGGATACGCGTGCCTACCAAGCCCGGATATAAGTCCCATATGACCTTGCCGAGCAATTCTGCCGAGGGTCTTCCAAAGGGAGACTGCTCGGCCGCCGGGTTCACCACGGTGAATCGCCACCGATTGTCCACCGAATAGAATGTATCCGCGATACCGCTCAGAATGGCATTAGTTCTCATCTGCGCTTCCCGCAACATTTCTTCCGCCCGCTTGCGCTCGGCCACTTCTTTCTCAAGCTCTTCTTTGGAGGCATGGACGGTCTTCAGATCAGATGTCATCCGATTGAACGCACGGGTCAGATCTCCGATTTCATCATTTTTGTTCTCTTTGATCGTAAATTCAAGATTGCCGGCACCGATGACGGCAGTACCGGCACGAAGCACGGCTATGGATTTCAGGATGCGGCGGTAAGTAAGCATGTAGCTGGATAAAAGAAGCGCCCCAAACAAACCTACCAGGACGTAAATAAGCAGCGTTCTTGTCTCTCTTAGCCGATCCGACTGTTGATGTAACTGTTTTGACAATCGTGACGCCTCCGATACCAACCCCTGGGTTTGAACAGCCATCCGACTCCATGAAACCTGAAGAGCCACAGGGTCAAGAAACCGTGCCGGTCTGCTTGGGGTCGATGCCACGCTCTCGAATACCTCTTTCAGGCGCTTTTGATTCCTCCGGATGTTAGCGACAAGAGCCTGCTGCTCCGGTCTTTCTGCCCGGAGGCTGGCCACTTCCGCGGAGAATGAGGCAAACCTGGACTGCCATCGTCTCAGTTGCTGGCTTTCACGGTAAATCAAGTAGTCGTTAGCCAGGTAGCCCAGTTCACTTGCCCCCTGCGCGATATTGAAAGCAATGGTTTCTTGCTGGTCGGTCTTCTCCACCTTTTGATTCGTGACGACCGCAGAGGTGGCCATAATCAACAGGATCACACCGAAGAACATCATTGTTATAACGAATTGCGTTCTGAGTCTCATCTCTCCTCACCCCATCGGATTATGCTCACCTATGCAATACATATACCACAATTTTGGTCAAAGATGCTCCTTCTGAGTCTGAAGCAAAGACAATTTTCAAGATCTGTATAGAAAGTTGAAGAG
Source organism: uncultured delta proteobacterium (assembly GCA_963740905.1). GTDB lineage: Bacteria > Desulfobacterota > DSM-4660 > Desulfatiglandales > HGW-15 > JAFGDM01. The sequence goes on from CAVUFY010000004.1 coordinate 32,546, forward strand.
GTGATCGAAGAGACTCGGGAATTCCGCCAGGCTATCGATCCTGGGGTGTACGATATCCTTGTGCGCCTGTTCGCGATCGATGAGAACGGGCTTCATCCCCGCTTTTTCGGCGCCGAGAAGGTCATTGTCTACTTCGTCTCCGATGTGAACGATCTGCGAGGGAGGAACATGCAAGCCTTCCGCCGCCTCAAGAAAGAGTCGGCCATCCGATTTTTCCACTCCCTCAATGGCTGAGACAGTGACTCTTGAGAAAGGGTGAGGGCAAAGGTGTTTTATGGTATCCACGAGCGAGCAGTCCCAGCCTGAGATCACTCCCGTGACCAACCCATGTTCTGCGCACCAATCAAGGGTCGGAAGAACGTCCTCGTAGAGTTCGAACCGAATAGAACCCATCAGCGTGTCCAGCCGCTGCTGCCTGGAAAGCTCCGCAGCATAACCCTCCTGCTCCAGCATCGTGAAAAGCAAATCCGCGCAACGAGAGCGGAGACTTAGGAGATTTTCAGAGTTGTTTCCTTCCAGGTGGTGCTGCCGATAATAAGCCATTTCTTTGAGAAAGGCTCTTGTAACGATTTCCATGGGCGCGTGAACGCCGATGCGATCCAGTTCTTCCGCAAGCCTTTCAAAAGGCCTGTCCAGACGCAGCAATGTGCCGTAGGCATCGAAGGTCACCGCCCGGATCTGTTCTCTTGAATCATTCATGCCCGGATCTCCGCCTTCCTAGATGAGATGGTGCAGTCTTTCAATCACTCCTGTAATCTCTTCACCTTTGAACGAAAACCGGAGTTCCTGAAACTCTTTTCGGAAGGCTTTGACCCGCTCACTGACGCTGGAATTGTTCACCACCACATCGCGGATCAGGCCTGCAAGAGTTTCAAAGGATTTCTCCGTCATGCCGAAGCGGGTCATTTCCGCTACGCCCATTCGCAGGGCTCCCGCCGCCGTAAACCCCTCTTCACCGGGACTCGCCTGATAATTGCATATGATGTTGTTGGCTTCGAGCCTGTCGGCCATCTCCGGGCCTCTTCCATAGCCCACCAGGATGATCACCTGATGGGTCTCAGTAAAGTCCATAGACGGATCGCCGGCCACATCCAGCCCGCACTCTTTCAGAGCCCGGGCAAAGGCCTTTGCATTTGCAATCACTCTTGGCTGGTACTCATCTTTGAAATGGTTCATTTCGTAGGCCGCCATGAGAAGTCCGAGGAGCGTGCCCAGGTGATGGTTTGAAACGGATCCCGGGAAAGTTCTTCTCAGGATGGATTCCCAGAGTTCGTAGCGCTCTTCGTGCTCTTCGTAAGTGCTTCCGATGATGCCTCGCTGGGTGCCGAAGAACGTCTTGTGGGTTGACCCCGTTACCAGGTGCGCGCCTTCTTTGAAGGGATCCTGGAAGTGAGGTCCTACAAGCCCCAGGACATGAGCCATGTCATACAGAATTACCGTGTCAATGCCCCGTGCATCGACGAACTCGCGTATCTCGCTTACCGGCTCCTTGTGCAGAACCATGCTTTTCCCCAGGATGATCAGCCTCGGTCTGAACTCTTCGATAAGGAGCAAGGTGGCAGGCACATCAATTTTGTAAGGATTTTCCTGGTGCACAGGAAAATTGACCACCGCCGAGCGTTCTGTCTGCGGGTTGCGGGCCACAAAGTCCTTCAGAGCGCCCATGGGCTGTGCGCTGAGATGCCCTCCTTTGCCGATATGATGGTTCATGACCATACCGATCCTGCGTGGTTCGCTCTTTCGATCAATTCGGTTATGATAATCCACCATGCCGCTGAATACTGCCGAGTTAGCCATCTGGCCGCTTATCAGACGCATCTCCACTTCTTCGCAGCCCAGGAAATCCTTCATCTCCTGCTCCAGTCTGCCCTCTACTTCCTCGATAAAGGCCGTTCCCTGGTAGTAATAAACCTCTGCTTCGTAAAAGGCTTTCATTTTTCTGTGTTCTGCATACCTAAAGGCCGGGTCCATCACGGAGAGGAGCCTCACCAGGGGTGACGGCGTCATCTCAGAGGGGATTAGATTGATACACTCTTGCTGGCGCCACAAAGTATTCCCAATTGCTTTTTCCGCGAGACGTAACGCTTTTGAGGGACCTCCCTCCTGATGGAACCTCTTCTCTTCAAGTTCATGACCGTATACAATGGGCCAAGCATGAGGCGGGGATTCACTTCGAAGATGATACGGAACAACAACCCCATCCACTTTCCGGCCCCTGATTTCAATCGTTATCCGGTCGTCTTCAACGATATCGCTGTTCATGTAAGCCAAGCCGATGGATCGCAACTGCTTCCGGCCTGTTTGAAAGGATGAAAGTCCCTGGCCTTCCACCTTCCAGCAGGGAACCATGGTGCCACTTGTGAGATAGCCCACAACTTTATCTTCCCTGAAAACTCCGTCTCCCCGGCGGGCCACTCCCCTACCAAGGACTGAGATGGGCTGGATCACACGGGGCAACACGTTCATGAGACTGTAGTCTCTTCGCATGATCTTCTCGAACGCCTCGAACTGCCTCATCAAAGAGGAACGGCCCACATGATTGCCTTTCAACGGTGAAAAACTAAGTGCCAGCTTTGCCATGGGGAAAGCGAGCAGAGGCATCTCATGGCCTTCAGGGTCAAACCCGTATTCCTGGCCATAGAGGGGCAATGAAGCCTCGAGCCGCAGGGTGTCACGTGCGCCAAGACCGGCCGGGGTTGCCCCGTGAGTCAGGAGTTTGTCCCAGAGAATCTGAGCGGTCCCTTTTGGAAAGAAGAGTTCAAAACAGAGAGGTTCCCCGGTGTATCCTGTGCGGCCCACTTTTATTTGGGCTCCTCCCGCGATCACGATGCTCACGGTATTCCGGCCGGGTTCCGGAAGCGGCCCCTCCTCGATCACCTTCTCGAGGATTTCTCTGGACTTCGGCCCCTGGAGAGAGAACATGGCTACGTGTTCTGTCACATTGGAAAGCTCTACTTGTCCAAACCCCCTCAAATAAGAATTCAGATGCTCCCAATCCTTTTGCGTATTGGCCGCGTTCACGACCAAGAGGTATTCATTATCCATCGTGAAACGATATAAAAAGGCGTCGTCCACGACTCCGCCGTTTTCAGTCGGGATAAGAGTGTACTGAGCGCCGATCATCCTTGGGTCCAAGGCTCCTGCATTGTTGGTGAGCACATGGTTGAGAAATCGCAACGCCCCCGGACCGCGGATAATGAACCGTCCCATATGTGATATGTCAAAAAGTCCCGCTTTCTTCCGGGTGGCCAGATGTTCTTCGACTATTCCCGTGGGGTAGTAAAGGGGCATGTCCCAACCATTGAAATCAATCATGGTTGCTCCCAAAGACCTGTGTTTCTCATTCAGGACTGTTTTTTGGGTCTGCTTCATATTCCAAGCAAAAGTCATTCTCCAGAGAGTCTTGAGGCACAGGTTTCTTCCTATTGCTTTCCACCCTCAGTTATCCTAGACTGACCCGGAAAAAGGAAGAAGACAAAAGAAAGGTTCATGCAGAAAACGCTGATCGTCATAGGCATCGTGATCCTGGTCGTAGGACTCCTTTGGCCCTGGCTGGGAAAGATTCCCCTCGGTCGGCTGCCCGGGGATATCATCATCAACCGGCCCAACCTGAAGATCTATATTCCCGTCACCACCATGGTCCTCATCAGCGCCGTCATTTCGGTAATCCTCTGGATCCTGCGCAAGTAAACCCCAGCCAAAGATATTTGAAATTTCGAATATCGAACAAGGAATTTAGAACCGCAGAAGTCACTGTCTCACACTTCGAAATTCGATATTCCTTGTTCGATATTCTGCGGTTCAAAAAGCATCTGGAATTTCGTTAACTTACTGATGTGAGAGATAATCTGTCAGAATGAATGTGTAAGAATCTAATGCAGGCGCTCCGCCGCAACCAAACGCACACGGCACTCATTCCTTTCCGCCCTGATCGGCCAGTTTTTCCGCAAGCTTCAGGAGTCGTCTACCGTCTTTCAAGCCGCTAATAAAGCGGTCCGGGATACCCTGCAATCCTTTCATCGCTCCTGATAAAGCTCCTACGAGGGCAGCCCGGGCCATATTGTTGCCGCCCCCGTTGACCGCCGACAAGACCGTGGTTTCAAAATTGTCCGGAAAGCGATGGATAAGGCAATAGGAGGCCGGAAGCATGAAACCCAAGGAACAGGCCAGGCCATAGACAGAGCAAATCATTGAAGGGGGTTCGAGGTCTCCGAGCGCTTTGGCCGCTTGCGCTCCATTCCCTGCTTGGGTGAGACAGTCGAAGGAGGGGATCTTTTCCTTTATGAAAGGGTTGTTGGCCAGGTTTGCCATGGACTCCCTGATCCGGTCCAGAGGTGTTCCCTGGATCAAGGACCCCACTGTCAAGGAAAAGGCGAGAGACTGAGCCGCGATATAGGGTTCCCGATGGGTAAGGAGAATATTGCTGAAGGCTTTCGAGGCCAGCAGTTCCGGATTCCTGAAATAACGGGCCGCCAGGACAACCGAACGGACCGCTGCTTCCGCCGTGTCTGCCCTGCTCCCCACTTTTTCCCAGGGCAGGCCTGCCTTGCGCTCTTTCCATAGGTCCCGCATGGCCCAGTCTGTGAAGCGTCCTGATAGAGGTGTACCGTCGAGGGTCCCCAACAGATCATCCAGGCGGGAAGTAAAATCCTCCGGATCGTAAGTTCCTGTCTCGGTCACGGATTCCAGGAGGAGTATGGTCACCTGACCCGTCTGGGACACATCCCCCGCCCTGAGCCCCTGCTCGTACCGGTATCGTGCAATGGTCCCGAACCGATCGCTTCGATCGGGTTTGGATGTGGTATAGTCAGAGATCCAGTCTCCGTAATCCGCTCTTAGAAGATCCAGATCATAGTACCAGTGACAACCCAGACCGAGGGCGTCACCGATCAGCGCACCCATCACAGCACCTGCCGCTGAATCTTGATAAATCTGCGGGGCTTTATCGCCTTCTTTCATTTTATCGCCTCACGCTCCCTAGATCAGAAAGAAGCCATGTCCGTACCATCTAAGGCTAATGCTCATTCTACGCACTCCTTTTTAAGCTTGTTAAATTGCATCAACTTCTGGCAACAAAGCAATCGGTTCAATCCTGTATTCTTGCCGTCTTCCTTTCCCTTCCTGAGATTCCGTGTTATTCTTCGTATGCTATGGGTTGTCTATCCTTTGACCCGAACCATCAACCCTTCTCGTATCCGCAGGCCCTTCCGATGCGGATGACCTTCTCAACCACTTCCATCGGATTCCTCCCCAGGATGCGGATCATGGGCTCCTTCCCTTTATCCCCTTCATCATAGATGAGATCGGGAAACTCGCTCACACCCTGCAAAGCCCGCTGGGTTCCCCATTCAAGGGTGGAGCCCTCCCTCGCCTTCACTTCTCCGGGCTCGTCACTGCGGTCAAAGGATGCCACACGAAGACCTGCCGAACAGCATGCCTTAAGCGTTTCAGGTGAGTACCTCAGGTTCATGGCAGACCGCATTTCAGGATCCATCTGCATGGCCGCCAGGATAACTCGAGCCATATGTCGTGAAGCCCCGAAGCAGGGATTCCTGCAAGCGATGATTTTCCGCCCTATTTGCGAGATCCTTCCAGGAATGGCGGCAATCTCATCGTGGTTCAAGGCGCCAGGCAGTGCATATCCCAGGTTTGATCGGACCTCGGGTATCAATGCTCCAAGCGGTTCGTCCATGAACCTTTCCAACGCCTCATTCAACATGCACAGCACTTTCTCTCTTTCTTTGCACAGTAGCACTTGCGCGTAGTGATTGGTCGGGCCATGGCCCGAACCCAGGGCCAACCCCTGACTTATGGCCCTGGTGACAAAGTTCTTGGCTTCCGCGACCGCCTCATGGACAGAAAGCCCCTGCGCGAGGAGCGTGGCCAGAGCAGCGGAATAGGTGCATCCCGTACCGTGCGTGTTCTTGTTGGAAAGGCGAGGCGCTTCATATAGCTCAAACCCTTCGCCGTCAAAGAGGATGTCTACCGCTTCTTCTTCGAGATGGCCTCCTTTGACGAGAACGTACCGTGGACCCATGCCTCGGATCGCTCTGGCGGATTCTTTCATGGACTCCAGATCTCTCACGGGAAAGCCGCACAACGCCGCTGCCTCCGGAAGGTTCGGTGTGACAACGTATGAAATAGGCAATAGGGCTTTCCTGAGCGTTTCCCTGGCCGCATCGGAAAGGAGCGAGTCTCCGCTCTTGGCCACCATGACCGGGTCTACCACCAGCAATTCAACCTTAAAATGCTTGAGCTCCTCTGCCACGGCAAGAACGATTTCCGGAGTAGCGAGCATGCCCGTCTTCGCGGCGTCTGCGCCGATATCCGAGAGAACGGCTTCCATCTGCAACCTGATGAACTCCACGGGCACAGGATGAACTCCCTGAACGCCCACGGTATTCTGAGCAGTGAGGGCCGTGATCGCACTCATGCCGTAGCTGCCAAGAACCGTGATCGTTTTAAGATCGGCCTGAATCCCCGCGCCGCCGCCTGAATCGGACCCGGCAATGGTCAAGATACGTTTCATCGTCTTCCTCCGAAGTCTGCCCCCTCACCCTACCCTCCCCACCACCCTGGACACAAGCGCTAACCTAGGCAATAGAGTTAGGTTATCAGAATATCGAACAAGGAATAAAGAAAGGAAAGAGTTATCTCACACAGAGCACGCAGGGACCACAGAGAATCTTCTTTATAAACCATAACCCTTTGACGTTCTTCGCGTAAGATTCTTGATTTCGTGTTTTCAGTCTTTCGCGCTTTCGTGATCAAAATGGCTTTTCGCCGCGGTCTCTGTTCGCTCTAGCGGAGCGGGCGTGAGACAGAAAGTGTGTTCCAGAACTCTGAACACTGAACGCTGATTTACTGCGCCTTCATCCCTTCTCCCACCACATGAAAGCAGCAAAAAAAGCCAGCGCAAGAAGGCCATGAGAACATATTCCCAGCTTGCGATCCGGTATTCTTTCCTGAATGATCTTTTCCTCAAGCCGAAGCCTCTTGATTCCATGGCTATAGCCAATTCCTCGGCAAGGAGAAAGGATTGGACCAGAAGGGGCATTAGGAGGGCCATGAAGTGGGCCGCATTCCGGAAGCGAAGCCGCAGATCAATCCCTCTGGATGTCTGAGCCTCTGTTATCAGGCGAATTTTCCGGCCGATAAGCGGTACGTAGCGCATGGACGTGGTCAGGATAAAGGAAAACTGATAAGGAACCCCCAGCTTTCTCAACCCATCCCCTAATTCTTCTGGGGTCATGCTCTGAAAAAAAATGAAAGACACGGTGAGGAGGTTTAAGAGCCGAAGGGAAAGGAGCAAAGCGTTTCGGAAATCAAAGGTCATGAAGGTGATCACAAAGAGCAAAGCAAACATGGGCCCCATGAGCTTCAACCCTCTCATCCAGGGTCGTATTGTCCCGATGCGCTGAAGAAAGAAAAGGAGAAGTCCTGCCTCAAGACCGTGCAGCACGGCCCGCTTGGTGAACAGTACCACGGCAATGGCTGATGCGCCTAGAAAGAGTTTCGTTCTCGGGTCAAGGGAGCGCAACAGAGTCCTCCTCGCCCGATAAACTCCACCCTGATTCAGTCCCGATAGCGCCCATGCGCATCAATCCTGTGTCTTTCATAAGTTCCTGGGGCTCGCCGTCGCCCACCTTCCTCCCCTCGTGCAGCACGACCCACCGGCGCGACACAGCCCGAGCGAATTCAAGGTCATGGGTGACAAGCAGCACCGTGTAGCCCTTGTCTCGAATGGAATTAATGAGCCCGGCAATCGTTTCCAGAAACCGGCCGTCCTGGCCCACGGTGGGTTCATCAATCACCAGAATCCTGGGATTCATGGCCAAAATGGATGCCATAGCTACTCGTCTTTTCTGCCCCTCGCTCAGTCGGTAAGGAGAACGATCCAGAAGATCATGCAGGCCGAAGAGATCGCAAATCTCACCAAGAGCCTCCTCCCCTTTGCCCAGGGCTCTCAGGCCCGCACTCAGTTCTTCTCGCACGTGATTCTTAAAAAACTGATCATTCGGATTCTGAAAAGAGATCCCCACCAGGGAAGCCATTTCCAGCGGGGGCCTGCCCTGAACAGGCTTCCCCATGACGGAGACGGTTCCCTTCTTGGGTCGACGCAAGCCGTTGAGGTGCCGGATGAGCGTCGTTTTTCCCGAGCCGTTCCGGCCCACGATCGCCACAGCCTCTCCGCGCTTTATTTCCAGGGAGATGTCCTTCAGGATTTGTCGTCCTTCCTGCTCGTGAGAGAGATTTCGCATCGTTATCACGGGCTCGACGCCCTTTAGACTCTCCTGCAATCTTTCGGGATAGACAGGCAGGAGACGGCGTTCCTTTATCACGGAAAGTGCCCCGACCATCGTCCCATCAAAGTGAATCTTGCCCTGTTCCATGACGACGCAGCGGGAGGCCTCGCGGATCAAACCGGCGAGCCTTTGCTCGATGACAACAATAGTCTTGCCGCTTCTGTGAAGGTCGATCAGGACCCTTCCAACTCGCCTCATCCCTTCCCAGTCCAGATGGGCGAAGGGTTCATCCAGGAGAAGAACGGAAGGGTTGAGACACAGGACCGAGGCAATCGCAACAAGACGTCGCTCTCCGCCGGAAAGGGACTGAGGAGGTCGGTTGAGAAGGTCCTGAATGCCCAGCATTTTCGTGATCCAAAGGACCAGTCTCTCTATTTCAGGTCCGGGGAAAGCCAGGCTTTCAAGTCCGAAGGCAATCTCGTTCTCCACTGTGCTGCAAAACAGATGGGCGTCCGTGTTTTGGAGGACCAGTCCAACCTTGGGCAGGAGGCGGGCAATGCTCGACCTTTTCGTATCCACGCCCTCAACCTCAGCCCGGCCCTGAAGGTCACCACCGAAGAAATGAGGAATGAGACCGTTGAAGAGATAGCCGAGGGTGGACTTGCCTGATCCACTGCTGCCGCATATGAGCACAAATTCTCCGTCATGGATTGTCAGATTGATGTTTTCAAGAGCCCACCCATTCGTGGCGCCGGGATAGCGATAGGAGATGTCTGCCAGGGTGATCATGGCTTCCAGATTCCGGCTTCACGCAAGCCGCGGAGAGCCACGATAGCAAGCACCGTGCCTGCGAATGTGCTAAGGCTGAACGCAAGCATGAGCGCTCCAAGTGCCATGGACTTTCCCATGAACACCGGAGCCACGATCCGCACGCTGACCAGTGAACCAACAAGCCCGGTGCCAACGACTTCTCCGAGCCCTGCCATATACACATTCTTAAAGCCGCGGTACGCAATAGCCGCCAGGAAGGCACCGAAGATCCCTCCTGGAAACGCCAGAATAGTGCCGACCCCCAGAATATTTCGAATGACGGCCGTTGCAGTGGCAATCCCGACGGCATAGGCCGGTCCCAGCATTACTGCGGCAAGCACGTTGACCATGTGCTGTCCGGGAGAGATTCGGGAGATCCCGACAGGAATGGACACATACCCAAGGGCTACGGCAAGAGCAACCAGAATCACAGCATAGGCCGCGTCTTTTGACTTCAAGAGAAGATCCCCCTTCCTAAAAGGTATTCGATGTCATTTTAGAGTCTTAAGCTGCAACTCCTTCTCAAGCTGCGGAGAAATTCAAAGGCCTGTTGGGGGGTGGTCTCTTCAGAGCCGCAACCATTTCCACTGGGGCGTGAACCGGCGCTGAAAACTCAATGGGTTATGGTGGCAGCCCCAAAGTATAGCTTCTCCGGTTGGCGCTGAGAAACGCGCCACTCAGAAAAAGACTTAAGATCTCCGGGGCGGCTAAGAAAAGATGAGTCCATTCCCGGTTGCGGACGACCACCCTCCAGCAGGCCTGCACAGCTTTTGGTTGCGTCCAATGGCCTGCTCTAGGTAGAATAGGAAACTATAGATGTGGACCATGATTTTCACAGCCGGTTTTATCCCCGCCTTCCCGGCGCAGCGGAAGCAGGCCTCATCTTTGCCACCGGTTTCCAAAGGGCCATGAGGAACAGGTAGAGCACACCCGCTGCCACAAGACTAGGGATGGATGAACCGACGGAGGTTCCCCTCTGAAGAATATGGTAGAGCACGAATCCGGCTCCCCATGCAACAAAGGCCCACGGGTTGAAGCCCGCCGAATACCAGTACAGATCCCGGCGATAAAAAGGCTGTTCAAGATGAGTCCTCTTCCGGAAAACAAAAAAATCCGCCAGAACCACTCCGAAAACAGGGCAGAATACCGAACCAATGAACAGGAGAAATGCCTCATAGGCTGTGGCCGGAAACACAAGCGCCAGGGCCGTCCCCAAGATGCCGCAAAAGACGCCGCCCCGTTTTTCGCCAAGTTCGGGCCATATATTTAGCGCCGAAACAGCCGTCGAATAGATGTCCAGAAACGTGGTAGTGAAGGTGGAGAACAGCACGATGATAATCGCGGGCAGTGCAAGACCCAGACTGACCATGAGTTCCAGGACCATGGTGTCCGGAGTGTCCGACCGGGTGGCAAGGGCGGCTGCGAGACCAACGAAGTACATCCACGAACTCACCACAAAATACCCGAGCCAGGTTCCCCAAAAAGCGGCGGTGGTGTTCCTGCCGAAGCGCGAGTAGTCGCACACCAGAGGCAGCCACGAGATGGGCATGGCAATCACCAAGTCGATTCCCACCATAAAAGGCATGGATGCTCCGGACGGAATGTTCAAGAGATGATGCCACCCATACCGGCTGAAAACCACGTAGGACATGAGGCAACAAAGAAGAAGAAGACCTGTAACAGCTATCCTTTGGAGCCATTTCCAGAATCGGTGACCGAGTACGGCCCACAAGGTGGTCACGATTCCGGCCACCACCACCCATCCCCGAAACCCGGCTCCGGCAAAAGGCCAGATCGCCTGCGCCGCCTGACCGGCGATCCACAGCATGACCCCGGTCCATCCTACGAGCTGGACAAGATTAAGAGCGGTGACGAAGTAGGATCCCCGAACGCCGAAAGACGGTCTCACGCTGACCATGGTGGGTAATCCCGTATTGCTGCCTATGATACCTCCGAAAGCCAAAGGCGTGTTGCCTACAAGATGCCCCACAAGAACAGCCAACAGTCCACTCAGGAGTCCGAGAGGGACCAGAAGTCCTCCGGCCCAGATTTCCGCAAGCGAGACCGCTGCACCGGCCCAGAGCAGGAGGAAATCAATCCCGTTCAGGTTGCGTTCGTCCTGTCCCACCGGCTTGACGCCCTGATGATCTCGCATGCTACAATCCCCTTCTTTGGAGCCGCCCCTCCCGGCAGGGCAATCGGATCCAATTGCTGTCTTTCGTGGCAGACTCCAGGAGTGGCCAGTCAGATGCCTTCCGGTTCATGGCCCCGGCTGAAGAGCAAAAAAAAACCACTCCCCCCGGAAGGAAAGCGGCCTTGGAAACCAGATACCAGCCCCATGTCCGTCGCTTCCCTCCGCTGGTATTACCCAGATCAGGTTCTGAGGGTTACCGAGCTTACGCTCGGCTCTCAGTGATCCACCCCTAGCGACGCTTGAAAAATAACTCAGCTGTAGAAAAAGTCAAGAACAGAATAATCGGAAAGATATTATGGCTGGAGAAAAGGCGTCAGGTCTTTGCTTGTCACCATGCCCTTCCGGAGAATCCTCGGTGGGGACATGGTCACATCCAGGACGGTGGACCCCTTCCCGCCCGCTGTCTTTCCGCCGTCCAGGATGATGTCCACTCGAGAACCGAGAACCTGGAACACCTCTTCCGGATCTCTGCATGGAGGTTTTCCTGTCACGTTGGCGGAAGTCCCCGTAATGGCGACGCCGGCAGCCCTTGCCAACTCGGTAGCCACTGGATGACCTGAAACACGGACTCCTATTTTGCCCGTCCCTGCGGTCAGCAGTGAAGGGAGAACCGGCTTTGCTTCAAAAATCATGGTGAGACCGCCCGGCCAGAACGCTTTGATGAGCCTCCAGGCAACCCCAGGGATTCTGAGGACATAGTCATCCAGCACATCGGGTGAAGGGATCAAGATCAGAATGGGATGATCCTCTCGCCTCTCTTTGACCGAAAGGAGCCGTTCAACGGCGTTTTCATCCAGGGCGTGGACCGCGAGTCCGTAGAAAGATTCCGTGGGCACGGCGATCATGCCTCCGGCAAGGATGGCCTTTGCCGCCATGTCTATGGATTCCACCCGATCGGCTTTTAGCACGCGAGAAAGCACGGCTGTATCGTTATCCCTTTTCAATCTCCTGTTTGGCGACCTGCCCCGGGAATGACAAATCGCAAGCCCTGAACGCTGAGCACTCCGATCGTCTGAATGACATCTAAAGATCCAGCCCCTGTCCCTTTTCAAGGACTTCCACGGTCAGCTTCTCTCGATAGGCCTTGAGCCTTTCGGCGATCCGGGGATACTTCAAAGCCAGAATCTCCGCCGCGAGAACAGCCGCGTTCTTGGCGCCCCCTTTTCCCAGCGACACGGTGGCCACGGGAATGCCGGGAGGCATCTGAACGGTAGAGAGGAGGGCGTCCATGCCCTTCAGGGGTGAGGAATCTATAGGGACACCAATGACGGGAAGAGTGGTGTAAGCGGCCACGAACCCTGCCAGGTGGGCAGCCCATCCTGCGCCCGCGATGATCACCTGGAGGCCCCTGTCAACCGCTGTAGAGGCATATTCCTGCGCTTGCTTCGGGGTGCGGTGGGCGGAAATCACCCTCGCCTCATAAGGAATCTTAAACTCTCTGAGTGTTTCCCCTGCACCCCTCATGACTTCCGCATCAGACGTGCTTCCTATAATCACTCCAACCAGCGGTTGCTCATGGCTCATGTTTCACTCCGACCAACAGGTCCGGGCTAGGGTTAAACTGAATTCCGACGTGCAAATTCGAACTTCTGGCAATCCCTTGGGACTCAGCCGCTCAGTGTTCAGGAAAGAGTCTTCAGTTGGCTCGTCCTGAACTCCGAACACTGAACACTTCTTGCGCATGCGTCTGGTGCCACAAAGGTTAACTCGTATGTTTGGCCATCCCTATCAGAGGATAAACCACCATCCCTGACAACCAGGCTACGTCTTCAGCGGAGAGTATCTCGATAATGTTGCTGTCAAAGAGAATATTCCCCTCAGGGGGGAAGTCTTCATCTCCCTTCCAAAGGATCAAGGTCACAGTGAGTAATGGAAAGGCCTGGACAAGGACCGAAGCATCCCCTTGGTTGGAGGATTGTGCTCGGTAGAGTTGTTTGGCAAGCATGACAAGAAGCTCTGGTTTCTCTCCGAAGCTCTGAACCAAGGGATTCTTGGCTCTCCGATGAAAAGCATCCAGGTAAAATCTCCCGTCCGGGATTTCCTGAAAAGAAATCCACTCTCCGGTTGGCTTCGGTCCCTGTGAAGCCCATGCACCATGGAGGTAGTGGAGGAGCAGAATCTGCTGTTGAATGGGCATCTCATCTCCGGTGCTGCCGGCCAACACCTTTAATTCAGGCCAGGAAACACGGACTTCCTGGTTCAGGAATGAAAAGCGCAGAGTAGACAATCCGTCGTTTCCCTGGACCAGTTCTGCACCTGAAAATCTTGCTACAAGGCTAGGGTCTCTCTGGGAGAGCTGGTCCCGCACTAAAATCAGAGCCTGATTGTAATCTTCAATTCTGGGCATGCTCGTGTTTATAATAGATTCACAAAGCGCAGTTCAAGGGATAAAATGATCTCGTGTGATAAAATGATCCTGCCATGAAGAAAAAAGAAATAGACCTGTTCAATCCCGCCTTCAAAGGACTCAAAGAAAGAGTTGAAGGCGCGAAGCGACGCACCCAGGAGTCTCCGCCCGAGCCTCCCCGGGACAGTGAAGAGGAGGAAGGTCCGGATTTTTTTCTCGAAGCCATGGACGGGGTTACTCGCCTTTCTCAGAACGGCAGGAAGATTATGCGGTCCCCGGTCGCCCACAAGAAACCTTCCCACCCTAGGGCGGATTACGAAAAAGCGGCGATGGCTCACCTCCATGGCTTGGTGAACGGCTCTGTCGAACTGGACATCACCTTCAGCGACGAGTACATTGAAGGAGCGGTCAAAGGATTCAGCAGAAAGCTCATGAAAAAACTCAAACGAGGAGAATTACCGGTTCAGGATTACGTTGATCTCCACGGTCTCACCAGGCAGGAGGCCGAGACCACGGTGAGGGATTTCGTATATCGAAGCTATCGGAACGGTTTTCGCTGTGTGCTTATCGTGCATGGCCGAGGTCTCAACTCGCCGGACAGTTTTCCTGTCTTGAAAGAAGGGCTTCCTCTGTGGCTGGGCCGGGGTAAGGCCGGAAAGCTCGTGCTTGCTTTCTCTACTGCAAGGCCCTATGACGGAGGAACCGGAGCAACCTACGTCCTGCTTCGTAAGAGATAGCAGCCGCCCAAAGAATCCAATTTGCTCTGCGCCCCTCTCCGTTAGACGAGGGCTGCCATCATCCTCCCGGGAAAGCCTCAAGCGTTTCCTGCTTGAGCTCTTCCAGCTTCCTTTGGATCTCCCTTGCTTTGCGGATGTAGTAATCAACCCGCTTGTAACCCGCATCCAGCGCCAGCACCATCTCCCATTCGCTGATCGCCTCGCTCAGTTGCTCCATGCCGTAGTACTCGATTCCCTTCTTGTAGTGCAACTCCTTATAGAGTTCCTCGCTCTGCTTTGAAAACGTGTAACACTGCCGGCAATCGCTCTTGTACTTGAGGGTGGCCATGAATTGATCTCGAGCGGCCAGGTATTCCTTCCTTTGAAAAAGCTCCATGGCCATCTCAAAAGAAGACTGATAACCAAAGTCGGCGGCCACCCTGTCATGAGGATAGACGCACAGGACCTTGTCGAACTCAGAGAGAGCCTCCTCATACCTCCCCTCTCTGAAAAGCTCCAGCCCCATTTCCCTGTAAATGCTGATTTGGTCCGGCTCCTGTGCCTTCTCCCGGTCCAACGGGGGTTTCCCTTCAGCCGGCTCCGCCTCCATCGAAGCCCAGTCCCAGTAACCTTGAGGGGCTTCGCCCTCCTCCACGTCAAGTTTCTCCACCTCGGGCCGCTCGACCATCTGATCAGCAAGAAGAGGAACCTTAATCTCCTGCCCTGCCCGCACGTGGCCCGCATCATGGATTTGGTTGTATGCGGCAATGATGGGAAATTTTTCTGCATCTCCGTAGTAAGTCATGGCGAGTCTGGAAAGGCTCTCTCCCGGCTTGAGTTCATGGAGGATATATCCCTGCACAGGCAACCGCTTTCTCGTAGTGAGTGTCTCAAGGGCGCCGGCATGTTCCGGCCAGAGACGCAAAGCTGTCAGCAAGTGCCGGCGTGCCTCTGCCAGTTTCCCCGTGGATTGAAGCTCCTTTCCCAATCGATATTGCTCATCAGCAAGCCTTTTAAGGCTGTCTTCCATGCGCTTGCTCCCCTCCACAGCCTCCTTGTCCGCAGGGCTCACCGTGGCGGCTATTTTGTAATCTTCGAGGGCCTTGACACAGTCGCCCCTTTCTTCGCTTTCCCTGGCTTTTGAGAGTGACGTTTCCAGGAAGCCTTTCTCCGGAGCGCTTTCGGGTTTATTGCCGAAGTGCGCACAGCCTGTCGACAAGAGGGTTAGGAGGCACGGCCAAATTGCAATAACCCGTATGTTCATTTCTGCATCACCTCAGGGGAAGTTCGAAGAAGGTGTCAAGGCTGCCTGTGAAGCCCTCCATATCCTTCCGCAGGATCTGGTCTCTCCTCAGCACCAACGGGTCGGAAAAAAACGGGTTCCCCCCCCTCTTCACCGACAACCCCAGAGCGTAGCCCGCCTCCTTGCACAAACTCAGGACACGATGGTTAAAGTCCCCGTATGGGAACGCAAAGTACCTGGTGTTCTGATGCAGTTTCTGATCGATGATTTGTTTGGAAAGGAAGAGCTCTTTGCTGATTCTTTCGATGTACCGATCGTTGTCCTCTCCCTCCCTTTTCTTCGTAAGGTCACAGTGGCTGAGGGAATGTGAACCAACCTCGAAACCGTCCGCCTTCATCTTCAGCAACTGGTCCCAGGTCAAAGAATTTGTCGAGGCGCCGATGAAATCCGTGTAAATGAAGAGGGTGGCGGTGAAACCATATGTTTTGAGAATAGGATAGGCAATTTCATACGAAGAACGGTATCCGTCGTCCAGATTAATGACCACCGCCTTGGCAGGCAGGGCTCGACGATAGGACAGGAACTCCACGAAATCGGCCATGGAAACGACGTGATAGTGGTTCTCTTTAAGATACCGCATTTGCTCCCCGAAAAGAGAGGTGGTCACACAAAGCGGGGATTCGCAACGGTCGGCAAACCGATGATAGCAGAGGATAGGAACCACTTGATATCCATCCGGCGAAAGGCCGCCTCTACGCTCCTCCTTCAAGGGAATCACGATGAAACGCCCCTTTTCAAAAGGGACGTTTTCGTTGGCTTCCTGGATCACCCACCCTCGGTTCCTGTCCTTCAGGAATTTCTCGGCCAAGAGTTCAGCGTTATCGTTCTCCTGCAGTCTGTAAACGATGTAGTCCTCTGATCGAAACGAGAGAGGTGCAACAGCATCATCTTTTTTTTCCCATACATTTAGCAGGCTCGCGCACGCCGACAAGGAAAAAGCGCACGCCAAAATAACGAAAATCCGCAGATTATCCTTGGCTCTCCCCACCTTCAGCCCGATCATGCACATCCTCCTTTGGAGAAATCACGCTGTAGACCGTGATTTGCTTCTTCCTTCCCCTTACCGGGGCCAGTCCCCTTTCCTCGATCCTCAAACTGCCTTTGTCCTGAATGGCGTCGTATGTTCGTTTCGTGATCAAGATCTCATCTCCCTTGGCAACTGAGGTCAGCCTTGCAGCTACGTTCACGTTGTCGCCGATGACGGTATATTCCATCCTTTTCGAGGAGCCCAGGTTTCCCGCCACCACTTCGCCCGAATTGATGCCTACGCCCACATTCAGCCTGATGTGCTCTTTCTTCTTTTCCTCATTTAGTGCCCTGATACTATCCTGTATGGCAAGGGCGGCTTTGACGGCGCTTTCCGCATGGTTTGCATTAGGCAGAGGAGCACCGAAAACAGCCATCGCCTCGTCACCGGCAAACTTGTTCACGTGGCCCCCATGCCTGATCACCGCGTCGGTGACCACGGTCAGGTAGCCGTTGAGAAGATCCAGAATAGCCTGCGGGTCTTTGTTTTCCGAGATGGTGGTGAAGCCTCTGATGTCGGCGAACAGGATGGTAGCCTCCACCTTGGACCCTTTCATCCACTCGTCGTTCGGATTCGCTAGGATCATCTCCACGATCTCCGGACTCACATAGCGACCGAAGGAATCTTTAATTTTTTCTTTCCTTTCGAGATCTTCCGCCATTCTATTAAACGCGTAGGCGAGGTCTCCCAGCTCATCATTACGGAGGGTTTTCACGCGATAGCCGAGCAGTCCCATTCCCAAGGCTTTTGCAGACTCCCGGAGCTGCCTGATGGGTCCGGAGAAGTACATACTGAGCCCCAGGCTGAGGAGGATGCCAAGAGCGCTCATAAGGAGGGTGAGAATGAGAATGAATAGCTTTGCCTCCCCGAGATTCTTAGAGATCTTTTTCTGGGAAATGGCCAGATGGACCATTCCAACTCTCAGTTTCTGATAAGCCACGGGCATTTCGAAATACAGAAGATCTTCCCCATCCCACCGAATCAAAGTGGTCTTCAGATCCTTCACTGACTTAAGGACGCTCTTCACTTCCGGTGGATCATAGATCTTTCCCACCTCTTCGATCCGGCTGTGGGCTCTGATCACTTTCTTACGATCCGTAACCAGCGCGAAGACCACGAGTTCGTTTTCCGCGATATTCTTGACGAGTTGAAACAAAGCAAGGTCTTCTTCGCCCAGGATTTTATCAGGCGCACTGCTGCCGACCGTGCGCGCCAGACTTTCTCCGAGATCCATGAGCTGCTTTGTGAAAAGCGCTTTCTGATGGCTCAGGATACTGAAGCTGATCGTGGCAATGACCACACAGATGAGAAGGGTTGAAAGAATGGCCAGCTTGATGAAAATGGGAATCCTGAGTCTCTTTGATCGCCTTTCCCCCTTACGGCGATCCTGCCCGCTTCTTCTTTCGGGTCCCTCGAAAGGTACTTGCTGTACTCGCCTGTCCCTCCCGCTTCTCCGGTCCTGCCCACTTCTCCTTTCGGTGGGATAAGAATAGGCCTTCACCCCGGAACTATTCCGTTTCGGAGATTCTATGATTGGCGTAGAAGGAAGTTTGGAATTATAAATCACATCAATTAAGATACTTTTAATTATTGGTATTTTATTTTAATTCAGCAAAACTGTCAATCTTAGCCGCAGCTTATTTCACACTGCGCTATTCCGTTTGACAAAAGACGATATGGGTGGCATTAACCATATGACCAAACCAACCGGTTAATTTAACCATTTAGACGAGGTTAGAGATGAACGAGCAGAATGTCTCGGAATGGCCTGCACAAGGTTCTCCTGAGGACCGGATCCTTGCGGCAGCGGCTGAGGAGTTCGCCGGTCGAGGATTCTTTGGCGGTCGTACCCATTCCATTGCGGATTCGGCGGGAGTCAACAAAGCCATGCTCCATTACTACTTTCGCACGAAGGAAAATCTGTATGGTCAGGTCATCAGGGCCGCCTTCTACAGAGTTTTGGCCAAGGTCGGACGGGCATGGATGGAACAAGTGCCCATTGAAACGCGCGTAGAAAAAGTCGTGGATTCCTATATGGACCATTATGAGACAAACCCGGAGTTCCTGCGCATCATTCTCCGCGAAGTGGTAGACGGGGGTGAGCGACTTCGCCGCATATTCAAAGAAATGCAGAGCAACGAACCGGTTCCCGGCGATTTTTCGACCCTGGAGGTGATTGACCGGGTATCTGACGAACTCAACCTCAGCCGATCCGATGTGGTCCATTTTGTGGTGAACCTGGTGGGCATGTGCGCTTTCAGCTTCATCAGTCCCCTCCTGCTGGAAACCCTGATTCATTTCAGCGTCCCGGATTTTAAGGCCTACCTGAAGGACCGCAGGACTGCCATTAAGGCCATGGCCCTTTCCCACGTGAGGGCTGTCATTGCCGAGTCCACCAAAAGGAGTCAAAGATGAAAGGGAAGAGAGGTCTGCTCATCGTGCTTGTGGTTATTGTCGTCGCGACCTTTGTCTACTATTTCCGGTTCTTGCGGCATGACTCTTCGGACTCGGAGATGAGGACATCAGGACATATTGAAGTAACAGATGTGGACATGAGTTTCCGACTTCCCGGACATGTGACCCGCCTCTACGTCGATGAAGGCGCCAAGGTCAAGAAAGGAGAAATGCTCGCCGAACTGGACCAGGAAATCTTGCTGGCGAAACAAGCCCAGGCCGATGCTCAGGTGCGGGAGCTGGAAGCGCGCCAAGCTTCCCTGGCCTTGGCCATCCAGCTCAAAGAAGAAGTGCTGGATGCGGAGATCAGGAAAGCCGAAGCGGGCAAGTCGGCGGCCAGTGCCCGGTACCGGAGCCTCAAAACCGGGTCCAGAGAAGAGGAGATCGCCGAAGCGGCTGCTGATAGAGACAGGACCAAATACGAATGGGAAAACCGGCAGCGAGATTTGCAGAGGATGAAGGAGCTTTACAGCGAGCACGCCATAGCCACAAGTCAGTATGATTCGGCCAGGACAAGCGCGGATGCAGCCAGAGCGGCGTATGATGCCGCCGAGGAGCGATACAAACTGGTCAAGGCAGGGCCGAGAGAGGAGTTGGTCTCGGAAGGCAAAGCCAACCTCGCGGGCTCTGATGCAGCCCTCGCCGCCGCCGAATCAGGACGTCGTGAAGTGGAAAAAATGAAACTCGACCTCAAAGCCCTTCGAGCTCAAACCGATCAAGCCCGGTCACAGCGCACCGTCGCTGAAGAAGATCTGGGAAAATCCCGGCTGTATGCCCCCTTTGACGGCTTCGTCACGGTGAAGGACGTGGAGGAACAGGAGTACGTCCAAGCCGGTTCACCGGTCCTTACTCTCGCCCGACTAGACGAGGTGTGGGTTAAGACGTATGTGCCCGAGACGCAGCTTGGACGAGTCCATCTCGGTCAGAAAGGGCAGGTGATCTCCGATACCTATCCCGGCAAACGCTACCCGGGCACGATCACTTTCATTTCTCCGGAGGCGGAGTTCACTCCCAAAAACGTGCAGACCGAAGAAGAACGAGTCAAGCTGGTTTACCGGATCAAAGTGTCTCTCAAAAATCCGAACCAGGAACTGAAGGCAGGCATGCCGGTGGATGTCATAATAAACCCGTAATGTCGAGGACTATGCGCTGAAGCAGGCAGATTGGCCGGCACATGGCTTCGTCGAATTACTTCGACTCGCCGGCCGGTGAAAGACCGCTTATACTGAATATCGAATGTTGGACAAGGAACCGCACAATCACGAGTGGGCACTTCCACATTCAACATTCCTTGTTCGATATTCTGCAGTTTACAGCCCCCTTGGGCGCTCTAAAAGTCTTTGACGAAAGCCGGGGAATTTTCTCCATTCTCCGAGGAAGGGCAATAGAATCATGGCTGTGGTGCAGGTAGAAAACCTAACCCGCTCGTTCGGGCCGGTCAAGGCCTTGGACGGCCTGAGTTTTTCTGTCGGGGAGGGAGAGATCTTCGGCCTGGTGGGACCTGATGGCTCCGGCAAAACCACTTGCCTTCGCATTCTCTGCGGTCTCATGGCGCCCAGCAGCGGAAAGGCCCTGGTCCTGGGAAGAGATGTGGCAAGGGACCCCGAAGGAATTAAACCCCAAGTGGGGTACATGGCCCAGCCTGCCAAGCTCTACGAAGAGCTCACCGTGAAAGAGAACATAGAATTCTATGCCGATCTATACGAGGTTCCCATAGCACGGTACAAAGAGCGAATGAAACGCCTCCTGGAGTTCTCAGGCCTCGCCCCCTTTACCGACCGCCGGTTCCGAAACCTTTCAGGGGGTATGAAGCAGAAAGTGGGGCTCAGCTGCGCGCTGATCCATACGCCCAAGGTCCTCTTTTTGGATGAGCCCACCAACGGAGTGGATCCTGTCTCGCGACGCGATTTCTGGAAGATTCTGTATGAGCTCAAGCGGGAGAAGGTGACCATGATGGTGTCCTCGACCTATCTTGACGAGGCGGACCGGTGCCACCGGGTGGCGTTGTTTGACCGAGGTCGGGCTCGCATTGTGATGGAGCCTTTGGAGTTGAGAAAACTCCTCAAGGACCAGCTCTTTAATCTTACCGTGGCCAACAGGAGAAAGGCCCTGGCAATCCTCAAGTCGTTGGCGCCGGTGCGAAATCCATATGTGTTCGGGACAGGGATTCATTTCTTTCTCAGGAACACGGAGAACCTTTCCTCCGTGGAGAAGAGCCTCGCCCAGGAAGGCATAAACGACGGCGGCATTGAGGCGATCCGTCCGAGCCTGGAGGATGTTTACTTGTCTCTTCTGGAAGGAAAGGGAGAAGCGGAATGACGCCTGCTGTGTTACTCAATGAGGTAGTCAAGCGATTCGACGATTTCATCGCCGTGGATCATATCTCCCTGGAAGTGGCTCACGGCGAAATCTTCGGATTTCTGGGGCCTAACGGCGCAGGCAAGTCCACCACGATCCGCATGCTTTGCGGGCTTCTTCGCCCTACTTCAGGAGAGGGACGGGTCAACGGCCTTCATATCGTTGACCAGGCTGAAAAGATCAAGGCGACCCTGGGCTACATGTCCCAGCGTTTTTCCCTTTATGACGATTTGCGGGTGGAAGAAAACATGCGGCTTTTCGGTGGAATTTACGGCCTCGACTCCCGGAAATGCAAGAAGCGGATAGAGGAGATACTGTTGCTCATCCATCTCCGGGAACGTCGTTTATCCCTCACCAGAGAACTGCCCACAGGACTTAAACAACGACTTGCCCTGGGCTGCGCTCTGCTGCACCGACCTCCGATCATCTTTCTCGATGAACCCACTTCGGGTGTGGACCCTGGAACGAGGCGCACTTTCTGGGATCTCATTTACACTCTTGCCGATGGGGGAGTCACCGTCTTCGTCACCACCCACTACATGGAGGAAGCGGAATACTGCAATCGAATCGGGCTTATTGACCGGGGCAAGCTCATTGCCCTGGGCTCTCCGGCGGAATTGAAGCGCGAGCATCTGAGCGGCACCATCTATGAGATCGACACTTCAGACGTTCTCGCAGCCAGCGAGGCCCTCTCTGGAGCAGAAGAGGTTCTTGACGCTGCCGTCTTCGGTCGCTCACTCCACGTGCGGCTCCGGCACGGCATCGAAGCTCAGGAGTATCTCGCGCCTCTCCTCGTATCGGCCGGTCTTTCCATCCATCAGGTCAGGCCTGTAGAGCCTACGCTGGAGGATGTATTTGTTGCCCTTGTGGAACGGAAGGAGAAGCCATGAGCATCCGGAGGATCAAAGCGCTCACCAGGAAGGAATTCATTCAGATGAGCCGGGATGTCCGAAGTTTGGTGGCCGCGTTGTTCAACCCGCTTCTCATGATTTTTCTTTTCGGTTATGCCCTGAGCCTCGATGTGGACCGTATTCCCACCCTGATCCTGGACCGCGATGAGACTCCGGTCTCCCGAGACCTCACTCATCATCTCACGGATTCGCGGTATTTCAGCCTGATCCGGTACATCGACACCGAGAAGGAGATCGACACGGCTTTAGCGCGAGGGGAAGCCCTTATGGCTGTCGTCATTCCGAATGATTTTGCCTCCAAGGTGAAGAAGGGCCATCACGTTTCGATCCAGGTGGTCTTCGACGGTTCCGATTCCAACACGGCCACCATCGCGCTGGGCTATCTCAAGGCCGTTGTGGCGGGCTTCGATATCGGCATTCAGGAAAGCCGCCTACGGAGGGCGGGCCTCAAGATGGCGGACATGCCCCTGGAAGGTCGAATAAGGGTGTGGTTCAACCCTGAACTGAAGAGCAGGAACTTCATCATTCCCGGACTCACGGCTGTGATCATGATGGCGATCTGCGCCCTCATGACCGCCCTCAGCGTGTCCAGGGAAAAGGAGACAGGCACGTTGGAGCAACTCATTTCTACTCCCATCACCGGCATGGAACTCATCGTGGGAAAGCTTCTCCCCTATCTCGCGGTCGGCCTGGTGGATCTTGCCCTGGTGGTGGGAGCGGGGGTCTTCATCTTTGGTGTGCCTTTCCGGGGAAGCTACCTTTATCTATTGGCCGTCTCTCTCATCTTCCTCACAGGCACTCTCGCATGGGGTCTCTTTGTCTCCGTCATCTCGAAAACCCAGCTTCAGGCGAGCCAAATTGCAACTCTCAGCGCGTTTCTGCCCTCCTTCCTTCTTTCCGGGTTCATCTATCCTATCGAGAACATGCCCATGGTGCTCCAAGCCATTACCTTCATCGTCCCTGCACGCTACTTTGTGGAAATTCTGAAAGGCCTGTTCCTCCAAGGAGTGGGGTTGTCGGTGCTGTGGCCTCAAGTCCTGGCTCTTGTAATCTATGCCGTGCTGGTCATTAGCCTGGCCAGCAAGAAATTCAGCAAGAGGATCCTGTGATGCGATTGATGTTCCTGAGAGTGAAAACACTGCTGTGGAAAGAAGTTTTGCAGGCCCTTAGGGACCCTCGTCTACGGTTTCTCATCATCCTTCCCCCCATGCTCCAGCTTGTCGCGTTCGGCTATGCGGCGAACCTCGATTTGAAGAACATTCCTATCGCCCTCTACGACGAGGACCATTCAAGCCTTTCCCGTGAACTTGCCTTTGCCTTCGTTTCATCCGGGTACTTCAAGATTGTCGCCACGGTGGAAAAACCCGAGGAAATGACCCGGCTCATCGACAGCGGAAAAGTGAAAGCGGCTCTCCATTTGGGCCCCGACCTGGCGGCTAGGGTAGGAAGCCAGCGGACCGCACTGGTCCAGGTCATTGTGGCCGGGACCAATTCGAACACCGCCTCGCTGGTGCAGAGCTACTCGCTTCAAATTTTTGAACGATTCAACCGATCCAGGTTCAATAAACTCCTGAGCGACAATCCCGCGCTCAAGAAAATCATCCCTGCAGGGTCCGGGGGAATCGTGCGCCCCGCAATCAGGGTTTGGTATAACACCGACCTGGTCTCCCGGAATTTTTATGTCCCCGGGATCATCGCTTTGGTCATCATGGTCTCGGTTATGAATCTCACGTCCATGGCCGTGGTAAGAGAAAAGGAGGTGGGCACAATGGAGCAAATCATGGTCACCCCTATCAGACCCTTTGAGTTCATTCTGGGCAAAACGATTCCCTTCGCTCTCATCGGCATTTTCCAGGTGGCCTTGGTAAGCAGTGTGGGCGTCTTCTGGTTCGGGGTTCCCATGCGAGGGAGCGTTATTCTCCTCTTCTTTTCTCTCCTGATGTATCTGCTTTCTTTTCTATCCCTGGGACTTTTCATCTCCACCATCAGCCGTAACCAGCAGCAGGCGCTTGTCACCACTTTTTTCTTCACCTTCCCCATCATTCTCCTTTCCGGGTTCATCTTTCCCATCGCCAACATGCCCCCGGTGATCCAGTATGTCACCTATGTCAACCCCCTGCGATACTTTCTTGTGATCATCCGGGACATTTTCCTGAAAGGATCGGGATTGGGCATCCTGTGGCCTCAGATGGCCGCGCTTCTGGCCATCGGACTGGCCGTCATGATCCTGGCGGTTCGTCGCGTGGGCAAGACGCTGGATTAGCGGAAATCTCCATCTTCTTAACCTTCATTTCCAGTGCCTCTACCAGCTTTTCCTTGAATCCTTGAGAATACAATCTGAATATCTCCGAAAGCCTTCCTTGAAGCTTGATCAGGACTTTGCCAGGATTTGGATTTTCCGTAGCAAGGAGCCAGCTTTCCTGCTGCCTGATTTTGGCGCGCAGCTTCATCTTCTCAACTTTTTCGAGCCTGGGAACAACATCCAGCTCTCTTTCGAGCAACTCGATGATACTCGTTACATCACGCTTTCCGAGTCGGCTCATCAGTGACCTCCGCACAGAAGAATTTCCATAAGGATAGTCCTGACCGAAGCTGAAAATCAATCAGGATTCGAATCAGAGGATGGATTGCTCGGAAAACCCGATCTCCTTATCCAGAGTATTTACGGTATACGCCCTTACCAGGTACTGCTTGGCCATCCTTGTGGAGTTAAAATAGGACCCGTTGATGGCGATCGTCTTCCGCATGACATCCACTCATAGGCACCCGTCGCAGAGGAGCTGTCCAGCAAGGCGTAGATGGAGATGCTCTTGGCGTTCGCTTCAGGCCGTGCGAGCCAGAATTCTCTGAAGTAGGGAAATTCCTCGCCTGATCCCAAAGCGGTATCGATCGCAAGGCCTCTGGCCGAGAGGCCATATCTCTCTCCAGCGCCGACCAAACGAAAATAGGACGCACCCAGAAACACGGCAAACTCATCATAAGTGCCCTTGGCATTGAGCTGATAAAGCAAGCTCAAGCCTGCGAAACCCAAATGGGCGGGCACTTTGCCTTTGAAATTATTCGTCCCGTAGTGAAACAGATCCGGAGAAAAAGGCACCTGATCAACGCCGTCGGGGCCGACGACGTAAATGGTCACCTCGCGATTGTACAGAAATCCGAGATGGAAGAATTCCTCCTGGAAGGGTAAATTCTCCTCCCCGCCACAGGACCTTTTCAGGCCTGAAGCGGATCTCCCGCCATTGTATCATAGCTAAGCTTGAGCAGGGAATCGGGAATCTTCTCGGGTTCTTTAAAGGGCTTCCCGGCAAGAACCTTGGCCTTTTCGATGACGTCTTTGTATTCGAAAGGAGCTTTTGCGTGGACCGGCAGGGGTGAGGGGTAATATCAGCGCAAGCAAGAAGACCCACCGGAAAGGGTGAAGTCTCGTCTCTGCTAGAGAAGCAGGCACCATCCGGCTTACCTCCGTAGGAGCAACTCCCGGAAAATTGAAAGAAAATAGAAACATGAAATTTTTGCATTTCAAGCATGGATACAAGAGGGAACGGAAAGCATCAATAAGGTGAAAATGGTAATCAGGAGGATTAAAGAGAGTATTTTATGCAGAATGATACGCATGCTCAGCTACCGATCCACATCCGCTCCACATCCGCGCTCCATCTGCCCTTCACAATTATCACATTGCATGATTGAACAAATCGCTTCATATTGTTTGCCACCTGAAATAGAAGTCTTGACCCCATTATGAGGCCGATTCTAGAGCTTATAGAGACAGCAAGAGCTTTATACGAAGTCATCCGACCTGAAAGGAGATGCACGAAATGAAACAGATTCAGTTTCTTGGTGGCGACGTTTTTTCTGGGCGTTGGAACTTTTAGGCGCCCCTGACTACCAGAAGGAGTCAAAGGTGTATGCGGCATTCCCGGAGGTTCAAATAACCGGGTTACAGGTGGCGGATGCGAAAGCCACCGTCGAAAAGGAAAGCGACAAATTTCAAGACAAAGTTCAGAAAAAGCTTGACGAATACAGCACGAAGCTGAACCGAATGGAAGCAAAGGCAAAAGACCTCGGGGAGAAAGCGAAACAGGAAGCCAGGGAGGAGATGCAGGAGATGAGGCGGAAAATGGATGTGGCAGAGCAGAAGCTGAAATCCATGAAATCGGCCACCGGAGAATCCTGGAAAAAGATGAAGTCGGAAGTCAATTCAGCCATGGAGAGCGTGGAAGAGACGTACAAGAAGGTGGCAGATCATTTCAAGTAAGAAACAGGATCCCCCCTCCGGGCCCTTCCAGCGGAAAGAAGTCGTATCTCGTAGTATTAGCCGCTCCCTATGAGTGCTCTTTCTTGCTCTGAAAAATACAGGATTCACCTCATTTGCTTGTTGAGTCCTGGATGACAAACACAAGAGTGCGAGACAATGTATTTGTTATGTAAAAAGGGCAGTGCAGATCTATATAGATAGCCTACGTTGAGCCTTTCGGCGCTCTCCTGGGAAGCGCAGGCAGTCTGGCCCTCAAGGGTGGTGGAACCGCCCGCCCTCGCAGGGCCATGGGAGTGCCCACGAGGTCATTCGATTGGCTCTGATCCAGCGCAAGGGCTTGCTTTTCTCCGTTCAGATCTAAAATCACCTTGCTTTTCAGCACCTCGGTAACGCGAGCACCCATGATGAAATCACCTAGCGAATAGACATTTTCAATATTTGAATTTATGTCCAGGATGACCGCGTACGATGTTTTGCCTGCTCCTATCACCGTTCCCTTCAACTCCAGGTTGAGTTCACTCTCTTTGATCTCAGCGGTCTCTTTGTTGCCGACTGTCGTCACCAGTCCTTTGTCAGTGTTGAAAATATCCTTTTGAAATATGACAGCGTACTCCTTCAGACCCCGATTCTTCCTGGAGAGATCATATTCAGGCTTGCCAGGCCTGACGGCCTCTCCCGCAGGTCCCGGTTTGGCTCCTTTATGTGACCTGTGGAAATCAATGATGGAAGCCCCTGTCAATAGAGTGAGGCCCACTAGGACAAGGTTTGTCAGAAGAAATATTTTCTTTGCCGTGGTCTTTGTCATTGTTTTCCTCTGCGTTAATATATTCGCCACTATCCGCGCCTGCAGGCTCAGAGTAAATGAGGGGAATCGTGTATTTCCTTCAAGCAAAAACAGAATAAAGGGCCGGAATCAGGAGGCAAGGAGCAAGAGCCCACACAAAGCCAAGCCGATGAGAATCAGCTGGAAATCGGACGGGCGGTAGGATATATAGTGGCATCAGGCTAGGGCTTTGGCCACAAACCGAAATCCGGCCTGCTGTTTGAGGGTTGAGGATCGCTGCGCTTGAGGAGCGTTTCGCTCACTCTAGGTTAGAGGCGAAGACGTTCTTGCCTCAGACCTCGAGTCCCGGAGGGACGCTCCTCCAACGTCTAACGATTTATCCTCCAACCGCCGGAGGCGCTTGGCCTTCAACTCCCAACTCCTCCGCGAATTGCGAAGGAATGACAGACTGAGACGCCAACTTCACGGATTGGAAGGATCTTCCGCATGAAACTTGGGATTGTCGGCCTGCCACAGTCGGGTAAGTCCACTTTGTTTGCGGCCCTCACCGGAGCAAGGGGAGAAGGAGGATTTCTCAAACCTTCCCGTTCCGAGCAGCACATTGCCACGGTGAAGGTGATGGACGAAAGGGTCGACTTCCTGGCTGCGACTTTCAGTCCCAAAAAGACGACCTATGCACAGTTCGAATACCTCCTTCCGGCCCAGGCAGCATCGGTCTCTCCCGTGAAAGCAGAAAGCCAGGTTTTGAATCAGGTCCGTGTGTGTGACGCCCTTATGCACGTAGTCAGGAACTTCGAGGCGCCGGGCGGCATTCCGCCCGACTCAGAGGCGGATTTCTGGCAATTGGAAGAAGAGATGATCCTGAGTGATCTTGCGGTGGCTGAGAAACGGATCGAGCGTATTGAACTGGACGGCAAGCGGGGGAAAAAGCCCAACGAGGAAGAGCTTTCTCTCATTACAGCGAGCCGGGAACTTCTCGACCGGGGACTCCCTCTCAGGCACAGGCCCGAGTTGGCCGACGCCCAAGCCTTGAGGGGGTTTACCTTTCTTTCAGCCAAGCCCGAACTTGTGATCATCAACAACAACGATGAAGACGAAACCGCACCCGAATGGAACCGACAGCCAGAGCATGTCGGAACCCTCATGGCCAGAGGTCGGCTCGAATTGGACATTGCCTCCATGCCGCCGGAAGAAGCCCTTGAATTCATGAAAGCTTACCATGTGGAGCGTTCAGTCCTTGACCGGGTCATACAAAGTTCCTACAATCTTTTGAGGCTTATCTCTTTTTTCACGGTGCTCAACGAAGAAGTGAGGGCGTGGACGATCAGGCAAGGAACACCGGCGCTGGAGGCAGCGGGGACCGTCCACACGGACATGAAAAAGGGCTTTATCCGGGCGGAAGTACTCTCCTTCGCTGATTTCAAGGCCCTTGGTTCGTTTCAGGAGGCGAAGCAGAAAGGGGTCGTCCATTTGGAAGGCAAAGACTACATCATTCAGGATGGGGACATTATCAACTTCAGGTTTAATGTGTGAAGAGGGAACAAGACAGCCCTGCCGCTGGCCGCTGAGTCGGCTAGGTCGCTGGAAAGCGGAGACTTCAGAAAAAGCGAATACCGAATATCGAACTCCGAAGGAAAAAAGTTATCTCACACAGAGAACAGTAGAGTAGAGCGCAGAGAAGAAGAGATGATCTCTGAGACCTCTGTGGGCTCTAGCGAAGCGGGCGTGAGACATAAAGAATGTTTCCGGACTTCATCATTCGGAATTCTGCGGTTCGCTGTCCGGGAGAGGTGAAGTTGCTCACAAGGAGATACGACATGAAAAAGATTAGAGCTGCCATCATCGGCGCGGGAGGTTACGGCGGATGCGGGGCGACTGAACTGCTCACGGGTCATCCACATGCTGAACTCGTTGCTCTTTTCGACAAGCAGGATGTAGGTAAATCGATTAGCGACATCTATCCGCATTTGAAAGGGTTTTGTGATTTACCCCTCATTGATCCGTCAGATCCGAACCGTCCTGAAGACTTTGACGTCGTGTTCTTCGCGACGCCGGATGGGGTGGGTCAAAAAAGAGGCCAAGTATTGGTTAAATAAGGATGTAAAAGTTATCGATTACAGTGGAGATTTCAGATTCAATGATGCCGATACCTACAGGGGGTACGCGGTCAGAATCGGGAGGACTCAAGAACATGCATCCCCGGACCTACTCTCCCAGGCTGTTTACGGTCTGGCGGAGTTCCATCGAAAGGACATGTCGAAAGCTCGTCTGGTGGGCAATCCCGGGTGTTTTGCCGTGAGTTCCATTCTCGGGCTGGCTCCTGTTGTGAAATCAGATCTCATCGAAGAAGGATCCATCATTTGTGATTCCAAAACAGGGGTATCCGGCGCAGGGAAAAAACCCGCTCCAGGCTTCCATTATCCGGCGCGCTATGATGCGATGAACGCGTACAAGATCTCCGGACATCAACACGTTTATGAGATTGAAAGAGAACTGGGCCTAATGGCGGGCAAAGAGGTGAGGATCACCTTTACCCCGCACGTGATCCCGCTGTGCAGGGGAATTTTGAGCACCATTTACGCGGACTTGAAGAAAGGGCAAACCGCGGAAACCGCCCTTGATGCGTATCGTTCCTTTTACAAGGGAGAGGCATTTGTCAGGATCTTTGGCCCCGGTGTTACTTTGACGAGCACGGATGTGCGCGGTTCCAATTTCTGCAACATCTCCGTCAATGCCGATTCCAGAACCGGCAAGCTGATCGTGGTGAGCATCATTGATAACCTGATGAAGGGACAAGCCGGGAGTGCGGTTCAAAACATGAACGTCATGTTTGGGCTGGAGGAAACAGCAGGCCTGTTAAGGCCCGGGCAGTATCCCTAAGAGAAGTGCCTAAAGTGCGCTAAAGGGCCTAAAGTCAAAATACAAAAAAACAGATTGAATAAACGAATTTAAGCATTTGAACTCATATATGATTTATCCTTGAACATCAGGCGGGCCCGAAAACACGACAAATCGAACGAATAACCCTGTAGCAGGCTGCAGGGAATTGGGCCTATAGGAATTAAACAAAAAGCGGCTTAAGCAGCCGCTTTTCCAATATTAGGCATTTTAGGCACTTTAGCGCACTTTAGGCACTTACTTAATGCACACTTTTCTGACCTGAATCAGGTCTGTCACGCCCAGCAGGACCTTACGGATCCCATCCTGCATGAGGGACGTCATGCCGTCCTCCACTGCCTGCGCCCTTATCTCTTCCATCCTGGCCCTGCTTTGAATCAAAGACTTCAATGCATCGGACCCGACCAGGATCTCATGGATACCTGTTCTTCCTCGGTAGCCCGTGTTTCCGCACTTCGGGCATCCTTTGGGCCTGTAAAAGACCAGGTCATTGCTGTAGGTAGCGCCCAGGACGTCGAAATCGCCGTCATAAGACCGCACCAGGGTATCGAACTCCTCCCGGCTTGGATGGTACTTCTGCTTACACTCCGCACACAGCGTGCGTACAAGTCTCTGTGCCAGGACACCCCAGAAGAGCATCCGCAAAGTTGAAAGGGTCCATGCCCATATCCAGCAATCGAGTGATGGTTTCAGGCGCGCTGTTGGTATGAAGGGTGCTGAAGACCAAGTGACCGGTCAGAGAAGCTTCGATTCCGGTGGCCACCGTCTCATGGTCGCGCATTTCGCCCACCATGATCACATCCGGGTCGGCCCTCAGAAATGCCCTCATGGCCGTTGCAAAATCAAACCCGATCTTCGGGTGAACCTGAACCTGACGGAGCCCTTCCTGCGTGATCTCCACGGGATCCTCGGCCGTCCATATCTTTGTCTCCGGCTTGTTGATGTAATGGAGAGCAGCATGAAGGGTGGTGGTTTTGCCGCTGCCGGTAGGCCCTACGACGAGGACGATGCCATAGGGCTTCGATGATCATTTCGATGAAGACATTGTAGTTCCTTGCGCTCATTCCCATTTTCTCGAGAGGTATGGGCTCACCGCCGGCCAAAAGCCGCAGAACAACATCCTCGTTCCCACCTGCGGTTGGAATCGTCGCCACACGAAGCTCGATGTCCAGCGGAGCATATTTCTTGAACTTGATTTTTCCGTCTTGGGGGAGACGTCTTTCCGAAATATCCAAATCCGCCATAATCTTGAGTCGTGAGACAATGGCTCGCTTGTAAGTGTAGGGAATCGTCTGGTAGAGCTGACAGGCGCCGTCGATCCTGTACCGGATGTGCGCGTTACTCTTCCCATGGCGCGGTTCGACATGAATATCCGAGGCATTCCGGCTGTAGGCGTCTACGATCATTTTATTCACAAGCTGGACAATGGCGCTGTCTTCTTCGCTGAGCTTATCCGCTTCCTCGGATGCCTCGTCATCGCTCGGCTCGAGCTGTCCTAGGATATCCTCGATGCTTCCGGAGTCTTCAAGCAGGCTTGACCTCTTCACATCAAAAAAGAGATCGATCATCCTGAAGATATCTTCCTTGAGGGCAACACAATACTCGAATTCCTTACCGGGAATGAGCCTCCGGATGGTATCCCTCGCAGGCAGGTAGTCCGGGTTTTCCATGGCGACCACCACCTTGTCGGCATTCTGGGAGACAGGGACGAAGACATTGTTCTTGAGAAAGCTGGGTCTCAAGCCCTTGAGAACCTCGCCGGGGATGACCATCTTGTCGTCAAATGGAATAAACCTGGTCTTATAGTAGGCAGCCAGAGACTTTCCAATGTCATCCTTGGAAACCTGGAGGTTGGACATGAGCACTCCTTCCACCGGTTTCTTGGATTTTCGTGCATTGGCGATCGCGTTCTCCAGATCTCTTTCCGTGATGATACTGTTGGCGATCAGATAGTCGAACTTTGTAGGTCTTCTTTTCTGCGCTGCTTTCTGGTTGTTGAAAAAAGCAATGCCGAGAACTTTGGCGATTTCCTGGACCGAGCTTTGGTCTTCAGAGGCAAAGGGTTTTCCTGACTTCCTGTTGATCAGCTGAATGACACCGAGAAGATACTTGTTATAGGAAATGGGAGCAGCCAGAACCTGGGTGGTTTTGTACCCCGTCTTTTCGTCCCAGCTTCTGTCAAAGGAAAGATCCGCGTTGATGGACTTCAACTCATTCAGATCATAGGCATTCGCAATGTTGATCAACCTTCCCGAGGCAGCGCAATATCCCGCAATGCTATCGCTGCCCAGAGGAACCCGAATCTCAGCCACTTCGTGGCCGGTTTTGAACTTGGAAACGATCTGCTTCTTGATCCCGTCCACCATGTAAATGGTTATTCTGTCGGCGTCGAACAGGCTCAGAATCTCGCTCTGAAGATTAAGGAGGATGTCATTGGTATCTTTTGCGGCATGAATCCGATTGGTGATGTTGTTGAGTTTCTTTTGGAACCTCAACTCCTCTTCGAGAGAATTGTCTACAACGATAACACGCTCGTCCGTTTTTGCACCCACAGCCATAGATCAGACAAACCTCTCCGTTAATAGCCCTAATATTTTAAAGAATTCTGTGAAATTTGCAAGGTATTTGTTTGCAAAATATCTTTGATTACTCTAGAATCTTTTAATAAATCTACAAAGATCCCGGTGGGTTGCGACTCCAATAGGGCTCGTTCAGAGGAATTCTTGAAATGTTGGCATAGGTCGGGCTTAAGACTCTGGCTCGCAACTACTGCGCGTTTTGCGGAGAAATTCTGAGGTCAAGCCGGGGGGGGTGGGGGCGGGGAAGAAGCCCCGAGGGGGCGTTATATGAAACCTGCCTTGTCAGGTTTCATTTCCGGTTGCGGATAAGGACGCGATTTAGATACAGAGTGAGAAGATGCTCATTGACTCACATGCTCATCTGGATATGGAGGAATTTGACGAGGATCTCAAGGAGGTCCTCGCAAGAGCCATCGAGGCCGGGGTTACCCACGTGGTCACCGTGGGCACTGATCTGGCCAGTTCGGTTAAGTCCCTTGAACTGGCCAGAAAGCATGATTTCGTTTCTTCTGCGGTCGGATATCATCCTCACAATGCGGAGGAAGCAGATGACCGGGTGCTTAGAAAACTGGCTGACTTGACGGCAGACCCCAATGTCGTTGCCTGGGGAGAGATCGGGCTCGATTTCTACCGCCGCCATTCCACGCCTCAGAGACAAATCCAGGCTTTTGAGCGGCAGCTCGATATGGCCGGAGAGATAGGTCTTCCCGTCATTATTCATGATCGGGATGCCCATGACCAACTTGCCGAAATCCTAAAGAAAAGAAGGATGCAGCACGGTGGGGTGATCCATTGCTTCTCCGGGGACTACGAACTGGCCAAGACCTTTATTGACATGGGCTTCCGCATTTCCCTCTCCGGGGTCGTCACCTATAAAAAGGCCGCCCCTGCCCGGGAAGTCGCCGCTAAGGTACCCCTCCAACACCTCCTGGTGGAAACCGATGCTCCTTTTCTGGCACCGGTTCCTTATCGGGGTAAGCAAAATGAACCGGCTTTTGTTAAGCACACGGCACAAGAAATTGCTCGTCTGAGGGATATGGACTTCACTGAGGTCGCCCGAGCAACCTCTGAAAACGCTAAGATTCTTTTCAAATTGAGGACCACTCCATGGGACAGAGCCTGATCAGCCCGGGATTTCCTCTTCTTCTTGCCTCCTCTTCACCCAGGCGCAAAAGACTGCTCAGGCAAATCGCAGTGCCCTTTCGCTCTTTTTCGAGCGGTGTCAAAGAGGAGCTTATCGGCGGAGAACCTGCTTTCAACTCCCGCCTCCTGGCCGAGAAAAAGGCGAAAGCCGTCTTTAGCCGGTCCAAAGGTAATTGGGTCCTGGGAGCGGACACCATGGTCGTGCTGGATCAGGTCGACCTCGGAAAACCCAGGGACAAGGATGAAGCCTGTTGGATGCTCACAAAGCTGAGCGGCAGGGAACACGATGTCATCACCGGTTTCTGCCTTTTGGACCCGGAGGGTCGCCC
The DNA here is from genome assembly GCA_963740905.1 of uncultured delta proteobacterium. GTDB lineage: Bacteria > Desulfobacterota > DSM-4660 > Desulfatiglandales > HGW-15 > JAFGDM01. The sequence continues at coordinate 66,903 of CAVUFY010000004.1, forward strand.
GGCTCACACTGAGTCGGTGATCACAGCAGTGAAGATCAAGGCGCTCACAGCTGGAGAGATCAGGAGATATGTGGCTACGGGGGAATCTTTCGGTAAAGCCGGTGGTTATGCCATTCAGGGACTGGGGTCCTTCATGGTCGAGAGGATTTCGGGGGCCTACACCAATGTGGTGGGGCTGCCACTCTGCGCCCTCGTAAAGGCTCTTCTGGCAACGGGGGCCCTTAAGACTTTCCCTTTAGCCGCTGGCGCATGATTTCCGCGAGGATGATTCCGCCGGCAACAGAGACGTTCAGGGACTCCACGGTTCCCGTGCCGGGTATGCGGACGAATTCGTCGCATCGATCTCTTGTGGCGCGGCTCAGGCCGCGGCTTTCACTGCCCAGGACGATAACCGTGTGTCGCTTCCAGTCAAAATCGTGAATGGACACCGGTCCTTCGCCCGCAGCCCCGACGATCCAGAAGCCTTTGTCCCGGAGATGATCCAGGGTTCGCCCTAGATTGACGATCTGGGCCACGAGCACATGAACGTAAGCGCCGGAGGTTCGCTTCAGGAGTTTTCCGGTGATTTGCGCAGACCGGTCTTTAGGCAGGATGACGCCATGGACCCCAAAGAAAGCGGCTGTCCTCATGAGGGCGCCAAGGTTGCCTTCGTCGGTTATATGGTCAGCGGCAAGGAGAAGGCCGAAGCCCCCTGGGTGCAGAGCGCGAAGAACGATCTCTTCGAGATCGACGTAGGAGAAGGCTCCTGTGAGAGCCGCCACGCCCTGGTGGGCGGTGCCGGGGCTGAGGCGGTCTAAGTCTTCGCGCGCTTTGAAGGAAACCTGCAGGCTTCTGCCCTTTGCAAGGCGAAGCAGTTCATCCACCCGAGGCCCCTTCTTCCCTTCCTCGATCCAGATCTCATCGATTTTCTCTTCCCGATTGAGCAGGCTTTCCCTGACGGCGTGAAAACCAGGGATCACGAGAGGCTTTTTTGTGCGTTCTTCTCCGATGATATGCCTCCTTAATAAGACTTTCACCGCAGAGAACTCAGAGACCGCAGAGACAAGATGTTGATCCGGTTCGAACGATTCTAACGACTTTACGATTTTGAGGCATCAGAAACTCAACAGCGTATCAGCAATTCTTTACAACATTCACTCCTCTGCGTCCTTGGCGCTCTCTGCGGTGAGTACATCAAACACCTCCCGCGCTTTGGGGAGTTGACGCGACCGACGGCAACGCTCCGCAGTAATCACGCACTTCATCTCTCCCACCGCGGCCGTCAGATCATCGTTGAAAATGATATAATCGTACCACAGGCAGTTCTTGATTTCTGTTGATGCCTCTTCCAGCCTTTTACGAGCCGACTCCTCGGTCTCTGTCCGCCTGCTTTTCAGCCTCTTAGCCAGTTCATCCAGCGAGGGAGGCAGAATATACACAAGAATGCTTTCCTTGAAATGCGCTTTGATATTCTTTGCCCCCTGGACGTCAACATCCGTTATGACGTCGAGGCCCTGCGATGCCGGGGTCTCAAGGCTGGAAAAAGAAGTCCCGTAGAGGTCATTGTAGACTTCCGCCCATTCCACGAAATCGCCTCTGTCAACCATTCTCATGAAGGTATCCCTGTCCACAAAATGATAGTCCACCCCGTCCACTTCTGCATCCCTTGGCTTCCTGCTCGTATGGGAGACGCTGTAAGCCAGCATCGGGGCGCTTTCCCTCACGTGCCTGATGAGGGTGGACTTTCCTGCGCCGGATGGGCCGGAGACGACAAACATACCGCCTGATGCGTTCATTGTGTTTCGATATCTTCTTTGCTCAGTTTGCAGTCAGGACTGAATCGCTGTGCGATAGTTTCGGATTGGATGGCGGAAAGGATCACGTGATTGCTGTCCGTAATGATGACGGACCTCGTCTTCCTTCCCTGAGTGGCGTCAATCAAGCGTTTTTCGTCCCGGGCCTCGTCACGCAAGCGCTTGATCGGAGCCGCATTGGGCGAGATGATGGCCACCACTCTTCTTGAGACCACCGAATTCCCAAACCCGATGTTGATAAGCTTGGCACTCATACAGCTCTTGCCTCCGTAATGAAATCTACTAATGTAGATTTCATATAACGCCCCTTCGGGGCTTCACTTCCACCAGCCGCAACCAAACCCACACTAACCCATAAGGGGTCGATTTCCTGAAACTTCCCCTATGTGAAATCTGCCTCGGCAGATTTCACTCCACGTTCTGGACTTGTTCCCTCAATTTCTCCAGCTCTGCTTTGATTTCCACACTCGTAGACGAAATGACGAGATCCGAAGCTTTCGAACTCATGGTGTTAATTTCCCGCTGCAATTCCTGCAGGAGGAACTCCAGTCTCCGGCCCACCGCATCGTCCTGATGCATGTACTCGCGAAACTGGTGCAGATGGCTTCGGGCGCGGACCAATTCCTCGGTGATGTCGGCCCGATCTGCAAAAATGGCCACCTCCTGCGCGAGTCGTCCCTCATCTGCCGGTGCACCCTGGAGCAACTGCTCAATCCTCTGATGAAGCTTCTTCCGGTATTCCTGGACCACCAGAGGGGCTCTCTTGGCTGTTTCGCCCAGGTGGCCCTCGATCAAATCAAGTCGTTTCGAGAAATCCTGCTCGATGGCTTCCCCTTCCTTCACTCTCATGAGATCACACGAATCAAGGGCCATTCCCACGACCCCACGGAACGCCGCCCTGGCCTGATCCAGATCGACCTCCTCCGCCCTGTAAACGATCACGTCTTTCATCTGACACAGATCTTCCGACCTGACTTTCTCGTTGAGCCCGCATTCCTCGTTGAGACGGTGAAACAGGCGCAGATACGATTGCACCAACGGCATATTGAGCTCAAGTTCGTATTCGATCCCTTCCCCTTCCTTGATCATCTGCAGGGATACCTCGACCCTGCCTCTCTTAATCCTTTCCGACACCCATGCTCTCACCTCATCTTCGATGCCCTGGATTGCTTTGGGACCCCTTAGGATGACGTCCTTGTATCGGTTGTTGACCGTTTTGACTTCCGAAACGTATCGATTTCCACCCGCGGTGGTTTCGCCGCGACCATAGCCTGTCATGCTCTTAATCAAAGGCCTTCCGCTCCCTTCCTTGCTCTACGGCTGAATTCACCTGCAATTTATATTTCGCCCGGATTTCATTGAATTGGCCGATGAGTTCATCTGCCGCGTAATCCCGATAGGTCCACGCCAGGGGTCTGAAACTACCCTTTTGGAAAACAAGGGTCAGGTCGGCATAAACGCCCTTGGAAAGGTAGACCCGGTGAGTATAATTCTTGCCTGTGGCAAGGATGAGTCGTTCCATGCAAACGTATCCGGGATCGATATTGACCCTCCTCTTGCCTTCCCGCACAAAGGCCTTTTCCAAGTCGTTGGTGCGCAGTTTCACCTCCACGATGAACTCCGGTCTGACAAGATCTCTAAAGGAGACAAAACGCCGGAATAAAGGCCAGTCCATCTCCCTTTCATAATATCTCGTCCGATCGAAAAACAGTCTCGGGCTCTTCCAGTCCGAGGGACCGAACATGTCCTCCAGCCTACCGATGACGGATTCGATTAGTCCTTCCTCGGGTGAGAAGATGCTGCAGATCAATTTGACGTCATCCGCGGCCCGTGGCGTGCTCATGGTTTTTCAGACTTTTCTGGTTTCCCCGTGTCTTGATGAGATCTCAGAGTTTCTTCGTCAAGCGGTCCCGGATGACCTGCTTCAATTCCTCGGCTTTTACTGTAGAGGTGCCCACCTCTCCCACCACGATTCCTGCCGCGAAGTTGGAGAGTGTCGCCGCGGACTTAAAATCCATTCCTGCAGCCAGGCCCAGACAGAACGCGCTGATGACGGCATCCCCTGCTCCGGTGACGTCAAACACTTTGCGCGCCACGGTGGGGATATGAGTGATTTCATCGTTTTGTTCGAAAAGCGTCATTCCGTCTTTTCCTTGGGTAATAAGAACGGAGCGGCATTTCAACTGAGTAAGCATAAAGATGCCCGCCTGCATCATGCTCTCTTGGTCCACAATGGGAATCCGGCAAAACGCCGCCGCTTCGTGATGGTTCGGTGTGATCACATCGATTTCGCGGTAGTACTCGAAGTGATTCGGTTTGGGATCAACAGCCAAAATGATCCGGGATCCCCGGCATAACTCCTTCAATCCTGATATGATCCCTGCGGAGATGACACCCTTGTCGTAGTCCGAGACAAGAACGGCATCGATATCGTTCTTCGCCCGTGCGATGAAGGACAGGAGTGTTGATGTTTCCTCTTTGCTGATCGGCTTCTTGCTTTCCCGATCAAAGCGGACCACCTGCTGACTCTGAGCGACGATCCTGGACTTGATCGTTGTCGGCCTGTTGGAACTCTTGATGATACCCCAGGCAGGGAAACCCAATGCTTCGATCTTCTCTATGATCGTTTGGCCGGTGCGGTCATTTCCCACAACCCCGCAAAGAATTGCCTGACCCCCAAGGGAGGCAATATTGTTCACAACGTTGGCAGCGCCACCCAGCATTTTCGTCTCCTGTGTGACATCCACCACCGGAACAGGGGCTTCAGGAGAAATGCGGGACACATCCCCCCAGATATATTCATCCATAATGATGTCTCCGAGGACCAGAACCGTACTCTTTCGAAATTCATCGATCAAACGGATGAGTTTCTCGCCGTCCCCGGCAAAGCTCATTTCCCGAATCATAGGCTCCCGGATTATTGATACTTAATGGAACGATTCAAGCAGCATAATTTATCACCCTCCCCTGGTGTTGTCCAACAAAAACAACCAATAACAAATAGCCGAAGAAACCACTTGTTTAACACAGACCACATAGGGGTCCCAGAGAAAAGAAGAGGGTGAGAAGGTCAGTTGTCAGTCGTGCGTTGTCCGTCGTTGAAGAAAAGCAACTGACATATGACCACGGACAAATGATGACTGGGGAGGACACCAAATTCGGTCGTACCGATTCGATACAGCATTGGGCGGTAACGGTCCTGAAGGTTGACTTCTGGGCACTTCTCGGCTAAGAATGCTGGTCGTCATTCGAGATCCGTCCTTCATCCGGTTTTGTCCTGGACGAAGAACGAGCAACGCATAACGAATCATCTTCACGGGGTTAGTGAATGAAAATCATCATCGTCGGCGCCGGCGAGGTAGGCTACCACATCGCCCAGAAGCTTTCCGAGGAAAATCAGGACGTTTTTCTCATCGACAAAGACCCTGAAAAAATCAGGCGGATTACCGAGAATCTTGATGTCCAGGCGCTCCTTGGCTCCGGAACCAGCCCGGAGATGCTGAAAACCTCGGGCATTAAGGAAGCCGAGATGCTTGTTGCCGCCACGGACAGCGATGAGGTCAATCTCATCGCCTGTTTGCTGGCAAGAAACATGAATCCCTATATCCTCAAAGTGGCTCGCGTCCGCAACCGCGAGTACCTGAAAGAAAAAGATCTTTTCAGCCAGGACCTTCTGGGAGTGGACCAGATCATAAATCCTGAATCCGTCATGGTGGAAACCATCCGTAATCTCATGATGGTACCGGGGGCCTCCGACGTGGTGCATTTTGTGGAAGGACGGGTCAAACTGATCGGGATCACCATTAAACCGGATTCACCTTTTGCGGGCCGTCAACTTCTCTCTTTCAAAGGAATGGAGGGGAAAGTCCTCGTGGGCGCCATTGTCCGTGGTGAACAGGTGTTTATCCCCCATGGAGAAGATACGATCCGCTCAAACGACCTGGTTTATTTGGTGGTCAGAGGTGATGAACTGCCTCACCAATTCGGCTTCTTTAACCTGGAAAACAGCGAGACGCGAAGAGTCATTATTGTGGGTGCGGGCGAGACAGGCAGCGCACTTGCTTCCGCACTTGACGAAACCAAGATGAACGTCAAAATTCTTGACAAGGATGCTCACAAGTGCGCTCTGCTGGCTGAAAAGCTGGAAAAGGTCATCGTCATCCATGGAGACGGAACTGACAAAAACCTTCTCCAGGAAGAAAATATCGGCGATGTGGATTTTATGGTCGCTGTGACGGGCGATGAGGAAAGCAATGTGCTCATCTCCCTTCTGGCAAAGGGACTGGGCGCCAGAAAAACGATCACCCGCATCAACAAACTGAGCTATATTCCCCTTGTCTCCGCCATAGGCATCGACACAGTGGTCAGTTCAAGGCTTTCAGCCATCCGGGCCATTCTTCAGTATATTCGACGGGGCAGAATCATTTCCGTCGCTCCGCTGAAAGGTGAGCACGCGGAGGCCATAGAGGCCGAAGCGCTTGAAACGTCCGACATCGTGAACATCCCTTTGGCTAAGGTTAAGTTCCCCAAAGGGGCTCTGGTGGGGGCGATCGTCCGGGGAGACGAGATTATCATCCCCAGGGGAGAGAGTGTCATCAAGCCCAAGGATCGTCTCATCATCCTTACAGTGCAGAAGGTACTGCCGAAACTGGAGAAACTCCTCACGGTGAAGCTGGATTACTTCTGATGCATCCTCGAAGCATCTTTCGCTTTATCGGTCTCCTCGTCCTTTTCCTGGGGCTATCTATGGCCCTGCCCCTCCTGGTTTCCCTGCTGTACCAGGACGGCAGCACTAGGGCTTTCGGCTACTCCATGGTTCTCACCTGCGGCGCTGGGCTGCTCATGTTTGTCGCCGCCCACCGGGAGGGGGTGTCCTACTTGAGTCATCGTGACGGCGTCGCCATAGTGACTCTCGGATGGCTCGCCGCAGGCGGGGTTGGAGCCATTCCCTTTCTTATCTCAGGTTCCGTCTCTCAATTTACTGACGCCTACTTCGAATCCTTGTCAGGGTTTACCACAACAGGCGCTTCGATCCTAAGCGACATCGAGAAACTGCCCCAGGGCATCCTGCTGTGGAGAAGCCTCACACAATGGCTCGGCGGAATGGGGATCATCGTCCTTTCCATCGCCATTCTTCCCTTCTTGGGCATCGGCGGGATGCAGCTTTATAAGGCGGAAATCCCCGGCCCTGTCGTGGACAAGCTGAAGCCAAGGATTTCCGATACGGCAAAAACCCTCTGGCAAGTCTACATCTTCATCACCGCGCTCCAGATCGCCCTTCTTGCCGCCGGCCGCATGTCTCTGTTTGACGCGGTCTGTCACACTTTCTGTACCATGCCCACGGGGGGCTTTTCCCCGAAGAACGCAAGCATGGCCTATTACAACAGCCCCTATTTGGACGCAGTGACCATTGTTTTCATGCTTCTTGCAGGAATCAACTTTTCACTCCATTACCGTTTCTTGAAGGGAGAAGGGAAAGTATTCGGCAGGGACCCCGAATGCCGGGTGTTTCTATCCATGGTGGGCATATTTATTGTCCTTGTCACCTTCGACATTTACGGAAACGTTTACGCCTCGTTACAGGAAGCCTTTCGGTACGCAGCGTTTCAGGTCAGTTCCATCATCACCACCACCGGTTTTGTCACGGCGGACTATGACAGGTGGCCTTCTTTTTCACGCTACCTGCTGGTCCTATGCATGTTGCTGGGGGGCATGGCCGGTTCAACCGGCGGAGGTATGAAAACCATGCGGATCATGCTTCTTGCCAAGCATGCCTACCACGAGATCTTTCGCATCATCCACCCTCATGCGGTTACCACCGTCAAGCTGGGAGGCAAGGCTGTTCCAGGTGATGTTCTGAGCAGTATCTGGGGGTTCTTTGTACTCTACCTGGGCATCTTTGTGATCTCCGCCATGATTATGTGTTCATTGGGTTTGGACCTTGTCTCGGCCTTTTCTTCGGTTGCTGCCTGTATTTTCAATGTGGGCCCCGGTCTCGGTTCGGTCGGCCCTGTGCAGAACTATCTCCAGATGCCTTTCCTCGGCAAGTGGCTCCTCATCTTCTGCATGCTTCTGGGGCGCCTCGAGATCTATACCGTCATCGTCCTGATCATGCCGGAGTACTGGCGAAAATGAAAAGGGCCGGGGCAGGATGGTCAGCACCCTTCCTCCATTTTGTCAAGCATACGGAGAGAGAACACCACCACTGACCCTATCATAATGGCACATCCTGCCAACACGATGCCCAGTCCGAAAGTGTAGGTCTGCCCCATATACCCCAAGGCGGCGGGAAGAAGCCCGCCTCCCAGGATAAAGGCTGTCGGAGGGCCCATGGCGGCAACAAGACTCCGCATTTTGGGCTGTACGATCCGGGATAAGGCTGAAAAGCCGGGCGGAAAAAAGCAGACGATCAACGCGGGAAGTACGAAGATGCTCACCGTAAGCCATGGCCCCGACGTGACGCCCACCAAGATGGTGGCAACCCCTGAGGCCGAGAGAAACAAAGATATGGCCCTCTTCTCGCCTATCCGGTCTGTGACCCAGCCCGCAAAATAGGTCATGACCAGAGGCGACAACTGAGAAAGTCCGAGCAGAGTGTTTGCCGTCCCGGCATCCAGACCTCGTTCGGTCACCAGGTAGAGTGGAAGCATGGCGTAAATGCCTACCTGGCCTCCCATACCCAGGGCCAGCAGCACCACCATGATCCAGAACGACCTCTGGCTCAGAATGTCTTTCATAAGGGAAGGGCTGAGGGCATCGCCGCGAAAAGCACCACACTTGCCATACTTTGCAAAGGCAAAACCTGCCGCGGCGGAAAAAACGCCGACACATGCCAGGGCGGCACGCCAGGAAAACCACGTGAGGAGGGTTACGGTGAGTAGAGGTCCCACAACCAGGCTTAGGGGCGGGCCCATCTGTTGAACAGCCAGAGCTTTTCCCCAATCCCGCCGATCGACCATGGCCGTGATGGTTGCGACCACCGATGGAAGATTGAGGCCTGCGCACACACCGAGCACCAGCATGACGGCCCTCACGGCCCAGACCGAGGCTGCAAAGGCGCAAGCTATGAGAGCGAGGCTCAGGACGAAGGTAGACAAGATTAAGGTTCCCCTGTGGTTGATGCGGGATGAAAGCATTCCGGAGCCGAGGGAACCTGCAAGCACACCCATCGAGCCGAGGAAGAAAATAAACCCGGCCTGACCGGGTGTTATCGTCATATCCTGTCCGATAGCCGGCATCAGAGGCGCGAAGATAAAGCGGCTGATAAAGGTGAGGAAGAAGAGAAGGGTGACGAACACAATCTCTCCCGCCACCGCTTTAAACGGTTCAGGAGTTGGGCAGGCCTTATCCATTTTCAGTTCTCCTTTGAGGAGTCGAAACGAGTCTTCGGTCGGAGCTAAGTAAGCACCTTCACCATGAGCGGGATAGCCACAAAGGTTCCTAAAGAGCTTCCCAGGTTGGTGAACACGACGACCATGAGGATCCTGGTGATCTTGTTGCGCCAGAATCCTTTGAAGGACGTGATATCTTCGAGGAGATCCTCAAAATCTCGCACTTTCGGCCTGGAGAGCAGGGTTTCTACCAGACCGGCTACCCATCCCGCTGCGACCAAGGGGTTGAGGGAGGTGAGTGGAGCCGCAGCCCCTGCCGACAAAATCGTGAGAGGGTGTCCCAGGGCCGCTGCTGCACCGATTGCTGCGAGAACAGAGTTGGCTGCGATCCACCACGTCACCATGTGCGCAGCAGCCGCAGTGCCGGAACTGAAAAAGCCGGCCGCAAACAATCCGATGATTCCGGCCGGAATGAGCCATTTCAGGATTCTGATGAGAGAGCCTTTGGGAGGCATCTGTTCAAGAGCCTCCACGTCGACCTTCTCTGACCAGTACCTTTGTATACCCGGAACATGTCCCGCTCCTACGGCCGCCACGATCCTCTTGCCCGGCGCGGTTCTTATCTTAAAGGCCAAGTACTGATCCCGCTCATCGATGACGATTCGTCTCAGCTCAGGAAGGGTAGCCCCGATCTCCGAAAGAAGGGTATCGAGGACATCTCCCTTTTTCATTTCTTCTATCTGCTCCTGGGTGATCTCTTCCATCTCCCATATCGAGGCGATGAGCTGCGAAAGAAGCTTCATCTTTGTCCACGTTCTCATAAGGCGCCAGGTTCTGGACAAGGTGGTTCGAATATCCCTGTCTGCCAGGTGAACCTCTGCTCCCACTTTCTCGGCCGCCTGAAGGGCTAGAAGAATCTCCTCACCCGGCCTGATGCCCAATTTCTGGCCCAGTCTTCTTTGGAAACTCGCCAGCATGAGATTGGAAAGGAGCAGGAAAGCTTTCTTTTCTCTGATGGCCTTCAGGAGATCGGTCTCCTGCCAACGCGTCTTCTGGGTTAAAGAATCGTACCTCGACCTGCAGAGTTCCACGCAGACCGTGTCCGGCCTTTCCGCTTCTATGATTTCTTCCACCAGCCGCGCGCTCTCCCGAGACACGTGAGCCGTGCCGATGAGGGTGATCTCCTTATCTTCAAAACGAAGATGATGGATGTTTTCGTTGTCTGTCATGGTCGCAGCCACTTGATCTCGATAAGCAAGCTCGAAATCTGAATTTGAGATTTGAATTTCAAGCGATCCCTCTAAGCGTTCAGAAGTTCAGCGTTCAGCAAAGACTTTTTGGTTCGCCTATCCTGAACTCTGAAAACTGAACACCGAAAACTGATCTGGTTTACTCACAGCTTACCCTGAATCCACCTTGCCCTTGAACTTGCGAAGCTGACTTTCATAATAGTCCTTGTTCTCCTTAGCAAGAGCGATGGCCTCCTTGATGCTTTCCACCGCTTCCGGGATCATTCCGTTGACATAATACGCCTCGGCAAGCGTGTCGAGATACATGGGTGACCTGTCAAGGGATACGGCCCTCTTGGCAAGCTCCAGGGCACGATGGCCATCCCGAAGGCGCTTATCCTCCGACGTGGCGAGAAGCCATGCGAGGTTGTTGAGAGCCAGGGATTGATCAGGGTCCAGCTGGATGAGCTGCTCGTAGGTCTTTATAGCGCCCCGGTCTTTGCCAAGCTTCTGATAGATCATGGCCAGGTCTTGGTAGAGCTGCGGATTATGCGGCTGGGCTTCGATCTGACGGCGCAACGTCTGCTCCAGCCAGCCATAAAGAAGATTCTCCTTCATGGGGCTGAAGTCGAACAGATAACCGAGTCCCACCATAAGAACCAGGTAGATGACAAAGGTTAAAGCAAGAAAACGATTGTGCCGCTTGACCAAATCCGGTCTTTCTCCTATGCGCCACAGGCAGTCTACCCTCTCCCTGATGCTGAAATGGTGCCAACTGGGCAAGTCCCTGATTCGACCGCCAAGGAGTGCGATCTTTTCGAGAGAGCTGATGATCGGCTTGGGGCTGCCCATGAATTGAGCCGAATAAAGATCGGCCTGTCTTTCGAAGTGTCGCATGAAAAAACCCATCACGTACCGGAAGTACACAAACATCGTCACGAGAATGGGAAGCGACAGGAGAAGGTAGAAAAGGCTCGCGCTCCTCGCATCTCCCTCCTGGAGGAGATGCGAGAAAAGGGGGTGGGATTCCAGAAAATAGAAAGAGACATTAAAGAGTCCGTAGGAAAGCGCCATGAACCCCAAAAAGAATAGGAGGTAGAGAGGCAGATGGCGATATTTGGCGTGGCCCATTTCATGGGCCAGCACGGCTTTGAGTTCCTCCTCAGAAAGGATGTCCATCAAAGACTGTGTGACGAGGATATACCGGTATCGCGGCACCAAGCCCATGATTCCGGCCGTCAGCATTCGGCCCTCGAAAATAGGCCACTGGAGCATCTCACGATACTTAAATCCTTTCTCACGAAGAAACTCTCTCAGGACTTCCGCCTTTTCCGAAGGTGGAAACGGTTTGCATCCCCACCAGTACTGAATGAAGGAAGGCAGGAAGATCATGAGAATGCCGAGGAACACGGCGAAGAAAACCATCTCTCCTGCCGGCTCACTGAGAAACTGCTGTAGAGACGGCCACCGGACAAGAGCAAGCAGGTCGAGGACGAGGGACAGGAAAACATAGGGAAAGACAATGGAAACATTGAGCTTCATGTTGGAGAAGACAAAAGAGCGCCGTGTCAGCTCCGTCCTGAAGGCGCGCACGTACGCAGGATGTGCGAAGAACCAGACGGTCATCAAATAGGACATGAAGACCATCAGGGCCATAACCCCCTCAACCGTGTTGACTCCCCCGATAATCGGAATTGCGTGTAACCAGTACTTCATATGAAGCAGCCAGACATCCACCGCAAAAAGAAGGATGGCCAGGGCCGACAGTCGGAGGAGCAGCCCCTGGTAGCGACCGGCCACGCCGATCTTCCCTTCCTCTTCTCGACTTGAATGAGCCTGGAGGCGCTGAAACGAAAGCTTGCAATAGAGTGCGAAGATGAGCCAGCAGAGGAAAAACAGGGCGAGTGAAAGGGGCAAAGAAGTTTCAGGTCTGCTTCCCGGGAAGCTGATACTGTACAGAAGCATGACAACAATGACGTAAATGACGTTATTGAACATGGGAACTCGGTGGACTCACGCTGCTCGGCCTCAGTCTATCCTTTTTCTCCTCTCACAAAATCGAGCTTGTCTCCACCAGGAGATATGGAAGGATCCCCTTGAAGGATAATGCTGACTCCGTAGCGGTTCTCAACGTCGGCCAGTTCCTTTCTCTTTTTGTTGAGAAGATAGCCTGCCACATCCATGGATAAGGTGCCGTTCACCCTGATCACATCCCCCTTGGTGACGCTCATCCATATGCGACGGAGATAAGAAACCGCCCTTGACTCCACCGACATGACCATGCCTTTGCCGTTACAGTACTGGCAGGTTTGATAGCTCTTTGATTCTATAGATGGCCTCATCCGTTGCCGGGAAAGCTCCATGAGACCGAATTTGGAGATGTGGGCAGTGTCAATCTTGGCCCGGTCCTTTTTCAATTCATCCCGCAAAGACTTCTCGACTGTCCGAATGTGTTTGCTGTCTTTCATGTCAATGAAATCGATAACGATCAATCCTCCCAGATCTCTCAGGCGGAGCTGCCTCGCGATTTCTTTCGATGCCTCGATGTTGGTGTTGTAAATCATGCTTTCCGCATCGCTTCCGGTTGTGCCCCGGCCCGAGTTAACGTCAATAGAGATAAGTGCCTCCGTGGGGTTAATGACGATGGAGCCTCCTGACCTGAGGGGAACTTTGTTGCTGTATATGCTCTCAATCTGCTCTTCAACGCTGTACTGATCAAAGATAGGTCGCTTGTCTTTGTAAAGCTTGACCACGCTCTGATCGCGGGGAGAGACAATTTTCATGTACTCCCTAATCTTGACGTAGGTTTCCTTGTCGTCCACAAGGATCTCCGAAATGTCGCTGGAGTAATAGTCCCTGAGAGTCCGGAAGCAAATATCCTGTTCCTTGTGGATCAGGCTCAGGGGCGGGCTTTCAGGCACCTTGCTCCTGATGTTTTTCCACATCCGCAACAGCCGGTTCAAATCCTTGGAGAGTTCCCTCTTGGTCTGGCCCGTGGCGACGGTTCTCACGATGTAGCCGATTTCATCGGGCAGCTTCAACTGACCCATGACCTCCTTCAGTCTCTGTCGTTCCTGTTCCTCCTCAATTTTTCGGGAGACTCCATTGATCAAGCGCCCCGGGGTGACAACCAGGTACCTTCCCGCCAACGAGACATAGGTCGTCAGCTGCGGTCCCTTGTGTCCGGGCATCTCCCTGGTGACTTGTACCAGGACTTCCTGGCCCTTTTTCATCACCTTCTCGATAGGGGGCAGGCCCTTGTCCCGGGAGGAAATCTCAACCTGAAAGTATTCCGGATGGATGTCGGCGGAAGCGAGAAAACCGTTCTTTTCCCCCCCATAGTTGACAAAACAGGCTTGAAGCCTTGACTCCACCCGTTCTACCAAACCTTTGTAGACATTCCCGACTTTCTGCTCCATCGTAGATGTTTCCATTTGGAACCCGTCCAGCATGCCATCCTTGATGAAAGCAACGCGGAACTCTTCAGGGTCTAAGGCATTGATCAGCATCTTTGTCTTCATAGCTGGCTCTCTCGTGCTCTTCCGTGTTTTTTGAAATGCTGTTGGGTCTGATACATGAAGGTTCGGATCGAGGCCTCCCTGCCCGGATGGTAAGATCCGTCATAGGGCGTATCCAGATAAGGGACTTTCAAACGATTCATAAGGGGCTTGACAATGGAGGAAGTGATGGTGCTGGGCATACAGGTGAAGGGGTACACGTTGACCATACCGTTGTAGCCGTGCCGCATATACTCCACGACCCCTGAAATGCTCAGGCAAGCTTCCGTCCCGGCATCAAAGGAATAGAGGTTGTCTTCCTTCAGCACCTTCTCCAGCCGATCCAGGCGATGGTCCTCGGCTAGATCGATGAAGGTTTTGACCCTTCTATAGACTTGCTTTTGCCGCATCTCCTGGTAGGAAAGATCGATGCCGTAACTGAGCCACTTCTTCAAATGTTCTTTGATCTTCATGAACCTTAATTGTTTAAGGTTCAGGCGAAGCCCGATTCTTGCCTCTCTTTTCCGGTCATAAGTGGTGTAGTTCACCCATTCCGAAATCGATGCATTGACCACCTCGCCTCCGTATTTTTCGATCATTCTGATTACTTCCTGATTCGCTTGGACATGGGTTCTCAGATAGATCTCACCTACCATCCCGATAAGCGGCTTGGGTGGCACAACCGGGTTGATGAGACTCTTGCCTTCCACGACGACTTGTTCGAGCTTATCGAGGATACGGTCAAAATCGAGACGGGCGCCATAGGCTTCGAAGGCGTCCGCCATGATCTTCATGGCCTTTTCAATGAATTCGTCGGCCTGACCGGACTCTTTTTCATAGGGTCTTATTCTCCAGAGGAGCCTGTCCAGCACGTCCGCCACGACCACCGAAAAGAAACCGGCCTTCCGGAAACTCCGGATCTTTTCCTTGTCCAGCATGCCTTCCAGGGAGTAGGAGTTCTTAGAGCTGAGGGACCCGATTTTGAGTTCTTGAAGTTCGGGGAAGGAATCGAGCACTATTCTCTGGTGTTTGTTGTACATGCCGAAACGGCACGGCCCCTCCGCCTCCGGCATGAAGTAGATGTAACCGCGCGCATCAAAGGCGTTCCCCAGCTTTTCCTTCTCCTTTTTCATGAAAAGCAGGATGTCTCCCGTGGTGATCTGACAGGGGAAGCATTCCTTTCCCGAGGTGAATTCTTTTCCCAAGTCAAGACCCTTGTAAGTGTCCATCACCAGGGCATGGATACCAAAACTCCGGAAGGTGCCGGCAAGAAGATGCCCTCCGATGCGGTTCATCTGAGGGATGAGAAACGTCTTGCCCGTCAACCTGAACTGGCCCACCTTTTCCGAAAAGGATCGAAAGGTTCCGCTGCCGCTCTTTACCTGCATCTTCGTCTCAATTCGCAACTCGGGTTCTCCTGCTGAACTCCACGACTTGTTTTAGCAGGGTGTTTTCCGCGACGTTCCTGAAGGCCTCCAAACGAGTCGTCATTCCCGCCACAGCACTGTGTTCATCCAGTTCGAGGATCAGGTAAGGCTTGTCTCCCATGATGTAGCGGTAGAAGTGTTCGACAAAGGAATCCGCTCCACAGCTAAAATTGGTCATGTGGAGACCGAAGGTATTAGAACAGCTCTTGATGAACTTGGCTGTGCGCAGAATCTGTGCGCCGAGTCCCCAATACATGTTGGGGAAATCACTCAAATCCACTGAGGAGACGTCGAGGAAATCCATCGGAAGGGCCGCCATGCCGATCTTGGAAAGATTCTGACCGAGACGCAGATTAAGTCTCTCATCATAGAGATTATAAGGTCTCCCGGTCACGACCGCCAGCGGCTTTCCAGCGGCGTGAGCTTCCAGGACCTCCTTCCCTTTTTTGTGCAGCTCTGTCAGGAACTGATTCTGGCGCTGCTGTGCGTATTCAAGGGCCTTCCTGATTTGCCTCCTGCTCTTTCCCAGCTTTTCCGACATCTGCTCCGCCATCTCCAGTGCCAGCGTGGAAAGATCGTGTTTAAGATGAAGAACGGGGTTCAGAATGTCCTTCCTGTCTATGCCCAGGGCGGCCCGAATCATGTGCGGATTACTCTGAACAAGAGGGCAATAAAACCCCGTCTCCTCATCCGTGGGTGTGGGCATGGTGATGATGCTGGGGAGGAACAGATAGGCCGTCTTTCCCACGAGTTGCTTCACATGGCCGTGAGACACTTTTACAGGGAAACATGTTTCCGCTGTCATGGATTCAATGCCGGCGCTTGCGATGTGGCTGTTCGTGGGAGGGGACAGGACCAACCTGAAGCCCAGCTTATCGAAGAAGTGCGCCCAGAGGACTCCCGTCTGCAATGTGTAAAGAGACCTTTGCATGCCCACGGTCGGCCGCCCTTCCACTTCTCGCAGGGCTTCTCCTTTCAGCTCTTCAAAAACGCCGAACATGTAGGTCAGCCAGATCTCTTCCCGAACCTTGAAAAGATTGTCCTGTCTTCGACCCTTGCACCTGATCAACTCGTAGCGACCGCACTCTCCGCCCCAAATGCTTCGTCGGCCGTCGAAGTCATAGATCTTAAGCTTGCACTGGTTATGACAATTCGGGTCAGCTGAACAGACCTTCTCAGCGAAATCCATTCGATCATGGATCGCGCTGTCCAGGCCCCGGAAGGTGCTGTTTGACCTGTTCTCCACAGCCGTTTTCTCCTGGACACTCAGGGCTGCTCCAAACGCTCCGAGCACTTCTCGGTGTTTCGGAACGATGAGCCCGAGACCGAGAACGTCCTCAAAGGCGGCCACAACCCCCTTGTTCAGGGAAGGCCCGCCCAGGAACATGACCTGACGGCCGATTCTTCGCTTTCCCACCACACGGTTGAGATAGTTGTGAACAACGGCATAGCATAGGCCGCCGATAAGATCGTCCCGGGAAACTCCTTTTTGGTGGTAGGATACGAGGTCGGATTCCATGAACACCGTGCATCGTTCCGCCAGTTTCACCGGATGTTCTGCGGATAGGGCTATCTCCTGAAATTCTCCCACGATGTTGATCCCGTATTTATTGGCAAGCTCATGAAGAAAACTGCCTGTTCCCGCCGCGCACACCTTGTTCATATCAAAATCGAGAGGGTTGGCATTGGATATGGATATATACTTTGAATCCTGGCCACCTATTTCGAAGATGGTGTCCACCGTGGGGTCGATTTCCACCGCGCCTCTTGCATGGGCGGTAATCTCGTCGAGGATCAGATCCGCGTTCAGAAAATCTCCCACCACATTCCTTCCCGATCCGGTGGTAGCTACGCCC
Organism: uncultured delta proteobacterium; assembly: GCA_963740905.1. GTDB lineage: Bacteria > Desulfobacterota > DSM-4660 > Desulfatiglandales > HGW-15 > JAFGDM01. The sequence goes on from CAVUFY010000004.1 coordinate 84,036, forward strand.
CTGATCTCGATTTTGCCTCCCAGGTCGTCCGCCATTCTCTTCAACAGCTGCTGGGTCACTTCGATGGGCTTGCCACGGGTGTGGACATAGCTCTTGTCGATGATCTCTCGATCCTCGTCGATGAGAGCATACTTAGTGGTAGTGGAGCCGATGTCGATTCCGAGGTATACCTGCGTCTTCTTATGAAACACGACCTGCTTCACTTGGTTTTCTTCAGGGAAAAGGGTGGCCCTGATTTGAAGCCTTTGGGCCGTGGGGAGGTCGGCGGCTGTCATCCCTTCTCTTTCCTCCAGCGGCCTCAGGCGGAGCCGGTTCTCCACCCTCGTTTCCAGGGCGGACAAAGCCACTCCAAGAGCCCCCGCGGAAGTGCTGTGTTCCGGGACCACCAGGTCGGGGAAGTAGGTCTTGAAGGCACGAACTTGAAGCATATTCAAAGATAGACCGCCGATAAACAGCACGGGATCCTGCAGAATCCGATTGGAAACAATGGTGCTCATGTAATTGCGTGCATTTCCTACGTGCAGGCCATAAATGATATCCTCCAGGCGCTCGCCCTTGTTCTGAAGATGAATCATGTCCGACTTGGTAAAAACCGTACACCGGCAGGCCACGTTGGCAGGCCTGTCGCTCCGCAGTCCGAGCTTGATGAAGTCTGCCACAATTCCGTCAATATGGTCTTGGGAGACATCTTTTTGGGAACTGTAAAGGGAAGTCGCCAGACGCTGAGCCTGCTGATCGATGAAGGATCCTGTTCCGGATGCGCAGGGCCCGTTCGTGTTGAAGTGTTCCAGTTCCCAGTCTCCGTTGCCGTGGGTGATCTGAAAAAGCGCAATGTCCTGCCCACCCATGCTGATGATCGTCCGGGTGTCCGGCTTCAGATGCAAAGATCCTCTCACCTGACTGATGGTTTCAAACTCGAAGAAGCCACCGATCCTTTCACTGATTTTCTGGCCATGATTTCCTGTGAAGGAAAAGGCCAGGATATTTTCCTCACCGAATCGCTTGTAGAGTTCAAGGATGAGAGCCAGGACCTCCTCTTCCACCCTTCCCATGTGTCGCTTGTAAGGAGCTTCGTAAACGATCTTCTTCTCATGCTGGATGACGATTCCATTGACACTCACGGATCCTGCATCAATGCCAGCATAGAATTTTCCCACGTTCATCCTCTCCCGCCTCACTTGCCTGATACGTAGTACCTTTCACCCAGATGATCCCGAAGCCGGAGACGACCTTTCACCACCAATCCTTTGACCAAAGGCTCCACCTCCTCAACGGAAAGGCCGAGGCCATTGGCTATATCCTGCGATCGAACCGGCCTTCGACCTGCCATCTCGACGACGGCGCAGGAAAGGGACCCATTGTTTTGAACCCTCTGCCTCCGCGGTATGGCAGCAATGATCTCCGCTTTCGGGCCGAAGAAGTCCTTTACCTCTTCCATTCTGTCGCTGTCAAGGGACAGGGCTTGCGCGTCTGCAGGAGGCCGTACCACTGTGTTGAGTTGGATTTTGTCCGGAGCCACCTCCTCCAGGACTTTTTTCAGCTCGATGAGTTCCTCTTCCTTGTCATTCAGACCGGCCAGCAGCATCACTTCCACCTGAAGTTCGCCTCTGTAAGCATGCCTGAGCCTCTTCAACCCGTCGATCGTCTTTCTCAAACGAAGATCGGGATGGGGTTGATGGATCTTTCCGAAAGTGCCCTCATTAACCGTGGAAAGAGTGGGCATCAGCACGTCAGCGGCCAGTAATTTTTTCCTGACTTGCTCCATCCACAATAAGGACCCGTTGGTCAAGACCGCCACTTTCAGATCTGTTTCATTCTTGACAAAGGCAATCACCTCGCCGATTCCAGAGTGGAGCGTAGGCTCTCCAGATCCCGAGAAGGTGACGAAATCCGGTTTTATTCTCTGAAAGCAGTCCCGCAACTCCGCGATGACCGTTTGAACAGGCACGAAAACCCGTGGCTCTACACTCCGGCAGGTTGTTCTCCCTACCTGACAATAGAGGCAATCATAGGGACAAGTCTTATGCGGAATAAGATCCACCCCCAGGGAAAGCCCCAGACGTCTCGAAGGAACGGGTCCGAATACGCAAGTCACGATGTTAACACCTCCTGCCTACAAAAAGGCGCATGGCACAAGACGCATGAAAAATGACATGCTTTTGAATCCTTCTGGGTACATTACCCGCAGCTTGCCGTGTAGTCGTCATACCGGCGAAAGCCGGTATCCAGAAGATTCCATTGGATTCCGTGTCGAGCACAGAATGACGATGCAGCGAGAAGAGGACACCCCCGTTGCTTGCGGCGGGTCCTTCATTCACCTCAGCTTTCTTTAAGTGCCTGCGTAAGAATCATCATCTTTATCATAGCTTCAAAGGAGTAAAATGATAGGATTTTTTGCCGTATACCGTGCGCCTTGCGTCGTGTGCCTTCCTCTAATGCGCTTCATCCCAGTTGCGGCCTGTCTTGATGTCCACCTTGAGTGGAACCTCCAGAGCGTATACCCCTTCCATCTCCTCCTTCACCATCGAGGCGACCCTCTCGACTTCATTCTCAGGCACCTCGAAGAGAAGTTCGTCGTGCACCTGAAGGAGCATTCTCGTTTTGAGGGACTCTTTCTTCAACCGGCCGTGGATCCGAATCATCGCTTTCTTGATGAGATCGGCCGCAGTACCCTGGATGGGGCTATTGATGGCCATTCGCTCGGCTTCGGCACGGATGATTCGATTCCTGTGGTTAATGTCCGGCAGATATCTTCTCCTGTGAAACAGGGTGCTCACGTATCCGTCTTGCTTTGCTGAATCGACGGTCGCCTGTCTGTACCGGGTCACTCCGGGATACCGATGGTAATAGGTGGAGATGTAGCTCTTCGCCAGCGTGAAATCAACCCCCAGCTCTTCGCTCAACTTCTGAGGCCCCATGCCGTAGATGATTCCGAAATTGATGGCCTTCGCGACCCTGCGCATGTCGGGCGTGACCGAATGAAGAGGAACGCCCAGCATTTCCGAAGCCGTCGTGGCATGGATGTCTTCTTCCCTTTGGAACGCATCCAGGAAACCGGAATCTTTCGAGTAATGGGCGAATACGCGGAGTTCCACCTGGCTGTAATCCGCAGAAAGGAGACGGTGCCCTTGTTCTGTGACAAAGCCTTTTCGAATCTCCCTTCCCTCTTCTCCTCTGCTGGGAATGTTCTGGAGATTAGGATTGCTGCTGCTCAGTCGCCCCGTAGCCGCAACGGTTTGGTTAAAGGAGGTATGTATTCTTCCCGTTTCGGGATGAACCATGTCCACCAGCGGATCCAGGTAGGTCGATTTGAGTTTGGACAGGGTCCTGTATCTCAACAGAAGTCTTGGAATCTTGTAAGGAAGTGCGGCCAGCTTAGTCAAGACCTTCACATCCGTGGAATAGGCTTTGGTCTTGCTTGTCTTTCTTTGGGCAGGAAGGCCCAGTTTCTCGAATAGGACATAACCCAGTTGCTGAGGGGAGTGGATGTTGAACTCCATGCCCGCTTCTTCATAGATCTCCCTTTCGATCGTGGTCAAATCTTCGGAGAACCGGCGGGAAAGCTTTTTGAAAAATTCGATATCCACCTTGATTCCAGCCCACTCCATGTCCACCAGAACAGGGATGAGCTGCATTTCCAGGCCGTAGAAGAGCGACTGGTTCTTCTCCGAGGCCAGTTCTTTGTCCATCACGTCCCGAAGTCGCAGAATGATCTCGGCCTCTTCGCACGCTTGGTCCATAGCCTTTTGAACCTCCATTTCCCCAAAATGGTGCATCCGCTTTCCCGCCGAGGTCGTGCGGGACATCGTCTTGCGGTTGAGGAATTGCTGGGCCAATGAGCCTGGATCGTTTTGCTTCAGGCCGGGATTGATCACGTAGGAGGCCACGGTGGTGTCAAAGTGCAGACCCTTGAGTTCAATGCCCCGGCGCCTCAAAACCAGACTGTCATGCTTCAAGCGAGGACTTACTTTAAAGATCGTTTCGTCCTCAATGACATCTTTGAGAAGCCTGAGAGCCGTATTTTCATGCAGTTGGAGGGTCGACCCGGGGGGAACCTGGGCGAGAGGCAGATACCAGCCGGGGTCTCCCTCGCAGGAAATAGCCATGCCCGCCAGATCGGAAACAAAAGGGTCCTCATCCGTCGATTGCAGAGCAATCCCGACAAGGCTCTTCTCTTTGACTCGCCTTGCGAGTTCCTCCAACTCTTTTTCGGAGAGGACTAGCCGGTAAGTTTTTTCACCTTGCTCATCCGGCTCGAAGAACTGATCGCGAAGCTCTCGAAATTCCAGTTCTCTGAAAATCTCGGCCAGTTTGTGGGCATCAGGAACTCCCACTTGAAGATCGGCCACCTTTTCTCCCAGCGGCACAAAACGGTCGATGGCTACGAGTTGCTTGCTGACCATAGCGTCGCCCCTGTGTTTTCGGAGGTTTTCTCTCACTCGTTCTCTTTTCACCTGGTCGAGTCGGCTAAACACCTCTTCCAGAGAGCCGAACTGCTTAACGAGGTCTACGGCCGTCTTTTGTCCAATTCCTTTCACTCCCGGGATGTTGTCTGATACGTCTCCGGAAAGGGCCATGACATCCACCATCTGTTCAGGTTTCAAGCCGAGTGCCCCGGTGAAGGTATCGTAGTCCAGGTGACTGTCCTTCATGGTATCCCACAGGGAAGTTCTGGGAGTGATGATCTGGCGGAAATCCTTGTCTCCCGACACCACAATGACGTGAAAATTCTCTTGTTCAGCGATTCTAGCCAACGTGGCGATCACGTCGTCGGCCTCGAATCCCTGCCTTTCCAGGACCTTCAGGTTCAGGCCGTCAAGAACCGCTTTGATGTAAGGGATCTGTGCCTGGAGTTCTTCGGCCATGGGAGGCCTGGTGGCTTTGTACTCTTCGGATATGGCATGCCGGAACGTAGGCCCTTTGGCGTCCAGTACGACAGCAAGATATCGCGGTTTTTCTTCTTCCAATAGCTTCAGGATCATTCTTGAAAAACCGAAAACGGCATTCGTGGGCAGGCCTTTGGAGTTGGAGAGGTTCCTGATCGCGTGATACGCTCGATAGATGTATGAACTGCCGTCTACCAGATAAAGCACATCTTCCTGCTTCGGCATGAATGATCGACCTCTTTGCGGATAAATGGGAAGCTGGATAACGCGGCGAACGGACCACGCTGTCGGTCTGAGTAGTACGGCCTTCAGTTGCAGCCAAAAGGCCCTGCGGGACACAGTCGTAAAGACCTGACCGAGGAAATAAGACGATGGCGCGGTTCAATGATCCCAAGGTCTCCGTTCCCCACCCCACCCTCAGGAAACCTAAGAGATCAAGCCCGGCCCATAGCTCTTCTCTGCGAAGGAGTCAGGGGCCAAGAATCCAACCGAGCTACTTCGCATAGTCCACCGCTCTGACTTCCCGTATCACCGTGACCTTTATCTGGCCCGGATAGGTGAGTTCCTTCTCGATCTTCTTGGCCACGTCCCGGCAGAGCACGAATGCCTGGTCATCGCCTATGGTTTTCCCTTCGACCATAATACGGATCTCCCGACCCGCCTGGATGGCGTAGGATTTGCTCACCCCTTCAAAAGACTGGGCGATCTTCTCCAGATCGTCGAGTCGTTTCACATAGGATTCAAGCATTTCTCGTCGAGCGCCCGGCCGGGCGCCCGACAGGGTGTCTGCGGCCTGGACGAGCACGGCCAGCACCGATTCCGGTGGAACTTCCTCGTGATGCGCGGCAATCGCGTGAATCACCTGGATCGATTCCCCGTACTTCTTCGCCAACTCGGCGCCTATGATCGCGTGAGGACCTTCCACTTCATGGTCCACGGCCTTACCGATATCGTGAAGGAGGCCTGCCCGTTTAGACTGTTTGACGTTCAATCCAAGCTCCGAGGCCATGACGCCGCAAATGAATCCCACCTCTCTTGAGTGCTGAAGCACATTCTGGGCATAACTGGAACGATATTTGAGCCGGCCTATCAGCTTGATGACTTCCTGATCCATCCCATGGACTCCCAGGTCAAAAGCGGCCTGTTCTCCTGCCTCCTTGATGCTGGCTTCGATCTCTTTGCTAACTTTCTCCACAATCTCTTCGATTCTCGCGGGATGAATTCTACCGTCATCGATGAGTCTTTCGAGAGCGATCTTGGCCACCTCGCGCCTCACCGGGTTGAAACCGGATAGAATCACCGCCTCGGGCGTATCATCAATGATCACATCAATCCCCGTCGCCGCCTCTATGGCCCTGATGTTCCTGCCTTCCCGGCCGATGATGCGCCCTTTCATTTCCTCATTGGGCAAGCTCACAACCGATACGGTCTTCTCGGCGACGTAGTCGCCCGCGTATCTTTTGATGGCCAGAGCCAGGATTTCCTGTGCTTTACGCTGGGCTGTCTCCCTGGTCTCCATATCAATTTTACGGATCACTTTTGCCGATTCGTGTTTCGCTTCCTCTTCCATGGAGCTGATGAGAAGCGCTTTGGCCTCTTCACTGGAAATGCCAGCCACCCTTTCCAACTCTTTTCGCTGGAGCGAAAGAAGATCATCCATCTGCAGGTGCTTTCCCTTCCAATCTTCTTCCATCATTTCCATATCTTTCTCCTTTTTCAGGAGCTTTTTCTCTCTCTGTTCATACTGCTCGATCTTCTTGTCCAGGCTTTCCTCTTTGTGAAAAAGTCTCCTTTCCTGAGTCAGGAGTTGTTCTTTCTTTTCCTTGCTCTCCTTCTCAAAATCCAGTTTCATCTGGTAGACGGCATCTTTTGCCCTGATCGCCGCCTCTTTTTTTAGCGCCTTGGCCCTCTTATGGGCTTCGTTAATAATCTTCTTCGAATAATTCCTGATGGAGTCATACTGCTTTTCCACGATCCTTTTCCGGCCCCAGAAGCCGATAAAAAGCCCCGACAGGACCCCGGCGAGTAAAACCCCTGCGTATATAAGCCAAGTTGTCATAGACCACCCGTATGTGGAGGGTAAGGAGAAATGAGCTTTGCTTCGGGCAAAGCTGCGCCGGGAGAACTACCAGAGATGCTGATCAGCCGGTTGGAACGAAAAAGCGAAAAAGCAGGAATAAGGACTAAGCCTAAAAAACCTCAGTGGTATCAAAAAGATACTTTCCAAGATCCTTCTGAATGAAACAGAGGTTAGTGGGTCCGGCTTGTTCGTTTTTGGGGGCATATGATGGCCGTCATTTATTGAATTGGAATATATGCGCAAGTCCCTTTTCCTGAATGGACATTCTCCTTTCAGCCAGACTCTGTGTTTCTGCGCCATCGATTGGGCTTGAGAAAAATGGTGTTTTACCTGATGGCAGAATCAATGTTCTGAATCAAAGCCTGGGTTCGTTCACGGATGTTTGACAGCAATTCGTCTCTTTCTCTCAGAATCTGAAAATACTCGCCGGCAATGTTCAGAGCCGCCAAAATCGCTGCCTTTTTCTCTGATAACCCTTCCGTGCTCTCTTCGACCTCCTTTAGCTTGTCGTTCACATATTGAGCGAGTCTGAGGACATACTCCTCACTTTCGTCGCCCTGCAAAACATAATCCTGATTTTGGATTCTGATCTTAAAAGGATGCATCGCTTCCCATGCCTTCCTTCTCAGAACCTTAATAGAATAATAATAGATATTTCAATAGAACTCAACCCGTTATATCGACTTGCTCAAGTTTTTCCAGCAAATAGATGACCCTCTGCTTCGCCTTGTCCCTAGCGGCCTTGAGGTTTTCCAGTTCAGCGGCGAGATTTCCTGTTTTCTCTTCCAAGATGTGGACCTTTTCCAACAGGGATTCCTTTTCCTTTTTAAGTGAACCGGTGTACTGAATGAGGGAATCCACTTTTTCCTCAAGAACTTCGAACTGCTCCCTCTCATCTTCTTTTTGCATGGTGCTCCCTTTCACTCCTGAACTCTGCGCATGACGCATTCGTTTTTCCTGGCGGTCGCCTCAGAAGACGGCCTCTCGAAGTATGAACAGACTTAGACTTCATTGCACACAAAAGCCTGAACAGCAAAATTTATACTATTTGATAGGGGAAAAAGTCAATAAAAAAGACAAGCGGAGTGCTTGTCTTCTTGTTCTGAAAACCTTGAGTCCTCAAGGAGTTATTTCGCCTGAGCCCTCTCGGCCACCCTGATTCTCGCCATGGCCCTCTTCATAGCGTTTTCGGCCCTGAGAAAGTCGATCTCTTTGTTGGACCGGTCCTGTCGGAGCCTTTCAGATGCCCGAGAAAGAGCCTTTTGGGCCCTTTCAACGTCGACCTCTGCCGACATTTCCGCCGCATCCACAAGAACGGACACTCTGTTTCCGAATACTTCCGCAAAACCGGCGCTCAGGGCCATAAATCCCTTCTCAGCGCCTGAAGTATACCGCAATTCGCCGGGCACTATACCCGAAAGGAGCGGCGCGTGGCCTATGAGAACACCGAACTCCCCCTCCATGCCGGGGAGGACCACCATGTCCACTTCCCGTCTGAGAACCAGCTTCGCCGGCGTCACCACTTCCAATTTCACTTTTTCCATCCTGAGTTCCCTCTTTTAGCCTGCCGCCGCCATTTTTTCAGCCTGTTCCTTGGCCTCGTCAATAGACCCGACCATATAGAAAGCGGCCTCGGGGAGGTCATCATGCTTACCGTCGATGATTTCCTTGAACCCTCTCACGGTCTCTGCCACCGACACATAGCGACCCTTTCTGCCCGTGAAGGCTTCGGCCACGTGGAAGGGCTGGGAGAGGAAACGCTGAATCCTTCTCGCCCTGGCCACGATCAGCTTATCCTCGTCGGATAGCTCATCCATACCCAGAATGGCGATAATGTCCTGGAGATCTTTGTACTTCTGAAGAATCTGCTGCGTCTGTCTTGCCACCCTGTAATGCTCCTCGCCGACAATGTTGGGGTCGAGAATTCTGGACGTGGAGTCCAGGGGATCAACGGCGGGATAGATTCCCAGCTCGGCAATGGGTCGGGAGAGCACGACGGTTCCGTCCAAGTGGGCAAATGTGGTAGCCGGAGCCGGGTCGGTCAAGTCGTCTGCGGGCACATAGACGCACTGAACTGAGGTTATGGACCCCTTGGTGGTAGACGTAATCCGCTCCTGGAGTTCTCCCAGGTCGGTGCCCAGAGTGGGCTGATAACCCACGGCCGAAGGAATCCGGCCCAAAAGAGCGGACACTTCGGAACCGGCCTGGGTGAACCTGAAAATGTTATCGACGAACAGCAGAACGTCCTGCCCCTGCTCATCCCGATAATACTCAGCCGCCGTAAGCGCGGAAAGGGCCACCCTGGCTCGGGCGCCGGGGGGTTCCGTCATCTGGCCATAGATAAGAGCCGCTTTGTTGATGACGCCGGACTCCTTCATTTCCAGGTAGAGGTCGTTCCCTTCCCGGGTTCGCTCGCCCACGCCCGCAAAAACACTGATTCCGCCATGTTCCATGGCGATGTTATGAATCATCTCCATCATAACCACGGTCTTCCCCACCCCGGCTCCGCCGAACATGCCCATCTTCCCTCCCCGTGGAAAAGGAACGAGGAGGTCTATTACCTTCACCCCGGTCTCGAGTACTTTGACAGACGTGTCCTGCTCCACAAATGAGGGGGCATGACGATGGATGGGGCGAAATTCCTTGGCATCTACCGGTCCCAGACCATCCACAGGTCTCCCGACAACATTCAGAACCCTTCCCAGGATGGGATCGCCGGAGGGCATCATGATGGGCTTCTCCGTGTTTTTCACCTTCATGCTGCGGACCAATCCGTCGGTTGTATCCATGGCGATAGTCCTTACCACGTTGTCGCCCAAATGCTGGGCCACTTCTACGACAAGGTTATCCGGCGCATCGTCAATGGCAGGATTCGTAATATTCAGCGCCGTGAAGATGGGAGGCAGATCGCCTTCCGGAAACTCCACATCCACCACGGGTCCCATAACCTGGATTACTTTCCCGTCACTCATCGCTTAATCAATACCTCCCTTTTCAAAGAAGCATGGAGCTTGGAGCTATTTTCACTGCGCCTGCGCCTTGCCCCTTGCACCGTGCTTATGCATTTCTTAGAGCCTCCGCTCCACCCACAATGTCCATCAGTTCCGCGGTAATGGCGGCCTGTCTTGCCTTGTTGTACACGAGCGTCAAATGTCCAATCATCTCGGAGCAGTTTTTTGTCGCATTGTCCATGGCAGCCATGCGGGCGGCGTGCTCGCTCGTTTCCTGTTGCAAAAAAGCGTTGAGAATCTGTACGCTGATATGCTTCGGCAACAATTCATCGAGAAGGGCATCCGCCGACGGGCTCATAGAGGTAATCCGCCCTAGCCTCTTCCCCCTCTTTTTTTACCCCGGGCGGTTCCATGGGAATCAGCTTGACCAGGGTGGGCTCCTGCCTTGCCATACTCACGAAGCGCGAATGGATCATGTAGAGCTCATCCAATTCCCCGGCCAGGAACTCGGCGATGAATCCCGAGGTCATCTTGTTCACGGAAGAAATATCCACCGTGCCGTAAATGCCTGTATGGGAATGCTTGAGACGGTATCCTCTCTTCCTGAAAAAGTCCCTTCCCTTTTTCCCTACCACCGTCAGACTGCAGTCCACACCCCTTTCCTGTTGCTCTTTCAGCCACTTCTGCCCTCGGAGGGCGAGATTCATGTTAAAACTGCCGCAAAGTCCCCGGTCCGCCGTAAAATGGAGAAGCTCCACCTTGGAAATCTTCTCCCTCCTTGCCAGCAAAGGGTTCGCCTCTCGATCAATACGGCCTGGCAAGTTTCCGAGGACCTCTGCGAATTTTCTGGCATAAGGGTCAAAATTTTCCATTCTTGCCTGGCTGCTGCGCAGCCTTGCTGCAGCTACCATGTTCATGGCCCGGGTGATCTGCTTGGTCTTCTTAACAGCTGAGATCTTTCGTTTTATATCCCTTAAGGTCGCCATCTATACCTTCACTTTCCCGTCTACGATTTGGAAGGGGGCTGAAAAAGCGTCTTGAATTCATCGAGGGCCTTCCTGACTTGCCCTTCCAACTCATCGCTGATTTGCCCCTTTTCCTTGATTTCCCGCAGAAGATCCGGATGCTTGGCCTCCATAAACGCCAGCATCTCTTTTTCATACGCACTGACGGCGTCCGCGGGCCACTCGTCCAGATATCCAAAGGCGCCGGCGGCCAGAATCATGATCTGACTTTCTGCCGACATAGGCTGGTACTGCGGCTGTTTCAAGACTTCCACCAATCTACGGCCGCGGTTGAGCTGTCTTTGAGTCGCCTTGTCGAGGTCGCTTCCGAACTGCGCAAAGGCCTCCAATTCCCTGAACTGGGCCATGTCCAGGCGCAGACTTCCCGCCACTTTCCTCATGGCTTTGGTCTGAGCCGACCCACCGACTCGCGACACGGAAAGTCCCACATTGATGGCCGGTCTGATGCCCGAGAAGAACAAGTTGGGTTCAAGGTAGACCTGTCCGTCGGTGATGGAGATCACGTTCGTGGGGATGTAGGCGGAGACGTCGCCGGCCTGGGTTTCAATGATAGGAAGCGCTGTAAGAGAACCTCCGCCGAGTTCGTCGTTCAGTTTGGCCGCTCGCTCCAGAAGCCTGGAGTGGTTGTAGAAAATATCGCCGGGGAAAGCCTCCCGTCCGGGAGGTCTCCTCAGGAGGAGGGACACTTGCCGGTACGCGACGGCCTGCTTAGAAAGATCATCATAGATGATGAGGGCGTGCCGGCCGCTGTCCCTGTAATATTCGCCGATAGCGCACCCGGCGTAGGGGGCAATGTACTGCTGGGTCGCGGGATCACTGGCACAGGCGGCAACCACCGTGGTGTAATCCATGGCCCCGTGCCTTCGGAGCACATCCACCACCTGCGCTACTGTCGATTTCTTTTGACCCACGGCCACGTAGATGCAGAAGACTTCAGAATCCTTCTGGTTGATGATGGCATCCACCCCGATAGCTGTTTTTCCGATCTGCCTGTCCCCAATGATCAGCTCCCGTTGGCCCCGGCCGATGGGCGTCATGGCATCGATCGCTTTGATTCCCGTGTACATGGGCTCCTTCACAGGCTGCCTGGCGATGACGCCCGGAGCAGCCATTTCGATCCTGCGATACTCGGCCGCTTGAATCGGTCCTTTGCCGTCCAGCGGGTTGCCTACCGCATCGATGACTCGGCCGAGGACCGCATCTCCTACCGGGATCTCCGCGATTCGTCCGGTTCGCTTGACCACGTCCCCTTCCTTGATCTTGGTGTCATCTCCCATGATGGCGACACCCACGTTGTCTTCTTCCAGATTAAGGCAAAGGCCGAAAATACCACCTGGAAACTCCAGCATCTCCATGGCCATGGCGTTTTCAACGCCGTAAACGCGGGCTATGCCGTCACCCACGGAGAGAACCGTGCCCGTTTCGCTCATCTCGATCTTCTTCTCGTAGTCCTTAATCTGGCCTCTGATGATTCGACTAATCTCTTCTGCTCTGATCTCCATTAGATGTATTCACCCCTTTTCAGTGATTCTTTGAGCCCCTTCAACTGGGTCTTGATGCTCCCGTCCAACACCAGGTCGCCGATCTTCACGACGATCCCCCCTATCAAGGCCTTATCCTCCCTGGCCTCCATCTTGACCTTTCGGGAGGTCAACCCTTCAAGAGCCCTCTCAAGCCGCTCGCGCGCGTCTTCATTCAGAGGCATGGGCGTGATGACTTTAGCACGGGCAATATTGGCCACCTCATCGGTTAATTTGTTGTAGTGAGCATCAATAGCAGGAACAGCACCGATCCTGTTTTTGTCGAGAAGGAGATGGAGGAAATTCTTAACCGTCTGGGAATAATGAGATCTCGCGAGAACGGCGCTCAGGACCTTCCTGCGATCTTCGAGCCTGAAAACGGGGGTTGAAATCGCCTCGCGGAAGTCAGGAGTCTGCTGGAAAAAAGAGGAAAAATCTCCTAGTTCCTCGCCGTATTGCTGGAACTTCCCATCTTCCTTCCCCAGGCTCAGCAAGGCCTTTGCGTATCTCTTTGAAACCTTTGATGTGATCAATGTCCCTTGCCCACCCTTTCTATGAAGTCATCCACCAGCTTGTCCTGGTCCCTTTCCGTGATCTGTCTCGCAATGATCGATTCCGCTCTCTGGGTAGCGAGCGCTACCACTTCTGCCTTGAGCCTTTCGCTGGCCCCCTTCATTTCCTGCTGGATGGTCGCTTCGGCCTGATCGAGGATCTGCTTCGCTCTTTTTTCCGCTTCGGCAATAATTCTTTCTTTCTCGGCAAGCCCCTCCGCCTTGAACTGTTCGATCAGATTTTTTCTTTTTGTTTCCCATTCCTCGAGTTTTTGCTCCAGCACGCGATATTTCTTTTCCGCCTCCTCCTTCGCGTTCTTCAATTCATCGAGCTTCCTCTTGATGGCCTCACTTCGGGAGACGAAAAATTGCTTGATGCCCACTTTTCTCAAGATCACGAACAGGATGACCACCATCAGGGCGAAGTTGATAAACCGGTATAGGAGGTCTTTCAGATCGCCGCTGCGGTCATGGCCCGGGACCTCGCCGCCTGAGCCTGCTGCCACGCCGACCAGAAGCACACAGACCACGAGCGCCGCAGCAACAAGAACAAGCCAATTCCCTGTACGGTCAGGCCGCTTCAACATCAAACGTTCCTCCCCAGAATCTTCTGCGCCAGTTCCGTTGAAAAACCAGCGATTTCTCTTTCCAAAGATTGACGGGCAGCGACGAGCTTCTTTTCCATATCTTCTTTCGCTTGGCTCATCCTGTCGCCCGCCTCGTTCGCCGCCTTCCGCAACATCCCTTTTTCCTGTTCAAGGCCGGAAAGCCGAATGCCTTCCTTTTCCGCAGCTCCTTCCCTCCTGGCAGCGACCATGCCCTCCTCAAGCCGACGCAAAGAGCCGACCGCTTTCATTTCGAAATCAGTCATGGCATGCTCAAGGGATGCCATCTCGGCATTTCTCTGACTCAAGACTCTCCTGATGGGCCGGTAGAGCAGGATATTTAGAATGAATAAAAGGAAGAGAAAATTAGCAATCTGTATGAAAAGGGTGTAGTCGATACTTAACATAGCCCATCCTTCCCGTCAGCGTATGGCTTTTATAAATTGGTTGCCGGCTGAAAGCCCGCATCAGGTGGGAGTCGCCGCCTCCGCGCTTCCGGATTCCACTGTCTCCAGCATGCGGCACTGCCCCTCGAAAATGACGCCTTCCTCTATAATGACGGCAGGCGCATGGATGTTGCCGAACACTTTTCCTGGGGAGCGAATTTCCACTCTTTCGCCGGCAAAGAGGCTGCCTCTGAACTCTCCGCTGACGACGAGGTATGTGACCCGGACATCGGCTTCGATGCGCGCGGAATCACCAACAATAAGCGTCCCGTCTCCCACAATTTCTCCCTTGACTCGACCGTCAACGCGAACCGTACCGCTGAATTCGAGTTTGCCCTCGAATGTCGTGTTTTTTCCAAGGAAGGCGTTGATTTCGTCTTTATTCTTCACCGTCGGCATTCCAATTTTGAATGGGATTCGATATCATACCCCAAGATCCATTGCAAGCAAAAATACCCAGAAAATCTCACTCTTGTCTTTCCCTTCCGTCGTCGATCCGTTTCGGCTCCACGCTTTCTCTCCGCTATGGCGCCTCGAACCTTAGCCTGTTGTAAATCCCTTTTGAGACCATCCCTGTAGCTGCAGGGCAAGAACCTTGGCGCCGTGAGTCTTGTGCGGCGCTTTCATTGGAACATGAATCTCCTCATGCTGATACTCATGAGCAACCCCATTCCGGCCATGGTAGAAAGGATGGACGAACCCCCATAACTTAACATGATGAAAGGAATGCCAACCACTGGAAGCAATCCCGTGGTCATGCTCACATTGATTACCGTCTGCCAGAAAACGATGGCCACCACGCCTAACGCGATCATGGCGCCAAACCTGTCCTTTGAACTCCGGGCGATATTGATACCCCATATGATTAAGAGGAAGTAGAGCAAAAGCAGGCACAGAGAACCCACGAATCCCCACTCTTCGGCCACCACCGAAAAGGCGAAGTCCGTGTGCTGCTCGGGCAGGAAATGGAGACGGGTTTGGGTGCCCTGCAAAAATCCCTTTCCCCAGATGAGACCCGACCCGATCGCGATCTTCGACTGATTGATATGGTAGCCTGCGCCCAGGGGATCCAGATCAGGGCTCATGAAAGTGAGGACACGCCTTTGCTGATAGGTTTTCAGATTCATCCATAGAAAGGGAACCGCCGACATGCAGACCAGAACCAGGATCAAGAGGGAGCGCCATTTCATCTTTGCGAAAAGGACGATGGAAAAGGAAATGATGATGAGCAGCAGAGCCGTCCCAAGGTCCGGTTCTTTGATGATGAGAAGGGACGGAAAGACAGTGAGCAGGAAAGGCTGCCATAGATCCCTCAGCCGGTATTCGGTGACATGCGCATGATCATTGAAGAACTTGGCCAGAGTGATGACAATGGCGGTTTTCGTGAGTTCCGAGGGCTGAAAAGAAATCCCCGCAAACCCGATCCACCGTTGCGATCCGGATCGCGCATCTCCCAGGAAAAGCACGATCACGAGAAGGGCGATGCTGAAAAAATAGAGAGGGTAGGCGAGCCTCTCCAGCAGATGATAATCAAAGGTCGTCATGGCGAGGAGAACGATGAACCCGATAAGAAACCAGTACAACTGTTTCATAAAAATCTGGGAGCCGCCGGCGGACCTGATGGGGTAGGTGGCACTGTAGAGGTTGATCACGCTGACGCCTGCGATGAGAACCAGCATGAGGAGCAAAGTCCAGTCGAAGTTTTGAACAAGTCTACGATCAAACATTTTCTTGCAGCCTACTAATACAACTTACTTAATACGTTCTCGTATTAGTCCAGGATTTGCTCTTCACTCTGACCCGCAGGGGGGACACTCTGCGTTCCCCCCAAGTAAGTCTTGATCAGTTCGCTCGCAATGGGGGCGGCGGCGCTTCCTCCGTGGCCTCCGTTCTCCACGAGCACGGCGATGGCCAGAACAGGATTCTCCACGGTGGCCAGGGCCACAAACCAGGCATGGTCGTTAAATTCCTGCGGGAGCTCGTTCCCCTTGCCGAAAGACCTTTCCTTGTCAAGAGCGATGACCTGGGCGGTGCCAGTCTTCCCGGCTATCGTGACATCCTTCATGCGAGCCTTCGATCCGGTACCCCTACGCTCATTGACGGCCCCGACGAGCGCGTCCCTGATGAAGGCGAGATGCTCTTCTTTGACCCTGATCTTGCCGACTTGACGGGGAGCGAACTGGTAACTCTCTTCTCCTTCTTTGCCGATCCATTTTACCACTTTGGGTTCATACAGAATCCCGCCGTTAAAAACCGCTCCTATGAGTCGAGCCATTTGCAGAGGCGTAACGAGCACAAAACCCTGACCGATGGACGTCGAGATCGTCTCGCCTTGCTGCCAGGGGACACCGAACCGCTTCAGTTTCCACTGACTGGTCGGGATGAGCCCTCCCTTTTCCGAACCCAACTCAAAACCGGTCGGTTGACCCAGGCCGCACATCTTGGCGTACCGCGCGATCTTGTCCACTCCAAGGCGTTTGCCCAGCCTGTAGAAATAGACGTCGCAAGACTCCACCAGTGCCCTGTGCAGGTTCACTTTTCCGTGTCCCTGCTTTCGCCAGCAATGGAAAACGTGATCTCCAAGTATGAACTTTCCGTCGCAGAAAAGCTCTTCATCCGGATCTATGACGCCCTCTTCCAACCCGGCCAGGGCCATCACGATCTTGAAGGTGGACCCAGGGGAATACTGACCCTGGATGGCTCTGTCCTGAAGAGGGCACTCCTTGCTCGTGGTGAGTCTCATCCACTCCGCTTTGTCAATACCTTCGATGAAGACATTCGGGTCAAAAGCCGGGGCGCTGGCCATGGCTAGAATCTCGCCGTTCATGGGATTCATGGCCACAATAGCACCTTTTTTGCCGGCGAGGGCTTTTTCGGCCGTGAGCTGAAGTTTCTTGTCGATGGTGAGAGCAAGGTTTTCTCCCGCCATGGGGGGTTTTCTCGAAAGCACCGCCAGCTTGCGGCCTGCCGCATCGACCTCTACCTGCTCCCCGCCCCTGGTGCCCTGCAATTTGTTTTGCCAGATCCTTTCCACGCCGTACTTGCCGATGAGATCCCCTGCCCTGTTATCTGCGTAGTGCCCGCTGTTCAACTGACCCTCGCTGATCTCTCCCAGATAACCGATCAGATGGGAAGCGAACTCATTGTACAGATAATGCCGCTGGGGTTTCACCTGGATCATGGCCCCCGGGAGATTGAATAGGTTGGTCTCCGTGACGGCCAGTTCCCCTCGGGAAAGGTTTCTCTTGATGAGCACGGGCCTGAAGCCGTAAGCTTCCCCTTCCAGCTTTTCCTCCAGGGTTTCGGGATCAGCGCCGACGAGCCTGTTCAGGCTATCCACCAGGTTTCTTCGACCCTGGATCTCCTCAGGCACAACCAGAAGATCAAAAGAAGGACGGTTGTCCACCAGAAGCTCTCCATGGCGGTCGAAGATCATGCCTCTGAACGGAGGGATATCCTGGAGACGGATGCGATTATTCTCGGACTGGGTTCTGTAAGCAGGCCCCTGGACGACCTGAAGGAGCCACAGCTTCAGGATGAGGGTAGCAAACGCCGCAATGACGATCAGGATGACGATCTTCAGACGCGTACTGAAAATCTCAACCGAAGCCTGCTCAAAGGCGGAATTTCTCAAAAGCCTTCCCTCCCAACGCGGCCTTCAGCCGCAGCCATCACGGGCTCTCCCTCAATCTTCCTGAGAGCATCGCCCTCATCCACTCGAACAAAGAAAAGATGAAGGGTGCAAGAACGCCTGTTACAGCGGCTGATACGGCAAACCCCAGGAAAAGAGAAGAGGAAAAATGAACTTGGTAGGCAAAAACATCCAGGAGACCCACCACACTCATCTCTCTCACAAGAGCGCCGATAAAGACAAGGATCATTTGCCCCTTGATCGAGGTGAGATCGAAGAACCGGGAGCCCCATTCAATGGTCAAGAATACCAGCATGTAAACGAGGGTGAACAGACCCAGTACACCGGCGGAAAAAAAATCGATGAGCATTCCGAGAAAGAAGGCATAGATGCAAGCCCCCGCCCTTCCGGAATAGATCAACAAATACCCGATCATCACGGTAACGACATCCACGTCGACGAAATGAGATCCTACGCCGGAGATCAGTGCCCCTTTGAAAAGGACTTGCAGGATTCCCAGAAGCCAAGCCAGAACGGCAACGGCTATTCCTTTCCCTTGGTCTTGTCGAATAGCGGGTCCTCCTTCATAATGACCAGGACTTCTTCCAGTTTGGCAAAGTCCACCATGGGCGTCACTTTAATATCCTTGAAAAAGTCCCACGGGGTGTCCTCTACTTCCACCACCCGGCCGACGGGAAGTCCCTTTGGAAACACTCGATCCATTCCTGAGGTGACCACCAGGTCGCCCATGACGACGTCTCCCGCCCTGACCACGTAGTCGAGCTTGCAGAGTCCTGATGAGAGGCCCTTTACGATCCCCTTTTCCCTGGACCGCTGGATAAGACAGTCCACGGCACTGTTCTGATCGATGAGCAGGAGCACTTTTGCGTAGTTGGCGGATACGGATACGAGGCGCCCCACCACCCCTCTTGCATCCACCACCGGCATATTCACCTTCAACCCCGAATTCTTGCCCTTGTCAATGATGACGGATTCGAACCATCCCGAGGGATCGCGCCCGATCACTTGGGCTTCCCTTACGGGCTGAGAAATCGTCTCCTTGAACTGGAGCAGATCCTGGAGTCTTCTGCTGGCCGCGGCTATCTCCCGATAGCGTGCGTTCTCCATCCGAAGGAGATCCACTTCCCTTTTCAGCCGATCATTTTCTTCCCGGAGATTGACCAGAGCAAAGTATTGCAGCCAGAGCCCTTCTACGGTGTCGATCGTCTTTTTTGTGTACTCTTGAATGGGAGCCGTCAGTTCGACCAGGATCTGTTCAACCGGGCTCCACGACCGCCTTTTACCAACATTGGAAGAGATTAGGCTCAGGGCGATGAAGATCAAGATGATGTAGATCCAGTATGTTCTGATCCGTCGCAGGTTCAGCAATGACCTCGTTTGGATTTCTAATCTGTGTTACTAAAATCTTGACAAAGATCTTAATCTTTGTCTATAAAATCTCTTTTTGGACAGTTAAAAAAAAGGAATAACATAGGATACTATGAAAAGAACGTATCAACCAAGCAATATCAGACGGGCACGTACCCATGGTTTCAGGGCGAGGATGAGTTCGACCGGAGGCATAAAAGTCCTCAAGAGAAGAAGGGCCAAGGGACGAAAGCGGCTGACCGTTTAAGTGTCACCCTAACCCGCTCTATCCAGTGTGCATGCGCGCTTTCTCATTTCCTAAGAGCCATAGGTTATTGAATCGAGGAGATTTTGTCAATCTAAATCGGAAGGGAAAGAGATACCACACGACGCATTTCGTCATTCTTCTCCTCAGAGGCGAGCAGGGATTTTCGAGATTGGGGATCAGCGCGAGCAAAAAGACGGGAAACGCAGTCACGAGGAACAGAATCAAGCGGCTCATCCGGGAATTTTATCGACTCAACAAAACCTCTTTTCCTCAGGGTTGCGACATCGTCCTCTCTGCGAAAAGAGGGGCTGGTGATCTGAACTTTTGGGAGGTAAGAGAGGAACTCCTTGGGTTTTTTGCGGATAAGAAGTTCGGTGTACTATCTTAGGTATATTCCGATAGGTTTTATCGTTATATATCAACATCTGGTTTCACCTTTACTTCGGCCCTCCTGCCGCTTTTATCCCTCATGCTCGACCTATGCCAGGCAAGCCATCAAAAGATATGGCATTTTGAAGGGAGGCATCATATCATTGTGGAGGCTCTGTAAGTGCCACCCGTTACATCCGGGAGGCTATGACCCCCTCACCTAGCCGGGCTTGCGCGTCTTGGAAGTGAGTCGGCATTCTATTCTGATCAGGTTTTGCTCATGGACAAAAGGACGATTGTTGCATTCGCTCTTTCCTTTCTTGTGCTCATCTTTTGGTCCCTCTATTTCGGGCCCAAGACCGAGCAACCGAAAGAGCCTCAGACCAAAGAAAAGATAGTGCAGAAAGAGGTCGCTCCTGCACAGGAGGCCCCTCCAACACCGCACAAAATCGCCGAGGAGGCCTCGATTCCCCCATCTACACGGGAGGCGGAGGAAAAAGAGGTCACCGTCGAAACTCCTCTGTACCGCGCGGTGTTTTCGAATGTGGGTCCCGCGCTCAAGAGCTTCAGACTCAAGAAATATCACCTGACCACCGATGCCCACTCCCCCCTGGTTGAACTCGCCCACGGAGGTGTGGATCTCGTGACCGTCGGGCTGGAGCCCGCCCAGAAAACGGGGCAAGCTCCTCTGACTTTCAAACCGAGCGAGACAGCCATGGTTCTCGATTCCGGCTCTTCGCCCCGAGAACTGACCTTTGCGGCCGCCTCCCCGGAAGGAACCACTATCCGTTACTCCTTTGTCATCGATCCGAAACGCTATCCCATCGAACTCTCGGTGAATTACTCCAACCATTCGGAAAAACCCCTTGCGGGCAGCATCAAAGCCCGGATCGCCGACCTGCCCCCCGAGAAAAATACAAGCTATTACGCATTCATCGGCCTTTCGCTGCTTTTCGACAATCAGCTCGAACAACTGAAAGTCGGCGACCTGCAGAAGGCCGAAAAGACTTTTTCCGGTTCCATCCAGTGGCTTTCCTACCAGGAAGACTATTTCATGGCCGCCGTCATTCCGGAAACCGCGCCCCAGGCGCGATTCGACGGGCGGGCCCTCCCATCAGGCATCCTGGAGGCTACCTGGGTAGGACCCGGCGTCACCGTTGCTCCGGGCGGTGAAATGTCCACCCGTTTCACTCTTTTCTTTGGCCCCCGGGACTTGACGGTGTTGAAGGGAATCGGTCATAACCTTGATCGGGCCATCAACTTTGGATGGACCGACATCATCGCAAAGCCGCTCCTTTACGTC
The DNA here is from genome assembly GCA_963740905.1 of uncultured delta proteobacterium. Taxonomy (GTDB): domain Bacteria; phylum Desulfobacterota; class DSM-4660; order Desulfatiglandales; family HGW-15; genus JAFGDM01. The sequence goes on from CAVUFY010000004.1 coordinate 105,039, forward strand.
TTGCGCTTTTTTAACGGATATGTCCACAACTACGGCCTGGCCATCATTCTTCTCACCGTTTTGATCAAGATTCTGTTCTGGCCACTTACGCACAAGAGTTACAAGTCCATGAAGGAAATGCAGAAACTCCAACCCCTCATGGCCAAGCTCCGAGAAAAGTACAAGAACAACAGGGAGCAGATGAACAAGGAACTCATGGGGCTTTATAAAACCTACAAGGTGAACCCCATGGGAGGATGTTTGCCTATGATCATCCAGATTCCCGTCTTTTTCGCCCTTTACAGAATCCTCGGCAGTTCCATCGAACTAAGACACGCGCCCTTCTTTCTCTGGATCAACGACTTGTCGGCACCTGACCGACTGTTCCATTTCTCTTTCCAGGTTCCCTTCATGTCGCCTCCCTACGGAATACCCGTGTTAACCCTCCTTATGGGGGCATCTATGTTTATCCAGCAAAAGATGACCCCAACGGCGGGAGATCCGACCCAGGCAAAGTTCATGATGCTTCTGCCCCTCGTCTTTACGGTCATGTTCATCAATTTTCCTTCAGGCCTGGTGCTCTATTGGCTGGTTAACAACATCTTGTCCATCGGCCAGCAGTACCGCATCATCAAGACATCAGCATAGCAATCGGAGGACGATCATGGAAACCTACGAATTCGAAGGAAAAACAACCGAAGAAGCCATCGAGAATGCGGCCCGCAAACTGAACCTCCCGGTAGAGGATCTGAATATTGATGTTATTGAGCCCGGCTCCGCCGGGATCTTCGGATTGGTGGGAGGAAGAAAAGCCAGGATCAAGGTCACGTTGAAGGGCCCTGCGGAGCCGGAAGAGAGAGCAGAAAGCGTAGAAACGGACGAAGTCAAGTTGGCCTGTGAAACCCTGGAGAAAATTCTCTCCCTGATCCCTGTGGAGGCGACTGTCCGAGCCGATCGCTCGGAAGATAACCTCGTCCTGACTATCGTTGGAGAACGATCCGGTCTTCTCATCGGCCGAAAGGGGAAAACGCTGGATGCCCTGCAATACATCGTCACCAAGATCGTCAACAAGGCTTTAGACAAGAAAATCAATTTGGTCATCGACTCAGAAAACTACCGGAAAAGAAGACAGGACTCCATCACCCAGCTTGCCCTTAAAATGGGGGAAAAAGCAAAGAGAATCAAGAAACCCGTTGCTACCAACCCTCTCAATCCTCATGACCGGCGCCTTGTCCATCTGGCCCTTCAGGATGATGAAGACCTGGAAACCAGAAGCCGGGGAGAAGGCCTGCTCAAGAAAGTGGTCATCATTCCCAGGAACAAGTAGGATGTGCTTCGCGATCCTTTAAACATGGATACCATCGCCGCCATCGCCACGCCTCTGGGCCTGGCAGGCATCGGCGTGGTGCGGATCAGCGGTCCTGATGCGAAGAGGATTGCGGGTAGACTATTCAGGCCCAAAAGGCCTGTGAAGGCCTTACAGAGCCATCGCCTCTACCTTGGCCGTCTCATCGATCCCGAGTCCGCAGAGACGGTAGACGAAATTCTTCTCTCCTTCATGAAGGCGCCCCACAGCTACACACGTGAAGACGTGGTGGAGATTAACTCCCATAGCGGCTATCTGCTTCTGTCGCGAATTCTCCGGCTGGTAATCAAGGAAGGCGCGCGCCTTGCGGACCCAGGTGAATTTACCTTTCGCGCCTTCATCAACGGCAGAATCGACCTCACTCAGGCCGAAGCGATCATAGATTTGATTCAATCTCCGTCGGAGAAGGGCCTGGCCCTCGCTTCGGGACAGATGCAAGGCCGACTCCGTTCGGAGGTGGATCATCTCCGGCAAAAAGCCGTGGACTTCCTCGCCCGCATCGAGGTAACCCTCGACTATCCTGATGAGGAACCGGACGCTCTGCCGGGAGCCGAGGAGGTCGAGGAAGGACTGATCATACCGACTCGCGGCCTCATCACGGCGCACGGCCAGAGAAAGGTGTGGATGGAAGGGGCCGAAACCGTCATCGTGGGCCGCGTCAATGTTGGCAAGTCCAGTCTACTCAATCGACTGGTCAACGAAGAACGGGCCATTGTCACACCCATAGCGGGCACAACAAGAGATGTCGTTGAGTCGCTCCTTTACATCGAAGGCGTCCCTCTGCGTCTCGTGGATACCGCCGGGTTGAGGCGGGGGAAAGGGACTCTGGAGAAAATGGGAATTGAACGGGCCAGAAAGAAGATGGAAGAAGCGGATCTCGTTCTGGTTCTCATTGACCAGAGCCGTCCTCTGCATGAGGACGATCTGAACCTTATCAGCCGGATTGAGAAGAAAAGGGCCATTCTTGTCGTCAACAAGATCGACCTCCCCGGAAAGCTGAATGAAGAGGACTTAAAAATAAGCGGGACCTCGCTTCCTTTGGTCAAGGTTTCCGCTCTCAAGGGAGACGGCATCGACGAGCTTCGCAAAGCGATCAAGGCTCTCATCGTCTCAGGGGAAGAGACATCAAACGATGTCCGGGTAGCTCCGAATGTGAGACAAAGCCGGGCGCTGGAGGAGGCATGCCGATTCTTCACCAACGCCGTTCAGAACCTGAAGGACAGGATGCCCCTCGATGTCATCGCCGTAGACCTGAGCGAGGGGTTGGCCGCTCTCGGCGAGATCACAGGTGAGACCGCAACGGAAGAGATCCTTGACCGCATCTTCAGTCAATTCTGTCTCGGGAAATAGATTGGCCGTCTTCTGCAATTGAATCGCGCCTGCACCGTTTTCGCGGACCGCCATCCTTCTTCGTCCATTTTTCTTGAATCTGCCTCCTGGAGGCATCGTAGAAGAAAAGTCTGTATTTGGAAGGACTATCCAGCCATGAAGATCAACTGCAAACAATACAGCAAAAGCATGGAACTCCTGGCCCTCAGAAAGAAGCTCGAAGACGGCTTGATGGATGAAGAGGAACTGAAGAGAACTCGGGAACGCATCGAAGTCCTGGAAAAAGAGCTGGAACTCGACTGAGTCCTGCTCCCCATAGCGAGAGGCGTTCCCTGGTGCCCGTAGAGGGACTCAGGGATGAACCCTTTCTGGAGTGACCGGGGAGAGGGCGCCGTCTTTTGGCGCTTTTCGGCAACCGGCTAAAAGGTCTTCTCCGTATCCAGGAGCATAGTCACAGGTCCGTCGTTGATAAGATCCACCTCCATCTTCTCCTGGAACTCGCCGGTGGACACCTTCAGGCCCTTTCCCTGAAGATGCCGGATGAAGCCCTCATAGAGGCCCCTGGCCTTTTCAGGAGGAGCTGCACGAGTGAAGGAAGGTCGCCGCCCCTTTTGACAATCCGCCCAGAGAGTGAACTGGGATACTACAAGCACCTCTCCCTCTATCTCGATGACCGAGCGATTCATCAGCGCCTGTTCATCCTCGAATATCCTCAGGTGGGCGATCTTGTTAGCCAGAAACTCTCCATCCTTGTCTGAATCGCCGTGCCCCACGCCGAGGAAAACAAGCAGTCCCCTTCCCACCTTTCCCACGGTCCTGCCACCTACCCTTACGCCAGCCTCGTTGACCCTTTGTACAACCGCCCTCATGTTTTCTCCAGTCATGAGCCACAAGTGACACGTCACAAGAATTATTCATTCTTGACGAGTTCTCTTCTCTCATAGTAATTTGGTTGTCACTTGTCACTCTCTTTTCATGGAAACCCTGATCCTCATCAATCCGTGGATATACGATTTCGCAGCCTACGACCTGTGGGCAAAGCCCCTTGGTCTGCTGAAGCTTTCGGCCTTTCTCAGAAACAGAGGTTTCCGCATCCACCTCATCGACTGCCTGGATATTCACCATCCCGGAATGCGCAAAAGCCCTTCTTCCGCACATCCTATCCGGCGACGGTACGGTACCGGCAAATTCTTCAGAGAAAGAGTGCCGAGACCCGAACCTCTTAAGCACGTACCCAGATCTTATAGCCGGTACGGCATGAGCAGACAACTCTTTATGGAGGAACTCAAGGCGGCCAAGAAGCCCGCTGCGATCCTGGTCACATCACTCATGACTTACTGGTACCCCGGCGTTGTCGAAGCCATCCGAGTGGCAAGGGAGATCCACCCGAAAACGCCGGTAATTCTCGGCGGAATCTATGCCCGGCTTTGCGCAGATCATGCTTTTCGAGTATCCGGAGCGGACGAAGTGGCGGGTGCAGAGAATCTGCGAGATTTCTCGGGGATCTTAGACGTGCTAGGGAGATTCGGGGTTGAATCCGAATCCTGCCGGAAGGCGGGCCACCCTTTCCCTTCCTTTGATCTTCTCCACGGCATTGATTACGTCTGTATTCAAACGTCCTCCGGTTGTCCTTATAGGTGCCATTACTGTGCCAGTTCTTTCCTCACTCCCCGATTTTCCAGGAAAGATCCGGAGGAGGTCCTGGAAGAGATCCTTTTCTGGCACAGGGCTTTCGGCGTGCTGGACTTCGCCTTTTACGACGATGCGCTGCTCACGGATTTTGATTGTCACCTGGGTGTCCTCCTGGAGTGGGTGAGAAGAACAAGAGTGCCCGTTCGCTTTCATACTCCCAACGCGCTCCATGTGAGGGGGATCACGCGCACTGTGGCTGAACAGCTTTTGGCTTCCGGGTTTAAGACAATCCGCCTCGGTTTGGAAACGTCCGACATGAATCTGCATCGGAACCTGGACGGCAAAGTCTCGCCGGGGGAGTTTGAGGAGGCGGTCGCCCACCTGACCGCCGCCGGCTTTGCAAGGGAGGAACTCGGGGTTTACGTTTTAGCGGGCCTTCCGGGACAGTCGGTGGACTCCGTCAGGGAGTCCGTAGACTATGTCCATCGCATGGGAGCGACACCTTATCTCTCGGAATACTCGCCTATTCCGCACACTTTACTGTGGGACAGGGCTCTGTCTTGCTCCGAGTATGACCTCTCTTCCGAGCCCTTGTTCCACAATAGCACTCTACTGCCCTGCTGGAGAGAAGCTGAGAGGAGGGCCTTTGCAGTTCTCAAGCAAGACGTGATCAGGCTTCGTCATGGCGCCGGTTGATCAGGCTGGCCGCATAACCGGCGCCGAACCCGTTATCAATGTTGACCACCATTACTCCAGACGCACAGGAGTTGAGCATCCCGAGCAGGGCCGCTATACCCCCGAAACTGGCGCCGTAGCCGACACTCGAAGGCACCGCAATGACGGGCTTGTCCACCAATCCTCCCACCACACTGGGAAGCGCTCCTTCCATGCCGGCAACAACTATGATGACCGAGGCGGCCAGGAGCCTACTCCTGTTGCTTAGGACTCGGTGGAGGCCGGAAACGCCCAGATCATAAATCACGTCCACTTCGTTCCCCATGAAACGCGCCGTAACAGCCGCTTCCTCGGCAACCGGGATATCGGAGGTGCCGGCACTCACGACGAGAATGGTCCCCCTCCCTTTTGGTCTGAGAGCTTTCTGAATGAGGGTGAGAACCCTTGCCTTGGGATAGAACTCGCTTTCAGGGTGCCTTACTAAGATTTTTTCAGCTTTTTCCTTTGAAACGCGGGTCACCATGATGTTTTCATTCTTGGCCGCCATCCTATCCATGATGGCCAGGATGTCATCAACCTCTTTTCCCTCCCCGTAGATCACCTCAGAAAGCCCTCTTCGCAGGCTGCGATGATGGTCGATGCAAGCCAAACCGATATTCTCAAAGGGCAGATCTTTCAGTTTATGCAGCGCCTCGTCAACCGACATGTCACCTGCGTGAACACGCACCAGCAACTCTTCTATTTTGTCTTCTTCCAACTTCTTACACCTCCGGTATCCCTTTAGCTTTTTCAAGCAGCAGCATGGATGATGGCTTCATAGACATAAAATAATACCCTCACAAAAAGTCGCCAAAGCGGACGGCACAGTAAAAAGCTTCAGATGCAAGGCGCGCGAATCTTGAGGAATGAGGCGTACACGGAAGTACGCTGCAATGACGAAAGATGAAGCGCAACGCAGCGGATGGACTTTTTGCGAAGCCGTCTAAAATGATACCCTTACAGAAGTCCGTTTTCCTTAAGTAGCGACATGGATTGCTGGCCCACGTTGGTCACGTTACTCAGGGCTCTCGAAAGATGGAGGATCGCTTCTTCTCCTACACCGGAATCCACCATGATCAGGGCCTTTTCGAGGTGGCTTTCCAATCCCTCCCATACCTCCCGGCCCGTGAGAATCCTGGCCAGGCCTATCTCCTGAGCTATCATCCCCAGGAGAGCGCGGATAATCTTTTCTCCGCCTTTTCTCTGCTCATCCTGCAGGCCGCTTAGGAGTTCCAGAGCATGGGATGCCCAGATGAGGCCTGCCTTAACCTTTTCACTCTGGGAAAAAGACATAATCGCTTCGTTTGTATTCATCACAGCCCTCCCGCGTTTCGAAACACCACCCGTCACACCTGACAGACTTCCATCCTGTCGCATATCTCGGTAAAAACATCGGTAAGCCGCAGGATTCCTGTGATCTCTCCGTCCTTTGCAACCAGTAGAGACTGGTGGTGGCCCACGACCAACTGATGGATGGCCTCGGCAAGAGAAGCATTCTCTTCCACGTACTCTCCCTCCGACGGCGAGTACATCACGTCTCTCACCTTGATCTGTGCGCCCTTCCGGCAGATATCGTCAAGAGGCTCTCCCCAGAGGCCATAGCTCTCCATCATAGATTTGATGAGTTGGGGGCTGAAGCCACTGTGAGAAATACCTTTGAGCTCGCCGACCTTCTTGTACCCTGCCTCAAGACCCCGGATGACATCGAGCTGGCTGAGCTTGCCCACAACATGCTTGTTCTCGTCATAGACGAGAATGGCCCTGTGCTTGTACCGGTCCTGACGGAATTTTTTCTGCGCTTCCCTCAATGCCATGACCGCCGTATACAGGTTCGCGTCGGCGTTCACGGTAGCGTACTCCCCGATGGGAACCATCAAATCTCTCACTTTTCTCGTTCTCATCAAAAACCTCCTCCTCGATCGCTACCTTATTGTTTCCCACAACTGCTTTAGCCCTCGAGCGCAAGCCCAGCCCCCCTTTCTTAGGGCGGCTCAGCGACGAAGCCTTTTCTTGCATTCCAAGGCTCCCTCCCTGAGCGTCATTGTCTCTCGGGCCGATCATACGACTAATTTCTCTCGTCCCGCCATCCGTGCTGCCACGTCAAAGTAAATTTTCGCCGCATCGATGACCTGTCGGAAAGACACATCCTCACCGGGGGAGTGAGCCTTTTCAAGACGGCCGCAACCTAAAATGATCGGCTTCACTCCGGCCATCCAAAGCTGATTGGCATCAGAATGGCTCGGAAAAGAGAGGGGTTCCCACAACAGGGACTGATCTGAAAAACTCCCCTTCAAAGCATCGATCACCTTTCCCCTCTCCGGAAGTTCATAGCCGGCGTGGACCGTCGTGAAGCGCAGGGATACCTCAGTCGACGGATCCACGTGACTCTCTTTGGCGATGAGTTCTTCGATTTCCACTGTGATTTCCGACACCGGAGCAGTCGGCGGGAGATGCACATCCACCCAGGCTTCGCATCCGTCAGGGACCACGAATCCGCCCCCCGAACTGTAAAGGTCCCGAATGTTGTAAATGAGATTTATGTGCTCCTCCTCGAGGTAGCGGGACAGGCGAAGCAAAATGCGCAACATCTGATCTACTGCATTCCCTCCTTTTTTGGCCAGCGAGGCGTGCAGTCTTCTTCCCCGCGTGTTGAGGTGAATTTCCACGTAGCCGTAATGGCTGAGACAAGGCTTCAGGTCCGTGGGTTCACCTAGGATCGCCCATGGAAAATGGTATCCTTTTACCAGTTCATCGGCTCCATCGCCCTTTTCTTCTTCCCCGACCACGAGAGCCAGGGCCAGGGGAGCCTGAGAGAATCCTTTTTCCCAGAGGCAAATGAATGCCTCGATCATGGCCGCACACGCGCCCTTCATGTCTGCGGCCCCAAGTCCTCTGATCAGATCTCCTTCTTCCTCTGCGCCGTAATCCTCGAGTCCATATGCGGAAACAGTATCAACATGCCCGATAAAGGCCACTTCCGCTTCGCGACTCGAAGGCGAGACCACCAGGTTATACCGATGCTCGTCCACTTCCTGACGGCCCACGGGCAAGCCATGACGTTTCATGTAAGCATACAGGAAATCGACAACATCTTCCTCTTTGCCCGAAGGGCTGTAGATATCCAGAAGTCGCTTCAGCAGTTTTCGAAGTCTCCTGGCACTTATGGGTATGGGCACCTGACTCACGCTTTCAACCCCGTCGCGGGAAGATGCTCCTTGTCGAGGCCGACTCGCTTTTGACCGGAGAGGTTGAGACTCAGATAGATGTGCTCTTCAGGTTTGCCGAACCCCATTTTCCGGAAAAAACGGAGCGCAGGAAGATTATCCGCCTCTGTATCCACAACCAGCATACGAACTCCCCTCTTGGTCATCTGCTCTTTCACATGGTTGAAAATCCTTTCGCCCAGACCGCTTCTCTGAAATTCGGGCAGAATGCCTAGCCAGACGAGATGCCCGTATTTCCAGGCAGATCTTTCCTTTTCAATAGTGGTGCACAGGGCAAATCCCACAACCTCCTCTTCAGCTTCCACCACAAAGCATAACTCCGAATCGGCGTAAAAAAGCTCGATGAGTTCGTACTCATCCCAGGTTCGGTACAGGTTGGGTGCGTCCCTGGCGGTGAAGAGCCTTTCCCCCATGTGAAAAACGGTAGCCAGATCGTCTAGTTCCATCTGGCGAATTTGAATTTTTGCTTTTTTCCTGGCTTTTTGAGAGTCTTCTGAATGATTCATCTTCTCCTGTCCTTAAGGTTTTTCTCCCACAAATTAACATAATGATGGGTCCTTCCGTTTCAAAGGGACACCCGACCAAAATGACTTTCCCTTTCTCAGGTTATAACCGCCAGCCTGCATCGAGTATGGAGCGATCATCCGGGAGGCCAGGAATTTCTGACAAGGATAGAGCGACATGAAGCATGTTCTATGCCCGACACAATAGGGCGGATGCCCTGAAGTGTCAAGTTGCAGACCTGGAGCAAGGACCATCTAACACCCTCTTGCTTGGGGTCAGTGTCTTTATCGCAGTGCCGGCGGCTTAGATGTTTACCAGGCGCTTATTCCATTCCGAATTTTCCATCAGACCGGACAGTTCGTCAAAGGCTTCGGAGAGTTTCCCGAGTTCGTCCGACGACACAGTCGGAATGTCGTTACTCCCGTGGTTTTCAAGGATTCTTAACACGCTCATAATGGTCAGGTTTTCTGTTCTCTGACCGGGCTGAAATGCCTCGCAGACGCCTTTGTTCGTCTTGACCTGTGAAACCAGCCGTGCCTCAACCAGTTCGTTCAGAATACGGCGTAGGAGAAATAGGGGGATCCCTAGCTTATTGGAGATCCCGGTTTCGTCCCAGAGTTTTCCATCGGGCGAAAAACTGTTGACCAGCAGATGAACGATTCTCATGGCTAGGAGACGTTTGAAAGCCGGGCTGATGTTCTTGCAGTCGTACTGATAATCGTAGGCTTTCGCGTTCTGGTAAGCGTGGGAGATTTGCGCGCCAACGAGGATAATGACCCAGCTCAACTGCATCCATAACAGGAAGAGAGGCACGGCGGCCATGCTTCCATAGATGGCATTGTATCGGGAAACTCCGACCTGAAAAGTGATGTAGACCCACTGGAATAGCTGGAAAACCGTACCTGTGATAATCCCGGCTAATGCGCCCGAGACAAACTTGACCCTGGTGTTGGGAAGGAAAATGTACATGAAGCTGAAAAGAAGCCATAGCGTCACATAAGGCGAGAAATTGATGATACCGAGTATAAACGGACTGGCCCAGCCGAGAACATCGATTCTTCCTACGATGGTTGTGACCTCGGCGGCGACGACAACCGTTATGGCGCTGGACATGAGAAACAAGACCGGCCCAATCAACATGAAAGAAAGATAGTCGGCGATCTTTCTCCTAATGGGTCTCCCTTCCTGGACGTGCCAGATCTCGTTAAAATAACCTTCGATATTCATCAGCACATTGATGACACTATAAAACAGAAATACGACTCCAAGGCCGGTAATCCATCCGCCCGGGGTGTGTTCCAGGAGCGAGTGTGCAAAGCCGGTGATCTTCGACACCACTTCCTCCTGTCCGTGAAGTCGCTCCATAAGTTGATTTTGCAGAAGCTTTTCATAGCCGAACCCCTTCGCAATGCCGAGAAGCAAAGCCAAAACCGGCACGACGGAAAAAACTGAATAATAGGTGAGGGCGGATGCCCTGGCCTGGTCACGGAAGAATCCTCTCAAGGACAGAATAGTGACCCTCAAAAAAGTGACCCGGAATGCTCTGAAGCCCTTGAGCTCTCCAAGATTGCTTCTCCAGATGTCATCATTCCCACGGGAAGTCATTTTTGATAGTATCGACATTTTTCTAATTCTCTAACGGCGGATCATGGAGATAAGGAGCCAGAGTCCCAGAATCACTGCGAGGAGGTATCCTGCGACCCCGAAAACCCTGGTGTCTATGCCGCCAAGCAGGACCACCTCCCTTTCGACCAGGAAACTCGAAGCCATGAGCAGCGCTGCAACAATCACGGCGGCACTGACGTACTTCGCACTGAAATGAAGCACCTTGACCAGGGCTTCCAGGTGCTCTACCTGAATCTGCATGTATTTGGTAACGACTAACGGCTTGGTGTTCAATGCATACGACACAGTATTTCCGTATAAAATCGATGGTATATGGGGAACCGGCACCGCTTTCTTCCTGCCCTTCAGCCATCCTTTTTCTCGGCATTCCTGCTTTCATCAGGGTCGATCGAGGCAAGAATCAGGCTGGCAAATAGGGTCGATCCTGTATTTTCTGCGAGGCCTTACCTTACTTCATCGGTCAGTTTAGAATCCCGACCGGCAGGTTCTCAGCAGGATGAGAGGAGAAGTCCCACGGGTCGGCTGGAAGGGGCACACGCAGCGTTTGGTTGGGGACGAGGGAACGCATGGCGGATTTTGCCGAAAAAAAGGCGTCGAAGATGGGGAGCTTTTCAACTGCCGGCCAGGAAAGCCTTTCGCATCCTTGAATGAATCTCCAGCTTTTCCAGCGACAGTTTGATGACGTCCTTCGCCTTATCGGTTTTCTTCATGTAGTTTTCAAAAAACCCCCGGACTTCACTCTCTCTGTCCAAACCACTGTAAGGGATGAGGGAGGCCACAACTCGCTCGTAGTGAATAGGATGAAACTCCTCGACCCGTTTCTGATTTTCCAGGAACCACCGCCAAAGCTCGGGCAACGCGAGCCGGTTTTCGGAAAGCACCCCGATGGTGATGAACTTGTTCCTGTCAGGCACCTCTTCGAGGACGAAAGACAGGACTTTTTTCAGGATTGTCTCCTGATTAAAGCAGCCGAGAGCCACAAGGAGGTTCATTCGTTCGTGCTCGCTCCCTGAGGAGTGAAAACGCTTTGTGAGCCAGTGGTAAGCTTCCTCTCCTCCGAGAAAGGCACCAACCTGCATCACGCTTCTCATGATATCGGGATGAATTCTCTTGCCTTTCATTGCCGAGGAAAACTTGGATTCTCCGAAGCCTCGCACTTTCCGCGATCCGTACAGGACGGCATTCCAGAGAAGCTGTTCCCTCAGAATGCAGGTCGTATGCTTGTCTTCCTCCGTCGGGTCATATCCTATCCTATCGATAACTTTTTCAAAGTGCGCCGCTCCCAGAGGCGCGATCTTTTCATTTCCCGTGATTACATAGGCATGGTGCATGTTTGTCGCTATGCTCGTCAGGGGAAGAAAGGCTTCCTCATCGGCGTAGTGGGATAAGAAATCCAGATAATCTTCGAGCCTTGCAATCCCTGCCTTTACCATGGCATACAAATCGTTCTGCAGCCCCCACCTGTCCACCGAGTTGAGAGACTTGCTGGCGATTTTTTCCCCGAGTTCTTTCAGATTCTTTTCGTCCAGGTACCTGACCCTGTAGAATCCGGTCTGCCCGTCGTTAACCTTGTAGGATACCACACCTCTGCCGAGGGGGATGGTTGCGGTCTCGCTTTCCACCAGGGTCTCGATTACCTTTGTCGTACCGTCTTTCAAAAAAGTTCGCACCGAGATGGGAATCAACCATGCCTGGGTAAATCGGCCTGGAAGATAAGTGAAGCGTTTCTGAGTGACGAGCAGGTCTTCTTTTTCTCTCCTTATCTCCAGCAGGGGAAGCCCTGCCTGGCCGATCCAGTTCTCCATTATTCTGGCCACCGGCTTGGCTGAAACCGACTCAAGAGCTTCCCACAGATCATGGCTTGAAGCGCAGCCATACTCATGGGTCTTGAGGTACTTCCTCAGCCCGTCCCTGAAATGGTCGCGGCCCACATATCCTTCCACCTGTCGCAGGATGCTGCCCCCTTTGTTGTAAATGATGGGGGCGGTACTCACATTGATGATCACGTGGTCTCCGCTTGGAATTTCGATGGGGAAATTTTCTTGAAGCGCGTCCCGGTCAAGAGCTGTTCCCGTCTGCCCCTGCAGGAACTGCTCCCACACTTCCCATTGAGGGTAGTAGTGGTCCACTATTCCGTAGCCGAAATAGGTGGCGAAGCTTTCGTTGAGCCAGAGGTATTTCCAGTCTTCCGGTGTCACCAGGTCTCCGAACCATTGGTGGGCCAGTTCATGAGCAATGACTTCGCAGATCCTCTCTTCCCCTGCCCTGGATGTGGTTTCGGGGTCATGAAGAAGCAGGTTCTCCCTGAAGGTCATGGCTCCCCAGTTTTCCATGGCGCCTGCCGCAAAATCCGCGATGGCCAGCAGGTCGAGCTTGGGCAAAGGGTACCTGATGCCGAAGTAGTCTTCTGCGAAGATGAGAGCTTTTCTTGAGAAATCGAGCCCGAATTGACCCTGGTGAGTCACGCCGGGCATGGTAGCCACTCGAATGAGGACTTCTCCCGGGTCTTGTATGAATTTGAAATCGCCCACGCCGAAAAACAGAAGGTAGGTGGACATCCTGGGGGTGCGTTGAAACGTAACCCACTTGCGGCCTTCTTCCAGATCCTTTTCTTCCCTGATCGGCATGTTGGACACGGCAACCTTGTTCGCATCCACGACCATTTCCACCTCAAAGGTCGCTTTCTCCGCAGGGTGATCCTTACAAGGAAAGGCCCTTCTCGCGTCACTCTCCTCGAACTGGGTGACGGCTATAAAGTGCTCTTTACCCTCCATGACATACCGGCTCCTGTAAAAGCCGGCCATCTTATTGTTGATCTTTCCCGTATAAATGATGGAAAGGGCAATGTCCCCTTCCACTTCTTCCGGCAACGAGATGGTGACGACTTCTTTTTGCGGATCGACCGCAAAACAACAGTCTTTCACTTCTCCTCCCACCACGACCTGACAGCGCCAGAGCGCAAGGTCCAGCACATTCAAGGACACTTCTTTCGTCGGATCTGAAGCCTCAAGATAGATCTCCACTCTCCCATCGAACACGAAACGCGTCAGATCGGGCTCCAGATGGATCTTATAATGATTCGGCTTGATCTTACTCATGGCATATCCTCTCTGAGTTATCTTACAAATCGGGTTTGTGCATCAAGCTTTCCTGATGCGGGCCTTTGGCCGCAAACAAAGCTCTGACCGAATAACGAAATGGATTCCGGAAAGTCTTTCCTTGGATATTGGACATAAAATCGTTTCACGATTTTATACAACGCAGGCTTCCCCGCTTGAGAGCCTTGCGCAGCAAGGCGTTTCATGAAATATGCGCAGCAGATTTCATAGATACTTGGGCGGCCAAATTGACTCTCCCTGGATTTGCAGGTCCTTCATCAGCATCGTGGTCGAAGTGCCGTGAGCGAGCAAAGTTCCCGCTCCGTCCAAGAGACTGGCCTCTCCGAGGCAAAGCGTCTTGCCCACGCGGAGACTCCTTCCCCTGGCGATCATACGCCCCGTGGTAAGAGGAGCAAGATAATTCAGCTTGAGTTCGACTGTGGTCATTCCTATCCCTTCGGGCACCTGGGTATACACAGCCCAGAAAGCCGCCGCATCAACCAGCGAAGAGTAGACGCCGCCGTGAACGATCCCGAAGGGCTGCAAGTGCTTTTCCTGAACCTCAATTTCCAGAAGGGCTTCTCCCCATCCCAGATCCTTGATCTCCATTGAAAGCAGAGAGAAGTAGGGACATGGGTTAATGAACGTTCGCACAGCGTCTACATAGTCCGGGTTTATTTTTTTCATGAATTCACGATCCTTCCACGGGAACGGCTTCCACCAACACTTTGGCGGTTCCCTTTTTGTAGAAGCCCAATCTTTTGGCTGCGCCGGCGCTCAGATCGATGATACGTCCTCCCACAAAAGGCCCCCGGTCATTTACCCGGACGATAAGAGAGCGCTTGTTCTCCAGGTTCGTCACCCTCACGTGGGTGGGCAAGGGCAAATGTTTGTGGGCCGCGTTGAGGCCGTCCGGGTCGAACACTTCGCCATTCGCGGTCATGCGGCCTCCCTCCTTGTGCCATGTTTCATACCCGTACCAGGAAGCCGTTCCCACTTCCCGGTATTTTTGGGCGGCAGCAACGGACATGGGAACGTATCGTTTGCCGTGGACCACGTAGGGAGCACTCTTGACCCGGCCCTCTTTGATCGCCTCTTTGGGCGGGAGACCATCTACCGATTCGATTTCTTCTCTGGTCAACGGCCAGTCGAGGGGCGCCATGACTACCTTGAAGGTGAACTTCCCCACATGGTAAACTATTTTGGCGGTTCCCACCCCGATGCCGACAGCCCCTGCGGTGACGCTGGCCGCGGTCTTGACCGTCCGCTTGCCTAATCTGTAAGTATCGGAGATCGTGTCACAGGACCAGAGCATCACCGTGGTCCACACGAGAAGGATGATGATCAGCCCTGCCTCGTGATGTGAGAAACAGCGCCTTCTTTTCTCGTCGATTTATCTCCCCTCCATCATGTACCGTCTAACCCGAAGCGCATTGTGCTTCAGGGACGGGGCCCCTTTGACCGGCTTCGGGGATCAGTGCTGTTTGACCGTTTTTACCTTTTTGATGCCCGAATTGCAAGCCTCACCCTTCTTCTTTTCAGTTGCCGTCAGGACGTGTAGGATGTTATTCGGGAGTGCCCATTAGAGTATGGAGTCAGAATCAAGAAATCGAGGGATGAGCATGATTTTCCCGAATGAAAACATGAAAGAAAGATTTGTCGTTCAGATTACCGGCGAAGGAATGGAGATTTCAAGCAATGGCTGCCCGCCTCTGCGCTTCAGCGCCTGCGATGCCCTGATGCTCCTGGACATTCTGAGAGCGGAAGAAGAAAACCTCCGCAGAATCGCCGACGAAGCTTCCCCTCTCCCCTTTCGAATCGAATTCACTCCCGCGTCCTCCTCTCCCCCGACTGACGGGGAATGACAAAAGCTCCTTCAGGAAACAAGATGGCCGAACAAACAACAGATCGAGACCGGGCCCGTAGGTTGGCCCCCATCCAGTTAACGGTCGGGGCTACCATGATCAGTTTCTCCGCCGTCTTCGTCAAATGGGCACACGTAGGACCCACCACCGCAGGCTTCTACCGGATGCTTTTCGGAGGGCTCATTCTCACCGCCCTTGTGTTCATCAGGAAAGAGAAGCTCTTCTTTGGAACCCTTCATTTCATCATGGTATGCGCTTGCGGCGTTCTGTTCGCACTCGACCTCACTTTCTGGCACAGGTGCATTCTCTACGTGGGACCGGGCCTGGCCACTCTCCTCGCAAACTTTCAGATCTTCTTTCTTGCCCTGTTCGGCATTTTCGTCCTGAAAGAAAAAACTTCGTGGAAGCTTATCACCGCCATGGCCTGCGCCATGCTCGGGCTCTATCTGATCGTAGGACCCGGCTGGTCCAGTCTCGGAAAGCTTTACAGGACAGGAGTCATCCTCGGCATAGTGTCTGCTGTTTGTTACGCCGCCTACATTCTTACCCTTCGAAACTGCCAGGCGAGAATTCCCGGAGCCGCCTTCCCTACAATAGCCTCGGTGTCGATCCTTACGATGCTCTGCCTGGGCGCTGAAGTCCTTTTTGAAAATCAGTCTTTTCGAATTCCTGATCATCAAAGCTGGGGCGCGCTGATCGCCTACGGCCTCTTTTCGCAAGTTCTCGGCTGGGTCCTCATTTCAAAGGCTCTTCCCGCTGTCGAAGCTTCCCGGGCCGGCCTTCTGCTGCTCCTGCAACCGACGCTTGCCTTTTTCTGGGACATTCTCTTTTTCGGCAGGGCCATATCCCTTCTGGAGGCCATGGGCGCTCTTCTGGCGCTCACGGCTATTTACCTCGGAGCAAGTGCAAGGAAATAGGAGGCAAAGGTTTCGGCAGCTTTGGGAGCAAAAAGCCGTGTTCCGGTCTTCGCTTTGTGGTATGGTTCGCTCTTGACGGCTTCATGGCATGTGATCGGAGCCGCTATCCCCCCCCCGGGTCAGGCTGGGGACAAACTTCAGCCGGGGTCCGGAAGCGCTTTTTTCCTGGATTCCCCGGTTCGGCTGGGGAATGACGAAAATGGACTTTTTCTGACTCCTTACGAGATCGTCGCCTTCGAAAAACCTCAGTAACTGATGCTCAGGAAGGGGTAGGAAGGACAGCATGAAAAGTCAAAGAAAGGTCGACCTCAACTCAGATGTAGGAGAAAGCTTCGGCACCTATAAGCTCGGCCTCGATGAAGAGGTCATCCCGCTCATCAGCTCGGCTAACATTGCCTGCGGGTTCCATGCCGGCGATCCCTCCGTGATGCAGCGGACTATGGGACTCGCGAAGAAACACGGCGTTGCGCCCGGCGCCCATCCCGGCTTTCCCGATTTGCTGGGGTTCGGCCGGCGTGACATGGACGTCTCCGTTCAAGAGATCAAGGACTATGTCGCTTATCAGGTCGGCGCGCTCCAGGCATTTGCCGCGATGGAAGGACTAACCCTCCAGCATGTGAAACCTCATGGCGCCCTTTATAACATGGCCGTAAAGAACCCGGCCATATGGGAAGGGGTGGCCGAAGTGCTTGCCCGGTTGGATCAGCGTCTTATCCTAGTGGTGCTTGCCGGTGCGAACAGAGATGAACTCCGGCGCATCGGTTCGCGTCACGGCATCCGAATCGCGTTCGAGTTCTTCGGCGACAGAGCGTACAATCCCGATGGATCTTTAGCATCGCGAAAAGAGCCCGGCGCGGTGATTCATGACGCTGAACTTGCCGCAGGCAGAATCCTGAAGCTGGTGAAAGAAGGCAAGGTCACTGCAAAAGACGGCACGGAGATTGAACTGGCCGCAGAGACCATCTGTGTACACGGCGACAATCCAACTGCTGTCACGCTGACCAGGAAAATCCGGGAAACTCTTAGCGCCTCGGGAATCGAAATCGCCCCGCTGGGAAGCTTCTTGTAGACTCACCACAGAGGCACGGGGCCACAGAGAGGAAGATGAATTTTTTCGTCTATCGGGAGATACCGATTGACGAAAAGATCCACGGTTACTTCTCCGATGAGGCTCAGTGTCTTGCGGACGCGTGCTGCCTCACATGTAAATCTCTTAGACCAAATTGATGGGACTGCGTTTTTCATGGACGGGTTAGCGCAATCTGGGGATCATCGAAGCTATCTGTTAACGGCGTTTAGCATGCAGAGATCTAAGAGCACAACTCTTTGTTTGTCGGTATCTTCCGACAAACAAAAGGGGTTCTTTGTGCTGTCTGTGGTGAATCACAGATAGAGGTCTTATTTTGTATAAAAGTCCCATATACCGGGTCATGGGTGACCGCGCCCTTCTTGTGGAACTGGGGGACGAGATCGATCCCCTGGTAAACACGGAGGTGCGGAAACTGTTCCTCAAACTGGACCGGGAATCCATCAGAGGAGTCAAAGAGCTGGTTCCCGCCTATCGTTCGGTCATGGTTGTCTACGATCCCCTTGAGATTACACTCTCGAGTCTCCGGGAGCGCATTGAGCGCCTGTTCCGTGATTCGGATGACTCTCTGCTCCCGGAACCGGGAACTCTGGAAGTGCCGGTGGTGTACGGAGGCCGGTTCGGTCCGGACCTCCAATGGGTTGCAGGGCTTCATCGGATCTCCACCGAAGAAGTGATATGGCACCATACGCAGACTGTATACCGGGTTTACATGATCGGGTTCACCCCCGGCTTCCCTTATTTGGGGGAGGTCTCCAAAGCCATTGAAACACCGCGCAGGGAAACACCGCGCACTGCTGTTCCTCGGGGCTCTGTGGCCATCGCCCAGAGACAAACCGGCATCTACCCTGTTCAGAGCCCCGGAGGCTGGCATATCCTCGGTTGGACTCCCTTGATACTTTTCGACGCACAAAAATGGCCGCCTACCCCTCTTAAAATCGGCGATCGTGTAAAATTCATCTCCATCCAAGAACAGGAGATTGGCGATTGGGAGGCATAGCAACCCTGGAAGTTCTGGAACCCGGCCCCCGTACCACTGTCCAGGACCTGGGAAGATATGGTTTCGGCCGCTATGGCGTTCCGCCCAGCGGAGCCTTGGATGCCTTCGCCCTCAGAGTTGCCAACCTCCTGGTGGGCAATCCTGAAGGAGAAGCAGGTCTGGAAGTCACCGTGACAGGACTCAAGGTAAAAGCTCTTGCGAGCAGTGCCGTTGCGATAGGGGGCGGCGACCTCCGGCCCGTGATCAATGAAGAGCCCGTCGAGAACTGGCGTTCTTACATCTTGAAAAAGGATGATACCCTTCACTTCAAAGGGACAAGAGCCGGCTGTCGCGCTTATGTGGCCGTTGGCGGAGGCATCTTCTGCCCTTCCGTGCTGGAGAGCAAATCCACGAATCTCTCCTCCGGATTCGGCGGATACCGAGGAAGAGCTCTCAAGAAGGGCGACGTGCTTTTTTCACGAGCGCCCCACGCGCACCTGAAGACCGCGGAAAGGGTCTTGAGTCCACAGTGGAGGCCCCTCTACCCGAAAGAGTGGACCCTGCGAATCCTCTTCGGTCCCCAGGATAGTGATTTCCGGGAAGAGGCCAGGAGCGCATTTCTCGGTTCGCTCTTCGCGGTCTCTCCCCTATCCGACCGGACGGGCATTCGACTCTCCGGGCCTTCCATCCTCCGAAAAGAAGGAACGGCCGATTCCATCATTTCCGAAGGCGTCGTGCCCGGAACGATCCAGATCCCGGGAGACAGCCGGCCGATCATTATTCTCGCAGAAACCATCACAGGCGGTTACAGGAAAATTGCCACGGTGATCACGGCAGATCTTTCCTCCCTGGGGCAGATCAAGCCCGGAGACGGGGTGAAATTCAGGGAGGTTTTCATGGAGGAAGCATTAAAGGCCCTCGCGGACCTGGAGGGGGTCATCACAGAATTCAAGAAGAAGCTCAATCAGGATTCTCCTTGACTTTTCGCCCTGTTTTTTGTCTGATGTTCAACGATATGCTGTCATCCCGTTAACCTCTTCCAGAGGTTATATGGAGCGTTGCGCGAAGATTTGCACGCCTCACTCCTGAAACGCCGAAGGCATTTTCAGGATTCTTTTTGGGAGGGAAGAAGAAATGGAGATCAAATGCATATCCTGCGGGCGTGAAATCAATTTGGATCACAAGGTCTTCGAAAACTACGCTGGCCCCGTCAAGTGCTTCTGCTGCAGCGCCATGTTGGAGGTGAAGACGGCGCAAGGTGCCATTTGCTCTCTCCTCCTCGCCAAACCGAAAAAAACACAGCCTCTCCGCAAACGATAAGAGAAAAGAGAGCCTTAACCTGTGGCTTCTTCACAAACTGCGGAGAAGTTCTAAAGCCCAGCAGGAGGGTCGGTCTCTTCAGAGCCGCAACCACGTTAGCAGGGGTGTCAAACGGCGCCGAAAAGTCAGTGGGTCCTGGTGGTAGCCCCAAAGGGTGCCGTCTCCGATTGGCGGGGAGAGTCATGCGCCTACTCCTAAAATAACTTCAGTACCCTGGGGCGGATTGAAGCGTCGCGGCCATTTCCGGTTGCGGACTCGTCAGAGACCAACCCTCCGACTGGGCCCACACAGCGTTTCGTTGTGCCCAAACGCCTGAGTTAGGGGTCTATGCCGGATCGAAGGCCAGGTAGGTTTCCGGGATTTCGCCCCCTTCCCTGTGCAGGAACTTTACTCTCATCGGCATGCCCACCTTGATGTTCTCCGGATGGGCCGCGTCCACGCCGTCAATACGGGCGTCCACGCGGCCTCCTTCATCCAGATCCACCACGCCGGAGCAGTAGGGGTGTTTCCGTCCATATCCCTGGGCGATCATGAAAGGCGGGGCAATAGTGATACAGGTGAAGGCCGCCAGCTTGCCTTTCCCTTTCATTTCCACCCACTCCATGTCCGACTTGAAGCACTTGACGCAGAGAGGGCGAGGAGGCACGTAGGTAGCCCCACAACTTCTGCACCGCGACCCCATGAGTTTATCCTCGCCAAGAAACCGATTGTACGACGCATCGCTAAAAGGCCTTTGTTCCATCGCCCTATCTCCTTTCCAAAATGGTGAAGGTGCAGGTCCCTCCTGTCCCGCCCAGGTTGTGAGCTCCCCCCACCCGCAAATCCTTAATAGGGATCTGCCTCTTGCCGGCCTTTCCCCTGAGTTGCGTCCACACCTCGTAAATTTGTGAAGTGCCTGTCGCTCCCACTGGATGGCCTTTGCACTTCAACCCTCCGGAGGTGTTGATGGGTTTGGGTCCGTCGAGCCTTGTCGCACCCTCTGCCACGGCCTTGTAACCTTGACCGGGCTCAAAGAAACCGAGATCTTCGATGTGAACCAGCTCGGCGATGGAAAAACAGTCGTGCACCTCGGAAAACTGCACGTCCTTCGGTGTGAGACCAGACATACCGTAAGCCTCCTGCGCTGCGTACCTTGTGGCCTCGAAATAGGTCATGTCCGCGCTGGCGTGGAAGCCTCTACCGCTTCCCTGGCCGATGCCTACCACGTGGATGGGATCATCGGTGAAACTCCTGGCGATCTCTTCAGCCACCAGGAGAACACAGCTTGCGCCGTCGCTGATCGGGCAACAATCGAACAGATGCATGGGCCAGGCCACCGGAGGATTGACTGTGGGGTCCCTTAAGAAATCCTTCTCGTCTTTCCATTCCGGCACCGGTTGGCCTCTTTTCTTGAGGCTTTCAGCCTTGGCGTTCATCATGTCCCGAATGCTCATGGGGAACTGAGCCTTGGGGTTTAGAGGGGCGTTGTTGTGGCTCTTAATGGTCACGTTCATGAGATGCTCCCGGTTGGCCCCGTACCTGGCAAAATAGGCTGTCGCGACCGCGCCGAAAACGCCCGGGAAGGTGAACCCCACTCTCCCCTCATAGGGGACCGTTGCAAGAGCAAGACCCTCTGCCACCTCTTCGGTGGTTCTTTTGGACATATCCTCCACCCCGCCCACCAGAACGATGTCATAGAATCCCGAAGCGATGGCAAAAACACCTTCCCTCAAAGCCAGGGCACTCGAAGCGCAGGCACCCTCCGTCCTTGTGGCCGGCTTGGGTGCATGGCCGATAATGTCCGAGATGATGGGTCCCCAGTGCGACTGATGGGCAAAATAGTCATTTGAAAAATTTCCGAGGTACAGAGCATCGATATCCGCAGGGTCCAGTCCTTTGTCCACCGAAGCCAGCATTTCCCGATAGGCCTCTGTGAAAAGATCCTTGGAGTCCTTGTCTTTAAACATGGCGAACTTGGACATACCCGCGCCCGCAATGGCTACCCCTCTCCCCAATTTTCTGCGCTTTTGCATGGTAGAACCTCCTAGGTCCTGGAATAGAGAATCGCGGAACGCGATGCCCTTAACCGCCTTTATGACAGAAATGCTCGCGAAAAGCAATGCTCCGTCGGCTACTCCTCGTCCCCCGCAGGTGCTCAAGGAGAGCCAGTCCTTTCTTGTACCGTGTGTCGTTCTCAGAGGTGAAAAATTTCTTGACAAGCGCTACTGACTTGAATAGGGTAACTTTTTCGTAAGAAACGGGGTGCCGATTTGAGCCCTCTTTAAGTTCGGACCTAGTGCGCGGAATCACCCGTGACAGGTTTTTGGATGTCTCCGGTTTCTCTTTTCCAAGGGGACTCACAGTATCCGGGAGTAGTAAGAAACGCAGATGCAAAACCTTCCTTTTTTATCGAACTACAAGGTGAGCCACTCTCCGCTTAGAGCACTCCATCCCTTTTTGCTTCCTATTTTCAGCAGACCTGATTTCAGGATGATGAAATTAACTCCATCTCCTCCCTGACTCAGGCGGAAGGCGGAGGGAAAAGAAGAGACGAAGTACTACATCATCGATTAATAGAGGTGAAGTGATATGGTGGACACGAAGTTGCAGGAACTTATTGAAACCCTGAAGAAGCACGGTGTGGAGAGCGGTGAACTGGCATCCCGTCAAATCACCGAAGAGGCGGAAAAGAGGGCTTCTGAAATCCTGGCCGGCGCAAACAAAGAGGCTGAGGGCATCGCAAAAGGAGCGAAGGAAGAAGCAGACAGGATCATGAGACAACTTCATTCCTCCATGGAGATCGCCGCGTCCCAGTTTCTGACGAACCTGAAAAGGCACATGGAGACGAACCTTCTCTCCCTGCCCTTGAAGGGCAAGCTCACGAATGCTTTGAATGATACCAGTTTTCTGAGAGACCTCATCTCGGCATGCGTGAAGGAATATGCGAAGATGCCCGGCGCATCGGACCTCACGCTCCTGGTTTCTAAAGAGCAGAAGGACAAGCTGGAGGAGTTTGCCGTGCAACTCGTCACCCAACTCGGCGAAGACAAGGGTGACCGGGTGAAACTAAACCTCAAAACGGACGGCGTGAGCTATGGGTTCATCATCGGCAAGACCGACGGCAGCGTGATGCTGGATTTCACAAGCGAGGCTTTCCTGGATCTCTTTACCGGATATCTTTCACCCAGATTTCACGAGTACTTCAAGAACATCGATTTCAAGAAGACCGAAGGGAAATGAAATACTATTTTCTGATCGCTTATCTCCCGGAAATTCACCGGGACGATAAGAAGCTCAAATATCGTTTGACGGAACTCCTTGACGAGAAATCCCACATTGACCCGAAAGACTGGGAGGATGTGGAGCTCGTCCTGCTGAAAGGGGATATCCTCCAGATCGAGAGACTGCTTTCCGGCAAAGAGACGGAAGTGGAGTTCACGGTCTATGGCCGGGAGTTCTGGAGGGACCAGGTTAAGTCTCCTAATGAAGTACCCGGATGGTTGAGCGAGTTTTTTGAAAGCCTGATTTCCGAGGGTTTTTCACCCCGAAATGTCGATCAGCTGTATCAGGCTTATTTTGATTTTGCCGTCCAGAAAGCGTCCAGTCCCTTTCTCCGCGCCTATCTCAACTTCGAAAGAGATCTGAGAAACATCCTGACCGCTGTTCGGGCCAGGAGAAAAGGACTTTCGCCCTCCGAATTCCTGGTGGGCGAGGGTGACCTGATAGACACCCTCGGCCGGAGCAGCGCAGAGGACTTCGGGCTGAGCGAGGATTATCCCTGGATCCATCGAATTCTTGAGGCAAAGAGTCCTCAGGACATTGAGGAGACGGTTCAGCGAATCATCTGGGAAACGATTGATGAAATGACGGAAACGAATCAATTTGAATTTGATGTGGTCCTGGCCTACTTGTTGAAACTTCAACTTCTCGAAAGAGCGCTTGGCTTGAGCGAGGAACAGGGTCTGGACATCGTCAGACGGCTGGAGGAACTTTAGTATGTCTTTAGCAAGAGGTAAAGTCGTTGCGGGTTACGGCAACATGATTACCGCCTCCTTCGACACCCAGGTGCGACAGAACGAGGTCGCCTACGTCGTCACCGGAGACCGCAGGCTCAAATGCGAGGTCATCAGGGTCCGCGACGATGTGTGCAACATGCAGGTCTTTGAAGACACCCGGGGCATCAAGGTGGGCGACGAGGTTGAATTCACGGGAGACCTCCTTGTCGTGGAATTGGGACCCGGTCTGTTGGGTCGAATTTACGACGGGCTCCAAAACCCTCTCCCTGAACTGGCCGAGGAGTGCGGACTGTTCTTGAAACGGGGCGTGTACCTGAAAGCCCTCGATCGGGAGAGGACGTGGGAGTTCACTCCGGTTGCCAAAGAAGGGGACACGGTCAGCGCTGGAAGTCTGCTGGGAACTGTCCCGGAAGGGATTTTCATCCACAAAATCTTCGTTCCCTTCAATTTTATCGGCACAGGGAAGATCAAGAACATCATCCGGCAAGGGTCTTACAAGGTGGACGAGGCCGTGGCCCAGGTGGAGGACGACCGCGGAAAATCGCATGACATCACCTTCGTGCAGGAATGGCCGATAAAGATTCCCTTGCGCCATTACGAGGAAAGGCTTCTCCCCGAAGAACCGCTAGTCACCGGATGCAGGATCATCGACACCTTCTATCCCGTGGCCAAAGGAGGCACAGCCTGCATTCCCGGCCCCTTCGGATCAGGCAAAACGGTTTTGCAGCAGATCGTCTCGCGTTACGCGGCCGTGGACATCATCATCGTCGCAGCCTGCGGAGAACGAGCCGGAGAGGTGGTGGAAACCCTCCGTGAGTTCCCGCACCTTATGGATCCTTACACGGGCAAGACCCTGATGGAAAGGACTATCATTATCTGTAACACTTCATCCATGCCCGTGGCGGCCAGGGAAGCCTCTATTTATACCGCCATCACGCTGGGCGAGTACTACCGGCAGATGGGCCTGGGCATCCTTATCCTGGCGGACTCCACTTCCCGATGGGCCCAAGCTTTGAGGGAGATGAGCGGTCGTCTGGAAGAGATCCCCGGGGAAGAAGCCTTCCCCGCCTACCTCCAGTCCAGGATCGCAGAGTTCTACGAACGGGCCGCCCTCGTCCGCCTCAGCGACGGTGGGACAGGGTCCGTGAGCGTCATCGGAACGGTTTCTCCCGCCGGCGGTAACTTTGAGGAGCCTGTGACCCAAGGAACGCTGGCGGTGGTAGGGGCCTTTCTCGGCTTGACCTGGGCCCGATCCAATGCGCGCCGTTTCCCAGCAATTGACCCCCTGATCTCCTGGTCAAAGTACCTGGATCAAATGAAGGAGACCCTGGACAAAATTGCTCCCGGGTGGATCTCGAAAGTCAGGGACGCCCAGCGCTTGATCTTCAACGGTAATGAGATCAAGAAGCGCATGGACGTGGTGGGCGAGGAAGGAACCTCCATCGCCGACTTCATTTTGTACCTGAAGATCGAATTGTTGGACTCCGTCTACCTTCAGCAGAATGCCTTTGACCCTGTCGATGCATACAACACCATGGAGAGACAGGTTTACTCCTTTTCAAAAGTCACCGAAGTGATGCACAAGGATATACAGGCCAAGGACAAGGATGAAGCAAGGAACATCTTTTTCAGGCTCACCTCTCTTTTCAGGAACTGGAATTCGTCCCAGTGGAAAAGCGAGGCGTTTAATCAGTATGAACAACAAATCAACGAGTTTCTCGGGAGTTAGACCGTGAGGAAGATCATTACAAGGATTCGTGAAATCACCGGCAATATCGCCATACTTAATGCGACAGATGTAGGGCTCGGAGAACTGGCGGCGATCCAGTCCCCGGGTAAAACAACTCTCGGACAGGTGATCCGCATTTCAGGAGATTTGGTGGCGCTTCAGGTGTTCGGTGGAACCAAGGGACTGGCCACTAACGACACGGTATCCTTCCTGGGCCACCCTATGGTCGTGAAATACGGCAATTCCCTGCTCGGCAGGATATTCAGCGGAGGAGGGAGACCGATCGACGGCGGGCCGGAGCCGGTGGAAGAAGAAATCCCCATCGGCGGGCCTTCTTTTAATCCGGCCAACAGGATCATACCCAAACAAATGATCCGCACCAATATCCCCATGATCGACGTGTTCAACTCGCTGGTGGTGAGCCAGAAACTCCCCATCTTTTCCATCCCCGGCGAGCCTTACAACCAGCTCCTGGCCCGTGTGGGAATGCAGGCCGAGGCGGACATCATCCTTCTCGGGGGGATGGGGCTCAAGTTTGACGATTTCACGTTCTTCAAGCGCACCTTCGAAGAGGCGGGAATCATGAATCGCGTGATCATGTTCATTCACCTGGCTTCAGACCCGGTCGTGGAGTGCCTCCTTGTGCCCGACATGGCGCTTGCGGTGGCTGAACGCTTTGCGGAGGCCGGCAAACGGGTGCTGGTCCTTCTGACGGACATGACCAACTTTTCAGACTCCCTTAAAGAGATCTCCATTTCCATGGAGCAGATCCCCAGCAATCGAGGCTACCCCGGCGATCTTTACTCTCAGCTGGCGGCGCGGTACGAAAAGGCGGTGGATATCGAAGGCCTTGGGGACATCACCATCCTGGCCGTCACGACCATGCCCGGCGATGACGTCACCCATCCCGTCCCTGACAACACGGGGTACATCACTGAAGGCCAGTTCTATCTTCACAACGGGGTCATTGATCCTTTCGGGTCCCTCAGCCGTTTGAAACAGAACGTGGTCTCCAAGGTCACCCGTGAGGACCACAACGACATCATGAACACCATGATCCGGCTGTATTCTGATTGCCGGGAATCGCGTAACAAGATTGCCATGGGTTTTAAGCTTTCAAGATGGGATGAGACGCTCCTTGCCTATGGCAAGGATTTCGAGGACGGAACTGATGGACCTGAACGTGAACATCCCCATCGAAGAAGCGCTGGACCTGTGCTGGGACATTCTGGGAAGGCACTTTGAGCCCGTGCAGACGGGCCTGAAAGAGCATCTCATTCAGAAGTACTGGCCCGGACGTGCCGAGGAGAGCCGAGCGGCTTAGTAACCGGGTGGAGTCATGGCGGAGAAACTGAAATACAACAAAACGGCTCTTAAGGCCCAGAGGGACGGGCTGGCAAAGTACGAGAAGTTTCTGCCCATTCTTCAACTCAAGAAGATGCAGCTGCAAATCGTGATCCGGCAAATGGAACCGGTGATCGAGGAGAAGAAACGCCTGCTCGGGGAGGCGGCGGAGTCTGTGCACCCATGGTCCAAGTATCTCACGGACCCGTCTGTCCATATCAACGATTTCCTTGTGGTCGAGCAAATCCGCACCCAGAGCGACAATATCGCCGGCGTTGAAGTGCCGGAATTCAAGGAAGTCGTCTTCAAGGACGTTCCGTACTCTTTCTTTGCCACCCCGCCGTGGCTCGACACCGCTATTTCCGTCCTCAGGGGGCTCATTTCCCTAAGGGAAGAGCTTCGAGTGCTTCTGGAAAAGGAAGCCCTTATTCGTGAAGAGCTGCGGACGACCACGCAGAGGTGCAACCTGTTCGAAAAAAAGTTGATCCCGGAGCTCAAAGAAAACATCCGGAAGATCAGGATCTTTCTGGGCGACGAGGAGACCTCCGCCGTGGGCAGGGCTAAACTGGCTAAGGCCAAACTCGTGGGTTAAGAGGTGGCAGCACAATGATCGTCAAGATGAAGAAAATCACCTTTATCGGCCTCAGCGGGGAGAAAGACCGGTTTATCAATCGTCTTCAGGAGGTGGGAGCCACTCACGTCACTCTACCGAGGGAGGTCGTGGAGCCTACGGAGGTTGCCCGGGAACTCCAGAAAGTCACCGAGGTTCGTAAATTTCTTAGCCGCTTCGGGACGGCGCAGGGTGAGGAGGTTCGGGATCTTTCTCCGGACTATGCGGCGATCTGTTCGGAACGTGAGGAGTTGGGGCAGAGGGAAACCCGCTTGCTCGCAGAGATCAACGGCCTCAAGAAAGAGCGGGCGCTTCTGGAGCCATGGGGAGACTTTGAGCCTCAAGACATTGCGCTCCTTCGATCGAAAGGGTTGGATGTGCGGTTCTACAGGATGCCGCGAAGAGTGTTCGAGAGCACGCAGTTGGACCATATGTACTGCCACATGATCCACCAGAGCGAGGGGGAAGTGGCCTTTGTAGCCATTTCGCCAGGACACATCGATCTTGGTGTGGCCGAAGAAAGGCTCCCGGCCAGGAGCCTTTCCCAGATTGACCGGGAAATCGACCAAAAGAACATAGAGCTTGAACACATCAGGGTGGAATATGAGGATCTTGCCAGGAAGGTTCATGCCCTGCTGGATGCTGAGAAAAAACTGAAAGATGACTATGAGTTCAGGAAAGTTCTTCTCAACGCAGGCTCGGTGCTGGACGAACGGCTGTTTGTTCTCACCTGCTGGTCGCCTCTTCCGGAAGACGCCCTTGCGAAGAGCATCGGGGAAGGATTCACTTTCTACCACTTCGGTGAAGAACCCGAGGAAGGGGATAGGGTTCCTGTTCTCCTCGCCAATAAGTCCACTTTTGACTCTGGAGAAGACCTGGTCAAGGTTTACTCCCATCCTAATTATACTGATTTCGATCCCAGCGGGCTGGTGCTTTACTTTTTTGCGCTTTTTTACGGAATGATCATCGGCGAAGCCGGATATGGGTTCGTTCTCCTGGCTTTGACGGCCTTGCTTCACTGGAAGGTCAAGAGCGTATCCCCTCTTTGGATCCGCTTTCGCAGACTTTCTTACATGCTCTCCTGCTCCGTTATTTTCTTCGGTGTCATCTCTGCGTCCTATTTTGGTATGCCGCTGGGACCCGACAACCCGTTAAATAAACTCATGCTTCTCAATCTCGGCACCAAAGAAGGCCAAAATCAGGTGATGCTGATCTCCGTCATCATAGGAATGGCGCATATTTCCGTTGCCCTTGCCATCAAGTTTTACCGCCGCAGGGAGTTGCCGGCCCTTGGGTGGATTATCGTCATGTGGTCCGCTTATGCTCTTCTCACCTCCAAGATGATGAGAGGGGTGGAAAATCCGGTTGCGACCTACATCATGATCGGCGGTTTCCTTCTGGTGGTCTTTTTCACTTCTTCATCCAGGAATCCGCTCATTCGGATCCTCCTTGGTCTCAACGGAGCACTCGGCGTGGTGCAGCTTTTTGCGGACGTGCTCTCTTACATGCGGCTTTTTGCCCTGGGACTTGCCACCATGTATATGTGCCAAACCTTTAACATGCTGGCTGGGATGCCTTACCATGGTCTGCCTTACATCGGCATAGTGCCGGCTGTGTTGATCCTGATCTTTGGACATACGATCAACATCCTTCTCGGAATCATGGGCGGCGTGGTCCACGGGCTCAGGTTGAACTTTCTGGAATGGTATCGTTGGTGTTTTGAAGGGGATGGTCTGCCCTTCAGACCCTTCAGGAAAATAGTCGGTCAAGCTTAGAAAACAGGAGGAGTGGATATGGATGTGGCAACAATGCTCGGCTATGCGGGGTGCGCGTTTGCTATAGGCATTCCAGCTATCGGCAGTTCTGTCGGCGTGGGTATCGCCGGCGCGGTTTCTCACGGAGCCATGGCGAAGGTGGAGGAAGGCCACGGCAAGTTCATCGGTATCTCAGCGGCGCCCTCCAGCCAGACGATTTACGGTCTCATCCTGATGTTCGTGCTCTTGCCGAAAGTCAAGGAATCAGGGCTCGCCTGCTTGTTCATCGGCATCTTTTGCGGGTTGGCTATCTGCCTTTCAGCCATCTTTCAGGGGAAAGTGGCCGGTACAGCCATACTTGCATCAACAAAGAAGCAGGAGATTTTCGGTAAGTGCTTTGCTGCGGCCGGTATCGTGGAAAGCTTCGCGATTTTTGCCCTGGTCGCCGGAATTGTCATGGCTGGAAGTATATAATCCTCTTTTGTACCCGCAGCGCACAACTCCAAACGGATTTGGCGCGCGGGTATCTTTTTTTTTCCGTTGACGACAATCACCTGCTCTGCCGCTATCGCTCTGAACAGGGGCCGTTTGCTCTTTGATAGGGCCGGGACCTCCGCGGGCGTTTGGCTCCTGTCCCTTCTGATGCTCTTCTTCCCTGGGCTCACCGAGGCCTCAAACGGAAAACCCATTCCGATCTTTCATGGAAACGATGCCTTCGTCTATCTCGTAAAACAAACCGAGTTTGGCCCTCGTAATCCAAATTCCGGGGGCCATGAGGCCTGCCTGGGGTTTCTGTCCGAAACGTTAGGTGAGTCTGCCGACCGCGTTCGACTTCAGCATTTCACCCATTCGGGTTACGGTGAAGAATTGTGGCTCACCAACGTGATCGCTTCCTTTCGACCTGAACTCCAAGATCGCATCCTTCTTTGTGCCCATTGGGACACCAGGCCCCGGGCCGACCGGGATGAGAACCCCATGCGGCGGAACCAGCCCATCCTGGGTGCAAACGACGGAGCCAGCGGCGTGGCGGTGCTTCTCCAGCTTGCCCGGTTGATGAAAGCTCTGCCGCCGCCGATCGGGGTGGACCTTGTTCTGTTTGATGGTGAAGACTATGGCATGGAAGGCGATCTGTCCCGTTACCTGTTGGGATCACGATTCTTTGCAGAGGAAAAGCCAACTGACTATCAACCTCGCTTTGGAATTCTACTCGACATGGTAGGGGACAAGTTTCTGGATTTACCCAAGGAGCAAAATTCGATTCAATTCGCTCCAGCCATTGTTGAATTGATTTGGGGAAAAGCGCGAGAGCTCGGCATCCGCCAGTTTTCGTCGCGGACGGGCGAAGCCATTATGGATGATCACATCCCATTGAATGAGGCGGGCATTAAGACGATCGACATCATTGACCTTAACTACCCTGATCTCACCAACCGATTCTGGCACACCCACAATGACATCCCTCAAAACTGCAGTCCTGAAAGTCTCGAGGCGGTAGGAACCGTCCTGGTCCACGTGATCTACTCCCAAGCTGTTTCCCATCCCCCCGCGCCGTAGGACGGAAGACTCAGGCAGCCTTTGCCTTGACGCTCCCTTTCCCGGATTTCTGATCGTACCACCCTTCCATGAGGATCAGGTCGGGATGCCCGTCGAGAGCGGAGAAATCCTTCACCTCTACCTTTTTTTGAGCGGCGGACCACTTGTCAAAGACTCGAATATCGACCATCGTCTGGTTTTCTGAGTGGGGTCGTGATACGGCCAGGTATTCAACCCAGTGATCACCGCTTTGAGAAATTTTTCCCCACTCCTCGCCAATGAGTCTGGCCAAAGATCCGCTGATACGATAAGGTCCTTGGTAACCACTCTTATTTTTCTTTTTGCCGAACATGATTAATGCCCTCCTTATATTCTGTAAGCGAACAGGCTTTCAAACCCGCTTCGGAACCACGGGCTTCTTGCGAGTGAATCTTGGCTTGAAGGCCTTCATATAAACTCTCGCATTCCTTGCGATCAGTTCTTTCACCAATTCCCAGGCGGCCAAGAGGAAAACCACGATCCCTGTACCGATCAGGGCAAGTATCTTGACATACAGTGGAAGCTGCATTCCCTGCGGTTCCATATTAAGCTCTCCTACCGAGAAAGTTTAAGGGTGACTCTTGAGACGGATTCTGTTCCCTCTTTAGGAAAGGGTCTGCAACCGGGATGCCATAATCGAGCAATTTGACAATGGATCCGGGGGAGGAGTATGCTCCGATCATTCAAATCCGATGGTGCCTGCCTGTAGGCTCCGATAGTCTAGGGAGTCTTGAGGCGAATCCGGCTGAGCGCAGACTTTTGGGAATGCAAGCCATGAAGATGAACCATTTTGCAAGCAACCAAGAGGGAAAATTCAAGGGACTTCGCGGGTTTTTCAAGGCTAGGAACCTGAAAGTCAAGATGCTTGTCGCTTTTATTCCCGTCGTCGTTGGCACCTTGATGGCTACAGGATACCTCACCTATCGAGTCTCAAATCATTTCATTCGGGTCGCCTTGGAAAAGGCGGCCTTGATCGATGTGGTGGGCCTCGCCGATGACATGGAGCAGTTTCTGGAAAAATGTCGCAAAGATCTATCCATTATTGCGCAAGAATCGCCAAGCCCGCCCAACCTGAGCAGGTATCTGGCAAGCATCAGAGAAATTGGAGGAGCCGATTATCGAATCCTGGCCTTTATCTCGCAAAGGAATGACGCCCATGTCGTATGTGCGGCGATGGACAAGAAGGTAGAAATAATCTCGCTCGAAATGATGAAAAGTTTCAGACCGAATCTTCTCACTTTTTATGAAAACATCAGGGACTTGAAGTCAGGCGAAACTTGGATATCAAAGGTCCGGAAGCTGGAGTACCCCTTCCCCCTCCCTGATAACCCGAACCAGATCATTTCGTCTGATGCCATCTATTTTGGCACTCGCTGCTCCTCCTCGGACGGAAAAGACGTGGGCTACCTGATCTTAGCCGTCGACATTCGGAGTCTTGGCAAGATCCTCTCCACCTATCATCTGCAACAATCGAGGATTTTGACATCTCCTGAAAACGGGGAGCATCAATACAGCTATTTTTTTGACACCACGGGATGGATCCTCTTCGATTCAGGGGCTCCGAAAGAGGCAAAAGGTGAGATCAGCACGGAACTTGCGCGTTTCGGGTACACGGGAATTCTGGGAAGCCCTGAGCTATCTTCGAGTTTTAAACCTAACACGACCTTCAAGAACTTCTGGACCATGATCGACGAAGTGAAAGCCGGAAAATACGGCTCTACCAAGACCGCCAACCTGGAGATTCAGAGTCCTGGATTCAAAGAACACTTTTGCGCCTACGCACCCGTCCATTTCGTGACCAAAGATACCGGCCCCCCGATGGTTTACGGTGGGGTGGCTTTCGTCGACCGAAGCCGCCTGACCGAGGCGGCGATTTACAGGCAAATCGATGTCATGTTCACCATTACCCTTTCGGCGATCGTCCTTGTAAGCTTGGTTATTTTCTTTCTTGCTCACTTCTTCACCAAGCCCCTTATTGAACTTATTCGTGCTGTGGATGCCATGCAGCAGACCGGTAAACTGCAGCCCATTGAAATCTCTCGTGCCAGTTATGAAATCACTCTACTTAAGAACAGCATCAATAGCATGATTTCAAAAATCAGGGAGCAAATCGAGCAAATCAAAGCGAGTGAACGGGAACGCGAGATTGCGGCGCTCCGGGTAAAAGCAGCAATCGATGAAATAGAGGCAAGCGATCCCCATCTCAATACCCACGCTCCCTCCTTTGAGATAGCCGGCATGATCGGCGCCAGCACGCGGATCGAAATCCTGAGGTCCGAAATCCTGAAGGCCGCCAAGGTGGATATGGACGTCCTCATTGTTGGAGAAACGGGAACAGGGAAACAATTGGCGGCAGAAGCGATTCACCGCTACAGCAGGAGATCTGCCAAGCCTTTCGTGTCCATCAACTGCGGAGAACTTGATGAACACCTGTTGCTCGATACCCTGTTCGGCCATGTTAGGGGAGCATTTACGGAAGCGAGGGCGGATCGAAAGGGAGCATTTGTCGAAGCAAACGGAGGGGTCCTATTTCTTGACGAGTTCCAGACGGCTTCCTCCGCTGTTCAGCAGGCCCTGCTGCGCGTGGTTTCCCAGCGAAAAATCAAGCATCTTGGAAGTGACAAGGATACCGACGTGGAGGTGCGAGTCATTGCAGCCACGAATGCAGACCTGAAAGAACTGGTTGATCAAGGAAAGTTCAGGCAGGACCTCTATTTTAGACTGAAAGTGATTACGATTCACACTCCCGCCTTGCGGGAGATCAGGGAAGACATTCCGATGCTGGTGAGGCACTACTTCACGCAGGCCAAGCAAGTGACTGAGAAGCAGAAGCTGACCATGAGCAAAGGGGCGCTTGAAAAGCTAAAGCAGTACGACTGGCCGGGGAACGTCAGGGAACTCATGAACTGTATTACCAGAGCTGTGGTCATGGCAGAGAGTCCGATCATTCAGGTTGAGGATCTTATCCTTGAACCCGATGCGGAACCGGTCGCGGATATCGTAAAAAGCCCATCGACAAGAGCGGCAGCGGGCGAAACCGAAGCGGGAGACGAAGCAGACCACAGCGTTGGAGTTTCTAACACCTATTTGCAGGATGCCTCTTTAAGGCTGACCCATCGGCAACAGAAAGCCTATCTTAACGTCCTCGAAAAAGGCAGTATCACCCGTCTTGAATACCAAGCCCTCGTGGGCGGCAATCTCTCGCCGCGAACAGCTATCTATGATCTCCACGATTTGGTGCGCAAAGGGGTTCTTAAAAAACAAGGAAAAGGACCGGCGACAAGGTATCTGCTCGCTCAACCCCAAACCTCCCAAGCTCCCCCTAGATCAAAAGCGGTGTGATCGGCGGACTCTTGCCGATCATCGTTTCGAAGCTGGGATTTGAAAAATCAATCCTGCTCCAACCTGCAATCGCGCAAAGACGATCGCGCAAACCCGGCAACAAGCAAATGACTCTCCCGGCATTCTTCTCACCTTGGAACATACCCTAAAGAAAACAGTGCATTAGAGACAGGCACAGCTTTTGCTTATGAAAGCGGACGGGTTGAGAGGCAAGGCTCGGATAGGAAGAGGAGATGCGGGTATGGATCTTACTGAAGTACTGGACATGTTGCAGGGTATTTTTCTCACGACGGGAATCACGCAGCTCGGGTTGAAATATGCTCTTATGTGGGCCGTAGGGTGTTTTTTCCTTTACCTGGCCATCAAGAAGAACTTTGAGCCACTCCTTCTCCTGCCCATCGGCTTTGGCATTTTCATCGTGAATTTTCCTCTGGTTCCTCTCATGGGCCATACACCGGAGGGTGTTAGCCAACTCATTCAGATTTTTTACCACTATGGCCTTGAGTGGGAAGTAATCCCCTGTGTCATCTTTCTCGGTCTGGGGGCGATGACGGACTTCGGACCCCTCATTGCCAATCCGAAAACCCTTCTAGTAGGCGCAGGCGCTCAACTCGGCGTATTTGTCACTTTCACAGGCACCGTCATCGCAGGTTTCACCCTTAAGGAAGCGGCGTCTGTAGGAATCATTGGCGGGGCAGACGGACCGACCACCATCTATCTCACCCAGCACCTGGCTCCCCAGCTTCTGGGTGCCAATGCTCTGGCCGCGTATTCTTACATGGCCATGGTCCCATTGATCCAGCCGCCCATCATGAGACTTTTCACCACCGATGAAGAACGCAAGATTCGCATGAGGCAACTCCGAAAAGTCTCGAAGACGGAGAAGATCCTCTACCCTCTCATTGCCTCTGGAGTTATTGCGGTCCTGGTCCCGTCGGTCATTCCACTCATGGGAATGTTCATGTTCGGAAACATCATGAAAGAAAGCCTTGCAGTGGGACGGCTGACCGATACGGCGCAGAATGCCCTGATGAATATTGTCACTATCTTCCTGGGGCTTTCCGTCGGTGCCACCATGCAGGCGGACAAGTTTCTGAGCTACAAGCCTCTGCTTATCTTTGGTCTTGGACTCCTGGATTTTGCCGTCTGCACGACCGGAGGGATCATGACCGTCAAGGTGATGAATCTCTTCCTCAAGGAGAAGCTCAATCCTCTTATCGGGTCTGCCGGTGTATCGGCCGTGCCCATGTCCGCTCGTGTCTCTCAGATGATAGGGCAGGAATATGACAAAGGGAATTACCTTCTCATGCATGCCATGGGGCCTAACCTGGCGGGAGTCATCGGTACAGCGGCTGCGGCCGGAATGTTCATTGCTATGTTTTCGTGATCGGATGCCGGCGTTTTTTGGAAGCCGCTGAAAGGAGAGAACTCGTGAAGAAGATGCCCCTATTGATCGCTCTGGTGAGCCTGCTGTTCTTCAGCACCCGGGGGATCAGCCTGGCCGAGGATTTCCTGGGTGCGCCGGTCATGCCGGGAGGGACCACAGTGAAGTCTGACAAGCGAGTGCTGGAGAAGGTCTATGATCTGCCGAAAGTCCGCGTTCTGGACTACTACAAGGACGTATTTAAGGACGTCACGGACGTCAAGTTCCGCGACCGCGGCAAAAGGTGGGATATAGACGAATACGGAAACCAGCCTTGGCAGAAGATCATGATCTCGCCGAACGCCAGAGGCCAGACGATGGTAGTAATCGAGAAGGATAGCTGGACATGGATCCTGGGGACCCTCATCATCCGGTTCGTCGGGGTCTTCGTGGTTCTTCTGGTTCTTTACGTTGCCATGACAGTGGCCACGGGCCTGATCACAAGCGCTGAAAAGGCGGCTGCGAGAGCGGCTGCGGTAAAACCGGCTTCCTTGCAAACCAGTAAAGTCAAGCTGTAGAGCTTTGTCATTCTGTGGGCGTCTTGTAACTTATCGACATCCCGGAGCTCCTCGAAGTTTCCATAAGAGTCTCGAAACTCTTCGAGCCTTTGACGTAGTCGAAAATTTCCGTGCCGATGTCTAATATGTTTGCGGCAGGTATTCCCACTGAAGAAACCCTAAGTGCCCAAGAGGACTAAGTTGGAAAAGAGCACTTGATACGCTACGAACGCGGTGAAAAGGAGATAAGAAACCAGCGCTGCGCGGGTCAATCTCCTCTGAATAACGGGGAGACTTTCTCGGAGGCT
Organism: uncultured delta proteobacterium; assembly: GCA_963740905.1. Classification (GTDB taxonomy): domain Bacteria; phylum Desulfobacterota; class DSM-4660; order Desulfatiglandales; family HGW-15; genus JAFGDM01. The sequence continues at coordinate 141,253 of CAVUFY010000004.1, forward strand.
CGACACGGATCTGAAGGGCATGAGAAGACCCACACCAGCCCCTGTAATGGTGCCCACGAGAAGGCACATGTAGACAAAATATCCGGCGTAATGGTACTCCTTCTGCAGGATGCAGAACGGACAGTGGTGTGTCGGCAGTTCATAGATGTACGGAGATATAAAGGAGATGAGGGATTCCACCGACACGGCGAAGCTTGCCAGACATACGAGCGAGAACAGGGTGCCCGTCATGGTCCCTTTCAGATAGTGAAAGTGAGCGCCTAAAATCACGTTAAGCAGCATGGCGCCGAAGAATACAGCCATCATCGGCTTCGGCGGAAACGCCGCAAGACCGGCACCGACCCCCCCATTCTCGCCGCTGAACAGGCTCCCACAGCACGAGGTAATCACATTTGCTTTCAGATTGATGAAGTAAGCCAGATCGAGCACTGTCCCACCTAATACAAACGGAGTGATGAGCAGCAGCAAAGCATGCTTCTTCCTGATCAGAGGGTAGTCGAAGGCCTGGTTGTCCACGTAATTCACAACCAGCCAGAGCCCGGCAAGCAGACAGTTGACTACCTTCAGGACGAGCGCCGGATACCCGTATCCGTTGACGTTGAGAGTTCCGGCTGCACACATCGCGCCCACGAAGAAGCTATGAAGCTTCTCGGCGGTGAAGATGAAAAGGAAGAAATTGAGGATCAGGAAAGAGAAAGCATAGGTCATCAGGGTTGAGATAAGGTAGGTCTTCTTCTCCAGAGTGAGTTGGATCTCGCTCCCGCTCGTGAGATCCCATCTTCTGAGTATACCGATACCGTATGAAGACGCGTAAAGGGCCATCAGGCTGACCAGGATAGATCCGGTAAGAAGAGAGATGATTTCGGGGTGGAGGATCATTCACGCCGCCCGGGAGAGAGGATCCTCCCATCCCTCATCTCCACCACGTGGTCGATCATGACTGACTCATAGACAAGCTGGTCATGACTGGCCAGCAGGATGGTTTTTTGTTGCGCCTTGAGACCCTCCATGATGCTCAGGAAGTCATGGGAGAGTTTGGTGTCCAGATGGGCCGTGGGTTCGTCCGCAATGATCACGGAAGGATCGTTTATCAGCGCCCTTGCGATGGTGACACGCTGGGCTTCGCCCCCCGAAAGCCACTCCACTTTGGATTCTGCTTTCCCCGACAACCCGAGCGTGTCGAGAAGATGGGACGCTTTCTCTTTCAGGCCGTTGTGAATGCCGACCGAGGTGTAAGCCGGAAGCATGACATTTTCGATGGCACTGATTCCCTTGATCAGATTGAACTGCTGGAAAATGAACCCGAAAGTCTTGCGCCGTATTTGCGTCAGGAACCGTTCCGGAAGACTCGTGATCTCCCTTTCATCCAGAAAGACCCGGCCTGTTGTCGGCTTGGCCATACAGCCGATAATGCTCAGAAGAGTGGTTTTACCCGAGCCGCTCGGCCCCTTGAAGACGGTAACGGTCCGGGGGCCCAGAATGAGGCTGAGATCATCCAACGCAACAAACTCGTCAGGCCTGTGCCGGTTGAAAATCTTTGTCACATTTTTCAATTGAATCATGGTCTTCGAAACTCGCGCTTCCGGTTCTCGACGAGGGCTTAAGCCCTCATGACAGAGTCCGGATCAATGCTTGCCGCTTTCCACGAAGGGATCACGGTTGCAACCGTGTAGGGAACCACGGTCAGGAAGAAAAGGGCTATCAGTTGTCCAGAATCGATAAAAGGGATAGGCTGAAAATGTGGATAGAGGACAGCCCACCCTTTGAGGACCGGCGCAAAAAGAAAAACGGACGTGAAAAATACGTGGCAATAGGCCAAGACAACCCCGGTGAGGAAAGAACTCAGGGAAACGACGATCCCTTCCCATGATTTCATGGCGATGACTTCCGACGTCTCCCAGCCCACAGCCTTCAAGATTCCCATCTCCTTTCTTTCTTCCGTGCTCAGGCTGGTTGCTTTGTCCCATGCAAAGATCATGAAGGCGGCCATAGCTCCGGCAAAGATGACAAAGAGGAGTCCGCTTCGCCACTCGAAAATCGCATCCTGCGTTCTCAAAAGTTCCTCTCTCAGAATCGGCCTTGTATCCGGCAGGAGCCTCCTGATTTTGTCCGCGACCACAAATGCTTCTCTTTCATTCCTCACCCTCGCGACCAGATCCGTATACAGTCCGTCCGGAACGCTGAAAAGCTTCCTGAAATCCTCCTCTGACATCTCTATCAAGTCAGATGAAACCAGCTCCGACTCCGGTGAAAAAATCTTCGTGACCTCAAAGCTCTGATAGGTTCCGTCTGAAGCCTTCATGGGAATGAGTTCTCCCACCTTCGTTTTCAAGGTCCTCGCAATTCCATAACCGATAGCTAGGGTCCCGGCCTCCATCTCCTCGGCTGCGGGGACGACCACCGTGAAATTCGCTCTCGTAGAAGGTTCATAGTAATAAGCCCAGAGGCGCCCCCTAACCCCGGCCACGGCCACGATCTTCTTTAGCGCCTCTGCGTACCCTTCCGGAACGAGGTCCTGTCTTCCGGCAGTCAATTTCTGAACGATCACTTCCGGGCTTCCCTTGAGAACGATCCGTGCCTCTTGTTTGATGGCTTGAGTAAAAAAAAGAATGGATGCGAGAATGAACACAATAAACGTATATACCATCGTAAGCGCCAGGTTCTTCTTCCAGCGCCTGAGGAGGGAGGACCAAGCGAAGTCAAGAATGCTTCTCTGTTTCTGAAACCAGTTCATCGAGCGTAAAGATGGGGAGGCGGTAGTGCCAAGGTTCCTGAAGGAAAGTGCTCCATGGTCATGGGACTATCCTGAAAAGGGGTATTCCAATCGGCCATGGACGGATTTCTGGTGTATCTCGCATCCGTAAAAAGGCAGAGATCCGTGAGTTGGAGCCTCTCCACCAGCGCCGCTTTGTAATGGAGCGCGGGCACCATCCTTTCTCTCTGAAGGCGGGCGTGAATGAAGACTAGGAGGAAAAGAGCCATATTCATTATAGTAAAGAAAATAAAGACATTCGATTTTCTCGTAAACATCAATCAAGACCCTCGATCAGAGCTTCCTGGATATCCTGGAACTTCAGGCATGCCTTCCCCTTGTGATCCTTAAGAAACTCTTTCGCCTCCGACTCCTTTTCGAAGGGAATGAGTTCCCTCCCCATAGGACCGAAGACATCGCTTCCTGAGACATAGGTAGCGCTGAATCCATCCACCGGCTCAAGACTATAGTAATCCGTTACGTATATCGCGGCAATATTTCCCCGGGATTGGGATGGGCCGTATGTCGACATATGGAAATAGTATTTCATCATGTCCTTCACTCCGTCAAAAAACACGTAAGACCCATCCCTGAAAACGATCTGAGCCACATAGTCGGGATACTTGGCAATGAACATGCCGCAGACAGGGCATTTGTCTTTCGGCCCTGGTTTACCCGGCTTGACGTCGCCGGCCCACAACAACGACACGCTTAACAAAATGACCGCAGGAACAACGAACAGACGCTTCATCAGCCACTATCTCCATCCATACCCATTTCGCTTGAAATTCGAATGTTAAATGTCGAAACTCGAAGCAAACCCAAAACCCAAATTTTCAGATGAACGAAACTTGACGAACCCGTAGAAAGTCACCCAACCCGTCACCCTGGCGAAAGCGGGGCTCCAGAAGTCTTTGGTATTCCTGGATTCCGCCGGAATGACAGGAAGCACCGATGTCGAACCTTTTACGAACGCATCAAACTTGAGAACGTTGCCAGAACAAATTTTGGCTGTCTTGGAATCAGCTTGCCTTCTTCATCCTCTTCATTTTTCTCTTTTCCCTGATCATTTTCGTGTCTGAATACATGTCTTCATACGCCGTTTTCATGGCTTCGTCGAAACTGGCTATCGTGCCGCCGTTACCTTGAACAAATGCTTCGGCATCGGACTTTCTTTCAAAAGCCCATTTGGCCCTCTTGGTCATTACACCGGGTTTATTGCCCCCGATGACCCATACGGCCTCCTCCGCATCGATCAGTTTCTTTGTGTTAAAATCTCCGACCTGGATACTCGTTGGGCTCTTGTCGATATTAATGGCAAGATCCACTGCCATGCAGTGGATGCTGCACGTCCCCACTTGATCTCCTCCGCCATAGGTCACAAGCATTCTGGTATGAGCAAAAATCTTCCGATCCATACCACAATACTTACAAGTTGAATACTTTGTTGTGTCGTCCTCTTGAGCAAAAATCGCTGTCAAGCTGAAGAAGAACATCACTGCAGTCGCTGCCAAACCGATCCGTATCATTTTTCTCATTCTACCCTCCTCTCTTTCAGCAAGATTTAATGTGGCGATAGGGTAGGGTAAATCCTGTCCCAAGTGAATAGGGCAAATCCTGTATTCGAACATGCATTGCACGGTATGCTGTTCTGCTCCCACTCCTGCGCGGTTCTTATCGTTTCAGTCTTCCGTCTCCTACTAGGTCTTCTTTGTTTGTGAATTTTGTCTTGTTGTTTCTCCTGACTCCTGAATTTTGTTTTTGTGTTTCTGAGTTTCTGATGTTCTGAATTCTGGCCCCTGGCTTCTGGCTTCTGATCATCCCTACCTCTTGATAGGGCAACAAAGATCGTGTACTATGATCTAATCGCAATTCATCTCCAGGGGCTACCATGTCCATTGCAAGACTCTCTTGTCTCTTTGTCCTTTTCCTGCTCACTATCGTATTCATCTCAGACGGGCAGGCGGGAGACTACAGGCTCAGAAAAAAGAACCGTGATTATACGCTGGATATAGCCATCAACAGAAACCCTCCCATTATGGGGAACAATACCGTAAGGATCAAGATCAAAGACGCGCAAGGGAAGTACCTCGCCGGGGCAAAGGTGGATGTGAACTATTACATGCCTCCCATGCCTGGCATGCCTCCAATGAACTACACGGTACCCGCCGACTCCGAAAGTGACGAATACACTGCCACGATGGATTTTATCATGACGGGCCCCTGGAATATTGTGGTAAAAGTAAACGATGGAAAGAACTCATGGCGCGCGACCTTTCCCATCGATGTGAGATAAAACAGAATCCAGGAGTCAGGAGCCAGAATAGCTCCCTCATGATTTCAATCCTTTATTTTTCCCTCATTCCCGTTTTTGATTTCCTGCTTTTGCTCCTTTACTGGCTCCTGGATTCTGGCTCCTGAATTCTGCTTTGTTCTCTTTTCAACTCGAAGTTCCATTTCCAGATCTGGTAGACCGACGGATACACCAGCAACTCGAGTAAGAATGATGCCAGGATCCCTCCGATCATGGGCGCGGCGATCCGCTTCATCACATCCGAGCCGGTGCCCACGGCCCACAGGATCGGAACGAGCCCCAGGAAGGTCGTAGCCACAGTCATAAACTTGGGCCTCAGCCGCTTCACCGCCCCGTACCGAATCGCTTCCTGGAGATCGGCAAGGCTCCGCAGGCGTCCCTCCTTCTTTGCTTCTTCATAAGCAAGATCAAGGTAAAGAAGCATGAATACCCCTGTCTCGGCATCCACCCCCAGCAAAGCGATCAGTCCCACCCAGACCCCGAAACTCAGGTTGTAGCCGAGAAAGTAAAGGAACCAGAAGGCGCCGATGGCGGAAAATGGCACAGCCAGCAAGACGATAAAGGTCTTTGTGAGTGACCTTGTGTTCATGTAGAGCAGCAGGATGATCAGGAACAGGGTGAGCGGCACAACCACGGTCAACCGCTCCTTGCCCCTCTGCCAGCTTGAGTAATCCCCGCTCCAGATCATGGCATATCCCGTGGGGAGCTTGATCTTCTCTCTGAGCAATCGGTCCGCCTCTTCCACATAGCTGTTCGGGTCCCGACCCACCATGTCCACGTACACGTAGCCCGAGAGCAGACCGTCTTCATCCCGGATCATGGAGGGCCCGCTCGTTTTCCGGATGGTGGCAAGCTCCGACAGTGGGATCTGCCTTTGGCCTCCCGATGCAGGCACCAGGATCCGGCCCAAGGCGGCCATGTTCGACCGGAAATCCCGAGAGTACCGCACATTGATGGGGTAGCGTTCCCGCCCCTCCACCGTGGTGGTCACGTTTTCCCCGCCTATGGCATTTTCCACCACCGCCTGGGCATCTTTCATGCTCAGCCCGTAACGCGCCAGTTCCTTCCGGTTCCACTGCACATCGAGAAAGTAACCGCTGGCGGTCCGCTCCGCAAAAACGCTCCGGGTCCCTTTGACCGCCGGCAGAATCGACTCGATCCGCGCTCCTATCTCTTCAATGGTGTCAAGATCCGCTCCGGTGACCTTGAGACCCACCGGGGTCCGAAGGCCGGTGCTCAACATGTCGAACCTTCCCTTGATGGGCATGGTCCACGAGTTGGCAAGCCCCGGGATCTTGAGCGCATCGTTCATCTCCATGATCAGCTCCTGCTGGGAGATGTGGTCGGGCGTTATGCGACGTAAAAGAGCTTTGCCCCATTCAGGCGCCCACGAGGAATACCAGGTCTCCGTTTTCCGCCACTCGGGTTTGGGCTTGAGGATGATCACAGTCTCCAGCATGGAGAGCGGTGCCGGGTCTGTGGAGGTCTCGGCCCTTCCCGCCTTCCCCAGCACGTACTTCACTTCGGGGAAACGCTTGATGATCCGGTCCGTAACCTGGAGCACCTTCTGGGCTTCGGTGATGGAGATGCCCGGCATGGTGGTGGGCATGTAAAGAATCGATCCCTCCTCAAGGGGCGGCATGAACTCCGAGCCCAGCTTCGAATAGATCGGTACCGTTACGATCATCAGCACGAGAGCGCCCCCGATCACGACCCATTTCCAGCGGAGCGACCACGCTGCCACCGGGTTGTAGAGCCGGATCAGGAACCGGCTGATGGGGTGCTTTTCCTCCGAGTGGATGGTGCCCACAAAAACGCTGTTGACGGTCCGGGATATCCACCGGGGGCGGAAACTGAAGTTCTTCATGTGGGTGAGAAAGAGTCTCAGGGCCGGGTCAAGGGTGATCGCCAGCACTGCCGCGATGATCATGGCCAGGTTCTTGGTGTAGGCCAGGGGCTTGAACAGGCGCCCCTCTTGAGCCTCCAGGGTGAGGATGGGGAGAAACGATACGGCGATCACCAGGAGGGCAAAAAAACTGGGGCCGGCTACCTGCTTCACGGCCCGGATGACCACCGAGCGATAGTCCTCCCCCCTGCCCTCTTTCTCCCACTTTTCCAGGTTCTTGTGGGTCTGTTCCACCACCACGATCGAGGCGTCCACCATGGCCCCGATGGCAATGGCAATCCCCCCCAGGGACATGATGTTGGCCGTGACCCCGAGCATCCGGAATGGGATGAAGGAGATGAGGATGACGACCGGCAGGGTGATCACGGGTATGAGGGCGCTCGGGATGTGCCAGAGGAAGAGGAAGACAACCAGGGCCACGGTGATGAGCACTTCGATAACCGTGGATTTCAGGTTGTCGATGGAGCGGAGGATCAGGTCAGAGCGGTCGTACACGGGGACGACTTTGACGCCTTGGGGAAGTCCCGGCTCGATCTCTTTCAGTTTTGCTTTTACGCGTTTTATCACGTCCAGAGCATTCTGCCCGTGGCGCATGATGACGATGCCGGAGACCGTGTCTCCCCTGCCGTCGAGATCTGCAACTCCTCTCCGCAGGTCCGGGCCTACGGCGACCTGGCCTATGTCCTTGATACAGATGGGGGTGCCTGAGTCGCTTGCCGAGACCACGATATTCCCGATGTCCTCAGGGGAACATACGTATCCGCGTCCCCGGACATTGTACTCGGTCCCGCCGAACTCGATGAGCCGGCCGGCAGACTCGTAGTTGCCGTCCCGCACCGCCTCTACCACCCGGTTGATGGAGATGCCGTAGGCCTGAAGACGGTTCGGGTCCACGTTCACCTGGTACTGTTTCCCGAACCCTCCGATGGGCGCAACTTCCGCTACACCCGGCACCGCTCTCAGGTAGTATTTGAGGTAGAAGTCCTGGTACGTGCGCAGGTCGGCAAGGCTGTGTTTTCCCGTCTCATCCACCAGCGCGTACTGGAAAATCCAGCCCAGGGGCGTGGCATCAGGCCCTATCTCGGTCTTGGCGCCTTCGGGAAGGCGCGGCAGCACCGCGGAGAGATATTCCTGGGTGCGGGATCTCGCCCAGTAGATGTCTGTGCCGTCCTCGAAGATGACGTAGACGTAGGAGTAGCCGAAGTCGGAAAACCCGCGAACGGCTTTCACTTTCGGCGCGCCTACCATGGTGGATACGATCGGGTAGGTCACCTGGTCTTCAACGATGTCGGGGCTGCGGTCCCAGCGCGAGAAGATGATCACTTGGGTGTCGCTGAGGTCGGGGATGGCGTCCAGGGTCATGTGGTTCATCGACCACCATCCCCCGATGCAGGCCACCGCCACCAGGGCGAAGACAATGAACTTGTTGTTGACGCTGAAATCTATGATGCGATTGATCATTCTATTACCAGTATCCAGGAGCCAGGAGCCAGAATAAAAGAGGCGCACGGCCCAAGGCTCATGGCGCAAGGAAAAACAGCAGCAGGAACTCTCCTCCTAGACTCATTCTTTCACGTACCGAGCGGGCTCTTTCTCAAATTTTTCCTTGGTCTCATCCGATGCGAAATAGTAAGTCTTTCCGTTGTACCTGCTTTTCCTTCCGGCTTTCGCCGCCTTGTTCACGGCGACATCCGTGCCGCATACCGGATCCTTGCACAAGTCCTGGTACATCCCTTCAGCGGCCAGTTGCAGCTTGCTCTCGGAGTCAATGAGGAAGTTCCCCGATACAGCAATCCTCTCTCCAGGCTTGAGCCCCTTCCTAATCTCGACCCGGTCATCGAACCGCCACCCCGTTTCCACCTCGCGGGGCTCAAAGAGCCCTTTGCCCCTGTCGACAAAAACCGTCTTCTTGACCCCGGAGTCAAGGACCGCGTCCGCGGAGACCGTTATTGCGGGAGGCAGGCTGACCGGAAGCTCAATGTCTACAAACATGTCGGGCTTAAGCAGGAATTCAGGATTGTCTACCTCAAGGCGCACCTTGAGAGTTCGGGTGCCGGAGTCGAATAGAGGCAGGACGCCGCTGACCTCCGCTTTGAATTCATTCCCCAGTTGAGGGTGCGAGACTTTCGCGGCGCTATGCGGTTGAACATACCGGGCCTCACTTTCATAGACATCGGTATACACCCACACCCGGTCCAGTTGGGCGATACGGTACAATTCGTCGCCCTTCAGGAATCTTTGTTCCGGTGAAATATCACGCCCAAGCACAAAGCCTGTTGCCGGTGCGCACAAAATGATCGTTTCATCGATGTACCCTGTCTTCTTGAGTTCATCTACCTGAGACTGCGTCATACCGAGAAACTTCAGCCTGCTTTCGTTGACCTGAACCTGAAGGTTGCTCTTGTATCGATCGCTGCTTACCGCGATAAGGTAACCTTGTTCCGCTGCGTAGATATCGGGCGAGTAATAGGACGCGAGGCGCGCGCCTTTTTGGACCATGCTTCCCGTTGTGCTGGGGTAAACCTTCAGGGTGATCCCATCCACCGCGGCCTTGACCTTCACTATGCGGGTTTCATCAGGTGCAACCCTTCCCAGAAGACGGAGCGTCTTTCTGAAAGCGGTCTTCTCGACCACACCCGTTTGCACACCGATCATTTGTTGCTTTTGGCGACTTATCCTTACGGCGCCGGAGGGCAGAGATGAACTATCCATATCGAACATTTCATCATCTTCAACCACCACGGTCTTAGCAATGTCACGACCAACACTTTCACCTTGTCGCTGTTTGTACGAGGCTCCGGCAAAAAAAGTCCCGCCCACGAGGGCAACAAGAAGCAAGACGTATAGGACTCGTTTCATAACAAACTCTCTACCCCTCCTTAACGGAGCTATCATGCAGACGGGGCGGGGTCAATCCTTAAGGTCGATTGCCCACGGCCAGCCGGGCTCAAAAAAAAGAGGAGATCGGCCCCCATCGGTTACCCTGCAAGCCTGTTTAACACAGGCAAAGTCGAGCGCCGGGATTCCGTCTGCTTCAGGACCGATCTCCAAAAAAAGCTCACACCAACGACCGTCAAGGTGTGATTGTTGCAGTGTTGGACGGTACAGAGTCCGCAGTCACTTGTGGATAGCCCGGAACCTCGCTTCCGACCGTGTCTGAAGCAATCACCCGGTACGTGTAAGCCGTGCCCGCCGCCACCGTTGAGTCGGTGTAGGTCACGGTGGTTCCGTATGTAGCACCTGTTGTCGAGGTAATCGTTTCCACATTAGCGAAAGTTGCCCCGCCGTCGTCACTTCTCTGGACAGTCCAGTTCGTCTCGTTCGCCGAGTTGTCTATCCAGTCTAAATCCACCGCGCCACCGTTCAAATTGGCGCCCAGGGTTAAAGGTGCGTCCGGGGCAGCCGCCAACGCCATAGGGCGCATCATGTCGTTTTCTTCATGTCCCAGGATATGGCAGTGCCATACGTACTCCCAGCCGTAGTTGACCAATTGATTTTGGATCGTCACCGGAAGACCATTCGGGTCCACGTTGAAGAACAAGGGTGCCAGAGTGGGACCTACGGTAGCGCCGAGCGGAGATTCCGGGGCCAGGGGCCGGATGCTGTTGGGAACCTTGAAGGGAAGGAGTGTGAGCTTTATCGGCCTCAACGCCACGATGATATCCTCGAGCGGATTCATCCGGATAGTATCCTTGAACCCCATTTCGTTGGGGTCTGGCGGCCTTATGGCCCCGTCCCAACCGACTCGGTTGATCACTTGCGCGGTAAACATGTGGACGTGGATCGCATGGGTGTCCACACCATTGTGGGTGATCTTCCAGATCTGGGTCCCATCAGCCATGCTTCCGATAGGTGTCAGGCTAGGATCTGAGATCTTTATAATTTCGGTCGGCGGATCTACCAAGCCCTGAAGGATGGACGTCTGGTTCGTGTTATTGGTGTGCGGTATTTCAACACCCAGAACCGCGTTCATCCGTCCGTAGTCCATCTGGAAGTCTTCGATGATCGACTTGGGGTAGAAGTCCATCGCTACCGGCACCGGTGCCGGGTCGACAGGGGTTGCAAGAGGAGTGAAAGTCATTGATGTGTCCTGTATCTTGACCAAGTCCTGCGCGGTGCCGCTGGTGGCATCAGTGACATTCGTGTTGTAGACCTGGTTATATGCCGACTGGGGCACGATGATTGATTCCTGAGACGCCGCAAAGGCAGCCGGAAGGGCTGCTTGCAGTTGGCTCACGATCGTCGTATTGACGTCATCCGGAGGCGCGGTACCGCCTGATCCCGTTACCTTGATTTGCATAACGGTCCGGGTGTTGGGGCCGTAGCCCGGCGAGGTAGAAGGTGCGCCCCCCGTATCGGTCTGATCCGGGTCACCCGTGTAGTAGTCAAGACGTGGGTCAGACGCAGGAACAGGCGCAGGAGCATCGTTGTAGAGGATCAGTGTCTTTCCGGCAAAATTGGTGAAATCCACGATGATGTCCGCCCTCTCGGCCGGACCGAGGAAAAGCGCCTTTTCCAGCACATTGCCGACCGTGATATCCCGCCGGTTGTAAACGTAGTTAACCGGCTGGTTCCTGATTACTGCCGGGGCAGGCAAGAAGCCGCCCTCGGTGGCGATCTGGATCATGGCGGGGCCCCTGGTAGCAGGATCAGGCACGCCGCCTGCACGGTCATCAAACGTAAACCCGTTAGTAACAACCGTGTACCACCAGGAAGGAAAGGGACTGATCGCGTTCTGGGTCGAGTTGAAAGGAACCATGCCGACTTCGGTCATCCCGACTCCGGATGCCGCAGAGTTGGTGTAGATTGATGCCGTGGCAGTAGCTTGTGTTCCGCCAGTCGGCGGAGGACCGATCGTAACGGTGGGGACGAGAGTGTAACCGCTCCCCACACAGCTAAGCGTGATCCCGGTCACCTGCCCGTAAGTGGGGCTGCCGCTTGTTGTGTCTATCGTTGCAGTGGCGGCGGCTCCTTTGCCTGTGGTATCGCCCGGGGCGTTTGTGATCGTAACAGGAGGAGGATCGCTATAGCCGCCGCCTCCATTGGTAATGGTAATGCCGCCGACGATCGGACTCGCGACCCACAGCGACAGATTAAGCATCCGGTCATTCCCGACGCTTAGGATTCGGAAGCGGTACGGCTTGGGGTCCACCGTGAGCGTCGGATAGGGTGTGCCGTTCACAACCATCGTATCCATAAACGATTCCGGCACACCGGAGACATCCGGCACTCCGGGGATCTCTGGTGGCTCCCATGGTGAGTTGGTCGCGTCATAGTAGGGGTTCGCTACAGGCCCGTAAACCAGACCGGTAAACGGCGGCCAGAACCAGGGTCCGTAGTCCCACCGGCCCATGGCGTTTGCACCGGTCACATCGTATGGGTTCTGGTTCGTCATGTACACATGGGGAAACCAGAGTTGTCCGAAGCCTCCCCACTTGGCGGTATCCCAGGTCGGATCCTGTGCGGCGAGTTGCGAATCAAAAGTGCCCCAGAAGTTCGTGAAAGGCTTGGCAGCCACCCCGTCTGCGGGCGAGGCGACGCTATCAGGGACGAAAGTCTTGTCCTGAATGATGAGGGGAATGCCTTCGCCATAGTTAGGGGTAATCGGGTCCCTGGTAGTGTTCGAATCCGTCAAGAGGTACCCTGCGGCCATGCCCGCATACACGTTCAGGCGGGTGATGCCCGCTGCATGATCATGATAGAACATCAGCCTGGCGCTCTGCTCGTTGGTGTAGAAGAACGTCAGCGCTCCCGAGCCCGGGTTCGGCATATCAGGTACGTTCGCCACACTGACCCCTGTGGGGTAAGAAGTTGTTTCTCCCGCAGGCGTAACCCACTGAAAAACCGTCCCGTCACTGATCCAGGGTGTGGTGGCCCCATGGAGATGGGTCGCAGTGCGGTTCTGGGTATAAATTTCACTGCCCCCATCGGGACCTGTCCCGGCACCCATGTAGGAAGTGTCCACGGGAATGAAGAGATCGCCGCCCGCACCCGTGGGAAGGAGATTGATGAACTTGACGCGCACGGGTCTCTCGCGCTGGGCCACAATGACAGGGCCCAAATAGTGCGGCCTATCGTAGCCGAAGTGGATTCCATCTCCAAGGTCGTAATGGGCACTAGTGGCTTGATTGGCCGCCGTTTCTAACTGCACATACCCCCGCAATTTGGTCGCGGGCAGATCCGAATGCATCTGCTCACTCCATTCCACGGCCGCGATTTCATAGTAATCGTAGCCGCCCGGATTAGTGGCATCACCAGGATAAGCTGACGTATCCGCAACCGCTACCGGGAGGTACTGCCCGAGGTTGTTAGGGCCTGTGCCGGCTATCCCGGGCACAACCGTAGCCCCAAGACCCGGCAGCCCGTCCACGAATTTGCGCATTCCCCCGGAGACCGCCGCGGCCGCGCTAGGTTTGACGGTGGCGGCGAATGAATAAGTGCGGGCCTGCGCAAACACCGGACCTGGTGTCGTAACGAGGTCTAAGCTCTGATTCAAGGTGGGTGCAGTCGCGGGCACGAGGACAGTGTCCGTCCCGGTCCCTATGGTCATGGGAATTCCCTGACCGTAGTGAGCGATCAGATCACCGGCTTGAACCGGAAAGGGCGTACTCAACGGATAGCTCACAACTTGATGTGCAACGACGGACGGCACCTTGAGTGCACCGCTATCGAAAACAGCCAGGTATCTGCCCGCCTGAGGTCGTAGTACATAGGCGTGGAAGGTGAGTTGCACAAGGCGCGGTAAAGACCTGCCCGTCGATGGGCTGACAAAGATCTGGAAAGCTGTGAGGTTCCCGGCAGGAAGCGGATTGTTGTTGACCCCGAATACTCTGGGAGAAGTGTCAGTGGAAACCGGTCGCGCTATCAACGGGTTGCCCACTGTGACCGTTGTCCCCCCACTCGGGATGGGAGTCGCCGTGACCACCGGAAGTGGGCTCGTCGCATAGTTCGGGTAAATACCGAAATAGTCCGGCGTGCCACCGGGCGTTGGAACAACCTGGGCCAAAGCCGGTGTGCCAAAAAGAAACAGGAAAATCAAGCAAAGCATCCTTTTCATCTCTCGTTCACCTCCGTTCCTGAACTTGGGGCGCTCTGTTCTTGCTGAGCTTCAAACGTGGCCTTCAGACGCTTTGCTGCGGCCTTTCTCTGAGAGGGTGTCGTACTCCTCATTTGTCCCTGGGCCGCTCGTTTTGCTGCGAGTTCTTCCCGAAGGCTTTGGTAGTTCGTCATTTTCTGCTGATATTGTTTGGTTGAGACCGGTGCCTGTTGCGTCTGGCTCTGGGAGTTCTGTTGTTGCTGAGTTTCAACTGTGCTCTTCGTAGGCTCTGCTGCGGCCTTTCCCTGAGAGGGTGTCGTACTCCTCATCTGAGTCGAAATCGGTGCCTGTTGCTGAGTTTCAAGCGTGCCCTTCATACTCTCTGCTGCGGTCTTTCTCTGAGAGGGTGTCGTACTCCTCATCTGCCCCTGGGCCGCTCGTTTTGCTGCCATTTCTTCCTGAAATTTCTGGGAGTTTGCTATCTTATGCTGATCATGTGGAGTCGGAATCGGTGCCTGTTGAGCCCAGCCCCGATCGATTCCCCAGGTAAGGGCAATCGGCACAAATGCCAAACTCGTAAAGATCACAAATTTGAATTTATTCATGGTACATTTCCTTTCTCTTATTTGACGGAATTCCCTCGCCAAGTCTTTTGATGAGCCTGCGTCATGGTCGGCCATTCGGTCGGCCTCAACACCTCCTTTCCTGATTTATTCATAAGCAGGAAGACAGTTATTTTTCTGGAGACTACAGGGTAGAGAAAGTAGGAGAAGACAGCAGTCAAGTTGCGCTCCATTCTTTTTTATGTATGTCAGCATCAGCTGCAACTTGGGTTAGAAGAGTAACATATACTGTCAAAATCCGTCAATACTGTAGATCCTGTATTCTGACATACACAATAGCTGCACTCATGACGGACCGCTCCTGCGTCATGAGATATTCCGAAACGGTCAAATTTGCATTCCTTAAGCCAGGTGATTAGATTCTGGTAAAAGAAATTCCGTCGCAATCTTTTTGCAAAAGAGACGGAATGTGGCCTGTTGATGGGTCACAGGAAGGAGCGAACAATGAACACAAACAAACCTATAAAGTGGATAAATGGTCCGTTGCTTTTTCTGTTCGTCGTGATGCTATCCGGGGTCCTGACTATGTTTCAAGCGGTTCCCGCGTGGGCGAACGACAGGCAGGAAAGCAGGCAAATCGTAGAGAAAGCATGCATGACTTTAGACAACTTTATGCATGACAAGAATATGGGAGCATTCAGAGATCTCCTCAAGGACGCGAAAGCAGTGGTGATATCGCCCTCATTGCTGAAAGGCGCTTTTATAGTCGGAGCATCGGGCGGCAATGCCATTGCGATGGTGCGTGAGAAAAATGGAAGTTGGAGCGAGCCAGCCTTTTATACCATCGGCGGCGTCAGCTTCGGCCTGCAAATCGGCGGGCAATCTTCGGAAGTGGTTCTTCTGGCGATGACAGACCGCGGAGCAAATTCGCTCACGGGAAACAGTTTTAAGCTTGGCGCGGATGTGGGCGTTGCAGCAGGACCTGTCGGCATGGGTGCACAGGCAGCGTCGGCAAACCTCAGCGCGGATATCTTGAGCTTCTCACGTTCCAAAGGGCTGTACGGTGGCGTCTCATTGGACGGCGCGGTGATTGCGGTACGGGGAGGCTTGAATGACGCGTACTACGGCAAGAAAGTCACTCCCACGGATATTCTCGTTCGCCATGAAGTTAAGAATCCGCAGACGGCCTGCTTGGTCCAGGGCCTGGCGATGTCAACGGAAAGCAGACTGGCTGATATTGTGAGGTAAGAAACTCAGACAGGGGATTCTCGCGTGTGCTTCCGGCCGGTTGAAAAACCGGCTGGAAGCCCGGCATGTCCAGAGGAGCGGACTATCATGTGGAGGAGGTCGATAGTGGGCGTCTTCAAAATAAACATGAAAGGAAGTGATTCGATGAACTTCAAACATATATTGATTGGGGCCGTGTTGTTGGTTTTTATGGTGCTGACAGGATGCTCTTACTATGAAGGTGAAGGCTACGAGCACCCTTATCATCATTATTATTACGACGGCGGCCCATATTACCATGGATATTATTACAATCACGAATACCGTGAACATCATGGCGACTATGATCATGAACGTCACCACGATGAGGATCGTGATTGATAAGCACCGCAAATCAACGCCTCGCCCTCGGAGGAGTAACCTTTCCTTTTAGCTTGCTCCCGAAGGGGCGGCTGCGATTGGGTCGGAAAAAGGGGCTTGGTGCCTGATGTGCGAAGAAAACCAGTGATCAACAAAAATCCCCCCTTTCTATAATGAATTTGGGGGGATTTAAGTGTGGTCAGTATAGTTCAACCCCATACAGCCGGCCTTACTGTAGGGAGAGGATGATTTTGGATTCTTGTTCTGCTGATCGAAGCACGACGTAATCTCTACCGATTTCGGCGAACATCATCCCATTCACTGATTCTCCCGTTCTGAGTTCAATTCCGTTTATCAGGGCAAAGGAATGCCTGCCGTCGCTGGACCAGACAATCGCTTCCACCTCGAGGCCTCCTTCGGCTATCCCGGACGCAGCGACTTCGGTCTTTTCCTCCAAATCTGTGCCGGCCTTCAACTCCCCTTTTGTCGATTGAGGCTCTTTTTGGGAAACCATCGTCGCCGTCCCCGTTCCTCGGGCAGGACTGAGCGGAGGTGATGCATTGTCGGTTTGCGGTCTTCGGTGCCCTACTCCGGCATCAATCCCTCCACCGGCGCTCGCAGCCTTATCAGGTCCGGCCTTAATCCGGGCTACCTGGTCTTTGCCTGAAAAGACGCCTTTGACGGCGGATATTCCGCCAGCCGAAAGAAAAAAGCCCGCACCTGCCACAATCAATGCAATGAGGCATAAGATAACCGCCGTTCGTAAGTGCTCGTGCTTGTCGGTCTGCTCAATGATGTGTTCTTCCATTTTCGGCGCATGGCTTCCCTTAGCCTTGGAGCGTTTCGGGCCACCGATTATGACCGTGCCGTCCAAAGGGACGTTCATGCTTTCCACTTCTATCCTGGCCAGTTCAGTCCCGATGAATAAGAGCTGGTTTCTCCCTATGGAGATCCTGTCGCCATGCGACAGTCGGTGTGAGACGACTCTCCGGCCGTTTACGAAGGTGCCGTTCGTGCTTTGGAGGTCAGTCAGGAAATAATTCGCCCCTTTCTTGTCAATCCGCGCATGGTAGCCGGATACTTCCATGTTACTGAAAATTATCGCGTTATCTTTCTGCCGGCCGACCGTAATGCTCGGCTTGTTAAATGGATAATCTTTGAGGACTTGCCCGTTAAGCTCCGAAACTATTCTGGCCATGGCTTACTCCTGACAATTAATTATAGAAAGTTATACATAAAAGTGCAAGACTTTCTTTGGGTTTCTTTGAGTGGGCGCACTTTTATATCCAGTACGGGGTTGGGAGAAAGAAATGGAGGAATAAATGCCACAGGCGGCTTTTTGGGGTTACCTATTCTTTCGATAAGCTGTAGAATCCGAGTGAATGATACCGAAAAGATTCCCTGCTGCGTCGATAGGATATCCCTGTAATATCATTTTCGAAATGGTCTATTAGTCACCCGGATCGGCAGTACCTATCCGGGTCCTCCAACAGAGGGAAGCCTTGATCTCAGGCAGTCTTCTGTAACCTTTTTGGCCGGACGGCGACTTACAAATAAACATTTTCACTTTGATTCGTATCACTCGATGGAGCTGGTGGTCTTTGACAGGCAAAGGAGGATCAGTTCATGCGTACAAGGAGAATCATCCAACTCATCTTGGCCTTCGGTCTGCTGACAAGCGGCACTTCGCTTGCGCAGGGACCAAATACGTTGGAGTCTGAAGAGAGTGAGATCGGCCGGACTCCCCCACGACTTAGCGCAACATGGGGTGAGGTATCTTTCTGGCGCCCCGGAGCACAGGAGTGGTCGCAAGCGCAGGCCAATATCCCGCTCGCCCCCGGTGATCTGCTCTATATAGGACCCCAGGGGAATCTGGAGATCCAGATCGGCGCCCGTGCATTCGTGCGTGGAGGGCCGAACACCCAACTTGGCTTGGAAAACGAGGAGCCTGATTTTATCCAGTTCAAGATGACGGCAGGTAGTGCCTCGTTTGACCTGCGCACCGTGGACCAGGGGAGGACGGTGGAAGTGGATACACCGAACGCAGTCTTTATCATTGAGCATGCCGGCTACTACCGCGTGAATCTTAACGGCGACAGCACCTCGTTCATTGCGCGACGAGGAGGACAGGCTACTGCTTCCTACCCGGGTGGCGAGGCTGTCGCCATCGAGTCGAGCGAAGACATAGTCATCGAAGGCACGGAGAATCCAAGAGTCGCCTCCTACGCAGCGCCGCAACTGGATGAGTGGGACCGGTGGAATTACACCCGCACCGATCGCCTCCTGGACGCGGTGAGCGCCCGGTACGTCTCCCCCGGGGTTTACGGCGTCGATGATCTCGACGTCTATGGGACCTGGAGAATCGTGCCAGACTATGGCGCCGTCTGGGTGCCGAGAGAAGCAGCTTCGGGATGGGTACCCTACAGCACAGGAGCCTGGGTGCAGGATCCTTACTTCGGCTGGACCTGGGTAGACACTGCACCGTGGGGCTGGGCGCCTTATCATTACGGTCGATGGGTCTTTGTGAACGGTTTTTGGGCTTGGGCCCCCGGACCGGTAGTGGTAAGGCCTGCTTATGCCCCAGCCCTTGTCGCGTTTCTCGGCGGTCCGACGGCGGGTGTCAGCGTAAGCCTCGGCGCCGGCCCTGTGGTCGGCTGGGTGGCCCTGGGATGGGGTGAACCCTGTGTGCCGTGGTGGGGTCCTTCTCCCTTCAGGCACCGGCCATGGTGGGGCGGCTGGGGCGGCCCCCGCGTCGTGGATAACGTGGTCATCAGAAACACGACGGTGGTGAATGTGACGGAAATCAACGTCTACCGCAACGTCAGCGTACGGAACGCGGTGGTGGTCGTAAAGGAAGATCACTTCGGACGGGGCCTCATAACTTCGGCCCGGGTTACGAAAGTGGACGTAAAGAATTTTAGGCCTATCCACAATGCTCCCTCGATAACCCCAAGGCCTGCGAGCTTCGTGCCTGTCGAAAAGCGAGGGATACGGCCTCCCGAGAAGATTCTGGAACGATCGGTGGTCGCCACACGCCCGCCCCATGTCCGGGCTGAGCAAGCGCCTGGAGCAGTGCGAGGGGCTTCTGGGCCGGAACGAGTTCCTGCTGCGCCGGCGCCTCGTATCGTGTCACCGCCAGAGCGCCGTGAAGCCGCCCCGGCTCTGCGCCGGGCGCCTTACGGGCAGAAAGGAGCCGAGCGCTCGACAGAACGGACGCGGCCTGCTGCTCCCCCGCGGATGGAAAGCCCTCGGGGACCTGCTTCGATGACCCCAAGGGGACAAGCTCCGCAGCGTGAGACTCAGCCCGCTCGACCGCCAAGGGTGGAGCAGCCTCAATCCCCGGGCGGTCGGGCTGAACCCGGTCACGCCCAGCCCACAACGCCTCCGAAGATGGAAAGTCCACAAGGAGCTGAGCGGGCGCCAAAGACTCCTCATCCGGTGGCTCCGAAGGTGCAATCTCAGCAGGGTCAGCCACAGCCGGCTCGTCCGTCACGGGTGGAACCTCAACCCTCAGGCCGGATGGAACCCGGTCGAACTCAGCCCGCAGCCCCCCGGAAGAAGGAAGAGCCACGGAGGCCTGAGTTCGCACCCAAGAGTGCTCCACCCGTGGCTCCCGCCCCTCATCAGGCGGCGCCGGCGCCTTCTCCGCAGCAAGGAGGTCCACGCAAGGTCAGCCCGCCCCCGGCAGAATCCCGCGCCCCCGCCGCCCGCAGCGAATCGGCACAGCCGCCGTCGCGTGTGCTGCCGGGTGAGCCAGCAAACCGCCTCTCGCCGAATAGGTCCGAGCGAAGGCCGCAGCAGCGCATGGAGCAAGGTCAGGAGCCCGAACGTTCGGTTCCTTCTTCACCCGGAAGACAGGGAGAGGTGCCAAGAGGACGCCAGGGCGACTAGGCTCGACGGAGACTTTCCCCCAGGGCATCCCGATGATCATTATTGCGACGCCCATGGGGGGATCTGGACTGGAGGGACTCATCACAGCCAATACCGGAGCAGGCGGGAGAACCATTCCTTCATGCGCTCGGACAAAGACCGTCTTCTCCATTCGTCTGAAACGATCTCCTTTGAAGCTTGAAGGTCTTTTGAGAACAGCGTCTCCATCTGGCCGGCGAAATCGGCACCCAGGATGACGGCGTTTACCTCGTAGTTTCTCAGGAAGCTCCACAGATCCATGTTTGTGGACCCGATCGTGGACCAAACGCCGTCGATGACGGCTGTCTTTGCATGAAGCATGGCATCCTGGCGCTCGTAGATTTTCACCCCTGCTTCCAGAAGGTCCTCGTAGTAAGAGCGGCCCGCATAGAAGATGAGGCCGACATCGCTTGTGGACGGCAGGATGAGCTTCACGTCAACACCCCTCTTAACGGCATTTTCAAAGCCTTTCCTCGTTTGCTCGTCGGGCACAAAGTAGGCGGTGGTCAAGTGCACAGACTTGCTGGCAAAAGTGATCGCTGCGATGTACATCAAATAGGTCAGGCGGTTCTTCTCCCCGGGCTCGCTTCCCACAACCTGCACCAGATCATGGCCCACGGCCTTTAAGGGTGGAAAGTAGTTTCTCTCTCCAAGAGAAGGCCCTTTCTGACTCTTCCACATCGCCAAAAAGAGCTTCTGAAATTCCGCCACCGCCGGTCCTTCGATTTGCACATCCGTGTCCCGCCAGGACATCTTTTCGCCTTTTTCGGGGTACCAGGCAAAGGAACTCTTTTCGTAAGACCCGCTTATGTTTATGCCCCCCGTAAACGCGATCTTTCCGTCCACGATCAGGATCTTCCGGTGATCACGGTCCAACAACCCCGACGCCGCCGACCAATGCTGGGAGTTAACGGGGTTTACTTCCAGTGTCTGAACCCCTCCGTCCCTGAGCCGCTTAAAAAAATCGGCGGGCGTACTCACGCACCCTACACTGTCGTATATAAGGTTGACCTGAACTCCCTCAGCCTGTTTTCGGAGCAGCAGGTCTGCAAACCGGCGCCCTTCCTTATCGTCTGCGAAAATGAAAGTCTCAAAGTTGATGTGATCCCGAGCGCCCTCGATTGCTTTTTCCATGGCCGCGTACGTGGCCGGACCGTCGACCAGCAGCGTCGCCTTGTTGCCTTCCACCAACGGGAGCTCGCTCAGGTCTTTCATGATCGAGATATAGAGTTCCAGGATATCCGTCCGTCCCACCTTTTTCTCAAGACGGTGAATAACGGCTTCCACTTGCTTCGGGGGAAGCACCCGATGAGCATCTATGATTGTCGGCCAGTTTTTTGCGGGCCACGATTCCGTGATTGCTTCTTCCAGTCGCGGCAGCCGGGCACAACTCAGGAAAGCGGACAAGCAGAACGTCGACAAAATAACTCCAAACATGGCCCGCTTAAGCTTTGTGCGAAAAGAAACATTGCCTCCTGCCCAGATGAACATCCATTTCCCTCCAATAGTGGGGTTTAATAACCATTCTATTGCAGATAGCCAGTCTTTGGATACACCATTTTTTCTGTCAGTGCCCGGTAAGTGAGACTTAACCCTAACGTTGCAAAAGTCGAGGATGCTGCAGATCCAAGGCGTCAAGGACACAGCTGTAGTGGCCTACCGCAAGCCCTTGACAACGCAGGAGATGCAGTGCCATCGGCTTTCCCTCCGGGTAAACCAAACATGGTAGTCTTTTAGAATACGTGGATAAACAGGTAGTAGATGGAGGAATAGCGAAGAGCTTTTCGTCGCAGGCTGGCGGGCGGAAGCCACGTCTTTCGGGGGCGACCCCTGAGACGTTCAAACATTGAAACGGATATTAAGGATGTCGCCGTCCTGAACATGATAACTCTTGCCTTCCAGGCGGAAGAGGCCTGTTTCCCGAATCCGCTTTTCAGACCCGCACCGGAGGCAGTCATCGTACGTAAAACATTCGGCGCGGATAAATCCTCGGGCCAGATCCGAATGGATGACCGCGGCCGCATCCAGGGCAGTGTCTCCCCTTCGGATATTCCATGCCCTCACCTCGTCGGACCCCACGGTAAAGAAACTTATGTAGCCCAGAGTCTCGTAAGCCAGAACGGTCAGCCGGCGGCAGGCGGACTCCCGGATACCCATGTCTTCCATGAAGACTTTTGCCTCTTCCTCGTCCAGCCGGCTTAATTCCATTTCGAACTTTCCTGCAAATTCAACCGCCTTGCACGCCTTTTCGATATCCGCCACCAGCAGGTCGTTCTTTCCATAACAATTTTCATCGGAATTTAAGACGACCATAAGGGGCTTTCTTGTGAGAAGTTGTAAACCCCGAATCGCCTTCTCTTCCTCGTCGGAGAGCCCCATATCCCGGGGAAGTTGATTCCGGTTCAGCCACTCCATGACCTTACGCAGCGTCTTCTCTTCTTTTAGTACGAAGTCGGTCCGCTGGCCCCGCTTGTAGCCTTTCTCGATCCGTTCCAAGCGGTTCTCCACGAGAATCAGATCCGACAATACCAACTCGTCGTTCATATGCCTAATATCTTCCGTGGGTGTCGGGGCGCCGGTGAACTCGTTCTCGAAATTTCGCACCACCAGTGCCAGCGCATCCATTGTCCTGATCATCGCCATAGCAGCACCAGAGAAGGCCTCCCCCTTGCCGGCGCCCGGGGCAGGACTCGTGAAATCAACGAATTCCGCGGTCGCGTGAACGGTCTTCTTGGGCAGATAAATCTCTGAAAGACGATCCACGCGTTCGTCCTGCACCTTTACGACCCCCAGGTTCGGATCGGGCTTCCCGTTCGAGCGCGCCGAAACCTGCGCGTCGAGCCTTGTCAATGTGTTGAAAATGGTTGTCTTTCCTGAGCCGGTCAAACCAACAAGTCCAATTCTCATCGATCTTCTCCCTAAAAAAGCAAAGCCCGGCTTTTGCCGGACTCATTAGCCTGACGGTAACTACTTGTTATTTATTATGTATGTGCCTCGGGAAAAGTCAAGGATGATTTTCGACTCATTGCTAAATTCCGAGAAACGCGGTCTGGAACAAGTCGCCTTCCAGAAGCTCTTTCCCGGTGCCCTGTGCGACGATTCTTCCTGTCTGGAGCACATAGCCTCGGTCGGCCAGGTCCAATGATTCTCTCACGTTTTGCTCCACAAGCAGGATGGTCATACCCTGTTCTTTCAGACGCCGCACTGTGTCCAGGACTTCGTCAACCAGAATGGGAGCCAAACCCAGCGAGGGTTCGTCAAGCATGAGAATTTCAGGATTGGACATGAGGCCCCGTCCGATGGCCACCATCTGCTGCTCGCCTCCGGAAAGGGTGGATGCGGCCTGCGGCCGACGGTTCCTGAGGGCCGGAAAAAGAGAGTAGACGAATTCAAGGTTCTCTCTGATCCTTGCTGCATCGTCCAGAACGTAGGCGCCGAGGAGCAGATTTTCCTCAACGGAGATGGGCCGGAACAGCATTTTTTCCTCGGGCACATAAATGATACCCAGACGCACGATCTGCTCCGTCCTCAGTTTCTGGATTTCCCGGCCCCTGAAAACAATCCGGCCCTCGAATGCAGGCTGTGCTCCCATGACGGCGCGAAGCAGCGTTGACTTACCCGCCCCGTTGGCTCCCACGACGCAAACGGTCTCTCCTGCATCCACATCAAGAGATATGCCTCGAAGCACCGGCAAACCGGAGTAGCGAACTTTGATATTATCAAGTGTCAGAATCGCGTCAGGCATAGAGCAATCAACTCCCGAAGGATGGAATGATGGAGCAGTGTTAAGAAACCCAATGCAGGCCCTCGCCCGCGACCCAATCTCGATTACATCCACTGAATGCCAATCGAATATCGAATGTCGAACAAGGAATTTCGAGTCGCGAAGTGCAGCAATATTCTCTATGTCTCACGCCCGCTCCCATTGGTCGCTAGAGCCCCATAGGTCTCAGAGAAACCGTTTTTGCGTCAAAACACGAAATGAAAGACCTTACACAAA
This sequence comes from uncultured delta proteobacterium, assembly GCA_963740905.1. Taxonomy (GTDB): domain Bacteria; phylum Desulfobacterota; class DSM-4660; order Desulfatiglandales; family HGW-15; genus JAFGDM01. The sequence goes on from CAVUFY010000004.1 coordinate 165,320, forward strand.
GATCAACAACAAGAACTCGTGGTTTTGATCGGCAAGCGATTCTCTGTGTGAGACAACTAGTTTTTTCTTTCGACGTTCCTTATTCATTATTCGATATTCTGCGATTCAAAGCTTCTTCGCATCCATCAGTCCGTCCTTGCATGTTCCTTGACATATCGTTCCCCAAGGTACGCTTTGATAACCCGAGGATCTTTGGCGATTATTTCGGGCGGTCCTTCCGCTATCTTTTCTCCATAGTCCAGCACGATCAGGCGGTCGCTCGCCTTCATGACCAGTTCCATGACGTGTTCAATGAGCATGACGCTGACGCCCATTTGCTTGTGCACATGTTTGATGCTCGCCATGATCTCCTCGATCTCGGCAGGGTTCAGCCCTGCTGCCACTTCATCAAGCAGAAGAAGTTTCGGCTCCGTACCAAGAGCCGTGGCCATAGTGACCCGCTTCTGAGCAGCCACCGGAAGCTCATTCATGAGAGAGTCCGAAAGATCATGCAGGCCAAGTTCTTTCAAGATCCCTTCGGCCCTGGACCTCGCCCTGGTCCTCAGATGGGTATGCATGAAGCAGCCCACCATGACATTCTCCAAAACCGTCAGGTCGCCGGCCGCCGCATAAACTTGAAAAGTCCTCGCGATTCCGCGCCTCGCTACATCATGGGCCTTGAGCCGGGTAATGTCCTCTCCGTTGAAGAGGATCCGTCCTGAGGTGATGGGATAGTGGCCGGAGATGCAATTGAAAAGGGTCGTCTTGCCCGCGCCGTTGGGGCCGATCAGGCCCATGAGTTCCTGCCTTTCCAGGGCGAAGGAGACGTGGTCATTAGCCCTCAGGCCACCGAAAGCTTTGGTTAAATTCTGAACCTCCAGGAATGCCATTAACGACGCTTCCTCCGGCGAAGCTTCTCCACGATCCCCCAGATTCCTCGTGGCTCAACGGCAGACACCACCATGATGATCACGGCGTACAGGATGAGATCGATCCCCACCAGTCCCGCCGTTGCACCCAGCCACTCCTTGAGGTAGCTCTTGAGAGGGATCAACACGCCTGCGCCGATCACCGGTCCCCACAACGACCCGGCGCCGCCGAGCATGGCCATGAGTGCGATAAGGATGGAAAGGTCGAGACTCATGATATCCACCGGTTCGATCACCTTGATGTAGCAGACATGGAAGGAGCCCACCATGCTGACAAAGGCGGTGGCGATGGCATAGGTTTTAATCTTGGACCAGTGCACGTTGATCCCAAGAGAACGGGCCACATCTTCGTTGTCTTTGATGCACCGGAGTTGAAACCCAAGCCGGGACTTCCGGAACCAGTTCATAAAGAGAATGGCCAGGAAGAAAAAACCGAGGATCACATAGTAATAATGGGTGTCATCTTTAAAGATGAGACGTAAAAAGTCCGGGGGCGGATACTTGATAGGCGAAATTTCAAGGCCCCGGGCAGCCCCCACGAATGACCACACGCTGAAGAGGTCCTTGAGAACAAGCGAGGTGGCAATGGTGGCAATGGCAAAGTAATGGCCCCTCAGGCGGAACAAGGGGTATCCTATGATGAAGGACCAGATCACTGCAGCGGCCATCCCCGCGGGCATGGACACCCAAAACGGGATGTCCCATCGAATGAGCATGACCCCTGTGGTGTACGCGCCGATGCCAACATACTGGGCTTTGCCAAGGTCCACCTGGCCACCATACCCTCCTATGGTATTCCAGCCCATGCCATAGATGGAGAACATGAAGAACTGGATCATGGTGGCCATGGCAAAGGAAGAATGGGGAAAGAAAGGAAAGATCAGGAAAAGGAAGAACACCCCACCGGCGATGAGCAAATCAATACGGGGAAAGTCTGAAAAATCGAGAGCGTTCCTTACTGCTTCCATCCGAAAAGGCCTCTCGGCCGAACCACCATGATCACAAAGTAAGCCACGTAGATCCACATGTACTTCAACGAGGTCATGGGCACAGCCGTCATCCACCGCAGGTCGAAGGTGTATGTGAAAAAGTCCCAGAACCCCGGAATCTCCATGATCAACCCCACCACCAGGCCCGCGAAAAAGGCGCCGGGCACGCTGCCGAAACCGCCCAGAGCGACAACGGTGAAGGCGATCATGGTGAAAAGAAGGCCCACAAACGGATTGACCGCCCAGAAATTGACGATGAGCGCCCCTGCTACCGTAACGGTTCCGCCTCCGATCCCCCAGGCGAGAGCATTCATCCTTTCCGTGGGGATGCCCATGTACCGTGCCGCCTGGGCATTCAAAGCCGTTGCAGTAAGCGCTTTGCCGATCTTCGTGCGGTTCATCAGAAGCCACACCGCCGCAAAGGCAACCACGGAGAGCACCGCCACAGCCAGCTTGGTGGCCGGCACAATGATTCCCATGCCGATGTCGAAGCTCTTTCCTACCAGGATGCCGTGATGGATAGCCCTGTCACTTGAGCCGAAGATGAGAAGCGCGAGATTTCTCAAAAAGAGCATGAGCCCGAAAGTGCCAAGAAGCTGGGCCACTATGGGACCCCTCAAAAGGTACTTCACGAAACCTACGTAACAGAGCACCCCGAGCAAAAAGCCCACAAGTGCGGCGGCAGGCAAGGTAAAGAGTGGATCCAGCCCGGTCGCCTGGGCGGTCAGGAGCCCTGTATACATCCCGATCATCAGGAATTCGCCGTGGGCGAAATTGACGATGTCCATGACGCCGAAAATAATGGTAAGGCCCAGGGCGACAAGGGCAATGACCATGCCCAGAAGGACTCCCGCAACAATGGATCCGAGAAGGATATCCATGAAATTCCTGGCGCTGGGAGCGAATGACGAAGGTCCACTACCCGCATTGCCCCTTTCGATCTTCGTCATTCTTTGTTCGATGTTCTGCGGTCCGTTGCTGAACCTGCTACCATCCCGGGAAAGGATAGATCATGTTGGCCGTTGACACGTCAAAGGGGTAGACGATCTCCAGGCCCACCTTGCCGTCCTTGCCTTTCTGATATTGGCCGATCAACCCGGAGCCGAGGACATTTTGGCCGATCTCGTCTCCGGTGGTGGAGAATTTGATTCCGGCCCAGGGCACGACCAACTCGCTGCCGGGGATTTCAATGGCGTTGGCAGCGGCCTGAATGTCAGCATGCTTGGTGGAACCCGCCTTTTCCAGCACATAGACCCAGGTTTGCAGCCCAGTGAAGGACCTTGCCGATGCACCGCTCAAGTCGTTGCCCGTCTTAGCCTTGTACATTTTGTTCACCAGGCCTGCCAGTTTTTTCACTTCCACCACTTTCGGCAAGAAAACCGTCCTTGTCAGAACCCCCACAATGTCGTTACCCAGGGTGTTCTGAAACTCCGGGGTCTCGAAGCCTGCATCTTGTCCCCAGATAACCTTAGGTTTCGCCTTCTCCGCTTTCAAGGTCTTCAGCATCAGGATGGCATCAGACGTGTAGGAAGCGAAAAGCATGACATCCGGTTTGGCCGCTTTCAGGGAACGCACTTCATTGGAAAGGTCTGTGGACTTGTCCGCGTACAGCAATGTCTTTTTAAGGTTGTATTTGTACTCGCCCGCGTAAAGCTTGATCATCTCCGTGACCAGAGTGCCCCACTCCGTGTTCTCGCAAGCGGAAGCCAGGTTATCGATGTTTTTTTTGGGCACGGCCTTCACCCCTTTGACCTTTCCCTGAGTCAGGCCGTTGAGTAACACGAAGAGGTCCTTGGTGAACAGCTTATCGTCAGGAGTCGTCCGCCAAAACCATTTGAACCCTCTCTTGGTCAGGTCCGGCGAGGTGGAGGAACCGTTAATCATGGGGACGCCGTACTGCTCGCAGACGGCACTGACGGTCTTGGTCACCGAGCTATGGTAGCATCCGAGAATCCCGTCTACCTTGTCGTCTAAGATGAGCTTCTTGGCCAGATCAGCTCCCACGGTGGGATTGCCCTCATGGTCCTTAAATATGAGGGTGATCTTCGCCCCTCCCAGAGCCTTGATGCCTTTGTTCTTGGCCATGGTCATGGGAATATCCGCCGTCACGTTGTTGGCGATTTCGGCGGCAACCTCCGCGCCGGCTCTCAGTTCCCGGCCCGCGGCCGCAGCCCCGCCGGTAAGAGGATAAATGACGCCGATTTTGATCTCCTGCGCGGCAAAGAGATTCGCCGGAATCATAAGTCCAAGCATTGCCGCCACAGCCAACGACACAAAGCCAAGTTTCAATATCCCCTTCATATTGATACCTCCTTCCATGAGCCCTAGGGCTCGATTAAAGGACAAGCCCGCACCGGGAAAGCAGGACGGGCGCCAGCATTGTGAGTTTATCCATCCATTTTGACAGTCAATGACAAGGTTTGTGGCAGAAGGCCGCCCAAATGGGGGGCCTATGATCGCAAAACGGCTCTGCAGAGGCCACCCCCCCTCGGCCGAGCCTTATAACTTCTGAGGAGCTTGAACTGCAACCTAAGATTACGATGGTGTGGGCAATATAGGAGAACCGCCCGGATGTGTCAAGCTTCAATGCGCCTGTGAGACGGCATCTGGAGATCACCAATATGATTCGACTTGAGTAAAATCTAACGACTCTTTACTCCATCTTTGTTGACAGAAGAATTGTTTACCATTATGAAATCCGCTCAGGCTGATTTGTTTGAGGTTGGCAGAAACAATGGATGAAAAGCTCCTGGACGACTTTGAAGACCTCTCTGGATGGACTGCCGTCACATCGGGGCAGGCACAGCTGGGCATCTCGCAGGATAAGGGCCTGCGGGGCAATGCCATGCGTCTGGATTTCGACTTTCGAGGGGGCGGCGGATTCGTGGTGGCGCGCAAGCTATTTCACATCGACACTCCCGAGACCTGCACTTTCACTCTCCGAATCCGAGGCCTTGCTCCGGCCAACGCCTTCGAGTTTAAGCTTGTAGACGAGACCAACGAAAACGTGTGGCGGTATCGGGTGGAGGCCTTTCATTTTCCCGAAGAGTGGCAGCCCTTTCGGGTTCGGAGCAGCCAGATCGATTTCGCATGGGGCCCGCTGGGAGGCGGCCCCCCTGCAAGCGTGGCCGCTATTGAGCTGGTCATCGCCGCGGGTCCCGGCGGCGCGGGCACGGTCTGGATCGACGAGTTGTGGTTTCAGGATGACACCTACCGGCTGACGCCTGTGGTTAGCGCCTCCAGCGCGCTTCCCGGCCACGATCCCCAAAACATCGTTTCCTCATCCGGCACCGCGACCTGGCAAAGCAAAGCATCTGACGAACCTCAGTGGCTCCTCATCGACTTTCAGCAGGAGCGGGAATACGGCGGGCTCGTCATTGAATGGGAGAAAGATTTTGAGGCCCGGCAATTTGATGTTCAGGTGTCGGAGGACGGAGCTGCCTGGAGAACAGCTTATGCCACCAGCCAGGCCGACACCGGGCGAAGTTACGTTTACCTCCCCCGAACCGTTTCACGGTACATCCGCCTTAGCCTCCAACAAAGCGTCAAGCGCCGGGGATTCGCCGTACGACGCATCGAGATTAAACAGTACGACTTCTCCCGCACGATCAACCACTTTTTTCAAAATATCGCAGGACAAGAGCCGGCCGGCCTTTACCCCAAGTACCTTCTCGGCCGACAGACCTACTGGACAGTCATAGGCACTGGAGAAAGCGAAACCCAGGCGTTGATGAACGAGGAGGGCATGGTGGAGGTGGACAAGGGGTCCTTCTCTGTCGAGCCTTTTCTTTTCGCAGGCGGTCGCCTTGTCACCTGGGCGGATGTGGCCCTGAACCAGGAATTGACGGGTGGTTACCTGCCCCTCCCTTCCTCCCGTTGGCAAACTGACGGCCTGGCGATGAAGATCACGGCCTTTTCGGCCGGCGAACCCGGCCGGTCGGCCTTGTTTCTTCGTTACCGTGTCGAAAACAGAACGAAGGGAAGTCAATCGGTCAGGCTTTTTACAGCGATCCGGCCGTTCCAGGTGACACCGACCTGGCAAAACTGGAAGACTTTCGGCGGCGCCAGTCCGATCAGCCACGTGTCCTTCACCAAGGGAACGGTCCGGGTCAATGGAAACAAGGTCGTGATCCCCCTGGACCCACCGGCAGGTTTCGGTGCGGCGCCTTTTGCCGCAGGGGGGATCACCAAATACTTGCCCCTTGGTGAATTGCCTCCCTGGACCGAAGTCACGGATGATTTCAATCACGCGTCCGGGGCTCTTCGCTTTGACTTGGACCTGGAGCCGGGGGCGGAAAGCCAAGTTTTTCTGGCCATCCCTTTCGGAACGATAGAGGACAGGGCTGAAGGTAGTGCGGACATTGCGGTTCAGGGTATTCCCGGGACTGAAGAGTTTGAACGTGCGGTCAGGAACTGGGAAGAGAGGCTTGGCTCTGTCCAAATCGTGCTTCCACCCCACGCACACGCCATAACCGACACTTTTAAGACAGCCGCCGCCCACATCCTGATCAACCGCGACGGTCCGGCATTTCATCCCGGGCCGCGTCGTTATTCCCGCTCCTGGATCAGGGACGGCGCCATCATGGGCGCGGCTTTGCTGCGTGTGGGATGTGCCGGAGCAATGCGGGACTTCATTCGCTGGTACGCGACCTATCAAGCGGATGACGGCAATATCCCCGATTCCGCAGGTCGTGACGGGTCGGAGTGGCTGCCCGAATACGACGCTTACGGCGAATTCGTTTACGCTGTCGCGGAATACTACCGGTTTACCGGCGACAGGGCGTTTCTCGCGGAAATGCAGCAGGCTGTGACCAAGGCGCTGGCGTTCATGGAAGCCTTGCGGAGGAGGCGCCTTACCAAAGAATACGAGACACCCGCGAAGCGGGCTTTCTATGGGCTTCTGCCTGAATCCATGAGTCACGAAGGCTATATGGCCCATCCTGTTCACGCTTATTGGGATGACTTCTGGGCCATCAGGGGACTGAGAGACGGAGCGTTCATGGCAGGGGTGTTGGGGGATGCTTCGGAGGCGGCCCGTCTGGCCGGACTGCGGGACTCCTTTTCCGAGAACGTGCGCGCATCTCTGAAAGCGGCCATCGCGATGCACCATATCGATTTTGTGCCGGGTTCCGTAGAGCTTGGAGATTTCGATCCCACATCCACTTCCATCGCCCTAGGGCTGCTGGATGAAGCGGATCTTTTGCCAGGGCCAGAGACCGCCAATACCTTTGACAGGTATACGGACGGATTCCGTAAGCGCGCGAGCGGAGCCATGCACTGGAACAGCTACACCGCTTATGAAATCCGCAACATTGGAGCCTTGGTGAGACTGGGCAGGCGGCGCGAAGCCCTCGAACTGATGGAATTCATGCTCGCTGACCGGCGGATTCCGGCGTGGAACCAGTGGCCGGAAATCTCGTGGCGAGATCTTACAGGTCCCAGTTTTATGGGCGACCTGCCCCATACCTGGGTCAGCGCCGAGTACATCCTTGTGATCCGCACCCTTTTCGCCTACGAGCGGCATGCTGACCAGGCTCTGGTCATCGGTGCAGGGGTGGCGGAGGAATGGCTTTCGGAGGGCTTCGAAGTGAAGGTGAAAGAACTTCCTACTTATTTCGGAAACCTTTCTTACTCGCTGCGTCTGGTCGGCCCTGGGACTTTGCGTCTGAGGCTCGACGGGAATCTCGCCATGCCGCCGGGCGGAATCGTGATCAAACCACCCCTTCCCCGCCCTATCCGGCTCGTTCAAGAGGGCGACAGGGCCATCAAGGACTTCCGATCCCACAGTTTCACCTGCAGGACATGCCCCGCAGACGTGCTGGTGGGGTTTTAGCAAAAGTACCCCTACCCACTTTTTTTCAGGCATCCTTTCCATCTGTGATTCAGACAGTAAGAAATTTCCAAAGGAGAAAAGTTCCGGCCCGTTGTAATCCTGCGCGGAGTCGGTGTTTCGGCGACTGAGAGATTTTTCAATTCCAGAAGGAGAATAATTTTTGGGGTGGCTTCATTTTTTTCTTGAGTTTTTCGTAATTATCTGTATGCTATTAGATTATGGGCATACAGAACAAAGGAGATCGAGAAAGATTCAGTCAGCTTCGGCAGAGCCTTCTTCATCTGGCCAACGAGATCAGGGGACTGGTCGAACCATTCTTTTCTGATCGGCCGGTGATCAAAGGGACGGTCTATGAGTTGAAGCGCAGATGTGGAAAGCCGGGATGTAAATGTGCTCGGGGGGAGCTCCATGGGCGCATGGTGCTCAGCGCCAGTGAAGGAGGCAAGACGCGATTAAGGGTTATTCCCCATGGAGCTCTTGTTGAGGTTCAAGCGAAGGTGAGACGTTATCAGGAACTGCGGCAGGTTCGAGCCCGGCTGGGAGAGATTTATCGGAAGATGGTAAGGGTGATGGATGAGATGGAGGCAATGCGCCGGGAGGAGTTGCCTTCCTCGGGCAAGGATCGCAATGGATCTGGTGATCTTCGAGCAAAATAAGCCTTTTGTTCTGGAGGCCCTTGGCGATGGAGATTTTGACTACGTAGAGGCTGCGAGCGAGGTATCCGAGACGGATTTTTAGAAAAGCAAGATAGTGTCTGAATTGCAATTCTGATCTAGAATGACTTTAGTGGACACCAAAGTTGAGGTAAAATAGAGAGACGGAGGTGTCGGAATGGCTGATCCAACATTGCTCAAGTACGTAGCGGATTGTTTGGACACTTTTGAAGCTACGGTAAAGGAACGCGAAATTCCCCAAAAAACCAACCATTCCTGAGCACTTTAATGCCGACGGAAATAGCCCAGATCGATCAATTATAGATACCCGAGGAATAGCCAATATACTGCAATATTTATCATTGTGAGCGGCACCCCGACCTTTGCAAATTCTACAAAGGTTAGGCTTTCGCCGCTATCCTGCTTTTCCGCATGCTGGATTATTATGACATTGCTTGCAGCCCCAAGAATGAACATGTTACCGGCAATTGTACTTCCCGCAGAGAGTGCCACGAATTCCCTCACTCCAGGGTTGGCGGAAACTAGAAGGGGGAGAAACAGCGCTACCATGGGAACATTTGAAATAAGCTGGCTAACAATAACACCCATAACCAAAATTATTCCTACGCCTGTAATGTCAAGCCCCAACTTCGCGATGAGACCTTGGAAAAAGCCAGCCTTCCAGACACTCTCCATAAGAACAAACATAGATGCGAAAAAAACAATCGTAAGCCAGTCTATTCTTCGGAGAATATGAAACCGCTTCTTCTTCCAGAGGAATCTGTAGATCAATACCGGCGCGCAGCCGACGAGCGCGATATATGTAAGCTTGAAGTCAACATCAACCTTCACAAGGGTGAGCCCAACTTTTAGGAGGATTAAGCTGATTACCAAGATGAGCGATATTCTTGCAACCTTCGCGAGCCTCACATGGCCTATATGCTCACCGTCCGTTTGTAGGCTCATCACGGTGAATTCTTTCTTATAGAACAGCTTAAGGAGAACATATGCAAAAACTGCATTTATTACCGTCGGAATGAATAGGTATTTAGAGAAAACTAGGAAAGGGTTCTTTATGTTACTCTTCATGGCAACGAGAAGGTTCTGCGGGTTCCCAATCGGACTTACCACACTCCCGATTGTAATTGCAAATGCAAGGCAGAGCAAAAGAAGCTTTGGAGAAACGTGGTTTCGCTTTGAAAGGAGGAGCATGATTGGGGTTCCTATTATTGCGATAGTGTCGTTCATGAGAAGTGCTGCGCCCAACCCCATTGTGAAAAGGATTGCAAGCACCAGTTTGTCGACGGAACCCACTTTTCCAAAGAACTTATGACAGATATGACTCAGGTAGCCGGAATCTTCCGTCGCCTGACCTATAATAAACATTCCGAAGAGAAAGAATATGACATCGAAGTTAATTGCATGGAACGCATCGATCGGTGTGATCTGGCCCGTGATAAGAACAATTACCGCTCCACCGAGCATCACCTGCCATATCTGGAGCCTGAGCTTTCCAACCTGTCTCACTGCAATGAGTATGAATACAATCCCTAAGACGATAATTGGTATGATCATATTTTTGTCTGGTTTTATAGGTTGCCCATAAATTGGCACAGTCCTTGCCACTCTCATGAGGCTGAATTATCAGGCCAGCAAGCCTCAGAGTCAATATGAAAGCGTCTTTCAGACATCTAAGATAGGGAAGGATCAGGCTGACTCTGACGCTGCGATAAACCACAATCAGGCCCATAGGATTGGGATTCTCGCATTGCTTGTGACGCCGTGTGGTTACTACGACTTAAGGGTTTTGAACTAATTAAGTGCGGATTTAGATAAGGCCGTTCGAACTTGCAGAAAACGGCAGATTGGATAGCGGATTCCCGTGGCGTCGAGGTTCTTGAAGGAACTTGGTATTCCTGAATCGCTATTCGGCATCCCTCTACAACCAAGGCATTTCGTGCAGTGGATCAGGCTGCGGTCATCTCTTGCGTCTAGTCCTATCCACTGCCAGACGTCGCGGCAGAGCTTTTGAATATCCTATATTCGATTCCTTTTCAAGAACATATCCATCGACTGTTATCGCTATCGAAAGTGATCAAAGGTTTTGACAAGTCGGATTTCCGTTGGGTATTCGATGTAACCCAAACGTGAGATTGTCCTTGCCGGTGACGATATCACAACAATCATGAATTCTCATGTCGAGAGCAGGTAACCAAACATGGCCCCTCCTGCCGTTTCCAGAGACCCTTCGCCATAGATCTCTTAAAGGATTATCTAAAATATCTCCCTATTCATGCCACTTATAGGCACATTGATCTTGAATTGTACAGGTTTTTTCAGACCCAGGCATGGCGCTAAGGGCCTAGAGAGATCGGCGGTGTGGTGGGGCTCTCACCGCCTGGCGGTCTGTTTGGATCATAAAAACCAAAGCCAGTCGTTTAGCTGGCAACCAGCTCCGAGCGCTCGTGATTTTTAGGGTCACGGCGCTCCCTTTTTATGGAGGTGCAAAATGAACGTTGGAATAGTTGGAATAGTAGGAGCGAGGGAGTATCACTGAGTTTCGAATCACGTCGAGTCAGGCGCAGTTCCCTGCGAGGAGTATCTCGTGACCAATCTCCTGACGCTGTTTACCAATTCGGTTTAGACCACCGGTTTAGTGACAAAGACATCAGCCCCCGCGATCTCCCACTGAATCCGGTCTTCCACCTCCTCAGAGGTAGTCCAAATAGCCACAGGGATTTTCCCTAAATCGGGATCTGTCTTGATTTCCAAAAGAGCTTGGCGACCGTCTTTCCTGGGCATGTTCAGATCCAGAAAAATAAGCGCCGGTCGCGGAGAGCACGTGGGATCAGCGTATTTTCCCGATCGACGAAGATAGTGCATCAACTCTTCCCCATCTTCCACGAAAGGCAAGTCCGCATGATTTCCAATCTCCAGAAAAGCTTGCTCCATCAAGAACCTGTCATCTGGATCATCTTCCGCCATCAGTACCGTGAAAGAACTTATCCGTTCAGTCTCCATCATCGCGATTTTCCCTCCACCGGTAGAGTCACGATAAAAGTAGATCTCTTTCCCAACTGGCTTCTGGCAGTGATCTTGCCTCCGTGCCGCTCTACGATCTTTTTGCAAATCGCAAGCCCCATGCCCACTCCCTCGTAATTGCTGCTCCTCCCGTGAAGCCTCTGAAAAGGAAGGAAAATCTTGTCCAGATATTTCTCGTCAAACCCTATACCATTGTCCTCTACATAGATCTCATAGGTATCCCCCACTTCTTTCGCATGAATTTTCACATGGGGAGCCTCTCCATTACGATGGAACTTCAAGGCATTTCCGATCAGGTTCTGAAAAAGCTGAGCCATCTGAACCGGGTCTGCTTTTACAGTCGGCAGATCGCCTATTCCAACAACCGCATTCTTCTCTCCTCTTAAGATCTCAAGGTTGGATAACGCCTCCTTAACGGATCTCTTGAGCTCCGTCTTCTTCATTGGATCACCCTTTGTGGTCACGCGAGAGTAGGACAGTAGCGAATTGAGGAGGCTCTGCATCCTTCCTGCCGCCTTCTGCATACGACTTATGTAATCTCTTGAAATTTGATCCAAGGAGACGCTGCATTTGGCAACCAGCATGTTTCCGAAGGTTTGAATCTTCCTCAATGGCTCCTGGAGATCATGGGACGCAACGAAAGCAAAGTCCTGCAATTCCTTGTTCCTGAGCTCCAGTTCGGCTGTCCGCTCCTTCACAGCCATTTCCAGCACATCCCTAGATCTACGTAGCACCTCCTCCGCCTTCTTCATGCCCGTGATATCCGCGCCAGTGGTGATGAAGTAGTCTCCGAGAGGGACAGACGTAAATCTGAAGTATTTGTCAAGATTTGGGAAATAGTCCTCGAAGGAGTAGGCAGCGCCTTCCGTCATGATCTTTTGCACAACCGGCATGTAGTGCTCAGTGGAACTAGGGCCAAGAATCTCGTCCGTGATCTTTCCCTTGATTTCGTCAACGGAACTTCTACCCCAAGTCTTGAGCGTCGGTGGGTTTGCGTCCACCAGACGCCAGGTTTTGATACGACCGGTCTCGTCACGAACAACCTGCCAGAAATGCACCTCCTCAGTCATGTTCTCGAACAGGGTCCGGTATTTTCCTTCGCTTTCGAGTAACGCCTCCTCGGCAGCCTTGCGCTCGGTGATGTCTACATTCGATTCGAGAATCTCGCTCTGATCGTCCGCATCGCCTCCCCTGGTCCGCCATCGACTCTGCACGACTACTTGTCTGCCATCCTTGCGGAAATGGATAAGCTCGCCAGACCAATTCCCTGTCTCCTGGATTCGATCGATGATTCTTTCTGAAGGCCCGGGAAACTTGGTCTTGAGCAAATCGTGCGAGCGTTGCCCTACAGCCTCCTGCCTTGTCCATCCATAGAGCGATTCTGCGCCCAGGCTCCAGAAGGTGATGGTCCCGTCCATCTTGCGAGCCATGATGCCGTCCGGGGAGAGATCTATCATTGCAGCCTGCTTCTGAATCTCATGTTCAGCCCGCTTGCGTTCGGTGACGTCGCGTCCGTAGACATTAGCATAGCCTTCTCTGGGAAATGGCGTCACCCGTACGGAATAGATCCTCTTTCCAATTTCTACGTCCTCTCCCCGCTCGCCACCCTCGGCCATCGTGCGGCTGGCCAGTGGCAGCAGCCGATTATCTAAAGGTTGGCCAACAGCGCATACCAACGTAGGCACCGCAACAGCGGACTGATTACAATAAAGAACAATACTATCCGACGACACCCGTAAAACGGGATTAGGGTTCTCGTCTGGGAAACGCGCCAGCCACAGCGCCCGGTCATGGGCCTCTCGCAACGCCTCTTCCGCCTTCCGGCGATCCTCGATTTCCTTTCGGAGTTGGGTATTGCTTTGAGCCAGTTCGGCTGTCCGCTCTTCAACCCGCACTTCGAGATTACTGCGCGCCTGCTCCAGCTTCTCACTTACCTCTGCAAGCCTGAAGTAGGGAGCTTTAATTGACGCCCTGTATATCCCGTAATAAATCAGAAAGAAGGCCGCCACTTTGTAAACGTGCCCCATCACATTATAGGTATCGAAAACTCTTGTGTAGACCGCAAGGGACAGTTCGCTAAAAATGCAGATGACAAAGGCTGCCAGATAATAAATGAGCATCCTGTCCCCGGTCCCGGCTATCCTTCGCCAGTAAGCCGCAACGGCTGCACACAGTAGGCCGATGACCAAGTACTCGGAAATCTTTTTGAAAGCCGTCAACCCGACTCCTGGAACGAAGGTAGTAGGCACATAGGCAGGGAAAAAAGTGACGCCGGTGAAAACCAGGAAAGATATGAGAAGGACAGATGGCATCAAGACCTTTCTTGAAAGCCAGCGGCTTGAACTTTCAGAGTAAACATAAGCGCTTACCAGTAATGCGACGGCCTGGAACAGCCTTACGGCGATCCAAAACTGCGTGGACTTATTAGAGGAATTAGGAGTTATAAAAGGGGGCATGGCGGCATTGGCTAGAGTATGCATGAAATCCATAAGGCCGATCGCAATAAACGCTGTGCTTAGAAAAAGCGTATGCCGGTTCTTTGACTGACCGTAGGAGTACCAGCCTATACCAAACATGGATAGAGAAACCATGACGCTGAAAAACTCTGCGGTATTATGAAAAAGGAGATACGAGGAGGGAGCCAGTACAAACTTGAACCCAGGAAGAATTCCCACGGCCACTAATGGCAACGCGGACAAGATCAAGGTTCCTGCCACTACGTTTCTGATAGACCATTGGCTAAGGCGTTTCTGCACGTGAACCTCCAATTCCTTTCGGCTGAATATCTTCTAGCTAGCTTTTTCGTGGGGGTGTGGAGACAAGAGCTACCTCAAGCCCACAAAAGCTTTCCTTGAATCCCGTCTCGGCATCCATTTCATCAACGCCTATGGAGCTCGCTGCCCTTTCCACTACGACGACCGAAATGGCTCCGTCCATTAGGTTCTCACGGTCAAGCGGTAAGGGGGCCGACCACACCTATCCCGTGAGTTTTCTTTGTGGGTGGTTCTTGTTGCTTGGATTCCAGGAAATCGTATTTCCAAATACAGGATTGACCCGATTGATCCCATGAGGCTTCGCTGTAAACTCTGAACTAGACTTTATAACCTTGCTCCAGCCTTGGAGGTGTCCTATGGTTTCCAGACTGTCAGACCTCACATGGTTCATGGCTGTGTGCGCCGTAGTCTTCTACCTGGTTGTCGGAATGAACTGGTAGAACAACCTTCATTTTCCTATTTCACTGGCAATGGGCTCTGCTTCCCGGTGCGAGTCCGTGAATGATTACTGCTCCACTTCCTCATCATACAGGTGCAGTAAGTCTCTTGGTGTGTAGTTTCTACGATCCGCATCAAATTCGTGAAAGTTCTCCAGGACGTTGAGGAGACTAGCGAAAAAATCGTGATAGTGGGTGTCTCTATCATACTCCGCTTCCAGGTCAACAAGACATCCAAGTACCGATTGGATAAAAGTCTTTGAACGGTATCCCCAAAGAAGCTCTCCGGCTTCTTCATAACGGTCCTCAAGCGTTCTGAGTTCCCCCTGGAGGTTCTCTATTCTCTTCCTCAGCGCCATATATTCTCTAATGAGACCTTTGACCTCTTCCTTCTTCATGTTTGCGTTGTCCCTCTCGATAGTGTTTTTCAGGCGGCAGGCGCCGGCCGCGACGGTTCACAGTTCGGGTGTCACATAATCGATACCGGAGTGCAGGTGCTCAGGATTGTACTGTACCATTGAAAGCATGTGCCAAAGTACCGCACAGAATCCTCCAGGTCAAGAAATCGACTAGGATATTCTGGGGCCCTATTTGCGGTACCGAAAGCTGGCCCCACAAAAGGATTATCGTGGGGTTTCGTAGACGGAGCAAAGATCTGCGGCATCTCGCAGTGTCAGAGAACGAGTCGGAAAACCTCAACTCCCCCTCCCCTTCCTCCTCATTGGCTCAAATATTCAGTCCATTGGTGGACACGTAAGGGAAGGGCCTGGCTTTTCCTGGCTTCAATCAAAGGGCGAGTGCATGCAAAAACCAGCCTGAGGCATGAACAGAGGCATCGGCCGCATGAGATCTCAGAGATCTAAAGAGACTCTCCTATAATCTCTTCCCTATCCAGATCACCCGTCGGTGACCCGGAAAAACCGAAAAGACTTTTTCATTGTAACCTGCCCGGGGAATCAAACGACTAACGAAAAGAGAGGTAATGAAGCCTCACACTGAGGGGGGCGGTCCAAGTGCATGGAAAAACGATATCGCCTGGAACACGTGCTGGGGAAAACAGTTTGCTCTATTTCGTCATCTTTGCTGCTATTTGCCTCTTGCTTTTGATCGTCCTGTCCTGTTCACCCGCACGAGGTAGACATTGGAGTCAAAAACCGCAAGTCGAGATGACTGCCGAAAGCATTTTGAGATTAAGTAATACGTACGTATCTAAAAGGTCTCATGTTGTCTCGACACGCATGAACCCCTTAACTCTATCCTCTCGGTTCGAGAGAGGTTTACCCGCCTTCGGCAACGCTAACGGTGATTGAGAGTTGTGAGGGGGAGCGAGATGAAACAAGAGGGAAGGACGAGTGGTATACCGGGCAATATGGCCGAAACCAAATCCAATGGCTCATCGACAGGGGCGAGACACTGGGAAACCGTCGTAGTAAGCGAAGAAGAGAGAGATGAACTCAGACTCCTGGGTGTGTTCCTATGGTCCTGCGCAATAGCGGCTATTTCGGTGGGTACGATTCTTTATGTCATGGTCCTACATTCAGGGCTCTGAAATCGTATTGAAATGAACCGAAAGAAAGGCGCCCTTGCCAACGCTGTCGTGCGAACGACAGGTTAATTCTTCCCTTCGAAGAAACCCCGGCCACCTTCGTATCGTATTGTCCCTGTCTTTTCCGATAAATTGTCTGTTCGAATTTCTTATTCTTCAGACGTTTCCTCCACAGCATCCTTCAGCGCTTTGCCAGCCATGAACTTCGGAACGTTGACCGCGCTTATCATGATCTTCTCACCGGTCCTCGGATTCCTCCCCTCTCTGGCCTTTCGACTGCTCACCTTGAAAGTGCCAAACCCGACCAGTGTCACCTCACTCCCATTTTGCAACGTTTTCGTGATGGTGTCGAAAACGCAATCCACAACTGCCTCAGCTTCCCTCTTGGTACTTACAACCTTTACCACCTCATTGACCAGATCCGCCTTGTTCATCTTTTCACCTCCTGCGCATGCATTGACGACTATTTACACTGATGCTGTTTCTGAATGTCGATCATCCTACGTTTCAAAAGAAAAGTCCAGCCTATAAGAGCTCACCCGGAGATCACAGACAAGAAGCAACCTCCTTCATTCGCGCTTGCTGCCAAGCTCAGGAGCAGGAAGGCAATCTTGATGCATTCGTAAGAAGTCTAAAATCGGCGTTTTCTGTCATTCCGGCGCAAGCCGGAATCCAGGAATACCAAGGACTTCTGGACCCCGGCTTTCGCCGGGGTGACGGGTTGGGCGACTTTTTACGAAGCCGTCAAGCTTGGCAAGGGGAATTCTTCCTGGATCAGTTGTACCCGCCTTCAAGAGGTCTCCGTCTGATACGTTTTCGGGTCCTCGCACCGCATCGGCCAACATGGCGAAATCAAGGAGATTTTAATGGACGATGAACCAAGACTTTAGAGTCTTCAGTCCTGGCTGTGCTTTCTGATAAGATCGCCGATCCTGACGTTCGGTCGAGAACAACAGGCAAGGATGATATGCCGGGGCAAGAAATCAGAGCGCCGTCATCCAACAATTCCGTTGCACGAGCTACAGCAATGGAATAAAGTAACGGCGGATTTGGCGTGAGGCAAGTGGCGCGATCTTGGAGGAGCACAGACAAGTGACTTGCCCTTCGCGAAGATCTGTGATAGCTTCCGCGTGCAGTTTAAAGGTGAGGATGATGGGAGGATTCACGATGAGACCCTTGAGCTTTCTAGGCACGGTCGTTTCTGTTTCATTCGCGGTCATCCTGGGTTTGAATCAGCCTCTGTTCGCTCAGGCACAGCAGGATGAACTTTCGCAGTTGCGACAGAAGAATGCGGAGCTGGAAAATAGGATCAAGAAGCTGGAAGGTCTTCTCAAGGAATGCGCTGAAGCCAAGAAGAGCACGATTTCCGACGATAGCGGATCGCAAAACAAGAAAAACTGGCGGAGCCTGGAAAGCGGCATGAACGAGGACCAGGTCAAGAAACTCTTGGGCGAACCCGTAAAAGTGATAAAAGGAGTGAAGACCCTTTGGTACTATCCCAATCTTTACGGTGGCTATGTCACCTTCGATGACAAGGGACGGCTGGCAAGCTGGAACGAGCCTTGAGCTTGTTCCAGCATGAGAAGTGACGTGTCCAAACCTTGACAGCTCACCGTGAACGGAAAGACTAACAGCGAGCTCAGGTGACCAGGCATCTAAAGGAACGCGGCATTTTCCGCAAGAGGATCAAAATCGGCCTTTTATATGGGATTCAATATTTCTAAAGGGGGTACAAGATGAGTTACACCAAGGCGGACCTGGAGCAGAAACTCTACGAAATTTATCCGGAAATCAAGGAATTCGGGATGTCTTTGGTCCTTGAATTCGACAGGGAAAAAGACGCATGGGTCGTTAGCTTTGTTAAAGGAAATCACCGGCGCCATGCGTTTCTCGACAAGAAGGATGCGGATAGCTGCATTGAAGGCACTTCCTGCATCTATCTCGGCATGCTTATAGCGCAGTATATTAAAGACCTGGAAATGGCGATCAGATAGCTCCCTTACCCCACTTTCGGGCGCATTTCATTTCTTCCCCGGTTGCGCTGAAGGCTTGAAATGCGCCCTTTACTGCCTGCTCAACTTTCCTTTCTCTTCTTTACTTTGCTCTGTCCCCTCAAGAGTACCGAATTCTACACGCGCATGCCCCCCCTCTCGTCCCTGCATCGGAAAAGGGTACACGAGACCTTACCGGGTGGAACAGTAAAACAGGAAGACGTTTTGAAGGCCTGCCTTGAGCTATTAGAGAGGGTTTGGAAACAGGAGGGGGGTTAGGAGTCTTTAGAAGCAGCTTCTCTCAGCACCTCTAAGTTCTTCTCGATCCGTTTTATGTCTTCTTTCAGATTGGCTTTGTTGGGGGCCTTTTTCCTGCCACGAATAGCCTTCGCCTTCTTTGTCTTGGAAGCCATACGTTTTGATCCTCCGTTAGAAAAAAATGAAATATATTTTTTAGCTCTCGATCCGCTCGTTGTCAAGTGAGTTTTCCAAACACCTAATTCCAGCTTTCCATCATTCTCTCTTTGACTTGCTGCGCCATACGTACAGGGCAATCCCCGTAGCAAGAGCCGCGTTGAGCGATTCTACTCTTCGTTCCATCGGAATGGAAAGCGAGGGCAGGTGTTGCAGAGAGTAAGGAAGTCCCGGCCCCTCGAGACCGGGAACAAGACCAAAAGTGGGCGGGAAAGTGAAATTCCCGATTTCGGCTCCCTGCGCTGACAAGGTGATCAGGGGATAGGGCCTGCTTCCCAGTTCTCTGATGGAGGGCCCCCCAAACAGAGGAAGGCGGAAGACAGCACTCCCCGCCACCTTCAGCGACCTGTGGTGAAAAGGATGGGCTCCTTCCCGAAGAATAACCAGGCGGGAGGCACCGAAGGCTGCCGCCGAGCGAATCACTGCGCCCACATTCGCAGGATCCTGGAAAGGAACAAAGAGAGTGCACCCTGAGGGCCATTCCCGGGAATCCCATTCAGACAGGGGACTGAAATGAACGAGCAGGATCGGTGCTTTGGTGCCGTAAACATCAATCTCTCGGAAGAGTTCTCCTGACAGGAGGAAACCCTTCATTCCGTCGGGAACACCGGTCAGAGACTGGCGCCTGGTGAAAAGAATCGCCTCGCATCGCTCAGGGAATTCCTTCAGGACTTCTTTGACCTGCTTCGGGCCTGAAAGAAAGCTCAAACTCTGTTGCTTAATACCCTGCCCTTCCAGAAGCCTCACGAGCCTCTTGAACCAGGGATTGCTCCGGCTCGAAATATCCTGAATCACCATGTCATTCATTCACATCGGGAAGGAGGCGAACCCTATAGTGTCTGGAGTAGCAAGCTGGGACTAGGCCTAACCTCTCGCCGACAGGTGCCCCCCAGACTCTTTCTCCCGCTCTTTTAGCCTCTTTTGTTTCCGTCTTCGCCGGCGGTCCAACTCTTTTTTTCTTTCAACTTTCTTGTGTTTTCCCATGGACGGTGGATGCTCCTTTGTTTTCGAATATAATCCTTGTTGCGTCAACAGGACCTTGCCCCCCTCTGGACAAGGGCAGAAACCATGGTCGTGTATTGACGTCGTGTTGAGACGCTTAATCTAATTAATGGAACGCCACAGTTTAGTCAAGAATTTCCGGAAAACCGGAAGCTTCTCGCGCGCATCTTCCCATGATTCATGTTGACCCTCTTGCGAAGTTCTCGTATATTCGCAGAAGAAAAATCTTTCAAAGCGACGGTGGAAATATGGCAAAACAGCGCAAGAAGGCGGAAGGCCTAATTTCATTCGAGAAGAAAAAAGACCAGATCATGGGTCTGTGGTTCCAGGACTGCATTGAGTTCGGACATGGATGCACCCTGAGCATCAAAATCAGCGATGTGCTCTACCACGGTCGCTCCCCGTTCCAGGAATTGGCCATCCTCGGCACCGAGAAAATGGGAAGACTCCTGGTAATCGATGGAGTCACCATGCTCACGGAATACGATGAGTTCGCCTATCATGAGATGATCGCTCACGTTCCGCTTCTGGTCCATCCGAAACCCTCCCGGGTTCTGGTCATCGGGGGAGGCGACGGCGGAGCCGTGAGGGAGGTTCTCAAGCATCCTGAAGTAGAGGCCGTTCATCTGTGTGAAATTGACGAAGGAGTGGTAAAAGCCTGTCGCGAATATCTCCCAGGCTTGGCATCCGGACTCGATGATCCCAGGGTTAAGATTTTTTACCAGGACGGCGCAAAGTTTGTCGCCGATCACCCTGGGGCCTATGAAGTCATTATTGTCGATTCCACCGATCCTATCGGCCCGGGGCAGGTGCTGTTCCAAGAGCCCTTTTACGCCCACATGAAAAAGGCACTCACCGCTCAAGGGATCGCCGTCACCCAGTGCGAATCCATCTATCTCCACCGTCACGTCATTGAGGGAGTGTACACCTTTGCACAAAGGTTGTACCCCAGGCTCGGCTATTACTACACGCTGGTTCCCACCTATCCGAGCGGTATGATCGGCTTCTTTTTCTGTTCCAAGAAGTTGGATCCTCTCCGTGACCTTGACGAAAAGAGGGCTGAAAAGCTTCAGGGCTTAAAGTATTACTCCCCTGAAATTCATCGAGCTGCTTTTGCCCTACCTCGCTTCGCGAAGGAGTTTCTTCCTTTCAAATAGAGAACATGAAGCAGAGAGCTTCCTCCTATGCCTGACCTGACAGGCTGGATCGGCCTGAGATCGCGTCTATGGCCAGGGAGAGGAAGAAGGCCACCCCCGCAACCATGATGATCGTGGCGCCAGAAGCGAGGTCAAAGCGGTAAGAAAGGTATAGACCCATCACGGTGAAGAGAATGCCCAGCAGGGAAGATAAGACCATCATTTTGCTGAGCGAAAAAGTATACTTTTCCGCAATGTAGGGCGGGATGGTCAGGAGCGCAATCACCAGGATCAGACCGACCACCCGGATGATTCCTATTACCGAAAGAGAGATGAGAACAAGCAGTCCCAAGTAAAGGGTCTTCACCGGGATGCCCACCACAAAGGAAAATTCCTCATCATAGGAAAGAGCCATAAACTCTTTGTAGAAAAAGGAGATCACCCCTGAAACCAACAAAGCAAGGCAGAACATGTACCAGATGTCCGCCCTTGGCACGGAGAGGATGCTCCCGAAGAGATAGCTCATCAGATCTACGTTGTATCCCGGGGTGAGTTCCGTGAAAATGATCCCCAGCGCCATCCCCACAGCCCACATCACGCCGATGACGGTGTCTGCCCTTTCTTTACTTTTCAAACTCGCCATTCCCATGATCATGGAGACGACCACCGAAAAAAGGACAGCGCCTACGGAAGGCGAGAACCCAAGGTAAAGGGCGAGGCCGATCCCGCCGTATGCGGCATGGGCAATGCCCCCTGAAATGAAGACAATTCGATTCACCACCACCAGGGTGCCTAAGACCCCGCAGATGATACTCACCAGGACCCCTGCGACCAGGGCATTTCTCATGAATTCAAACTGGAGGGCATCCCACATGTTACTTGTCCTCCCCATGGGAGTGGAGTACCCGGTGCGGTAGTCCGTGGGCGATCAAATCCACGGGACACTGGTAGGCCATGTCGATCATCTTCTGGGTAATCTGGCCGCCCTCGTGGAATATGAAATGCCTGTTCAGGCAGGCAATGGATTTCAGATAGCTCGAGACGATGCCGATATCATGGGTAATCACGACTATGGTCACGGCTTCGTTGAGCTCTTTCAAGAAATCATACAGATCGGTTTGGAACTCCGAATCGACGCCTGCCGTGGGCTCGTCCAGAAAAAGGATTTCCGGGTCGGTAGCGAGGGCCCGTGCGATCAAAACCCGTTGTCGCTGCCCCCCCGACAGTTTGCCGATAGGCCTGTCACGGTAATCCCACATCCCCACCCTTTCCAGCACGGACCTGACCTTTTGCCGGTCTTCCTCCCTGTATTTTCTCCCCATCCTCGACCTTGCGAGACGGCCCATAAGGGCCACGTCCATGACGGAAATGGGGAAGGTGCGGCTGAACGCCGCATTCTGGGGGACATACCCGACCCTGTGACTGGCATCGTGAGGCTCCTGTCCCAAGACACGTATCCGTCCCCGGTTCGGCTTGAAGATCCCCAGCAAGAGCTTGAGAAGGGTCGTCTTCCCTCCGCCGTTAGGACCAATGATGCCGAGAAACTCCCCGGGCTGAAGGGTGAAGCTCACGTCCTTGAGTACTTCTACGTTCTCGTAGGAGTAGAAAACGTGCTCGACCTCAATGGCCGCAGGTTTCATTGCTCTCAACCACCTCGCGAAAAATGTGAGTTCACCGTTGCCATCATGTTTCCCGGATCGCTTTGACCGTCACGGTTTGATGGACTCAAAGAAGTCTAAATTCTGACTCAGCTTATTAAGTTGTTGATGCATGAATTCCACTTTTTCTTTTACGCTGTCGATAATCTCCTGAGGCGCCTTTTCGATGAATTTGGGGTTGGAAAGTTTGCTTTTCGACAACTCATAGTCCTTCTCCACCTTCTTGATCTCTTTCCTTATCCTCTTCTTTTCCTCATCGAAATCAATCAACCCCTTGAGGACTACATGCACCTGATTGGGACCGAAGACCGCCGTCGCCGAAGCTTCAGGCTTTGGAAGGGAAGAACCCACAGTGATGGATTCCACTCTTGCCAGGCTTCGGATATGAACGATGTTATTTCGGATGACCTCTGCATCCCCTTGGTCAGGGACCTCGATAGAAACATCCACCTTCTTGGCAGGAGAAATGTTCATCTCTCCCCGGATGTTGCGAATGCCCGTAATGGCACCCATGACCAAAGTCATCTCCTTGAGCGACTGCTCATCGAACGGAAATTCATTCGCTCCAGGGAAGGGAGCCGTCATGATGCTCTCCCGCGTATCAGGCAGCCTCTGCCAGATCTCCTCGGTGACAAAAGGCATGAACGGGTGGAGGAGCTTAAGAATCGCCTTAAGCCCTTTGACGAGGACTGAGATCGTGGAGCGCCTCGCGGAAGGGACACTCGAGTAAAGTCCCTCTTTGGCCATCTCCAGGTACCAGTCACAGAACTCGTGCCAGATAAACTGGTAACAGAGGCTGGCGCCATCGTTGAAACGATATTCATCAAGTGCCCTGCCCACCTCTTCGCACACCTGATGAAGCCTGCTCAGCACCCACCTGTCAGCGAAAGTGCCATCCCCTGCTTCAAATTCCTCGCCTTCTCCCGGAAGGTTCATGAGCACCAGGCGCGCCGAGTTCCAGAGCTTGTTAACAAAATGACGATATCCATCGATTCGATCTTCCGCCAGCTTGATGTCTCTCCCCTGCGCCGCAAGAGCGGCCAGAGTGAAGCGAAAAGCATCGGTCCCGAATTGATCCATCACCTCCAAAGGATCGATGACGTTTCCTTTGGACTTGCTCATCTTCTTGCCGTAGGCATCACGGACCAGGGCGTGGATATAGACGTCACGAAACGGCACATCCCCCATAAAATGGATGCCCATCATCATCATCCGGGCAACCCAGAAAAACAGGATGTCAAAACCGGTGACCATAGCAGTAGTGGGGTAAAAGGTTTTCAGCTCGCCCGTTTCATCGGGCCAGCCGAGAGTTGAAAAGGGCCAGAGAGCGGAGCTGAACCAAGTGTCCAGTACGTCTGTTTCCTGGACAATGTCCTTGCTGCCGCAGTGGTTGCACTTCTCAGGCTCCTGTTTCGCCACAATCACCTGACCGCAATTCTTGCAATACCACGCAGGGATGCGGTGACCCCACCAGATTTGCCTCGAAATGCACCAGTCCTTAATGTTGTTCATCCACTCGTAGTAAACGGTTTCCCACTGGCCGGGAACAATCCGAGTCCGACCTTCCTTCACGGCCTGGACAGCTTTTTCTGCGAGGGGACCCACCTTAACGAACCACTGCTTGGAGAGGACAGGCTCCACCATGTTCTTGCATCGGTAGCAGTGTCCGACCGAGTGGCGGTAAGGTTCTATCTTTTCCAAGAGCCCTTCCTTCTTCAGATCCTCCAGGATCTTTCCCCTGCATTCGAACCTGTCCATGCCTCTGTACGGTCCGGCGAGTTCGTTCATCCTGCCGTCGTCGTCGATGACCCTTATCCGCTCCAGGCCGTGAGCGTTTCCGATCTCAAAGTCATTGGGGTCGTGGGCGGGAGTTATCTTAAGGGCTCCCGTTCCGAATTCCTTGTCAACATACCGATCAAGGATAACGGGAATGGGTCTGTGGAGGATCGGGAGAATCACCGTCAGCCCCCCAAGATTACGAAATCTCTCGTCTTCCGGATTCACCGCTACTGCGGTGTCCCCCAACAGCGTCTCCGGCCTTGTGGTGGCCACCGTGAGCGAGCCCTCTCGATCCTGGAAGGGATAGCGGATATAGTAGAGATAGCTTTCCGTCTCTTCGTGTTCCACCTCCAGATCGGCCAGAGCGGTGCGGCATCGCGGACACCAGTTGATGATGTAATCGCCCCTGTAGATGAGCCCTTCCTCGTACAGCCTCACAAAGACCTCCTTTACCGCCCTGGAAAGGCCCTCGTCCATGGTAAATCTTTCCCTGCTCCAGTCGCAGGAACATCCGAGTCTCTTGAGCTGTGTGAGGATCACGCCGCCGTATTTTTCTCTCCACTCCCATACAAGCTGGATGAACTTTTCTCGCCCCACCTGATGCCTGTCTGTGCCCTTCCGCGCGAGATCCCTCTCAACCACGTTTTGGGTTGCAATGCCCGCGTGGTCCATGCCGGGCTGCCAGAGGACATTGTATCCCCTCATTCTCTTGTATCGACACAGAATGTCCTGGAGAGTGTTGTTCAGAGCGTGTCCCATGTGGAGAGACCCCGTCACGTTGGGAGGGGGAATGACGATACAGTAAGGCTCTTTCTCAGACTTGGCCGCCGCCCTGAACAGCTGATGCTCTTCCCAATACTGGTACCACCTTGACTCCACCTCTTTCGGTTCATAGCCTTTGGGCATCATCTCTTTCTGCATTGCAAAATGCTCCTCGTGAAACAAAAGGGGGTTGCGCTGGAGGCAACCCCTACATAAAGCATATCTTGTCTAATTTTGATAGATTTTTTTCTGGCCTAAGACTCCGATGACTCAATGTTTTGCTTGAGCGCCTCAATGGCTTCTCCGATCATCCTCTCCGCCACATCAGCCATCGTTTTTCGCGCCACCCGTTCAACCACTTCTCGAACCACATTCGTGATGATTTCCTCGATTCTTTCCTCCGAGATGCCCCCAAACGCTTCCCGCTCGAAGCGCCTTTCTTTGCCTTCTTCTCTTTCTCTTCCGGTTTCTTCCGGTACTTCTTCCTCTCTTTGTGGCTCCGGTTGCCCGAAGCTCGCATCTCTCAGCGCGATTTCTTCATCCTCCAGCGCTGCGGCTGCGCCCAACTCCTCTGCTTCTTTCTCCAGGATCACGATGGGCTCCTCGGCAATAAGCCGCTCTTCCGCTCTATATCTCAAATCCAAGGCCTGCGTTTCCTCAGAACCTTTATTTTCGGCAAGTCCGGGTTCTTCCTCCGAAATGACCAACGAATCCGCTTCTTCTTCCATTCCTAAGTCTTGGTCGTCCGCCTCTGCAATGAAGGTCTCGATATCCACCACCTCGCCGAATTGGTCTTTCGACTCTCCCTCGACTACGGGCTCCTCTTCCGTGAAATCCAGTGTAATGCCCTCCTCTTCCAGTAGCAGGCCTTCGAGATCCGTGTCGCTGATCTCATCCCCCGACCGAGTTTTCATCTCAGGCTCATCTTCGGTGAGATCCAGTGTAATGCCTTCCTCTTCGCGGAGCAGGCCTTCGAGATCCGCATCGCTGATCTCATTCCCAGATCCAGTCTTGAGCTCGGGCTCATCTTCCGTGAGATCCAGTGTAATGCCTTCCTCTTCGCGGAGCAGACCTTCGAGATCCGCGTCGCTGATCTCATCTCCTGAAAGAACGCTCTCCTCTTCTTCCTCGTCCGGTTCCAGGGATATATCCGAGAGGTCTAATTCCGCATCCTTCACTTCTTCCGCTTCCATTCCGGACACATCCCCACCTGGTATCCCCGCGTGTTCTTCCTCCTGCTCCTTCTTCCCTTCCGCGGCCCAAGCTCTTATCTTGAGATCTTGTGTGATATCCTCCGAAACCCCTCTTTCCACAAGGTCAGTCAGTTCGATGATTTCTTCTTCCGTTTCCAGGTCGTCGCCGGCCTCCCCGGAAAGAGACAGGTCATCAAGGTCAAAATTGAGCAACTCTTCGTCGCTGTCTATCTGATCGTCAAGGTCTAGTTCTTTCTCTTTTCCCATCCTCAAACCCCGTCAGAAAGCAAAATTGGTTTTATGAACGTAACCTATTTTGGAATTATTAACATAAACACTCATTGCTGTCAAGAATTTTTTATAATGTTAAATATTGATCCCAATTAGATTCTAATTATCATTATTTAAGATTATACTCGTAAAATGAGTTTTTTAGGCCAAACCGAATTTTCCGACACTTCACGATTGATTTTGCTCGGCAGAGCTGTTACGTATAAAGATGTTTTTCTGCGGGCGATTAGCTCAGGTGGATAGAGCGTTGGTCTCCGGAACCAAAGGCCGCGCGTTCGAGTCGCGCATCGCCCACTTACTGAAATGATTAGGGTTTTCGGGGGAATCTAGAACCATATTTTTTGTCATAAAACAAGATTCCCACCCGTATTTCAGGCGGGCCATGTCCTTGATTTTAAGTTTCAGTTTCAGCCTTATCTGCCTCAACTCGTGGCTGTAGAGCAGCCCGTCGATCGATTTGCTAAAGTCGGTCAGTTCTCTATCCACCCTCGCGCTTGCCTTCTCCGACAGCCTTTCATGTCCGCATACCGAGCAGGCCAGCACGCTCATCTGAGAAAACTGCATCGAACGGCCCTTGTAGGTAAACGAGAGATCCTTTTTGATCTCTTTGAGCCGCCCTGTTTCACATTCCGGGCACAGTCCGTCTTGTTGAATCGTGGCCATCACATTCTCCAATCGTTCGTGTCCGATGTGTCGGGCTTAAAGGAGGTGAGCAGAAATCTGCGGTCGAACATCTTAAACTTTATGTAAATGCTTTTGCCTCCGATCTCCTTTGCAAGGCTGAAGTCCTCCATGGATTTTGGAGTTTGTTCCGCTAGGGCAAGGATACTTCTGCTGCTGAAAGCCCTATAATCAAGTTGTCTGTATCTGGAGCTCCCCGGATGCGTTTCCAGGTTTGAATCAGCAGATCCCTCAAAACTTACAGTCTTCTTTTCTACAAAATACAACGTCCACCTCATTTGCATCTCCCGTAAATGGCGAGAGGGTCTGGACGGCCATACCCACAAACATCGCGTGAGAGATGGCATGGAAATCACGGGAGGCGGCTGGCCACAGCTCACTACGTTAAAACCTTTTGACGAAAAAGGATCATCAGCACTCACGATCGCCAAGACCAAAGGTGGAAAGAGTTATCTTTACGTAGCCAATGGTGGTTATTTGGGTGATCGTGGCGACTATCAAGGCCATGTTACTGCAATCGATTTGTCAAACGGGACGCAGCGAGTCTTCAATGCGAATTGCAGCAATCAGACCGTTCATTTCGAGGAAAAACCGGGCGAGCCCGACTGTGCCGAGGTAAGGTCAGCCATTTGGGCACGAGCCGGAGTGGTTTACGATGAAGAATTGAACAGAATCTATGCGGCCACCGGCAATGGACCATTCAAGCCAATAATCCACTGCTGGGGAGATACCGTCTTTGCGCTTAATCCGGACGGCACGGGCAAAAATGGAGATCCACTGGATAGCTACACGCCCAAAGATTACTCGATGCTTGAGCTTCTTGACCTCGATTTGGGCAGCACGGCGCCCGCCATCCTGCCGGTTCCACAAAAAAGTGCCATAAAACACCTGGCAGTCCAGAGCGGAAAGGATGGCAAACTGCGGCTGCTTAATCTCGGTAATCTAAGCCGCGGGAGCAGACCTGGAGGAGTTGGTGGCGAAATCGGTAGAGTGTTGAATGTACCGCAAGGAGGCATGGTGTTGACAGCGATTGCGGTCTGGGTCGATCCTGTGGGCAGAAGCACCTGGATCTTCGTCGCCAACAGTGAAGGGACATCCGGCCTGCGGCTTACAATAGATTCTCAAGGAATTCCATCTCTATCAACCGTCTGGAAGAATTCGAATCCTGGAACGTCTCCAATTGTCGCAAATGGCGTGCTTTACTCGGCAACGAGCCATCGTATAGGTGCCCTGGATCCGAAGACGGGGAGGCAGCTCTGGGAAAATAACAAGATTGGCCCTATCCATTGGGAAAGTCCCATTGTTTCAAATGGAGTTCTTTATATAACCGATGAAAACAGTCAGTTGACGGCCTTCACCACTTCGAAACCTAAATGATAGAAGTCTGGTTTAATGGCAATGGAGAAAGAGCCGCTATACCAAGCTATCACATTTGTCATGGTTGTTTTGTTCTTTGACTTTCTGGAACGGCACCGTCCAGCATCTTCGATACATCGACTGCGGGATTTACCTTTGAATATTCTTGCGCTCTTATGTTTCTCAAGAATCTTATGTAGTGACGTGATGAAACTGAGGAGATCCTGATCGCTCTCGGCGGAGCACACCCTGCGCTGGAGAAACAACTAGACTGTGGGAGAGAAATGCAGATTTAACCCCAATTTCAAGGAATTTCTGAAAGGGTCTCCTCTGTCAGCCAAACATTGAGTATGCTTAAGTGTCCTTGCTGCCCCTATTTGCATGGGTCCACCTCTTCATAAAGCTTCGGAAAAAGATGGAGAGTCCCAGTAGCATAGTGGCAAACCCGATCTGCCAGATATTTCTCTTTACCCCACCGCTCCCGTAAGTCGCGAAGGTTACTGCCAGCGGCACAAACCCAACAAGGGAGCCCGTCATGAAAGGGATAAAAGGCACCTTGCAGCTACCGCAGAGCAGGCTCAATATAGTGGAGTTGGAAAGAGGGAAGAGCCTTCCATATAGTACCCACCAGAAGGCGTTTTCCTGAAAGCGGGCCTTCCAAATTCTTGCTTTGTCCCCTACCCTGCGTTCCACAACCGGTGCGAGGATGGATTTCCCTGCGAGGTAGAGAAGTGAAGAGCCGAAAAGAGGAGCGAGGATGGAAAGGACAGAACCTATGAAAGCCCCATAAATCATCCCTCCCGCAACGCTAGCCCACAGACGAGGGACACCAAGGGCAATAAGACCGCCACCTGCAAACGTGAAGATGAGAACTGAGAAAAAATAGTCGGAGGGATCTCCACTGCCTTTCAGCGCAGAGCGTATGGTATTGATGTCGAATACCAGCTTGCGGAGATCCGCCCGCTCCAACAGAAGCGCCATGGCGGAAAAAAAGGCCAAAGAGAGAACAACCCGGATGATGTCTCCGAGTAGCCTTTTGTTGATTTCTCGTCTCATTTGTGAATCACTGTGTACCTGAGCGCCCGCTTCCTGAGCCAGAAAACGCCGGCTAGATCTGCCAGACCCACCCAAAGTCGACTGTTTATTCCCCCGCCATACTTGCTGGTTCCATGCTCTCTCGACCGGTGGTTTACCGGTGTTTCGGATACGGTGAAGCCGACCATGATAAAAAGAGCCGGAAAGAAGCGGTGAGCGTTCCTGAAGAATCTGACCCGCTTCATGCACTCTCGCCGGAAAACGCGCAATGAACACCCCACATCCGTAATGTTATCCTTCAAAATCGCTGAACGGACGCGGTTCGCTATACGACTTGACATGCGTCGGATGAGATTATCGGCTCGTCTTTGCCGGATACCGCATATCATGTCTAAATCCTTCACCTTGAGCATCTGCAGCAAGCGGGGGATATCACGGGGATCGTTTTGCCCATCCCCATCAAGGGTAGCGATGAATTCGCCTAGGGCTGCATCGAATCCCGCTTCCAGGGCTGCCGATTGCCCGCTGTTGGGCTTCAGGTGCAGAGCGCGGAAGTTCTCATATCTGGCCGCAAGGTCGTCCATGAGCTGCGGTGTTCGGTCCCCCGAGCCATCATCCACCAGGATAAGCTCCCACGTGAGGTCGCGTTCGGTCGACAGGACTTGCATGAGTTCCTCACACACCTTCTGGATGGACTCCTCTTCATCAAAGAACGGGACCACCACGCTCAGAATTGGATAGCCTGTATCCATCTAGACTCCCCCTTCGACTGAGTCTATCTCACTCGCCTGATTTGGTCGCACGCAAATCCCGCCCATTGCTTGAGTCCTCGGAAAGAGCTATGAAGACCCAGGAACCGCTGTGGCCAAGTCTATAGGCTGGATAACCTAAAGAATGCCACATCTCTAACACCTTTGATTCCACGGATTTCTCTACCACATAGAGCGTTCGTTTCTCCTTCTCTTGAAGCTCCTTAGCCAGGGGCTCCTCGGAGGGTGTCTTTGCATCGGAGGAAGACACAGCATGCTCCACCTCGCATTGGAGGTAGAGGTTAAGGCCCCAGAAGGGTTCACTGTCAACGAAAATAACCTCCTTTGGCAGCGGCTGAACGTTGTTTGCTATAGCTCGGGCCATGACACGGCTGTCTTTGGCATAAGGGAAGATTGAGCCGGCGAATTTCAAGGCAAGGAGGATGATCACCCATGCAGCGAGGAGGCAAACGCTTGCTGTCCGTCGAGATGGCCAGATTATCCGCCTCGCCGTCATCAGGGCGATCGGCACGAACAGCGGCAGTATATAAAGTGGCAGCCGCGACTTGCTAACAAAGAAGACCGTGAGCGGGAGGAAAAACCACAGGATAAGGAAGACCGTCCATTGGTCTTCCTTCAGCTTGTGTCTCCACCAGGTGCTGGAGAACAGAGTAATCGGAACGGACCGGGCTCCGCGGAAAAGCGAGAGCGTCCAGGGCATTGATCCCAGCAACAAAACTGGCACGTAGATCATAAATCCCTTGTACCACTCGGGGTTGCGATGATACATGCCTGAAGCAAACCGAAGCGCGACCTCATCACGGACGAAATAGGTCGCCAGTCCCGGATGAGTGGCAACAACCACAAGATACCAGCCCAAGCCTATCACTGCGAAGGTCACAAGTCCCGTAACTGAAAACAGCCGCAGGGCGGATCTCCATCCTTCCACAAGGGCAACGAAAAAAAGAATTGCAAGCAAGGGCAGCAGGCCGGGGGGGCCCTTGGTCAGGAATGCAAGGCCGAACCCTGACCACATCATGAGGAGAAAGGCAGCGCCCTGCGTTCTATCTTTCCGATGCCACCAACAGACAAATCCCAGGACCGCAAGCGTCTCCCACAAGGTGAGCAGGGTGTCGGTGGTTACGAAGTCGGCCGCAATAAAGGGGGCAAGAGATGTGGCATAGATGACAGAGGGTAGCCACGGCCGATCCGGCGTTATTCTCCTGGCCATCGCGAAAACCAAGAGCACGGTCCCGGCGAAAGCCAGCGCGTTGGGTAGTCGCGCTCCCCATTCATTCCGGCCGAAGAGCGTGATGCCTCCGGCGATAGCCCAGTATGTTAGAGGCGGCTTAGCATAATGAGGCACATCATCATTGAAAGAAGGGACAATTAAATCCCCGGTCTGCAGCATCCGTAAAGCAATATTGGTATAGCGACCCTCGTCCCGCTCCCAGATCCCGCGCGAACCCTGGAATATAATTGCATAAGAGAGGAGTGCCATGATGAGCAGCACCGCTCCAGCAGGCTTTCCGACCCTGGTCATTCCAAACACCCTAACGATCTCTGCAAATATTTGCCATTATATCCTGAATTTTTCAAAATTCCATAGGATTGCCGCCACTCGGCCATATCGGCGTTAGACATCCACCCTCAAACTCCTCTACTGGCCTTATCATTGACAAGCAAGAGCGGATCTCGTATACGGGACGCCGGCAATCGCGAAAAGATTTCCGGTGCTCGTGTTGGCGGGCTGGTTCTGAAACTCCAAGGGGAGTTGGGAGCCGTCTCGGGCGGCTCCCGGCGTGTCATTCATCGGATGAAAATCTAAATCACTTCAAATCCGACAGCCTTCTTGTGGGTGCGCAAGACATTCCCGGGTTTTGCGGTAGAGTAGAAGACCAGCAGTCGCATGTCCTCATCGGTGGTGTTGTTCCAAAACTTGGCAGGCTGTTCGGGCGCATGGTATGCGGCGAGGCCTGGGCGAAGGTTGTACGCCTTGTCGGGATAGACGCCGATGCCATGACCATCCAGGATGTATATCAGTTCCTCGACTTCAGGATGCGAAACAAAGTCAACCATGGGGTAAGAGTTTCCGGGCTTCGTCACGACATAAATACAACAGGTTTTTCGCCTTCGAAGATCGTCGAGACATAATGGCCTTTATCCGGGGCCTCGCCGGAAAGTGCCCTTCGTTTCCGCTTACGATACCCAGCCGATCACCTATCCTAAGAGAATCTGACTGACATTAAAAAAAAGTCCTCGCTCAATATCAACTTATCCTTCGCATGGTTCCTGACTGCGTTATCCTTTATCCATCAGCTCAAAGCTCGTACGAGGCAGCGCTCCTCTTCACTCGATGCATCCCTTTCAAAACGCTACTAAATGAAAGTGCAAATAAGTGACATTTTGATAACCGGGTCCGTTTGTTTCCATCCGATAATTCACCAGCTTATTTTCCCGGATAATCCGGCCCATAACGAAGAAGGCATCGGCCAGATACGGAACGTCCTCCTCAGAAATATCCCCCACGTCCTTGATGTCCTTTTTCGGCACAATAATGTAATGCGCTTTTGCCCTGTAAAACGGGAGCTTAAAGGCGATAGTTTTGTCGGTTTCGTGAACCACAAAAGGAATTAACCCGGGAAATTTTTGAATGACCACAGAACCCAGGAGACCTGCAAGATCGGAAGGGCTCAAGCAACGCTCGCAATTCCGGATTGCCAAGAAGGAGCGGGGTTGCGACTGAGAGAAAAGATACCCCCCAATCACAATTCCTACGCATACAGAAGCTAGAATTAAAAAAGGCAACTTGAATTTCTTCATCAGACATATTCCCCCATACATCCCCCTCCTCGCATTGAGGCTTTCTCTTGTTGTCCAGCGCCATCAGTCGTCTGCCCTGTGGTTCTCCCCCGAGGCTCTTCTTTTCTGAACCGAGAGAAGGACTCGAACCGGTGGATGGCTCATGAAAACGTTTAAGTGGCTCACTTTCATCCCCAACTCAGAAAGGTTAGGGTTATGCTGAAAGTCTCCGTTGAACTGAACCGGATGGGAATTGAAGCAAAGATACTCCTCTCTCGGAAAGATAGCCAGACTCTATATTTGCATTTTCACGGTATATTGGAGAAATGCCTATTGACTTAGTTCATAATGGAAATGTACCCTCGAGTTATTGGGGTACTCATATTATGGCCAAAGGATATACGGAGCGCAGCCCGCTCGATTTTCAAAAAGAATTTTCTGACGAAGAGGCTTGCGTTCAGCATCTTTGAAACATTCATCACCTCCTCCGGATTATCAAGGGGTTCTTTTTCTTGTCCCTCAAAATGGTCATCACCCAGTGAAACAACTCTGTCCCTAGTTTCATGATGAGTTCAATCGTGCGGTCTTTCATGATCCTCCTCAGAATGGAATATCATCCTCCGGTGGTTCTTCCCTTCCTTCAAAGCCTCTCCCATCTGTCTTGATGAATTCGAGCGAGTTGGCGATGAGCTCGAAATTCGACCTGGTGGCTCCTTCCTCCGTCTCCCATTTCTGCTGGTCCAGGATTCCAATGATTCCAATCCTGGCCCCTTTGTGAAGATATTTCTCGCTTACTTCCGCAAGCTTCCCGAAGCAGACCACCTTGATCCAGCCGGTCTTTTTCTTCGATGACCGGAAAGCGATGTTGAAAGAGGCCACTGGGTTTCCCCCCGAGCTGTAAAAGACCTCCGGGTCGGCTCCTAGGTTTCCTGTTAACACTGTCTGGTTAAGCATTTTGTCTCTTTCCTCCTTTCTATTTTTGAGGGGTTAAAAGTTATAGATCCATTACTAGACAAACTACGAAAACAATTCTGTGGGGCTAAGAACTTGAAATACTTCTGTTATGTATTAATATATATGGAATTGGTGATTTATCCTGAAAACCACACTGCTTGAAAGGAGTAGAAGTCATGCCGAACGTTGCCGAAGTATTAAAAGGAGAAATTGTGAGAATCAGCCGGAAGGAAGTGAAATCGGCGATTGAAGGTCTCGAAAAATCCAACCACAATCTCAGGAAAACCGTCATCGACTTGAAAAAAAGAGTTGCGTCGCTGGAAAAAGAAAACAAACTCCTGACAAAAGAGACGAGAAACCGGAAGCCAGAACCCCCAGAAGAGGGGCATGGAAATGGGCGAAAAGGCCGGTTCACAGCGAAAGGAATAAGAAGTCTCAGGAGCAAATTGCATCTTACCCAGGCTGATTTTGCGAGATTGGTGGGAGCAAGTCCTCAGTCGATCCATCTGTGGGAAAGCAAGGAAGGCCCACTGAACCTGCGGGACAAAACCAAAGAGTCCATCCTTTCCATCAAAGGACTGGGAGCTAAAGAGGCAAGAGAAGAACTGGAGGAGATTGAAGGGAAGGAGAAGAAAGGGTGGAAAATCTGCCGGAGGGCCTGAGTCCTATCGTTAAAGGCCCAGAATTCATCCTTCAATTCTAGCAATACGTTTCGACCTGATTGGACATTGACTCTGAGGCGAGGTCTATCTCTTTTTGGGGAAACCTTAAATCGGAAAATTTTCAAATGTCCTAGTGTTAATGAAACCCGGCAGGGTCATTGGGAGCACAATTGGATAAAGCATCTACACCTGAAAAGGTATCTCCCCAGCAGCCTTCTGTCACATAGGCAGTTCCACCATGACCTGTGTTCCATTGCCGGGGCTCGACTCCACTCTGAACTCTTCGTCAAATTCCGAGACCCTCTCCCTCATGATGGAAATTCCCAGGTGCCCGCACGGAGCCCATTCTCGTCGAGCCCATCGTAGCTGAAACCCTTCCCGTCATCTTCCACCGAGAGAGCGATCATGCCGTTCCTGCAACTGAGAGTGATAAACACCTCGGTCGCTTCTGCATGCTTTAAAGTATTGGTCAGAGATTCCTGGACGATGCGATACAAAGCCAGTTCCTTTTCCGGCGCGACTCGTTCCTCCATTCCTTCCCCTGGAACCTGGACGTTGATCTTGATGCCTGATCGTTTCGCGACCTCTTCCGTCAGAGCCGTCAGAGCGGAGAGCAATCCAAAGCGATCCAGGCCGGCCGGGCGCAAGCGGGTGGAGATGTTCCTAACCGTGCCCATGACCTCAAGCATCCTCTCTTTCACCTTGGCTATTTCATCCACGGCGGGGTTCTCAGCAAGTTTCGATTCTATGGCTTCAAGTTGGATTTTTGCACCGGCCAGCACTGAACCCACTTCGTCATGGAGGGTCATGCCGATATCCTTGCGATCCTTCTCAAGCAGTTCCACCAGTTTGTGAGACAGATACTTGCGCTGCAAGAATTGACTCACGAGTTTTTCGTTAGACGCCTTCAGCGCTTCCGCGAATTTCATGCGCTTTGCAACCTCACCGCAGATCTTTGTTCGCGTCTTCCAGTTCCGCTGTCCGTTCCCGGACTTGCAGTTCCAGTTCATCCCGCGATTTTCTGAGCGCGTCTTCCGCCTGTTTGCGCTTGGTGATGTCGCGTCCATAGAGGTTGGCATACCGTTGGTCGGGAAACGGTACTGCAACTACGGAATACACCCTCCTTCCAATTTCTATATCCTCTTCCTCCTCATGACCGGCAGCAGTCGAGAATCCAGAGACTCGCCAATGTCGCATGCCAATCCGGGCAATTCCTCAGCGGGCGGATTGCAGTAAAGAACGCTCCCATTCGACGACACACGCAGTACGGGATTTGGACTTTGATCAGGAAAACGCGCAAGCCAGCGTGCCTGTTCATGAGCTTTTGCGGAGATCCTTCTCAGTCCGCTTGAGGTCGGTAATATCAGTCATGGCAAAATGCCACGAAAACCCACCTCCTTCATCAATGTGAGCAATGGCTTCGATCCGGACCTAAATGAGCCCTTGCTTTCCAATCATTCGCAGTTCGGCAGAGCCTTTGTGGTGGCGACCGATGCTCTTCAACAGGGAAAAATATGGATGGGTATCTTCAAGGTAGACCAGGTTCGAAAAAGCATTTTCGTTCATAGGTCTTGCATCGCTGGAAAGCATTTCTTCGGCCTTGCGGTTGACGCGTGTAACAGTCCCTTTTGCGCCTATGGTCACAATCTTCCTCTTTGGAACTCGACCTGCAGAACGAGGAACTCAGGCTCGCTCAGAGGGAGCTTGAGGCATCCAGGCATAGCGACCTCCTGAGTTTTGAAGGTTGAGGGGCGAATACATAAAACCCGTTGCTATTTCAGGCAGTAATATATATACATAACCTTAATCTGGAGTGGGTGGAGGGAATGACAAGAGAAAAACCTGGCTGAGAAGATCAAAGGACTACTCAATGGGGGCGATGACTTGAATTTTCTGCTCCAATTACCCCTGGAAGGAGGCGGGGTCAGTGTCAAGAGATCTATATCCAAAAAAGAGGGTGGAAATTATCCGCGTTTGTTGCGGTCAGGAAATCGAAGCATCCGAAAACCTGACACAAATGGTAAACCAAGGCTGGGAAATCGTCGCGGGGGGAGGCTACAGTGGGGGAGTTAACACAGGGATGATAGGTGACTTCAAAGGGTTTGTAGTTTTACAAAAAGAATTCTCTGACGAAGAATTAAGGCTTGAAAAGGAGCTGGATTTGGCCACCCCCGATGGTCCAGATACCTTTGACGAGCTTGATCGGAGGCGGTAATTTGAGGCTATCCTGCAAGAAACGAGAATGGTCAGAAAATAAGACAAGATGAAAGAATGCCTCTTCGATTAGATCATCAACTTCTAGATCGCGAACTGCGCTTTTGACAAAGGGAAGGGATAGGAATGAAGTGTCCGAAGTGCGATACCGATCTATAATACCCGGTATGCTCATCGGTCTAACAGGGTGTCTTGACAATGGGGTCAACCTCAAACATCAAGAAGACTGTGGTCGATCTTAAGAAGAGACTCGCATTGCTCGATAAGCTGAAGATCCCAAAGTTCCTGAAGAAATAGAGCGGCTCTTCTCATTCCCGAAACAAGAACCGCATTTTCTGTTGTCATTCTTCCGTTTTTTCTCCTTGTCAAAAAGCAAATCAATGACAAAAGAGACGTAGCATGGAGGAGAAGGTCCCGCTTGTAAGACTTATCGAGCAGTTAAGTGGGTGGATTGTCAAGAATAGAAAAATTGCGAGGGCTAATATAAGGCAAATAGAACTCCAGATGCTGCTTGCTTTGCCAATCATGAGAGTGCTCCTCTTTGCCGGCGTTGCAATTCTCATCTCTGTCAAGTGGGGTGTCCTGAGTCAATAGGGTGAATCCTGTATTTAAAGGAGGATAAGGACGTACGATCGAAGAGGCGAGTCACACAAAAGCGCCCTCTTCCCGGGAGGTCGTGAGCCGGACCGCGCACTCTTCGCATTTTCCCCGACCCTGCCGGAGTCCTCCCGGGATGATGCTGTCCGGGAGATAAAAAAGCACTATTTCATGGACGCCCTTTTGGGGACACGCAATAATCAATGAACCTAATATCGTGCTTCTGCAAACTGCCCAAGAAGCTCTCACTGCCGCTTGCTCAGCGCAGTGGGCATTATGACCTTGCTGAGTGACCATGTTGACATAATGCAAGCAATGATTAAAAACTTTTCGGTAAGCGTTCCATTATTGTTGCAACCAGGTCTTTCAGTCGGAAAAGACGCTTACTCTTCGAAGGGGATGACAAGCGTGGATAACACTGAAATGCAAAAGAAAGAGCTCAGGAGTCGGATTAGATACATCAGGAGGCTTGAGTTTCTCCATGTTATCGCAGCCGTGTTTATTATCTTCGTGCTTCTATTCATTCTCTCCGCAACAAATGCTGTGCTTGCCGTCGCAGGACTGATCATTTGCCTCTTTTCGGGGACGTGGATCATTGCGCGACTCATCAACCTAATGGCGGAATACGATAAAACAGTTGCCAAACTGAAAATAGTCGAATTTTTCCCGGCCATGAGCAAAATGTCAGGGGCGGATATCCCGGATGAAATCATAAAGCGAATGAGTTTGGACGCATATAAAGTCAAGGCTGCAGACTGAATTTCATCGGGACCGATCTTAGACGCTTCAAGACCTAAACGCTGCGAAACCTTGACTCATCAACGTTTATCTGATATTCTTACCGCATTATTCATGATCCTTCTCTTGCCTTTCGCCGGAATGCAGGGAATGGGCGTGGCACTGCAAAGGGCATCAAGCAGCCTGTGAACAGAAGAATCAAAAAGACAATCATCTGGGGAATTGTGGGAGTGCTTTTCTATTTTCTCCTGAGCCATCATATTGTCTTCGTAGGCTCGAACATCAAGCTCCTCAAGAAATCCCATCTTACGCTGGAATACACCGTTTTCAGCACCCAGGGAAAGACCACCGAGTCGATCATGAACATCGACGAAATGAGGAACGATGGGATCGGAGATCTCCTCGTGGAGACGGGACATATGTCTGAAGAGGAATTGGAACAACTGCTCCAGAAACACCAGCAGTAGGCCCATTAAACTTCAAAATCCACCTTGATCTTAAATATCCTCACGGCAGGCAAGCTGTGCACTTCTTTCACTCCGGTTGCTTCAGATATCTCATTGAGTGAATTCTCGATCATCTCCATGCTCGGAGCAATGAACGTGAACCAGACGTTATATTTATTATTTCTTAGGTAATTATGGGTAACGCCCGGATACTTGTTCACCACTTCGACGAACCGGTGGAGTCTTTCCTCCGGCACCTTAGCGGCACAAAGGGTGCTCATGAAATTCAGTTTGGCGGAGTTGAAGTTGCCTCCGATGCGCCGGATAATTCCCTCCTTTCTCAGTGCCTTCACCCGCTCAAAGACTTCCTCCTCGCTCAGGTCGATAGACTTCCCCAGTTCCCGATAGGGCCTTGCAGCAATAGGGAAATCCGACTGAATCGCATTCAGGATCTTTCGGTCCAATTCATCCATGGCTCGTTCTGCCGGTGGGCTGGTACAGGCATAAGGGCTCTTCTTCCAGAAAATCGCCGGATGCCTCATAGGCCCGGGCACGACAGCCTCCGCAAGACCGCAAATACTCACAACGGCCGCACTTGCCCTTGTAGCTGGAATAATCCCTGAGTTTTCGGAAAACGGCGGAATTCGCCCATACGTCGCTAAATGTCGCGTTCTTCAAATCCCCGCAATCGAGTTCAAGATAGCCGCAAGGCTGAACGATACCGACATGAGAAATGAAGCAGAAAGCCGTTCCGCCCAGACAACCTCGAGTCATGGCATCCAGACCATAAGTAGCATAGTCCACCCTTTCTCCCCTCCGGTGTGCTTCCTGACGAAGAACCCTGTAGTAGTGGGGAGCGCATGTCGCCTTCAGGTGAACAGGAACCTTGTCCCTCATGTCATAAAACCAATGGAGCAGTCTCTCGTATTCCGAGGCATCGATCTCCTGGTCGGACATCTCCCTGGCCCGGCCCGTAGGCACAAGCAGGAAGAGATGGTGAGCTGAAGCACCAAGGCGCACTGCCATCCGGAGCATGTCTTCCGCTTGTCCGATGTTGTGCCTGGTGATAGTTGTGTTGATCTGGAATTCGATGTTCGCTTTCTTCAGAAGCTCAATGCCCCGGATCGAGGCATCAAAAGCGCCATCCACTTTCCGGAACCGGTCATGCTGCTCGACATCAGCGCCATCGATAGAAATGCTTACGCGCCGTATCCCGCTCGACTTCATTTTCTCTGTTGTTTCGACCGTAAGAAGGGTGCCGTTGGTCGCCATGACCATCCTGAGTCCCCGCTCCGTCCCATATCGTGCGAGGTCAAAAATGTCATCTCTCAGGAGCGGCTCGCCGCCTGTGAGGATTACGATAGGCTTGCCGATCTGTTCGATCTGGTCGAGCACCTGGAGACATTTCGCCGTGTCCAACTCCCCGACATGAGGCCCCCTGCCGGCGGCAGCCCGGCAATGAACACAGTTTAAGTTGCAGTTTCGTGTCACTTCCCAGGCAACCAAACGGGGCTGCTGCTCTTTTTGACCACAGTCCATCGTTTTAGAATCAGCTTGCTTCAATTATTCTTCATCCTTAAACCCGAAATTCGAATTTCGGTATCACTTAGCACTATGTAATTATGGTAAGGATCATGATTCCCTTTCTCCCGTTCCGAGGCTCGCCGTCTGGTCTTTTCTACGGTTTATCTACGGAGGAGTTTCGCCCCCTCCCGCTGTTCTCCTCGCCTTCGCTCGGAGCCAGGGGTTTCCCCCCATAGATAAACCGTGAAAAGACGGCGCCTTTCCGCCAGTCACTCAAGAAAGAGAACCATGATCCTCACGGCTACTAGAAACAGCTAAAATGATACGAATTTCGAAATCCGAAACAACATCGCAAACCAAAATCCACATTTGACGCGTTTTGGTCATTGGGTATTTGAATCTTGTACTTTGTTTCGAGTCTCGAATTTCGTGCTTCGGATTTTCCAAGATTCTGTGAGCCTCTGGCTATTTGTTCGCCAAGACCCTGGCGGCATCCTTGGCAAAGTAGGTTAGGATCAGATCTGCTCCTGCCCTCTTGATGGAAAGCAGGACTTCCATCATGACCCTGGCTCCATCGATCCAGCCTTTCTCCTGCGCGGCCTTCACCATGGCGTATTCTCCGCTCACGTTGTAAGCGGCCACAGGCACAAGACTTTCCTCTCTGACCCTCCTGATGATGTCGAGATAAGAGAGGGCAGGCTTGACCATGATTATGTCCGCGCCTTCCTCGACGTCGAGGATCGCCTCTTTCAGCGCTTCCAGCGCATTGGCGGGGTCCATCTGATAGGCTGCACGATCGCCGAATGCCGGAGCTGAATCCGCAGCCTCCCTGAAGGGGCCGTAGAATCCGGACGCGTATTTCACCGCGTAAGAGACAATCCCGGTATCCTGAAAGTGCGCCGCGTCCAAGGCACTCCTGATCGCTCCCACGCGTCCGTCCATCATGTCGGAGGGAGCCACAAAATCCGCCCCCGCTTTCGCGTGGCTGAGCGCTTGCCTGGCCAGGACTTCCAGGGTAGCATCATTGTCCACTTTGCCCTCTCTGATGATTCCGCAGTGACCGTGATCCGTATACTCACAAAGACAGACATCGGTCATAACCAGCATCTCAGGCACTCTTCTCTTGATGGCGGAGACGGCCTGCTGCACGATCCCATCGTCAGCATAGGACCGGCTCCCCACAGCGTCTTTCCGGTCTGGAAGGCCGAAAAGGATCACCGCCGGGATGCCGAGTGCCCACGCTTCCTGAGCCTCCTCCGCAACCGCTTCCACCGGGAACTGATGCTGCCCCGGCATAGAAGGAATCGGTGTCTTCATGGAGAGCCCATGTTTGACAAAAAGCGGATAGATGAAATCTTTCACGGAAAGCGTGGTTTCTCTTACCATCTCGCGAAGGGTCTTGCTTTGTCTGAGTCTCCGAGGACGAATGATCATGGTGGTTATCCGTTGTTCGTTAGCCGTTAACCGTTATTCGTGAGTTGCCGGTCGCGGGTTGTTCCATCAGTTACGAGTCATGCGTAATGTTTTCTTCTTGTCACTCGTCACTTGTCCCATGTTACTGAATTCCTATCTTTAGGCACTTCCTAACCCTATCTCCTCGTCTGTCAGATAGCAGGCAGGATCCGGCGCCCACAGATCGCCCGTGACAGCTTCCGCACGCACTCTGAAGTTACCGCCACAGATGTCCAGCCACGAGCAGCGAGCACACCTGCCAGTGACGTGCAGCTTTTTGTCCTTTAGCCTGGCCATCAAAGGATCGCTCAAATCGGACCAGATCCGGCTGAATGGTTTCTGCCGGATGTTGCCAAAACTCAGGTGGCGCCAGAACTGGTCCGGGTGGACCGAGCCATCCCAGCTGATGCAGCCGAATCCTCGTCCCGAGCTGTTTCCTTCGTTCATCTTGAGGAGTTCCCGTACCTCCGCTGCTCTCGGATTTCCTTCCTGCACCATGCGGAGATAAAGGTAGGGCCCGTCCGCATGATTGTCTACGGTGAGCACCTCTTTTTCTATCCCTCGGTCATACAATTCTTGGGTTCTGTTGATGATGAGATCAACAACCCTGCGAGTCTGAATATGGTCCAAATCCTCCTCAACCAGTTCCGAGCCTCGGCCGGCATAGACGAGATGGTAAAAGCAAACCCTCGGGATGTTAAACTGTTCCAGGAGATCGAAGATCAGCGGAACTTGCTCCACATTCATCCTGTTGAGTGTGAACCGAAGGCCGACTTTGAGGCCCGCCTCTTGACAGTTTATGATGCCTTCCATGGCAGAACGGAAGGCGCCCTTCTTGCCCCTGAAACGATCATTAACCTCTTCAAGACCATCCAGGCTCACGCCTACGTAGGAAAGGCCCACCTCTCTTAATTGCCTGGCCTTTTCCCTGGTAAGGAGGGTCCCGTTGGTGGAGATGACTGCCCTCATTCCCTGTTCCACCGCGTAGTGTGCGAGATCGACAAGATCATGGCGAACCAGCGGCTCACCACCCGAGAACAGGATCACCGGAACGCCGAACCGTGCCAAATCATCCATCATGATTCGGGCCTCCTGGGTGGTCATTTCCTGTTCGTGGCTTGATTCCGATGCCTTGGCGTAACAGTGGAGACATCTGAGATTACATGCCCGGGTCATATTCCATACGACCACAGGTTTCTTGTCCGATGAAAACTGAAGGAGGTGGGAAGGGAGATCCCTGGAACGACGTCCATACCGAAGGGCGTCAGACGGTTCAACCGTCCCGCAGTAAAGCTTGGATATGCCGATCATTTACATCCTCAGTGCCTGTCGCCGCACTACTCCACGTCGCCTTCGGAGTAGACATAGGGCTCATAGTTCTTGCCGCGGTAGTAACGCTTCACAAGATCGTTAATGTACGCCTCCATCTCCGTCACTGCCTTTCTCGTGATTACGAAGTCCTCGATGCCGGAGCGTTCCTTCACCAGTTTGAGGCCGTACTCAAGCTTTTTCGCCAGTTGATAGGCAAGAACCCCTCCCTCCTGATCCGTTTCAACCGCCCTTTGAATCAGTTCGTCGACGGCTTCATCGTCAAAGGTCACCCGAATATCGGCCTCGTTGAACAGAGAAGCTTCTTCCATTTTGATCTGGGTGTACATGGAGAGGAATTCGTCGAAGGCGGAGTTCACATCGCATATTCTCCTGAAATAGATCGCAGCAATCAGCCCTGCTCTGCTTTCGTTTATATCCAATCCTGAGCGATGATGGAAATCGCCGCCCCTGCTTTTGATAAAGGCCTTGACATCGTTAAGCTCTTTTTCCGAAGCTCGCTGAAATCTCGCCTCCCACGCCGGCGAATGGCACCGGTCTCGGAACGCTTGCAGTTCTTCCTCAGGATTGGCCACAAGTTCCGGGGTGACGAGCAGTTTTCGAAAGCCCGAGGAAGGCAGACGCTTTTCAAATGGAATGAGAACTTTCTCCATGGCACTCACGAGCCCTCTGGCACCCGTCTTTTCAAGGGCCGCCAACTCCGCAATCTTGGCAAGGGCTTCATCCTCGAATTTAATGTCAATGTCGTAAGCGTTAAAATCGAGACGCTTGCTCAAAATGATTGGGTTATTAGGGTTCTTGAGGATTTCAACCA
This sequence comes from uncultured delta proteobacterium, assembly GCA_963740905.1. Lineage (GTDB taxonomy): Bacteria > Desulfobacterota > DSM-4660 > Desulfatiglandales > HGW-15 > JAFGDM01. The sequence continues at coordinate 209,141 of CAVUFY010000004.1, forward strand.
GATCTTCTTTGCTCAGTTCGTCAAATACGACAATCACAGGAAGACGACCGACGAATTCGGACTCGAACCCGAATTCTACCAGGTCCTGAGCTGTCACCTCCTTCAGGATTTCCCAGGGAATATCCGTGGATCTTACATCCGCCTCAAATCCTATCCCCTGCTTCTGAAGCCGCTTTTTGACAATGCTTGTCAGATCGCCGAAGGCGCCACTCATGACAAAGAGAATGTTTTTTGTATTGACGGCGCGCTTCTCTTTTTTTCCTGTCCTCCTGAACTGTTCAATAGCCTGAATCTGGGAGACCGGATCGTGGGGGACTTTCAGGTCAACCTCGGTCTCTTCCATGGGCTTCAGAAGCGCTCTCTGCACCCCTGTCCGAGAAACGTCATGGCCGATGATATTCCTCGCCGACGCGATCTTATCGATCTCGTCAACGTAGATAATGCCGTTTTCTGCAAGACTGATGTCCTCTTTGGCTTCGTAGACCAAATCACGAACCAGGTCCTCCACGTCCCCGCCCACGTAGCCCGTTTCACTGAACTTGGTCGCGTCTCCCTTCACAAAAGGAACCCCGATCTTTTGAGCAATCAGTTTCACGATGTAGGTCTTGCCCACACCGGTGGGACCGATCATCAACACATTGTTCTTGATCATTCCCACCCCGGCAGCTTTATTTTTCCCCGAATTCTTCTTAAAGTGTTTGATCCTGTTGAAGTGGGTGCAGATTTTCGTAGCTAATACCGCCTTGGCCTCCTGCTGCTTGACAACGAAGCTATCCAAATAGGCCTCGAGCTCTTCAGGCAGCATGTCAAACTTGGCCACGGAATCCTTGCCTTCCACCGACCTTGTTCCATCGGTCTCCATCTCTTGAGCTTTCGGAAAAATGAATGGAGAAATAATCTTGATCCGGTTACCATACTTCTTCGAAAGATAATCGCTCAGTTCCTTCTCAAGCTCTTTTTGATTGGGGAGTTTTTCGCTCCCCTCGTTTTTCGACAGATCATGCGACTCCATTACAACCTCTCCCTCACGCTCACGACAGAGCATTGTTTGCATTAACAATCACAAAAAGTATATCCACTCACCTCAAGGATTTCAAGCCCGCCTTGTTTCCGTTGATTATGTTGACTCTCTATCCTGTTTGATTTAGAGTGCCTTCTATCATACCAAAATCTCTTTAAAAAACAAGGAGCAATGAATGGCTGCCCGCCTCGAGATCGCGCTAAAAAGGATGCTACCGGACGCCGAGGGCGTCGGCATCGCGAAAAAGGCGCGCGATTACATCCGATTGGATGTGGATGAAGTCCGAGTCATTCGAGTTCTTGCCATTGACGCTGACTTGAATCAAGCACAGCTGGAGACTGTCCGGTCGCGCTTGTTCACAAATCCTGTCACAGAGGAATCTTCTTTCAGGTCCATGGCGCGCGATTTCGACTGGCTCATTTGGATCGGTTTCCGTCCGGGCGTGAGAGACACCGCTGGGAGTACTGCGGTTGAGGCCATGGAAGACCTCCTGAAGATCAGATTTCGCCCCCAGGAAGCGGTCTACACCTCCAAGCTGTATTCGGTTAAAGGCAGACTCACCGGGAACCAGGCTCAGACCCTGGCCAAAGAGATTCTGGCGAATGAAATCATTCAGCAGTGGAGAGTTTTCGGCCGGGAGGAGTGGGATCCCGACGCGGACACAGGATATGTAGTTCCCAAGGTGATCCTCAATCACGAGCCTCGGGTCACGACAATCGCTATCGGAAGCGATGAAGAATTGAAGAGAATCTCGGAGGAACGTAATCTCGCTCTTCAGACAAGCGACATTCCCGTAATCCGACGCTATTTCCTCAAAAAGGATGTCCTGGCGGACAGGCTCAAGAGAGGGCTATCCCTGCCAACGGATGTGGAGTTGGAGTACATCTCTCAGGCCAGAAGCGATCACTGTAACCACAATACCTTCCGTGGGTTGTTCCGTTACCACGACCTCTCAACAGGCCGCGAGGAGATCGTAGACAATCTTTTCAGGACATGTATCGAGGCTCCTACCCTGAAGATCGAGGAGGAAAAGAACTGGGTCGTCTCCGTGCTCTGGGATAACGCCGGTGTCGCCCGATTTAATGAGGACCATAACTATGTGATCACCGGAGAGACCCATAACAGCCCTTCCAACATGGAAGCTTACGGCGGCGCTTTGACAGGTATTGTGGGCGTCTACCGGGACCCCATGGGGACCGGCAAAGGATCAAGACTGATACTGGGCGCCTACGGATTCTGCGTGGGACCAAGGGACTACCAGGGCGAACTAAAGCCTCATCTTCATCCCAGAAGACTCCTCGACGGAGTCATCGAAGGCGTCAAGGACGGGGGGAACAAGAGCGGCATTCCCACGCCCTTCGGTCAGGTTCTATTCCACGAGGGCTACATGGGGAAGTGCCTCGTTTTCGTCACCGCCGTAGGAATAATGCCTGCGATCATCAACAACGAACCCAGTCATCTCAAGCGCACCAGACCCGGCGACCTGATCATCATGTCCGGCGGCAGAGTCGGAAAGGACGGCATCCACGGTGTGACCGCTTCTTCCGAAGCATATACGGAACACACTCCCGCAGGCCATGTCCAGATTGGAGATCCCTATACTCAGAAGAAGATGCACGACTTCCTGCTGGAAGCCAGGGACGAGGGGCTTATCTCCTTCATTACCGACAATGGCGGAGGGGGGCTTTCTTCTTCCATCGGAGAATCCGCGCGTTTCAGTAACGGCGCCCTGGTCGAACTCGACAAGATCCCTCTGAAGTATGAAGGTCTGGATCAGTGGGAAATATGGGTTTCCGAATCCCAGGAAAGAATGACCGTGGCTGTGAAGCCCGAACACCTGACTCGGTTCATGGAACTTTCTGTGAAGCACGCGGTGGAAAGCACTGTGATCGGGGAGTTCAATAATTCGGGCTACCTCAGGCTTGACTACAAGGGCAAGACTTGCGCTTTTATCCGAATGGACTTTCTCCGATCCGATTTTCCTCAGTGGGAGTTTGGCGCGGAATGGGTCCCACCCCGTATGCGAGGGCTTCATGAACCGGTCTTAAGCGAACCCACGGACCACGGGGTTCTCCTCAAGACCATGCTTTCCCGGCCCAACATTAGTTCCAAAAATTGGATTGCGAGACAGTACGATCACGAGGTCCAGGGAGGGAGTGTCATCAAGCCTCTCGTGGGCAAGGAGCGTGACATCCCGAACGATGCTGTTGTCGTCCGACCCGTCCTCGGGTCAAACACAGGCATCGCCGTCACCCAGGCCCTCAACCCCTTCTACTCCGAAATCGACACGTACCACATGACGGCGGTCACCATTGACGAGGCGGTCAGGAGGGTGCTCTGTGTGGGAGGAGACCCTGAGCACCTGGGAGGAGTGGACAATTTTTGCTGGCCTGCCATCCTCTATCATCCCGAGCAAAACCCTGACGGTAAATTCAAAGCGGCACAACTTGTGAGATCCAACTGGGCTTTGAGGGATTGCTGCCTGGCCTATCGCATTCCGCTCCTGTCGGGGAAAGACAGCATGTACGTGGACGGTCACCTGGAAGGACCCTTTGGCGAGCGCCGCAAAGTCTCAGGACTGCCCACCTTGCTCTTCACAGTTTCCAGCGTGGTAAAGGACGTCGGAAAGTGCGTCACTATGGATGCCAAATGCCCCGGAGATCTTGTTTACGTCCTTGGACAAACGAGAGATGAACTGGGGGGCGGTGAATATTACGAGTTGATGGGGAAAGTGGGCCTCCATGTACCGAAAGTGGACACTGAGATCAATTGGCCTCTGTACCGAGTCCTTCATGAGGCTATTGAGGAAAGACTTGTTGCCTCCGCCCACACTGTTTCCAGGGGTGGGCTCGGAGTCCACCTCGCCATGGTCGCCATGGCAGGACAAATGGGCATGGAACTGCACCTCGACTCGGTTCCTTCAGGAGATGCCCTCTCGGATTCACGGGCCTCTATTCGGAGTCTCCAGGCCGTTTCATCGTCACCGTAGACCCTGCCAAGAAAGACGTTTTTGAGCAAAAATTTTCAGGGAACAATGTTCGGCTGTCTTGGACAGACAACCGAATCCGTCCTTTTCAAGGTGAAGGGCCGAAGTGGTGAATGGATCATTGAAGAGCCTGTCCACGAATTGAAGGAATGGTGGAAGAAGCCCTTTGGTCACTTGGTGTGATTCACCGCAGAGGGCGCAAAGACCGCAGAGGATTTTTTCTGCCAAGTCACGTCGATCTCACCGGCGAAAAGTAGGGGCGCACTTTGCCTGCACCGGCTGGGGGGCAGATAAGTCCCCGTTTAGAACCACATTAGATCTATCTCTGCGTTCTCCGCGCTTTCTGCGGTGAATCTCTTGGAGGTTGGGTATGAAGTGTGTTAAGGCTCTTGTGCTCACGGGTTATGGGCTCAATTGCGATTACGAGACAAACTACTCCCTGCAGCTGGCAGGCGCAGAGTCCCACCGGGTTCATATCAATGACCTGATCCGGGGAAATGAAAAGATCGCAGACTACCAGATCCTCGTACTAGGCGGCGGCTTCAGTTGGGGGGACGACCATGGTGCAGGAGTCCTCCTTGCGGCCAAGATAAAGTACAACATGGACGAACAACTTGAGCATTTCATGGAGGCAGGCAAACTTGTCATGGGGATCTGTAACGGCTTCCAGGCCCTTGTGAATCTAGGCCTTCTTCCACGGTTCAGCAAGAATGATCAAGAGCGCCGCATCGCCCTCATCGCCAACAGTTGCGGCAATTTTATTGACACCTGGATCACTCTGAAAATGAATCCTCTTTCTCCCTGCGTCTTCACTAGGGGTATCACCCGGATCGAACTCCCGGTGCGCCACGGAGAGGGAAGATTCTATGCTTCCGAGGAGGACATGGCCAGGGTGCTTAGGGACAATCACGTCGTTGCACAGTATGCCGACGAGAACGGCGCCGAAGCGAAAGGGAGGTGGCCCGTTAACCCCAACGGCTCGCTTCACGATGTGGCAGGCGTCTGTGACCCTTCCGGCCGTATTTTCGGACTCATGCCCCACCCCGAAGCCTTTCATCATTTCACCAACCATCCCGACTGGACTCGTTCAAGGGAATGCTTGTCCCGACAGGGGAAGAAAACCACTGACGAAAGCGGCGACGGGCTTCAGATCTTCCGGAACGCCGTGAACTTCATCCGCCATGAAACATAATCCACCGCAGAGATCGCAAAGATCGCAGAGGATTCATTCTTCAAAGTTTAGAACAATGCGACGTATCCCGTTCTTGAGCACCCTGACATTGAAATTGATGAGAAGCCCGACTTTGCAACCTGCCAACTTGAGATATGAAAGAACTTGAGCTTCATGAATCTTCTCGAATTTTTCCAAGGCTTTGAGTTCAACCACGACTTTGTCCTCGACGAGCAAGTCGATGCGGTAGCCACAATCCAGGGATACCCCGCGATACTTTACGGGCAGGGCTTTTTGACGCTCGATCTTTAGACCGAAATCTGAGAGCTCATATGCAAGACAAGCTTCATAAGCGGATTCCAACAAACCCGGACCCAGTTCTCGATGGACAGCGATTGCTGCGCCAATCACTGTCCGTGTGATTTCATTAAGTGAGCGCGAATCTGTTTCACTCATTATGATGGTGGATGTCCTCCCTCTTTCATTTTCCTTTTCTTTGGAACGCTCCACTTTTCTGCGGCCTTTGCGGTCTCTGAGGTGAAATCAGAATGGGAGGGTCAGGGAGTAGGCGTAGGCGCCCCGTTTCACCAAGAGGTTCAGAGAGGGCAGGTGATGATAGCTATTAATCGCTTCCTTAAACTCTTTCATCCCGCTCATTGCCTTGTCGTTGATTTGAAGAATCACATCCCCAGGCTTTAGTCCGATCCTTTCCGCCTCGGAGTCCTTTCTGACTTCATCGATCACGATTCCCGCATGGCCTTTTGCTCTGCGCTCTTCAATCTTTATGCCCAAGCGACGGTAAAATAGTTCCGGTGCGAGATCCAAGGGGAAGGAGGAGGCTTCCACGGACACATTGATTTCCTTGCCGTTTCGAAAAATCCTAAAATTCAATCGTTCATTCGCAGTGTACTCGCCCAGTGCTTGCTGATATTCATCAGTCGAGTCCACAGGGGACCCTTCCAGACTGAGAATGACATCTCCCCTCTTGATCCCCGCATGCTCGGCGGGGCTGTCCCGGTACACATCGCTCACAAGAACCCCGCTCTTGTCTCCGAGCAGGCCGAAATAGGATTTGAGTTCCTCGGTAAGTTCCTGAAGGTCCACCCCGACCCAGGGGGGACGAACTTCGCCCGACCTTAATAACTCTTTCACGATCCGCTTCGCTTTATTGATCGGAATGGCAAACCCAATGCCCTGCGCTTTCTGATAAATCGCGGTGTTTATCCCGATCACATCACCGTCGATGTTGAGGAGCGGCCCCCCGCTGTTTCCGGGATTAATGGAAGCATCTGTTTGGATGAAATGTCGATAGACCCGGTCCTCTGCACGAACGGAGCGGTCAAGGGCGCTCACCACGCCCGTTGTGACCGTGTGGGTTAATCCGAAGGGGTTGCCGATGGCAATCAGGGTTTCTCCGATCATGAGGTCGTGCGAATCGCCCAGGATTGCTTCGGGCAGTTTTCCTTTGGCTTCGATCCTGACAACCGCGAGGTCTGAGCGAGGATCCGAGCCAATCGTCTTGCCTACGTAGTCCTTTTGATCCGAGGTAATCACCTTGATCTCCGAAGCGCCGGCCACCACATGATGGTTGGTCAGAATAAAGCCGTTTTTTCCGTCTATGATGACCCCGGAACCCAGACTCGTATGCTGGTATTCCCTTGAGAAAAACTCGGGGAAGAAGTCCTTGAAAAAATCGTCTCGCCCGAATGGGAAAAAGGGACTCCCTTTTTCCTTGACCACCGTACTGATGTTGACCACCGACGGGCTCACCTTCTCCACCGCGATGACCACGGGGCTCCGGCGCTGGGAAGCCTCAACACCGGGGTACGCAATCAAGAGAGGAATCAAGATTAAGAGATACCTGAATTTCATGGATAGTCCTCGTCTGGTCATCTTCTCCTTTACCCATTTTTCCATCATTCGACATTCCACTATTCCTGCCTTCAGGCACTTTAGGCATTTGTTCTGAGAAACTCCCCTATGATGTCGGCCAGTTCTTCCTCAAACCCCGAGTAAAAATGATCTGCACCCTCGATCACTCGTAAGGTGGCCTTATCGTTCCACTTTGGGAGCATATTCTCCACTTTTCTGTATTCCGCGATCTCGTCCCTCGAACCGCAAATGACCAGCTTGATCCTGGGACTGTACGTCAAGAAGTCGAAATCAATGACGCTCACAGGGGGAGAGATCAGGATAAGTCGCTCGGCCTCCTCGAACCTTGCAAGACCCAGAGCATTCACCCAGGCGCCGAAAGAATAACCCGCAAGGTCCATACTCTTCTTGCCCAGGGTTTTCAGGGCGGCTTTGACGTCCCCCTGTTCGCCGATGCCGTTGCCGAATTCTCCCTCGCTTTTTTCGACGCCTCGGAAGTTGAATCGAAGGGTGCTGTAGCCTTCTTCCTGATAAGCGTGGGCAACGGCTCTGACTACGTTGTTGTGCATGGTTCCACCGTAGAGAGGATGTGGATGGGAAACCACCATGCCTTTTTCACCCGGGAGATCTTCCAGGATGCCCTCTATTTTGAGCCCCTCCGCCTCAAAAAAAATCCGCCTTTCCGCCATTTGGACGCCTCGCAATTTGAGATCTTCTGTTTTAACGTCAGGCGGGTTTCTCTGTCAAGACAAGCATTCTTAACTCGAATGACTTTTTCCATACCGCCTGAACTCTCTGATCTCTCTCAGACCTTCCCTGCGCAAGAACGGGCGAGCCGTTCTTGGCGGCATTTTCTCACTCTCCATTGACAATTCTGCCACGATTATTGATTATTGACGCATTCGTAAAGAGTTTCTAAAGCCTTCACCCTCGCCCGGATCAAGTTCGGGAAGAACCCCGGCCGGGTCTCAGAAGCGCTTCTTTCTTTTGGATTCTCCAGTCAATCACGGGAATGACAAGAAAGGACATTCCCGGACTTTTTGCCAAACCGTCCGTTATTTGGTATGAGAAATTCCCGGCGGCATCAAACCCTGCGGGGCGTTACATGAAATCTGCCAAGGCAGATTTCATTTGGTCGTGGTCAATGGTCTGCCGTAGAGTGTTCCAAAACATCCTTTAGGAAAGGAGAAAAGGGGAATGTTCAAAGAATTTAGAGAATTTGCGATGCGGGGGAACGTGGTGGACATGGCGGTGGGCATCATCATCGGAGCGGCTTTTGGCGCTATCGTCAAGTCTTTGGTGGACGATGTGATCATGCCGCCCATCGGCCTGCTCCTGGGCAATGTTGATTTTTCAAATCTATTTGTTACGCTTAAACAAGGGGTGACGGCAGGCCCCTACCTTACTCTCGCCGATGCCAAAAAGGCAGGAGCAGTGACGCTCAGCTACGGGGCTTTTTTCAACACCATCGTCAGCTTTGCCATTGTCGCTTTTTCCGTATTTCTACTGGTCAAGGGTATGAATACACTCAAGAGGAAGCAGGAGGCTTCGCCCGCTCCAGCCACCACCAAAGAATGTCCTCACTGCCTTTCCACGATACCCATTAAAGCAACCAAATGCGCACATTGCACGTCGAGCTTGTGATGTGCCCTGAGATTTCCTTCCTCGAGAATTCTTCGGTAGGAGTGTTTTCCTATGAAAAAGACAGTCGTTATGATTCTTTTCCTCACCGTAGCATGCGCAGCACCTGCTTTTGCTGAGTCCGGTGAAAGGACCTCCACAGTCGAGGTAGCGGCAAGCGCAACCGTATTCACCATGCCTGACACTCTCACCCTTTCGTTTGCCGTAGAGACAGACTCCGGGCTGGCCGAAGACGCTGTCACGGAGAACGCGGAGCGCACGGAAAAAATCCTTGCAGCCCTCAGAAAGGTCGCGAATAGGGACAGCAAGATCAGGACATCCGGTTTCAGCCTCTCTCCGGTCTATGAGAAAGGAGACGGCAGTAAGCCCAGCGGATATCGGGTAAGGAACACGGTGATCTTGGAATCCAAAATATTGGACAAGACAGGGACCTTCATAGACACGGCGGCGGCGGCAGGTGCAAACCGCATCAGCAACCTGACGTTTACGAGTGATAAGGAGGAAGAACTCAGGCGAGAGGCGGCCATAAAGGCTTTAAAACAGGCGGCGGTCGATGCGGAAGCGCTCGCTAAGGTTTCCGGCCTTGCCGTCAAGAGGATTCTCAAAATCAGCTACGAACAGAGAGAACATGCGCCTCTGGGAGTTCTGCGTGAAGCAGCTGTTGCGGGGGTGCAGACCCCTATCGCCGTAGGAGAGATCGCAGTTCATGCCAATGTCCTTGCGATCTTTGAAGTGCAATGACAAACAAATACATTTCCCATGGACCTCTTGGCCGAGCGGCTCGCTCCGCCAGGAGAATGAGAAATGTCAAAATCCGAATGCCAAATGAGCGGATGAAAAACCTAATCACGAACACACGAAAAATTCGAAAACACGGAAGCAAGGACCATGTTGCTCTTTTTCGTGATTTCGTGGTGAATAGGACGGATTTGTCCTCGTCCGGGAAAGGAGAACGGCCATGTCTTTAGCCCATACCAGTCACATTCGCATTGACAAACACGAGGGACCCCATCGAACTGCCTATATAGAGAATTTCAAGGATCCCGTTCACTTTGGAATCCATGGAGGCATCAAAGGATTCTATCAGCAGAAGTACGGCCGCGAAATCAAAGGCCCTGAATACCCGGCAACCCTTGATTACGTCATTGCAGGCGTTGCGGGATGACTGACCGGAACCCTTGGCACCGCGCTGGATGCGCGGGAATTCCTTCGTCTGAAAACCTTGTGGCTACCGTTGAGGGAAATATTGAAGACCGAGACGGCGTACTCAAGATCACCACAATCAGGATTAGGTACACCTTCAGGATTCCCGTCGGAACAAAGGATAAAGCGGAAAGAGCTGTGGCCCTTTACGCGGATAAGTGTCCCGCTTACCAGACCGTTAAAGACTGCATCGACGTCTCTTGGCAGGCGGAGATGACGGAAGGTTGAAGAAACGCCCATTCGCCGCAGCAGCGCACACCGAGAAGGCAGAGAACGTCTGCGAGTGAGAGTTCCTTTGGCGGAGCGTACCGCTCCGCCAAAACGTCTGGGTGAGTCCGTGGCTACTTTCCTCGGCGCTCTTTGCGGGAGTCTACTCCGTCAGCCAAGGATTCGTCGCCTTTTCGTACCCGATGGTGGAGGATGGTCTCACGCCATAGTCATGTCCCGGCCAGACAACCGTTTCCGGCGGAAGCGTCAACAACCTTTCCTTGATGGAGCGCAGGAACTGGTCATGGGAAGACCCAGGCAAATCCGTTCTCCCGATTCCTCCCACAAACAGCGTGTCACCGGTAAAGACATGACCGTCGTTATAAAGACAAATTCCGCCCGGGCTGTGACCGGGGGCGTGGATGACCTTCAGAGAAACATCCCCCACCACGATTCCGTCCCCGTCTTTGACGGTAATGTCCGCAGGCGGTGACGGTTCAAACCCCCACTGCCGGGCCATGGCCTCTCCTTCAGGCGAATTGAAGACCCGATCATCCATTTCGTGCATAATGATCTTTGCGCCGGTGAGCGCTTTCACTTTCTTGTTCCCGCACGTATGATCAGCATGGCCGTGGGTGTTGACGATGTATTTCAAAACAAACTTCTTTTCCTTGACCGCCCTTGCGAGTTCCTCCTCATTCCCCGCCGGATCGATGAAAAGCGCCTCCTTCGTCCTGGGACATGAAACCAAATAGCAGAATACATCCATAAATCCAACTTTGATCTGTTCAATGTTCATTGAGACTTCTCCTGAGATTTACCTGCTGCCGTGAGTGCCTCTTACCATGATTTGTGTCACTTTTTCCGCAAGGTCTCTCCGTGGGTTCGTGCTTCAAAGAAGCTGATCTATGCCCCGAACTTGTCGAACAGGGCCATCATATCCTGTTTGAGTTTCTTTGGGACTGATTCAAGCTTGTCTACCGGTAGTTCCACGAATTCTCCCGTCGCTTTTGCCAGGACCTGCCTCTCGTCATCGAGAAGTTCTGCTGTAACTCCGATAAAAGGCTTTCGCTTGTCCTCTGTCAGCTTCCCTTTTGCCGTCAGGGCGGTCCCGATCAATACCGGCTTCACGTACTTGATCTCCATGCGTCTGGTAACAAAAAAAATCCTTTTGAAATAGAGGATCGTCCAGGACATGACCTCGTCAAGCAGGGTCGAGATGATTCCGCCATGGGCCATGTTTTGCCAGCCCTCGTGGTATTTATCCAAGGTGATATCCGCGCATATGCTTTCATTTGAGCGATAGAAATGAAGATTCAAGCCGATGGGATTCGCGGTCCCACAGGCGAAACAGGAATGTCCCTGAAGCTTGGGTATTTGGACTCGTTCTTCGTTCATAAGAATAAACCTCGTTCAAAAAGATACGAGTAACGCGCGATTTTCGTCCTCGTTACTCGTCATTTGTCTGTTCTCACTTCTTACTTGTAACCAGAAAATTCCCTGAGCCGACACAGTGCCGTCACGTCAATGAGTACAGGCCGCAACACCTTAGATTGACTTCCCTCCCCATCTCAGCCATGATCATTCAAGCAAAATACCTTGAGGGGTCAATCAGGTCAAGCGCGAAGTATGAATCGGAGGAAAAGTGATGTTGGCAATTAGAAAAGCCGAACCATCCCACCATGACGATATTTGGGCGATATTCCACGAGGTGGTGTCGAAAGGTGACACCTATGCCTTCTCTCCTGAAACAGGCAGGCAAGAGGCCCTTCAAATCTGGATAGAACGACCAACTGCGACCTATGTGGCCGAGCTTGGCGGGAAGATCGTAGGAACCTACTTCATAAAGCCCAATCAACCGGGTTTGGGGGCACATGTATGCAACTGCGGCTATATGGTGACGGGGTCCGCCCGAGGCCAAGGCGCGGCGACCGCCATGTGCCTGCACTCTCAGGAAGAGGCACGCCGCATGGGTTTTCTGGCTATGCAGTTCAACTTTGTCGTGTCAACCAATACGGGGGCGGTCAGGTTGTGGCAAAAGCACGGATTTGAAATTGTAGGTACGCTGCCCAAAGCTTTCGAACACCGGCAACTTGGGTTTGTGGATGCTTACGTGATGAACAAGTGGCTCTAGCATGGCGTTCAAAAACGTTCAGATGCAAGGCGCCCGAAATCCTGGCCACCCCCTTCACTCCGTCCCCTCCCGTCACAGATTCGTTACGGCCGCAAACTCACGCGAGAAGAGCAGGAACAAGCAAAAGGCCCCCCGGTTTCCCAGGGGGCCTTTTGCTAAATAAATTTCGGCAGCGTCCTACTCTCCCACGCAGCTTCCCACGCAGTACCATCGGCGCTGAAGGGCTTAACTTCCGTGTTCGGGATGGGAACGGGTGTGACCCCTTCGCTATAGCCACCGAAAAATCGAGAAAAGAAAAAGAATACAGGGAAATGACTTCAAAGGCGAAAGGGTAAGAAAAAATATGGCCAAGCCTCACGACCTATTAGTACCGGTAAGCTCAATGCATTACTGCACTTACACATCCGGCCTATCAACCTCGTAGTCTTCGAGGGGTCTTCAGTCCTGATGTCTCCATCAGGAGGGATATCTAATCTTGAGGTCGGCTTCCCGCTTAGATGCTTTCAGCGGTTATCCCTTCCGAACATAGCTACCCAGCCATGCCGCTGGCGCGACAACTGGTACACCAGAGGTTCGTCCATCCCGGTCCTCTCGTACTAGGGAAAGATCCTCTCAAATATCCTACGCCCACGAAAGATAGGGACCGAACTGTCTCACGACGTTCTAAACCCAGCTCACGTACCGCTTTAATTGGCGAACAGCCAAACCCTTGGGACCTGCTCCAGCCCCAGGATGCGATGAGCCGACATCGAGGTGCCAAACCTCGCCGTCGATATGAACTCTTGGGCGCGATAAGCCTGTTATCCCCGGAGTACCTTTTATCCGTTGAGCGACGGCCCTTCCATTCGGAACCGCCGGATCACTAAGACCTACTTTCGTACCTGCTCGACTTGTCAGTCTCGCAGTCAAGCTCCCTTATGCCTTTACACTCTACGGCTGGTTTCCAATCAGCCTGAGGGAACCTTCGCGCGCCTCCGTTACTCTTTGGGAGGCGACCGCCCCAGTCAAACTACCCACCAGACACTGTCCCCAACCCGGATTACGGGCCAAGGTTAGAACCCTAGACCAACAAGGGTGGTATTTCAAGGTTGACTCCATCCCGACTAGCGTCGAGACTTCACCGTC
>CAVUFY010000004.1:227500-517143 GCA_963740905.1 uncultured delta proteobacterium
CACCATTCCACCGTCTCCAAAGGCCCCAAGGTTCTTTGAGGGAAAAAAGGAAAAGCACCCATAGCTTCCCATGGTGCCGGCCCTTCTAGCGGTCCCATCGCTGAAGGCATATTCGGAGCCGATAGCCTGAGCAGCATCTTCGATGACTTCAAGACGGTAAGCTTTGGCCAGTTCCAGGATCGGTTCCATATCTGCGCACTGGCCAAAGAGATGGACCGGCATGACGGCCTTCAGCCTTGACCTTTGATTTTCATCCATGGCTGAAAGAGTGGCTTCCAGTTTGCAGGGGTCTATGTTGAACGTGTCAGGATCAATATCCACGAAGATCGGTGACGCTCCCACCCTGGTAATACAGCCGACCGTTGCAAAAAAAGTGTAAGGCGTCGTGATCACCAAATCACCGGTTCCGACTCCGGCTGACATGAGGGAGACCAGGAGAGCATCGGTTCCGGAAGAGACGCCCACCGCAAAACGGCACTGACAGTATGCGGCGAGCTTTTCCTCTAACTCTTTGACCTTCGGTCCCAGGATGAACTGCTGGGAGTCGTAGATCTCTTCCGTGACTGCCATGACGGCCGGTTTAATCGTTTCAAACTGTTTCTTCAGGTCGAGCAATGGCACCTTCATCTCTTCATTCCTCTTTCCTCGGCATGGAGAAACCAAAAAAAGGAAGTGCGCGCCGACACCCGAAAACCTTATCAGAGTGCCATAAACAGGTGCTTCGCGCTACTTCCTTCCTTTTTTCTTGCGGGTCATTCACGCCGAGCCATAGCTGCTCGCCAAGGAATGCAGCCCATCATGACCCGGTTTTCATTCGCGAGAAGATATTCCAGGTTTGGAGCAGTTGTAAAGCGCTCCGCACCTGGTTGTCCTTCTCGACCAGTGTCTGCACACGCTTCTCCGTCTCTTTCTCTTCATCCGTTTTCTCAGGCTTCGCGGTCTGTTCCTCCGTATGGTTCGTCATGTGCCCCTTCAGGTCCCTTTCTCTGATGACCTGGGAGTTTTCCTTCTTCTCCTCCACTGGAGGAATGAATTTCAACTCAATATCCGGAGAAATCCCGCTTGCCTGAATCGACCTGCCACTCGGTGTATAGTACATAGCCGTGGTTAATCTAAGACCTGACCCGTCACTTAAGGGAATGATAGTCTGAACAGAACCCTTCCCGAAGGTCTTTGTCCCCAAGATCATAGCTCTCTTGTTGTCCTGAAGGGCTCCAGCAACGATCTCCGCGGCACTGGCGCTTCCGCCGTTGACTAGAACAATCATCGGATAAGTTCGTTCAACCTTTTCCTTATGCGCCGTCGCATACAGATCCTGAGAGGAGTCCCTGCCCTTGGTGCTCACGATGACTCCTGAGCTGATAAAGAGATCGGAGACCTCGATGGCCTGTGACAGAAGCCCGCCCGGATTATTTCTAAGGTCCAGAATCAACCCTTGCAACTTGCGGCCGCTCTCAATTTTTTCAAGGGCCGCTGACAAATCCCGAGATGTTTTACTCTGGAAATTGGTAATGCGGACATAAGCAACTTCGGGCGTCAGGAGGTAGCTTCGAACGCTTTGGATAGGGATCAAGTCTCTGGTCAGCGTGAAATCGAGAGGTTTGTCCACTCCTTCTCGCATGATGGTCAGGTTGACTTTCGTTCCTTTCTCCCCCCTGATACTCCTTACAGCTTCCGGGAGCGCCATTTCGGCCGTAATTTTGCCGTCTATTTTGATGATCTTGTCTCCCGCCTGAATCCCGGCTTTATAGGCAGGGGTTCCCTCAATGGGTGAAACCACGGTGAGAAAACTGTCCCGCACCGTAATCTCAATACCAACCCCTGAAAAGCTTCCTTTGGTCTCAATGAGCAAATCCTGGTGCTCCTCCTTGGTCAGGAAGGAGGAATGCGGGTCAAGGCTCTGGACCATTCCTTTGATGGCACCGTAGATGAGCTTCTGAGGATCTTCGGGTTCTACGTAACTCTTTTCAACCTGGCGAAGTACCTCTGTGAAAAGCTCGATATTCTTATATACATCTCCTGTACCGGCCGTGACCGACCGGGGATTGCCGTTGAAAAAAAGAATCGTGCCCACGATAAAGCACAAAAGGATCATTTCGATGAATATTCGCTTGTTGCTTAGCCTCATTGTCTCACTCCTATTCCATGAAAGCAGTTCTCCCATGATACTCCACCCAAATCGGCATGGTCAATGAACTTTTAGCCATTTCAAAGGATCCAGGGTTACCGCTCCCTGCCTGATCTCAAAGTAAAGTCTTGGGCGATCCATGGATTTGATTTCAGCCAAAGCGCCGATCGGTTCAGCAGCCTTGACGCTTTCTCCCGCCTCCTTGTACCTCCGCGCCAACTGGGCCGAGACGGTAAAGTAACGGGAGCCGTGATTGATCACAATAACCTGGCCGTAACCCTTAAGCGGACCAGAAAAGTCTACTCTTCCAGGGAACACGGCCCGCACTTCGGCGCCGGAAGACGCCTCAAAAAAAATGCTTTTGGATCCATTCTGGCCTAATGACGACTGGTCTCTGAGGATTTTTCCATTCAGTGGGAGCAGGAGTTTCCCTCTTGATTCCTCGAAGCGGCTGGGAAGTCTTAGGGGTTCCCCCCCTCCTCTCTTGTCCAGGTTCACAAGGGTCTCTTTGAGGTTTTGTGCCGCAAGCTCCAGTTCTTTAACCGCCGTTTGATAGAACTCTTTTTCTTTATGGATCTTCATGAGCAGAATGACTCGCCGGTCGATGTCTTCTTTGAGATCCGCCATGCGGTTGCTTTCCGTTTTCTGCAGTCGATCCAGTTCCAGCATTTTATCCTTTACCCCTGAAATTTCTCGACGGTATTTCTGCTGCAAACCCGACATGGTGTTCATCAGGCTAAGATCATCTCTGGTGATCGCCTTCAGGTACTTGATCCTCTTTCTCAAAACGTCGAAACCTTTCGATGTGGCCAGAAGTCTCACATATCCTCTTTTGGCATACCGGTAGAAGGCATCCAGTCTCGTGCCCAGGCGAACTTCCACTTCGCTCAGTGCATTTTGCAGTTGAGCCAGCTTGGCCTGCCCTTCTTGTAGTTCCTTCTCGATCCGGGTCACACTTTCCTCAAGGTCCTTCAGATTTTGTTTCTTTTCTCCGATCTCTGTTTCAAGAAGGCCGAGATCTTTCAAGAGCTCTTTTTCTTTTTCACCGAACTTGACGAACTGTTCCTTTTCCCTGGACAGATCCTTCTCAATTTTCTCAATCTGATCCTCTTTGCTCGCAGGTTCATTGTGAACCGTTGCGGAGGCCGGTTGAGAAGGCTTGCAAAGCACGGTCAAAAACAAAAGCAAGGGGAGGATTAAATGCTTCACCGGTGCCTCAACCCAGGGAAACCCTGTTTCAGAATTTGAAAAACCGCCCGATGGCGACAAAACTTCCCAACAATCCAAGTACCAGCCCGAGGAAAAGGATGAGGGCAACATGGCCGTAACTCATAAAGATGACATCCATGACGGGCAAGCCGAAGAGGTGTATCGACCTCACAGTAAAGAGGGAATAAACCAGAAAAAGAATCACCAGGGCAACCGCCGAGCCTGTCACCCCCTGAATGGCGCCTTCGATCAGCAAAGGACTCTTGACGAACCAGTCCGTGGCACCGACCAGTTTGTAGATTTGGATTTCATCGCGGCGGGAATAGATAGCGAGCTTGATCGTATTCGTTACGATAAACAATATGGCGACGCAAAGAAGCCCGCCGATGATGATGCCCAAAATCTCTGTCATATAGACCAATCCTTCAAACTGCTCTATCCACTGCTCACTGTATTGCACTTCGTCCACCCCTTCCAGTCTTTCCATGGACTCTTTGATTTTTATCAAATCCTCCCGGTTCAGGCTGTCGCTCCTAAAAACGACCTCATACGAGGCAGGCAACGGGTTTTTGGTGAGACCTTCCAGGAGACCTGCCTGGGAACCCAGGGTTTCCGACAGATCCCGGAGGGCTCTTTCTTTCGAGATGTAACCTTTGATCTCCGCTCCCGGCAATCGTTCGATGGCCGTCTTGATGCTCTGGTTGATCCGGTCATCTGCGCCATCCTTAAGATAAACAGACATAGACAACGACCTCTCCCAGCCCTGGACCCAGTTGCTGAAATTGACGGAGAGAAGAAGGAAGGCGGCAAAGAGGAGAATCGAAATAGAAATGGTGCCGGTGCTGATAAGGTAGATGAGTCGATTACCGAGAATGCTTGCAAAGGCATGTTGGAAATAATATCGCCAGAGCCTCAATTTCCCCATAGCTCGCTATTTGTGGATCATCCCTGACTGCAGGTACACGATCCTCTGATCCGTATTTCTCAGGAGTTCCTTGTTGTGCGTGGCAATCACTACTGTTGTGCCTCTCAGATTGATGCTTCGGAAGAGGATCATGATGTCTCGGGTGATGTCCGGGTCAAGATTACCCGTCGGTTCATCCGCCAGCAGGACGAGCGGGTCGTTGATCATCGCCCTGGCGATGGCTACCCTTTGCTGCTCCCCGCCCGAGAGTTCAAGCGGATATGCTTGTTCTTTGGCCGCCAGCCCCAGGGCTCGTAGAAGCTGATGGGTTTTCTTCCTGGTCACAGCCCATTTCTCGCCTGCGACCTCAGAGGCAAGGGCTACGTTCTGAAGGGCGGTTCTCCGATTCAACAACTTGAAGTCCTGGAACACGAATCCCATCTTCCTTCTGAGAAAATCCAGTTTCGCCCCACTGATGCGGCTCAGATTAATGCCGTTGATGAGGATCTGCCCTTCCGTCGGCTGTTCTGCTCCGAATATGAGCCTCAGGAGGGTTGTCTTCCCTGCCCCGCTCGGACCTGTGACGAAGACAAACTCCCCCTTCCTGATTCTCAGATTCACTTCTTTGACCGCCGCTATGGCGCCAAAGTATTTGCTAACCCGAAAGAGTTGGATCATAGCCAAAATATGCATGAGAGGTCAACAGACAACTCTCCGCATGCCACCCCACCCTGCTTTCAATAAGTCCCTACTGCACGCTCCAACCGGGCTCTGGAAAGGTTCCAATCATACAAGGCCTGATAATAATTCACCCTGGCTTGGGCGAGGAGGGTCTGCGCATCGAGCAAATCGGTGATCGTGGACACCTGAGCTTTATATCTTTCCTCATTCACCCTGAGATTCTCTTCTCCCTGGGATACCGCCTTCTGCGTAGTGGGGATATTCTTCTCTGCCGTGGCAATGGCGAGAATCGCCTCTTTGACTTGCAGGCGAATCTGGTCCTCCGAATCCGACCTGGTTTGAACCAATTCACGCCTCAGACTCTGTTTTTCTCTTCCTGCGTAGTACGTCTTTCCCCATTCCCAGAATGTCCAAGACATGACGGCTGTAAGCTGCCATGTGTCATTTTCGGGGAAGCGATCGTTGTTCGGGAAAAGACTATCCCCTTGCCTGGAATATTGCCAATTCAAGTCAACCTCCGGGTAGTACCTGCTTTTGGCCAACCTGATCTGTTGATCTGCCTGGAGAATGCCGACATCCAAAATCCTGATCTCGGGGCGGGTGACCAATGCCTTCTGGGCATACTCTTCATACTCGGTTTTCGCCGGCGAGTAGGTGAGGATGTCCTCCAGTTCAACAGGTTCATTCACCGGTCGCGCCAGCGCGATGTTGAAAGAAGCCCTTTCAACGGCAGCCGCATTCTTTGCCTTAACCAGGTTCTGCTCGGCGCTGGCAAGTTCGACCTCCGCCTTTAACACGTCGTTGATGGGAATCATGCCCACGTCAAAGAAACTTCGCGCCACTTTTACCGTCCAGGTTCTTGTTTCCACATCCTTTTCAGCTACCCATACGGTCTTGTCGTCACTCAGAATGTTAAAGTAGGCCTGTTTCACATTCAAGGCAAGGTCCAAGGCATCGAGTTCATACTGCAACTCGGACTGATCGATGCCCAGTTCAGCCAGTTTGAAGGAACTGGTCAGGCCGAAGCCCGTAAAGACGGGTTGTTTGATGGTGCCGGTCCACTGATGGTAATCCTGGATGTTGAGAGGAGCATTGAAAACACTTTGCGTGACGTTGCGGGGGATGATGGTTTCCGGCAGACTGAAGCGCGTGTAAGTGTAATTCATGCTCATCTTGGGGAAGAAATCAGCCCTTGCCTGGTTCTTGAGAGAGTACGCCTGGTCAACTTTTTCCTGCTGTGCCTTGAGCTTGTAGCTGTTCTTAATCGCTTCCGCTATACTCTCCTGCAAGGTATAAACCTTTTTGGATTCTTGCGCAAAAACAAGGCCGGGCCGGGCCAGCAGAACCAGAAAGAGGCAGAGGCCTATGAATTGGGTTGCGCTCTTCAACATCATAATGTGCTCCCCCTTCTTCAGCGGAAAAATCGATTTCGGCTTAGAATAGTCCGCCTGACGCATCAATGTCAATCAGTGCCGGGCACCACACCACTTATTCTTCTCCTCGTCGCAATATCTCAACAGATCGTGCTGATACCCCGCCGTATCAGAGCGCATACGCACCTTCGTAACCCCTTTCGGAACACTCTTCAGCGCCTCCTCAAGCACCACCCTTTGCTTAAATCCAGCAGGCACATTGCCGTCTCGAAATTCCGTATGCACCACCAACCCCTGTTCCGCCCACCACGTGTTGATAGGTTGGTAGGCTGCATACCCCTCATAACAGCGAAGCGCACTAGCCTTCTCAGTCTCCACTAACGTCGCATCCATGTCCAGCGTCGCCGTTGCCTCCACTCGGTTGGTTTGCACAAAGCCAAACAGATCCTTATTCACCTCGCACGAGCCCTTAAGCGCCTCATTGGATAAAGGGATAAACGCTCTTCCCGACTCTCTCAACCCCTCCTGATCACTGTCATGAAACTCAGCCAAATATCGAAATACTGATGAACTCGACGGCACACTCCGGCTCTTCTCTTTCCTCCAGCGTTTCTTTAATCCCCTCCGACCCTTTCGGCTCAATCCGTGCCTCACCGCCTTGCTGAACAGCCGGCAAAATCCCTTATCTAATTCCAGCCTGTCAACGTCCTCCACACAATCCCCACCCACCAGATTCAGCATCACCAGCGATAAAACACTCTCCGCATCCGTCCAGCCTTGTTCTCCACGTGCCTTTACATGCCGCTCAATGCTCCGCACCATCCCCGATCGACATGCCAAATCAAGGTAGGGGCCAATCCCTCCCATCCCAGTCATTCCTGCACCTTGTTGCTCCACTTCGTACTTGAACCCCAGTTCCCCTTGTGCCATCATGTAACTTCACCTCGTTGATGATAGATTCGTTTTGCCAAAAACATTCTACCTGCTTGTCTTATCAAGCTCAACGAGGTGTTTCATTTTTTTGACGGTGAATCACGGGCGATCCATGAAAAGAATACAGCTGAAAGCCCACGAAATCATATCAGAATAACAGGATTCGCAATACGGAAGAAACCTGAAAACCACCTGTTGACTCGCGAGAAGGACGGAAATAGAGTGCAAGAAAGCAGGCTGGAAACAGAAAGTGCGGGGTAATCTATTGACCGGTGTGTCGCTGCGATTTGGAGAAAGGAGGTTTATTGGGCGATGGGGGATATAGATCTTTCAGGGAAGATTGCGCTCGTCACCGGCGGGAGTCGGGGGCTAGGAAAAGCCGTTGCTCTGGCCATGGCTGAAAAGGGCGCCCGCGTGGTCATCTGCGGACGGAAGCAGGACAGTCTGGATAAGGCCGCGGAGGAACTCAGGAGACTCGGGTCAGAAGTCACGGCTCGGGTCGCCCACGTGGGCAAAAGTGATCAGGTCGCCGCGCTCATTCAGTTCATCGAGCGGCAGCACGGTAAGCTGGATATCCTGGTCAACAATGTGGGAACGAACATTCTTACCCCCAGCGTCGCTGAAGCGGATGAAGGTTTGTGGGACAAACTCATGGAAACCAACCTGAAGAGCGCTTTTCTTGTCACTTCCTACGCTCATAAACTAATGAAGAAAGCAGGAGGAGGCAAGATAGTCAACATCTCCTCCGTGGCGGCCAGAAAAGCGGCCAGAGGCATGGGAATTTATTGTGTTGCCAAAGCCGCCTTGGAGATGCTCACGAGAGTTCTTGCCGTGGAGCTCGCTTCCGACCACATCAATGTGAATGCGGTCGCCCCTTCCGTGGTCAAGACCCAATTCAGTCAGCCTTTCTGGACCAACGAGAACCTGCTGAAAGAGATCACCGAAAAGATTCCGCTGGGCAGAATTGCTGAAACCACGGATGTGGCAGGGGCCGTCCTGTTCCTCGCGTCCAGTCTCTCTGACTTCATAACTGGCGAGATCCTCACGGTAGACGGGGGATCGATGGCATAACAAACGGAAAATGCCGCCCGCCGGACATTGTAGGCACCAGGCGAGATAAAAGAATTTGACTTGGGGGGAAGAAGTATGTTATCTGTGAGCAATAATGAATGATTATTCATTCATTATCGATCCAAATCCAAAAGAATTACAGAAGAGTAGACAGTGACGGAGGTCTCCCATGGTCAACAAAATCAAGAAAGCCGGGGTCGTGGGTGCAGGCGTCATGGGCGCGACCATTGCGGCTCAATTGGCGAATGTAGGCATAGAGACCCTCCTTCTCGACATTGTCCCGCCGCAACTGACGGAGGATGATAGGAAAAGAGGATTCGCACCGGAAAGCAAGAAATTCAGGAACAAACTTGCAGAGGGCGGCGTCCAGGCGGCTTTGAAATCCAAGCCTGCCTCCTTCTACGTGCAGGAGAATGCGAAACTTATTCATCTGGGCAACCTGGAAGACGACCTGGCCCGGCTCAAAGGGATGGACTGGATTGTCGAGGCGGTCGTGGAGAGACTGGACATCAAGAAGCGCGTTTTTGAAAAGATCGATTCAGTTCTCACCCCCGGGACCATTGTCACCTCCAACACCTCCGGCATCCCCGGCAGAGCCATGATAGAGGGCCGTTCAGAAGGCTTTCGCCGGCACTTTGTCATCACTCACTTCTTCAATCCCCCCCGCTATATGAAGCTTCTCGAGATCGTGCCGATTTCCGACACCTTGCCCGAGGTCTTGGAAACTCTGGCGGATTTCTGCGAGAGGATACTCGGCAAAGGGATCGTTTATGCGAAAGATACCCCCAATTTTGTGGCCAACCGGATCGGCATTTACAGCCTCCTTTCCGTCATCCGGAACATGGTAGACATGGGTCTCAGCATTGAGGCAGTTGATGAATTGACCGGTCCGGTGGTGGGCAATCCCAAAAGCGCCACCTTCAGGACCTCAGATCTGGTCGGCCTGGACACCTTGGTGCACGTGGCGAACAATGTCTATGAAGGCGCCGTCGATGATGAGGACCGGGACATGTTCAAGGTTCCCGATTTCATCAGCGAGATGGTGGCAAAAAAGCTTCTGGGAGAAAAGAGCAAGCAGGGTTTCTACAAGCGCATCGAGAAGGAAGGCCGGAAAGTCATTCTATCCATCGACCACAAGACCCTGGAATACACCCCCCGGCAGGAGGTGAAATTTGCATCCCTGGAAGCGGCGAAAAACATACCGGGCACCGCGGGAAAACTCAGGTCACTTTACTTTGCAGACGATGTGGCGGGTTCGTTCACCTTCAGGACACTCTCTGAAACCTTCATCTACGCAGCCAACCGCATTCCTGAAATCGCCGACGACATTGTCAACGCTGACAACGCCATGAGGTGGGGCTTCGGCCGGAGGTTGGGACCTTTTGAAGCCTGGGATGCCATCGGTCTTCCCAGGTCGGTGGAAAAGATGAAGAAAGCCGGGTACGCCGTTCCCGCTTGGGTGCAGGAGATGCTCGAAAGTGGCAAGACCTCCTTCTACAAGAAGGAGCTGGGCGCGCAATACTATCATGACCTCGTTTCCAGGGACTACAGAGTCGTTCCTGTCAAGCCCGGAATCATCCTCCTGCCTTCCCTCAAGGACCGCAACAAATTGGTGGCTGGAAACAAGGGCGCCTCCCTTATCGACATCGGCGACGGAGTGGCATGTCTAGAGTTCCACACCAAGATGAACGCCTTGGGAGAAGACATTGTGGGCATGATCCTCAAGTCGGCGGACCTCGTTAGCCAGCAGTTCGAAGGCCTCGTCATAGCCAACCACGGAGACAATTTTTCTGCGGGAGCCAATTTGCCCATGATCCTCTTCACAGCTCAAGAAGAGGAATGGGATGAACTGGAATGGATGGTGAAAACGTTCCAGGATAGCCTAATGAAACTCAAGTATCTCGATAAACCCGTGGTGGCCGCTCCTTCCGGCCTCACCCTCGGAGGAGGGTGTGAAATCTGCCTGGCCTCGGATCGCGTGCGTTTTGCGGCGGAGACCTACATGGGGCTGGTGGAGGTGGGAGTAGGCCTGATTCCCGCAGGAGGAGGTTCCAAGGAGATGCTGGTAAGGAATACGGAGCATCTTTTCGAAGTGGCGCCGGGCGGGGTTTACACAAAGCAGATTGAAATGGCGCCGTTTGTGGCCAGGGCTTTCGAAACCATCGCCCTTGCCAAGGTGGCTACATCCGGACCCGAGGCCGTGAAACTGGGCTACCTGAGACCCACCGACAGGATGACGGTGAACCGTGACTTTCTCATCGAGGATGCGAAAAATACGGTGCTCGCCATGAACTTGGAAGGATACAAACCCCCACGGCCTCTCAACGAGATCAGGGTACCGGGAGAGAACACTTTCGCCCTTATCAAGATAGCCATATGGACTCTGAATCAACAGGGCTATGCCACGGACCATGATGTGACGGTCTCAGAAAAAGTGGGCTACGTGCTTTGTGGCGGCAGGGTGCTTGCGGATACCAAAGTGAGTGAACAATACCTGCTGGATCTGGAGAGGGAAGCTTTTTGCAGCCTTGCCGGGGATCCAAAGACCCAGGCGCGTATCCAGCATATGCTCACTACGGGCAAACCCTTGAGGAATTAGGGCCTGAGAGAAAGGGAGGGAAAGAATATGAAAGAAGCCGTGATCGTCGCGGCCTGTAGAACGGCGGTTGGCCGAGCCCCCAGGGGTGCGCTCAAGGATACGCGGCCTGAGCACATGGGTACAACCGTCCTCGGTGAATTGGTGAAGAGAGCGGGGAACCTTGACCCTCAATTAATCGACGACGTCATCATCGGCTGTACCTTTCCCGAATCCACCCAGGGCCTCAACCTGGGTCGTGTTCTCGTCATGTCCATGCACTGGCCGGATAGGATTCCCGGGATGACGGTGAATCGGTTCTGCTCATCAGGGCTTCAGGCCATTGCTATCGGTGCGGAAAAAATCATGTGTGGGTACTCGGATATAGTGATCGCCGGCGGGGTGGAGAGCATGAGCCAGATTCCCATGGGGGGAAGTATGCTCTATCCCAATCCGGCCCTGGTGGATACCCGTCCCGGCGCGTTTTCGGGCATGGGTCTCACGGCAGAGAATGTGGCGGAACGATTCCAGATCGGCAGGGACGAACAGGATGAATTCGGCGCAAGGAGCCAGCAAAAAGCGGAAGCCGCCGTCAAGACCGGAAGGTTCAAGAGCCAGATCGTTCCCTTGACCCTGAAACAGCAGAAAGCGCTTCCCAACGGCCGCTTCACATACGAGGAAAGGTTTTTTGACACGGACGAAGGTGTGCGCCCCGGAACGACCAAGGAAAGCCTTTCCGCTCTTCGCCCCGCTTTCAAACCGAAAGGTTCAGTCACCGCGGGGAATTCCTCCCAGACCAGCGACGGCGCAGCGGGCGTGGTGCTCATGTCCAAGGAGAAAGCGAAAGATTTGGGTCTCAAGCCGATGGCCGCCTTCAGGTACCATGCGGTAGAAGGATGTGAACCGGAATACATGGGTGTGGGACCCGCGGTGGTCATTCCGAAGATCCTCAAGAGGGCCGGTATGACTCTGGACCAAATTCAGCTTATCGAATTGAACGAAGCCTTTGCAGCGCAGGCTATCTATTGCATCGACAAGCTCGGCATCAACCAAGAGATCACCAACGTCAACGGCGGGGCCATTGCCCTGGGTCATCCCCTGGGGTGCACGGGCGCCAAGCTCACCACCCAACTCCTCTACGAAATGGCGGAGAGGAAAGTTCGCTGGGGGCTTGTATCCATGTGTATCGGTTTCGGCATGGGGGCGGCGGCCATCCTGGAAAGAGAAGACCAATAACCGGACAAGGAGTAATGCCATGGGGAAGGAAAAGCTGTTTAAGGGTGGGGAATTCTTGATTGTAGATGCATTGCCCGAGGAGGTTTTCACCCCCGAGGACTTTACAAAGGACCAACGTCTGGTCGCCCAGTCCGCCGAAGAGTTCGGCACCAAGGAACTGCTGGCCAAGAGAGACGAAGTCGAAAAGCTCGACTATGATCTTCTCAAGGGAATGCTGAAGAAGGCGGGAGACTTAGGGTTTCTGGGCGCCGATATGCCCGAAGTCTTCGGAGGATCGGAACTTGACAAGGTCAGTTCCATGCTCATCTCCGAAAAACTGTGTTCTGGCGTTTCGGGCTTCATGGCCACTTACGGGGTTCAGACCGGCATAGGAAGCTTGCCCATCGTGCTTTTCGGAACCCCGGCGCAGAAGGAAAAGTACCTGCCCAAGATCGCCAGTGCGGAGATGGTGGCGGCTTATGCTCTGACAGAACCGGGCCATGGCTCGGATGCCCTCGGTGCCGAAACCCGGGCCGCTGTATCGGAAGACGGCAAGTATTACCTGCTGAATGGACAGAAACAGTTCATTACCAACGCTGGTTTTGCGGACCTCTTCATCACCTATGCGCAGGTGGATGAGACAAAATTCACGAGCTTCATTGTAGAAAGGAAGTGGGATGGAGTCTCCGTGGACGAAGAAGAGAACAAGATGGGCATGCACGGCAGTTCCACGAGAGCTGTCATCTTCCAGAATGTCAAAGTGCCCTCGGAAAACGTGCTCGGCGAGGTTGGAAGAGGACATGTAGTGGCCCTCAACACCCTCAACGTGGGAAGGTTCAAAATCGCCCCCATGGTGGTAGGTTCGGCCAAGACCATCTTCTCGGAGGCCGTCAAGTATGCCAAGGGGAGAATTCAGTTTGGAAGGCCTATCGCAGAATACGGCCTTATCAAACACAAGATCGCCGAGATGCTCGTCAAGATCTACGTCGTGGAAAGCATGGCCTATCGAACCGCGGCCCTACTGGACATGGCCCTGGACGGTATTGACCCGACCAAGGAAGATGCAGGAGCAAAGACAGGAGAAGCCATCCGCAGGTACGCCCTCGAGTGCTCCATCAACAAGATCTTCGGCACGGAGATGCTGGACTACGTGGTCGATGAATGCGTTCAGATCTACGGAGGGTACGGTTATATCAAGGACTATCCCGCGGAGGGAGCCTACAGGGATTCAAGGATCAACCGAATCTGGGAAGGGACTAACGAGATCAACCGCCTCCTGATCGTGGATATGCTTATGAGGGCCGCCCTAAAGGGGGAACTGCCGCTTCTGGAGAGGATCAAGAAGGCCATGGAAGAGCTTCTGGCTTTCAGGCCTGAGTTCGGCGAGCCGGAAGTGACTCTGGATAAGGAGAAGAAACTGGTTTCCATGGCCAAAAAGATCGGTCTCCTCGCAGCCGGCGCGGCCACCCAGAAGTTTATGGAAAAGCTTGCGAGCCAGCAGGAATTGGTCGCTCTTATCTCCGAGATCATCATTGAGGTCTTTGCCATGGAATCCGCTCTCCTGAGGACGCTGAAAAAGGTGCAAAAGGAAGAAGAGACCAAGTCCAGGACACAGATTGCGGTCACACAGGTCTACGTCAACGACGCCTTTGCACGCATCGAGTGGATAGCCAAACAGATCTTTGCCGCCGTGGCCGAGGGCGAAGAACTAAGGACCCAACTGATGGCTCTCAAACGTCTGGCCAAAAACACCCCTATCAACACCATTGCTCTCAGAAGGGAGATTGCTGACACCGTGATCCCCCTGGGACGCTACCATCTGACAAGGTTATGAAAAGATAAGGTGACTGCCTTTTTTCTTCTTGACTTCTCCTTTTCGATTGGTATGCTTAAGTTAAAAGAGAGGGTTCGGTCCGGACCCTCTTTTTTCATTTTTTCCGCCTGACACATTCGGAGGAAAGGACGTAGTGCGATCGGCGCAAACCGAAGGGAGTTTTCAATGGCACAGGATATCCGCAATCTGAGGAATATCGGCATCAGCGCCCATATCGATGCTGGCAAAACTACTCTCACCGAGAGGATTCTCTACTACACGAAAAGGATCCACACCGTTCACGAAGTCAAGGGCAAGGATGGGGTAGGAGCCACGATGGATTCCATGGAACTGGAAAAGGAAAGAGGCATTACTATCTCCTCCGCAGCCACTCACTGCCGGTGGAAAGGGCATATGATCAATGTGATCGACACACCGGGTCACGTGGATTTTACTATCGAAGTTGAGCGGGCTCTGCGAGTCTTGGACGGTTCCATTCTCGTCCTCTGCGCTGTGGGAGGCGTGCAATCCCAGTCCTTCACAGTGGACCGGCAAATGAGCCGATACAGGGTCCCCAGGCTCGCTTTTATCAACAAATGCGACCGTGCCGGGGCGAATCCATATCGGGTTGTCAACCAGCTCCGGCAAAGGTTGAATCACAATGCCGTGCTCATGGAAATCCCCATTGGCCTGGAAGCCGACTTCGTGGGAGTGGTTGATCTCGTATCCATGAAGGCGGTCTATTCTCAAGGAGCCCTCGGTGAGACAGTGGTTGTGGAGGATGTTCCAGACTCTCTTTTTGGTGAAGCCAAGTCCAAGAGAGAAGAACTTCTTGAGGCTGCTTCCATGTTTTCCAATGAATTGATGGAAGCCATCTTTGACGACAAAGTGACCGCCGATCTGGTCTGTGAGGCGGTGAGAAACGGGACGCTTCTCAGACAGCTAACCCCGGTTTTCCTTGGTTCAGCTTACAAAAACATCGGCGTTCAGCCTCTTCTGGACGGGGTAACCCGATATCTCCCCTCCCCATCTGAGGTGGAGAATGTGGCGTTGGATCTGGACAAGGAGGGCGCGGAGGTTGTCCTGTCATCTGACCCGGCTTCGCACCTGGTTGCTTTGGCCTTCAAGCTGGAGGTCACACCTTACGGCCAGCTCACCTACCTGAGGGTGTACCAGGGATCTATTCATAAAGGCAATGATCTTTATAACACCAGAAACCGAAAGAAGATCAAGGTAGGCCGGCTCGTGAGGATGCACGCCAATGAGATGGAAGACATTCAGGAGGCAATTTCAGGCGACATTGTGGCCCTTTTCGGCGTGGAATGTTTTTCCGGCGATACTTTCACCGACGGCAGGGTCAACTACGCTATGACGTCCATGATGGTGCCGGATCCGGTCATCTCTCTCGCCGTAAAACCCAGGGATGGCAAAGCCGGCAGCCAGATGGCCAAAGCCATCGGCCGGTTTGTGAGAGAAGATCCGACCTTCCGGTCTCATGTAGATTCCGAGTCGGGAGAAACCATCATCTCCGGCATGGGAGAGCTTCACCTCGAAATCTACGTAGAGCGCATGAAGCGAGAGTTTGAGGCCGAGGTGGAAACAGGCATGCCCCAGGTGGCCTACCGGGAAGCCATTTCCCAACGTGCCGAATTCAACTACATCCACAAGAAACAGACCGGGGGCTCAGGCCAATACGGCCGGGTAGCGGGCTTCGTGGAGCCTTCAGAAGAAGGAACCTTTGAGTTTGTGAACCAGATAAAGGGCGGCGTTATTCCCACAGAATACGTTCCCGCCGTTGAAAAGGGTTTTAGGTCCTGCCTCGAGAAGGGTTTGCTTCTCGGGTTTCCCGTTCTGGGAATGAAAGTGACGGTCAATGACGGCCAGTATCATCCTGTGGACTCTTCGGAACTCGCTTTCAGACAAGCGGCCGTCGGCGCTTTCAGGCAGTCCTACATGAATGCGAGGCCGATCATCCTCGAACCCATCATGAAAGTCTCCGTGGAATGTCCTTCTGATTTCCAGGGCAACGTGATGGGCTCGATCAACCAGCGGCGAGGGATGATCTTGAGCTCCACTGAAGACGGAATTTTTACGGCTATCGACGCCGAAGTTCCTCTGGCCGAGATGTTCGGCTACGCGACCACGTTACGTTCCTTGACCCAGGGCAAGGCAGAGTTTACCATGGAGTTCTCCAGATACACTCGCGTTCCTGAGTCGATAGCTGAGGAACTCAAGAAGAAACAGGCCGAACAAAAAAAGGGGGGGAAGAAATGATGATGGAATTCATTCGAAGAAGTCCCTTGAGAATCCTTGAAAACTCACCTCAAAAAGGCTTGGGCCGAGGGAACCTCGGAGCGCTCATTGCCAGGGCGGGTGTAGGAAAGACGGCGTATCTGATTCACATCGCCTTTGACAAGATCTTTCGGGACATGAAGATCGTCCATGTTTCCCTCCAGGACGGTCCTGACAAGGTGAGTTCGTACTACAATGTGATCTTCTCCGAACTGGTCAAGGCTCTGTCCATCAAGAATGAGAGAGAGACCAGGACCCTCATGGAAAGAAACAGGATGATCCTCGCCTATCTCAACCAAAGCTTTGATCTTTCCCGGCTCAGAGAGAATCTCAAGAACCTGGCGGAAAAGGCCGATTTCAGGCCTGATGCACTTGTCGTGGATGGGCTTGACTTCTCAAGAGCAGCAATGGATACTTTCGAAGATTTCATGGCTCTCGCCCGGGACTATGATACGGAGGTCTGGTTCTCCGCTCTATCTCATAGGCATATTGCCGAAGTCAATGAACGTGGGATTCCTTACCCGTGTCACAAGGTAGATGGCTTCTTCAGCATCATCCTTCAACTCCAGCCTGCCCCTCAGGGCATCCAGATGAAACTCCTGAAAAAGCATGACATGAACGTAAGCCCGGAAGATGTTGTGGTATTGGACCCGAGCACCTTTCTGGTGGCTGCTCTTTAGCAGGTTGCTCAAAAACGCCCATCTGCGATGTTGCCTTCATCCTTCCTCCGCTTTCGCGGGGGCAGGCTTGCGACGTGCTTGCAGGCACGCTCACTCCTCAGGTTTCGGTGATCTTGTGAGCGGAACAAAAAGAGCCAGCGCCATTCCCGGGATAGAGGCAAGGAAACTCAAGCCGAAAAACAGTCCATAACCCAGCCATGCGGTGAGAAACCCGCTCAGGGCGCCGGAGAACACCCCGCTCAGGTTCATCAGGCCTGTGCCAATGGCAAAGTGAGCCGCCTTGTATTCGGGCAGGCAGGTCCTCATGAGAAACGTGACCAGAACAGACGTGCCCAGTCCGCCGGCAAACTGGTCAAAGCCGTGCACTGCGGCCACCAGAATGAGATTAAAATGGCCTATGGGGATGGCGGCTTCCGTCTGAGTATTGACGAGGATGAAACGTTCCAGATAGAGAGCCAAAGCCATGTACAGCAGGTTTGTGAAGTTCTGAGCCAGAAGGAAAGGCCAGATGGTTTTCTTCAACGTGAACCGGGAGATCATCCAGCCTCCCACCATGGCCCCTGCGATGGAGAAAGGCAACCCCACTCCCGCTGAAATCCACCCGTAATGGATTTTGATGCCCAAGTCTACCATGAAAGAAGACACCATGGAAGTGAGCATGGACTCGCCCGTACGCATGAAAAGGATGAAGGCCACGATGATGCCCACGTCTTCCCGGTCCATGTAACTAAGAAAGGCCTGCCAGTAAAAGGATTCTTTCCTGTTCAGAAAAGCCCGCCTGATTCTATTCTTCAGCAGGGCGACTAGAATAAGAGTGAAAATCAGACCGATACCGATCCGGGCGGGAGTAAAATGGTCGAAGAATGAGGGGACGAACCGCCGGAGCAGGAAGAAGAGGAAAAGGAGACACGCGACTCCTCCGAAAACCCTCATCGTGAGAAGGCCTTTCACGAGTCGGAGAAACGACTTTTTCGTCTTTTCCACTTTCGGAAGAAAAAGCATATGGTAGGCAAAAAGAAGACAGAGCACGGCTCCTGCCGAAAGAAGACCCGCCAGCCATCCTGCGGTGGTTCCTATGGTGACAATGACCCCTGTTCCTGCCATCATGGCGATCCGATAAGCCATTACCCGGTAGCCTACGAATTTGGCCTGCCCTTTTTCATCGAGTGCTTCCAGGTAATAGCCGTCGATGGCCATGTCATGTGTTGCGGCGATAAAGGCTCCCACTAAGAATAGAACGGCGATCACCCGGATCCCGTCCGGAGCGTCTGTGAAAAGAGCCGCAGCCGTTACCAGGGTCAGGAGCAGAAACTGGGTTGAAAGCATCCATGTTCGCTTGGTGCCGTATTCGTCAACGTGGGGTCCCCAGAGAAACTTGAGCACCCAGGGAATGCCGAAAAGAGAGGTGAGACCGATGTTCTCAAGAGACACTCCCACATCTCGAAAAAAAACAGAAGAAACCGTGCGAATGATCGTGTAAGGGAAGCCTTCGGCGAAATAGGTGGTGAAGGCCCATACGTGAGGAGATTGAAGGATGGATCTTGCTCCACTCTCCACTCGATTTTCCTCTCTCTCCTCGATTCGAGAAATCATGGAGTCACGTTCCTTCGCTAATGCAGCCCTCCCCAACTTGTGAAAAAGGCGGGCTAGGCGTCTAATACCCTGTCAGCAAGATAGTTTCAACAGCTAAATCCTTCTGCTTAGTGGTTGATTTGCCTTCCCGATTCTGCTATTTTCAAGAACCTTGACTCTTGAACAATCAGACACAGTATACCTACAAAAGACATAATCGGGTATTGGTGCGGTGTTTAGAAGCAAAGAAATAAGAGTGGGACGCAATGATCCTTGTCCCTGCGGTAGCGGACTGAAATACAAGAAGTGTTGTCTCGGCAAGGACTTCGCCGGAAAAGACGAGGTCGAAGAGCGGTATTTCCGGGATTACCGGATCAGGCTCAAGGGAAGGGGTGAGGTGGAGGCCATCAGAAAGGCAGGACGGCTTGCTCTCGATCTCCTGGACCTGGTGGAGGAAAACCTTCGAGTGGGAATGATAACCGAAGAAATCAATACTCTGGTGCACGAGTTCACGATCAAGCGTGGTGCGATTCCGGCTCCTCTCCACTACCGTGGCTTCCCAAAGAGCGTCTGCGTATCGATCAACGAAGAGATCTGCCACGGGATTCCGGGGAAGCGGCTCATTAAGGACGGAGATATCGTAAACGTCGATGTGACGCCTATTGTGAACGGATATTATGCCGACGCGAGCAAAACGTTCTTCGCGGGGAAACCGGGGCCCGAAGCGACAAAAGTGGTTCGCGTGGCGAGAGAAAGCCTCAAAGCCGGAATGGCTATGGTAAAACCAGCCAACAGAGTGGGCGATATCGGCTGGGCCATTCAGACCTACGCGGAGTCTGAAGGTTGCTCGGTGGTGCGAGAATTCGTTGGACATGGGGTGGGATTGGATTTCCATGAACCTCCGCAGATTCCGCATTACGGCCAAAGGGGAAGAGGAATCGTGCTGGTGCCGGGCATGGTCTTTACCGTTGAGCCCATGATCAACTCAGGGAAGAAAGATCTCCATATCCTGGCTGACAATTGGACCGCCGTTACTGACGACGGATCGCTCTCCGCGCAGTTTGAACAGACGCTTCTGGTGACAGAAGAGGGTTGTGAGAGCCTCACTCCTTACGATCTCGATGCGTAAGATATTGGAGTAATGGAGTGGTGGAAGAGTGGAATAATGAAATTCCGGTAAAGAGTTGGAGTCCTTCTTTGACGTTTCATTGCTCCACTCAGGTACTCCGTTCTCCGTTTGGTTATGTCGTCTCCTATCGGTTCCCTTGTTATTGCTAAGGCTAAGTCCCTAGGCTTCGCAGCTGTGGGGTTCACGCGGCCCGGACGGACCGTTCATTTCGACTACTTCACAGCTTGGCTGGACCGGAAGAAGAACGCGGACATGTCCTGGCTCGCAAGGAACCTGGATATTCGGGAAGATCCCTGTAAGATGCTGGAGGGCTGCAGGACGGTTATTTCCCTGGCTTACCCCTACTCTTTCCGAAAGCCTGAGACGGTGGATGGATTCTGTGTCGCGCGCTATGCCGTTCCCCTTGAACTGGATTATCATTTCCGGCTCAAGAAACTCGGCCGCGAAATCTCAGGAATCATTGAAAAGGAGTATCCGGGCAGCCGGAGTAGAGTGTGTGTAGATTCCGCGCCCCTGCTGGAGCGAAGCATTGCCTTGAGAGCCGGGCTCGGCTTTATAGGCAAGAACAATCTGCTCATAGTCCCGGGGCATGGGTCCTACGTTTACCTGGCCGAAATCCTGACCACCGCTTCCATTGCCTTCTCACCTGCTGAACCCATGGCGAATCAATGTGGTGGCTGTTCTCATTGTCTTGACGCCTGCCCTGATAGGGCACTGGAAAGACCGTTCGCCCTTGACGCGTCGCGGTGTCTCGCTTACCTGACCGTGGAGCATAGGGGGGACCTGCGACCCCATCTCGGCAAGGCTATGGGAAGGTGCTTCTTCGGTTGTGACAGGTGTCAGGAGGTGTGTCCCTTCAACAGGGAGAAACTCCGATTAGAAGTGGTGATGCCCTCCACGAACGAGTTGTTGGATATGGACAAGAGAGCTTTTCAGAAACGTTTCGGCAAGACCGCTCTTGCCAGAGGCGGCCTGGAGAGGTTGAAGAGAAATATCCGAGCAGCCTTTTAGAAAGCGCGCCGTCTCTACCGTGCTGAAGCCTTGAGCCCCAGATTAAAGGCTTCCTGGAGGGTCTCCGGATTGTCCTTTACCGCCTCCTTCTTTTCCAGGCTTCTGAAAAAGATACCGCCTTCGTAACTCATGTTCAGCGCGTCGAAGAAATATCGAGCTACCCGTTGTGCTCCTTCAAAAAGGTTTTTGCCCCTTGTGGCACCGACTGCAATGAGGTAGCCTCTTCCTCTTCTACGCGGCTTTTCTCCTTCCGGGACTCGCTGAAGGTGCTTCTTTGCCCACATAGCTTGTGCTCTGTCGATAAGAGCCTTGACTTGGGCAGTCAGGCTGTAGAAAAAAATCGGAGAGGCTAGAAAGATGACGTCTGCCTGTTCGAGAAGGGGATAAACGGACTGCATGTCATCATCCACCACGCATTTTCCTGTTTTGTCGCACCCGCCGCATTCAATGCATCCTGATATTTTCAAATCCCGTACGTAGATGACTTTGACCTCCGCTCCCGTGGACCTAGCTCCTTCGAGCGCTCGATCCAGGAGTTGATCCGTATTCCCTCCTTTACGCGGACTCCCGTAAATACCCAAGACCTTCATGCCCACATTCCCTTTCGTTGCCTGTCCCCATGTTCTATAGATGCTCCCTGAAATGGTGTCAAGGAGCAAATGGGATTGTGGACGCGTGGGCAACCTTGCCTTTCACCACGACCATGCAGGGAGCGCTTAAGCCATCTAAAACTTTCTCGGGCGTTCCCTTCACGGCCACAAAGGTGGCTGGATTCCCAGGCGCCAGGACGCCCGCATGATCATCGATCTCCAGCAACGCTGCTCCATGGGCGGATGCGCAGCGCACCGTCTCTTCGAGCGTGAATCCTGCGCTCATCAGGAACCGCATTTCTGTGACAAGGGCCTCGCCATGGTTGACTCCCGGACTTCCTGCATCCGTGCCCGCGGCTATGACGACCCCGAGTTCTCTGGCCAGGCGTATCTGTTCCAGTTGATGATCAAGATTTTTCTTCGCCACTTCCGAGTCCTGGCTCGCCCTGCGGAACTTCTGCGCGTGGGCCGCCATGGGAGAAACGGTGGGAACCCAGACGGTCCCCCGGTCAGCCATCTTTTTGAGGTTCTCCTTTCCCATGAAAAAGCCGTGTTCAATGCTGTCACAACCTGCTTCGATCGCTAAGCCGGAAGGGATTCGACCGTTGGCATGGACCATGACCTTCCGTCCCGAGGCGTGGGCTCTTTTCACCGTCTCTACGAGTTCCTCCAAGCCGAACTGAGGTTCCGTCTCCAGGCCGAAACGGTTCAGGCTGTTCAGTCCTGAGTTCACGATCTTGATATGATCGTTCCCTGCCCATGATCTCATCACCGCATCTGCAAGCCTCTCCCCGATCCGAGGCGAACGACCGATGAGCTTTCCGTATCTGCCCGGCGCGTGCCACGCCTGCCCTGTGACTCTCAGTACCACGGAGAGACCGTCCACGTGAAATTCCCTTTTGTAACGAAGCCCGTGCCCTGCGCGGTCCCCGCCATGCCGCAGGGCCACCACACCTCTGGCAAGGCTTTGCGCAATATGGTCCTGGATCGTCGGCAGGGTCTCTGCAAAAGAAGCGTCGAGTTGGAGCCGACGCTTCTCCGCATCTTCGGTGCCCGACATGGAAAGATGGACATGGGCATCCACCAGGCCCGGCAGGACGGTAAAAGCACTGAGATCCTCCAGACCGGCGACTTCCAAGTCCTTCGATGTTGCCGGCCCCCATCCCGCAAGGGTATCCCCTGCCACCTTCATCAGGATTTGCCGTCGGATGGACTCCCCTGAGCCGTCCACGAGCCATCCCACAAGGATATGGCCGGAATGCTTCATTTTTCTGTTGTATTCTTAGTCACTTTGCGTTATTTATTCATGCTAATCGAAGCTCTCAAAGGTTGATCCACCCTTTTAGCCGACAGGATGGGCGTATGGAACATGTTTTGCTCTTGAACATCACCTACGAGCCTCTTAAGATCATCGACTGGAAGAGAGCGATCACTCTCATTTGCCTGGGGAAGGTGGAAGTGATTGAAGAGTATAATCGGGAGGTTCGCTCCGTCACTTTCACCATCAAGCTCCCCTCGGTGGTTCGTTTGCTTCAAATGGTCAAGCGACCCAAGAGCCCTGTCCGTTTTTCCAGACAAAACATTTACGCGAGGGATCGCTACCAGTGCCAGTATTGTGGCACGAAGTTCCCTACGGAGGAACTCACCTACGACCATGTCATTCCTAAGTCTCGCGGAGGCAAGACTCAGTGGGAAAACATCGTCACCTGCTGTGTGGAATGTAACCGGCAGAAGGGCGGCCGCACTCCTTCGGAAGCCTCCATGAGGCTCATCAGGGAACCTTCCCGTCCCAGTTGGGTGCCCGCCATCAGGATTACAATCAGGTATCCAAAAATTCCGGAAAGCTGGCGGGACTACTTCTACTGGAACGTGGAAATCGTGGAGTAGCGCACTCTCGCAACGCTTCTCAGTCCACATGCATGTTTTTACCTGTGTTATCCCTCAGGGGCGTCGACAGTCTTTTTGGTCGGCGCAGTAAGCTTCCAAATCGCCTGTATCGAGAACCCGGTTCATGAGGGGAGGAGGCGGGCCGTCCATCAAGCTCGGAACAAGAAAAACCTTTCCCTTTCTTCGTTTGTTTCAGGAAGAGACCTCTCCACGGATCGGTTTTCGCGAAGGCTTTGGTTGCCGCCGGAGACCTTCGTTGGATTCTAAGCCGGATGCCATCATGCTTTCAAGTTCTTTGCGTTTGGCATCAGAGAGATCCTTTCTTCTCCGGATGTTCATCGCTCTCATTACGTCAAAGGTTCCGTCTTCAAAGAAGACCGGAATTTGGGTCACATAGTCCGGGTTCTGGCAGCGTCCGGGTGCGAAGAAGCGACCGGGCCTGTTCCCTTCCCTGAAGTGGGCGCGCAGACCTTGGAATGTCTGTTTGGAGACCACCAGGCCCAAATCACCGGCGAAACTCGCCACCAGATCACCCGGCTCAAACAATCGCTTCGGTTCCACTTGTTCCCCTTTCTACTGAACCCATAGCAGGCTCTTGACCTTGTGAGAGGCTCCGCCAGCAGACCGGGTCGCATCAGGGAAGCTCCATCGAATGACCTGCACCGGCCGCTTATTTGACCAGCTTCAGGACCTCCCTGAAGAGGTCGGTCCCCGCTCTCCCCAGGATCTCGTAAATGAACATTTCTGTGGAACTTACGATTACTCCTCCTTGCATCATTCTGTCCAAGGCGATCCGATGATTGTGCGGCGACCTGGCCGCAGTCGCATCGCTCAAGACGTGCACGGTGTGTTCGGAAACCGCATGGAGAGCCGTCTGGGCTACGCAAATGTGGGCTTCAATCCCGGCAAGGATCAGCGTTTTTCTTCTGAGGCTTTCCAATCTCTTGGTGAAGAACTCACTGCCGAAGCAGTTGAAATCAAATTTGGAAATGGGGTGGGCGTCCCTGAGCTCTTCCTTGATCTCTCGAAGGGTACTCCCCAGTTTCTCCTGTTCCGTGATCATAACAGGAAGTTCCAGGGCATTTGAGAACCTGACAAGCCTCATCATATTTTCCAGGAGTTTGTTCTTATCCGCCACCGCAGGGAATAGCCTCTCCTGCATGTCGATAATGATGATAACTGCGTCGTCTCTCCGGATTAAGCCCGCGCCGCGTTCTATCCTCGCGTCCATCGTATGTCTCCCTTTCGTGAGTAGTCTTCTATCAAGAAAGCTATTATACCCACTTGTTCTGAAGGGGTAAATAGAGGGTTATGGGGCCGGAGGTCTGCATCACGAAAAATGGAGGCAGGGAATTGACATATTAAAAAAACACAATATTATTGTATACATAAGCGTAAGATCATCCAGGTGGTCAAGTGCCTCAGAGAATGTAAACAATCAGGAAGGGAGGCTTTATCATGGCAGAATCGGTAAGAAAGGAAGGACACCAACCTGAAGCACAGCGTGAGGCGGCTAGTTTCATTTGTTCGAGAGACACGTTGGACGGAGTGTACCCTCCATTGTTGCTGGCTATCAACGCCCGCCGGCAGGGGATGGACGCATCGGTGTTTTTCACCTTCATGGGACTGAACGCCGTTCGCAAAGGATGGGCAAAAAAGGTCAAGTTTCATCCTCTCGGCTTTATGGGCGCCATTCCCGGCATGTGTACGATGGCCACGGGCATGATGAAGAAGAAGATTGATCACGCGGGGATTCCACCCATAGAAGACATGATGGATATGGCCATGGCAGAAGGAGTGAGGTTTGTGGCCTGTAAAATGACGGTGGATATGATGGAACTCTGCGAAGAAGACTTCATTGACGGCGTCGTCGTCTGGACCGCCGAAGATTACATCAAGCATGCCAAGACCTGTAAAATCAACATGTTTATTTGATCTGTCCTTCAAGCGATAAAACAAGCTCTGTAAGCGGGGAAAGTTCCACCTCGTTGAGATCAAGGAGAAGGCGGCTGAGGGTGGTGAGAGCGGGTGCGATGTACACCTTGAAATATGTCTTTTTCCGAACCTGGGTCAGGAAAGAAAAGGCTCCCAGTATTTGCAAGTTTCTCTGAATGGCGAGATAAGGGAAAGATCTTGCAAAGGAGTCCACTTTCTCCGGCAGCTCACGTGTGAGAAGCTCAACATAATATCGGTAGATCCTCTCTTTTTCTTCCTCGGACAGGCCCGTGTAAGGATCGATGAGGAGCGAAGAAAGATCGTACCCAAGCGGTCCCAAGCGTCCACCCTGCCAATCCAGAACGCCCATCGCACCCTTGAGAACCATAATATTTCTGGACTGAAAATCCCGATGAAGAAAGAAATTCTTTTCAGCCATGGATGCCTTTTGTGCCAAGTAATCGAAAGGGTGCTCCAGTTCGGGCCATTCCTTTTTGATACCCAGGAAATTGCACAAGAAAGCGTCCCTGAAATAATCGGCCTCGTATCGCCGCATCACGAAGGCATCATAGGTTTCCGTCTGGCAAGTCCAAGACGTATCAAAACCCGTTGCCCCTCTGATCTGAAGAAGGATAAGCAGTTCTACGACTCTCTTGTAGAGAGGGACACGATCTCGCTCACGAGAGGCAACTTCCTGAAGGCTTAGATCTCCAAGGTCCTCCATGACGAACCATCCCTTCTCCAGATAGCATGTATGGATTTGAGGAAGAGGCAACCCTTTCCCGCGAAGGTGACGTCCAATCAGCATGTAGGCGGAGTTCTCGCACCGTGTGGAGCTACTCACGGGCTCGTTGTTCATGGCAATAAAGGTACGATCCGCACGGCGCGGAATGACGCGATAGAAACGCCTCTGAGAACCGTCTCCCGGAATGGAGCGCCATTCAAAAACACCAGAGCCGAAACCGAGATCTTTCAAGAAAGCGCCGATAAAGTCTATGAATTGCTCTCCCGGGCTGGTAGAATTCCAAGCGCCGTCTGTCATAGAATCTCCTCTTAAGGCTGAAGGCGAGTATACCATTTCTATGCAAGGAAACTCAACAGGAAGACGCTGAAGTTGACGGATCGTCAAATTGTGCGCTTCGACACTGATCGTAAACCGGATAATATGCGTAGGAGCGGAGGTATCCATGAAGAAGTTTCTGATGCTCGATGTCGGCGCCGGGACTCTGGACGTCCTTTACTACGACGCGGATTCCTCGCTCCACTACAAGGCAGTTGTCAGATCACCCGTGCTTACCGTGGCGGAGAAAGCGGAGGCTGCCCCCGGCAATCTCCTGGTACAAGGCACCGAGATGGGTGGAGGGCCTGTTTCAACCGTCCTGACAGAACGAGCGCGCCAGGCCCGCGTTATCATGTCCCCCGCTGCGGCAGCCACCCTCCACCACGACGTGGAAAGAGTGAGATCCTGGGGTATCGGCGTTCTTGATGAGGACGAACTGAAGAAGTACGCCGAGGACCCTGGTTACACGACTTTGACCCTCGGTGATCTGGAGCTTGAACGTATCGAGCGGATTGTTCAAACCCTGGGCGTCTCTTTTTCTTTCGACGCGGTAGGTATCTGTGCCCAGGATCACGGAGTGCCGCCTAAAGGAGTTTCTCATCTGGATTTCCGGCATGCTCTTCTCAAAGCCCATCTGGATGAAAGTCCCTTGCTCCATCGTCTTCTTTTCCGGAAAGATGAAATTCCAGCGCCGTTCAACCGTCTCAGGTCTATCGCCAAAGGCGCAGAAAGGCTCCCCACCCGCGAAATCTACGTGATGGACAGCGGCATGGCCGCCATTCTTGGCGCTTCCCTGGACCCAAGGGCGAAATCAAAGAGAAAGATATTGGTTCTTGATATCGCCACTTCTCATACCGTGGGCGCGACTCTCGACGACGGTGAGTTGGCGGGCTTCTTTGAATATCATACCCGCGACATCTCCCTGCACAAATTGGAACAATTGGTCATGGATCTTGCCGACGGGAAGTTGGAGCACCGCCGGATCGTGGAAGAGGGCGGACATGGCGCCTATGTTCGTAAGGCTTTGGGGTTCCAGGCTCTGGAAATCATAGTGGCCACCGGTCCGAAGAGAAGACTAGTGGAGTCATCCCGTCTTGCCATCCACCCCGGAGCGCCCCTCGGGGACAACATGATGACAGGAACAGCAGGCATTTTTGAGGCCATCAGAAGACGCAATGATCTTGCCCCCATCCCGACATGGTAAACGGATACGTCCGATTCCCAGCCATGCGACATGGCGGGTCTCAAATCCGCCGCCTGATTCCGGCGGCCGGAGCAGGGCTCTGGCTCCAAGAATTACTTGGGCAGCGGAATGAGGATTGCAAAAACAATGAAGAAACGGTAAAGATCAGAACTTCAGCGAGACTTGATTCCGGGGAGGACAACCATGGATATTGTTCAGGAATATTTCGTGTGCGATAGCTGCCAAAACAGAAATTTCACCCGCATCTACAATTTCTCGATGAGGTTTTACACGGTCAACTTCTCTGATGAGCTCGTCTACGATAAGCTTACCGACGAGACCTACCAGTGCACACAGTGCAGCAAGACCTTTACCAAGGAACAGATCGACGAAGGCCTGGTCGAGTTCAGGAAAAAGCGCAGGAGCAGGGCCTAGGCCTTAATCTCTTTCTGGTAGAACTGGAATTTGTAAGAGCCCAGCTCAATGGTGTCGAAGTCCTTCAATAACGCACTATCTTTTACTACAGCGCCGTTCACCTTCAGTTTGGTCATTCCTCCTGTAAAAGAAATGGCATAGCCTGAAGGTCTTCGGCTGATAGTCGCTACCGTGGAAGCCATCAAGAGGCCTGAAAGTCTGATTTCCGAGGTTTTCGCCTTTCCAAGCTTGGTCAGTTTCTTGACGAGCTCGATTTCACCCAAACCGGAACCGTCAATGAAGCTCAGGATGCCGATCTTTGCCGGGATCTTGGGCGTCTGGGGCAGCACCTTCTGCTTGGCCAGTAGTTCCCTCTGTTTCACTGTATCCAACACCACCGTTCTGTCCAGGGGGAGCTTCGTGTCCTTGGTCCCTTCTTCGACCTTTTCCGCCCCTGTGACTACAAACAGGATGACATGCTTGCCGATAGTAATGTTGTCTCCATGGCCTAGCTTGTGAGAAGTAACCTTCCGATCATTCACAAATGTTCCGTTGGTGCTCTGGAGATCCGTGAGAATATAATCTGAACCAGTCATGTCGATCCGGGCATGAAAACCGGAGACTGCGAGGTTATCGATTGCGATGGTGTTATCTTCGTTTCGGCCGATCGTGATACTGTCTTTCTCGAAGGAGTATTCCCTGATCACCTGGTTGTTAAAAGTCAGGATCAGTCTGGTCATGTCAGCCTCCTTCCCTTTTTGCCCTGTTTAATGCTGCTTTTCCGAAAATCGGCAAAAGCAACAACATCAGACAATTCCCAAAAGGCCTGTCTTTTTCCTTATCCTGGCGACGAGCGAAAGAACATCTGCGAGCGGGCTACCCAATTTTGTGATCAAGCCTTGACGGGCATATTCTTTGCCTTCCGCAAAAACGGTGACTACAGTGGTGTTGTCGTGACCGCCTCTCTGGAGGGCAAGATCGACGAGTTTTCGTGACAACAGTTCAGGGTCATTTTCTGCCAAAGCGAGCTCAAGGATCTCTTTGTCATTGGCCAGATCCGTCAACCCATCCGAACACAGGATGAAACGATCGCTGCCGGAAGGCACGATCTCAAAGACCTCCGCCTCTACATTCTCTGCTGATCCTAAATTCCTCGTTAGGATGTGCCTGAGCGGCGATTTCGCAGCTTCTTCTTCCGTCATGACACCCATCTCCACGTGTTCGGAGACAATGGTATGATCCTTGGACATCCTTTCGATGCGTCCATCCCGAATCATGTAAATACGGCTGTCACCCACATTGGCGGCCACAATGAGATCTGGAGCCACGAAAACTGTCACGATGGTGGTTCCCATGCCATTGTACTCTTCATACTCCGTTGCCATCTCGTAGATCACTCTGTTGGCCAGCCTTATGCTGCTTTTAATGTAATTCCCCGCTTTGCTCAGAGAGGCATCGGGATATCCGAAGAGTTCGTCATCCGGAATATTCGCCTCGAACCATCGCCTGAAGCTCTTGCCGACGATCTCCACAGCAACTCGGCTCGCCACTTCACCCGCCAAATGCCCTCCCATACCGTCCGCAACAATGTACAGACCGAGAGATGACTGCACGGAAAAGGCGTCTTCATTGCCTTCTCTCTGAAGGCCCACATCAGATATTCCCGAAGCTCGAACCTCCAAGGTGACTCCTATGTTTCATGGTTTGAGGGTTCACGATGTTCTCAAAACATGCGCTTTCTCAAGCAACTGTCTTCTTTGCCTCTGCTCTATTTTCAATGTTAGGAGCCTGAGAACCTTAGCAATCTGGCCTGCCGTTCTGAATCGGTCATTCGGATTCTTGGCCAGAGCCTTATCTATGATCTGCTCGCAGGCCACAGGGATTTTGGGGCTGAAAGCTCTCATAGGGGGGTGTTTGACCTGGGTAATTTGATATAAGAGGCTGCTTAAGTTGTCGCCCTGAAAGGGCAACTCCCCGGTCAGGAGTTGGTACAGAAGCACACCCAGGGAAAAAATGTCAGACCGGGCATCGATCTTTTGTCCCATGATCTGCTCAGGCGACATGTAGTTCGGCGTCCCCAGGATGACCCCTGTCCTCGTTCTCGAAGAAGAAATGGCTTTGGCAATGCCGAAATCCGTGACCTTCACTCCGCCGCTTTTCAGGAGCCGGACGTTGGCCGGCTTGATATCCCTGTGAATGACGTCAGCATGGTGCGCGAAATCAAGTGCTTCCGCCACACTTGTTACAACAAGGAGGACTTTTCTCAGAGGCAGAAGGTTTTTTTTCGAAACAAATTTTTCCAGGTCCTCCCCTTCAAGGAACTCCATGGCCATGTAGGTTAGGTCCTGATCCTCCCCGAGGTCGTGGATTGTCACGATGGAGGGATGAGAAAGCTGACCGGCAATTTCAGCCTCTCTGAAGAACCTCTCCTTAAGCTCCTGGATTACGTCGTCGTCAAATTCATCGGAAAAACGGATTGTCTTGATGGCTAAGGGGCGGTTGATTTTGGGATCCAGACCCTTGTAGACCAAGCCCATCGATCCCTTCCCCATGATCTGCAGAATGTCGTACCGGCCTATTTTCTTGATCTCTTCCAGTGGAATGGCGTTCAGGATGCCTGTAGTCTCCAGTTTCACATGGGTTTCCAAAGCCGAGGACTTACTACCCGATTCATGGAGGTTGGGAATGCGGGCGTCCAGGTCCCTGAAAGCTCCTTCCCGGTTTATGTATTCGTAGGCAACGACAGCCTTTTCGAAGAGTTTCTTCTTTTCATATTCAAGGCCCAGGCTGTAGATAAGATCCTTCGTCTCCGCATTCATGGGAAGTTCACGGGCCTTTTCAAAGGCGAGATCCAGCAGGCCCTGGCTACGGTAACCGAGAGCTAACAGTCTGTTCGTTTCCACAGAGTCTTTTCGGTCCCGGAAGCCGGCAAACCGTTTCCAGAGAGTTGTAACAGCATAGATCGTGATGACAGCCACGGCAAGAGAGGCCGTTTTCGCCCAGATGTCAAAACGATGGAGGAGGAACCCCTCTATCCCGATCGCTGAGGCGGTGAAACCAGCGACGCTGACCAGCCTCGGCCACTCACCCATTCGAGGGAAGAAAAACGATGCCGCGGCTCCGAATAGAAGGAGAGCCGCCATCTCCAGGTAGCCCACTCGGCTTGACCGATAGATAAAATTATGATTAAGAAGGTTATCCAGAACGCACGCATTGAATTGGTTCTCAGACACGGGACCGAAGAGAGGCGTTTGAATCATTGCCCCGCCCTTCAAGCTGAACCCGAGAAGAGCAATCTTACCCTGCAGCGAAGGCGGCTTTTCCATCTGGAGGAGACTCGCGAAGCTATACCTGGAGAATTGCTCTCCTTTCCGGCAGTATTTGAGGAGCAGACGGCCTTGCCACAGGGGGATATCATAATCCTTCATTCGAATGCGATCTCCTTCAGCAATGATGCTGCCGGGCGGCATTTCTGAATACGCAGCTGCGATCCTCAAAGCGAAAGAGGGGACCAGAGCGCCTCGGTACGAAACAACCGGCGCGTGGGCGATAGCCTCACCAGACGTTGAGAAAGAATCAACCCCATGGCCGAGACCCGAGGCGGCCTGCGCGAGCTCCCGGAAAGGCAGATGCAACTGCTTCACCTCGAAGGCTTCCCTGAGAGTGGAAGGAAACCCCTTCTCATTCAGAAAATCCCTGGCCAGGACCGTATCCCGGTCAGCGGGTGAATCCCTTTGATCAGCGGGCAGGTTGGGGATGGCAGGTAAAATGACATTCCCCCCTTCCGCTACTGCTGCAACAAGATGCCCGTCCCCGTCCAGTTTCTTCTCCATCTCACGGAGGCTGCCCTGAACCCACTCCGTGACCGTGGAATCCTTCCTGCTAAAAAAGAAAGTCTTGAGTCTTTCTCCAAATGATTTCACCTCCACCAATCCTTGGTTAGCCTCCTTATCAAAAAGAGGAAGGTTGAGACCAATGA
Source organism: uncultured delta proteobacterium (assembly GCA_963740905.1). Classification (GTDB taxonomy): domain Bacteria; phylum Desulfobacterota; class DSM-4660; order Desulfatiglandales; family HGW-15; genus JAFGDM01. Next base: position 259,135 of record CAVUFY010000004.1, read on the forward strand.
CTTTGGCCCCACTGCTTCTGAGCAGATCGATCATCTGTGCAATCGTTTCTCTGGGCAATGGCCATGGTCCCAGTCGTTCAATACTTTTTTCATCGATCTCAATGAGGACGAGTCTCTGGTCCGCCTTCTGCTCAGCTGCAGTAAGCTTTACCAGTCTTCCGTATAATCTACCGTCCAGTTTCTGCATCCAGGGAAGCGAGTAAAAGGAGAACCCTGCAAAGACGAGAGTAACGATGAAAGCTGCGATGGAGTTCAGAGTTAAACTTTTTTTAACCATAACTAATCAAAATGCGTACAAAGTAAAACAAATAGATACAATATTTATCAAAATTATAAGTTATTGTCAAATAAAAACATGTGTTAAAACAGAATCTTAAAACATTTCAGAGGGAAGGGAGTTCCGGAAGGGGCGGAAGGGAAAAGAATCACAGGCTGACGGACGGAGTGAGGGCGTTCGATATTCGCCGTCGGAATGGGAATAGGGCCGGCCCGAAGCTTTCAAGCAAGGATCTCGTATTGCTCCACATGGACTCCGTCTTTTTCAGAAATCGTGATCCGCCTCATGATCCGTTTTTCAAGATCCACGACCGATTCCTGCTCCTCTTCTTTCAGAACATGGGCAATCTCCGGGTGTACGTTCACGAAGATATCTCCTGAGCCTCCCGTGTTGACGGTTTCCCTTTCAATGTCTCTGAGAACCTCATAGCAGATGGTTTTCTTGGACTTGAGCGTTCCCCTTCCCTCACAGTAAAAGCATGGTTCGCTCAAGAGGCGATTCAGGTTTTCCCGTGTTCTCTTTCTGGTCATCTCGATGAGGCCGAGTTCGGACATCTTCAGAATATGGGTTTTCGCCTTGTCTCGACTCAAGGCCTCTTTCAGGGCGGTGAAGACACGTTCCCTGTTGGGTTTTTTCTCCATGTCAATAAAGTCGATGACGATGAGACCTCCCAGATTCCTTAAGCGCAGCTGGTAGGCAATCTCCTTCACCGCTTCCAGGTTGGTCTTCAGAATGGTTTCTTCCAGGTTTCTCGCTCCCACGTAACTGCCCGTATTAACGTCGATAGCGGTTAGGGCTTCCGTCAGTTCTATCACAATATAACCGCCTGATTTGAGCCAAATCTTTTTTTCCAGGGCACGGGAAATTTCCATTTCAATGCCATAGAAGTCGAAAACAGGATCAGAGCCTTCGTACAGCTCAACGGAGTATTTCAGGCTGGGCACAAAGGTCTCGATGAATCCCATCACCTTGTTGTACTCTTCCGCGGAATCAATGACCAGCCGGTCCACCTCACGCGTGAAAAGGTCACGCACGGAACGCAGGCTGATGCCGAGGTCTCGGTATAAAAGGCCTGGCGCCATGAGCTTGGACATTCGCTCCTGAACGCTTCCCCATAATTTGAGCAAGAAGTCCAACTCGGATTTCAGTTTCATTCTGTCGGCACGTTCACTTGCTGTCCTAACGATGAGTCCCTGATTGCCGGGCCTCATTTCTTGTACTAAGGTCCGCAGTCGCTCTCTCTCTATCGGATCTTCGATGCGACGGGACACGCCCACATGGTTTACGTTGGGCATGAGCACGAGATGCCTCCCGGGCAAGGAAATGTGAGACGTCAGGCGTGCTCCTTTTGTTCCAAGCGGTTCTTTTGCAATCTGCACCATGATGTCCTGTCCTTCATGGAGGACGTCTTCGATATTGAAGGGAATAGCCTCCAATCGTTCCGAGAAACCGTCATCCTTGTCCTCGGTCACCACTTCCCCGTTGTCCGCGCTCCCCTGAAGCATCATTTGTTCCAGGTCGAGGAAATCCGGATGCACATCCGTGACGTACAAGAAAGCACTCCGGTCCAGACCGATGTCCACGAAGGCGGCCTGCATACCGGGCAGGACTCTGACTACTCTCCCCCGGTAGATATTCCCCATCAGCTCCTGCCCTGTCTTTCGCTCGATGTGGAGTTCCACCACCACTCCGTTCTCCACGAGGGCCACTCTGGTTTCATGAGGTCGTGCGTTGATGATCAATTCATTGGCCATTCCGATTCCTCACTGTTCTGCAATCACGATACGTTGCTCACCTCTCCGCTCCCAACCGGAACCCCTTTCGCCCGCCGGACCGGGGCTCTCCCGACCCCGACTGGAAGACGATCCTACTCCACTACTTCATCCGTCTTCAACACTTTCAGCAGACCTTCTTCCCCAAGATGAAAGACACTTTTGACGATTTCTGAAGGCCTCACTTCCGGGCCTTTTGTGTGACGAAGCACGAGACGCACCCTTCCGGGGGAAGGAAGATCCATGGATTTTACAAGGGGCCTGACATCGATACTGCGCTCGCCATTTTTTCCTTTCTTGGTCATCGGATAGAATCGGGACTGGAGAAATTTCACCAACTCTTCTTTTTCCGCTTTGACCCCGTCCAAGGAGATCTCATAAACACTCTCCACGGGGCTCGGGCTTTTGCGGTCCCTGGGCAATTCCTTCAGAGAGAGCACCTGGATTCCCGGCGGGAGCTGGGAGGCCAGTCTTTCTTCCATGGTTGAGGCTGATTCGGAATCGTAGACCAGCATATCGAGAGTCTCATGCAGGCTCTCCGTTCCCACAGGCAAGGCGCTTGCAAAGGAGATTCTAGGCATGGGATGATAACCCTCGGAATAGACAAGAGGAATATGTGCCCTCTTCAGCGCGCGGATGAGAAGCCGGAATAGTTCCAAGTGGCTGAGGAATCGAACCGGCCCGGTTTTGGTCCACACGAGCCGGTATCTTAGTATCGGCTTTGCGGGGAGAGGGGTCTTTTCCAGCGTGATCGGAGGGTCCCAGGCTTTGAACAGCACCGGGGATACCGATTCATGATCACACACTCCGCACTCGACACACCCCTCGCGACAGTCAGGGGTGATCTGCTCTTCCAGCGCCCTCCGCCTTTCCCGCAGGAGGAACTCTTTCCTCACTCCACACTCAATGTGGTCCCACGGGAGGATTTCATCCGTGGATCTTTGGCGGTATAGATAAAACTCAGGATCTATCCCGGTGTCCCTGAAAGCTTGCAGCCATATGGAAAGGTTGAAATGCTCACTCCAGGCGTCGTATCTGGCACCCTTTGCCCACGCCCTAATCAAGGCTTTTGTGAGTCGACGATCTCCCCGTGAGAAGACCCCCTCCAGCCAGCTCATTTCAGGTTGGTTCCACTTGAGACGCACACGGCTGTCCTTCAGCTCGCTGCGGATCTTGTCCATCCTTCGCCGACTTTCTTCAACTGAAATCTGAGGCACCCACATAAAGGGGGTGTGAGCTTTGGGAACGAAGGCGGCAACGCTGGCGTTCACTTTTCCCCTTTTGCCCGCCCTTCTTGCAACTTGGTTAACCAAGCGGGCGATGTCCAGCACGTCACCCTCCTCTTCTCCAGGAAGTCCTATCATGAAGTAGAGCTTGATCACCTCCCAGCCCGCGGCGAAGATTTCGTGCACCATCTCCAGGATCTCATGGTTCGTCATCTTCTTGTTAATGATCTTTCGGATCCTGTCGTTGCCCCCCTCGGGTGCCAGGGTAAAACCCGTCTTTCGAACTCTCTTGATTTCTTCAAACCACACCGGGTCCAAGCTGTCCACGCGGAGAGAAGGCAGGCTGAGGGCCACTTTTCCCCTCGCCTGCCTGTCCATGAGTGCCTTCATCAAAGGGCCTATACAACTATAGTCCCCTGAACTGAGAGAGAGGAGGGAAAGCTCCTCGAATCCAGTGCAATCAAGACCTTTTTCCGCACTTTCGATCAGATCAAGAGGAGCCCTTTCCCGTACAGGCCTGTAGATCATACCCGCTTGGCAGAATCTGCATCCTCTGGTGCAACCTCTGGAGATCTCCAGAGTCAGGCGATCATGGATGAGTTCGGCGTAGGGAACAATCTGTCGATGGGACGGCGGGTAGATGTTGATGTCGGGGATGAGAGCCTTTTTCACCCCTAGGTAACCGTCCGATTTCGGTTCGATAGCTGAAATCGTCCCGTCCGGATAATAGTGGGTCTCGAAAAATTTAGGGACATACACTCCCCTGACCCTGGACAGAGCAGTTAAGAGTTCTTCCTTGGGCATCCGCCGACGCTTCGCGTCTCTCACCGATTCGCATATTTCGAGGACCGCTTCCTCCCCGTCTCCCACAAGGATCGCATCAAAAACAGCAGCAAAAGGTTCGGGATTGAAACAGGCCGGACCACCTGCAATAACAAGCGGTAAAGCACGATCTCTGTTTTCGGACAGGAAGGGGATCCCGGCAAGATCTAGCATGGTGAGAACGTTGGTTAGCGAAAGTTCATGCTGGATGCTGAAACCAAGAATTTCGAACTCAGCCAAGGGTGTTTCGGATTCAAGCGAAGCAAGGGCCAAACCCCGGCTCCTCAATTCGGATTCCAGATCAACCCAAGGACAGAAAACTCTCTCTGCGGCCACCCAGGCTCGACTGTTGAGAATATGGTAGAGGATCTTCAATCCCAGGTGAGACATGCCCACCTCGTAGACGTCCGGAAAAGCAAGGGCCACAGACACTTCCACTGAACGGGGGTCCTTCTTTACCGCGTTGACCTCCCCGCCCAGATAGCGGCTGGGCCGTTGAATCCCTGAAAACCATTTCGCTTCAAGATTCGGCATCGTTTCCATTTCTACCTATGTTCTTTTTACAGGCAGAAGACGTAGTATGCAAGTCCATAGTCCGCCGCAGGTTTCTCTTGCCTGCCCGGGCAGATTCCCTGAATCCTAATCCCCCAGAAGGGAGAGGAAAAGGAAGATTGAGGTACGGATTGACTGAAGAAGTTGTGAGGCGGGTTCAAACAGGACGAGAGAGACTAGGATCAAGGAATACGCTGACCTCAGCCCCCCCTTCAGGATTGTTTTGACCTGTCACTCTCCCCTTGAGTCCTTCAACGATACGCTTGACGGTGGCCAAGCCGAGGCCTGACCCTCCTTCTTTTGTTGTGAAAAAAGGAGTGAAGAGATGCTGAAGAGCCTTTTTCGAGAATCCTTCTCCCGTGTCCCGGATGATGATTCTCGCCATTTCCTTGCTTGTTCCATGAACATCCACGGAACGGACCTTATCGGTGCGGACGTAGAGTGTCCCTCCTCCCGCCATGGAGTCCGTTGCGTTGAGGAAAAGGTTCCATAATATCTGTCTCAATTGCTCGGGATCCGACTCGATTCTCAGAGACCCTTGAAAATCCGTTTTCAACTGAATCTTATTTTCCCATTTATTGCTGTTTCTAAAAAGCTCGATGGAGTCCGCGACCAACTGGTTGAGGTCGAACTTCTGAATCGCTGCCTGTTTCGGACGAGCAAAGACAAGAAAATCACTGATTAAGTTGTTCAAGCGGTTGATCTCTCTCAAAACGATGTCCATGAGCTTGTTTCTCACGTCATCCATGTCCAGGCTCTCTTTTAACATCTGAATGGACCCACTGATAGAGGCCATGGGATTTCTGATCTCATGAGCAATCGCCGCGGCAAGCTGGCCGATCAGGGCCAACCCCTCTACCCTCTTCATCTCCTCCTCGATGCGCTTCAGTTCTGTCAGGTCCTGGAAAAATAGGATCTGGCCTCCCTCACCTCCATCCGGGTGACTGAGAGGAGAGAAGGAACAGCGCAGAAATAGCTTCCTGCCATCCTCTCTTGGCAAGGGAACGTCAATGAAATTCTGCACTCCGCCTCTTTTCCGCCGGGGGTTCCCGACGTCGTTCTCCATGTATCCGGTCAACCAAGGCATTAAGGTCTTCCAGCCTTTGCCGATCGCATGTTCCGCCGGAATACCGAAGATCTCCTCTGCGGCCGGATTGAAAAGGATGATTGATCCACGCTCGTCCAGGGTGATCAACCCAGAGGTGATACTTCGGATGATCCACTCGTTCAGTGCCTCAAGCTTGACGATATCCGCTTGTTTGGCCTTGAGTTCAACACGGCTCTTTCTTGCCAGTTCCGACGGATAACTGCTCAGAAAGGCAACGAGGTAAAAGGCCGCGATGTTAACCACGATCAGGTAAAAGATGTAGAAGTTTTGATAATCGGCTGCGTACTCTACGCGGCCTCCGAGGGGCCTGATGAGGCCATAGTAATGAAGATCCAGGAGAAGGCCGTAAAGAATGCTGCTACTGGAAGCGGTGACCATCCCTCCTTTTCGGTACAGGATAATACTGCCGTTAATGATGGTGAGGATATAAAGGAAGGAAAAGATGCTGTCAATTCCCCCTGTGGTGTAGACGATGGCTGTGACTATCACGGTATCCAGGATGAGCTGAACATATGCCAAGGACGCGAGATTCTTGAGTCGTCTCAGCAAAAACACATAAATAAACGTGGTAAAGTAAATGAAGGCAATGAGGAAGTAATGATAGACCTGAATGCTTCCGAAATCGGTCTTCGTCTGCTTTACCTGGACGAAAACAGAAGCCCCAAGCAAAAGAGAAACGAAGATCACCCTCAAAAACATAAGCTTTTGAAGCCGGACCGACAGTTCGGTTTGAGGAGACTTCAGGTCAGAGCTGACCATGTCGATCTGATTAGCTGCCCATGGCCGCTGCCATTCCGAATATTGGCAGGTACATGGCAATCACGAGACCTCCGATTGATCCACCGAGAAACAGCATGAGCAGCGGTTCCAGCATCGAAGTGAGAGCGGCGACCGCCGCATCCACCTCTTCGTCATAGAAGTCGGCAATCTTTTCCAGCATGGAGTCGAGAGCGCCTGTCGCCTCGCCCACGGCGATCATTTGGATGACCATTCCCGGAAAAATGTCGTTCTCTGAGAGGGGCTCCGCTATGGTTTGGCCTTCGGCAATGCTTCCACGTACCTCGTAAAGGATCTCCTCAATAATCACATTGCCTGAAGTCTTTGCAACGATATCGAGAGCGTCCAAAATAGGCACGCCGCTGCTGATCATGGTGCCGAGGGTTCTAGTGAACCTGGCCACGGCTGTCTTCTTCAGAAGATCACCGAAAACGGGAAGTTTTAGAAAAAGAGCATCCGTCAGCTTCTTGCCTTTCTCCGTGCCGCGGTATCTCTTGAAGCCGTAAACCATGATCCCCACCGCAATGATCAGCCAGTGAAAATTTCCTTTTACAAACCGGCTCATGGTGACCACCAGTTGGGTGGGCCCGGGGAGAGCGGATCCGAAACTCTTGAACATGTCTTCGAAAACGGGTATGACGAAGATGAGGATCACGGCTATGACGATGATGGCGATTCCTACTACTACTGCCGGGTAGGTCATCGCTCCTTTAATCTGAGACTTGAGCTTCTCTGCCTTTTCTATGAAGGTGGCAAGCCTGCGCAGAATCGTGTCCAGTATACCGCCGACCTCACCTGCCGCGACAAGATTGGTGAAGAGATCATCGAAGACCTTCGGATGCTTTTTCATGGCTTCCGCAAGGGTAGACCCCCCCTCCACATCCTTAGTGATTTCTTTGAGAATCGACTTAAAAGTCGGATTTTCCGACTGTTCCGCTAGGATGGTGAGGCCCTGAACAAGGGGCAATCCCGCATCGATCATAGTCGAGAATTGTCTTGTGAAAACTACCAGGTCTTTTTTTGTAACTTTCGGCTTGAGAAATGATAGGTTTTCAAAAAGATCTTTAGGTTTGAGTTTCAGTTTCTTGATCGTAAAATTCCGCTTCTTCAGCTGGCTCAAGGCAATCGCTTCGTTGGCTGCATCGATCTCGCCTTTGAGTCTTCGACCTTTCTTTGTTTCGGCAACCCAGACATAAACCGGCATTACACTTCCCTCCTGAAGCCCTTCCCCTGCCCCACGGCACTCGGCGACTTCTTGCGAAGGACCGTGCGGCTGGGCAAATGTGTGCATAATCTTAGTAAAATATACATGTTATGTCAAGCATTCTGTGTCATCCCTTCGGGGATAGCGGGTCTCTATCGGCTTTATATCACAAGGCATTTGACCCTAATCCAAGCCAATTAACTTGGGGAAGAAGGCGATCCGCCTGCTGCACACACATACGCGTGATTGTCTTCTTTCGCAGTTTAAGCTTGACAAAGGAGCCGGTTGAGGTGTTATACCAAGCTTTCCGCTAATGGGAATTTCTATGGACAAAGGAGGATTTTGCTGTGAGTGATGTCACTGCTCCTATGGGAGGAAAAGTCATTGAGGTCAAAGTGAAAGTGGGTGACACGGTCGGTGAAAATGATGAGGTGGTCATTCTGGAGGCCATGAAAATGGAGCTGCCGGTGGTAGCGGGTGCCTCGGGGACTGTGAAGGAAGTCAGATTCAAGAAGGGCGATGCTGTGGAGGCAGACGCCGTTCTCCTCGTGGTAGATTAATAGAAAAAATTCAGAGAGTTCTCGCGAAAAAGCCCCTTCCGACGGGAAGGAGCTTTTTCTTTTTTTTCAGGTTCTATACAAAGCTACTGCTTTGATCCTTCCATCTTCCTGATGGATCGGGAAATGGCAAAACCCGAAATGGACATACCCAAGAACAAGATCAGGAGGACCACGAAAACGCCGATGAACCGCAGAATCAGGGTTCCGATGATCCATGTCCAGTTGTCCTTTAAAATCACGATGCTTGTCATCCCTTTTTCCTGGGTCTTGGATATGGTGATGGAATGCCACGGCCGGTTGCTGTCATCTTCTATGTAAGTGGCGTCAGGCCAGTCCCGAAACTTGATATCTTTCTTATCCTTAAGAACTTCTTCATAGAATTTGACGACCTGATCGTGGGAAAGGGGTGACTCCACTTCCAGCCGCTGTCTTGTTTTCAGCAGGATCTTTCCGCCCTGGATCACCGGCGCACCGAGGAACTCCTCTGCCTGCACCAGGTTGGGGCAGAAGCCGAGCAGGAAACAGCCGAGGAGAGCAAGGAAAAGAATTCTTCTCATATCTCAGTCCTTTCGCATCTAGTCAAACATGGCTATGAACATACCCGCGGCAGCGGCCGAACCGATGACGCCTGCAAGGTTCGGCCCCATAGCATGCATGAGCAGATAATTTGATTTATCGTACTTTTGCCCCTGGACCTGCGAAACTCGCGCCGACATGGGTACTGCGGAGACCCCTGCGGAACCTATAAGGGGATTGAGCTTTTCCTTCAGAAACAGATTCATCACTTTCACGGTGAGGATCCCGCCGGCTGTGCAGACCATGAAATCGACGATTCCGAGGCCGAAAATGAAAAGGGGCCGGTAGCTGAGAAAGTTATTAGCATGCATGGTGGCCCCAACGGATACCCCCAGGAAGATGGTCACTATGTTCATCAGCGCCCCTTGGGCCGTGTCCGTCAACCTGGCCACTGCGCCGCTTTCCTTCATGACGTTGCCAAGCATAAACATGCCCATAAGAGGCATGACCGAGGGAACAAGAAGAGCAATGATTCCGGCGGTCACCAGAGGAAAAAGGATCTTTTCCTTTCTCGAAACCGGCCTGAGTTGGCGCATCCTGATTTTCCGCTCCGCCGGGCTGGTCAGAAGTCTCATGATAGGAGGTTGAATGAGGGGAACCATGGCCATGTAGGAGTAGGCGGCAAGCGCATTAGGCCCCAGAAGCTGAGGAGCAAGATGCTGAGTGAGGTAGATGGTGGTCGGGCCGTCCGCGCCGCCAATGATGCCCACCGATGCCGCCTCTTTCAGGGTGAATCCCGCAAGAATCGTTCCCGTGAAAGTGATGAAGACTCCCAGTTGGGCACCTGCGCCCACAAGGAGAGTCTTCGGATTAGCGATCAGCGGACCGAAGTCGGTCATGGCCCCCAGCCCAAGGAAGATTACGCAGGGTATTACCTCCCACTCGAGTCCGTAATGGTAGAAGATCTGGATCAGTTGCCGGGTTCCTTCAGATGTGAATCCCATCAAGGGAACGAGCGGAAAATTGACCACAAAGATGCCGAAGCCAATGGGAAGAAGCAGGAGAGGCTCATATTTCTTTGCAATGGCCAAATACATGAACAGAGACCCCACCCCCCACATCACAATCACTTTCCATTCGAAGTTGGCAATCCCTGTGCTGTAAAAGATGCCCCGCAGCATATCCAATATTTCGTTGATCGTCATAATCTCGCGCTCCGCTCAAGAGGTTATTCTAATGCCCGAAGGGGCGTTCTATGGAAAATGAAATTCGCTTAAGCGCATTTCATGGGATGCGTCCAAAGGCCGCCTTAGTTATGTTGCAGCTGTATTTAAGCTACGGGAATTTGTCAAGGAGAAAGTGGGTCACTATCGAAAAACGTTGACCCTTCTCTATTAATGAAATATTTTCGCATCACAGTGCGAGTCTCGACCTTAGGGAGGTATAGACATGTCTGGCAAGACGAATATGGAAGCGCTGGCCAAAGAATACAAGACTTGGTCGAAAAGTGTAGAAGAAAAACTTTCCAAGAACCCAGAGCGCAAGGAGCGGTTCTACAATACTTCCGGGATTCCCGTTGAAAGGCTTTACACTCCCCTTGATCTTCAGGACTCGGATTATCTCTCTGATCTTGGGTTTTCGGGCTCCTTCCCTTTCACCCGTGGTGTTCAACCCACCATGTACCGGGGTCGACACTGGACCATGAGGCAGTACGCAGGGTTTGCCACGGCCGAAGAATCCAACAGGCGGTACAAATTCCTTCTGGAACAAGGCCAGACCGGTCTGTCCGTGGCCTTCGACCTGCCTACGCAGATCGGCTACGACTCCGACCATGAAATGGCCCTCGGTGAGGTGGGTAAAGTCGGCGTGGCGATCGATTCGCTCCAGGATATGGAGATCCTCTTCGCCGGCATTCCGCTGGATCAGGTGAGCACTTCCATGACCATCAACGCCCCGGCCGCGGTCCTCTTGGCCATGTACATTGCCGTGGCAGAGAAGCAGGGGGTGTCCACCGACCGACTCAGAGGCACGATCCAGAACGACATCCTCAAAGAATACTCGTCGCGAGGCACCTTTATCTTTCCTCCCAAGCCCTCTATGAGAATTGTGACGGACATTTTCGCCTACTGTTCACAGCATGTGCCGCAATGGAACACCATCAGCATCAGCGGATACCACATTCGAGAAGCAGGCTCCACAGCGGTCCAGGAAGTGGCTTTCACTCTGGCCAACGGCATAGCCTATGTGGAAGCGGCGCTCAGCGCCGGACTCGACGTGGATGCCTTTGGTCCCAGGCTTTCTTTTTTCTTCAATGCCCATCTCGATTTCTTCGAAGAAGTGGCCAAGTTCCGCGCCGCAAGGCGACTCTGGGCCAAGATCATGAAAGAGCGGTTCGGGGCTAAGGACCCGAGGTCCATGATGGTGCGTTTTCACACCCAGACGGCCGGCTGCACTTTGACCGCCCAGCAGCCCATGAACAACATTGTGAGAGTGGCCTTCCAGGCCCTTTCGGCGGTTCTGGGCGGTACCCAGTCCCTCCATACCAACTCCATGGATGAGGCTCTCTGCCTGCCCTCCGAGCCGGCCGTCCAGATTGCCCTTCGAACCCAGCAGTTGATTGCTTACGAAACCGGCGTTGCCGACACGGTGGATCCCCTGGGAGGCTCTTATTTTGTCGAGAAACTCACCACACAGATCTGTGACGGAGCGGAAGAATATATCAGAAAAATAGACCAGATGGGTGGCGCAGCAGCAGCCATTGAAAACGGCTTCGTCCAGAGAGAAATTCAAGACAGTGCCTACACGTATCAAAAGGAGATCGAAAAAAAGGAGAGGGTTGTGGTGGGGCTGAATCGCTTTCAGATGGAGGAGGCGAAACCGACCAACCTTCTGCGTGTAGACCCCGCGGTGAGAATCCTCCAAGTGGAAAAACTGGGGAAGCTCAAGGCCGGACGAGACAAGGAAAAAGTGGTCAAAACCCTCGCATGGCTTAAACAGTCGGCGGAAGGCAAGGAGAATCTGATGTATCCCATCATGGAGGCGGTAAAGGCCTATGCAACTTTGGGGGAGATTTGTGACACCCTGAGAGAAGTGTTCGGAGAGTACCGGCAGATCAATACGCTGCGGTGACAAAAGATCACCAAGCACTGGAAAGCAGGCAGTATGCGGCAGAGTCTGCTTCCTACCGCCTACTCGTTATTGCCTACTCTATATATTCTAGGTGGAGTGTCAGGGATGAAAACGGGAAGAAAGATACGGGTGCTGGCCGCCAAACCAGGTTTGGACGGCCATGACCGGGGGATCAAGGTCGTTTCAAGCGCGCTCATGGACGCCGGAATGGAAGTGATCTACACAGGGCTCAGACAGACTCCGCGTCAGATCGTTGAAGCAGCTCTTCAGGAAGACGTGGATGTCATTGCGTTGAGCATCCTGTCAGGCGCCCACGATTATTTGTTTCCCAGGGTGATGGAGTTGCTGAGGGAAAAAAATGTGACAGACATCCTTGTCATCGGCGGTGGTATCATCCCCGATGAAGACCTCCCGGCCCTGAAAGACTGTGGCATTGCGGAAGTCTTCGGGCCGGGAACCACCACGGAAAACATTGTGAACTTTATCCGGGCCCATGTGAAGAAGTAGGGGCGCCTCTGCTGTCAAACCTGCCGGCAGCGAGCTGCCGTCCCGAGTCTTACTCGTTTTTCCAAGAAGGCTTTCTTTTCTCCAAGAACGCTTTCAGACCCTCCTGTGCATCGTGAGAGCTCATGAGCTGGTTCAGGTAAATGTCCTCGATCTGCTTGAGGGAAGGTTCGAGGTCATCCCTCAGACCGGCCGTCACAGCTTTTTTTGTCAGGCGCAAAACCTCTGCACTCAATCTGAGATAGGGCTTGATAAAAGCTTCGGTTTCCTTTTCAAGGTCCTCGTCCTTCACCACCTTGTTGATGAGTCCCATCTGAAGGGCTTCGGCTGCCGTGATGATTCGCCCGGAAAGGATGAGATCCATGGCCGCCTTCCGGCCGATAATGCGAGGCATGATTTGGGCCGCTATGGGAGGAAAAACGCCCACCTGTATCTCAGGTTGACCCAGTTTGGCGCCTTCTGCCGCAATGACCATATCACAGAAAACCGCCACCTCACACCCGCCTCCCAGGCATGAGCTGTAAACCGAAGCGATGGTGACTGCCCCGAGTTTATCCATCAAACGAAAGATGCGATGAAACACATCGATCATTTTGGGCGCCAGGTCTCCCATATGCTCTCCCACGTCCACGCCTGCGGAGAAACACTTCCCCTTGGCATTGAAAAGAACCACCTTGAGGTCCTTTCTGCTCTGCCACTCGGCCAGAACCTGGTTCATTTCTTCCATCATGGCGATGTTCAGCACATTCACGGGGGGCCTGTTGAGAGTGATAGTGCCCAATCCTTCTTTCAACTCCGCAATAATATGTTGGTAGGCCATCCTTTCTTCTCCTTTCTTTCCATTGCGAGCCCTGGCGTACAACCCTAAAACAGGTTCTACGGGCTCCCGTTTTCAGGCACGACGCCCGCCGACGGCGGCAGGTGTCTGAAAGCGCACTGATCGATCGAAGATCAACACAAATATGGCAGGCGGGCCTGCCTTGTGAGCCCTGCCTGCCATTCCATAAACGCCGGGATCCTTACTTCTGCGGCTTTCCCAAGACTTCGGCAAACATCTCAAAGTCCCAGGCCCTGCATTTGGCAATATTCTGCCTGAACTTGAGGAAATCGATCACATCCGTGCCGGTGATCTTCTTGGTGTTGAAAGCCCCGAATCCCAGGAAGGCTTCCCCGCTCATATTCGCAGCCAGCCAGTGCCTGTTGTAGTTCTTGGAGTAATCCCAGAAGAACTTCTTCTTCGCCCTGATGCTGTCGATGGACTTGATCAGACAGCCCGGGAAGAGGTTGGCAAAAGTCCACACCATCTTGTCCACCTCTTTGTCCAGAAGCTCGAAGTCGGCTTTCTCTTGATGCTCTTTCAGGACGGCCCGGCCTTCCTTCAACGCCTCACCGGTCTTGAATTCGCCGTACACGATCTCCCCGTCCTTCACATACTGATCGGTGATGACAGTGGGATTGCGCATCCATTTCCCGTCTATTTTCAGGACCGGCACCGCCTTGCTGATCAGGGTCTTTGCCTTCATCTTGTAGGCGGACCACATCTCGCAGGAAACACAGTTCCACATGGCATCTTCCATGCCGAGGAACCAGGGAAGGAAGTCGGAAGAGCCGCCGTCAGGGGCCGAGCCGTGCCGCGGGCCCGCCTGGCCGAAGATGGCAAGATCCGATGCGATGGCAAGGTCGCAGGCCATGCCGATTTCCTGGCCGCCCGCGACTCTCATGCCGTTCACCCGGCAGAGGACCGGCTTCTTGCAGGCCAGGATCGAATCCACCATGTGATTGAACAGTTCCATGTACTGACCGTATTCATCCGGTCGCATGCTGTAATACTCACTGTACTCTTTGGTGTTGCCTCCGGTGCAGAAAGAATAGGGACCCGTTCCTGTGAAGACAACGGCAATCACGCTCCTGTCCAGAGAGGCGTTCTCAAAACCGGCAATGACGCCCTTTACCATTTCCGTCGTGTAAGAGTTATACTGCTTAGGGTTGTTTAAGCAAATCCAGGCAACGAAAAGGTCTTCTACCACCTTGCCTGTGTTCGGATCTTTTAAGGGCCGCTTGTCATAGATCGTGCAGGGGGCCTGAGTGCCCCAGTGGACATCGGTGTGCAGCGCGTGATCCTTGGTTCCATCTTCTCTCGGCATCCATTCCAAGCCTTTCAAAGCCATAGTCATTTCCTCCTTTATTGAGTTTTCTGAGTGAAAAATCCGTCACATCAACAGTCATTCTGATGCACGCCAACGGCCGCAACCAAACGCTGTGCAGGCTCGGCCGGGGGCAGGACTTCTCCACAACATGCAAAAAATGTTGTAGGTTAAAAAACTAGAAATCCGGTGTCAGGACGATCCTCTTCATCGGTGGCGTCTTGTGCGCTTCCGTGAAGGTCCCTTCGATCGAGCTCATGGGGCGCGTTTCCACGAACTCCTGGACGTTGATCTTGCCGCTAAGTACCATATCCAGAACCACGGGATAGTACTCAGGAAGGCATCCCCAGGTGCCGATGATTTCCGCGTCAAACGCCATGAGCCGGCCGATGGTGTATTCCGTTTTGGCCAGGCTGAATCCCACCACGACGAGTTTCCCGGTAAAGCTCAAAAGGTTCAGAGCAATTTCCTGCCCGGCCTTGGCGCCCGTCACCTCGAAGATCTTCCATCCCGTGGCGGGCAGTCCTTTCTCCTTGCAGAGGCCTCGAAATTCCTTAGACATGGCTCCTGCGTCCTTGTCCGTGGAATTGATCACAAAATCCGCTCCGAACCGGAGAGCTCTATTCAGTTTTTCCTGATTGCGGGCGATGCCGATCACGGTTTTTGCCCCAAGCGCCTTGGCCATTTGTCCCATGTATTGTCCGACACCTCCCGTGATTCCTATGACTACCACATTATCCCCGGGTTGCAGGCCGGCCCTCTTGGCGGCCTGATAAGGCGTCGTGGCCGCGTCGGCTACCACGGCCAAGTGAGACAGGGGCATGTTTCCCCTGTTTTTCACTTCGCAGAGATCGATGCTCGGCACGGGAATATGGCTCGAAAATCCGCCATACAGCCCGAGGCTGTTGCCCGGCATCTTTTGATCCAGGCATCGATTCCCTCGGCCGGTTTTGCAGAGGATGCACTTCCGGCAGGGCATTACGGCGGGGATGATGACTTCCTTTCCAACCCATGCCGGATCGCCGGCCACCACCGTGCCGGAGATCTCATGTCCCAGGGTGAGGGGAGGCTTCGAAACAGTAGGAACACCATCGTAAAAGTACCCGAGGTCGGTGTGGCAGACTCCGCAGCCCGCGACTTCCACGAGCACCTCGCCGGGCTGGAGTTGCGGGACCGGGATCTGTTTTTTCTCCAGTTTGCCCGGTGTGGTTTCCTTGGTTTCTCTGTTGAAAGCCGTAGGCCGAACCATTTGCCAAGTCCAAATCTTATCCGGTGCTGCTCCCATGTTACCCTCCTTGAAATGTAAGGTTGATGATTGCTGATTGGGCCAGACCTTGGGACGTCGCCTCGATTCAGGAGAACATCCCGTTTCTGAAAGCTCGCCTAAATCATTCCATACCCCCCGTCCACGCAGAAAAGCTGTCCAGTGATGTAGTCGCCTTGGTCGGAGGCGAGGAACACGAAGGCGGGGGAAATATCTTCGGGCTCGGCGAAGCGTCTCAGCAAAATCCGGTTCATGTAGATTTCCTTGAGTTTTTCATCCGACGTGATTTTTTCCGACATATCCGTAGACACAATTCCCAGAGAGATCACATTAACGCAAATCTTGTATCGTGCGAGTTCGCGGGCCATGGACTTGGTCATGCTGATGACCCCGCCCTTGGCGGCACTGTAGTTGATCTGGCCCACCGTGCCCACCAGACCCGCGACGGACGTTACGTTTATGATCTTTCCCCCGTTCTTCTGACTCATGTGCTGGGCCGCAGCCTGAGCACACAGAAAAGGACCTTTCATGTGGATATTCACCACTTGATCCCACTGCTCCTCAGTCATCTTGAGCATCATGGCGGGGCGCGTAAATCCTGCATTGTTCACAAGGATATCCATTCCGCCGAAGGCATCAATGGTCGCCTGCACGATCGCCTGGGCATCCGCTTTCTTGGCCACATCCGCTCTGAAGGCCTGAGCTTGCCCGCCGAGATTTCGGATCTCTTCTAATACTTCCTTTGCCGCCTTTTCATTGGACGTGTAGTTGATCATCACCTTTGCCCCTTCCCGGGCATAGGCAACGGCGACGGCCCTCCCGACGCCACGGCTGCTTCCTGTCACCAGAGCAATTCTATCCTTGAGTCTCATTAGCCAACTCCCCTTTTTTCACGGGTTGCGAGGTTGATCGCAGCCCTCTATACGCTGCAGAAGTAATCACATTATGATTACATTATAGTTACTCAGCGCACTTTAAAAAAAGGTGTGTACCATGTCAAGAAGAAAATTGAATGTGGGATGTGCGTACCGGGCGCTACCCATTTCGCCAATCACCTGATGCCTCGATCCTTTTCTTGCAGGCGCCATGGAGTGCTCCCTGCGCTCTTGATCGGTCAGCCTGAGCTTTGCGGGAAAAAGCTTGAACACAACGAATGGCGGTTGAATAAAACCTGTTATCTGCTAATATAAAATTTTCAAAATCTCACTGGAACCGAGAGGAACGTCATGGGACGTTTTCTCCCCATTCTTGCTGTCGTATCTGTGCTGTTAAGTGCCTGCGGTCCTATTCCAAAGTCCGCCACTCTCCCTCCCGCAGAATCCTCGTTAGCTGAGAAGGAATGGGAGCCGGGTGCGAGGCCTTACGAAGTGAACGGAGTCCGGTATTACCCGATGCCGGATGCCCAAGGATTCGTGGAATACGGTAAGGCATCCTGGTATGGCATGGACTTTCACGGCCGGCCCACATCCAGCGGCCGGACCTATGACATGTTCGCCAAGAGCGCCGCGCATAAAATCCTTCCCTTGGATACGGTGGTAAGAGTGGTGAATTTGTCAAACAACAAGTCGGTTATCGTTCCGGTCAACGACCGGGGACCTTTTGTCAAGGGGAGGGTGATCGATCTTTCTTACGGCGCTGCGAAAGAGCTGGATATGATCGGTCCGGGTGTCGTGGATGTGAAAGTCGAAGCGCTGGCCAGGGAGGTGGGTCGGGTCCGTTCCGAAGGCGCCACGGTCCCGATTCTGGAGTGGCAGGACTTCAGGAAAGGGGAATTCACCGTGCAGGTGGGGGCTTTCGAAAACGCGGACAACGCCCTCAAGCTGGCGGAGCGATTCAGAAAGACCTACAGTTACACCAAGGTCTTGGTGTACCAGGATGCAACGGGCAGAGTATTGTACCGGGTTCATGTTTCGAGATCTGAGACCCTCGGCGAGGCGGCAACCATCGAAAGGCAGCTTGAAGAAACAGGCTTTCCGAATGCCTTTATCGTAAGGATGTGAGAGATGGTACACGGTACACGCGCCAGAAGCACGGCGAACTGTTTGCCGTGCACCGTGTGCCATGAACGCCTTCTACGTATAACCGAACTTCTCTTTGAGTTTTCTGCACACAATGGGAGGAACCAAACCACTCACATCCCCTCCAAAACTGGCCGCCTCCTTGATGATCGTAGAACTCGTGTAGAACCATTTGTAGTCCGTCATGAGAAAAATGGATTGAACTTCCCTGTTAAGTTTCCGGTTCATCAATGCCATTTGGAACTCGTACTCAAAATCGGAAAGTGCCCGTAACCCTCGAATCACAACGTTGCTTTTTTTCCTGACCACGTAATCCACCAGAAGCCCGTTAAAGGAGTCCACCTCCAAATTTGGTTGACCCTTGAGAACTTCCCTGATCATAGCAACCCTCTCCTTCAGCGTGAAAAGAGGTACTTTCTGCGGATTGTTCAGGATGGCGATCACCAGTTTGTCGAAGATTTTCAAGGTCCTGGTGATAATGCTGAGGTGTCCGTTCGTGACGGGGTCGAAGGTGCCGGGGTAGATCACTACTTTCTCCCTCATGAGTCCTCCTCATTGTTGAAGACGGTTATTCTTGTGGATCCATAGACTCTCACTTTCACGGTCTTGAGATTCCCCACCCTTTCCGGCAGGTCTTCTCTTTTTTCGGTTTGAACAACGACCAAACCGGCGGGTTC
The DNA here is from genome assembly GCA_963740905.1 of uncultured delta proteobacterium. Classification (GTDB taxonomy): domain Bacteria; phylum Desulfobacterota; class DSM-4660; order Desulfatiglandales; family HGW-15; genus JAFGDM01. Next base: position 277,685 of record CAVUFY010000004.1, read on the forward strand.
GGTGACTTGCTCTCTTTGCACCCTATCGAGAACAGGCAGAGCATAGCCTTTGTCGTAGGGGGGATCCATGAAGATGATGGCGAACCGCTCTTTTAGGAGGGGATGTCGACGATAGCTTCCGCCGAGCAGATTCATTCTCAACGCGAAACCCTGCTCTTCCAGCCCACAGATTTCGAGGTTTTTTCGAATCAGCCCGATAGCCTTCACGGACTGGTCAATGAACACGACCCCTCTGGCGCCGCGGCTTAAGGCTTCAATCCCCAGACTGCCCGTCCCTGCGAAAAGATCGAGCGCCCTTACGCCCGAAAAATCCTGTCCTAGAAGATCAAATATCGCTTCCCTCACAAGATCCGATGTCGGCCTGATATTCAGCCCTTTGAAAACGGCCAGCCGTCGGCCTCGATCTTTGCCTCCCGTCACTCGCATCACTGTCTTTCCGGCTGCCTGTCCCGGCTCGTGGCTAAGGGATATCCGGTTTGTCAGGGTCTTTCTTATCTACCACGCGTTCTTCCTCTTCCGTTCGCTGACTCTTTTTTCTGAAGGGGATTCTTCGGTACAACCGATAAAAGGTGACCAGAGGACCGGATGCGACATAGGCGAAGAGGAGGAGAAAAAGCATGATTTTGGGCTTATAGGCGATGACCATGGCGATGAGGATGAGAGTCAAGAGCACGTTGAAAGGTTTTCGATTTCGAATGTCGAATTTCTTGAAGCTGGAATAATGGAGCGTGCTCACCATCAGGAAAGACAGGATATAGATCATGGCAATGATCGCTGCGGAGCGGACCTCCAGACTGCCTTCCCAGGATTCGACAAAAAGAATCATGGAGGCAATGAAGCAGGCTGCCGCCGGGATGGGCAGGCCTTTGAAATGACTGACGTCTTCATTGCTCTTCTGAATATTGAACCTGGCAAGACGCAGGGCGCCGCAGACAACGAACATGAATGCGGCGAGCCATCCCAGGCGGCCGAACGATCTCAAGGCCCACTGGAAAGCCAGGACTGCCGGCGCCACGCCGAAGGCGATGACGTCGGCAAGGGAGTCATACTCGACTCCGAATTGGGTGGTCGTGTGGGTCAGTCGGGCGATTCGGCCGTCCAGGCCATCGAGGACCGCGGAAATAATGATCGCCACGGCGGCCGATTCGAATCGACCTTCCATGGCCGCCACGATGGCATAGAAGCCGCTGAACAAGCTGGCAGATGTGAACAGGTTAGGCAGGACATAGATACCCCGCCTTCGCCTGTTTCTTTTCTTTCTTTTGCTTCTCACGGCAGATATCCTAGAATGGTTTCTCCTGCCCTGACTTTCTGCCCGGGCCGGACGGTAATCCGGCTGTCTCTGGGAAGATAGACATCCAGCCTGGACCCAAAGCGAATGAGACCAAATCTTTGCCCCGCCTCGACCTCATCCCCTTCTTTGATCCAGCACGCTATGCGCCGGGCAATCAGTCCGGCCACCTGGACAAAAGCAATTCTATGTCCGTCCTGGGTTTCAAGGGTGACGATGTTCCGCTCATTTTGGTCCGAAGCCTTGTCCAAATTGGCGGCCACAAACCTGCCCGGGTGGTACGTTACTTTTGATATTCTGCCGGTCGCGGGGATACGATTCACGTGCACATCGAAAAGAGACATAAAAACACTGATCTTCAAAGCCTCTTCGCCCACGGGATTAACGGGGCCTCCCGGAGGCTTGACTTCCAGCACTCTTCCGTCTGCCGGTGTGACTACGCTCTTTTCATCGGCCTGCGTGCTCCGCGAAGGATCGCGAAAAAAGTAGATGGTAAAAAGACTCAAAAGGCCGAAGAGGGCACCCAGGATGAGAAGGTGGAGGCCGAAAAAAAGGAAGGTCAAAGCAGATCCCAAGAGAATAAAGGGGACTCCTTCTCGGGCCACTGGCCAGACGTTATTAATTCTCCTGTACGCTGTTTTCGGTTTCTGCATGGTTCAAATTACTCGTTTACCGAGGCTCAACGCGCCCTAGGTCCTTGTCATGCCTACCGTTTATTATTATCCGTCCAGCGGCTCTTGTCAATGATTGGAGCCTAAGCCAGTCACTTCTTCTCCAGTCGGATAAGTCCGGGGACTCGGCTCGGGGGGGAGCGATCTTTTGAGAGCCGCAACCATTTGCACCGCCGTCAGGGCCTTGTTGGAGGAAAACCGGGCTATCTGGAACAAGGATTACCGTCAAAGATCAGCTTCGTCGGCCCCTTTGACCGAAAAAGGGTTGGGCCGGATGTCAGGCGGCTTCATGTACGCGGGAACAAGGGTGCTCAAATCGTCGTACCGACCTTCCATGGCTTTCCCTGCGGCCACCATGCCCGCCGCCGAGGCTCTCAGAGTCCAGAGAAAGGCAGGGGCAAGGACCGCTTTCGCGCCTAAATGATCCTTGATCAAGGCCCCCTGCCGTTCGTAATCGCTGCCCACGAAAAGCGTCGGTTCTTCCACGAAATTATCCAGGGCGTCGACGTTCAAACGGGTTTCCTCTTTGACTCTGTGCATCCTCCCGCCGGGCAATGCCCGATAGAGGGCCGCGAAAAACTCTCCTCGTCGCGAATCAATAAGAGGGCAAATGGGCAAGGGAGTCACCGCACACTGTGCCGCCAGCGTCTCCAGGCCTGATACACCGACAGCGGGAATTCCGAGGCCACGGCAAATCCCCTTCACGGAGGAGAGTCCGACCCGCAGCCCCGTAAAACTGCCCGGTCCCTTGACCACGCCAACCGCCTTCAGTTCCTTCAGGGGCACGTTTGCCGAAAAAAGCAACTCATGCAAGGCAGGCATGAAGAATGCGAAGCTTTTGGAGCCCCAAGTCAGTACCCTCTCAGCGAAGACAGTCCCATTCTCTTTTACGAGAGCTACGCTGAAGGGAATGGTAGATGTGTTGACGGACAGAATCAATGGGCCTATCACCCGAAAATCTTTTCAAAGATTCTCACCACCGCTTCGATTCTGGACAAATCATTGATTGTCACAACCACCATAAGAACCGCGAGCAGGAACAATCCGACCCTCTGGGCCACATCACGCTTCTTGAGGCTCACAGGCCTGCGAAGGATCAGTTCGATCAGAAGGAAAAGAATAAGCCCCCCATCCAATATGGGAACAGGAAGAAGATTAAGGATCCCCAGGTTAATGCTGATAACGGCAAGAAGCGGAACGAGATTATCCAGTCCTTCCTGTGCCACCTGCCCGGTCAGTTGGCCGATCATGATGGGACCGCCCAGGGTCCTTATCGAAACAACCCCCTGAAAGAGTTTCACGATGGTCAGGACGGTGAGCTTTATAACAGACCATGTTTGGACGAAACCATCCCTCACCGCCGCCCACGGCCCCTTGTGCACATTCTTGAATTTTGCAGAAGCCACAACGCCAATGAGTGCGGTCTTCACCTCCTCACCGAAAAGGTTTTTCTCCAGGGCCTTCTCAGGCACCACTGTCATGCTGATCAGGTTGCCTCCCCTGTCTACAACGATCGTCAGAGACTTGCCGGTCGAGTCCTGGATCATCTCCTTGAGATCAGACCAGCTTTCGGTCTTTTGCCCCTGAACGGATACAATTTCGTCACCCTTTATGATCCCCGCTTTGTCGGCAGGAGAACCTTTCGTAACCTGACCGACCTCTGTAGTCCTGATGCTGGCGCCGACAACGAGATAGAAGCTGCAAAAAATGAACAAAGCCAGAAAGAGGTTGAAGAGGGGCCCCGCAAACACAATAGCCATCCGTTTCATCACATGCTGATTGCTGAACGCCCTCGCAGCCTCTGAAGGGGGAATTTTCTCTTCTTCCTCGCCGTTTTCCCCAAGGAGCTTTACATATCCGCCCAGAGGAACAGTAGAGATGAGGTACTCTGTTTCACCGATCTTCTTTCCCACCAACCTGTAGCCGAAGCCCAAAGAAAACTTGAGCACTTTGACGTTGAACCATTTGGCCAGGAGAAAATGCCCCAACTCATGAAAAAAGATAAGTATCCCCAAGACCACAACAAACGGAAGAAGGTAATATAAAAAAAAATGCATCATTTGCCTCACTTCGAATGACTTGCACTCATAAATTCTCCGGTCACTTGCCGAGCCCACCTATCCGCTTCCATCACCTCTTCGATGCTGTGGATGGCAAAGGGCTCATGGGCCTCCATGGTCTTTTCAATGAGTTCCGGAATCCGCATAAACCCGATTCGGCCAGCGAGAAAAAAGGCGACGGCTTCCTCATTGGCCCCGTTCAGAACCGCAGGCATGCTGCCGCCCGTTTCCGCCGCCTTGAAGGCCAGTTCGAGACACCTGAACTTTTTGGTGTCCGGCAGAGCAAAAGTAAGCGCACCTACTTCATGGAGTTCGAGAGGATGAAGGAATGTCTCTACGTGCCGGGGATAGGAAAGGGCGTAGGATATGGGTGTCATCATATCGGGAATTCCCAACTGGGCAATGACGGATCCATCTTTGTACTCCACCATGGAGTGGACGATACTCTGAGGGTGAATCAGCACCCTGATCTGATCCATGGCAAGATCAAAGAACCACTTCGCCTCAATAGCCTCCAGCCCTTTGTTCATCATGGTTGCGGAGTCAATACTGATCTTACGGCCCATGTTCCAGTTCGGATGCTTCAGCGCTTGCTCCGGTGTCGCCCGATCCATCATCTCGCATGGGAGGTCTCTGAAAGGCCCCCCCGAGGCCGTAAGAATGACCCGCTTCACGTCTTCCCGGAAGTGGCCTTGAAGAGCTTGAAAGATGGCGCTGTGCTCGCTGTCCACAGGAAGGATGGAAACGTTTCTTCTCCTGGCCTCTTCCATGACAAGCGAACCTGCCGTGACCATGGTTTCCTTGTTCGCCAAGGCGATTTTCTTTCCGGCCTGAATCGCCGCAAAGGTAGGGATCAATCCTGCCGATCCGGTGATCGCTGAAACCACCGTGTCGACCTCGTCCAGGGTAGCCAAATACACGAGCCCTTCCATCCCGGCATATACTCTTGTCTTCGCGCCGGCTCCCATCCGGCTCTTCAGCTTCTCTGTCAGGTCTCGATCCTGCAGAGCGACGCCGACCGGCTGGAACTGCCGGACTTGTCTGGCCAGCAGCTCCACATTCCTTCCCGCCGCCAGAGCAACCACACGGTACGCTTCAGGATGAGCCTCGACGACCTTGAGCGCGCTCGAACCGATGGAGCCGGTGGAACCCAGGATGGCCAGTCTTTTCATGGCTGCTTATGAAGCTCCCTGAAATACTCTATCGTCTCTGCCAGCCCCTCTTTCAGGCCCACCTTTGGCTGCCAGCCCAGTTTTCCCTTGGCCAGCTTGATGTCCGGTTGCCGTCTCTTGGGATCATCCATGGGGGAGGGAGAGAATTCCAGTCGTGACTTGGACCCGGTCAATCGGATGATATTCTCCGCCAATTCCAGGATAGTATACTCCTCCGGATTTCCCAGGTTTACGGGGCCCACAAAATCATCAGGGCCGTTCATCATCCTGGCCAGTCCGTCGATCATGTCATCCACATAGCAAAAGGACCTGGTCTGACGCCCGTCGCCGAAAATGCTGATGGGCTCGTTCTTCAGGGCCTGCATGATGAAGTTACTGATCACCCGACCGTCGTTGGGATGCATTCGAGGGCCGTAGGTATTGAAAATCCTCACCACCTTGATATTGACCCTGTTCTGCCGGTAATAATCGAAGAACAGAGTTTCCGCGCACCGCTTTCCTTCGTCGTAGCAGGCTCTGATTCCGATGGTATTCACATTGCCCCAGTAGGTCTCATCCTGGGGATGTACCGTTGGATCTCCGTACACTTCGCTGGTAGAAGCCTGAAGGATCCTGGCCTTTACCCTCTTGGCAAGTCCCAGCATGTTGATGGCACCCATGACGGCTGTTTTGGTCGTCTTGACCGGATTGTACTGGTAGTGAACCGGGGAGGCAGGACAAGCGAGGTTGTAGATCTCGTCCACCTCCATGAAAATGGGGTTTACGAGGTCATGTCGAATGACCTCGAAGTTCTTGTTGTCCATGAGGTGGAGAATGTTGCGCCTCGTTCCGGTGAAGTAGTTGTCGAGGCAGAGGACAAAATGGCCGTCCGAAAGCAACCTCTCGCAAAGGTGGGAGCCCAGAAAACCGGCCCCGCCGGTGACAAGGATCCTTGTCCGGTCATAGAAGTTGGGTCTCATGATGCGATGTCCCTTTCTTTGTTCTAACGCGCCTGATCAAAGGGATTCTGCACAATTCGCAGAGGACCTTTCTCTGTCAAAAATAGCCGAGATCGCGTGTTCAAACCCTTTTGTTCATCCTGCGAAATCATTGCCCTGTGGACCCTAATAGCCCGGCTCACGAACTCAGCGGACGGACCACGTGACAAACATGTAAAGCACAGGAATGGCAAAAAGGACACCGTCCACTCTGTCCAGCAACCCGCCGTGGCCGGGAAGAATTCTTCCAGAGTCCTTCACTCCCGCCCCTCTCTTGACCATGGATTCAACCAGATCTCCGATCTGACCGCAGACCGAGAGAGATCCGGCAAGGAGCCCAACCTGAAGTGCACTTCCCCCTACGCGAAAGAAAGAAGAAAAGATCAAACCTGCGGCCACACCGGCGAATAATCCCCCAACGGCACCTTCCCACGTCTTCCCTGGACTCACTGCGGGGTAAAGTTTGTGTCTTCCCAGCGATCGGCCGACATAAAAAGCTCCCGTGTCACCGGCAAATATGACCGTGAAAAGCCACAGAATCCAGAGGTGCCCTTTCGGATGTCTGACCATTAGTAGAAGCAGCCCCAGGGGAACTGACACGTAAAGAAACCCGAGAGCCGCCTTGCCGATGTCCTCGACCGCGCGGTTTCTGCGGGACTGGGAAGAGAAAAGGTAAAAGCCGAGAGGCATCATGGCCCATAGGCAAAAAATCGTCAGGACCTGGAAAAAGGGGCCTCCCGACAGACAATACACAAAGAGGAAGCTCAGCACAACGCAAAGCGCTTTCGCAGCGGAAGGAAACTCCGGAGCGGTGAGGCGAATAAATTCCAGGAAACCCACCACGGAGACGACAAAGATAAACCCCTGGAACAGCCAAGGAGGGCCGAAATAGACAATGTACACAAGCAGGGGGACGGCGACGAGACCTGTTAACCATCGGTAAAGATGCGTCATTCAAACAGCCTGTTTTTCCTTCCTGGACTTTGTCTTAATGCTGGCCGCCGTCAGAAACTAAATGATGTGCCGACCCCCCACGACACGAGTCGAAAGGTCGGATTTCAGTCCTCATTTACCGCCCCGAATCGCCTCTCCCGTCTTTGATATTCTTCCAGAGCTTTCAAATATTCCTCTTTCCTGAAGTCGGGCCACTGAGTGGGCGTGGTGTAGATCTCAGCGTATGCAATCTGCCAGAGAAGGAAGTTGCTCACCCGGTATTCCCCGCCGGTCCTGATCAGAAAGTCCGGATCGGGAATTTGCTCGGTGTACAGATGCCGGGAAATGAGTTCTTCCGAAACATCCCTGGAACTCAGCTCCCCGGCCTCAATCTTTCGGGCAATCTTCTCCACTGCGTCAGCGACTTCCTGCCTGCCTCCGTAACTCAGCGCAAGCGTGAGCACCATGCCCTCATTGCCGGAAGTTCTTTCCGCCGTTTCCGTCAGAGCCTCCTGCAGGCCGGGGGGTAACTTGTGAATCCGACCGATCGCCTGAAACCTGATGCCGTTTTCCAGCATTTCGTTGAGCTCGGAATCCAGAAAACGTTTCAGAAGCCTCATCAGTGCTTCGATCTCGTACTTGGGTCTTTTCCAGTTTTCTTCCGAGAACCCATACAGGGTGAGCCATGGGATCCCGATCTCCCGTGTGGTTCTTACGACGATCCTCACCGACTCCGCACCCTCCTCGTGGCCCCTGATCCGGTTCAGAGTTCTTTTTCTGGCCCATCGTCCGTTGCCATCCATAATGATGGCCACGTGCTTGGGGAGTTTTGCTGGATCAAGATCTACCATGATCAAAAATCATCAGAACTCAATGATCTCTCTTTCCTTCTCTGCAGTCAGCTCGTCAATCTTCTTGATGAAGTCGTCGGTCACCTCCTGAACCTCATCCTGAGCCCGATATAGGTCGTCTTCTGAAATCTCCTTTTCGTTCTTGAGTTCCTTCAACATTTCGTTGGCTTCCCTGCGATGATTGCGAACGGCGATTTTCCCTTCCTCGGCCATCTTCTTCGCCAGTTTTGCCAGTTCCTTCCTTCGGGTCTCTGAAAGGGGAGGAATGGGTATCCGGATGATCTTTCCATCATTGATCGGGGTCAGGCCCAGTTCCGACTTCAGAATAGCTTTCTCTATCTCACTGATGATAGAGGGATCCCAGGGTTTTACGGTGATAAGACGGCTCTCGGGAACGGAGAGAGAAGCCACCTGATCGAGCGGCATCTGCGTTTCGTAGCAGTTGACCTTAATGCCGTCCAGAAGGGCTGTCGAGGCCCTCCCGGTTCGGATCCTTGCAAAGTCCTTTTTGAGCGACTCGATGGTTTTTCCCATGTTATCCCGGCATTCGGAGAGAATTTCCTCTTTCATGTCGATCCCCCTGAAATGAGAGTGCCCACCTGCTCTCCCAGGCTCACACTCCTGATGTTTCCCGTTTTTCGAAGGTTGAAGACGATGATGGGAAGCGATTGTCCCATGGCCAAGGCGACCGCGGCCAGATCCAGCACCTGCAAATTCTTCTCGAGGACTTCTTTGTAGGTCAGATGAGAGTAGAACCGAGCGGAAGGGTCCTTGAGCGGGTCCGCGCTGTAAACGCCTTCCACCTTGGTGCCTTTGAGGAGGACCTGCGCCCCCATTTCCATGGCCCTCAGAGCTGCTGCGGTGTCGGTGCTGAAATAGGGGTTTCCCGTTCCGGCTGCAAGGAGGATGATTCTACCCTTCTCCAAGTGCCTCACCGCCCTTGCTCGAATGTAAGGTTCCGCCACCTTGTTCATCTCAATGGCGGACATGATCCGGGTATCAGATCCTGCATGGGCAAGCGCTTCGCCCAGAGCAATGGCGTTCATGACTGTGGCCAGCATGCCCATGTGATCCGCAGCCACACGTCCCATACCGTACTCGGAAGCACGAAGACCTCTGAAAATATTCCCTCCTCCAATGACGATTCCCATTTCGATCCCCGAGCTATGAACCGCATGAATTTCGTCCGCCACTGCATTGAGTACCGCAGGATCGATGCCGTAGGGGGTTTCTCCCATCAAGGCTTCGCCACTCAGTTTGAGAAGGATGCGGCCATAAGGGGGCCGACTAGCGCTCATCCGATTCTCCAAGTTGGTAGCGGGTGAAACGCCTGATCACGATATTTTCGCCGGTCTTGGCGATCAGCTCGTTGAGGAGGTCCTGGACAGTCATGTCGGGATTCCTCACATAGGGCTGCTCCAGAAGACAAGCTTCGGAGTAGAACTTCTTCATTTTCCCTTCCACCATCTTTTCGATGACTTTCTCTGGCTTGCCCGACTCCTTGGCCTGGGTCGCATAAATCTCTTTTTCCTTCTCCACAACATGGGGAGGCAGCCCCTCCCGGTCGACGGCAAGCGGGTTGGAGGCCGCGATATGCATGGCCAGGTTCTTCACAAACTCCGAAAAGTCTTCTGTCTTGGCGGAGAAGTCCGTCTCGCTGTTCACCTCCACGAGAACTCCGATTTTGCCCATTCCGTGGATGTAGGAGGAGACCTGTCCCTCTGAAGTCGCTCGCCCGCCTCTCTTCTTCGCCGTGGCAATACCTTTTTTTCTCAGGTAGTCGATGGCTCGCTGGATGTCACCCGCCGACTCGGCCAGGGCTTTCTTGCAATCCATGATCCCCACGCCGGTTTTCTCTCTCAATTCTTTTACAAGGGTTGCGTTGATGTCCAAAAGATTAGTCCTCCGTTTCGAAATCGATGTTGTCCGCGTCTTCTTTCTTTGGAAGAACGATGATTTCAGGCCCCTTCTTCCCTTCATCGACCCTCTCGGGCACCTCCGGCTTTTCCATACTTGCTTCCTTGTCCGTGTCGGTCTCGGCCCTCAGCTTTTCCTCGGCCAGATTGTGCCCCTCGATACAGGCGTCGGCAATCTTGGAACAGATGAGGCGGATGGCCCGAATGGCGTCATCATTGCCGGGAATGATGTAGTCAATGTCATCGGGGTCACAGTTCGTGTCTGCGATGGCCACCAGGGGAATCCCGAGCTTCCTGGTCTCCTGTACGGCAATGTGTTCTTTTTTCGGGTCCACGATGAAGATGGCACCGGGCAGTTCATCCATGTCCTTGATGCCTCCCAGGTTCTTCTCCAGTTTCACCAGATCTTTTTCAAGCTTCAAGGCTTCTTTCTTGGTGTACCTGCCGATCGAGCCGTCGTTCTTCATGTTTTCGAGCTCTTTCAGCCGGCCGATGCTTTTCCGGATGGTCTGGAAGTTCGTCAGGGTGCCGCCCAGCCAGCGGTTCACCACATAAAACATTCCACAGCGTTCGCTTTCCTCGACAATGGCATCATGAGCCTGCTTCTTGGTCCCCACAAAGAGCACGGGATAGCCGTCCGTTACCGTACGGACGATGAAATCGTAAGCCGACGCAAAAAGGGAGACCGTCTTCTGCAGGTCGATGATGTGAATGCCGTTCCGAGACCCGAAAATATAGGGTTTCATCTTGGGATTCCAACGCCTGGTCTGATGCCCGAAATGGACACCCGCCTCCAATAACTCCTTCATACTGATTGACGCTGCCATTCACTCCTCCTGATTTTTCGAGACCTTGGGGGTCTCTCCCACGGTTTATTCCTCCGTTCAGGTTCTAGCAGAGCTAAATCCATCACCGGGGTTCCCCTGAACGTGCGTATTTCCAACAGAATTATTCAGTCCGTTCCGGTGAAAACCGGACTGAAATATCGTAAACTTAAATATTTATACTCTTTTTTTTCCTTTTTCAACCAAAAAACTGCCGCCCAATACCATTGACCTCTGTCGTCTCAATCTTCTATATTAATGGAAAAGCGTTCATGGGGAATCGATATTCATCATCTTCTACCCGGTCTTGTCCTATGGATAAATCAGATTTAAAAGAGATCGCCCGCCAAGCGGAAACAAAATTGACGGAGTCGATTCTCCGATGGAAGTACAGGAAGCAGCGGAGGCCGGTTCCCGCTGACGATCTCCTGGAACGCCGGTCTGAACAGGTCAGGGATGAAGCGCACCGCATCATTTCCGAGAAAGGCAAGAGGGTGTGGGAAGAGATTAGAAATGCCTATCGTCGCGGCGAGGGGTCCAAAGATTGAACAAGGGAGAACAACTGAGCCGAATCAGAGCCAGGCTGGATGAAGCGGAAGGGGACCGTCTTTCACGGTGGGCCTGCAAGAGCCGGGATGCGGTCCGAAAAAAGGAGGAAGTCGCCATCACTCAGGGACACCGGCAGAGTTTTTCTCTTGACGCTGATCGCATACTTCACTCCCATGCCTATTCCCGCTACATTGACAAGACCCAAGTCTTTTACTTGATCAAAAACGATCACATCACCCACCGGGTTCTTCACGTCCAACTCGTCTCCAAAATCGCGCGAACCTGCGGACGACTTCTTTTCCTTAACGAAGACCTCATCGAAGCGATTGCCTTGGGTCACGATATCGGGCACAGTCCTTTCGGTCACGACGGGGAGAGGTTTCTTTCTGAATTATCCGTGGAACACGGACTCGGCCATTTCCTCCACAACATCCAGGGAGTGCGTTTTTTGGAGCAGATTGAGAGAAAGGGAAAGGGCTGGAACCTCACGCTCCAGGTTCTGGACGGCATTCTCTGTCATGACGGAGAAGTGCACCGTCAGGCCCTACGGCCCAGGAAGGGCAAGACCTTCGTCCAGATGGAGGTCGAGATGAGAGAAAAAGAGGCAGGCACTTTCAAAGACATCTCCCCCGCCACCCTGGAGGGCTGTGTCGTTCGGATGGCTGATACCATCAGTTATGTCGGTCGGGACATCGAGGACGCCATCCGCCTTGGCATCGTGACAAGAAACGACATCCCGGAGGAGTGTCGCCGAGTTCTGGGAGAGACCAACGGCACCATCGTTTATGTCCTGGTGGAAGATCTCGTGGCTAACAGCCTGGGTAAGGATCATGTCTGTTTCAGCGAGGAGGTGGCGGAAGCTCTCAAGAGGCTGAAAGACTTCAACCATCAGCACATCTATATGAACGAGAGAGTAAAAAGACAGACCCCGAAGATCCAACTCATGTTCCGACTCCTCTTCGAAAAATACGTACTTGACCTCCAAACCGGCAACGAGAATTCGGATATTTACACGGAATTTCTGGAGGGGATGTCCCCGGACTACGCGGATCGAGTCTCTCCTGCGGAAACCACCCGGGACTTCATTGCCGGTATGACCGACGACTACTTTCTCTCTCAGTGTCACAAACATCTCATCCCTCAGATCCTTCCTGCCGGGCTCTAGATGGGCATGGCCGCTTTTCCCTTTTCACGCAGCCTTGGCGAATTCCTTGAAAAATCGTGAAAATTAAGTTGACAGCAAGAGGCTGAAAAAGTAAAAGTTATTCGTTTTGCGTAGGAGAGAGCTCACCCTTCCTCACCCACCCCCAGATTATAGCATGTGACAGGATGATCTGTATTGATGGAGGCTTTAGACTATGTTTCAAGCCAGTGAGCTACGCGAGGGGGATACCCTCCTCAAAATCGAGAATCTCCACATGTATTTCGGTCGCGTTGCCGCCTTGGCCGGCGTGGATCTCGAAGTGAAAAAGGGGGAAATCCACTCCATCATCGGCCCCAACGGTGCCGGCAAAACCGTGATGATGAACTGCATCAACGGGCTCTACAGACCTCAAAGAGGAAGAATTCTGTACAAAGGGAAGGACATCACCGCATCCAAACCTCACACCCGCGCTTCCTTCGGCATTGCCAGAACCTTTCAAAAGATAGAGCTCTTCGGAGGAATGACCGTTCTCGACAACATCCGCCTGGGCAGGCATATTCACCTCAAGTCCGGCATCATCAGCGGGGCCGTCTATGCAGGCAAGACCAAGCGGGAAGAACTGGATGCGAGAAAATTCATCGAGGAAGAGATCATCGATCTTCTCGAAATTGAAAACATAAGAAACAAGACCGTCGAGATGCTCCCCTACGGTTTGCAGAAAAGGGTGGAACTGGGCAGGGCGCTCGCCGTCAACCCCGAGCTACTCCTTCTCGATGAACCCCTGGCCGGTCTTAACCTGGAAGAGGTGGAAGACATGGCCCGCTTCATCCTTGACATCAACGAAGAAGAACGCTGGAGAGTGACCTGTATCCTCGTGGAACACGATATGGGTGTGGTCATGGACATTTCACATCATGTCTTCGTCCTCAATTTCGGCAATAAAATCATGGACGGCACTCCTGTGGAGGTTCAAAACAACCCGGAAGTGATCAAAGCCTATTTGGGCGAAGAAGAGCTTTACGCCACAAGGAGGTAGGGGAGAAGATGCTGACAGAGATTACCAAGGATCTCACTATACCTAAACTCTTCCTCCAGCAGTGCAAAAAATACGGGAAAAACAAGGTCGCCATGAGGGAGAAGGAGTTCGGCATCTGGCGGCCCTTCACCTGGCAGGACTACTACGATAACGTGAAATATCTTTCCCTTGGCCTGGTAAGCCTGGGACTGGACAAAGGGGACAAGGTCGCCATGATCGGTGATAACAGGCCGGAAGGCCTCTGGGCCGAGATGGCTGCGCTCTGTGCCGGCGGCATCGGCGTGTGGCTTTTCCAGGACTGTATGATGGATGAGGTCAAATACATCATTGATCACTCGGACGCGAAGGTGTTTGTGGGTGAAACTCAGGAAGAAGTGGACAAGGCTCTGTCCATCAAAGACACCTGTCCGAAGCTCGAGATGATCATCTGGGATGATCCCAAGGGTATGCGGAACTACCGACAGGATTTTCTCATCAGCATCAGGGAGGTCCAGAAACTCGGGAAGGAACGGGACGAGAAAGAGCCCGATCTTTTTGAAAAGCTGATTCAAAGAGGCCACGGCGACGACATTTGCCTCCTTTTTTATACCTCGGGCACGACAGCTCTTCCCAAAGGCGCTCTTCTGAGTCACTGGAACATGCTGACCATGGGCCGAAACCTCATGTCGGTGGATCCGTGCTATGACACGGACGATTTCGTCTCCTACCTCCCTTTTGCCTGGATCGGGGAGCAGATGATGTCCATATCCTGCGGCCTCCAGATCGGCTACACCTTGAATTTTCCGGAAGAGCCCACGACGGCGCGGGAAGACATTCGCCAGATCGGTCCCCATGTCATGTTCGCGCCACCCAGGCTTTACGAAGGAATGACGAGACAGGTCCAGGTGAAATACATCGACGCCACCTGGATCAAGCGCAAGATCTACGAGTTCGCCACTAAGGTGGGGTACAAGGTGGCCAATTGGAAGTTTGAGAAGCGCTCGGTGCCTTTGGGCTGGAGATTTCTCAACTGGATTGCCTACCTCGCCATGCAGAAGAAGCTCAAGGACCATCTCGGCATGTCCCGGCTGCGCCATGCCTACACAGGGGGAGCGGCCATGGGTCCCGACCATTTCAGGTTCTTCCATGCCCTCGGCGTAAACCTAAAGCAGATTTACGGGCAGACCGAGATTGCGGGTATTTCCATTGTGCACCGGGACGGCGATGTAAAGTTTGACACTGTGGGAACCCCGATTCCGGAAACAGAGCTGAGAATCACGGAGGAAGGAGAGATCGTTTCCAAGAGTCCTTCCGTGTTTCTAGGTTATTACAAGAACGAGGAAGCCACCAGGAAGACCCTTGTGGACGGATGGCTCTACTCGGGCGACAAAGGGTTCATCGATGAGGACGGCCATCTGGTCGTGTTTGATCGTTCGAAAGACGTCATGACCTTGCGTGATGGAAGGCCCTTCTCACCGCAGTACCTTGAGACAAGGCTGAAATTCAGCCCCTTCATTCAGGAGGCCTGGGTGATCGGCGACAGGAAGGATTATGTGGCTGCCGTCATGTGTATCGATTATGCCGTGGTCGGCAAGTGGGCGGACGAAAAGAAAATCAATTACACGAGCTATCAGGAGTTGTCTCAGAAGATCGAGGTCTGCGACCTTGTGCGAAAGCAGATTGAGGAGGCGAACAAGGATCTGCCCGAACCGGCAAGGATTCACAGGTTCCTCAACCTGTACAAAATCTTTGATGCGGACGACGAAGAATTGACGAGAACCAGCAAGCTAAAAAGAGCCTTTGTGGAAAAAAGGTACAAGGCCATCGTGGACGCCCTTTACTCCGGTGTGGAAACGGTTCACATGGACACGACGATCACCTATGAGGACGGTCGGGAGCAGCGAATCAAGACGGATCTCCGCATTCAGGATGTGATCAGAGTGTAGGGTCTCAGATAAGAACTTCTTCGCAGGTTGCGTAGAAGTTCTCAGGCTCGCTGGAGGGGATGGTCTCTTCAGAGCCGCAACCATTTCCGCCGGGGCGTGAACCGGCGCCGAAAAGTCAGTGGGTTATGGCGGTAGCCCCAAAAGATCGCTCCTCCGGTTGGCTCGGGGGATGCGCCTAATCAGAAAAAGACTTGAGATCCCCGGGGCGATTAAAAGAGACGAGTCCATATTCCGGTTGCGGACTCCGAAGAGACCATCCCCCCTAGCGAGCCCGCACACGCCGAAGGCATGCATTGGGAAAAGGAGGTTCATACATGGAACTCTTTTTGATGACTCTCATAACCGGTATCCTGGTAGGGGGCATTTATGCCTTGGTGGCTCTCGGCTGGGTTCTCATCTACAAGTGCTCCGGCGTCCTGAATCTGGCCATGGGAGAGCTGACGCTGATCGGCGCTTACGTGGCCCTTAGTTTCTACGAGGCGGGAATGCCTTTCATCCTGGCCATTGTTTGCACCCTCTTGGTCGGAATGGTTCTAGGGTATTTGACGGAAAGGATCTTTCTCGACAAGCTGATTGGCGAACCTATTCTTGCCGTCATCATGGTGACAGTGGGACTCTCCTTCTTCTTTAAAGGAATCATCGAGTTTATATGGAGTACCGATACCAGGGTTTTCGATCCTCCCATTTTCGCCATCAAGCCCCTCACCATCGGCTTTCTCAAAGTCTCCCCTGTCTATCTCTGGTCTTTTGTGCTGGCGATTGTGCTCCTTGTCGCCCTTGTATGTTTTTTCAAATACACCCGATGGGGTCTTTCCATGCAGGCCACCGCCGATGACGAGACAGCGGCTCTCTCCCTAGGGGTCAGCGCTCGTTTCGTCTACGCCGCGGCCTGGGCGATCGCCTTCATGAGCGCAGGGGTTGGAGGGGCTCTCCTCGGCAACATCAACGGGATCAATATCTCGGTCGGATACCTGGGCCTTCTGGTTCTTCCTGCGGTGGTTCTTGGTGGCCTGAACTCCGTCCCCGGTGCCATCGTGGGAGGCATCATCATCGGTGTGATCCAGAACTTGTCGGGAACCTATCTTGATCAGTATTTTCCCGGCGGTGTGAAAGAGATCGTGCCCTTTGTGTTCATGGCCGTCTTTCTTCTGTTCAAGCCGTACGGATTGTGGGGATGGGAGAGAATCGAAAGAGTATAAGCATAAAATCGCCGGGCGATCTTATATAACGCGGCTTCGCCGCTTTGTATAAAATCACCGAGCAACGCGAGGTTATTTTATGTCTGCGGTCTGGTTGCCATGCGGTGATTACCATCAAAACTACGGGGAAGATCAAGGGTGGTGGCAGACGCGCTTCATCAAAGCCAAGATGATCCTGCTTCTGGCCGTCATCTTTATCGGCATTCCTGTCTTCTTGCCCGGCTACTATCTAGGTGTTGCCACAATGGTCGGCTACACGGCCATGGGCGCCCTGGGCGTTCAGCTCCTGATCGGTTACACGGGACTGATCACCCTTGGCCATGCAGCGTTCATCGCCGTGGGGGCTTACACAAGCACCCTTCTTGTGCTGCAGTTTCCCTGGCCGAAGCCTCTGCTGGAGTGGGGCATGGCCTATCCCATCAGTATTATCGCCGCAGGTCTTGCGGCAGGCCTTTGGAGCGTCGTTTTCGGTCTTCCCTCGGCTAAGGTGAAAGGCTTCTACCTCATTCTCACCACTATGGCCGCCCAGTTCATCACCGTGGATTTCATCTTGACCCAGTATATCAGCCAGATCGGCGGGAGGGGACAGGCTTTCTCTCTTCCTCCGGGCACTATCAGAGTCGGGCCTTGGGTGGTCGATTCGGACAGGAAGATCTACTACCTCATGGCCGTCTTGACAGCCTTGATGGTGGCTGCGATGGCCAACCTGCTGCGATCCAGAACCGGCCGTGCGTGGATAGCCATCCGGGACAACGACATCGCGGCTGAGACCATGGGCATCAACATCGTCAAGTATAAGCTCCTTGCCTTCTTCGTCGCCGGGGCTTTTGCCGGTGTGGCAGGCGCTTTCTGGGTGAGTAATACTGCCGCTCTGAGTCCTGAACATTTTCCGTGGTTCTGGTCGTTGTGGTTGGTGGGGGTGATTCTGATCGGAGGCGTGGGCTCGATTCACGGAGCCATCTTCGGATCTCTTTTCATGGTTATAGTCATGGAAGGCCTTCAATGGGCTGTGATCCCTCTGTCGGAATATTATCCCAAGCTGCTCATGGATTTTGCTTATATCAAGGATTCCGTCTTCGGCCTCGCCATCTGCGCTTTCCTGATTTATGAGCCCAACGGCTTGGCCTACCGTTGGTGGCAGGCGAAGAACTACTTTAACCTGTGGCCATTTTCCTATTAGAAAGGAGGTGAACGAACATCACATTGTCAGGGGCATTTGTTGTCAACCTTAGCCTGAACTTCATAAGGGGGAAAAGATGATGAAGCACAGAATTCAGGGATTATTCGTGTTGTTTCTCGCTCTAGGTTTGGTCGCCTGTTTTTCCGGCATAACCGCAGCCGCGGAGATCAAAGTGGGCGGCATCATGGACACCACGGGGGCCACCTCGGATGTGGGTAAAGACTACGCCATCGGAATGGAAGACGCCTTCAAATACATTAATTCGCAGGGAGGTGTGAACGGCAAGGAAATCAAGTACACATGGTTCGATTACGGATATCGTATTCCTGAGGCGATTACCAAGTACAAACTCCTCAAGAGACTCGGTGTCGTCGCTATCATGGGGTGGGGGACCGGCGATACCGAAGCCCTGTCACCTACGGTGAACAAGGACCAGATGCCTTACATTTCGGCGTCCTATTCAGCCCACCTGACGGACCCGAAGAAAACGCCCTACAACCTGTTCTTTTCGTCGGACTATTCCACCAACGCCCGCGCTTGCCTTACCGCCTGGTTTGACAAGAAGTGGCCTGCGAAGAAGGACTATGGCAAAAGGAAACCGAGGCTTGCCTGCTGTTACATGTTCGCATCGCCCTATTCCAGTGCACCCATCAAAGCGATAAAGGATCAGGCCAAAATGCTGGGTTTTGAAATCGGAGACGACCAGGATGTGTCCCTCTTTGCGCTGGATACGAAGAGCCAAATCATGGCGCTCAAAAAGTTCGAACCCGATGTGGTGTGGCATGGCAACACAGTCATGTCCGTAGCCGCCACTATCCGGGATGCCTATGCCCTCGGGCTGGCGGCGGATCATATCATCGACAACTGGGGTTTTGACGAAAACCTCCCTAAATTGGCCGGCGAAGCGGCCAAGGGAGCCATGGGTGCAACGCCCTGCGCTTTCTACGGCCAGTCTTACAAGAACATGGATATCGTCATCGCATCGGCCAAGAAATACAACCCCGGAGTTCCCCAGGAAAAGAGGACCATCCACACGATTCAGGCTTGGGGTGATGCTCTCATCACCTGGGAGGCTATGAAGATAGCCGACAAGGCAGGGGACCTGACGGGCCAGGGGATCATGAAAAAGGGTTTTGAGTCATTCCGCAACTATGACATCGGTCTTGGCGCTTCCCCTATAACCTTTACACCCACGGATCATCGGCCTGCAACGGGTTGTCTGGTTCAGGAGTGGACTGGTTCGGATTTCAAAGAAGCTGAAAGGGTGGACCTGAAGAAACGCTGGCCGGAAAAGTGGGAGAAGGATTGGCTGGGTTGGTAATCGATGCATAGAAGGCCCAGCCGCTCTTTCTGAAGCGGTATCACAACCCAAGGAGGTTGAACCTTTGGAAGCAGTGGAATCCATCCTCAAGATCAGCAACATCGAAGTGAGGTACCATGAGGTCATCCTCGTGCTCAAAGGGGTATCCATCACCGTTCCGAAAGGAGGAATCGTCGCTCTCCTCGGCGCGAACGGTGCAGGAAAAAGCACGACCCTCAAGGCTGTTTCGGGCCTGCTCAAGACCGAGGACGGGGAGGTGACCGACGGCGCCATTGATTTCGAGGGGCGACACATCCATCATGACAATGCCGCGAATATTGCCAGATTGGGTATCGTCCAAGTGATCGAGGGCCGCCGCGTCTTCGAACATCTGACCGTGGAAGAGAATCTGAAAGTGGGAGCTCATTTGAGGAAGACCGGTTCGGTTAAGGAAGGTCTGGAGTTGGTCTACCACTATTTCCCCAGGCTGCGCGAAAAGCGAAACGAAACCGCCGGATTCGTCAGCGGTGGGGAGCAACAAATGACGGTGGTGGGAAGAGCTCTCATGACCGAGCCCAAGCTGGTCCTGCTGGATGAACCTTCCATGGGTCTTGCCCCCAAGCTCATCCATGAAATTTTCAACATCATCACCCAGCTCAATCACGAACAGCGAATTTCCATTCTCCTCGTGGAGCAGAACGCCAAACTGGCCCTGAACGTGGCGCCCTATGCGTATGTGATGGAGACGGGCCGCATCGTCATGGATGACACTTCCGAGAAGTTGATTCAAAATGAGGATATCAAGGATTTCTACCTGGGTCTCACCGACAAGGGCGGGAAAAAGAGTTTCAAGGATGTGAAACACTACAAGCGCAGGAAGCGATGGTTGGCCTGAGTGCAGGATGGTTCCAGCGCTGTAGTATTGACAACCGTTTCCAGACATCAACGGAGGTTCTATGATGAGAAAAAGACTGGCATTGATTATTACTCTGTTCTTCGTCACAGCGGTGGCCCTCACTGCCTGCGCCACGATGGGAAAACCCACGGCTGAAAATTTTCAGGCACCTGTGGTCACCTTGGAATCTTTCGAAGTTCCCCAGTACGATGGATACTGGTATTACGCCGGTAATGTTAAAGCCACAAAAGGATCGGATGGAGATCATGGGGCTCCGCTCCCCATGAGCTTCCTCCTCAGCATTAAGAATCCCAACCCCTACCCGATCCTCCTCGAAAGCGTCACCTATACGGTGGCCTTTGACAAGGAGTTTGACCTCTATTCAGGAAACGACAGCACCGGCTACTGGATACCTGCGGGAATGACGGATCATGTGCGGTTAAACACCATGATTACGGTCCGATCCGCGCTGCTTAGTTTGATGGTTACGGGCGGATTTAAGCTGAAAGCAAAGGGATGGAGCCCGTGGGACGCTTTGCAGCGATGGTGGGACGGTGTGCCCAACATGACCGTTCCTGTAACACTTAAAGAGGCCTCGCTTTCCTTCAAGGCCGACGGCGTGCTCAAGGTCATTCCGTTTGAGGCGACGTTCCAATAATCTGAGCGCAACGAGGCCCTTTGCCCTCGGGCAAGGGGCTTTTTTGCTTTGGACCCTAAGTCAGTGACTTCTCAGCGAGTTGCGAAGAAGTTCTACGGCCCGGCCGGGGGGTTGGTCTCTTCAGAGCCGCAACCACTTTTGCAGAGGCGTCAATCGGCGCCGAAAAGTCAGTGAGTCATGGTGGCAGCCCCAAAGGATCCCGTCTCCGGTTGGCTTGGTGTGATGCGCCTACGCCTAAAATGACTTCACTACCCCGGGGGCGGTTAAAAGCGTTGAGTCCATTTCCGGTTGCGGACTCTGAAGAGACCAACCCCCCGGCCGGGCCCACACAGCGGTTGGTTCCTGCTGGAGGTCTCCATTAGGTATGAAAACAGACATCACCCCTGCCATCATCATGAGGGTCAAGGAGATAGGCGAGTCGGATCTCCTGGTGACCTTCTTTACTCCTCAAAAAGGACAACTGAAAGGCGTGGCCAAGGGGGCACGCAAGAGTCGGCAGCGGTTCGTCAACGCGCTGGGTCTCTTTTCCCTGGTGAGTCTTGAATACACTCCCAGGCGCGAGGGCAATCTTCATCTTCTTCATTCCGGAAAGCTCCTTCAGGCCTATCCGGGGTTGAGTTCCGACTTTTCATCCCTCTCTATGGCAAGTTTCATGATCGAGATGGCGGACGTTCTCTTTCCGCCCGGCGTCTCGGAGCCTCGTATGTTCGAACTCTTAAGTCGCTCCTTTGAGGCCTTTTCCCGAGCGGTAAAGGGCGATCTTCTCCTCGTTTTCGAGTTTAAGGCTATGGCTCTGGGTGGGTACAGGATCGAGATCGCACGATGTGCGAAGTGCGGCAGGCCGTATCAGGGGGAAGGCACTGCCGTATTCAAGAGGGAAAGCGGAGGCATTGCCTGTCTCAGGTGCGAACGGGTCTCGGTCTTTTCTTCGCGCCTCAGGCCCGAAAGCGTCAGAGCCATCGAAATCCTGCAGGACAGGCCATTCGAAGAGGCGAGCGGATTGAACCTGGATCAGGACGTGATTCGTGAGCTCAAGGCAGTTCTGAAGCAGCATCGTGAATACCGCCTGGAGCAAAAACTTCGCACCTCGAAGTATGTCGAGTGATCCACCTCGATCACACCGTCCGTTGGTCGCTTCGTTTTCTCATCTTCCATGTTTTTTACCTAACGCCTCCTCCAACGAAAATCCAGTCTATTTCTTGACATCATGAATGGCAGATGGTAGTTGTTTTCACTTCCCTATCATTCGTTAAATCCTAGAGATCGAGGAGATTCATGATTTTTCAGGAACTCATCATGACCCTGGAAAGATTCTGGTCAGAGCGAGGTTGCGTCATCCAGCAGCCTTACGATCTTGAAGTCGGTGCGGGGACCTTCAATCCTGCCACCCTCTTGAGAGCCATCGGTCCCGAACCCTGGTCCGTTGCCTATGTGGAGCCGTCCAGAAGACCCACGGACGGCAGGTACGGGGAGAATCCCAACCGCCTGGGTCATTATTACCAGTACCAGGTCATTATCAAGCCCTCCCCTTTGGAGATTCAGGAAATGTATCTGGACAGTCTCAGGGCACTGGGAGTCGACCCCCTTGATCACGATATCCGTTTCGTGGAAGACGACTGGGAATCGCCTACCCTCGGTGCTTCGGGTTTGGGCTGGGAGGTCTGGCTGGACGGGATGGAAATCACTCAATTTACTTATTTTCAGCAAGCAGGGAGCATCAGATTGGACCCCATCTCCGTGGAGATTACGTACGGTTTGGAACGAATCGCCATGTACCTGCAGGAAAAGGAGAGCGTTTACGATCTCCAGTGGAACGAGAAGATCACTTATGGAGACATCCACAAGAAGAGTGAATGGGAGCTTTCGGTTTACAGTTTCGAACTCGCCGATGTGGAGATGCTCCTCCAGATGTTCGACATGTGCGAAAAGGAATCTATCCGGTTGAGCGAAAAGTCCATCGTCCTGCCCGCGTATGATTACTGTTTAAAGTGCTCCCACGTGTTTAATATACTTGATGCTCGAGGAGCGATAAGCGTGGCCGAAAGGACCAAGTACATCGAGAGAATCCGAAACCTGGCCCGCATGGCGGCCAAGAACTATCTGGCTCAGAGAGAGGGAATGGGGTTCCCTCTTCTGAAAAAAGACTAGCGGAAAGGAGTCACGGCCGCGCAATGGAAAATCGCGTAAAAGACTGTGCGAGACAACCACAGCATTCAACCCACAACGGACGGTAGACATTATGCCCGGTGAACTGCTCTTGGAAATCGGGATGGAGGAGATCCCTGCCGGCTACCTGGATAACGCCTTGGAGGCTTTGAGGCACTTGGCTGAAGCATTTTTCAGGGAGCATCGGATTCTAGAAGGTTCCAAGGATGTCATGGTTTTCGGAACGCCTAGGCGTCTGGTCCTCACCGCAAGAGCCCTGGCGGAAAAGCAGGAAGACACGGTCCAGGAAGTGATCGGACCTCCCAAGAAGGCGGCATTTGATGATCAAGGCGGACCGACCAAGGCGGCTTTGGGGTTTGCCCGGAAACAGGGCGTATCCGCTGATCAATTACAGCTGCTGGACACTCCCAGGGGACAGTATCTCTACATCAAACGCAGGACACCGGGACGCCCCACCATCGACGTTCTTGCCGAGATCCTGCCCAAGCTCATCGCGGATATACCCTGGCCGAAATCCATGCGCTGGGGAACCCGGTCCTTTTCTTTTGTCAGGCCCATTCACTGGATTCTGGCACTGTTCGACGGCGGCATCATCCCCCTTGAAATTGCGGGGATCAAGAGCGGGAACAAAACAAAAGGGCACCGCTTCATGGCCCCCCAGGCTGTGGAGGTGAAAGACTTCGAGGATTACCGGGAAAGGATTAAACAGGGATATGTCATCCTCGACCGGATGGAAAGGGCCCAGAAAATAGAAGAAGAGGCAGTGATTGTCGCGAGCGCCCTGTCCGGCACTCCTATGGTGGACCCGGAACTGCTCGCCACGGTGACAAACATGGTGGAATATCCATCGGCTCTTTGCGGCGGCTTTGACCCGGCCTACCTCCAAATCCCGGCCCCTGTGCTGATTACCGCCATGAAACGACATCAGAAATACTTCGCCGTCCAAGACCGGGCCGGTCGGCTCATGCCGAATTTTGTGGCTGTCAACAACACCGTCGCGCGGGATGAGGCGGTCGTGCGTAAAGGCCACGAAAGGGTTCTCAGAGCCAGGCTGGCGGATGCGAGCTTTTTCTTCCGGGAAGACCGGAAGAGACCGCTGGAGAAGCGGCTCGATGATTTGAAAGGGGTCATCTATCAGGCCAGGCTGGGAACGTCCTATGCCAAAGTGCAGCGTTTCATGAGGCTCGCCGAGTATCTCGCCAAACTGGCAGCACCCGAGAACACCAGTCAGGTCAGGCTCGCAGCGCTTCTTTGCAAATGCGATCTTGTCACCAGCATGGTCACGGAGTTTCCTGAACTCCAGGGAATCATGGGGATGGAATACGCCCGCCTGGACGGCCATCCTGAGGAGGTGTGCAAGGCTATTTACGAACACTACCTCCCCGCACGAGCCGGGGATGAGCTCCCGTCGTCCCCCGTAGGAGCTATTGTGGGCATGGCAGACCGAATGGACACGATTGTGGGCTTCTTCGCTGTGGGTTCGGAGCCCACGGGTGCGGCGGATCCCTTTGCACTCCGCAGGCATGCTCTGGCCATTCTTCGGATTCTCGAACAGATGGACTGGGACATCTCTCTTCATGCCTGTATCGACGAGTCCATCAGGATGCTATCCGAGGAGATTGCATTCGACAGAGAACTCATCTTCAGCAAGGTGAAGGAGTTTTTCAAGGAAAGATTCAAGCAGATGATGCTCCGCGCGGAGTATCCCTCAGATCTTGTCGAGGCGGTCATCTCTGTGGAATTTGATTATATCAGCCACCTGAGATCCAGATGCGATCAGCTCCGGGACTTCATTCAGGAGTTCGAGGAGTTCGAATCTCTGGTTCTCACCTTCAAGCGGGTCACAAACATCCTCAAGAATCAGGCGGTCACAGCCGGGGTGGATCCCTCCCTTTTCAAAGAAACGTGTGAATCTCGTTTATTGGAGGCCTATCAAGGAGTGAGTAACGACATCACGCGCCTTATGCAGGAAAAGAAATACCGATCCGCCCTCTATCTGATGGCCAGACTGAAAGGGCCTGTGGACCAATTTTTTGAAGGGGTGGAGATCCTCACCAAGGAAGATGAGGCCCTTAAGAACAACAGGGTCGCACTGCTGCGGGACCTGAGCCGACTTTTCCTGGAGGTCGCCGACTTCTCTAAGTTCTCGGTTTAATTGCGCTTCTTTACGAGAACGTACAGCTCTCCTTCCTGTTTCATCCGGCCTGCCGCCGTCTCCGCGTACGGCCCGCTGCCCCAGAAAAGGTCCGCTCTGCCCGCTCCCCGAATGGCTCCCCCCGTATCCTGGTTCAGGACAAAACGCGAAAAGTCCTCCCATCCCGTCACTTGCCCCTGGGCGTCGACCACGGGTTTCCGGCACTTGATGAACACGAGCGCACCGGGCGGAAACAGCCTCGAATCAAGGGCCACCGTCCTCCCGGGAGTGATGGGCGTATTGAGGTTTCCGAGCACAGCTCCATCCCCCAGGCTTTTAAAGAAGACATAGGAGGGGTTGTCGTTCAGAACTTCATCCACAACTTCAGGGTGTTCTGAAAGATACTTTCTGATGGCCTGCATGGAGACTTCCTCCTTTTTCAGGAATCCTCTTTCCACCAAGTACCTTCCCATGGAGCGGTAAGGATGGCCATTTTTCCCCGCATACCCTACGGTAATGGCCCTGCCCTCCCCGAGTTCGAGTCGCCCTGAGCCCTGAATCTGGAGGAAAGCCAGGTCAACAGGATCCTTCAACCAGGCGATCTCGATATTTCTGCCTTCAAGGGCTTTTCCTGCGACTATCTGGCGCCTCGAATAGTAGGGGATCACCTTTTTCCCGTCAATTCGAGCTATGACGCTCTTGCCTCTGAATTCTTCGCTGAAAGGGGAGAGATCAATCTTGACCAGGTCGCCCGGCTTTCCGTAAACGGGAAAACGGAAGGCCTCATCTCTCTGGAGCCTCGCTTCGAAAACCGGCTCAAAATACCCTGTGAAGAGGACCTTTCTGTTTCCCGCCCGGCCTGCCGCCCTATAAACACTGAATTCCTTTCTCACTTTCCGATTCAGCTCTTCAGGATTTAGCCCTTGGGATATCATGGTCAGGAAGGCTTGCTGGCTCGCAACCACCTCTCGGCAGAGGTAAACGTCGGGGCCGTATTCCATGGCTCTATCGGCAGGAAGGCGGTTGAGGTACTCCAGGTTTCTTTTCACAGCCAGTTCGAGGGATGCAGACCCCAGGTCATCGTGGAATCGGGGAAGGAAAAATCGAACCGGCAAAAGAGCTTGCGCCGGTCTTTTCGCTTCCTCTCTGAGGGCCGATTGACAGGCGGATAAAAGAATGAGAATGAAGACGATCAGGATTTTCTTTCGCATTTTTCTTCTATAAATTTAATTGTAAATCGGATCCTTTTGAAGGACAAGGCAAAAGCTCCCTGGGCGGGGTCATGTGTCGTTTTTTCATCCTGCGTGTGGTATTTTTGCAACAGTCACGAAGTTACAGAGATGGACGGCCGTTGAATTTCCATTTTTTTTGTTTTTCAATTTCAATAAGTTGAGGGATAAGATAGATTGTTTCGTGACTTTTCTTTTGTGGCACAGGCTTTGCTGTCTTGAATGGCAATTCATAATGCGATTAGAATGCGGAGGCTCTGGCAATCACTTTGGACTTCAAACAGCGTACGATCAGAGACGAGGTTTCCTGCACAGGCATAGGCCTTCACTCAGGGCACCCTGTCAACTTAACCATAAAACCGGCCCCCCCCGACCACGGGGTGACTTTCATCCGCAAGGATATTCCCTCTTATCCCGTCATTAACGCCCGCTTTGGCAGCGTGGTAGACACCAATCTATCCACCACCATCGGCAACAATGGCTTCAGGGTCTCCACGGTCGAACATCTCATGGCCGCTTTTTTTGGTCTGGGAGTCGACAATGCCAGAGTGGAGTTGGACGGTCCCGAGGTTCCGATCATGGATGGAAGCGCGGGTCCCTTCGTTTTCCTTTTAAGGAGGGCGGGCCTGACAGAGCAGCGGAGTCTCAAGCGCTTTATCGTCATCAGGGAACCGATTGAACTCCGCGAGGGCGGCAGATTCATCACCCTTCAGCCTTGCAAGGAATTGAAAATATCCTATACCATCGATTTCAGCCATCCTCTTCTCACGGATCAGAGATACGAGTTTCGATTTTCTGGAAAAGATTTTGTCAAGGAAATCAGCCGCGCAAGAACCTTTGGGTTTCTGCGGGACATTGAAACCCTGAGAGAAAACGGGCTGGCTCTGGGCGGTTCTCTTGACAATGCCATTGTCATCGACGATTTCAGAATTCTCAACGAGGACGGGTTGAGATATAAGGATGAGTTTGTGCGGCACAAAATTCTGGACTTTATTGGTGACTTGGCTATTCTTGGTTGTCCCGTGATCGGTCATTTTGTGGTCCATAAGTCGGGCCACTGCTTGAATCAAACCATGCTGAAGAAGCTGATTCACAGTTCAAGTCACTGGCAAACGCTCGCGTTCGATGACGCGGCAGACTGTTCCGGGAAGAGCGTGCAAATTCCTGCTTTTGGTCTCGTGGACCCTCTTCTCGCCTGAGTCTTACCCTCCTTTACACGTTGGCTCCACACTCAGGGATACCTGTTGCATTTCCCCTTCCTCTCCGATAATATTCACTCTGGCTCAAAGATTGATGACTTCGTAAAAAGTCGGATATCGGTGTTTTCTGTCATTCCGGCGGAAGCCGGAATCCAGGAATATCGAGGACTTCTGGACCCCGGCTTTCGCCGGGGTGACGGGTTGGCGACTTTTTACGAGTTCGTCAAGATTGAATGCGGATTTTCAGCGCCCATCAGTGAGCATTTGTATCGCTTCAGCTTTTCAAACAGCTGTGAGGATCAAGATTCCCCGGCCGTGTGAACAACGGAGCATCCTGACGGGCTGGCACCGAAAGAAGACCCGCGACTCGCGTTGATTCGCGACAGGAATATCCTGCAAACAGACACACGTGTCCACTTCATGAGAAAAGTCTTTACGTGCCTTCTGATTGTTGTCTTGCTTCAAGTCGCAGTCCCTGTTCCGGCTCGACAGGCCTATCTGTCTGACATCGTGGTCACCAACACGAGGGACCATCTTCTGGTATACTTCACCGTGAACGGCTGTTTTACACCGGAGATGAACGCTGCCATTGAAAGCGGGATAGAGACCACCTTCACCTTTTTCGTCAAGCTCTACGAAAAAAGGAGTCTCCTCTGGGACAAAAAACTCGCGGACATTCTCCTTCGCCACAGCATCAAGTATGACAACCTCAAGGGGACCTATGAGATCAGACTCTCGGAGGAGAATCAGGAGACGGTCACCGTAAACACCTTCGAGCAGGCAAAAAAGCTCATGACGGAAGTAGTGGCTCTCAAAATCGCGCCTATGCACCTCATGAAAAAGAAGCAACGCTACCAGGTTCAAATGATGGCACAGCTTGATAAGATCAAGCTCCCTTTTTATTTGCACTATGTTCTGTTCTTCCTTTCCCTCTGGGATTTTGAGACCGATTGGTATGCGGTTGACTTCAAGTACTAGGAATCGATGAAATCCTATCTCGAAGCTGAAAAGGCGGATCTCAGGAGGCGACAAAGGGAAAGGTACATCATCGCCCTTCTCTTTATCGTCATACCTATTCTGACCTACCTCGGAAGCAAGGTCTTTGATCTCGGACTTGATCTTCCTGTCGCCAACAACATTCTCATCCTTGCCCTGATCAACATTAATGTCATCCTGCTCCTGCTTCTGCTCTACCTGACCATGAGAAACCTGGTCAAACTTTTCTTCGAGAGAAAGAAAGGTGTGGTGGGGGCGAAGCTAAGAACAAAGCTGGTGGTTGCTTTCATGACCCTTTCTTTACTCCCCACCATCATCCTCTTCTTCGTCTCGGTCCAGTTCATTTCCACCTCGATCGAATACTGGTTCAACTTGCCGGTAGAGCGTTCTCTCAAGAATTCCCTAGAGGTGGGCCAAGGTTACTACAATAGGATCATCGAGGAACTCCTCGCTCACGGAAACAGTCTGAGCCGTCTCATCACCTATCATGGATACACCTCGCTTTCGCGCAATGAGGAGATGGAAAAACTGGTCAACGACAAAAGGGTTGAGTATCATGTTGCATCCATCAAAGTCTTCTCTCAGAACATGCAGCCACGAACCGTGTCCCTCGATGAAAAACTCGATTTGAGCTCCTTCAGGGATCCTGGGGCCGACATGCTGAGAAAGACCTTTGAAAAGGGCTCCGACAACCACGACATTCAGTCCTCGCCTATCGGGCAACTGGTAAGCGGCATCGTCCCCATCTTTTCCAGGACCGAATCCAAAGCCGTCGTGGGTCTTGTCGTACTGGAGAGATTCATTCCCGGCGCCTTTGTGAATCGTTTGAACGCCATCCCACGCGGCCTCGAGGAGTTCAAACAGTTCAAGCTGCTGAAAAAGCCTATCAAGATCATTCACCTCATCACCTTCTCCATTGTCACCCTGCTGATCATTTTCGCTTCTGTCTGGTTCGGGCTGTTCCTGTCCAAAGGAATCACCGTCCCCATCCAGGAACTGGCCGCGGGAACCCACCGCATTGCACAAGGGGATTACAACGTCTTTATCGACCTCGAATCGCAAGACGAGATAGGCTTGCTGGTCAATTCTTTCAACAGGATGACCATGGATCTCAAGAACGGTAAAGTCCAGCTCGAAGAAGCCAACCGTGAGCTCATCCGGAGAAATGTCGAGATTGAACAACGACGGCTTTACATGGAAATCGTGCTTGCCAATGTTGCCGCCGGCGTCATGTCCGCAGATGCCCAGGGCCGGATATTCACCATCAATAAATCCGCTGAAAAGATGCTTGGCATGAGGGCGGCGGCCCTCATCGGCAGGGACTACCGGGAGGTATTGAACAAGGTTCATCTTAGAAATCTCCAGGACTTTTTCGAAGACAGGAACCTCCTGAAGCGAGGATCCATGAAGCGGCAAATCAACCTGACTGCAGGGGACAGGACCCTCACCCTCCTGGTATCCCTCAACGTGCTCCGCGACGAAAAGGACCAGTACCTGGGACTCGTGGCGGTCTTCGAAGATCTCACGGAGCTTGAAAGAGCTCAAAGGATGGCGGCGTGGCGCGAGGTAGCGCGCCGCATTGCTCATGAGGTCAAGAACCCTCTCACCCCCATTCAACTCTCCGCTCAGAGGCTCAAGAAGAGGTATGGCCGGAAGATTGCCGAGGAGGATGGGCAGGTCTTTGATGAGTGCACCGACATGATCATCGATCAGGTGGAAGGGTTGAAGCGCCTTGTCAACGAGTTCTCAAGCTATGCGCGGATGCCGGCACCCAATCTCAGCCTGAACAACATCAAGCAGATCATTGACGAGTCCGTCAGCCTCTACCGGGAAACCAGGAAAGGTGTAAGGATCGTTTTCCGCGATAGTGTCGAGGTCCCGCCTTTCAAAGTGGACAGAGAGCAACTGAAAAGAGTGATGATCAATCTTCTCGATAACGCCATTGATGCCATTGAGGAAGAAGGACAGGTGGAGGTAGCCCTGGCCTATGATCGCGTCCGTCAGATGGTAAGAATCGAAGTTGCGGACGACGGCAAGGGCATCCCGACGGAGAACAAAGCGAGGCTTTTCGAACCTTATTTCTCAACCAAGAAGCATGGCACCGGCTTGGGGCTGGCCATTGTGAGCGATATCATCAGCGACCACAACGGCTCTATCAGAGTTCATGAGCGGGACCCTAATGGGACCTCTTTCATCATCGAGCTTCCCGTGAAGGTCTGAAAACATGCTTCTATTCTACCATCTCACATGGACCCTTTTCGTCCTT
Source organism: uncultured delta proteobacterium (assembly GCA_963740905.1). Lineage (GTDB taxonomy): Bacteria > Desulfobacterota > DSM-4660 > Desulfatiglandales > HGW-15 > JAFGDM01. The sequence goes on from CAVUFY010000004.1 coordinate 308,256, forward strand.
CTTCTTTCGCCTTTCATTCCCTTGCTGAAAAACCACCGAATTGTGCGCAGGCTGGCCGTTGATCTGCCTCCTCGTCGCGCAGACGATAGAACCATATGGATCCACGCTCTTTCCGTGGGGGAAGTACTTTCAGCCCTCCCACTGGTCAGATCCCTCAGGAAGAGTGTCCCTCAACAGGGCATTGTCTTTACGGCGACCACCAGGCAGGGAATGGAAATTGCCCGCAGGAATCTGGAACAAGAGGTTGAACTTCTCCTCATGCCGCTCGATTTCTGGTGGTCCATGTTGAGAGTGATCCGACATGTGCGACCCCGGCTCTTCATCCTCGTCGAAACCGATCTGTGGCCCGGACTCATCGCCCATCTGGCCGGGCGAGGGATCGCCATGGTCCTCGTCAACGGCCGGGTCTCCCCACGCACAATGCGATCTTACAGGAGATTCCCGTTCTTCATCAGAAGCATGCTCGGCAGGTTTAACTTGTGTCTTATGCAAACGGAGTTGGACAGGGCCAGACTTCTGGAGACGGGGATCGGAGAGGAAAAAGTGAAGGCCCTGGGCAACATCAAGTTTGACCGGGATGACCCGCCGGAGAAGGAAGAGGAAGGCGGCCAGTGGCGCAAGGAATTCAATCTCTCTTCAGAGGATAAGGTCTGGCTTGCCGGGAGCACTCACGCAGGCGAAGAGGTTGTTATCCTGGACATCTTCAAAGAGATCCGCTCCTCTTTCCCCCGCCTGCGTCTCATCCTTGCTCCGCGGCACCCGGAACGGGCCGAAGAAGTGCACCGACTGGCGGAGAAAAAGGGCCTGAGAGCGTTGAGAAGAACCTGTATGGCGACCCAATCCCGTCCCTCCTGGGAGGTCCTGATTCTGGACACCATGGGAGAGCTGGCCCGTGTCTACAGCCTGGCATCCGTGAGCTTTGTGGGAGGAAGCCTGGTCCCTGAAGGAGGCCACAACCTTCTCGAGCCGGCAAACTTTGGCTGCCCTGTTCTCTTTGGACCCCACACGGAGGATTTCAAGACCATGGCCGAGCTCCTCCTTGAGGCTGGCGCCGGCTTAAGGGTGCGTGATGCCCGCCATCTTTCCTCGACGGTTAGGGACCTCGTTTCTTCTGCTACAAAAAGAAAGGCCATGGGAAGGAAGGCCGGACGATTTGTGGAGAGCAACAGGGGCGCCCTTGAAAGAGTCATGGCCGAAATAAGCCGGCTCACAAGGGATCCTCTCTGAGCTTCCTCGACGGAGAGCCCGCAGAAGTCGCCACTTCACTGGTAGCCCAGTTCCGCGAGCCGCTCTTCACTGATGCCGATGGCGTGGGCGATTTCATGGACCACGGTGATCTCGATTTCTTTTTCAAGCTCCTCGATCGTCTCAGACATTCCCTGCAGGGGCTCTTGAAAGAGAAAGATGGTGTCGGAAAACTGAGGCGGTGATGCTACGGAGCGTTCGATCAGCGGAACTCCCCAGTACATGCCCAACAGGGGCTCGTCAGGCGGCATGCCCATCTCTTCCAGCATCTCTTCGGAGGGGCGCTTCTGCACGGTGATGAGAATATTGTCGAGATGTCGCCGCACCTCATCGGGAATGCGCTTTATGGCTTTTTTCACGATCCTGTCGAATTCCTTGTCGCTCACTTTCAATGTCCGCGTCTCCGGTGACCGTGTTCAAGCTTCTTTGTCTTCCGGTGCAGGGAACTCGTACGGTCATACTGCGCTCATGAGAGCAAAAAGACCGAACCCGAAGATAATAACTCCCGAGGCCCTGTTTACCCAGCGTAATCCCTGGGGATTGAGCTTCGCTCGAATCTCGCTGACACCCGTACTCAGGACCAGCCACCATAGCGATGATCCTGCAAACACACCGAGGACCAGCGATGCCGCCGAAAGGTAGTTCCCCTGACCGCTGCCTATGCCCAGCCCGGCAAATATTGCTGCGAAGAAAAGGATCGTCATCGGGTTCGTAAGGGTGAGGAAGAATGTGGAGGCGTAAGCGCCTATAGCTCCCGTGCTTCCCGCTGAAGAGGCTTGTTGAGCCGGTTTGGCAAAAAGCGTTCTGAGACCCAGATAGCAAAGAAACAGTCCGCCCACGACACCAAGCCATATTTTCTGACGGACCAGGAAGCTCGAAACGAATGTCAGCCCGAATCCTGCCACACAACCGTAAATCGCGTCAGCCGTGGCAGCACCCAATCCCGATATAATTCCGGAGATCCGTCCCCCGGCCAATGTGCGGCGGATGCAAAGGACACCGATGGGCCCGACCGGCGCGGCGATAGAAAACCCCATAACAAGTCCTTTGAGCAGAAGGGATGTATCCATTTTTCCTGTCAGCTTGACATATACCTGCCCATCTAAACGGTCAGATACCCGTCGGGGCTAAGGCTGGTCGCCAGCATCACCGTATTGATATCTCGATGCTCTAACCAAGTGTCGCCCTCTCTGTTTTCGTCTTGAAGCCAAAAGGCTTCGATCGTGTCGGCGAAAGGGACATAACTTGCTAGGGCTTCCATTTCCGGATGCATCCCGGCCAGATTTTTCAGTCTTTCGACAGCCCGGAGTCCGATGGACAGTCCCAGCTCCCGGAATGCCAGACGGTAATGGGATTGAAGCTCTAAGGAGCGGCTCCTCCTAAAAGCCTCCAGCCCCGCAAGCGAACAATTCAGCAAATCCTTCATCATCCCGGTTTGTTCGATTTTGCAATGATAGCTCAACTGTGCTAATCGGTAGGCATCGCTCAGGAGGCCGCCGATCCCGAGGGGATCATCCGTCGCCCAGTTTCTTTCTCTGCACATTTCCGCCAGGTCCGCGATCTCCCTGTGAAGATCCGGCAAGGAAGCGCCGGAATATCTTGCCGCCGTAGTTTGGAGTTCCGTGTAGGTGATCCATCCGTCCAGGGGGTCATGCTGTCCCATGGACTGCACCAGAGGATGCGAAAGGTCGATACTCATTTTCCAGTACATGCGTTTCCGGTCACGTGGCGAACCGCGGTAGGTGAAATGGGCATGAGCGGCCTTAGCAAGTTCCATGGCCCACATGCTGTAACGAGGCTCTGCGGTAACCCGGCTCATGCAGTTGAGAGCATGCATCCACTTCGTCAAATAGTGATAATACTGCCCGTCCCGATCCCATTCGAGACGTTCTTCATAGGGCTCCACCGGCTTGCGTTCCTTCAACTTCTTACCGATTCTGAGCCCGCCGCTTGTTGGATGGACCCTCCCTTGCTGCTCATCCAGGCCGCCTATCCAGCCTTTTCTGGAATCGTCCTTACGGTGCCGGCCGAGAACCTCATGCACTTGATCGACAAGCCGCAAGGCCAAGGCCTTATAGGCTTCATCACCCGTCCGACGATAGAGATCCAGGAAATTGCATACGGCAAAGGCGTCGGTCCACAAATAGCGCCGTGGTGCCTTCCCTGGTTCCGACAGCCCGGTCCCCTCTGCAAAGTCCGCCATAAGCTTCTCTGCTATGGACAGGGATGGATCGGTTTTCATTCCTGTCTCCCCCGTTCGCTCTTCTCCAAACACATTTCAATCCTTTCCTTGTTCGTGCCCGGGCCTTTTTTCCTCATCACGTGCATCTATATTGTTCTGCCACCCTGACCCTTGTTCCCGGAGAGCTGTGACCTACGACCAAGCTTCTCCGCAATGCCAAGCTTGGCCAGAATATCTTCCATCAGACACCACTTCGTGAACGCCGACTGAAAGAGATTCAGCCCGACAAAGGCGGTGAAAAGCAGCCAGTACTTGCTGTAGAACGCGCCCAATGCCACCGAGACCAAAACAAACGCCCCTGCTATGGCCCGAATGTATTGTTCCATCTTCATTCATCTTCCTCCCGGACTTCTTTTTGGAACTTATATCTTGGGTTTTGAATTACCGCAAGTCAGTCTTCTGCAAAATGGGAGGGGGAGGCATCAGGTAGCCCCTGAGGAGGACTCAGGGACGAAGCCTTTTCTGCCGGAATACCCTTTCATTTTTTCTGGCAATCACAGCGGGAACCTATTGGACTCCAACCTAATTTTCGTGTATGGTAATTAGTTGATATTATCCAGATGCTCCAAATTTGCACTGGGAAGCCTTGTGTTCGACTGCGAATGAAAGACTTGGTTTTCTCTGTGCGTCTTCTGCGGCGAATGCGTGGACCTATTTACGAATTTCTCTGCTAAATGATAAGTGATCGATGCTCATGGATTGGTCGAAAATACATGAACAAAACGGGTTTACGCCCGCTACTCTGCCTCTGGCCGCGCTTTCGTTTCTGTACGGCCTGGCTGTCAAGCTCAAGACGCGCATGCCACCTGCCAAGAAGAAACTCCCGGGGTTCGTTGTCAGCCTTGGCAACCTGACTGTGGGAGGCACCGGCAAGACCCCTGCGGCAGCCATGATTGCCAAATGGGCACTGGAGCAAGACTGCAGACCCGCCATCCTCTCCAGGGGATACGGGGGAAGAAGCAGGCTGAGAGTTCTTGAGGTTTCGGATGGAAGCGCCATATTTGCACCCTTTTTTGAGGCAGGGGACGAGCCCTATTTGCTGGCAAAAAAACTCAAGGGTGTTCCGGTGATCATTTCAAAAGCGCGCTACGATGCCGGGCTTCTCACCCACCAGAAGCACGGAACCGATTTCTTCATTCTCGATGACGGTTTTCAGCACACCGGCCTTGAAAGGGACCTGGACATCGTTCTTCTCGACGCGACCCGGCCCTTCGGTAACATGCACCTTCTGCCCCGGGGGCCGCTGCGAGAACCGTTGGATCACCTGGAAAGAGCTGATGCTTTCATGATCACCCGCTCGGCAGAGAGTCCCGCGTTGATTCTCATGGACTTTCTGAAGAAAAAGTTTCCGGCCAAACCTATTTTTCGGAGTCGGCACATGCCGGAAAAGATCGTGTTTCCCCGCTCATGGAAAACCTATGGCCCCGCCTTTCTGCTTGGGAAGCGAGTGGCTGCTTTTTGCGGAATTGCAAAACCCGAACAGTTCCGGGACACGTTGACAAAACTCGGGGCTGAGATTGTTCTTTTTAGAGTCTTTCCGGACCACCATCCCTTTTCTCTTGCGGAAATAGAGGAGATGATCCTGACTGCAAAGACTGCGGACTGCCTGATAACGACCGAAAAAGACTGGGTGAGGATCGAGAGTCTGGGAGTGCACGAGGACAAGCTCGCTTACCTTGCCGTCCTGTTCGAGTTGATACCTGAGAAGGAAAGTTTCTTTAACCTGGTGAAACAGAGAATGCAGAACGTTGGAGACAGGAGACAGGAGGAAGAAGAGCCGTAGTGAGCACGCGGCAAGCAGTATGCACAGAGAAATTGCTGATTGTTGAGCGCCGGCGGCTGGAAGCCAAGGAATGATGGACGAAATCATTTACAGGTTCATTCATTTTACCCTACGGGTGATGTCCTACCTTCCTTATCCCGTTACACGGTTCAAGGGAAAAGGATTGGGCATTGTCGCCTATCTGTTTCCGATGAGCAGGAAGAAAGTCGCCTTGGAGAACATCAAACAGAGCTTCAGCGGAATGACGGAGAAGGAGGCAAAGAGACTCCTCAGAAAAGTCTACGTGCACTTCGGCCGGATGTTCTTCGAGATTCCTCACCTCATGAGACTCACGCCTGAGAATCTCGATCATTACGTGATTTTCGAAGGCAGGGAAAACCTTGAAAGAGCGATCGGCAAGCGCAAGGGCGTTTTTGTGCTTACAGCCCATTTCGGCAATTGGGAATTGATGGCCGCTGCCATGGCCATCCTCTGGAACAGAAGTGCCGTGGTTGTCAGGCCCGCTGATTTCAAGCCTCTTGATCGCGTGACCAATGAGCTCCGCTCTTGGCATGGCACAGACGTCATCCCTAAGCAAAAGGCTATGAGACAAATCCTGAATGCCGTGAGGGAAAAGAAACTCGTGGGCATCCTGCTGGATCAAAACGTGGACTGGTATGAAGGAGCTTTTGTTCCTTTCCTAGGTAGATGGGCATGCACCAACAAGGGATTGGCGCTTATCGCTTTAAGAACGGGAACGCCCGTGATACCCGCTTTCTCCGTCAGGCAAAATGACGGCCGCTACCGAATCATTCTGGGAAGAGAAATAGGGCTTCGCAACACGGGCGACAAGACAGCAGATGTGGAGGCCAACACAGAGATCTTCACTCGTATTATAGAAAAGTATGTCAAAGAATACCCTGATCACTGGTTCTGGTTCCACAAAAGGTGGAAGACGAAGAATTATTGCCCCTTGCCCGGCCAGCGGATGGACTAGAAGAGCCTGGAAGCCTTGGGGGTAATAAAAGGTTTGGGAAGGCCAAAGACGTGAGAGTTGCGGGCGGCAGGCCCATTGACAAAACCCGGATTCGTCGTATATTGGTCCGCGCCACGAACTGGGTCGGAGACGTGGTCATGTGCATGCCTGCGTTCGACGCCCTGCGACTCAACTTTCCCGACGCCCATATTGCCGTCCTCGCCAGACCCTGGGTGGCTGCTCTGTTTGACAGCCATCCGTATGCGAGTCAGGTCATTCCCTACACAAGGGGTCAGGGGCTTTTCGAAGACCTCTTAGAAATGATCCGAATTGTTCGCCTGATGAGGAGCTGCAAGTTCGATCTCGCGGTCCTCTTTCAGAATGCGTTCGAGGCTGCATTCCTCGCCTATTTGGGAGGCGTGCCCTTGAGAGTAGGCTACAACTCCGACGGAAGAAGACTTCTTCTCTCCCACGCGGTAATCAGGGATAGCGAGATCATGAAGAAACACCAGGTGGAATATTACCTCGGCATCTTGCGGGGCGTAGGCTGGGAAGCGCCGACAAAGGACCCTTTTCTCCACGTCGGACACAAAGAAGCCGGGGCGATTCGTGGACTGCTTTCTTCAAACGGTGTCAGGGAAGAGGACTTTCTTGTGGGTTTGAGTGCCGGCGCGATCTTCGGCCCGGCCAAACGCTGGCCTGTGGAGCGCTTTGCCGCGATTGGAGACCGCTGCTGCGAGCGCTGGAGCGCCAAGGTCGTCCTCATCGGAAGTGAGAAAGATGGCAAAACATGCGCCGACCTATCCCGAGCCATGGGGCATGACGTTCTGAATCTCTGCGGCGGTACTTCGCTCGGTGAGGCCATGGCTCTTATCCGGCGGTGTCGTTTCTTCGTCAGCAACGATTCAGGGCTGATGCATGTTGGAGCGGCTCTTGGAGTCCCCACGGTCGCCATTTTCGGATCTACTAACCCGATCGCGACCGGGCCGAGGGGCAAGTGGGCAAGAATTGTGAAGCGCGACTACGATTGCGCGCCCTGTTTAAGACCGGAATGCAAGATCGGTTACCCATGTCTGTTCTCTGTAGAAGTAGATGAGGTATGGAAGGCCATGGAAAAACTGAGGGCCGAAGTGGAGGGCGAAAAATGGTCTCTCACAGAGCGCGCGGAGACCACAGATGGATGGAGGTCTTCGCAGAGATGAAGAAGGCGGCGGTTTTCGTGGACAGGGACGGAACGATCAACGAGCAGATGGGGTACATCAACCACATCAACCGTTTCAAGATCATTCCGGGGGTTCCCGAGGCGATCCGCCTGCTCAATGATGCGGGCTATCTCGCTATCGTCGTGTCGAACCAGTCCGGCGTTGCCCGCGGTTATTATTCTCTTGATCTCGTCGAGGAAACTCACTCTCTTCTTGAAGCAAGGCTGAAGGAAGAAGCCGGTGCAGCCGTTGACGCCATACTGTTCTGTCCCCATTATCCGCAAGGGGTTGTACCGGAGTTCTCGATGGATTGCGGGTGCAGGAAGCCCAAGACGGGCCTCATCGACCAAGCCCGCCTTGCTTTTGATATCGACCTTTCCCGCTCGTTCATGGTGGGAGACATGTGCTCGGACATCGAGTTTGCGCATCGAGCCGGGATCAAAGGCATCATGGTAAAAACCGGGTACGGCCTGGGAGAAATTGAATACGTTCTTCCACGGATTCACGCAAAGCCGATCCGGATTGCCCGGGATCTCCTTGATGCAGTGCAGTGGATCGTGCATGGAGACGAGAATCATAGATATCGATCGACCCCGTAGCATTCTGCTCGTCAAGTTGAGCGCTATAGGCGACGTGGTCCACTCATTGCCCTTGCTGGAGGTACTTCGAAAGAACTTCCCCGAGGCGAGGATCGACTGGGTGGTGGAGGAAGAGGCGAGTCCCTTGATCGAAGGACACAAGGACCTTGACCACGTCATTGTCTCCTCTCGTAAAACGTGGCAGAAGAAACTTCTTTCACCGGAAAACCGGTCCGCCGTCATCTCAGAGGTCACTTGCTTTCTTCGCGATTTGAGGTCTTGCAAATACGATCTTGTGATTGATCTCCACGGTCTTTTCAAGAGTGGACTCCTTACAGGCCTTGCCCGGGGCAGAAGAAAAATCGGCTTTACAGGCGGAAAAGAAGGAAGCATCCTCTTCCTCACAGAGGGGCCTTACCCTTTCGATTACAACCGCCACGCCCTTGACCGATATCTGCAGGCGGCCGAGTACCTCGGTTGCAGGATCAATTCCTGGAAGGGGAATATTCCTGTTCTGAAAGAGGACAAGGAGTACATCGATCGATTGCTGGCCGAACGCTTCAGGTTCCACGACACCCTCGTTGCGATCAACCCGATGGCGAGGTGGACCACAAAACTCTGGGAAGAGGAACGCTTCAGTGATCTTGCGGAGAGGCTGGGGAAAGAGCTGTCCTGCACGGTGCTGTTCACAGGGAGTCCTTCCGATGCGCCCGCGATTGAGAGGATCGTCGAACGCCTGAATCCTCCACCCTTGAACCTCGCGGGAAAGACCTCGCTCAGGGAACTGGCCTACCTTTATACCCGATGTCGTCTCGTCCTCACCACCGACACTGGACCGATGCATATTGCTGCGGCCATGGGTGTTCCCGTGGTCGCTCTTTTCGGGCCTACGGCCCCACGCCGAACCGGCCCCTATGGGAAAGGACACATGGTCATACAAAAAAAGCTGAGATGCTGCCCCTGCTTCAGGAAGAAATGCTCCCATGTGACCTGTATGAAGAGTATTACCGTTGAAGAAGTCTTTGACGCCGTAAAAGAACTCATGTATCAAAGGTGAAACGCTATGGCAATCAGCAAAGAGCTCTTGGACATCCTGGCCTGTCCCAAGTGCAAGGGGGACATCTATTTGAACGAAACCGGCGACGGGCTCATCTGCGACAAGTGCAAGCTTCTCTATGAGATTAAGGACGATATCCCTATCATGCTAATAGATGAGGCCAAACCCATTCGCTAAGGGAATTTTTTCCACGCGCTCAACAAAGATCCATCTCTTCCCTGAGGGTATGAGTGCGCGAATCCTGTGTCGTCAGGCGTTCTGGACTCTCGCCCGTAGAAGAGGCTGCTTGCGGTGCGCGGAGTAAACAGGCTCGCAAGTCCACTCCTGGTCCGGAACTGCGGTTTTTTCCGCGTGTTTTGGGATTGTCGGCGAAGTCGTCGATCCTCCACCATGGAAATGGGATCACGTATGGATAGGACGGACACGGAAGACCCGCCGGCGAAGCGAAATTTCGCCTTTAAAGGAAGCCCTCTTCAGTGTATGATATTAGAATGGTAAGCATATCACCGCCCTTCCGGGCGAATGTCCCTAATACGAATAACACACAATAAACCTTGCAGCATGAAGTAGACGTGTGCTGAGGAAGATTCTAGGAAGGAGTTGCCCCATGAAGTACAAAAAGATCGCACTTATTTTTCCCGGACAGGGTTCTCAATACGTAGGAATGGGGAAAGAGTTGTACGACCGGTTTAAACTGGTACGCGACGTTTACGAAGAAGCAGGCTCGGTGGTAGGCTATGATATGGCGGACAAGTGTTTCAAGAAACCACTGATAGGGTCTAAGCTCGTCCACCGCCCGGACCTTGACAAGACCAAATATACCCAACCCGCCGTCTTTACCACAGGGTATGCGTGCTACAAGATCTTCGAGGAGATGTGCACGGAGGTGAATGTTCAGTGCAATGTCGCCTTTCTTGCGGGCCACAGCCTTGGAGAATACACAGCCCTGGCCGTGGCAAAGGCCATGGATTTCAGAACGTGCATGGATCTTGTTCAGAAAAGGGCGAACCTCATTACGGAGTTTAGCGATGCCTATCCGGATGCAGGCCTCATGGCCATTGTCAACCGGGGGAAAGAGCTCGAATTCGGCTTGATCGAAGACCTGGTCAAGGAAGCCCAAGTATACGTGACCCTCGTCAATACGAAGAGCCAGATCGTGGTAGGCGGATTCAAGAAGAACTTGGAAGAACTCGGCAAGAAACTCAAGAAAGAAGGATTGCTTCCGACGGTCCTTAGGGTCGAGGGTCCGTTCCACAGCCCTCTCATGAAGCCTGCGGCGGACCGATTTAAGAAGGAGGTTAACGGCAGCGAAATTTCCATCGCCGAGCGCCCCGTGATCGCCAACGTGACTTCAGAAGCTATCGTGGACCCTGCTCACATCAGAAAGGAACTCTACGAGCAGATCTTCACCTGCGTGAACTGGCGTCGTTCGGTCGAGAAGATGGTGGAAAACGGGGCTGATCTCTTCATCGAAGTGGGGCCCAAGAAAGTGCTGACCAACATGATCAAGGACATCGGTACCCCTGTGCCGACGATGAACGTGGAGGACATAGAATCGCTGGAGAAAACGGTGAGGGACCTTGGGGCGCAGGAGGAGTGAGAAAGACTTCAGCCTTGGACAAAGACAAATGGGATGTTGGAGCGATGAGTCATCGTGGGTGATGGCAATGTAAACGAAGTGATCATCACGGAAGTGACCCTGAGAGAATACGGTCAGAACGTCCCCGCCTCTTTTCTTCATGTTTTCACTCCCCAAATCAGGATAGAAGTTGCGTTAAAGCTCGTCGGAGCGGGGTTCCGCAACCTGGAAGTTCTCTCGTGCGTTCATCCCCGCATCGCTCCTGCCATGGACGAAGCTTCTCTCAGGAAAATCGCTCAAGGGATAGGCAGGCTGGAAGGCGTCAATCTGATCACTCTCGTCCCCAATTTTTCCGGCTACAAGACATTCCTCAGTTGCAATCTTGGTCCCGGCGGATACAGACACTCCCTTGGTATATTCTTCAGCGCCGTCGAAGCCCACAATCTTATGAACCTGGGGAGAACGATCAAAGAAACCTTGGACGAATACCAGACTATCCTCAGAGACGCTTCTCAGCGAAACATCAGGGTGGTGGCTTACATTTCCGCCGCTTTCGGCTACAGGCCTGAACCTGGCAGTGAAGTGTTCAAACCGGATGCCGGAGGACTCAGTTCCTACATCGACATGCTCTTTGACTTGGGAGCCGTCACGGTGACCCTGTCAGATCTCCAGGGCATTGCGGGTGAAGAGGAGACGGGAAGGCTATTGGAAACCGTCGTCAACGGGAGGGAAAGGAAGTTTAAAGAGAGGCTGGGATATCACCCCCATCATGTCCGAGGTGATCAAGGGATTGCCAACAGCAGGATCGCCTATGATCTCGGCATCCGGCGGTTCGATTCTTCCCTTGGAGGAACGGGCGGCTGTGTCACTGGGGCACCGGGTAATCAATCGACGGAGGGGTTGGTGGAGTTTTTTGAAAAGAGGGGTGTCAGGACTGGAGTTCACCTTGAAGAAGTAGCGAAGATAAGCCGCTTTGTTGAGAGGGAGATCTATACAAAAAGCTCCGGTTCCCGTCTTTCCATAAACTCTGTTTCTAATTCTTGTTTGTGCCGCAAATAATTTTCATCATCGAAATATTTCGCCCCGACAGGGCAATTTTTGATACAGGCGCAACACTTTATGCAAATTCCTGTTATTCTGGATACATCCTTGGTATCGATGGATCCCATAGGGCAAATATCAGCGCAGAGTCCACATTCGATACACTCGCTGCTTGTTTTGGGAGAGACTTTACGCAGATCGGCGGGATTGCCATTTTTATCTCTGGGTTTGTAATAATCCCGGTAAGGTCTATTGCCTTTTACAGCCACGGCTGGAATTTCATCCGACGCCGTTATTTTCTTATGTATTCTCCCCGCAAAATCAACGATTATACCCATATCATGTTCGTCAGGCCTGTTTTGGCCAAGCGTCCTGCTAAATGAATGTTCTCCGATAAACGCCCCTGCAGCCACGACTCTAAAGCCGTCCGCTTCGAGAATGTCTTGCAGTTCTGCCAACGCGTCGTCATAATTTCTGTTTCCGTAAACGACTACGGCAACCGCCGATGCTCCGTTTCCGGCAACGGTTTTCAAATACTTCAGCAACACATTGGGCACACGGCCCGCATAAACCGGAACACCTACAACCACCATATCTTCTTTAGCAAAAGAAACAGCCTGTTTTCTGGCTTCCGGCAGGGTGAAATCAATGCGGTTGATTTCCGTTTTCCCGGCGATATACTCTGAAATTTTTCCTCCTATTCCGGTAACGATTTCTCTAGTTGTTCCCGTCGGGCTGAAATATAGCACATGAATTCCGTTGCTCATCAAATTTGACCTCCCCTTGTCATATTCCTGTATTACCCGCCTATCGTCATCATAATTCCATCTGGTTTTTTGATTTCGTCGCGCGGTCAGCGTCCCCTTCGGAAGTGACTGAAACCCTTCCCCTTAGGGCGAAACGGGTGCGGATCAGCCGGGGAGAAATCGAATGCCGGAACGCAGATTTTACCCCCCCTCAAACCTTTCTTCTGAACACCTCCGGAGGCACTACGGCTTTTTCCGGCCAGCCTACCGGAATGTTTTGGCCCGACTTCTCCCCCAACTTTGCCTTGAGACCGGGAAGCCCGGCCCTTTTGTACTCTTCTCTCGGCTCCTTGGGAATCCTGCCGTTGAGGATCGCTTCGGATCGGAGTCTTCTGCCAATGGTCTTCTCCATCAGGGTGCCGAGTTCGAGAATCCGGTCAGTGTCGATGCCTTCCACCTCCACGCCCATTTCGTCAAGCATGACGCACATGTCTTCGAACGTCGCCAGTCCCACCACGTTCGGGTCCCTGTAATAGTAAGAGCCTGTGCCGGGGACAGGGACCCGGTCCAGGAAGTTGGCCGGCTGCCCGCCCAGGCCTCCCAGGGTCCCCTCGAAGATTTCGATGCCTGCCTGAAGCGCGGCAAGGACATTGGCCAGGCCCCAGCCCCGGGTCACATGAAAGTGGGCTACGTGGAGGTCCGGGTTCGGAAGCTCATCCAGAATCATAGAGAAGTAGCGATACACCTGATTGGGAGGCGCGGAGCCGTCATGATCGGCATGTTCGATGTCGTCGGCGCCGATACTCAGCCATCTCTTGGTGAATTCCACGGCATCCTCGAACCGGGTGGGGCCTGAGATGGGACTGCCCCAGATGGTGCTCACGGTGCCGCACATCTTGATACCTGCATCCTTGCACTTCCTGATGGACCTTTCCGCTTCTTTCCAGTATTCGGGCAGGGTAGTCCCGCTGTTGGCGAAATGGTGCTGCTCATCGGTCGAAACCATCATGAGAACCCGATTCGGACCGAAGCCCTGTTGTTTAAGCCTGATGGCCCGATCCACTGCGGCCTCCCGGATGGTCACCGCAGTCCACTCCACATTCTCTGGCTTTAAGCCCTTTTTGCTCAGCCGCCTGATGAAGAACTCGTCGGACACTCCCTTGAGCACTTCCTCGGCGTCTTTGAACTGGGGCATCACGCGAGGGTTCCCCAGATTGGTCGCTTCGAGCCTCTTCACGCCAGCCAGGGCGAGTTCCTGCAAATAATAGATTTTCGCCTCCGTCGGAATAAACACCTCTTCATGCTGGAATCCGTCGCGAACGGTGATATCTCCGAGCGTCACCTTTCCGGGCATCCTGGGATTTGCCTTGAACATGTCATGCTCGCTCATATTCTCCTCCTGCAACTGAGTTCGCTTCACTCGAGAACGGAATAATGATTGGTTGTCAGCATTCCATTTTTCCAACATTCCATCATTTCATGTGGTCGACATGGTGCCTTTGCAACTTATAAGTCTCAAGCGGCATATATAAATCCTGAGACGCTAAACTACCCTTTGATCGATCTCGGCAACAGCATCTGATGATGGGGGCAAAAGCTTTTGGGATTCTGGTAGCAACTTCGCACAAACGCGACAAAGTAATCCCTTATCCCGGCCATGGGCACGATCTCATCCACCAGCCCCGCCTTCGCGCAGTAAATGGGTCGCGACTGATCATAGTACTGCTGTGCAAGAGCATTCATGGTCTCAACCACAGGTTCCAAAGGCCTCCCCGAGTCCTTTTCCTTGACCAGCCGTCTCGCAAACGCAGCCACGGCCGCCGTCTCACCATGCATCACGTAGATTTCCGTGGTGCCCACACCAAGGGTGAATGCGTTGTTCCGCGTTGCCTGCGGCCCGCCCATGATGTAGTGAGCCGCCGCGGTTCCTTTGCGGAGGACCACGCACAGCATGGGCAGTCGGGAATCCTCGATGGAGTAAATCAGAGACTGGCCCAGACCTAGAAGTTCCGCCTCTTCGGCGATATCTCCTACGTCGATACCGCTCGTATCCTGGAACCAGATCATCGGGATCTTGTCACGGCCGCAGAACATGACCATTTCGTTCATCTTGATCAGCCCTTCCCGGTAGAGCTTGCCCCCGATACCCATGTACGCGCCCTTCGCATAAGATGGGTAGTCCTTTCCCAGAAAACCCTGGCGATTGGCGATGACTCCGATGGGAAAGCCGTCCACCCTGGCGACACCGCAATATACTTCAGGTCCGTAATCAGGCCGATACTCCATGTGCTCGCTCGCATCAAAGAGCCGCGCCAGCACCTGCTCGATGCTGTATGTTCTCTTCTGATTATAGGGCACGATATGATTGAGTTCTTCCGCACTATACAGGGGAGATGCAGGTTCCGCCGCTCTGAAGATGGAGGGATCGTACATCGGCATGCCGGCCATGCACTTCCTGATCGCCTCCAGAACCTCTTCTTCGGTTTCAAATACCTGCCGCATGAAGCCCGTCTTGTCATGGTGAATTCCCACACCGCCCGGCGGTTCTTCCTTGAATTTCCGTGTGGCTTCAATCACGGCCTCCGCCCCCTCCAGGTCGAAGAACCCCTTGGGAGACATGCCGCTAACGATGCCTCCGCCTCCTACGGCCATGTTGGACTTCGCGTGAGCAAAAATGATGGCCGGGCTGATGGCGTGATATCCCCCACCCGCCGGGTTCGTGCCGTACATGCCCACAATGACCGGGATTCCCTTTTCGGCCAGTTCGGCGTGCCGGAAGAAGGTTCTCCCCCCCGATCGCCTTCCTGCATAAACCTTTTCCTGCTCAGTGAGCTTGACGCCGCTGCAATTGAGTACCCACACGAGGGGAATATTCAGCCGCTCCGCCATGTCCTGGCCCCTGAAGACGTGCTCCCGCTGGCCCGGAATCCACGCGCCCGCGAGGACCTTGTTGTCCGAGGCGATCATCACGGCGTACCGGCCCGATATTTGAGCCAGGCCGGTGATAACTCCGGTCGTTCCCTCCTGGTTGAATTCGGGATCATACAGGCTGTTGAGCGGGAGAAAGGTGTCCTGATCCACCAGGATGCTGACACGCTCCCATGCTGTCTTTTCCCCTCTTTTGTGAAGTTTTTCAGCGGAAAGACCGGCTTTCTTTCGGTCCTCCATGGCTTCCGCAACGGCCCGATCTACACGGTAGATTTCTCCGGCGTTTGCTCTTCCCTGCTCTTTTTCTCTGTCGGAAAGCGCCTTTCCGAAAGGACTCATGTTCTGGAAATACGGTATCATCTCACGAAACCTCCCTGAAATCCGCCACCTTTTGCTCCAGCGTGGCCTTTAAGCCCGGCCGAAACCTTGGATCTCTGTAAAGTCTTGCGTCTGCATCCGCCTCCCTTTTCACGAAAGCGAACTCGTCGAAGCCGCTCGGATCGTAGGTTCCGAGAAGGACTGTAATCGCCTCCACGGATTGGGGTGCGAGAGGTCTCCCCAATTTCGCGATCTCTTCGCCCGCCTCTTTGAGCGGCTTTCCCCGGATGTGGGCATAGGTTTGCGGGTCCTGCCTTCTTTTCACTTCCCGGGCGATCTCCGGTTCCCCGGCAAGAGCGACCGGCTCTTTCACCGCCGGAATTTCATTCACCGGGCAGGTGGCGATCTCCAACCCCTTGGGAAGGAGAGCCATACATGTCTTTTCATCGTGTCTTTCCAGAGCCTCCTCATAGGCAGCCCTGTCGGCCTTCGGGTCGCCGGTCTTCTCCATCTTGGGGAAGGGGAGGAAGATGTCCACCACCGCGTTGTAAATACCTACGGCTTTTAACCTCTCCGCCTTGACCTCTTTCCCGGTCATGGCCATGTAGCCCGCGTTCAGAAGACCCGCTTTGATGATTGTCCTGGCTACGCCCGACCAACCCGGCAGCAGACCGATCATGACCTCGCTGAAGCACATCCCACTCCGGGAGTCCCCGACGACGTAGTCGCACATCAAGGGGATCTCGGCCGACCCCCCGAAACGGGTACCGCCCCCGCAGACCGCAACCGTGCGCACATGCCGGGCCAGGTTCTTCATCTTCCCGTGAAGAGCGACCCCTTTCCCCAGACGCCTGTCGGCCCAGTCATAGAGCGCATCGATTTCTTCGGGCGGAGCACCGGCCTTTTCTTTCTCCTTTTTCATGGCCAGGGTCTTTTCGAGTTTCTCCAGGCTTTCCTTGAGATCTCCGCCTGCGTGGACAGGGTCGTTGGCGCCAAGCATCATGAGGAACTGAAAATCCTTCCGTCTGTCATTGACCCGGTCGAGACCTTCAATGTGCGCGTCAAGAGCAGGGTTTCCCACCTGATGAACCGGCGGGTTATAGTAGCAGAGAATGGCGCCTTTCAGGCCCCTGAAGGAGGTCTGCTCAATGACCATATAAGCTGAACCCTCCCACCATTCGTACAGGGGCCCCAGATTCTGCATGCCTTCAATTTTTCCGGATCTCAAAACCTTGAGCGGTCCTTTCATGATCATCCCCCTCGGTGCGATGAATGACTATTTATTTGCCTTTACTAAATATTTATATATTTGAAATTCTCTTCCGATGCAAGACAGAGCGTCATCAACAGGAGCAAACAGATGACGGTTGTTCTTTGGGCGGGGACACTGTAAGCTTCTGGCAGACACGAGGCAGGCCTTTAGAGTCTTAAGCTAGAACCTTATTCGAAGGTTCCGGAGAACTTGGAAAGCAAACCGCAGAATATCGAATGTAGAATATCCGACATAGAAGGAAAGATTTTCTGGAATCCACTTCATGATTCGATATTCCTTGTTCGACATTCGTTATTCGGTCAGAGTTATGGTTGCCGTCGGAACGACTGCATTGAAGAGGTAAAGAAGAGGGTGAAAGAGAAGTGAGTGGCCATCGTGTTTTCGGGCATGATTCAAGGAGAGAGAGATGGGTGAAAGAACCCTGAAAGACGCTTTGATCCGCACCGCCCTGAGGCTTGGGACCAAGACCGCCCTGTCTTTTGTTCGTCAAGGCCGGGTGGAAACTCGGATTTCTTACGGGGAGTTGCATGAGCACTCTAACCGCATGGCTAACAGCTTCTTGGAAAGGGGCATGAGAAAAGGGGACCGGGTGATCTTCTTTCTCGACAAATGCCTCCTGACCGTGGTCGCTCACCTGGCCGTGCAGAAAATTGGAGCGATCGGAGTCCCCCTGAATCCCGGCTTCAAGAAGGAGGAAATGGCCTACCTTCTGGATGACGCTCAAGCCCGTCTGGTACTTTGCGGGTCGGCTCAGGCAGGGTTAGTCCGAGACATAGATCCCTGGGCGGAGACCCTGGTCGTGGCTACGCAAGAACCTTATGAAGCCATCGACTCGTTCCGCTCCGCTTCACCCGAGTCACCTTCTGAGAATGTGGGCCCGGAGGATCCGGGACTGATCATCTACACCTCGGGAACAACAGGCCGACCGAAAGGGGCTATCCTCACGCAAGAAAATCTCGTGCACGATGCACAGAACATCATCTCAATCTGGGAAATCATGGAGTCGGATATCCTCTGTCACGCTTTACCCTTGTTCCATGTCCATGGCCTGTGCTTCGCACTTCACACGGCTTTGATCGCGGGGTCGCATGTGCTTCTCCTCGACGCCTTCGCCGACGAAACCGTGACCGCTATTCTGGCCCGGGGCGTTGAAGGTTGCATGCCGTCCGTGTTCATGGCCGTTCCCTCCATGTACGCCAGGATGATGGAATACTTGAGAGAACAAACACCGAGTTTCGAACACATGAGGTTGTGGACGTCCGGATCGGCACCTCTTCCGGCCAAGGATTTCGAGAGAATCAAAAGCGTCTTCGGCAAAGAGCCTGTGGAACGAGAAGGAATGACCGAGACGGGAATGAATTTTTCGAATCCTCTCAGCGGCACCAGAAAACCCGGTTCCATCGGCATACCCCTGCCCGGCCTTCAGGTCAGAATCGTCGACCCTCAGAGCTTTAACGACGTTGCGCCGGGAGAAACAGGAGAGTTCTGGCTCCAAGGGCCAGCTATAACGCCCGGGTACTGGCGGAAACCTAATGAGACGACCAAAGCCTTTGTCGACGGATGGTTCAGGAGCGGAGATCTCGGGAGAGTGGATGAAGAGGGATACTACTATCTCACCGACCGCATCAAGCACATCATCATCTCCGGCGGAGAGAACATCTCACCCAAGGAGGTGGAAGCTGTGATCAACCGGTATGAAGGCGTCTTCGAGTCCTGCGTGGTGGGCATCCCGGATGAAAAATGGGGAGAAACGGTCGCGGCCGCCGTGGTGCCGAAGTACGGGCAGGGACAGGACATCGGCGGAGAAAACCTCCGGCAGCATTGCAAGCGGCATCTCCACAACTGGAAGTGCCCGAAAAAAATTCTCTTTGTTAACGACCTTCCCCGTAACACCATGGGAAAGGTGTTGAAAGAGCAGGTCAAAAAACTATTTAAGAAATAGGATCGGTTACTGTACCGCCGTTTGGGTTCACCACCGCGGCCGATCCTTTTCGTCATTGCGAGGAGCGATGCGACGAAGCAATCCCACCAGGCCCAACAAGAACGAGATTGCCACGCCCTGCGGGCTCACAATGACGTCTCAAAGACTTTGACACGATTGATGCTGCCTGCTGCCTGCTGCTCAGTCCCTGCTTCATACTTCTGTTTACAGGGGAATGTTCCCGTGCCTTCTTTCCGGGATGGAGGTCTTCTTGTTCCGGAGCATCATGAGGGCGCTGATGAGCTTCGGCCGGGTATCTTCCGGGAAGATGACCTCATCAATGTATCCTACCTCTGCGGCCCTGTAAGGGCTGGCGAAATTTTCCCTGTATTCTTCGATCAGCTTTTCCCTCACGCCGCTCTTGTCTTCCGCGGCCTCAATCTCCCTTTTGAAGACAATGTTGCACGCCCCTTCAGGCCCCATCACGGCAATCTCCGCAGTAGGAAAGGCGTAATTGATGTCCGCTGCAAGATGCTTTCCGGACATGGCAATGTAGGCGCCGCCATAGGCTTTTCGGGTGACCACCGTGATCTTCGGGACCGTGGCTTCTGAGTAGGCAAAAAGGATCTTGGCTCCATGCTTGATGATCCCGCCGAACTCCTGGTTGACTCCCGGCAAATATCCGGGCACATCCACGAATGTGACGAGGGGGATGTTGAAGCAATCGCACGTCCTGACGAACCTCGAGCACTTGACTGACGCATTGATGTCCAGGCAACCTGCCAGCATACGAGGCTGGTTCGCGATGATCCCCACCGGGTATCCGTTCAAACGCCCGAACCCCACGATCATGTTCGTGGCAAAGTGTCGCTGCACTTCCAGAAAAGCCTTTTGATCCATCACGGTCCGGATGATGTCCCTCATGTCGTAGGGAAGCTTAGGGTTGGTGGGCACTGCCCTGTTCAAGGATTCTTCTTTGCGATCAGGTTCGTCTGCACATTCCGCCACTGGAGGCTTTTCCCGATAGTTTTGCGGAAAGAAACCGAGAAGCTGCCTGACCCTGTCCAAGGCTGCCTGGTCCGTGTCCTCGGCGAAATGGGCTACCCCGCTCTTGGTGTTGTGCGTCATGGCCCCTCCCAGTTCTTCTGCGGTCACCACTTCCGACGTGACCGCCTTGATCACCTGGGGACCTGTGATGAACATGTTGCTTGTCTTCTTGACCATGATCACCAGGTCCGTGAGCGCCGGCGAGTACACGGCCCCGCCCGCGCAGGGTCCCATAATGACAGAGATTTGAGGAATCACTCCTGAGGACCAGACATTCCTTTTAAAGATCTCCCCGTAGCCTCCCAGGCTCATCACTCCCTCCTGGATCCTGGCCCCTCCGGAATCATTCAGGCCGATCATGGGTGCCCCGTTCTGGACTGCGAGGTCCATGACCTTGCAAATTTTCTGACCCACGGTCTCGCTCAAAGAGCCCCCGAGGACCGTGAAATCCTGGGCAAAAAGAAAGACTCTTCTCCCGTTGATGTCGCCATAGCCCGTGACCACTCCGTCACCGGGAATCTTGTTTCGCTCCATGCCGAAGTCATGGCACCGGTGCACCACATGCCTGTCGATTTCCTGGAAACTTCCTTTGTCCAGGAGATAATCAACTCTCTCCCTCGCGGTCATCTTTCCCTTGGCATGCTGGTCTTCAATTCGCTTCTCACCACCACCTAGCTCGGCTTCGCGTATTCTTCTTCTCAGTTCCTGGATTTTTTCGTCAGTCTCCATGAGGCAACCTCCGGATGGGATTCTCATTCACGGTGTTCGCTACTTGATGGTGCATCACTTGTCAAGCACAATATCTTTTCATCTCTGGAGAAACCCCTCCCGGAGATGTGGCGGGTTTTGTTCCCACTCGGAGCCCACTTTTTTGCCGAACGAACGCTTCTCGGTCACCATCGCCAAAATCCAGTGACTCCTGTCCCGAACTGAGGTATACGAACAGGAACCAACTTGTCGGCCCTTGTCTGGGGGGCGCTTGAAGGGCGTCTCGCTTGCTTTGCGCCGACACGAAATACGTCTGTGGGGAGGGTGAATGATGCAAAAGGATCTGAGATCCTACCTTGAGCTCTTGAAATCAAATGATCTTCTCTTGACCATAAAGCGGGCGGCGGATCCCCGGTTTGAAGTGGCGGCCCTGATGAAAGAGGTCGAAAAAACAGGGAAGGCTGTTCTCTTTGAAAAGGTGAAGCCCGGGGTGCCCCTGGTCAATAACCTTCTCGGAACAAGAAGGATGCTGGCTCTTCTTTTCGACACCACCCCGGAGAACGTGGTGCCGGAATGGATCCGCCGAGTCACGACCCCTGTTGCTCCAAGCCTTGTCTCATCCAGTCCTGTGAAGGAAGTCATCAAGAGGGGATCCGAAGTCAACCTTGAAGAGTTCCCCATGGTGACCCATTCCGGGAAGGATGCAGGAGCCTTTATCACGGCGGGGATAGTGGTCGCGAAGGACCCCAACACCGGCATCCGCAATGTTTCTATCAACCGCATGCAGTACAAGGGAAAGAACAAACTCGGCATCAGGATGATGCCCCCCCAGCACCTGGGGCTAATCCATCAGGAGTGTGAAAGAAACGGCCGGTCCCTGGAAATCGCCGTTGCGATCGGGAACCATCCTTTTGAGATGCTCTCAGCCGTGACGACGCTGGGGTATGGGCTAGACGAGTTCAGCATCGCCGGGGCGCTGCGGACGGAGCCCTTGCAGATTGTGAAATGCGAAACCGTCGATCTCGAGGTGCCCGCCTTCGCCGAAATCATTCTGGAAGGGGAAGTCCTTGCCGGTGTCAGGGAGGCAGAGGGCCCCTTCGGCGATTTCATGCAATACTATGTGCCTGTGATGGAAAATCATGTCTTCCAGGTGAAGGCCGTCACTCACAGAAGGAAGCCCATATACCAGACGATCCAGGCCGGTTCGCTGGAAGACACCCATCTCCTTGCTCTTTCAAGAGAAGCCAAGGTTTATGAGGCGGTATGCAAGGTGGCCGACGTCCAAGCCGTCTGTCTGGTGCCCACTATTCTGGGATGTACGATCTCCATCAGAAAACGCTTCGAGGGAGAACCCAAGAATGTGGCGGCAGCCGCCTTCGGCGTGTATTCATGGCTCAAGTATTGTGTGATTGTGGATCATGATGTCGATGTCTTTGATATGAACGATGTCTGGTGGGCCATGGCTACCAGGAGCAGGCCTGACCAGGGGCTTCTTCTGATCCATCATGCCCTCGGGTTTCCAAGGGACCCCTTCAACATCCATCAGTCCAAGCTTGGAATCGACGCCACCGCCCCGCTGAATCAGTGGCAGGAATTCGAGCGCAAGGTCGTCCCGGGCTCCGCCCCGATCCGCCTGCAGGACTACCTGTAGGCCGGCTTTTTCAACGGCTTTGATTAGCTTTCGCTCGTACCCCCTTGGCAGGCTGACCAGAGTAGAGTCTCCAGCGCCCGGTAGCGGGGGATGGTCTCTTCAGAGCCGCAACCATTTCTCCCGTGACCTGGAAACGGCGCCGAGAACTCAATGGGTTATGGTGGTAGCCCCATAGGACCACGTCTTCGGTTGGCTTTGTGCGATGCGCCTGCCCTGAGAGACTTAAGTACCTTGGGGCGATTAAAAGGGAGAAGTCTTATTCCGGTTGCGGACTCGTCAGAGACCATCCCCCCCTACCGGGCCGGCCCAGCGTTTGCTTGCGGACAAACGTCTCTGTCAGGGAGAGCCAAGCGCGGTAACGGATGCTGGCTGGAGGCTCACTTTTTGCCTGGCCCAGACTCCTGCGAATGCCACGAATCCTATCCCGTTCCACAAAAGACCCGGAACCAACAAACAGCCTGCCGCCATCACGAGAAGGACCCGTTCAAAAGGGGTTGTTCTCCTGAGAAAGTAGTTCTCCCAGAAAGCGGCAAAGGCAATCATTCCCGCGAGAATGGAAAGGACGGTCTCGACAATCATCCCAAGAGAACCATCGAACAGAAGGGCGGGTCTGTAGTAGAACATGAAGGGAAGGATGTACAGTCCCTTTGCGAACTTGAAGGCGCTCCACATCGTTTTCATCGGCTCTGACCTGGCAATTCCCGCGGCCGTAATGGCGGCCAGGCCCACGGGAGGTGTGACTGACGAGTCAATGCTGAACCAGACCATGATCAGATGGGCCACCAGAAGCGAGAATCCCATGTCCGTGAGTGCGGGGCCGGCTGTTATGGCCAGGACGATATAGGCCGGTCCCGCGGGCAACCCCATGCCGAGAACAAGAGAGATCAACCCCACGAACAGGATCGCCAGGTAGGCCGCGCCGTGGGTAAAATCGGAGAGGAACCATGAGACCTTCAGTCCCACGCCCGTGAGACCCACGAGCGCCAGGATGATGCCGATACACGCCACGATGCTCCCGATGCTCAGAGAGTATTTCCCCCCCAGAACCAGCGATTCGTACATCAGTTTGAGGTCTATCCGCCTGCCCCGGATGCTGTGGATAACCACCAGCGAAACGATTCCGCTCAGCGCCGCCATCGCGGGCGGGTAACCGATCATCATGGTCAAAATAATGAGAATCAGGGAGAAAAAGAAATGCCATCCCATCCTCAGGATACTCAGAAGGGGCAGCGCGGAAAATGTCCTGTCAACGCCGATGTGGAACTTCTTTGCCTCAAAATGGACAAAACACCCCAGCGATATGTAGTACAGAATGCTGGGTATGATGGCCACGGAGACGATCTTCAGGTACGGGATCTGCGTAAATTCAACCATAATGAAAGCCACGGCCCCCATGATGGGAGGCATAATCTGCCCCCCCGTGGAGGCGGCGGCTTCGATGGCCGCGGCAATGTGGGGTCTGTAGCCCACCTTCTTCATCATGGGGATGGTGAAGACCCCGGTGGAAGAAACATTGGCGATTGCGCTCCCGGAAATCGACCCCATCAGGGCGCTGCCCACTACTGCCGCCTTCGCAGGCCCTCCCACCATGCCTTTCGTGAGGGAAAAGGCGAGTTTCATGAAGAAGTCGCCGGCCCCGGTCTTTTCGAGAAAGGCCCCCAGAATGATGAAGGGAACCACATACAAGGTCATGAAACTGGTGGCCATTCCGTAGTAGCCCTCCAGCCCGCAGTAAACCTGGCTCACGATGGTTCCCACATCGAATCCCGGGTGCCCGAAGGACCCGGGGATGACATTACCGAAGTAGGCATAAACGATGGTCCCCAGAGCGACGAGCGTTAAAGCCCACCCGATGACGCGCCTTCCGATATCGAGCCCGATGATGACCATGATGACGCCCATGATGGTGTCCAATCGGCTCGGATCACTGAGGCGCACGAACCGTGCATTGTAATCGTAAATGACGTACAAGGAGCCGAGGATGGACAACAGGACCACGAGAAGGTCGATCGCCGAGAGTCTGTTTGGCGATGATTTCTTGCTGAAAGGATAAACGATGGCGCACATGCCCAAAGTCATCATGAGGTACAGAGAACGCTTGACCACCACATCGGCCGTGATGTTGACAGTCCAGTAGATCACCGCCAGGGAGGTGAGGGCCAGGCCGAATTCGACAAGGCGGCCCCACACGCCCTGGAATTTCCTTTCGCCCGTGTTCCCATCCCGTTGGGCAACTCGATTTTCCCGATGTTCTCTACCTGCTTCCGCCGCTTCGACCACGTGCACCCATCCTCTCTGATGCCGCTGTTGAACGCCCAAAAAGACCTATCCCCAATGCAGGCCTCTGGCCGCAACCAAACGTTTGTCCAAAGCCGACCCGTGGGTCGGCAACATGCATCTTCTCCGCAGCTTGAGAAGAAGTTGCAGCTTAAGACTCTAACGTCCGGGTTTATTTCATGAGCCCTGCTTCCTTGAAGAATTTCACAGCCCCCGGATGGAACGGAATGGGCGCCCACTTCGCTGCATTTTCCAGCTTGATGCCCTTGCCCGCGGGATGCACCTTTCCAAGGTAGTTCAGACCCTCGGGGCTGTACATGGACTTGACCATCTTGTAGACGATGTCGTCCGGGAGATCCATCCTGCATGCCCACAGGGCCGCCATACCCACCGTTTCGACGTCTTCGTTGATTCCCTTGTAAGTGCCCGCGGGAATGACCATGGGAAGGTACTTAGGCATTTTTTCAATCAGTTTTTCCCTGTATCCCGGGGCAAACCGGATGATCTGCACGTCATTGGTCAAGGAGACCTCGGTAATATCCGGGGTGGGAATCGCCGCAATCTGCATGGCCGCATCAATCCGTCCTGTCTTGAGAGCGTCCACTGCAGCGCTGGCCGGCAGAAAAACAGCCTTGATGTCCTTTTCGGGATCGAGACCATGAATTTGTAGCCAGTCGTAGAAAAGCTTGTGCATCGAACCGCCCGGCGCACCCACGCAAACCGTTTTGCCTTTTAAATCAAGGTAGGTTTTGATCCCGCTCTTCTTCAGAGTGTAGGGTTCACCCCAGTTCGCAAACAGAATTCCCATGCCCCGCATCTTGTCGAATTTCTTCTTGTACGGTTCCCAGCCTTTGTAGGCCGCCTGCGAGTCTCCGGTGCTTACCAGGGCGATGTCCGCCTTGCCGGTATCCAGGCGGTTGATATTCTCATCCACGCCTCCTGATGTGACGGCTGTGCAGCGAATGCCTTCCACATGTTTCGTGAGATACTCGGCTATCCCACCGCCTATAGCGTAAAAGCCTCCGCCCATGGACCCTGTGGAGATGGAAAGATTGGCCGTTGCGGCCCAACTCGGGACGCTGAGGGCCAAAACCAGCAACAAACCGGCCGCGAACTCGATGGACTTCTTCATAGATGATCTCCTCCTTCTTAAATTGGAATTAGTCAAACACTCCTTGCTCCTTTGCCCTAGTGCCGGCTGCAAACCGCTACCAGGGAAGCACAGCCCTTCTCTCACGATAAGGTGTAACATAAATCGCTTCCTGGGGGCATTCGAGTTCACAAAGAAAACAACTCTGACAGTCCCGAATATACTTTATAAGAGCTTTCCTGGTTTCTTTGTCAAGCCTTATGACATCCTCCGGGCAGATAGAGTCACACCTGCCGCACCCATTGCACTTTTCCTGATCAATCCAGCTGATGCCCACGGCCTCTCTCCTCCATCATCCAATCCCACCTTCGCAGGCGAGTTTGTCCACGACGCCGGTCCTATGGATTGGATTTTTTGTTTTGTCTCAACACGTCTGCCACGGGGTGAAGGGACTTCTTTCTTTCCGGCTTCAAGGGATAGCTTTGGATAGGAATATCTTCCGTGCGAACGGTCAGGCGCCCTTCCTTTTGTCCGATGATAATCCACTTGAGCCAGTCCGCGTTATCTATCTCCGGAAAGTCCTCTCGCAAGTGAGATCCCCGGCTTTCCGTCCGTGTCAGAGCGGCGAGCAAAAACATCTCGGCGCAGGTCACCATGTGGGAGGCCTCCAAAGCCATTCTTAAATAATGGGGGTCATAGGCTTTCAACGAGGGAACGATATTATCCCTGAGTTGCCGGATTTGATGGAGAGCCTGCTCCAACCTCCCTCCATGGCGCAAGAGATAGATGTGACTGGGGAAGAGGATTTCCTGAACCTTGAGCACCACGTAATCGGGTTCCACCCCGTCGCTGACCTTCAGGGGTTGAAGGAGTTCTTCCTGATAAGCCTGGATCTCATCGTCCGCCAGGCTCGCATCTTTTGCCTCCCGGATATGGACGGAAGCCGCTCTTCCGCTCCTTGCTCCGGATGTCGCGGCAAAAGGAATGGCATAGGCACAAAATCCCTCAACGCCTGAAGCCGGCCCGCAAGTCGCGTCGCCGGCGGCATAAAGGCCCTTCAAATCGGTCTCGCAGTCCGTGTTGATTTTGAGACCCCCGCCATACCCGACGTTCCCCATGTTCACAGAGACCCATTCCACCCGCTTCCTGATTGTCCCGTTCCTGATGAATCCCGCCCTTTCGAAGGCCTGATACATGATAGGAAGGGTCTTTTTGAAGTAAGCCAGGGTTCCCTCGTCAAAGGTGCTGAAGTCATAATACAGAGGCCCTCTTCCGAAGGCCACCTCGCAGGCCATGCCCGCCGAAAGCCGATTCATGGAGGCGTGGTCTCCATACTCCGGATCGTATGCGGTCATGTATGGTTCGCCCAGGGCGTTGATAAATCGGGCTCCGGATCCCTGCAACACGTTCATGCCTGTGGTATCAAAGTGCGCGCAGGAGAGATGATGGCAGGTAAACTCATAGTTGGTCAGGGCCGCCCCTGCCTTCAATCCCATGACGTGACCGTCGCCTGTCACCATCTTCTGATAGGCGTAATGGGACTTGAAGGCTTGCGCCCCGGCGGCCAGGATGGTTGCCCCCGCTTTGAAAACCTTGATTTCGCCGGTCCTTGTGTCAAATCCCAGGGCTCCTGCTATCCTTCTCGAATCCTCCCGGTCATGAAGGAGGTGGGTCATCATGGTTCTGTCCATAATCCTGACGGAATGCTGTCTGACTGCCTTCCGCAGGACGTCCATCATTTGGGGCCCCTCGAACATCATTGTTCTTATCGGTCTTTGGTCGGAAGACCCCTGGCCTTCCAGTCTCTCATACTTGCCCTGTCCGTCCTTCAGGAAATGAAGCCCCCATCTTTCCAGTTCCTTGGCGCGCTCAAAGACCTCCTCCAGATGGATCTTGGTCCAGGTCTGATCATTGATGTAGTATCCCTCCTCCACAGCCTTGCTGAACCAAAGATCATAGGAATCCTCTCCGGGAATGAAGCATTTAAAAGAACCTGCCGCGAACTTGGTGCACCCGCTCATTCCCACGTAGCCTTTATCCACCAGGAGAACCTCGCCGGCGCCGTTCTCTTTGGCCTTTATGGCCGCAAAGCAGCCGGCCGCTCCCCCGCCCACGACAAGAATGTCGATTAGTATCCGTTCCAAACAAGACCTCCTGACCCAAGGGCAGGCACGAATAACGATCATCCCAGCCCGTCAGCGCTATTTGCTTCAAGCAAAAATGAGAATATAAAACGCACCCTTCGGCAAAAATCAAGCAAAATCCAACGGCTCTTGCTTCTTTGGACACGATATCCCTAGCAGGAATGCCGGGCAAGACCGCAAATTTATTCCGTGCCCCGCCAACACCTTTTGTCGTTCAACGGGCTCACATTTCTGCTTGACAATCCGGATCTTTATCTTCTATATCTGATATAGTTACTTTATAGCTAAATAGTAGCCACACCGAACGAATCACCCGATGGGTTCTTGACGTGCAGACATATCCCTCAAAGGAGGAAGTTTTATGAGTATCTATGACGAAATCGGCCAAATCGTCGGCCCGGAAAACATCCATACCGATTACATCGAACGCCTCTGCAACTCCAGAGACATGTCGGTTCACCAGGGCGTGGCGGACGCCATTGTCTATGCGAGAACCACGGAACAGGTATCGGCCGTCATGAAACTAGCCCATAGAGACAAGGTCCCGGTAACGGCGCGAGGCAGCGGCACAAGCACCACCGGCGCGGTCCTGCCCGTAAAGGGAGGGATTTTGCTCGACTTGCACAACATGAACAAGATCCTGGAGATCAACAAGAAGGATTTCTATGCCCGCGTCGAACCGGGCGTGATTTGCATGCAGCTAAACAACTCCCTGGCCAAGGAGAGCCTCATGTTCCCGCCCAATCCCGGCAGCGAGATCGTCGCCACGATCGGCGGAATGGTTTCCACCAATGCCAGCGGCCACAGGGCGGTCAAATACGGCACCACCAAGGACTACATCAAGAGCCTCAAGGTGGTCCTCGCAGACGGGACCGTGATCCAGACCGGTTCTATTACTCCCAAAACCTCCCTTGGTTATGATCTCACAAGGCTCTTCTGTGCCGCGGAGGGCACTCTGGGAATCATCACCGAGATCATATGCAAGATCGAGCCTAAACCGGAATATGCCGCCCTGGCCCTGGCCGTTTTCGGTGACGTGAACTCCGCAGGGGACGCCGTGACCGAGGTGACCACTTCGGGCATCAAGTTGGCCGGTTGTGAGATCATGGACAAGAACAGCATCAAGGTCATGGAGAAAGCCCTGGGCAAGGATGTTACGAAGATCGAAGCCCTTCTTATCATGGAGGCGGACGGAGCCAAGGAGGTGGTGGTCCGTGACATGAACAGGATCGGCGACATATGCAAGAAGTTCAGGGTGATCGAGTATGAGTGGACCGACAATCCCGAACGAAGGGAGGAAATGATGAGAGCCAGGGGCGGATTGGTCCCTACCCTGTCCCGCATCAAGCCGGGCAACCGGCTGGTGGCGATCACGGAAGACCTGGGAGTGCCGTCCACCAAGATCCCGGAAACCATTCGCCGAGCCCAGGAAATTGCCAAGAAATACGACCTCCTTCTCGCCACTTTCGGCCACGTGGGCGACGGCAACGTCCACACCACTTTTGTGTGCGACGTGCGAAGCAGAGATGACTGGAATCGGCTGAAACCGGCTGCCGAGGAGCTCGTAAAGACGGCCATGGAAATGAAGGGGACCCTCAGCGCCGAGCACGGCACAGGGCTGACCCGGGCTCCCCACATCGAACTTCAGCTGGGCCCTGCCCTCGACGTGATGCGCAAGATCAAGCAAGCGCTGGACCCGCACAACCTGCTCAACCCAGGGAAAATGGGCCTTGAAAAGGGCAAAAAGAGCGACCTGTATGACTACTTCGCCTTCCAACCCCTTGTGGAGCACCCGGAGGGCGTCAATTCTTTTGGCGAAGAGGTGGACAACGAAGTCCTCGCCTGCATCCATTGCGGTTTTTGCCGTCTCGGATGCCCCACTTTCAGCGTCACCCAGAAGGAATCAAGAAATGCCCGTGGAAGGAACGCTCTGGCCTATTACCTGATGAACGGCTCCATCGAACCTTCCAAAGATCTCTCTGAGGCTTTTTACAGCTGCACCACCTGCCAGGCCTGCACTTACTTTTGTCCGGCCCGAATCAAGGTGGACGAAGTCGTGGAAGGAGTCCGGAAAAAGATGTATAAGGCCGGCTATGTTCCCGAACCGGTCCTGGGTGTAAGGGACAACATTCTCAAGATGGGGAACGTATTCGCCAGCGCAAAAGCGGATCGCATCGAGATCTATCCGCCCGCTCTCAAAGAAAAGGCAAAGAAAGGGGAACTCAAGGCTAAGGCCGAGACCCTTCTTTTCATGGGCTGCGTGCCGAGCTATCTGGATATGAAGATGGTTCCGAGTCTGCTTAAGCCGCTGGATGCGGCAGGAGTCAACTACACCACGCTTTCCACCGAGGAAGGATGTTGCGGCTTTCCCCTCTTCCTCATGGGCGCCGACGATTTTGAAGATCATGCCAGGCGCCTCGTGGACCGGATCAAGGCCACGGGAGCCCGGGAACTGGTCACCCCCTGCGCCGGATGTTACAAGACCTTCAAGAAGATCTACCCGAAGGTGCTGGGGGATTATGGGCTGGAGGTATACCACTCCGTCCACTACCTCGACAGGCTCGTCAAAGACGGAAAGCTCAAGTTCAAGACGGGTTCAGGGCAGAAGGTGACCTACCATGACCCATGCGACCTGGGGCGTGCTTTCCAGATTTTCGAAGAACCCCGAAATGTTCTTAAAGCCATTCCTGGGGTTCAATACGTGGAAATGGCCAGAAACAGGCTGCAGGCCCGCTGTTGCGGGAGCGGAGGAGGCGTCTCGGCCTACGTCCCGGAAATGGCGGTTCAGATGGCTGCGGAGAGAGTGAGAGATGCTCTCGCAGTTGGGGCCGAGGTCATTGTCTCAGGCTGCGCCGCCTGCAAGGACAACCTGCGCAAAGGGGTGAAGGCCATTCCCAAGGATGAAAGGGGCAAGGTCAAGATCATGGATATCACCGAAATGGTGGCATCTGCTATGGAGTAATTCGTACGTTACTCTTTCAACTAACCTGAAGGGAGGCGTTTGAAATGCTGACGAGCAAATGGATGCACGCGGGAACCATGGTGAAGATGAACGCCATCAACTATCCGGACAAACTTGGATGGCAGGACAAGTTCAGGGAGTACACCTTCAAGCAGTGGAACGAAAGAGCATGCCGAGTGGCCAACGGGCTGAACAAGCTGGGGGTCAAGCACAGGGACACCTTTGCGGTCATCGCTTACAACAGAGGGGAGTGGATGGACATCTATGCGGGGTGCGCCAAAGGAGGGCAGGCTATCGTGCCGGTCATGTTCAGGCTCGCGCCGCCCGAAATCCAGTACATTGTAAATCACTCGGAGTGCAAGGCTTTTATTGTCGAAAAACCCTTCGTGGACGCGATTAACAGTATCAAGGACAAGCTCCCCGTGCCCAAGAATGCTTACGTCTTCCTCGGAGACGGTCCGGCCCCCGAGGGATACATCCATTACGAGGAATGGCTGGCTGCCTCTTCCCCGGAAGAACCCGACTACCTGGTGGACAGCGAAGACCCCTGGACCATTATGTATACTTCGGGAACCACGGGTAGGCCCAAAGGTGTGATCCGAACCCATGAGAGTTATCTCGCCCAGTATTTCCTGAACAACGTGAACATGGCCGTGCTCCCCACGGACAAGGTCATGCTGGTCATGCCCATGTGCCACGTCAACTCGATCTTCTACTCTTTTCCCTATACCATGCTTTCGGCCCCCGTGTTCGTGTACAACATGGTGAGCTTTGATGCCGTGGATCTCCTCAAGACTATAGAGAAATACAAGATCACCTTCACCTCGCTGGTGCCGACCCACTACATCATGATGCTGTCCCTGCCTGATGATGTGAAAATGAAGATCGACGTTTCCTCCATCCGGCAGCTCTTGATCTCCTCGGCCCCCGCCCGGAAGGAGACCAAGCTCGCCATCATGGAGTACTTCAAGAATGCCGAGCTCTGGGAAGCATATGGCAGCACGGAAGGCGGTCTCGTCACCCTCCTCAGACCTGAGGACCAGTTCAAAAAACTTGGGTCCATCGGTAAGGAGATCTTCGGCACGGACCGCATCAAGATTCTGGACGAGAACAGGAACGAGGTTCCTGACGGCGAGGTGGGCGAACTGTTCTATCGCACGCCCATGCTCTTCAAGGAGTACCTCAAGGAGCCCGAAAAAAGCAAACAGGCTTTCTTCGGGGAGTGGTCCTCTGCCGGGGACATGGTCAGACGGGACGAGGACGGCTACTACACTCTGGTTGACAGGAAGGCCAACATGATCATCACCGGCGGTGAGAATGTGTACCCCTCCGAAGTGGAGGGCTGTGTGGCGGCAAACCACAAAGCCGTCAAGGACGTGGCCGTCATCGGCATCCCGGACCCGAAATGGGGAGAAGCGGTCAAGGCGGTGGTCGTCCTGAATCAGGGCTATGAACCGAGTGACGCGCTCGCCAAGGAGATCGTAGAGGCGACGAAGGGCAAAATCGCGGGCTACAAGAGACCCAAGACACTCGACTTTGTCAAGGACGAGGAGATGCCAAGAACGCCCACCGGCAAAATTCTCCACCGCATTCTGAGAGAGAAGTATGGAACGTGGAGCGATCAAAAGTAAATTAGTGGGAACCAACTTAAACTCATACTGGAGGTAAGACATTATGTTGACAAAAGCGTTCATTCCTTACAGAGGCTACTTTTCATCCCCCTTCTGCAGGTGGCAGGGGAGCATGGCCACGGAGAACCCCATTCCCCTGAGTGCAAAGACGGCGAGAAACTGGTTCCTCCACAGAAACCTGGACCCCACGGCTCTCGATTACATGTATTTCGGCATCACCATCGCAATGCACCACCTGTTTTACAGCCACACCTGGGCCGCGGCCATGCTTGTGGACAACGCCAAGCCGCTCCCGGCACTCATGGTCCACCAGGCCTGCACGACTTCCACCACCTGTATCCATCTGGCGGCGGTAAACGTTGAGACAGGGACCTATGAGTGTGGCTATGCCCTTATGGCCGATCGCTGCTCCAACGGCCCTCACACAGTCTGGCCGAACCCTTCCGGTCCGGGTGGAGAAGTCATCTCCGAGAACTGGATGATGGACAACTTCAATAGTGATCCCAACGCCGGCCTCAAGATGGTGCAGACCGCGGAAAATGTCGCCAAAGAGGCGGGCATCACGAAAGAAGAATGTGATGCCGTCACCTTACGAAGGTATGAGCAATATCAGGATGCTCTGGCCAATGACAGGGCTTTCCAGAAGAGATATATGTTCCCCGCCGAGGTCGCTTTGAGCAAGAAGAAGACCATGCTCATCGAAGCGGACGAGGGCATCATGCCCACCACGGCTGAAGGACTGGCCAAGCTGAAACCCGTTGAACCGGGCGGCGTGATCAGCTTCGGCGCCCAGACCCACCCTGCGGACGGAAACTGCGGTTTCATCATCACCACCCGGGAGAAAGCAAAAGCCATGAGCGCGGACCCGAAGATCGAAGTCCAGATTCTTTCCTATGGTTTTGCCAGGGAAAAACGGGGCTACATGGCTGCGGCACCCGTGCCGGCTGCACAGATGGCCTTGAAGGCGGCAGGCCTCAAGATCTCCGAGATGAAGGCCATCAAGACCCATAACCCCTTCATCGTCAACGATATCAACATGGCCAAGAAGATGGGCATCGATGCGATGAAGATGAACAACTACGGATGTTCCCTGGTGTACGGGCACCCCCAGGGACCGACGGCGGGCAGGCTGATCGCCGAGCTCATTGAGGAGATCGTTCTTTTGGGTGGAGGCTACGGCTTGTGGGCAGGCTGTGCGGCAGGCGACACAGCCGCCGCAATGGTCTTCAAGATCGGGTAAATTCTTTTTCTCTTCCCCGGGCCGTTCTGCGTTCAGCGGGGCGGCCTTTTTTTGCATTTCCCGTCGCGGAGACATGATAGCGTAGCAAAGAGCGCCCTGAAGAAGCAGGCTCCTGCCTGCCATCTTTGTTGGACTCTGGAAGCCATGACCGGTGAATCGTCCAGAATCGAGACCAGGACTCAGTGCATTCGATGGGGAGACTGCTGTTTGAGGTCCAGCGCTACCCTGTAGAAAGAGGACCTCCGCCTTGTCCACGGGGGACGCCTGCAAAGGAAAAATCTGATGATCATCAGGAAGGGCGAATTGGTCACGGACCCTGTCAGGGGCACCGTGGGGCACAGCGCTCATGAGGGAATCAAGATCAAAGAGAAAAGGGGAACCGAACAGGGTAACCTAGTGCGTCCCTTTTTTCTCGGCATTGACGTGGGCTCCGCCTTTTCCAAGGGCGTTCTGCTGGAAGGGGATCTGGTTGTGGCCTCCCATGCCTGCCCTTCAGGCGGGGACTTTAGGGTCACCGCGGAAAAAATCAGAGAGGAACTCCTGTCAAGGGCCGGGATCACGATACCGGAAGTCCTCAACTCGGTGGCCACCGGATATGGCTCGAAAATGGCTGTTTTTGCCGACGCCGTGGTAACCGACATCTCCGCCCACGCTAAAGGCGTCATCCACCTCTGCCCCTCGGTCAGGACTGTGGTGGACGCCGGTGATCTTTACAGCAAGGTTTTTCGCATCGATGAGAAGGGAAGCCTCCTCAACTTCCTGCTGAGCGGCAAATGCGCGGGCGGAAGTGCCAGGGCTCTGACTGTGATCGCCAAGGTATTGCAGATCAAGGTCGAGGAGATGGGCGAGCTTTCCCTCCAATCCACGAAAAAAGTGGAATTCAGTACCGGGTGCGCGGTGTTTGCAGAGTCCGAAGCGGTCTCCAGGATCGCGGAGGGCGCTACAAAAGAAGACCTCCTGGCAGGACTTCATCGGGCTTTGGCCGCCCAGCTCAACGCCCTTGCAGAGAGACTGGGGATTGAAAAAGATTATGCCGTTGTCGGAGGAGGAGCCAGAAACGTAGGCCTCGTAAAAGCCCTGGAGGAGCTGAACGGTTTTGAAATCATCGTGCCCCCTGAACCCCATATGACCGCGGCCTTTGGTGCCGCCATCATCGCGTCGGAAAGGGTGGATACGTGAGGTGCAACCCTGTTTAATGAGCGAGCAGGTATTGGCAAGAACATAGAAAAAAGCTATCCTGGAAAAGGCGAGACCGTAATAACCATGAAAAGGAGGGAGCGTCCATGAGCGAGAAAACCGGTATCATGTCCAAAGTGCACGAGTATTACGCGGATTATGGCATCAGGGCCGCGGAACTCGGCAGGGAAGGAAAGAAAATCATAGGGTTTATCTGTTCTTTTGTGCCGGTTGAGATGATCACCGCGGCAGGATGTGTCCCATTCAGGGTCAGGGGAGATGTGCGGGAGCCTGTCACCAGGGGCGATACCCTGATGGAGACGATTGTCTGCCCTTTCATCAGAAGCTGCTTTGATCTGTCCCTCAAAGATCGCTACCGATTCCTGTCCGGGATGGTCATTCCCCACGGCTGCGACAGCATGGTGAGAAGCTACA
This sequence comes from uncultured delta proteobacterium, assembly GCA_963740905.1. Taxonomy (GTDB): domain Bacteria; phylum Desulfobacterota; class DSM-4660; order Desulfatiglandales; family HGW-15; genus JAFGDM01. The sequence goes on from CAVUFY010000004.1 coordinate 343,485, forward strand.
GTGTCTGGAACTACTCCCTTAATCTACCTTACTTTCATTTCGTTAACATCCCTTCCGTGGTCAAGGACTCTTCCTTTGAGTTCTTTCGTCATGAATTGAATGCTTATCGCCGGAGCCTCGAAAAGTTTGCAGGAGCGTCCGTGACGGATGCGGATCTGTCCTCTGCCATCAAGGTTCATAATGAGTACAGGACCAAGGTCAGATCCCTTTATCAGTTCAGGAAGTCCAATCCACCCATCCTCTCCGGAACGGAACTCTCCAAGACGCTGATCGTTGCAGCCAGTCTCCCCGTCGACGAATCCAATGCTCTGCTGGACGCAGTGCTGGCGGAAATGGGAACCCGAAAAGCCCCGCCTTTCCCGCCCGGGCCGAGAATCCTGATCGATGGTCCCTGCGTGGACAACATGGAGCTGATGAAGATTATCGAGGATCTCGGGGGCCACGTGGTTACGGACACCATTTGCAATGGAACCAGAGACAACTGGCCAAGGGCTAATGAAAACATCGACCCTGTGGATGCCATCGCCCGTCGTTATCTGGCCGGCATCAAATGCCCGAAAACCTACCGGGAAAACAAGTCAGGCACATTTGAAGGGGACATCAAGGCCAGGTTCGACGACATCGGCTACTTCGCGAGAACGTTCAAAGTCGATGGGGCTATTCTTTACACCTACAAATTCTGCGATCCTTTCGGTTTTGAAGTCCCCGCTCGAAAAGCGTACTACGAGTCCATCAAGGTTCCTCTCCTTTACCTGGAGGACCTTTACTCCGCAGGAACCATCGGCCAGTTGAAGACAAGGGTTCAGGCTTTTCTCGAGATGATCGGATAAGGGCAGCCTTTCACCACTGAGATCGCCGAGCACGCTGAGCACAATATTCTTACAAATGGAACCTAATTTACTTGCCGGATATTTCGGCTGACAAATGGCACAAGAAAAATAAGCCTACTTGATGGGCTGGCAAAGAGTCAAAAGGGCTCTTTTTCGTCATTCCCGTAAAAACGGGAATCCAGAAACCATAGAATCTCTGCGTTCTCTGCGCGCTCTGCGGTGAACGATCACGAAGGAGGCACATGCAATGGCTGAAGAACAAAAGAAAACCAGGAAAAGGATGACGGCGACCCAGGCGGCCGCTTCCATCGGCCCCATGGTCAAGGAATTCATAACCGGCACCAACAGGGCCAGGGCTGAAGGCAAGCAGAAGCTGGCTTACACCTTCATCGTATGCCACCACGAAGAAATCCTGCGGGCCATGGATGTTCTGCCCGTGTGGACCGAAAATTTCGCCGGCATCTGCGGAGCCAAGCGGGATGCCGAACGCTTCCTCCAGCGGGCGGAGTCTTTGGGCCTTTCCCGGTCTCTCTGCACTTACGCGCTCTGCGGTATCGGCTTCGATCAGTGGCGGGAAGAGCTAAACGGGATGCCGCCGAATGCCCCTTGGGGGGGCCAGGCAAGGCCGGACTTCATGATCTCGAGCGGCCAGATCCTCTGCGATCCCAGGGCCAAGTGGTACCAGGCATCTCAGCAGTTCATGCCGGATGTGCCCATCTACAACATGGACCTGCCCTATCCCATGTTCGAGCGGGACAGGGACCACAGGGAAGTCTGGGAGTACTATCACAAGTACGTTGTCAGGGAATTGCGCGGGCTGATCGAATTCGTGGAAGGACAGACCGGCAGGAAAATGGATTACGACCGGCTGAGCGAACTGGTTGACCTCAGCGACCGCACCTGGAACCTCATCCACGAAACGTATGAACTGCGAAGAGCCGTGCCCTCTCCCATGGGGACCGGTGATGCCATGAACACCATGGTGCCCATGTGCTTCATGATGGCCACCAGGGAAGCCTACGATTTTTTCTTGAATCTCAAGAAGGAGTTGGAGGAAAAGATCGCCAAAGGAGAGGGGGAAGTACCGGAGGAAAAGTACAGGCTCATGTGGGGTGGAGGACTTCCGGCCTGGTTCGCACTCAACGACTTCAATTACTTCAACAGCAAGGGTGCCTCCTTCCCTGTGGAAACTACTTACCGAATGATTGAACCACTGTACGAAATGGACATTCCGGAAACCAGAGACCCGGTGGAACACCTGGCCTGGCGATGGCTGGGTTACTGGACCTTTTGGTATGATCAGGCGAAGAAAAGACCGGGGTCGGAACCCGATGTGGAGCGACTCATTCAATTCATCGAGGATTACAAGATCGATGGCGTCGTGATGCACGAGGCATTCTCCTGCCGAACCTGGCACGTGGGCCTGATCTGGCAGATCCAACAGCTTTCCAAGATCTACAAACCCATCCCGGTCCTCATGCTGGGGAAAAACGGCGCCAGGGGAAAAGGGTGCAGAGAACTGCCCTCGCTCATTCTTGAGAGCGACATCATTGACATCACTTCGTACTCGGAGGTGGATACGAGAAACAAGATCGACGCCTTCATCGAAATCCTGGAATCGATCGGGCAGAGCAGATCGATATAAAAAGGCCTTGTTGTGGGTGTCATTGCGAGGAATTGAAATCAAGGGGATTGCCATGCTCCCTTTGGTCGCTCGCAATGACGTCAAGTGACGATTAGAAACATGACCGAGTATTTTGCCGGCATAGACATCGGTTCCACCATGACCAAAGCGGTGATCATCAGGGACAGGATCATCGCTTCCGTCATCGGTCCCACCGGTCCTGAACAACGAAGGCTGGCCGACAAGGTGATGGAAGAGGTGCTGGCCCGGGCGGGCCTCGCTTTTGAGTCTCTCGCCTATATCGTCTCCACAGGTTACGGCCGAATCAATGTTCCCTTTGCGGACAAACAGGTCACGGAGATCAGCTGTCATGCCAAAGGGGTGGTAAGCCTCATCCCTGAAGCGCGCACGGTCATCGACATCGGCGGCCAGGACAGCAAAGCCATCACGGTCGACCCTTCAGGCAGACCCACCAATTTCATCATGAACGACAAGTGCGCCGCCGGGAGCGGGAGATTCGTGGAGGTGATCGCCGACAGCCTGGGCATCGACCTTAACCTCGTGGGAGAAATCTCTCTGCAAAGCACGAATCCGGCACCAATCAGTAACATTTGCACTATATGGGCCCAGCAGGAAGTGGCGGCACGGCTGGCGGAAGGTGTCCCCGTTCCTGACTTGATTGCAGGCGTCCACAAGTCCCTGGCCGACAGAGTGGCCAGAATGGCGAAACGGTTGAAAATGGAGCCGCAGGTCATCCTCACGGGAGGCGGCGGAAAGAATAAAGGTTTGGTTCAGGCCCTCGCGGAACAATTGGGAAGTGAGATCCTCGTACCGCCTGAACCCCTCATCACCGGCGCCCTCGGTGCCGCCCTTCTGGGAAAGGACTTCTACGACAAAGCCCTCAGAAAGAATCAGCATCTTGAAACGAAGCCTCGGATCCTCGAAACGATCCGGATTCTTTGAAGGTTGAGATGCATCCAAAGTTTACCCTGATTCTTCTTTCCCCTTGACAGTGAACGAAGATCCTTCATATACTCAGGAGAGTCAGTCGTAGCTTCGAAAATGTATTGCAGGTAATCAGTTGGCTTCAGATTCTTCCGTACCATGGGTCCTTTTCCCGACTAACTCCCATTCTTTTCTTCGGCCAGGCCGGCGCCTGGTATCCGCACTTGTCATCTCCATCTTGTTTCTATTTTCTATTGGAGGCGCTCCTTATCCGGCCGAGGCTGGATCACGCCTTCTGCCCAAGGAATACGGGGAAGTTGTTTTCCGTATAATGAAACGAGCCCCAATCAAGTCTATATCGTGGGAATAAGTCACAGGGACACATTGACAAGGTCGAATGGTCCCCGCACTTCTCGCGTTCAAGCCGAAGTCTATAAAATTGGAGAGTGGTTAATCAAGAATCAAGGTGTCGAACTGCTTTTGCCTGAAGGATTCTTTGCGGAAAGCCCTGACGAGAATGGAGAGAAAAAGTTGCAGAGCAGATCACTTCCCGCCTCTCCTGGGGAAGTGAATATGAACTCCCTGGAACAAAAGTTTTCTGACGACAGTAGGTTTGTCAACGCAGAGATGCTTTTAAGCGAAAATTTTTCCCTGCCTGTGAAACAGGTGGAAGATAGAGACCTCTATCAAAAGGTTTACGAAAATATCTGTCTCTTGGAAGACTCCAAAGGGCAACCTGGAAAAAAGCTTCCTGCTCCGTTCGGAGTTGGACTATTGTCAGGATAGAAGAGTCGGTGCTATGCTCCAAAAGATACCGGAAATAGTGGATGAGGAGTTCCGGGACGGGCATATTGATAATAGAAAGGCACTTTTCACCATTGGCTTAAGTCATATCCCAAATATCATGAAATACCTGAAACAGAAAAAGATTGTTATTCGCTCTCCTCTCTTCACTCCGGTTAAACACGGGGATTATGTTGACGAGTTGAACCTTGCTAACGAGGATTTCGGAATGACTGTTATCCTTCCCAGGACGTTGGTTGACGACCATGAAGCGATGACCATGAATAAGCTGAAGACCAATTAGAGGTTTTCCTGTAATTTCAAAGAGGCGGGGGAAATTCTTCCTCCGCCTCTCAAATTGCGCAACTCAATGGTAGCATCGTTTCTGAATCGTTAATACAATCTAATATGATTTGTCCATGCCTTTGGTCGCCCCACTGCCCTCCGGGTTCGCGTTTCCCATCGGGTTAGTCGCTCCGGTCCCTTCGGGGTTTCCACTGCCCATCGGGTTGGTCGCCCCAGGCGCCTTGGTCCAGTATGGACGCTCCCCAAAATGCCTGTAGACTTCCTCAGCAAAAGACCGATTCTTCAGCTGATCCTCATTTTCAAACTTAGGTGCGCTGGCTAATTTCATAGACTACCAAAGAGAAACGCGGCCAGTAACGTCAAAGGCGTGCCGGGCAGCAGGAGAAGAGTAGCTCCCACATAGATGAAGATGAATAGAACACCTCCTCCCCACGGTCCCTGGCTCCACACCCACTGCTGAACCAGATTCAGGTAACGATCCACATCGATTAATCGTCCGAGGACGAAAACCAACGCCAAGAGGAGTGCCGGAATCATCACTCTTTTCAATTTCTTTTTGTCTTTGAACCTGGATCGAATGGGGATACATCATCATGGTGATCGCCAGCACATTGGCGGCCGCGTCGGCATTCCTGGTTGCCAGATATGCCGCCCAACGTCGGGTGGAAGAAATGCTGTCCCGCACCGGAACCTTTCAGAAATTCTTGACCATTGTTGAAGAGAATCCATTGATCAGCATTGTCTTTGTTCGGATTACCCCGTTCTTCCCGTTTGCCATCAATAATTATGCCTTGGGATTGACGAAGATATCATTCTGGTCATACCTCTTGTACTCCGAACTTGTCTTCATTCCCATGAATGCGGTACTGGTCCTGGGGGCCTTTGCGATCTATCGGGCCATGATCAGAGGGGAGGTATCTTGGATTCTGATCGGTACCACTGCGGCAGCAGGAGTCCTCGTACTGGTATTAGGTCGCGCGGCTAAACGGACTTTCGAAAACTTGAAGTCCGCTCCAAGATCAGCAGAAAGACCACAATAACTCCGAGTGCTCGGAGGAGTTTGGTTTTCCCCCGGCCCGATCTGACTACCGGCCTCCTTGAATCACCGGGCATCCCACGGCTGAGCAGGCAGCCATGGAGCCCAGACAGTTTTCGACTTTTTCGTACCCGGCTCTTTTTAGGATCGTTGCCGCGATGACCGCACGCTGACCGCTTCCGCAAAACGTCACGACGGGTTTGTCCCGAGGCACCCTGTGCAGGTTGTCCGGCAACTCGCCTACATAGATGTGGGTGGCGCCCGGAAGATGTGCCTCATGGAACTCGCTCCTTTTCCGCACATCCAAGAGCAGGAAGTCCTTTTCCTCGTTGATTCGTCTCACGAGTTCCGCGGTATGGACGGACGGGATCACTTGGTACGGCTTGCCACTGACTTCCCACGCATGGAGCCCTTCGTCCAGAAACCCGCTTATTCGATCATACCCCAGCCTCAGCAGATATCTGAAGGCCGTCTTCACATCCTCGCGCTCTTGGACGACCAGGAGGATATCCCGGTCATAAGGGAGAAACCAGCCTGCAAATGCAGGAACCATGGGCAGGGAGATGCCCAGGCTTCCCGGGATGAGGGCGCCGCCCATGGCTTCCGGGCTACGGACATCCAGAACTACCGCCCCGTCTTTTGCGTGCTCGTTGAAAGAAGAGGCGGTAAGCGGCCTGGGGTCGAGTTTTTGTCCGATGGGAGGAGCCGAGCCCTCCAGGTTCATTCTTTCCATCTGTCGGAAATAAGGCGGCATATAATGGTTTTCGTTTACCTTGAACCGTATGAACTCATCCCTGTCCTTTTTCCTGAGGACTGGATTGGAGCGCCTCTCCAGACCCAGGGTGGAAAACTCCCGCTCCGCCATGCCTTCCCCGCACACGGAACCGGCGCCGTGGGCAGGGCAGAGAATCACTTGGTCCCCCAAGGGGAGGATCTTGTGGAAGATGCTGTCATACAGGAGGCCCGCCACCCTTTCGGCCTGATTCGGGAAGAAATCTGTCCGTCCAACGTCGCCCACGAACAGGGCGTCCCCGGTAAACACGGCGACCGGGATCTCCCCGAACCCTTTGTCCATGACCGCTATGGAGATACTTTCAAAGGTGTGGCCGGGCGTCTCCAGGACCCGCAACCGGAGATCCCCCAGATCGAAAGTGTCGTCCTCGTTCACCGCATGGCCGTACCTGAACTCCAGCCGGTTCCCGTGAAAGGTTTCTGCTCCGGTTAAGCGCGCCAACTCTGTGGAGCCGACGACATAATCCTCGTTTCGATGCGTCTCGAATATGTATTCGATACGCGCTCCCATTCGATATGCCATGTCCACGTAGACGCGGCAGTCTCGCCGCGGGTCGATGACTGCGGCCCGGCCGTCGTGGCCGATCATGTAAGACATGTGAGCCAGGCCTTTTGATCGAATCTTTTCCAAGAACATACCGGATGTCATGGCAAACAATCCTCCTTCGCGGACTTGGCCAATTTAGTGATTTTCTGCAGCCTTGGTAGCGATGCGAAGACCCACCACTGAACAACGTTGCAGAAGGCCATCAAGTGCAAAAGCTATATCGTACTCAGCCTGTGAAATAAATGGGATCAATCGCGTGTTCGGCTTCAGCAAAGGATATAAATTGGAAAGTTAACTTCTTCAAACTTGACAGCTTTGTAAAAAGTCGCCCACCCCCGTCACGCCGGATCCCCGCAGCGATCAACACGCGTCTGCTGAATTCGGTTCGAGATTGACTTATTTTTTCACTGCCATTCATGTATTAATCGTCTCAAAATAGTACGGGGAGTTCGCGTTTTTTAACCCCAATCCTCTCCTGTTCCCTGCATTTTTGCCCTACTGATCCTCACCCCTCATAAATCCGTAGTCAATAGGGTATAGAAAGTATCGACCCGCAGAAGGGATGGTATTTCGCATGCCGAACAATCGTAAGCATGGAGGCAAGCCTTGTTGCGAAGTGTTTCAGATCCGGTATTTCTATTTCACAGGGCGAGGCGATTTTCTTGACACAATCACCTTTTTTCGAATAAGCTCTCCGCACTTATGCGTAATTCGGCGGCTGATCGATCCGTAGAAATCGACTCAGGGAAGCACAAGGGGTTAGCCTCGTGGATCGAGGGGATATATACGGCATATACGACGAAAGTCCGAAGCAGATTCTTGAACGCTACTCGCGTCACGTGAACCATCGATTTGCAAGGGTGATCGAACTGATTGGGTTTGATCGGGTGTTCAAGAAAGCGCGAGGCGCGTGGCTTTGGGATCAAGACGGGCGGCGCTATCTCGATTTTCTCGGTGGCTACAGCGTATTCAATGTGGGTCGAAACCACCCCCGGGTCAAGCAGGCCATTGTGGATTGGCTTGAGCATGACGGCGCGAATTTGGTGCAAATGGAATGCAGTCCTCTTGCCGGACTGCTTGCCGACAGGCTGGTGAAGCTTACCCCGGGCGAACTCGACACGGTGTTCTTCACGAACAGCGGCTCCGAGTCAGCAGAGGTAGGCCTGAAAATGGCACGAAAAGCCACGCGACGACCGCGGATACTTTGCGCCCAATCCGGGTTTCACGGTCTGACCTTCGGGGCTATTTCCGTATCTGATGACCCCATGTGGCGCGAAGGTTTTGGACCCTTTGTTCCCGGATGTGAGACAGTTCCCTTTAATGACCTTGGGGCGCTCGAAAGAGAACTGGCCAAGCGCGATGTAGCCGCCTTCATTACGGAGCCCATTCAGGGAGAAGCAGGCGTCCGGCTCCCTTCGGACAATTATCTTGCTGATGCTGCTCGACTATGCCGGAAAAACGGCTCATTGCTGATCATCGACGAAATCCAGACGGGCTTCGGACGGACCGGCCGGTGGTTCGCCTGCGATCACTGGAATGTTGAGCCCGATATCCTTTTGATTTCGAAGGGTATGTCAGGGGGGTATGTCCCTGTGGGCGCGGTGGTCACGCATCGCCGCATCTTTGACAAAGTATTTAACGACCTTTCCCATGCTGTGGTCCATACGACGACCTTTGGGATGAATGCCCTGGCCATGGTTTCGGCGCTTGCAACGATCGAGGTCATAAAGGAAGAGAGGATCGTTGAGAATGCCGCCTCTGCCGGCGCAGTCCTGTTAGACAGTCTTCAGCGCCTCTCCTCCCGTTTTGAGCTGGTGAAGCAGGTCCGCGGCCGGGGATTGATGATTGGCATCGAGTTTGGCGAGCCGAAATCGATGAAACTGAAAGCCGGGTGGAAGATCGTCCACACGGCTTCCGCCGGACTGTTCGGCCAGATGCTCGCAATCCCGCTTATGAGGGATCACGGCATCCTCACCCAGGTGGCGGGTCACAATCTCGATGTCCTGAAGCTCGCGCCTCCGCTTACCATCGGGAAGGAAGAAATCGACTGTTTTGTGACCGCGTACGAGAAAGTGCTCTCCGACCTCCACTGCTTTCCCGGCCCTCTGTGGGACCTGGGTAAGACGCTCCTCAAGAACCGCATGGGATGGTAGGGATCGGGAGTCGCTTAGCGGCTTTTAACTGACGATCTTATGGACGCGTGGCTTCTTTGGCCTTGTCGCCCAGTTCCTCCGCTTTATTTCCCGCTTTTTCGACCGCTTTATCAACCTTTTTGCCGGCTTTCTCCGCAGGTCCCTCCTTCTCGCAACCCGCGAGACCGAGGCCTAATGCAACACTCAACACCACTATCATGTATTTCAGATTCATCGCGATCCCTCCAAGTTAATGCATCATCAATAGACATTCTGCATGTCCCCATTCCCGAAATGCAAACGCGTGATGGAAATCAATCCGAGCGTAAGCCGGAAGGCAGACTGAAGTATCCTTCCGGATGCTCATTCATTTCCACTATGCGCCCATGAATAAATCTGACGTCGTTGTCATTGGATGAGGAGTTCTTTATATCCTCAATCTCACTAGCAGCCTGCTCATTTAGAAGCGCCTTAAAGCCCTCGACGGCGTGCGACCTGACGCCGGAATCCACAGTGCCCACCAATGAGGAAAAGTGAGAAACCATAGCCGCGATCATTCACCCTTTTTGAGGGTATCTGAAAAATGAAACCACAGAATCAGTTGGATTTCGTATTCTTGCTGAAAAAGAACTGTATCCTGTGGTCTGACGGGTTGGGCCGAAAACGCAATCGAGATGATGCCCAACGTGGGCGTGGCAATTTTGTTATGGGTTTTATCCTGGCTTCTGGCCGTTGTAACAGCGTGATTGGTTTGTTGACAGCTGGTCCCAGGGAACAAAGTACGCCGATTCAACTCTGTGAATACGATCTTCACCTTATTGCGCTTCCATGGCTTTCATTTACAGAATCAGGCAAATGATTGAAAGACCTTGAAAGGAGGTCCAAGAGACCATGTACGCCTCCATGAATTCGATAGTCGCCCTTGTCGCCGGCATTCTGATTTTGATTGTACCGAGGCTCCTAAACTTTATCGTGGCCATTTACCTGATCATATACGGGATTTTAGGACTCATTGGAAAATAGAAATTTTGAGATAAGAGATTGAACAACCAAGAGGAGGTAAGAAGATGCTTTACTGGGCACTTTGACCACGGCCGGGTCTGATTCGGCGACCTTCCGTATCCCCTTGATCACGTCGATGTCAACGCTTTCGCCCAAAAGCAGTTCCTTGCCTCACGGGCAAGGAAGACGGCAGCGGCGGCCAGGATCAGTCCGATGATGATCGATGCCGCACCATCAAAGAGAGGAGTCTGATAACTGCGGCTAAGGTAAACGCCGAAGAAAGCCATCAGCAATCCGGATAGAGCCGCAGAATCCTCGCATACGACCGTATAAATGCCGGGATCTTTGCTCTCGCGCAGGGTTTTCCAAAAGCCCCGGTAACCAGGTTCGCTGCTAAAGCGCCGTAAACAGAGACATGGCTCGGATGACAGTGCTCTTTTCCAAAGGCGAACACCTAACGAAGGATTTCTCTCAGGGGTCTTAGAGAATCCATGTTTCTGGCGACGACTTTTATGGCCACAAGGATCGGTATGGCCAGAAGCACGCCGATGATTCCCCAGAGCGATCCCCAAAAAAAGATGCTGAAGAAGACCATCAGGGGATTGAGTGTGAGTCGTTTGCCCATGATCGTAGGCGTTATGAATTGGCCCTCCAAGCCCGTCATGGCAAAATAAATCAACGGAGGGCCCAGGATGTGAAACCAGGTGTTGAAGGTGATCAGCGCCACCGCCCCTAGTATAGCGATCGTTATGGCCGGACCCAGATAGGGCACAAAATTGAGAAGTCCGGCCAGAACACCCCACATGGCTGGGGTTGGCATGCCGAGGAGCATCATCGCTCCGGTGGTGGCAGCCGCCAGGACCGCATTGATCAGTGTAACGGTCAGCAGATACATGGAGATCTCTTTTTGGACCTGGGTGACCGTCCGGACCCACGCCTGCCTCTGCTTTTTTTCTTCCCAGAACATATACAAACGGATCAATGTTTTTTTGCCCCATGCCAGCATGAAATACAGCAAGACAAAAGTACTGGCTGCGTCCGCCGCGGTCGACTGGATCTGGGAAAAGACTCGATCCGCCAGGCCCGGGCCCTGCACGACGACCTCTTCTTTTACTTTCCCCTCTCCCTCCGGCTCCGTCATCTTCTCCAGTTGTTGGGTTGCCTTCTTCGCCCCCTTGAGCGCTTCGAGGACCGAATCGAATCGGTACTCAACGAGGCGAAACAGATAAGGACCTTTGTCAATCCAGTCCCTGGCCGGTCCTGAGAGCAAATACAGGCCTCCCATAATGGTGGTTGCCAGGAAAAGTACAACGATCCCTGCCCCTACGGCGTCGGGGATTTTCATCCGATTCAGCAGGTCCACCAATGGCCGGAACACAATATAGAGCAAAACGGCAAGAAACACCGGCAACAACAGGCTGCTGAAGTAGTGCAGAGCAAAAAAAATGGCGAGTCCCAAGATACCTAAAAGAATACGCCTCTCCGTCATCAGACCATGTAAAATACTGTCACCCGTCATCTTGGAACCCGAATCTTGAGTCTCATTCATTGCTGGCGAGCCATTTTCTCATCATTCGCAGGCTCCGAAAAGCTTCCTGACTTCGATCCACCGCCTCTCTTCTACCTCACTTGCCAGTGATCCTGAATGGGGTGGATACCGTATCTATGGGGTGAAATGTATGTACGACTTTGCTCCCAAGTCGTCCCCCCGCAGCCGCCGCTGCCTCGTGCGAAAGCTGAAGCCTGATTTGCCTTACTACTCGGAGCATAAAATTGTTTACACGGAAAGTCAGTAATAGGGGACATGAGGCTTTTCTGAAGTGACTGGTGGGAGGCCGCCGTCCTTTTCATGCAACAATATCTTGCTCTGCTTAATAACAGGCTGGCAGAAGAATTTCTCAGGAGCAAGCGTGGGGCCGGTTTCGGCGTGATCGTGCGCTTCGCTGCGATGAGACGGGAGGGGCTTGATTTCGGACACTGCTGAGTATGGTGGATACTATGGTTCTCTGACGGTAGAGCAAATAAGGACGAAAATTGCCAATATACAGGATGCGCCTTATTGCAACTTCATCGATACGAACCTAGGATAGATATAAGCGGGCGAACTGGACCACCCTCTTCTGCAAGACGATACGAGGGGGTTGAACCGTCCCCGAAGGGGAGACTAAATAATGGAGGTCTAAAATGAACGAACACAACGGGTCCTGTGATAGATTGAAGTATTTCATGATCGGCGGTGTTTCTGGAGCCCTGGCAATGCTCTTTCTTGCCCCGAAGTCGGGAAAGGAGACGCGGGAGTTCTTAACCACCAAGGCCCAAGAAGGCAAAGAAGCTGTTGAGGAGGGATTCAAGAGAGGTGAGGAGAAGGTCGTGCGACAAGGCGAGATGCTGATATCTGAGGCCAAGGATTTGGTGGACAAAGCCAAGAACATACCCAGACAAGAGAAAGAAATCATTTTGGCTGCCATAGATGCAGGCAGGAAAGCGTACAAAGAAGAAAAAGAATCACTGAGCAGGTAGAAAACATCATGATTTTGGGGGTCGGTTCATCGACGGTGGTGCTGTTGCTGATATTGCTGATGCAGACAGCAGCCATTGGAGCAATCGCTTTTTTCGCTTACAAAGCCGGGAAGAGTTTAAGCGCTTTGGATGAAGTGAGGAAAATCATACGCACGGCACTCCCCGAGGTTGAAGAGGGCGTGAAGCAGGCCCAGAAGTTCATCAGATCCTTGGAGGAGGCGGGGAATCACATCAACCACATTGCGGCCGAGCTGAGAGAGTCTGTCGAGAAGGCTAGGGAAACAACTGAGAATGTGGCAGAAGTATTCCAGGAGACTACGGAACGGGCGGAACGCCACATCCGTCGAGTGGATCATCTGCTCACCGAGGCGATTGATAGAACAGTCGCAACAGCTGATTACCTGAGTCGAACGGTGTACCCTCAAATTGTCGAGGTGGCGGCATTGGCAAAGGGCATTCACGCAACCATAGAGTATTTGAAAGGCAAGCGACGTTTTCCTATCCCTGATTCTTAATCAGCCTGGGGTCCACATGGAAGTCCGCGGAAGATTTACCGGGCAACATTTGCCACCCCGAGTCCGACAAAAAAGTCCAGCCTCTTTACAATATCGTGTTGAGTAGTCTATAAACCTCATAAATGGGGTACTTGAGACAATTCTCAACGGAACTTCCAACATTTCTGACCTGCTAATTTCACACCCAATAACATTGAGAGGTGTAAGGCGCATACCCCAAGTGAAATGGGCGACCTTTTCTGAAATACGGGGCTTCTGCCATGCAAAAATTCTTCTCACTTAAAGGCGTTCGGGGTAAGCTCATCCTGCTCTTTCTGATTGTCCTAATACCCGCCCTCCTTATTGAGGCTTTTGTCTTTTACAGGTGGTTTGAAGACCGTAAATCTGTGGAACTTCAGGCCAACCTTGAAATGGCTCGTGCGGCCGCCCGCTCATTCGATGCCTTTTTGCATGGTCTCATCGACAATGAACTGGCAATCGGGCTGGCCATAACCCCCTCTCAGCCGATGACCGATCAGGACCGTGACCGCATGCTTGACACTTTTAAGGCCAACAATCCTGAGGTTCGCAGCATTTTCTGGATGAATTCGGAGGGAACCGTCATTGCTTCGAGCCTTCGGTCGTACATCGGCTTCAATCTCAGTGACCGTTCATTTTTTCAAAAGGTCAAGAAAGGACAGGACTGGGCGGTAAGCGAACTCATCGCGGGAAGAGCTACGGGAAAGCCTGCCTTTACAGTGAGCCGCGCCATGCGAAATGAGCATGGCGAACTGCTGGGGGTCGTTGGAGCCTCTATTGAACCCGATCGCCTGGAAAGAGTTTTGGGTGTCGTTCGGTCAGGAGATGCGGGCCTAAGCCTGATAGACGTTAAAGGCATGCGTGTTTACCGTTATCCCCCCGTCGAGTACACGTGGGAGCAGCGCGATTGGCTCAAGCGCTATCCCGTGCTTGGAGATTCCTTGAAAGGTAAAGAGGTTATCACAACCGTTTTATCGCAATTTACCGGAGAAAGACGGCTGGCTGCTTTCACTCCTATTTCCTCTATTGGTTGGGTCGCTGCGGCAGGCCGCGCTGAGGATCAGGTAATGAAACCCATCACCTCGACGGTTCTGTTTCAGGCTGGTTTGGTCCTTCTTGTGACGCTGATGGGCTTCGGCGCTGCGCTCGCTCTCGCTCGTCCGATTTCGAGCGCAATTATCGGGTTGCGAAATTATGCTCTGGCGCTTGGACGAGGAGAGCACGAGAGTGTTGCGCCTGTTTCAGGCCCCGAGGAACTCAAAGATCTTGCTGTCGAATTTAATCGAATGGCGGGACGGGTGCAGTCCCGAGAAGCGGCCTTGCGGGAGAGCGAGCAGCGCTGGGCCACCACACTGGCGAGCATCGGCGACGCGGTCATCGCCACTGATCTCGAAGCCAGGGTCACCTTTATGAACCCTGTTGCCGAAGGTCTTACGGGATGGACGTTTCCCGAGGCTTCGCAAAAGCCTGTTGCTGAGGTCTTTAACATCATCAATGAATACAGCCGCAAGGCAGCCGACGACCCGGCAGGCAGAGTCCTCCGGGAGGGGGTCGTCGTCGGCCTTGCTAACCACACGGTATTGATCCGCAGGGACGGAACGGAGATTGCCATTGATGACAGCGGTGCGCCCATAAGGGACGGCGGCGGGAAGATGTTGGGTGTGATACTCGTTTTCCGCGACATCACGGAGCGCAAGGAGGCTGAGAAAGCTCTGCAAGAGGCCCATGACAGAGCGGTCTGGCTCGGACGCTTTCCGGAAGAAAACCCCAACCCGGTTCTTCGGGTGTCCGCCGAAGGCATTATTCTTTACTGCAATCCGGCCACCTCAAAGATACACGGGTGGGAGTGCGAGGCCGGCCGGCTTCTGCAAAAGGAACTGCTCCCGTTGGTCGAAAAGGCGATGGCGGAAGAAAAAGAGGTGCAGCGGGACGTAGAAATCGGGGGAAGGGTCTACATCATTTGGATCGAACCTTTCCGCCGGGAAAACTATGTCAACGTCTATGGACGGGACATCACCGCACGTGAGCGGGCTGAGGAGGCGTTGCGGGAGAGCGAAGCGAAATACCGAACCTTGTTCGAGAACATAGCTGAGGAGGTGCATTTCTGGCAGGTTGTTCGCGACGAGGCCGGCCGTATCAAAACCTGGCGTCTACTGGACGCAAACCCCCCGACGCTCAAGACTTGGGGCAAGACTTCGGTCGACGAAATCAAAGGAAAGACCACGGACGAGATTTTTGGCCCCGGCTCTACGGACCACTACATGCCGGTCGTGCAAAAGATCATGACGGAAGGTGTTGCCCACTCCTTCGAGGACTATTTCCCAAATCTCGACAAACACTTCCGATTCACAAGCGTCCCTCTCGGAGACTATTTCATCGCCACCGGCGCGGATATCACCGGCATCAAAAAGGCAGGGGAGGAACTTCGCAAATCGCGGGATGAACTGGAGTTGCGAGTCCGAGAACGCACCGCCGAGTTGGAGCTCAGGAACAAAGAGCTTCAGGACTTTGCTTTTGTTGCCTCCCATGATCTCCAGGAGCCACTGCGGAAGGTCCAAATCTTCGGGAAGATGCTGGCCGACAAATGCGGTGTCTCCCTGGATAAAACTTCGATGGATTACATAAAACGTATGGAGACGGCCGCGGCAAGAATGCAGAACCTCCTCAATTCTCTCCTGTCATACTCTCGCGTGACCACTAAAGCCGAGCCTCTGAAACAGACCGACCTCCGGAAATCAGTTGAGGTGGCGCTGTCGAACCTGGAAATCACGATCACGGAGAAGAGCGCTTATGTTGAAGTCGGCGACTTGCCCGCCCTAAAAGCGGACAGGGTTCAGATGATCCAGCTTTTTCAGAACTTAGTCGGAAACGCCTTGAAATTCGGCCGGGATAATCAACCTCCCCGTGTAAAGATCTATTCACAGCAAGTCCGGGAGCCGGACGAAGCTTATGAGATCTGTGTGGAGGACAACGGCATTGGATTTCAGGAAAGATATCTGGACAAGATCTTCCTTCCCTTTCAGAGGCTGCATGGAAGAAACAGCGAATACGAGGGTGTAGGAATGGGCCTTGCGATCTGCAAAAAGATTGCGGAGCGACACGGCGGCAAGATCACTGCCCGGAGCGAGTTGGGCAAGGGTTCCATATTTATCGTGACTCTACCGGGAAAGAAGAAAAGACGATGATTATCGCATAACCGCTTACTCTGAGCCCTCCAACGTTTCCCCGGTCTTGGCAAGAAATGCTTGTCGGCGAAGCTTGTCCCACCGGGCGCAAAAGGCCGGTTTTAAGCTGCCGGTTCTTTTCATACAAAAGGAACAGTTGGGATCGCACTCAACAATCGGTTCCTTCACCACGCCTTTCGCTTTCTTGGGCCAGAGAGGATCAGCCAGAAGGACACGCGCCAGGCCGATGAGATCCGCCTTGCCCTCCCGCAGTATCCTTTCGGCCGTTTCAGGGGTTCTTATCCTTCCGGCTGTGATAATGGAAGTGTGGGGAACGGCTCTCTTGATCTCCGCGGCATAGTGAACCATATGGGCTTCCTTCTTTTCTTTTTCCCTGTACTCGCTCCGGCTATAGGCATCATACGATCCCGCCATAACCGAAAGGTAGGCGATCCCTCGTTTTTCGAGTTCTCGAGCGAGGACGACGGTCTCTTCAGGATGCAGTCCCTCCGGCATCTCTTCGTCCGCCGAAAAACGATATCCCACAGGAAAATCCTCGCCCACAGTCGCCTTAACAGCCTCAACAACGGTCAAGGCAAATCTCATCCGGTTCTCAAGGCTCCCGCCGTAAGTATCGGTTCGGCAGTTTGTTCGCGGAGATAGAAATTGCACAATCAGATAGGCCATCCCTCCGTGAATCTCTACCCCATCGAAACCGGCTTCCTTAACACGTTTCGCCGCCGCTGCATATGACTGCACAGTCTGGTCTATCTGTTCCCTTGTCATCTCTTTGGTCATCGTCTCACCGACTCTTATTGGGGAGGGTGTCCATTTCTCAGATGCGGCGAACGCATAACGACCGCAATGATTGATCTGGAGAAAAGCGAGCGCCCCCTTCTCTTTGATCACTCGAGCCAGTTTGGACAAGCCAGGAATATATCTATCGTCATCAATTCGTAAACAGTTCGGAGTCGCTATTCCGGATGGGTGGACCATTGTGTGCTCAACGACTATAAGCGCCGCACCCGAACCGCCCATTTCAGCGTAATGATCGAGTGTCAACCGGCTGACCGTTCCATCCGGATTGGCATACCCCAGATACAAGGGTGCCATGATAATCCGATTTTTCAAAGTAAGCCCCTGGACACGAAACGAAGTAAAAAGAAGAGACTCAGCAGCCATGGTATCCCCCCCTAGAAATCAGATTGCCACAGTGTCCCATCGGAAAAACAGAAGCAAGAAAACTGGCACTTCACTCATAGAGACTTTAGTCGAACGGTCTATTTGTTGTCAAACAGTTTACGCCCTTCTCCGGCCCCTTGCCCCCCCTATCCCCCGCACTCCCACAGCGCAAAGTTTGCGGCAGATGATGGGAAAGCCTAGGCCCTTGGCCTCTGAAAGTCTCGCAAGAGATGGAAGCGATCACAACTCGCCGGTCAGTCAGAAATATCACGGAATTTTGAGACGGGTGATATTTTCAGGTTGCCATAAGGTACCTGCAGTTCCCCGGGACCCAATATCGAGAGCAGGTAGATGCAGTCAGAGAAAAGTTCGGATCTGTCAGACGTATCGCAGGTTCTCGATGGCAATGATATCTTCACCTTTCGAACGGATATCTTTGGAAATCAATAGGGTCGATGTGAGGGCGCCTCATCCGATTGCCGTATCGGAGATAGCCTGACTTATTCCTCAAGCACCGCACGCGGAGTGCCACGTGCGTTTGCCCAGCCTTGACACCTATCGTCTCTTCCCCTATGCTTCATCGACTAGAGCCTAGGGGAGGCGGGATGATAGAGCACGATTTCGACGTACCGTTCATAGCGGATCTGGCTTTGAGAGAGAAGCAGATCCAGCAGAACTATCGGCCAGTCATCGCTGTCCACAAATGGTTCGCGCGGCGCCCGGGTACGCTTTTTCGGGGCCTGCTCCTTTCGGAATTCTCTCCCGCCCCTTACGGGAAGTCTTCTATCAGGCAAACGACCTGTCAGGGATACGGATCGCCGATCCGTTCATGGGGGGAGGGATACCGCTCCTTGAGGCAAACCGGGTCGGTTGCAATGTCATTGGCTATGACATAAATCCGATGGCCTATTGGATCGTCAAGCAGGAGATCGAGCAGATCGACCTGGACCAGTACCGCATTGCGGGGGAAAAGCTCAGGAATGAACTGGACAAGAAGATCGGCCGTCTTTATCGCACAAGGTGTACTCAGTGCGGAGACAGAAGCGTCCCCGTCAAATACTTCCTTTGGGTAAAGGTTAAACGGTGTGGCCACTGCGGAGAGGAGATTTCCCTCTTTCCGGGATATCTCGTGGCCCAGGATCGCAGGCATCCTAAAAACGTCTTCCTCTGCTCAGTTTGCGGCAACCTGACCGAAACAGAGGATAGAACGGAACCGGGGAATTGCTCATCATGCGGGAAGCCTCTATCCATTCAACCGGCAGCCAAACGGAACCAATGCATCTGCCCAACATGCCATGCACCGAACCTTTATCCCGATCCCAAGGCCGGACCTCCCATCCACCGACTCTTTGCCCTTGAATATCATTGTCCTCACTGCAAATCCCATCATAGGGGCCGTTTTTTCAAGAAACCTGACAAGGAAGATCTTGCGATTGTTGAAGAAGCCGGTGCTCTCTGGCGGAGGATGAGGCCGAAATTCGCTCCAGACGATCCCATCCCTCACGGAGATGAATCGACCAGGCTTCACCGCTGGGGTTACAAGCGCTACAGTGACCTCTTCAACGCTAGGCAGCTGTTGGGGCTGGAGCTCAGTTGCCGATTCATCGCGCAGGAAGGGGATAGGCGGATTCGTGATGCGCTTGCCACGAACCTCTCCGATCTCCTCCGCTACCAGAACATGCTCTGCCGTTATGACAAGATGGCCTTGAAGTCTCTTGATATTTTCTCCGTACACGGTTTCCCCGTCGGGCTGATCCAGTGTGAGTCCAACATCCTGGGATTAAGAGGTCCTCAAGATGGCAGTGTCGGGAGCGGCGGATGGCTCAACATTATCGAGAAGTTCCAGAAGGCAAAGAGCTATTGCATCCAACCTTTTGAGACGGATCACCGGGGGAAGGCGAAGCACATCATTCCAATCCGAGGGGAGTGGATCGGAGATAACGGAAACGGAGGTAATACGCGGAGCATCGATCTATCCTGCTCGGATGCAATGGTTAAGGAGCTGCCGGCAGGGAGCCTGGATGGAGTCTTTACGGATCCACCGTACTTTGGAAACGTTCAGTATGCACATCCCATGGGATTGAATCTCTTCGTTACGCTGCAAAAGAGAACATCCCTTATGCCGTGTTGCTCTACGAGCGGTATTTGGGGAGATCTTTTGCAGCACATAGAGATGCCGTTTCAGAGTTGGTAGGCGAGGTCATCGAAAATGCGATCGAGGATCTTCTCCGGAAACATGGGGTAACCTTCCGAAAGACAGGACGTGCCGAAAGGATTCCGGGTTTTGGTCAGGCCCCAGACTTTTGCATCCCCGACGAGGTAAAACCTGTTGTTGTAATTGAAGCGAAGATTACGAGTGACGACGGAACAGCCAGAGACAAGGTCGCACGAATCAAGGAGTTGGAGACCCAGCGGGATCAACATGTGGCGGAAGGCTGGATTCCTTACGAGGTGGTCGCCTGCATCGACGGCCGCGGATTCCGCGAAAGGCGCGAAGACATGCAGCAACTCCTTCTCAGATTGCAGGGCAAGGTCTTCACAATGGCATCCCTGAATCAGATCCTGAATCATACCCGTATCCGTGAGTTTGTGACTATTTATTGATGGCAAGAAATCTTGACGAAGGGATTCTCATTGCCAAACGTATTGCTAAGTCTACACAAATTGTAGCTTGTGGCAGGTATCTAACAGTCTTGACCAGCCCTGACTTTTTCGTATTGCTCAGGTATACTGAACTCTCCTGTGATTTTAGGATAATGCAAGTATTGTCGACCTTTCACCTCGGGTTTTTCGACTACTTTTTCCTTTAAAGAAGGAACGCCGCTATGGTCGATTTCAAGAAATTGCGCTCATCTAAAGCAAAGGTTTCTGTCACGGATCCGATTGAGATTTTCCGTCGTTTACCAAAACGCTGGAATTACTGACTTATATACAAGCCAGGCCCATGTATTGAAAGAATGGTACGAAAGACGGAACGATCAAGATTTAGTCATCAAATTACATACAGGTGGTGGCAAGACCCTCGTCGGGATGCTCATTGCTCAATCTATTCTCAATGAGAAACGCGAGCCCGTGGTTTATCTCTCCCCAACTACGCAACTCGTAGACCAGTGCTTACAGAAGGCTCACGATCATGGGATTCCAGCCTTGCCTTATGTCAAAAACGAGGATTTCCCGGATGATTTTCTATCAGGTAAATGTGTTCTTGTCTGCGCTTATCAAGCCCTTTTCAATGGCATCAGCAGGTTTGGAGCGCTGGGAGCAAAGAAGAGACCCTCTGCATGCAGGCGGAATCATCCTAGACGACGCTCATGTCTCATTTTCAACGGTCAGAGACTACCTTTTCCCTAGAGAATCGAAAAGGAAAGTGATGAGGAAGCCTACGAATACCTTACGAATCTCTTTCGCCATGATATTGAGCTGATTCGGCAGATTGGGTACATTTGACGATGTCGTAAGCGGAATTGATTACAATGTGCTGGAAGTGCCATACTGGAATTGGTTCAATAAGGCAGCTCAAATTAGAGAACACTTGCGCAAGGTAGTTTTCCGATGATTATCGTCTTTGTCTGGCCTTTTCTGCGGGATTCCTTTGAGTATTGCCATGCCCTAATCAGCAGGAATTCCTTTGTTATAACCCCTATTTTCCCACTCGTTGATCAAGTTCCAACCTTTTTCACGTGTTCTCGTGAGGGTATTTATGTCTGCAACAATCGGTGATGATAGTGCCATCGTGAGGACTCTCTTTTTTCTTCAATGCAGACTATGAATCAATCGCCAAGCCGATCTCTTCGAGTTCTTTGGCCGGCACCAGTGAAAGGATGATTCTTGCTCCGAATTAATGAGACTCAACACAAGCGACATCCTTTCAATGCTTATGAAAGTGGCAGAGTGGACGGCCACTAAACTGGACATCTCGACTGTAGTCCTAGTTCCGTCAGGATATGCAGCTCAGTCATGGACATCCGTCTGTAAATACGCGGACTCACCTGAAATGGTGGCAGATTATGTTAAGAGCTTGCAAGACGGTACATCAAAGGACGTTCGCTTCTTGCTAACAGTATATGATAGAATAACATCTCCCAGGGCGACTCGTGCTGAGTTGCTCATTGTTTCCGGCCCGCCCCGTGGCACAAGCGAGTATGACTATTCAGAAGCAATGTATTCCTTCATGGAAGGTGCCAGAAAATAGTGCTCTCGCCCAGAGGGTTGAACAAAGGTACGGGAAGAGCTTGCGAGAGTTCCCGGAGATTATTGCGTAGCGATAGTGACTGGTAAGGATCTTATCGCGTGGATAGCACGCTCAGCAAATGTCTGATTTTGACTAGCAGCAGTGGGCGCTAACTTGAAAATGGGGATCGAGGCTAAGCAAGAACGTAAATGACTCGAAGTTATTCGCCGGAAACCATTATTCTTGTTTCAAGCGCGATAAGGAATGGATTGAAGATCATGCCGAGACACTTGCCGAAGCTGTTGTGCCGAAGAAATACATATTGAGTCTCTAAAAGAGGCGGATGCAGAACAGAAGGCTTTTGGACTTGGCGTGAGGATATTGCGAAAAAGCGATTGCCAAGATCGAGAAATACCTTGGAGAAAACCTGATCTGGATAACCAGAGTAGAGGGTGGTCTCTTGCAGTTTGCTGCTCGAATTGCGTATCACTGGAGCGATAAAGATATGTCACAGGCCTTTCAGCAAAATGCCTACGGACATAATCGTTATCTTTTGAAACCGCAGGTCGTACCGCCCTACGTTCCTCTCCCTAGGCCTTCTAAACAGGCAGCCGAATTGTTGATGGGATCTTTAGGTTCACGCCAAGAAGAGGATTCCTCTCTGAATTTGATGAAGTTGTGAGCCATCTGGTTCCCGAGGCGACATCCAATCAATTCGAGGCCTCATTGGAAAGCCTGGGCAAAATGCTGGGATTCTCTTCGGAAAGACCGGAAAGAGTCTACGGCATAGGCCCTGATGTGCTTTGGCTGGTGAATGACAAATTAGGTCTGGTAATCGAAGCTAAGAGCCGTAAAGACGGGAAGAATGCCCTCACGAAGGATCAACATGGCCAGTTGCTTATCGCAATTCAGTGGTTCAAGAAAGAATACCGTGATTATTCCTACCTTGGAGTCTGCGTCCACCCGAACAAGACAGCTACAAAAAATGCTATCGCCGAAGATACAAAGGCTCTGACCTATGATACACTCAACAGCCTGATTTCCAATAGCCGTGGCCTTTTTACAGAACTTTGTGAGATGGCGAGAGGAAAGGATGATATTGTTGATTCGTGTGAAAATAGGCTCTCGCAATGGAAGCTTTGTCCTGCAGATTTAATTAGGGAATACTTACTGCCCTTTCAATTAGGGAAGAGACCGTGACAAAATGGGGACGGGGTTTCTTCGCCAGACTGTTGAATAGGCTTTCAATGATTACCCAATGCGCAGTATTCTAGGGACGATTGTTTCCAGGGGACCAGAGCAAGTCGAAACGCGTAATGGAGGGCAACTTGGTCGGGGATGATGCAAGAAAACTGGAATCAAGCCGATGATGGATATTCTCAATGGCTGTAGTGGCATGAGATTTGAAACCTAACAGCGTTCCCTGTTTAGAAACCCATACATCCAAAAGGGATAATGCATGCCTCTTAAAAGACCAAGAACCCAGCAGCTCCAGAAAGAAAGTGTCCTGGCGGTCGAAGGGATCATAAACGAGATGAATTGCGAGTTCAGGATACACATCCCTGATAACGCCGGCATTGATGGCGAAATTGATCTTGTTAAGGCTTTGCATTTCAGGGTAAAATAATCAAGACCCAGGTCAAGGCCGGGACAAGCTATATCACTGCTGATAGGGAGGATTATGTCAGGATCAAGGTGGAAAAGAAATATGTCGAGCTGTGGAAGGAAATGAATACTCCAGTTATCCTGTTCTTCTATTATCCAGATACAAAGACGCTCTACTGGAAGAGCGTCAAGGATTATCTAAAATGTGACCCTGCAGATGCTCAAAAAAGACACAAAAAACGTGATCTTTCCTTTTGATAAGGCCAGGGACGTGTTCACGCCTGAAACTCTTGGCAGCTTGAGACTGGTCGTCGAGGGCCGCTTCGAGTATGAGAAAATCATATTTACGCAGGACAGCAATGAGGAGGTTCTGTCAAACTGGTTCCCCATAAAGAGCCTTCCCAAGAACGTTTATATTGCGCCCACGTCTTACAGAAGAATGAAGGAAATCACCACCCAGCTTGATAATTACTATGCTTTCATCCTCAGATCTAAATTGCTTTACACATTTTCTGATCTGACTGCAGAGCAGTGCGAGCTAAAAAAATTTTGTGATTGCGGACCCCTCCAGCTGGCTATCAGGAGTTCGGATGAGATCGAAGATATACGTTATATGGAACTGCTGAATAGGGCGGTGGCAATCTACGGTTGGAAACATGACATGTATTACGATGGGGACCGCCTTTTCTTCTCACCGAATGTCCTGCAGGATGATTCAAAGAGCCGGTTTGAGTTCAGGCCGTTGAAAAGAGGAACAGATTCGTCCAGGTCAAAGATTTACATAAGCAAGACCGGTAACACCATCGAATACAAGCATATGGCTGTCAAGCTGGCCTTCATAAGGCTGGGCACGCAATGGTATTTCCAGATAGAGCCTGACTGGTATTTCAGCTATCCACGAGATCCATATAAGACGAAAAGGGACATAGGTATCAGGATAACAAAGGAAAAAGCAGGAATGTTCAATGAAAGCTATCTCTACCTGCTCCATGCCTGGAAACAGTTTCTTTCCAACAGCTCTGAATCAATCGTTTTACCGTGTGATGACCTGCAGGGGGGGCAGGAGATTGTTATTGATACCACTAACAAGTCTTTTGTATCGGATTTCATGCTTTTTAACGACTATTCTGGACCAAAGAAGGCATTATCATGAAAGTTGAAAGATTGCCGGAACCTGAACTGCGGTTCAAGGGTGGCACAGCGACATATTGCAAAGCCGGCCTTGAGGAGACCGGGCCTTATGATGCCATCAATGAAAGCCATAAGGGCAAGATCAGCATCGGCATAATCGGCATGAAGGAATACGTGGAAAAGACAAAAGAGTGGGTGGGGCTGTGCAATGATTTTATCGAAAGCAGACCTCACAAGGAAAAGGAAGAAATCAACAAAGAGCTGTTTCCGGATTTCCCTGGATGCGGGGTTGCCTTTGATTCGAAGCTGGTGGCGGAAGACCGGTTTGTCCAGTATATCCCAATTGCCGATTATGCAAAGCTAGATCTTTACAATGACATCAAATACACGGAGGGGCTTCTCTCGTTGTTCGAGGAGAAGGTAAAATTGATGCTGGACATCAGTGGCGATGCCAAGCCGGATGTGATTCTTTGCCCGCTCACTGATGAGATGTATGAGAGAGGCCACGTGGCTGGGGACTATCATAGGAAGCTCAAAAAAGAGAAAGGAAGTTGACCCAAACCAGCTTAACCTCTTTAAAGATCTTGACGGGTTCTCAGACACGGACTTTGCAAAGGAGGTGGAGGAAGCCCTTCATATCAACTTCAGAAGCATGATGAAAAAGATGGCAATGAGTTCCAGCATCCGCATCCCAATCCAATTGCTCAGGCAGCCGACCATCGACCCCTACGATAAGACCACGCAAAACGCGGCCACAAAGGCATGGAATTTCTGCACGGGGGTTTATTACAAGTCAGGAAGGCATCCGTGGATTCTGGATGATATTGACCCAAACACATGTTACCTGGGTATCAGCTTCTTTCACAAGAAAGGCCATTACCAGGATGACGTTTACACCTCAATGGCACATATGTTTGCCAACGATTTTGAGGATATAATCCTGCGCGGTAAGAAAGTTGATTTTGACGAGGTGCTGGGTGCGCCCTTTCTTGATTACGAGAAATCCAAAGGACTCCTGGCTTATGCGCTTGATGTGTTCGAGAAGCTGAGGCACGCAAAACCCCAAAGACTGGTCGTGCACAAGACATCCGAATTTAGGGATGATGAAACAAAAGGATTCAGAGAGGTTCTTGAGGACGCGGGCATACTATATGACCTTATCACTCTCAGGAAATCGCAGCTGAGGCTTGTCCGTTACGGGACAATGCCGGTCCCAAGGGGCAGCATGTTTTCGGTAGATAATAACATCCACTTCCTTTACACAAAAGGCTACATACCAGAATTGAAGACCTACCCTGGTGTCCATGTGCCAGCACCTTTCGAAATAATCAAGGCAAAGGGCGATTCCTCTTACAAAGCGATATGCAAAGAAATCCTGGCCCTGACAAAACTGAACTGGAATACCGCTGATTTCTGCTGCGGGCTTCCGATTACGATCGGCTTTTCAAGAAACGTCGGTCAGGTTCTAAAGGCGTTCGATGAGAAAGATGGTGAAGAGCCGGAAAAGAGCTATAGGTTCTATATGTGAGAAAATGGAAACCAAAATTTGATGCCGGGAGCCCCTAAGCTAAATATGGGTTTTATTTGCCTGTATCTGACGCAACAAAGGAAGCTGTTATGTTGTCAAGATGCTTCGAGATGGTAATGGTGGGCAATTGACCTTCGCCTTCCTGCCGCAAAGCCAATTCGCTCTGAACGCTCGCTTCAGCCGACGTAAAGCCTTGCGGATGCCGCTCAAGGACTATTATCCAAAGGGCGAGTATTTGCTGGTCGATTTTCTTGGGGATACTGATACAATTCATAATTGGTGCATAAATAGTTTTTTAAAATAGCCGGACCAAAGCCATATTGCCGAGGCCGGCCAGGGAGCTTAAGTATGTCACTTGAATCCGAATCCATTGAGACCATGGATGCCTTTGAAGCCATAGAGCTTTTCTTTCAAAAGGGCTGGACGGATGGTCTACCGATCATCCCACCTACTGCCGATCGAATTCAGGCAATGCTGGATGCCGTATCCATGGAACCGGATAAGATTATCGGTTCCATCCCTGAGAGAAGCAGGCTATTTACGGCGGAGGTTGCCGCAATCAACGCGGTCATGGCCGGCTGTCTCCCGGAATACTTTCCTGTGGTGGTAACGGCAATATCGGCAATGAGTGACCCTGCCTTCGGTCTTCACGGCCCCACCGCGAGCACGCACGGGCCGGGCATCCTTGTGATCGTAAACGGGCCTGTGATTCGGGGAATAGGCCTGAATGCCGGACAAAATCTTTTCGGTCCCGGAAACCGAGCAAATGCCACAATCGGCCGTGCGATACGCCTTCTTCTGATCAATGCCGGCGGTTCCAGGGAATTTGACCGCGCCACGCTGGGAAACCCCGGGAAGTACAGCTACTGCATAGCCGAAAATGAAGAGACGGACTGGTTGCCTCTTCATGTTCAAAGGGGGTTTGACCGGGCCGAGAGTACAGTGACCGTTTTTGCGTGCGAGGGGCCTAACCAGATGAACAGTCATAGCGCGTTGAAAGGGGAAAGTATCCTGCTTACCCTCGCGGACCGAATGTCCGGCCTTGGAACATTCAACATGGGAGGACAGACGGAAATGGCCGTGGTCATTTGCCCTGAGCATTATAGAACGTTGAATGAGCAGGGCTGGGAAAAGGAGATGGTACGGGAATTCCTCTATGAACACGCGGTGCGTCCTCTCTCAGACCTGAAAAAGGGAGGGTATATCGAAAATCCATTGGAACCAGGAGATGAGGAAATCAAGGTAAGGGCCGTCCAGTCACCGGAAGACCTGATCCTGGTTGTTGCAGGCGGTGCAGCGGGCCGGTTTTCCGCCTGCTTGCCGGGATGGGCAAGTAAAAATGCCTGTCATTCTGTCACAAAAACAGTCCGCGAGACAACCTGCGGTACATGAGGATGGTAATTTCCAATCGTGGATTGGAAAAGAGGACGGATCATCTCACGAAAAAAGGAGAAAACTCAAATGAGCCTTGTTGTACACAACCCGACCAGCGGTCCTGTAGCCGAAAAAGGGACCTTGGCCGAAAGATTGGACACGTTGGAAAACGGCGTTTTAGGCGTGATTAACAATGGGAAATATCACTCCGATACGGTGTTGAACAAAATTGCCGAACGTTTGAAATCCCTTTACAGATTGAAAAATGTGATTGTGGTTCAAAAAGACTCCGCCTCTCACGCCGTAAAGGAGGAGATTGCGAAAAGGCTTGCCGCAGAATGTGATTTTGTGATTGCGGGGATAGGAGACTGAGGTTCCTGCAGCTCGGGCAGTCTGCTCGACGGCATCGTGATGGAAAAATTGGGTCTGCCCGCCGCAGTTATTTGTACGGAGCCCTTTGTCACCTCCGGGAGAGCCATGGCCGTATCCCAGGGCATTCCGGATTACCATTTTGCGGTGATCCCCCATCCTATCGCAGCTACGGAAGTCAAAAAGCTGCAAGAATGGGCCGACCAGGCGATTGATCAAATCGTTTCCATATTGACAAAAGGACGGGCGGGTTCAGACGTTCGTCAGTAGCGTCGCTTTGGGGGTCAAGAAACAGCAGGCTCAAAGAAAGAAGGGGTTCAAAGCCTATTCATATCCTGTAATAAGAAGCGGTGTCAGATCGTCATTATTAACAAAATGGAAGAAGCATAGGGACTTGGGGCAAACAAAATTCAAGAATAATTATCCTATCCTTGAATCCTGGCTAACTTGAAAAGATCAACAATACCAAAACTATGTTACACGTACTCGAATCCGAAAAACACCGCTAGGATCCTTGACCTCTCAAGCCTCAAAAAGGCGCGGAGATTTTCAAATAATTTGCTTTTTGCGTTTTCCATCCCAATCACAACATATTGGGCCTGTGTCTTAGGCATCAAAAAGCCCGATACGTCCAACGGATGTGCACTACCCCTTTATTTCATGTACTGCTCTGTATCACAGGTTTGAGAAAAGCCGAGATAAGAGAATAATTTTCAAGACAGAAATGGACAGGAGAAAGGTGGAGGTAATGGCAAGTGATCAAAGGTTTTGACGAGTCTGATTTTCGTTGGATAGTCTCAATGAATCCCAAACGTAAGATCTTCCTCACTGATGAGAATATCAAAATAATCAGGGAATACTACGTTGAGAGCAGCTGTGACAGGTCGAGGTCATGTGGAGTTTAGGGACTCGCATTGGCGGATATTACAAAAGTTTGCTGCTGACATGACCGTCCTCGGAAGCAGGCCTCGTCACCGCCGAGGTGAGCATGATCCGGTTTGGAATGACGCATCCATTGATATTGAGCAGTGAAAAGAGCCTTTGATATCTCATCTGCCGTCCCCCACGGTTACTTCGTTTTTCAGTCCCCTCTTTTCGTTGAGCAGCTCGAGGATCTTTTCCGGGGTAATAGGCAGGGACTTTGGCCGAACACCTGCGGCATTTGCAATAGCGTTGGCAATTGCTGCGATAGCAGCCGGGTGAACGGCTTCGGCCGCCTCCTTGGCACCGTAAGGTCCGTTCGGATCATTGCTCTCAACGATGATTGAATCCATGTCGGGCATATCAGAGGCAACCGGAATCCGGTAATCGATGAAATTTGAGTTCATCACCTGCCCCTTGTCCATCATGAGCTTCTCAGAAAGAGCCTGCCCCAAGGCGAATCCAAATGAGCCCTCCATCTGCCCCTCCACGGCCAGCGGATTAATGGCAAATCCACAGTCGTGTGCTCCAGTCAATTTTAACACTTTCACCTGTCCCGTGTGTAAGCCAACCTCGACCTCGGCGATTACTGTGCCATAAGTATAAGCCCCTGTCACCTGCCCCTTTTGTTGTCCCTTCTTTGTCCAGTCCCACTTGTAGTTTATATCGGGACGAAAGTGCCCGGATCCAAAAACGGGTTTTCCTTTGCTGTAAGCTTTAACAACGAGTTTTTTTATAGGGATGCCCATTTTAGGGCTTCCTTTTACGTATACCCTCTTTTCCTTCAGTTCGAGATCCAGGACATTCGCCTCCAGTTCCTCTGCAGCGAGCTCCAGGAGTTGTTTCCGCGCGTCTGAAACTGCTGCTTTGACTGCGTTGGCAGAGACAAAGGTAGAAGACATACTGTAGCTTCCCGGGTCCAGCGGCGTGAGTTCAGTATCAGCCGAGATCAAGGTGATATCATCCATGGTAAGGCCCAACTCTTCGGCCGCTACTTGAACCATCATATTATCGTTACCCTGACCGTTATCCGTTGAGCCTGTGAAGAGCGTGGCGCCTCCTTCCTCATTGAATTTTATGTAGGCTGTCGACCCGGAACGAAACCCCATGTTGAATCCACAGATATGGGTGCCGCAGGCGATGCCGATCCCTTTGTTTCCAGATCGTTTTTTCCATTTCTCTTTGAAATTGGAAGCCTCAGAGGTTTTCACCAATGTCTCCTCCACGCCACAGCTTGTAACACGAGAGCCGCTGTTGAGTGTTTCTCCCTCTTTAGCGAAATTTCTGAGGCGTGTCTCCAGAGGATCCAGGCCGACTTTTTCTGCCAGCATATCCATCATGGATTCAAAGGCGAAAAAGATCTGTTGCGCGCCATGACCTTTCATCGCACCCCGGATAGGGTTGTTCGTGTAGGCACGAACCGCTTTGTAGGAGACATTCGGGACCCTGTACAATGATTCCCACAAGGAGTGGGCATTAGATATAGCGATGGGTCCAGTGCTGTTGTAAGCGCCCCCGTCAGCAATGATTCTCATCTTTGCGGCCATAAGCTTTCCGTTCTTGTCCGCCCCTATCTTGACAGTTATAAGCCACGGGTGCTTCTGCCGGGTCACTGAAAAGGTCTCTTCGCGGGAATAGTTGATCTTAACCGGTCTCCCGCATTGAATAGAGAGAAGGGCGGCGCAAAAATCAGAGGGAGACACCTCGGATCTTCCTCCGAAGGCCCCTCCAATATATGATTTCAGGACCCTGACGTTTTCCAGGGGAAATCTGAGCGTGTTGGACAAGCCTTTCTGCTTTGTGAAAGGACTCTGATGAGGCATCCACATCGACAACTTCCTTGAAGAACGATCGTATGAGGCAATTGACGTGTAGGGCTCAAGTTGACAATGGGACAGCCCCTCAGATTCAAAACGGTCCTCAAGTACACAGAAAGAGTCCGTGAATCCTTTTTCTATGTCCCCAACCTCGATCAAAACCTCGGCGCTTACATTGTTGGGTGCATGCTCATGGATCACAGGGGCCCCTTCTTTCAGGGCTTCAAGAGGATCAAAGACGGGAGCGAGCGGCTCGTAGTCAACCTCGATGAGATCCAATGCCTCTTGAGCGGTCTCCTCGTCTATCGCCGCGACCGCAGCGACTTCATCACCAATATAGCGGACCTTCTCAATGGCCAGCAGGTATTGGTCTCTGCTGGCGGGGAAAACACCGTATTTTTCGCCGGGGGTATCATGGCCGGTAATAACCGCTTTTACTCCTCGCAATCTCCTCGCCCTGCTTGTTTCGATATTTCGGATGCGAGCATGAGGATACGGGCTCCGAAGTATTCTGCCATGCAGCATATGGGGAAGAGAGATATCGTTGGTAAATTTGGCCGAACCTGTGGCTTTGATCAGGGCATCCTTCCGGGGCAGTGGTTTTCCGATCCATTGAAAATCCGCCATCTCTAACTCCTATTTGCAAGAAATGAATACTGGCAGCGCACTAAACCATGCCGAGCCTGCGGGCTACCTGATGCAGTGCCCGATGGGTTAAAATCCCCGCTAATTTGCGCCGGTAAGCCGGCGTGGACCCAGGCGTGTTCGCGACCGGATGGGCTCTCTTCTCCGCTTCTACGGCAACTTCCTGTATCAAGTCAGAAGTGGGGACTTTTCCCTCCAATATTTCCCTAGCCTCGCGAACTTCGATCGGGCCGCAATCCACCGCATTGAGGGCCACTCGGCACACGGTGCAGATCCCGTCGTCATTTGTATCCATTCGCGCCGCCACCCCCACCATCGGGAAATCAATAACTTCCCTCATTCGATATTTTAAATAGGTGCTGCTTCGGCTTCTTGTCGGCGGCGGCAGCCTGACCTCGGATACCAGGTCGCCTGATTTGAGGGCCATAGGCGCTTTGCCGTCACCTGTATATAATTTGCCCACAGGCACCCATCGCTCTTCGGTGCTGCTGACCAGTTTTACTTCAGCATCCAGAGCAATGAGTGCGGGCACCGTATCCGCGGAAAAAACAGCATAACATTTCTTGCCCTTGGGGACCACATGGCATACCTGACCACCCATCTTGAAACAGACATCTCGACTTCTCCTCCAGCGCTCTGATTGATTGTAATAGATACATCGAGTATTGAGGCACAAATTTCCGCCGATGGTTCCCATGTACTGCAGTTGTGTGGTGCCGACAAGTGCTGCCGCTTGTGAAAGGGCTGGATAGGTTTCTGTTATTGAGGAATCATATCTGAGATCGTGCAAACTGGTCATAGCACCGATCTTGAGGTATTCTCCTTCGTGAAAATGAATTCCTTTCAGTTCCGATATGCTGCTCAGACTCACGAATAGAGCCGGGTTGACGTTCCTCAATTTACATGCCACCAACAAATCAGTTCCACCCCCCAGCACTTTGGCCTCTTCTCCATGCTCAGCGATGATGGAACAGGCTTCCTTAAGACTCAAGGGAGCGTAATAATCAGCCTTGGGTAAGCGAATCATATTTTTCTCTCCTTCTATTTCGAGACTCCCTTGGATATCGCTTCCACTGCGTCAATGATCTTTTTGTACCCGGTACACCGACATAGATTTCCAGATACGGCCTCTTCGATCTCTTTTCGGGCGGGACGAGGGTTTTGCCCCAGCAAGGCCTTTACTGACATGATCGCGCCGGGAGTACAGAACCCGCATTGAATCGCGCCGTGCTCCACAAAAGACGATTGGATAGGATCAAGCTCATCCCCTGTCATCAAACCTTCAATAGTGGTTACATGTTTGTTCTTCACTTCTAAGGCGAGGGTCAGACAAGAGAGTGCGGGCAAACCCTCGATGAGCACCGTGCAAGCCCCGCAAGCTCCTAATCCACAACCCTCCTTCGTACCCGTAAGGCCCAAATCCTCGCGAAGAACTTCCAGAAGCGTCTTGTGGGACTCAATTTCTAATTCCACAGGCTCATCATTTATCGTGAATTCTACTTTTTTATTCATTTTTTCTCTCCGGGTATTTATGTGGTCTTCGCATCGGTATATGGCAATGAGGCAACAATCGCCGGCTCTAAGCCGGTTACCGCATACCGTATACCTTAAACCTTATCTTTTTTCCAGATACTTCACCCGCTCCACTACCCCTTCATTGCATGTATCTGATGCTCTGTACCTGGCCCGACTGTATTGGTTGACCAAGCATGCAGATGACGTTGCCGACCTCAGCATTCGGAAACCTTCCGACTTACCGATACGACTTAGAAATCACAGCAGGACCCAAACCTGCGATAAGAGAATAAGTAGCATTACTGGCGATCGGTACGGGTTCTCTAAGCACAAATCGAGGACCGTGGTTGAAATGATTTTCGAATTGATCAAAAAGTCCCTTGAGTTCGGGGATGATGTCCTGATTAGCGGGTTCGGGAAAGCTCACCACTCAAAACTCATACCTTCTTCACTTCACACAAGAATAACCTGTTCGGGTACCCTCCCGAGACCGGGTCCCACACATCATCGGGCGAAAGACTGTTGATGCTCGCCTTCTTGTCCGTCGGGTTTCCCCACCCGAAATCGATGGTCACCACCCCTGGCCTCACGTCCTCACTGATGATGGTCTTCAGCCGTATCTTCCCTGTTCTCGACTCCACCTCCACCATGTCGTCTTGTTTGATGTCTCTTTCGGCTGCGTCGGCAGCGTTCATCTTCATCAGAGGATCGGGGTAGATCCTCCCCGCAGTAGGCAAGTTGAACAGTTTCGTGTGCACAAACTCGGCCGGTCTCCGGGTAGTCGCGCACAGGCTGTACCTCTTCGCCAGGTCGGGATGAGCGGCAGGGGATTCCTTGGGGTACTCGAATACCGGCAACGCTTGCCTGCCTGCCGCCTTGAATCTCTCGGAGTAGCATTCCACTTTCCCTGACGGCGTTTTGAATCCCTCTTTCTCATACTTCTTATAGACGACTGCCGGAGATCCGTATATCACGTGCTGCCTTCTCAGGTCGTCCACGGTTACCTTGGCGGGTTTCAACACAAAATTGAGCCATTCCTCTGCATTCCGGAAAGGATACCCATGCTCGATGCCCATCTTCTTCGCCAGTTCGTATTCGACTTCGAAGACCGGGCGCGCGCTTCCCGGAGGCTCCACCACTTTCTCTCTAAAGGTCAAAAATCCCCCATTGGTGCTGGAAAGAGCCCGGTAGTCTACTGTTTCGAGGTCGGCTGCGGCCGGCAGCACCAAGTCTGCCAGCTCGGTCGTGGCCGTCGGGAAGATGTCCATCACCATCAGGAACTCCAGTTTCTCGAGTGCCTGTTTGGTCCTCTCCCGGTTCGCCTGCACGAGCGCCGGATTGGCATGGTGCACGATCATCGCCCGGGGCCGCTCGGGCGATTCACTCAGCAGCCGTTCTTTCACTGCCGAAAAAGGCACCTCCGGGAATAGAGGAAACTCGTCCCGCCCCATGGGACGTTTCTCCGACTTCACCGTAGGGAGAGGAGTTTGGGGAACAAAAGACAGGAAAACGTCACCTCCCTTTCTATCGATATTGCCGGTCAAAGCGACCAGCAGGCAGATGGTCCTCACCATATCTACGCCGGTGGTGTGCATGTCCAGACCGTTCCCGTCCTTGATGACAGCGCCTTCGGTGGTGGCATAGAGCCGGGCCAGCTCCCTGATTCGCTCCGCCGGCACCGCGGTTATCTCTTCGGCCCACTCCGGGGCCAAAGGCTCAACGTGCCTCTTGATTTCGTCGAACTTGATGACCCACTTCTCCACAAAAGCCCTATCATATAAATTCTCTTTGATAATGGTATGGGCCATGGCCAGGCCTAAAGC
The DNA here is from genome assembly GCA_963740905.1 of uncultured delta proteobacterium. Taxonomy (GTDB): domain Bacteria; phylum Desulfobacterota; class DSM-4660; order Desulfatiglandales; family HGW-15; genus JAFGDM01. Next base: position 377,780 of record CAVUFY010000004.1, read on the forward strand.
CGTATCGGTGGCGATATTCGGCCGCACCCACTCATCAGCCAGGCTTGCCGTTTCGGTCCGCACCGCATCGATGACGATAACTTTGGTCCCTCTTTGCTTGGCCCGAGAAATTGTCCGATGGAAGCCATTGATGGAGGCATGGCTGGTGAAACGGGTGGTATTCATCGGGTTTCCAGCCCAAAAAATGATCAGCCGGGTGTTTTCCAGGTCCGGCTCGGGTCTTCCCCCGAATGCATCATTGAAGGCCACTTTCCTCGGAACACTGCAGAGATTGGCCGCCCCCGTAAAGTTGGGAGAGCCGAACGCCCCCATAAACTGGCGGAATCCGTCCCTGGCGACGTATGTCACGGGCGCCCCGCCGCAGTGGAACAGACTTTCCGGCCCGTAGGCCTCTCTGATTTTGGTCAGCTTATCTGCTGCCAAGTCCAGCGCCTCGTCCCAGGAAACTTTGACAAAACCGTCCTTCGTCTTTTTCAAAGGAAATTTCAGCCGTTCCTCGGACTCCAGCATCGGTTTTAGTGCTTGCGCCTTGGGACACAGATAGCCCCTATTGACCGGATTTTCGGGGTCTCCCTCGATACGGATCACTTTGCCGTCCTGGACCCGCACTTTGATTCCGCAATTGGCATGACAAAACCCGCATAATGACCTCACCATCTTCTCAGCCATCTGTCTCCTCCTTACTCCCCCCTTTTAGTTCCGCGCGCATCAATAAAATAATCGAATGTAACGGATGGGGTCAAGCTTATTACCCCAAGACAAGGAGGTGCTGAGAGCTAACGCAGTCATTTAAGGCTTTTCTAGGAGCCTGTCGGACTTTCTCTGTAACTCATTGAAATGAGCTTTTCGATGCTCGTCAGGGATTCAGGAACCGGCACGCCGGGCGCCGCATCACGGATGTCGACAGATTCCACCTTGAACATTCTCTTTTCCGAACCGACTTTCACCCCTCCCTTGGCATTGATCTCTGCAACCGCCATCTTCGCAACGGCCAAGCTTTCCCTGCCTTCCACAAATTCCGTGGAGGTCGGTATGCCGATGGCAATAGGATCCGCCGCCTGCGCGGAAAAGGAGCACACAAGCCCCAGCACCAAAACATGCCAACCACCCCTAATCGCCTTTTCATGCCCTTCGTCCTTTTTAACCACATCGCCTAGCTTTTTTCGATTTCTGTCAGCACCTGGAATTTCCTGGCCGCAGACCGGTGCTTGAACAGGTCGTTCAAGGTCAATTTCCCGATGGACCCCAGACGTTCGTCGGAAGCGCGCTCCGGGTCGAGGATCCGCAGCACATAGGGCTGCTTATAGCTCCCGGTCGACTCCTGGATGAGCTCGGCTGTTTCTGCAACCTCGTCCGGCGTGAGGTAACTGGTCTCCGGCGGTTCCCCCTGCTTCCGGACAACAGGGCCAACGGTTGTTCGGAACTGGTACTCAGGGAATCGGGTTACAAGCTCGATCGACTTCTTGACCTCTGCAGGGTCGATCTCCCGGCTCAGCATCCTGCCATAAAGGCTCAAAGGCCCCTTGACCTCCATCAGCACGCGGTCTCCCAGCTTCTCCGCCAGCAGCCTATCTAGAACCTGCGCATTCCTTCCGTCCGTATCCAGTTGCAGGTTTATCCCGTTCTTCCGGATATAACCCAGGACCCTTACGAGGTCATCGGTCAACGCCGGGTCTCCTTCGGAAACGTGGATTCCGTCCATCCAGCCATGGGAGAGTTCGCTCCGTCCGATGAAGCCGTCCAGCCTCGTGCCCGCATGGAGAAAGGCGATAACGGGGCCCACACCCTGGCGGATGATCGTCCCATCGGTAAATACGGGGAACTCAATCCCCTCCTTGCCGCGGTAGACGCTGCTTCGGTTGTTCCTGTAAAACTGGCCAAAGGGCTCCTTCCCTTCTGCCTTAATGTCCAACTCTTCAAAAGGAATCGCATGCTCATCCATAAACTTCTTTGCAATTTTGCATCGGCTACAGCCTGTGGCCGTAAAGATGGTGTTCCCCATCACAATATCTCCTAATTCTGCTTGTTTCTATCTTATGGCTCAAAGCGTGGGTCGCGGGCCTCTGTATCATATATGGATCGCGTGACCCATGAGCGCATGTGCCGCTTCCATCAGGGCTTCACTAATCGTGGGATGGGGGTGGACGGTGAGGCCCAGTTGTTCGGCCGTTGCCCCCATCCTGATCATGCCTGCCGGGCCTGCGATCAGTTCCGTCACGTGAGCCCCAATGAGGTGGACTCCGAGAATTTTTTTCTCTTTTGTCTCTGCAACGATCTTGGCAAAGCCAAAATTGTCATCCATGGCTAAAGCTTTTCCGTTGGCGGCAAAAGGGCACTGAGCAGTAACCACTTCATAACCCATCTCGCGCGCCTGTCTTTCGCTCAATCCAACCGAGGCCGCCTCCGGGTAGGCGAAGGTGCAGCGCGGGATATTCACGTAATCAAGGGCGTGGGTTGGGCGCCCGGCAATGGCCTCTGCTGCAACCATTCCCTGGGCCGATGCAACGTGGGCCAGACCCAGTTTGCCTGTGACATCACCAATGGCGTAGATATTGGGGATAGAAGTGCGCATCCGCTCGTCGATCTCCACATACCCTCGATAGGTCTCGACTCCTGTCGCCTCGAGTCCAAGGTCTTCGCTGTTCGGCGCAAACCCGATAGACACGAGGACCTTTTGCGCCGAGAGGGTCTCCTTTTTGTCCCCTGTCGCTATTGTCACACTCAGAGCCTCTTCCTGGTGGTTAATCCCTTCAACCCGGGCGCTGGTCATTATTTTGATGCCAACCCTTTTGAACTGTCTCTCGGCCTCGGTTGAGATATCTTCGTCCTCCAGGGGCAGGGCGTTGGGCATCATCTCCACCACTGTCACCTTTGCCCCGTAGCGACTCCAGAGGGTGGCGAACTCCATGCCGATCGGACCTGCCCCAACGATCAAAATGTTCTGCGGTGCTTCCGTCAGTTCCAGGGCTCGCCTGAAGTTGATCACCTTCTCGCCGTCAAAGGGGGTCCCCGGGAGGGGCCGAGGCTTTGCTCCTGTGGCAACAATGGTGTTCTTGGCCGTCAGTCTCTCGCCAGACGGTTTAATCTCCACTTCCTGGGCGCTCACGAGTCTGCCGATGCCGTTATACACAGCGACGTGGTGGTTCTTCATCAGAATGCTGATCCGCCTGGTCTGACGGGTCGCCACGCTCCTGCTGCGCTTGTATGCTTCCCCATAATCAAGAGAGAGATTGTCAAACTTGAAACCAAATGCCTTGCCCTTTGACAGCAGATGGACCACCTCTGCGTTCCGCAGCAAGGACTTGGTGGGAATGCAGCCCCAGTTCAAGCAAACACCACCTAGGTCTTCTCTTTCTATCAGCGCCACTTTCAATCCCAGTTGGCTCGCCCTGACCGCGGCCACGTAGCCGCCGGGGCCGCCGCCAATGATGACTACATCAAAATCGTTCATGATCAGCAGGTCCTTTCTAGGCACCGATACACACTTACATTTAGCTATGTGCCCCAAGCCTGGTTTTCTCTTCGTCAAAAAAGTACCGTGGGGAGCCAGGTGGCCATTTGAGGGAAAATGACCAGGAGCACAACCAGGAGCATCATACAAATGAAAAATGGAAAAATTCCCTTGAACACGGTGAACATCTCCACCCCGGACGAGGTGGAGATGGCAAATACGTTGACGCCTATAGGCGGTGTGATCTGGCCTGCCTCCATCATGACAACGCACACCACGCCGAACCAGATCGGGTCAAAACCCAGGGCCACGATCATCGGGAAAATCGTGGGCAGCACCAGCAGGATCATGGGTATGACGTTCAGGAGGCAGCCCAGGATGAGGAAAAAAATCATCACGAAAGTGAAAATGAGGTAACGGCTTATCCCCAGCCCACTGATCGCATCTGCCAGGAAAAAGGGCAGCCTTGTGCCAGCCAGGAAATAACCCAGGATACCCACACCCATGAGGATCATGAGCAGCTTGCAGGTGATGGTCAGGCTGCTCTTGAGGGATGCGACCAGCATGGCGAAGGTCATGCGGCGTTTCGCGAGCGCATAAATGAAGGCCCCGACCGCCCCCACAGCCCCCCCCTCGATCGCATTGAAGATGCCACTCAGGATTCCTCCGAGAATCACGAGGAAGAGAATCAGCATGCCCAGGACCCCTCTCAGGGAAGTAATTTTCTCCCTCAAAGTGAAAGGTTTCCCCTGTGGAGCCATTTGGGGCCTGAGCCGGCTAATGCCGGCGATGTAGGTGATAAAAAGGAGCGCCAGCACGATGCCGGGGATGATGCCGGCCATAAAGAGCTTGCCGATTGATTCCTCGGTCACGATGGCATAAAAGATGAAACCCACGCTTGGCGGGATCAGGATGCCCAGGGTACCCCCGGCAGCCAGGGAGCCGGTGGCCAGAGACATGTCGTAATTTTTCTTCCTCATCTCAGGAATGGCAATGGCCCCCATGGTGACTGCCGTAGCAAGACTGTCGCCGCAGACCGCTGCAAAGCCGGCGCAACCTGCCACAGCAGACATGGCAATGCCGCCCCTCACCCGGCCGAACCACTTGCTGGCCGCCCCAAAGAGATCGCTGCTGATCCCGGAGTGAAAGGCCAGCTCCCCCATGAGGATGAATAGAGGTACCACTGTGAGCATGTAGGAAGCCCCGGTGTCATAGGGACCGATCCCCAGCATGGCCAGGGAAGGAGGGAGAGACTTGTTGAGCACGATCATGCCCAGGAAACCCGTGATGGCCATGCCGAATCCTATGGGAACCCCTAGAAAGAGAATGGCAAAGAGGAAGATCATGCCCAGGATTCCGCTCGCGGCCGAACTCAGCCCGGAGGGTCTGAATCCCGCCATGGGCCCAATGATCAGAATGCAGGCCACCAGGCCCGTCAGGATCAACCACCCCCACCCCCCTTGTTGAGACGCACGGCCGAGGACCTTCAGCAGTTGAACGAGCAGAACCAGGGCCAGCACAAAGGCGGCCAGGGCGGCCAGGAACCAGAACACCCAGATCGGAAGTTCCAGGGACTTGCTGATTTCGCTGTTCTGGAACTTCTTGATTCCCTGGGCCAGGAGCTGGGAGGAGATGAGAAGCATGATCAGGAAGGAAATGCTGTGGATGAAGGTCTCGAGCGCATTTCGAGCACGGCCCTTCAGCTTCCCGACCACAAGATCGATCTGGATGTGCCCCCCCCCATCCAGTTGCACAGAGGCAAGCCCGAAGAACACGAGGATCAGCATCAGGAATTCTTGTGCCTCTATTCCGCCCGGAATGGAGATAGAAAAGGCGTATCTGAGAAAAACGTCCACAAACACTGGGATGGGCATAATGCAGAGGGCTACACAGGCAACGTAATTGACAAATTTGGACGCCGGAGCCACCCCCTTTTCCAGAGTTGCCGCTGCCGAGGCGAAAGATCCTGAAGTCATGGTAAACCCCTCCTGCCTTGCCCGTTGCGGGCCCCTCTATCGTTCTATGTAAAGGAGCCCTACTCCGCCCCTACCCGGTGCATCTTCCTCGGAGGATGAAGCCCGGGCAGGGATATGATTTGCTTACTCTGCGTAGCCACCTTTGGTCTTTTCGTTGTACTGGTTGGCCAGACTGACCGTCGCTTCATAGATTTCTTTGACGTTCTTGTAGCCCCTCTGGTCCATCTTCTCGAGCCATTCGTTTGTGATGGGCTTGAGCTTTTCCTTCCACTTTTCCTTCTCTGCAGGACTCAGCACGTAGAAGCTATGTTTCTGCTCCTTCATCCAATGCGCATCCTGGATGGCGCCCTCGTCCAGAGTCTTGCCGGCCAATTGAGCCATCTTATCCCCGGTGCTCTCCTCAATGATCTTTTGGAGGTCCGGGGGCAGGCTATTCCACTTGGCCTGGTTCATCCCTGCCCAGAAACCGCTGGCACTCAGGTTGATGATGGTATGGTGCTTGGCGGCATCCGTGATCTTGAAAGAGCGCATGGGTGCAAGGGGACAGAGGACTCCGTCCGCCATGCCACGCTCCAGGGCCAGATAGGTGTCTGCAGGTGCCCCATCCACCGGGATGGCACCCAACATCCGGATTACCTTGTTCATGGGCGCCGTCCACGAAATGAGCTTGAGGCCATTTAGGTCCTCCAAGGTACGAACCGGCTTCTTCACGGTGTGAAGCTGGTAAAGGGCGCTCGCCCACTCCCAAAGCATCTTTACTTCCTTATACTCCTGCCTCCACTCAGGGAAGCGCTTATAAAGCTCCCACATGGTGAGGCTGGCGGATTCCGCCCCGTTGAAGAGAAATGGCAGCTCAATGATCTCCGAGAGGTTGAACTTGCCGGGGACCCAGATCGTTGCGGAGGCTCCGATATCCACGGCCCCTGCTACGGTGCTGGCATAAGTTTGTTTTGCCGGGCAGATGGCGTTGGGATTGTAAAACTGGATCTGTAGCCTTCCCTGGCTCAGTTCTCCCATTTTTTTGATCCAGGGAATGAAGGCATTTACGGAAGTGGGGTGTCGGTCCATATACTCGCATGCAAATTTGAGCTCGAACTTTTCCGCGGACCAGCCAGGGACCGCGAGGCAAAGCAGCGCGATGGCGCCGACAAGAATCATGAAAATCGCTTTGTGAGATTGGGTTCTCATTTTGTTCCCTCCTATCGATTCTTTTTGAACGTTACCTACAGGCCCTGTGTGCGAGCACAGGGCGACTTTACTTGGGCACGTCGACCTGCACGCACAAGGCCGCATCGCCCTGGTATGGCCGAACACCTTCCACCTCGGTCACACGCTCGTGACCGGGCGCCGCGGCACCGGGCACACGGAAAGTGGTCACGTCGATCTTCTTGATCGGGGTTTGTTTGGGCCGCTCCAACTGCGGCACCCACTCATAGGGCACACGGTACGCCCGGTAAACCATGTTTACGTTCATCATGGAGCCCCAATAGGGACTGATGTACTCCCAGACCAAATCATGTTCCGCCGTGACCTCGAAGATGCGTCCTGCCGAACCTTCCGTGATCAGGGTGTTACCGTTGGGCAAGCGTTGGGCCGAGCTGATGAAAGGGCTGTAAAAGCGGTTGCTGTCCACGGGGTGGAGCAACCCTGCCTCCTTGGGAGTGTGCTGCCAGACGATTTCGAGCGTGACCGGATTGAACTCCAGCACGCGTGAATAATCCCGGAGCGCGTTCTTGATGCCCATGGGCGAACCGGGGTTCGGCGCACCGTACCCTGCCCATCCCCCATTGTCGTAAACCAGGATATTACCCTCCCCCGGGAGGCCCCTCGGGATCATGTGAACGTGATGCTGTCCGATGATCCATCCGAGCTTCTTCAATGCCTTGCTGGAGTTGTAGTCCGGTCCGACTCTCCAGACTATTTCGCCGGTCTTCTTGCTGGTAATGGCGAGGATGTTGCTCTCCCGGGAGCACCAGATGATGTTATCAGGGTGGAACCGCTGATCCCCTCCGTCGTACCATCGATTCGGACCCAGGAGGGACATGCAGTTGATGTGCATCCAGTCTCCCATGCCGCCGCCGGAGGACACCATGTTGGGATTGCGCGCCAGGATGTTCCTGGCCTCCTCGCTGAAGCCCATTTCCTCGAAATGATCGCTGCACACCCACTCCCAGACCACATCGCCCTCCCAGGTCACCTCGATGATGGCATCGTCGAGCAAGCGTTTCTCGGATATCTCCTTCTTGACTACATTCTTGTGACAGAGAATCCAGGTGTTGCCGTGGTCCATAGTGGGGTCCATGCCAGGAACGTAATAACCGACAGGGTTTCCCTGACGCTCGTAATCGTGGTGTTGGCGGGCCATCCATTGTGGCTCCTCTCCCGGGTCCTCGATGAATTCCCATCGATCGAACTTCCATACGATCTTTCCATTGAAGTCCACCTGCACGAGGTCGATCTGGTCCTGCGAGGAAAAGGCATTGGACCGTTCCCCGGTGTGACCCATCACGTAGCCGCCCGGAAGGATCTTGTTCGGGAAACCGTGGAGTCCCTTCCACAACTTCACCTCGGTTCCATTCATGTCGATGAGGAGCGCTCCCACTTCCCTTGCCTGGTAGATGGTGTAACCGTTCCAGCACCTCTCAGGATTATAGATGGTGGCTCCCGTAGGGTAAACGCTAGGATATGACATTTCGATTTCCTCCTTCTTCTTTATGGTGAGTATCCAAACCTGGATCCTATTGTTTGAGAGCGGACCGATTTGCTGCTGCCTTTGCCCGCGCCATCGCTTTAAGGTCCACATCGCTCAAGATTCTTTCCATAAGCTCCATTCCCTCAGTTTTCAAAACTGTGACGAACTTAACTTCAGGAGGCTCACTTGAAAGGTCCATTGCAGCAAGCAGGTTCCGGTAATGAGGCGATCGGACATGTTGATAGAGGCTCTCTTCATTCTGCCACACCTCTTCATAGGTAATGCACTTCTCGTTTCGTGGCTCCGTGTAGATACGGCAACTGACGCATTGTGGTTTGCTCTCGGTCGGCCCCTTTACTGAAAACAAGATCGCTAATATTTCGTCTCTTTTCTTAGCTCCCACTGCAATCCTAACGGTTGAGATGATCATTTCTTGCTCCAGCCTTTAAAGATCGACGACGACCTCGACATTTCCTCCACGGCAACTGTCTAATCTTAGACAAATGCGAAGTTCGTGCCAAGGATGGCAGGAATCGCAGCGTGTCTATCTATCTGTTATCTTTTGGTTTGTTTGAGACGGCCGATTGTAGTCTGTGAGGGGACTAATGTTTGGGCGTCGATATTTGGATGGTTAATCAAAATATGGATTGTGTCGCAGGGCGTTCAACACCCAGTTTCTTCATCCTAGCATATAGGGTGCTCGGCTTGAGCCCTAGGATCTCCGCAGCCCCGTTTTTGCCCCTGATCCGCCAATTGGTTTTCTCCAATACCTCGCGGATATGTTTGCGTTCTAATTCCTCTATGGTCAGATTGGAAGATATTTTGTTACTGGGACGCTCCGGCAATTTCACAATAAGGGCTTTGCCCTTGCTCTCGATCATCGCTCGCTCTATAAGGTTCCTGAGTTCCCTGATATTGCCAGGCCACTGATAGCGTTTCATTGCATCGAGACCGCTCTTCGGTATCGAGTCAACTTGTTTACCCATGGCATGACTGAATTCTCTGATAAAGGCCCAGGTTAGCGGAAGGATATCCTCCGGACGCTCTCTAAGAGGAGGTATCTGAATAGGAAACACATTCAAGCGATAATAGAGGTCTTCCCTAAACCTGCCTTCCTCAATCGTCTTTTGAAGGTCTCGATTGGTGGCAGCAATGACCCTCACATCAACACTTAAAGTCTTGGAGCTTCCCAACCTCTCGAAATGACCGTGCTCCAGTACACGAAGTAGTTTGACTTGGAGTTCCATGGGCAATTCGCCGATTTCGTCCAGAAAAATCGTTGAACCATCGGCAATTTCAAAGCGACCGACCTGCTTTGACAAGGCGCCCGTGTAAGCTCCCTTTTCCCGGCCGAATAACTCGGCCTCCACCAAGGTGGCGGGCAGGGCGGCACAGTTTACGGTAACCATGGGACGGCTCTTCCGTGCACTGAACTCGTGAATGGCCCGCGCGACCAGTTCCTTTCCCGTTCCTGTCTCCCCCAGGATGAGCACGGTCGTATTGCGTTGGGCCACCTGTTCTACTTTTGAGAGGACCCCCTTTATCGCATCGCTCTCGCCGATGAATTCAGAATGCTTCCTGATAGTCTTGATCTCTTTGAGAAGAAAGATATTCTCTTCCTGCAAGCGATCTTTCAACTCCCGGATCTCGGAAAAGGCCTTCTGGATTTCCTGGTCTGCATTCTTTCGCAGAATGGCGTTCGAAAAAATCTCTCCGAGGCGTCTAAGTCGATGAATCATGTCCTCAGGCCAAGCCCGTCCTGAACGGGTAGATCCGAATGTCACAGTAAACAAAAACGAACCTTCCACAAAGTAGGGGAGAGCTATTCCGGATTTCACCCCCAATTTTTCAAACGTGTGCCTGTCCTTTTCCGCTTCCTTGGGCAAATCATCCAAGTCCGAAAAGGCCACGGTTTCTTGATGGGACATTTTTTGAGTAACCCAAGGAAAATGCTCTTTTGAAACAAATGTGCCGCCCGCAGAGAGGACAAAAAACTCTGGAAGCCCCTCTCTGGCCCATGAGTGTGTAGCATGGATCTGACCAAGATCTTTAGAATATTGCATGACGGACCCACGGTCGAGTTCAAACATCCCGGCAACACGCCGGATTACGTCCTTAATTTCCCGATCGACCTCCTTAGCAGGGATATTCGCGAACTTCGCCGATACCTCGGAAAGAAGTCTCTCGAATTCCAGATCCTGCTTCAGCTCCTTCCAGACTTTCTCCCGGAGGTCCTTCTCGAATTTTATGCGCTCTTCGAGTCGCTTCCGCTGATCTTCAATAGATGCCATGAGAGCCCTGTTTTGCTCTTCCAAGCTCTGGACTCTCTGTTCCAGTGCTTCATATGTAGGCTTTTTAGCCACTCGGAAAGCCCGCTATCTTAATTTGCATCACAATTGAAGCAGTGGAGATTTTCGCACGTTTTGAGATTGTTAATCAATTGAGAAATTGAGTTCCAGGATCTGTTCCATTAGATCCATTGACGAGGAACACCATGAAAGAACTTCGCGAACTTCAATTCCCTGACGATTTGTTCCATTCCAAAGATCACGAATAGGCCAAGTTTAAAGGGGACAATATCCACCGCCCGGCATCAGCGACTATGCCCAAGATCAGCTCGGAGACATCGTATTCGTGGAATTGCCGCAGGTCGGCACCATCGAATGCGCCAAAACCCTATCTAAACTGTACATGCCACTGGGAGGGGAAATCCCCTCCACCAACAAAGCGATGGAGGGATCTCCTGAACTCATCAACACGCAGCCCTACGAGTCAGGCTGGATGATTGAAATCAAACCGAGCGACCCGACTGAACTCAAAGGTCTCATGAACCGGGATGCCTATTTAGGTTTTCTGAAAGGCTTGAAGCTATGAGATACCAGCCTCACATGGACGAAGAGATTGACTCTATGCGCAGTGTGGCTGGAGCAAAAAACCTCGATGATCTCTTTTCTGCAGCCCCCTCGGTTGTGACTAAACCCTCCACCTTTGCTACCTTTGCCGGAGGACTCGGACAGGTTCTACCGATCCGGGATGAAATGGACTTGGCTCTTCTCGGGGAACTTTCTAGATCTCATCGAAGAATGAGGGGAAGAAGGAGACAGATCTGGGCGGATTGTACGACCGGATCGCCGGGCTTTTCAGCTCCTCACTGTTGGAGGTAACAGGCGAGGCCGTATCACTTCAATTTGACTCCAAATGGGCACCCCAAGCCGTCATTGACTATAGAGAACGATTAACGGATAATGGTTCAGAATAGAATGAATTATTAAGAGGTTTTGTCATGGCCACACGACAGATTGTAATCGATGTACCGGAAAAGGTCCTGCTGGCAGAGAAGACGGATGAAATCGGATTCAGCCGTGAATTGCCGATCCTGGCCGCCGTAAAGCTTTACGAGCTTGGGCGCTTATCTTCGGGGAGGGCCGCGGAACTGGCCGGCATGACCCGCGTAGAATTCCTCATCAGTTTATACCGTTACCGCGTGTTTCCTCTCGCCTCCGAACTGGAGGATCTGGAAGGAGCCCATGCCGGATAAGGCCATCAGCAATACGTCACCCCTGCTCTATCTGCACCGATGCGGCGGTTTGGCGTGGCTTCCCCGCCTGTTTACTTTGGTTTGCGTTCCCGGCGCGGTGGCTTTTGAACTGGCGGAAGGAAGAAGCCGGGGATTTGACGTACCCAATCCCGAAGACCATTCTTGGATGAAAATCACGGATCCCCAAGCGACGCCTTCCGAGTGGTTTGCGGTGGATCTCGGCGCCGGAGAGATTGCCGCCATGGCTTTAGCTCTCGAACATCCCGATCATATTCTTCTCCTGGATGACGCCTTGGCAAGAAGAACGGCCATCGCAGCGGGGCTCACGGTTTGGGGAACTTTGCGGATCCTGCTGGAAGCCAAGTCATTCGGTTTGATCGAAAGCGTCAAGCCGGTGATTCATCGTCTGGAGAAGAGCGGTATGTGGGTTTCAGAGGACATCCGGCGGCGCATCCTGGCGCTGGCCGAAGAATCGTAAGGGCAAAACCCCTGTCCAATTCCGACCCTGACTTCTGGAACGGTGACAACGGATGATCCATCGCTATTCTTCCCGCCGCAGTCCATTGAAGGATTTCCTGGCCAAACAACTGGCAGGCGCAAAACAGTATGACCGCATTGCAGGTTTCTTCAGTTCATCTCTACTTGAGGTCGCCGACGAGGCGCTTGAGCAGATGACGCCCGAGGGCGGCGAGACTTGCGTTAGGGTGGTATGCAACTCTTGCCTCAATCTCCTGGACACCGTCCAACTGGCCCTCGCCGCCAAGCCGATGGCCCTCTACGGCGACAGGCCGATCCTTATACTCGTCTCCAAGCCGCTCATGATCCAGTGGCAGGACGAACTCTGGAACCTTCTGGAGATGCCCTCATAAACTGAAAGCTGCCCGGAATTGTTCATAATGAAGACTCCATCCTCGAATACCGGCCGATCCTCTCCTGCTACGCTGAGCGCATTCCGGGCTTTGCCGGCGGGCATCTGGGCGTTGGGTCTTGTCTCGATGTCCATGGACATCTCCTCAGAGCTTATTCACAGCCTGCTGCCGGTATTCATGGCCTCTGTCCTCGGGGCCTCCATGACCACCATCGGCCTTATCGAGGGTGTTGCCGAGGCCACCGCCGCGATCACGAAAGTATTTTCCGGCGCGATTAGCGACTACCTTGGGAAGCGCAAGTGGCTCGCAGGGCTCGGCTACGGACTTGCGGCGCTTACAAAGCCGATCTTCCCGCTGGCCACCACCATCGGTTGGGTATTTGCCGCACGGTTCGTCGACCGTATCGGCAAAGGCATTCGCGGGGCGCCACGTGATGCGCTGGTGGCGGATATCGCGCCTCCGGAACTGCTGGGGGCCGCGTATGGGCTCCGGCAATCGCTGGATTCTGTCGGTGCATTCGTTGGCCCAATTGCTGCGGTGGTATTCATGGCATGGCTCGCGAACGACATCAGAGCCGTGCTATGGGTTGCGGTTGCCCCTGCCTTCGTTGCCGTTGCGCTCCTTATCTTTGGAGTCAAGGATCCCGAGAGGCCGGAGGTCAAATCCGGCATACGAAGTCCTCTGACTTTCGCGGATGTTAAGCGACTGCCGCTTCGCTATTGGCTCATTGTTCTACTCGGAGCGGTGTTTACCCTGGCACGGTTCAGCGAAGCATTCCTGGTGCTTCGCGCCCAGGATGTCGGATTGGCGCTCGGGTACGTGCCCTTCGTGCTGATCGTGATGAATGTCGCCTACACGGCGACTGCCTACCCGGCGGGAGTCGCCGCCGATCGGCTTAATCAACGGACGCTCCTTATCGTGGGACTTGGGATGCTGGCTGCCGCCGATCTTGTATTGGCTGCAACCACCTCGCCGTTGCTGGCATTGACCGGCGCAGCGCTCTGGGGAATTCATATGGGGCTCACCCAAGGCCTTTTCGCTAAGCTTGTGGCTGAGAATGCCCCTTCAGAGATTCGCGGCACCGCTTTTGGCATCTTCAACCTTGTTAGCGGCGGTGCGCTGTTGCTGGCGAGTGTCGTTGCCGGTGCCCTCTGGGCCGCCTTCGGTGCGCCGGCCGCTTTTCTGGCAGGTGCGGCCTTGGCTATCCTTGCAATCCTTGGACTGCTCGCCTACCGATGAAAGTCTCAATCCGTCTTGGGAAAATAGCATCCCCCTTCATAGCTCCCTGTTCGAAAGCAAGGACAGAGTTTCGGCAGGACAAGACAAAAGCGGGAATAAATCAGGGGGCCCGAAGGCCCCCTGTTCAGGATACAGATTAATCCGACTTACAATGCCTAGAACAGTCCCCTTACCTTGCCCGTCTTCACGTCCACGTCCACACGGCGGAAGGCCGGGTCGGAAGCGGTTCCGGGCATGAGGCTGATCGTTCCGGCGCAGGGGCAGAGGAACTTGGCGCCCGAGTAAATGAGCACGTCCCGGATGGGGAGGGTCCATCCCTTGGGAACGCCTTTCAGCGCGGGATCATGGGATAGACTCAAGTGGGTCTTCACCATCATGGTGGCGAACTCATCGAACTTGGGATCCCCTTCGAGCATCTTCGCCTTGGCTTCGGCCTCGGGTGTCCAGGAAACCCCGTTCGCCCCGTACACCGTCTTCGCGATCTTCTCCACCCTTTCGCGGAGTTTCATTTCCATGGGGTAAAGAAACTTGAACTTGGGCTTGGCCTCGCAGGCTTCCTTCACGGCCTCGGCAAGTTCGATGGCTCCATCGCCGCCTTTGGCCCAGTGCTCGGACACCGCGCATCGTGCGCCGGCCTCTTCGGCGTATTTCCTCACCATGGCAATTTCGGCCTTCGTATCCGTGTGGAAGCAGTTGATGCATACCACCGGATTCATGCCCGATTTGCGGATGGTGTTGATGTGGTGCACCATATTGGGAATTCCTGCTTCGAGGAGCTTGAAATTCTCTTTTGTGTACGCGGGATCGAGAGCGATACCGGCCACCACCTTGGGACCTCCGCCGTGCATCTTGAGGGCGCGGATGGTCGTGGTCAGCACCGACACATGGGGGGTGAGGCCGCTGTAACGGCACTTCACGTTCCAGAACTTCTCGAACCCGATGTCCGCCCCGAAACCGCTCTCCGTCACATGGTAGTCGAAAAGCTTGAGGCCCACGCGGTCGGCTATGATGGAAGACTGGCCGACGGCGATGTTCGCAAAAGGCCCGGCATGGACAAAGCATGGCTGATACTCGGCCGTGCTCATAAGAGTGGGGTTGATGGAGTCGACCATCCAGGCGGCCATTGCGCCGTCCACCTCGAGATCTCCGGTGGTCACGGGCTTGCCTGCCTTGTTGAAAGCCACGGTGATCTCCCCAAGGCGTTTCCTGAGGTCCGCGAGGTCCGTGATGATCGCCAGGATGGCCATGATCTCGGATGAGACCGCGATCCCGAACTTGGATTGCATGGTGAAGCCGTCCTGCCGGCCCCCTAATCCGATGACGATGTTCCTCAAGCTCTGGGCGCAGAAGTCGATAATCCACCCCATTTCCACGCGGGTGGGATCCACGTCCAGCCTCTTCATCCTGGTCAGTCGCTTGAGTTGCTCGTCATTGTAGTTTCTTTCGTGCTGCATCCTTGCGGTGAGAGCGACCATGGCAAGGTTGTGGGCGTTCATGATGTTGTTGATGTCGCCTGTCAGCCCCATGGAGAATTCGGTCATGGGGATGATCAACGCGTTCCCGCCGCCCGCGGCTGTTCCCTTGATATTCATGGTTGGGCCGCCGGAAGGCTGGCGAAGGGCGCCGCCCACACTCATCCCGAGCTTGCCCAGGCCTTCCATCAACCCGCACGAGGTAGTGCTTTTTCCTTCCCCGAGAGGCGTGGGGGTAATGGCGGTCACCTCGATGTACTTCCCGTCCTTCTTCTTCTCCAGACGTTTCATGACCTTCAGAAAGTCAATCCTCGCCAACCTTCCGTGAGGGATCATTTCGTCTTTTTCGAGTCCCATTTTCTCGCGCCACTCGTCCGCAGACGGCATTTTCTTCTCGGCAGCTTCAGATATCTGCCAGTCCTTCATCTTTACCGCATCATAGGGCATACTCTTCATCCTCCTCTTCTTTCTGTGTTTTTTGTTGACCGCATAGCAAGTGTCATTCCGAACCCAAAAGGCAAACTTTCTTCGCTGACAGCCCGTCTCTTCGTTGCCGGACACTGGAAGCACCTTCGGACAGAGGCAGGCATTGCCCGCAGGACGGGATTTACCCAAGAAAACAACTCGTTAGATCTGATTACGGTGCTGACGGCCCGATCTTTCTGGAGAAGGGCACTTTTTCGTACCAAAAAAAAGATGGGGCGTCAAGCGTTTCCGAAACCCAAATGCGTCGGATTTCAGATATTTCCCTCAAACCCCTATCCTCCGGCGATCATCGGAATCAGAAAGATCTCCGCCCCGTCGGGAATGGCGGTTTTTTCAAAATTGGGCCTGGAAATCACACGACCGTTGATCTTAACCACAGCATAGGGATAAGAGTCGTTCAGCTCTTTCAGGAGACCCGCGACCGTCATTCCCTCTCGCCAGGTGCGCTCCTTTCCCCTGACCCTGATCATCATTGCACTCCGTGAGTTCTTAGAAGATCGATCACCTCTGGGAAATCAAGGCCGAGCCGCTTCACCGTTTCCCTCTTCGGTATGCCATCGCGCGTCCAGCCCCGGCGCTCATAGACCGCATCTTTAAGAGTCTCATACTTCTCTTCCCTGATCTTCCTGAGAAGGGCGACTTTTTCTTCCGTGCTCCTGCCTGAGATGTCTGCCTTGTGCTCTTCCACGAGCTGCTTGTCGTATCTTTCTTTCCTGGACTCGTACTCGTCCGCAGTCACAGGCCCCATTGCACGGTAAGGGATGGCATCATACCGCCTGGTTCCGAACCCCATCTTCAGGTTGAAAATACGTTGAAAATTGTAAACCGCTTCACTCATGGTGATCAAATCGTCAGGGCCGACCTTTCGCCCGGTGACGGCGCTGAAGTAACGCGCATACCATTCCACGTGCTTCGTGATTTTGGCCGGCTCCAGGGTCTCCTTGTTATCCTCAGGCACGACGTCGTTCCACGGCAGCTTGCACAGGCCGCACAATCCAAACCAGGTTCGAAACATGGGGAACCAGTGAAGGGCTTCGGCTTTCTGCTCAAAGGTGGGCAAGTAGTTGTCGACCATGTCCAGAAAGATCAGCCAGGCTTCGTCATGCTGCGGTCCCTTGAGAGCCAATCCGAATCCGCCCTGCTGGGCAAGGGACTCCTTGGTCATGTACTCCGAGAACTCAAGACCCTTGGCCTCCATCCCGATATCCTGCATGATCGTCGGCTCCGCTCCAAAGTCCCGGCTAAAGATATCTTTCATTCTGCGAACGCCCTGGCCGACGATTTTCCCGAAGCCCTCGCCCCTCGCCATCTGGTGAAGCACTTCCAGGGCGCTCAGCCGGTTTCCGAAAGACAAATCCAGACCCGCCGTGTGCGTAGCATTGATCAACCCCATCTCGTAGCACTCCATGGCAAAGGCCGTCGCGGTCCCGAAGGAGATAGTGTCGATTCCGTAAGCGTCACAGTAAAAGTTGAGTTCCACGACAGTAAAAGGGTCAAAGATGCCCAGGTTGGACCCGCAGCCGGCGATGGTTTCGTACTCCGGCCCATCCACAAAGACCCTCCTGCCCTTATAAGGCCCGGTGAAGGGGATAAAGTCTTTGACGCCGTGAGAGCAGGCCATGGTGCAACCGATCCAGCATCCGTCAAAGCCCTTGTCAAACATTCGTTTGTACACCTCCGCGCCCAGGTTGGGAGCCTGGGGGTGCCGGCCGTTGCGGAAATTGTGGACAGGAAGAAGGTCAAAGTCATTCATGATGGTTACCAGGTGGGTGGTTCCGATCCTGGCCATCTCGTTCTGCTCGGGATCAAGTTCCCCGATCTCACGGGAGTGAAGTCTGGCTACTTCCTTCAGGGCCGGTTCATCCGAAGGCTTGTTCGTGGACAGTGCCACAATGTTCCAACGCGCCACCACGGCCTTAACCCTCTTGTCCGCAAAAACGGTCCCGATGCCGCCCCGGCCTGCCTGCTTGTATCTTACTTTTTTCCGTCTCGTATCATACCAGCTGAAGTTGAGACATCCCATCAGCGTGTGTTTCGCACCGGGGCCGGTGGAAACCACGGAGATGTTGCGGGGATTGCCCTCCCCGAAATGCTCCGTAAGAAGCCCTGAGAGATCGTAGGCCGAATCAGGAAGCCCCTCTGCCTCCAGAATCCTTACCCGTTCCTCGATGCCGTCGACAAGGATGATGACGTCCGATCGGCTCTTTCCCTGGATTTCCAAGGCGTCGAAACCCGAAAATTTCAGGTAAGGACCGAAGTGCCCGCCCACATTGGAGTCCATCACGGAGCCGGTGGTGGGAGAAAGGGATGTGACGATGCTCTTTCCCGATCCGGGATATATCGGTGTTCCCCCGAGGGGCCCGCAGGCGATGCAGATTTCGTTATCCGGGTCGTTCCACCGGGTCGTGCTTATCACCCCATTCCACAGAAGCCAGAGGTCAAACCCCTTTCCTCCGATGAAGAGGCGTTTCATTTTCTCGGTCACGGGCTTGATGGATACTTCCAACGAGGAAAGATGGACGTAAAGAGTTTGATTCGCGTAACCCTTTTCCATGGCCGGTCTGTCGTAATTCAGCGTCCTAATTTCCTTGAAGGCAATATCGCTCATCGAGTCGGCTCCTTCGGTGTCTATCCAGACATGGTGCACGGCAATACATTTCTTTGATTGTCTCTGCCTTGCACCGTGCGCCGTGCGCCTTGTGCCTTGTGCCGTCTATCTTTATTTAAGCGCTTCCTGCCCGCCGAATCTCCGGTAAGGGGAAAACCCTTCCAGAATAACTTTATCCTCATCTGTGCGTCTGTCCGTGATTAACCTGGCCACAACCTCGCCCACGCCTGGCCCGAGCATAAAGCCCTGGCCGCACATGCCCGTGGCATGGATCAGTCCCTGAACTTCCTTGTTCCACCCCACCAGGGGAGATCCGTCAGGCGTCATTGGGTAAAGGCCCCGCCAGGTCCTCCTCACTCTCAGGTGCTTGAGCCTTGGCAGCAATTTCACCATCCTCGATCCCACTTGGGGCAGAAACACCGAGGTCTCCCGCTTATCGTTTCCCACAATGAGGGGTTCCGGGGTAATGCAAAAAACAACTTGACCCAGTTGGTTCTGATAGAAGTAGTAGTTTTTGGAATCGGGGCCCGGTCTCAAATCGACCACCATGCAGGTGAAGAAGGGCTTCACCGGTTCCGTGATGGCCGCTTCGTGCGAATCCGGGGTTACAGGCACATCCACTCCTGCGGTTTTGCACAGATCCCTTGAGTAAGGTCCCGCCGCATCCACTACGACAGGGGCCTCGTAGGTCCCGCTCTTCGCAGCGACCCCCAGTACCTTCCCCTCCCCCACCATGATTTTCTCTACCCTGTCCTTGAAAAGAAAACGAACGCCGAGCTCCCCGGCTCTCCGAAAGAAGGCATTGACAGCGCGAAGGGGAGAGGCTGAACCGTCGTCCGGTGAAATCGTGCCGCCAATAAGGCCTTCAGGGTTGATCCCTGGAACCACTTCGCGGATTCTCTCCGGGCCGACGAACTCAATGTCCAGTCCGTACTTCTTCTGTATCGGGAAAATGCTCTTGAGCGCCTTCTCTTCTTTTTCTCTGTAAACCGGAAAGGTGTAACCGCCCTTCAGCCACTCGATGTTGTCGCCGTATTTTTCCTTCCAGGTCGAAAAGATCCGGAGCGAGCCGAGGCAGGTGAGAATCTTGGCAGGATCAGAGTGAGTCGCCCTGATGCCGCCTATGGCTTTCTTGTTCTCCCCCTGTCCGGGTGATGCGTTGTAATCCAGGACTAGAGTTTTCACTCCCATTTCGGCGAGTGCCACCGCAGTGGGAACGCCGATTGAACCGGCGCCCACGATAATGACGTCATATTTTCCGCTGCTCACCACAACCTCTCCCTCCTGATACCTCCGACCTAGTCCCCCTCCCCTCTCATCCCCGCGAGGATGCCCAGCGGCACCTCTACGAACAGAGGCCGATCAACCCTGTCCGTGACCTGTTCAAGGTCTACACCCTCCTCCTGAAACAGACGCCGGATCATCGGCCCGCACGTCTTTGACCCGCAGGCACCCATGCCCGCTCTGTTCAGGGCCTTTAGCTGATTCATGTCCTTGACTCCTTCCCGAATCGCGGCCCGAATCTCTCCGGCCGTCACCCTTTCGCAGCGGCACACCACGGCCTCGTCAGGAGGGAGCTCCCGCTCATAGATCAGCGAAGGCTCGATCTGCTCTTCCTGTACCCAGATTCCCACCGCCCTTTTGGCCGCATCCTTCTCAACTTTGACCTGTACCAGCAGCGTACCCGGGTATTTCTTCGGGCTGGTGAGCACCCTCTCCACGGGATAATTACCCAGGATCGCGCCCTCCACATCCGTGACAGGCACCCTGTGTCCCACTTCAACCTTCTCTCTCCACACTTCGTAGGGAAGGGTCACCGTAGGATGTTCCGCATCCTTTCGATAATCCACCAGAGTAGCGGCAAGACCCGGGCAAATGTAGACACAACTCATGCAACCTTTGCAGAGTTTCACATCCATGATGTAGGGAAGACCCGTGATCTCATCCCTGTCGGTCTTGATCGCCCCCTCCGGGCAGACGGACGTGCAGGGGTTGCAGGGGACTTCCTGGGTACAATGAAATATGGGCATGACCCCCTTTTCTTCACCGGGTTTCTCTCTCTCGATCACCGGGCCCGGTTTGGATTTGAGAACCCGTTCCTTGTCCTCCCACTCCCAGGGAATTTCTCCCGCAAAAAGCCCGAGGGACTTTGCTATCTTCAATCCCTCAATCTTTCCCGTAAACATCGCGGCGGAGGCCTCGGCGATCTCCTTTGCATCCCCGGCAGAGTGGACTTCCATGCCCCACTCCCTGGCTTTGGTGTAGAACTCGTTCACCTCCGCCAGCCCGACGGCGATGAGGACCGTGTCCACCGTAAAGGTCTTGTGCGTCCCCGGGACGACTTTCCACCGCGGGTCCAGGCAGGCAATGGTCACTTTTTCCACCTTCTCCCCGCCCGTCGCGGAAACCACCGTGTGGCTCGTGTAGATGGGCACGCCCAGCCTCTTAAGTTTGTCCGCATGGACTTTGTATCCCCCCACCTGGGAGAGCGCCTCCACAAGAGCGACAACTTCTATCCCCGCCTGAATCGCATGATAGCCCGCAATGAGGCCTACGTTGCCGCCCCCCACAATGAGGACCCGGTCTGAGGACTTGACAAGATCCCGATTGACCAGCGTCTGAAATGCGCCGGCGCCGTAGATCCCCGGCAGGGTGTTGCCGGGAAAGGAGAGCATCTTCTCCCTTGCCCCTGTAGCCACGAGAAGCCTCTGGGGCTTGATCCTTCTGTACGTGTTCCCTTTCACCACACCCACGACGCGGTCCGAAAAAATGCCCACAGCGGTCGTATTGAGCCAGACCTCCACGGAATCCAGTGCTCTCACTTCTTCTTCGAGAATCCGGGCGATCTCAAACCCCCGGGTCCCGGCATGGGAGTCTTCCACGGAACCGAAGAACTTGTGTGTCTGGAGCACCAGTTTGCCTCCCGGCTTGCTCTTGTCATCCACGATGAGGGTGTCCACCCCGCGCTTTCCCATCTCGATGGCAGCCGAAAGCCCTGCCGGACCCGCGCCGAGGATAAGGACCTCCACAGCTCTGACAGGCGGCTCCTTCAGCAGAGGAGCGCGGTCATCATGAGGCAGTTCGGGCAGTCCTTCCAGGCTTGCCAATACCATGCCCGGCTTCAGGGAGGTCATGCACGCCTTGACCGGCAGTCCATCGGCGATAACCATGCACTGGGAACACTGGCCGTTGGCGCAGAACAGGCCCTGAGGGCTGTGATCTTTGGGATGATGACCCAGTATGCGGATGTCATTGGCCATGAGGGCCGATGAAATCATCTCTCCCTGGTAGCCTGTCAGGCTTTCCCCGTTCCAGGTAAATTCGACCTCTTTTCTCTTGGGAATTTCCAGAACAGGATGTTTCTCGATTCTTCGCTTGTTCATGACTGTCAAACCCCTTGGATAGCCTTTTGGGTTAACGATTTCAGTAAGTTAGAATGGTTAGATTAACAGGATATATCAAAATGTCAAGTTTCGAGCACCCTATGTGTGCGATGAAAACGGAGGATTTCTTGGCACAAAGAGAGAATGTTCATCTATGTGAGGGGCAGGCACGTGCAGATATGTTCTCGCTACAGTTTTCCGAGGGAATGAAGCAAATGAATTCAACGGGGTTATCTGACAAAGCAATAGCGGAAAGACAGCAACAAGGGACTGAGACGTATCATTTAGTTCTCCGCGGTCAGAAAATCTATCATGCCCAACTCCTTGCGGAGGAGGAAAAAGGCTTTATAGTGTTTTAGAAATTGAACCATGGAAAGGAGATGGAACCATGAACAAACATGTTGCAATTGGCGCGATCGTGTTGATTGCCTCCATCTTCGTTTCTGGATGCGCAAATTACGGCACAATATCGTCGACACGGGCTCAGGATGTAACAATCGACACATTAACGAAGAATTGGACGAATTAAACGGTTTACTGGACAGGCCTGGATATAAAAGAACCGACTGCGATTATGTTCGATCCCAAGGCGGATGGCAAAGCCCTCACAGGCGCTGGCGACCGGTGGTACAGGGTGGATAGCCAAGAGTCACTGTCAAAGCTGGTCGGTTGGCCAAAATTTAATCCTCTCTATTATCCATACGTATGGAGGGTCGCCGGGCCGGATGGACAGTTTTATGGGTATGTCTACGCAGGTTACACCCAGTTCGGGATGAGAGTGGTTGATGAGAAAACGATGCTGGTTTACGGCATACCGGCAACGCTTCGAGGGGGAGAACGAAAGCTTTTTAGCAAAGACTGATGGGTACCAACAAAACGATCCATGAGGAGCGATATCCGGCAGAAGGTTAGTTCCTAATACCGCTGCCGTCATTATGTTCGGGCGTCACGAAGACTCCCGGTTGTTTGAAAAATCCATTATCTTCTGCGAGACGGGATTGAGGGGCAGATTCGCGGAAGATCCGTGATAGAAAAGTCAACAGACAGCAAGTAGTTTAAAACAAGGGTCTTAACATGCTTTTGTAACTTGGCTCTTCCGAGCGTATTTAGCGGCTCAGCAAAATTTTGTTTGCCCTGCGATCAAAGTTTGACAAAACTGTGTTTCTGGCCACACAGGGAGGAGACTAGCAATGTTCAAGAGAATCGATCATGTCGAAATTGTTCCGAGAAACGCAGAAAAGACCATTGACTTCTATGTCGATATCCTGGGCTTTAGGGTTAAAGGCCGAAATGAAGTCAGAATGCCGCCTATGAGAGAGGTCATTTATCTTCAACTGGGCGATACGGTCATCGAGGTTATTTCCGCAGATAACCCCAAACTGAAATCAGAAAATCCCTGGGAAGTAGGATATAGAGGCATTGCCCTTGAGGTGGAGGATATGGCAAAAGCGGTGGATTATCTGAAAAGCAGGGGGATAGCCATAGCCCGTGAACCTGTGGACTTGGGGGATTCGTATCGTGGAGAAATAAGAGATCCTGATGGACTCATTATTGAACTCCGACAGTGGAAATAGCCGATTAATGCCATTTTGCAAATCGGGTAAAGGCGAGGAGTCGTGAACTCCTACGCGGGTCATCAGGGACGGTCACCCGTCTCCAACTCCCTCGGATCATAGCAAACGGATTTTCCTCACAACACTCTTCCAAACAAGATCTATTCACAGCACAGAGGGTGATTACAGTTCCCTATAGGAAAACGACAATCTTGGTCGCGGAAAGAGAAGACTGTCCATAACTTCTTGACTTTTGGCCGATTTTCATCCAGCATTACTCGCAATTTCGGCTACCCAATCAGGTTCGTTTGACTTTTCTTCAAGGAAGAATGAGCTGTGCCTATTTTTTAACCCTTCGTCGTTCAGGGGTTCTAAGGAGCTAAAGAGATGCAGGGGTCATTCCGAGAATACTGCAGCAGCCTCAAGGGGCTCCTGGATGATGCGGTGGAAGCAATCCTGCGAAGGATCTTCGATCATTTGCACACCAGTCCCTGTGATGCCTTGAATCAGACTTTTCGGGGCGGAAAAATGATCAGAGGCTCCCTTGTTTGCATGGTCAATGAAAGCCTCGGAGGATTGCGGGACTCCGCCGTTCCTCGATCTGTAGCCGTGGAACTCATTCACGGGGCTACCCTGATTCACGATGATTTTGTCGATCAGGATCGGACGAGACGGGGCAAGCCTGCCGCGTGGACCCTGGAGGGTGCCCGGAAAGCCGTCCTTTTCGGCGATGTGGTCTTTGCTTCGGCCATTGAGATGATGAGCAAAGTGGGGTGGGAAGATGGCCTGGTTGTTTCTCGTGCCATCGCCAGTATTTCGAAGGGAGCTTTCCAGGAACCCCTCGATCCTGCTGAACTGGCCGGGCAGGTCGAATCCAATGCTGTGAACGATCGGCTCTATGATGCGATTATCCGTCTGAAGACTGGTGTCCTTTTCGGCGTTGCCTGTGAATTGGGCGCTATTGCTGCGGGTGCTGAGAGTCATGCAAGGGAGGCTTTTCATCGCTACGGCTTACTCCTTGGTGAAGCCTATCAGATTGCAGACGACCTGAAGGAGATCCGGCATCACCTGATCACCCGGTCCATCGGCTCCAGAGAACTCGCGGCGCTTGCCCCTGCCGTTCTTCGCTTCGGAAAGGACTCGCGGCATGTAATCCCGCTTATGTTGAGAAAGACGCATTCCTTGCTCGAAGGCACTGTGCTGGAGGAGTGGGAACACGTTCGGCAATGCATGGAACAGGAGATAGGGATACACCTGGAAAAGGCACAGCTTCAAGTCTCGGGGCTTTTTCCGGAGATCCTTCAAGAAACGATGATCCGCCAAGCTCCCTATGAGCTGATTGAGATGTTTAACGACTTGTGAAGTCCTGTTTGAGAGCCGTGGGGCTTTTTCAAACCTCTGCGTCTCGTGCTGTCCTCCGAAACTTGTGATCACTTGCCAAGACAACAGAACCATGGGAATTCCTGATACATTGGGTATCCCAAGTATTTCCTTTAAACCCTGTGATAGCTTGCCTTGGCGCATCGCTTTAAATGGCGCTCCCGGTTCTGATTAACGTCAGGGTAGTTGAAAATTTGCCGATTTGAGGTTACCCCAAAGAAATGGTCACGTTCCCGGGTAATCGGCTCGCGGCCCCACTGCCTTGGCATGCACATCCGTAACTCATGAGGATCATTCCAAAAAGTAGGCATTTAGCCCCGGAGAACCCGCGACCCGCCGGCAGGTTCGAATTGGGGGTTAAGCTCATCCTAGTGGGGCCCCGCAGCCCTCGCAAGTATACGGTTCTCTTGACCTTTCAGCTAGCAGGACCGATATCATCACGGGGGCGTGGCCCCGCCTGGCTCTCACGCAACAGGGGCCACAGCCCCCCCACAGCACCGGCAAGAACAATCGGGCTTACGCCGGCGAGGATGCCGAGGGCCGCCTGGTGCCAGAGGTTTCCGAGCGCCCTTCCCGCCAGGGCGGCGGCAGGACCCAGGACGAATCCTGATCCGATCAGACCTTCGTGAGTCCCGCCGGATTTGACGGCCGCATTGCTGATCACCATCGCGTAGTAGAGACTAGCGTAATAGGCCACACCATGCGAGGCCCCGTACACGACCAAGCCCAAGGCGATGATGCCACCTCGACCCGTCGAGAGCGCCATCAGGAAACCGATCGGCAGGAGAATCGCCGTCAGGGCGAGGATAGACCGTCGGCCATGCCAAATTTCGGTGCGCTGCATCAGCACGAATGTTATGGCTCGCCCGGCATCCAGACAACCGACAAGCGCTGTCTGAGCCACGAGCGTGTAACCCAGCCGGCTGAGAAGGACGGGCAGCAACGGCGACAGAACGAACAGCATAGCGTACCCGGCGACCATGGATGATCGACTGGATATCATCAGGGCGCCGAGCCAGCGAAGGCGCTCGGGATCGGGGCGTTCAGGATGATCCGCGGCCAGATGCTCGGGCACGGCCCGGAGACGCAGGACGAGGGTCATGGCCAACGCCATGCACCCGGCCGCGCACAGGAATAGGCCGGCCCCCAGGAACTGTATGATCGGACCTGAAGACCAGACGGCCAGTGGCACCGGCACGGACCAGGCGATGTTGAACTTTCCAATGGCCCGTGAGGCCCACACAGGAATCAGTCCCACGCTGATGTAGCTTTCCACGATGGGCCACATCATCCCGTTCAAACCCGAGAACATGAAAGAGCCACCCACAAGCAGCCATCCGTGCGGCCTGTGCCAAACAGACGCAAGCATTACGATCTGACCGATCAGGACGCCCAGAAGAGCTCGCCTCTCGCCGAACCGCGTGGCCACGCGATGGCTGGGCAAAGCCCCGATCACATAGACGGCGCCCATCCCCAGCGCCAGGAGGAGGTTCGCGTTCTCCCCGAAGCCCAGCGCCTCTTGCGTATAGAAATACACCCCACGCTGCACCAGGACGGTGGCGAAGCTCTCGATAGATGCGAAGACTAGCAATCGGGCGAGGTAGCTCATGCAGAAATTTGATGACAAGAAGTCCCTTTTTAACAGCCGGACCATAGGGGATTTGGCCTTGTGTGTCAAGGATAGAGTCAGTTTATGATTGAGCTGTGATCGTGAGAGGCCGGGGAGGCTATTCTCCGCCTGCGCCCGGCCTCTTCAAGGAATGAAGACTTCGGGAAAGAATCCTGTCATTCGGAGGCACATCGAGCCAATCCGTATCGTAACATTGGCTTTGAGGCGCTCAATTCATTTTCCTTTACCATCACAAACCTTGAAGATTATGGGCTTGGAAGGATCAGATAGCACAAGAATCAACTAGCCTCTGATACAGGTGTTGAGAGGTCAGCAGCCACAATAATTTGTGCTGCATTTGTCATTGACACGCATTGTGGATCTTCATAAACTTGGGTCCCGAAAAAGTGAGTTCTTATCCCCTGAATTTGGAGGTGTTGTGATCATGACAGGAGAAGAACGCAAAGCATCGGCGCGGCAAGCCATCGACGAGGTAGTGAATAAAGGGAACTTGGCACCCGTTGACGAGTTTTTTGCGGCGAATTACATCGGACATCTTTCCGACGGAGCGGAACTGAATGGTCCGGCGGAATTCAAACAGTTCATCACCTTGTTACGCAACGCTTTTCCGGACATCCAGTACAAAGTGGAGGATATGGCCTGCGACGGCGATATCTTAGCGGTTCGCACGAGTTTCACCGGGACCATGACCGGTCCGTTGAGAGGAATACCGCCTACCGGCAAGAAAGTGGTCATGCAGGAGGCACTGTTCTATCGGTTCGAGGGCGACAAGATAGCCGAAGAATGGTCGTTCATCAACCAAATGGCCCTGTTACAACAGATCGGTTTAGCTCCTCCGGCCCCAACCCCAGGCGCCTAATACGTCCACAGCAAAATCGCGGGCAAGGTGCTGAACAAGTCTCATCGAAAAAGGACTTGGCTCCAGACTACACCAACGAATATTGAGCATGGTGCGCAGGGAAGATGGTTTGGTCATACGTTTACGCACTATCAGCATGGGTTTTTGCTAAAATACTAGCTTTAAATTACGCGATAGAACTGATCTACGGGCATGTCCCCGGTAGCGCTTATGATAGACTTGACTAACTTCGAATACTCCTCGTCTTTGTCTAATTCAGCGTCGATTCGTTCGTAGTCGGCCAGCGAAGCATATCGTGTCTGAATCGTTGCGCGACCTCTCTCCCCTGCCAAGTTGTACATCAGCTCCACTGAGATTTCAGGATACTTCTTTTCCATGTGTGCCTTGGCTTTGACAAGTGCCTCGAAAAATTCCGAATAATTCTCGCTATAACTGATTTCCCTCTGATGTATTATCATTTGGTCCTCCTGATGCTATTTTGTCATAAAAAAGTGATAGGTTATAATTCAATAGCGCCGTAACCTCACTTATGTACAAGACAGGTAGCTCGTCGGCTCCTGGCGGAGGTTATGCAGCATCGATCTTCAACTTGGCAGAACTGGCTGTTCGTTACTTCCACTCCGAACTCTCGTCCCGACAGTTAATCCTGATAAAAGGTGGAACAACATAATGGAATCCCCGTCTCGATTCCCACTTTAAGCATCTAAATGAAAGGAGGAAAATGGGGTGATCCCAGTATATTTTCACCAATAATCATGTACAGACGTCATGCAGTCCTATCCGTTTAGCCAACTGATTTCTGTGAAACCATAGGGGTGGAGCATTCGGCACTTAACGCTTGATCCTGCCCACCGAATGCGAAATACTATATGGCTACGGGAGAGCGTGGATGAACACGATCAAGAGCAGGATCATCGTTTTCTTTATTCTGTGCCTGATATTTTTCAGCGTCTTAACTTTTCTGTACTACGATAACATATTTGTCCTTGAGAACAAGGTGCTCATCACAGAAAAATTCCACGAAATTCTTGATAACATCCTTGAGTTGAGGCGCTATGAAAAGAACTACGTCTACTACCGGGACGGCGAAGACCGCTATGAAATCGTCTCTTATCTCTACAGGACGGAAGACGCCTTGAAGCGGTCTGCGAATGAGATCAGGCCTGCCATCGGCGAGAACGAACTGGGGAAATTCAGGAACAATCTCGCGGATTACAAGGCAGCGCTAGAGGAGACCATGGCCTTCATGGGAGAAAACGGTGGAGAACAGATCTATCCGGAGGTTCTGAGGTCCAGGGGAAAAGTCCTGGTCGACTCCGCCCAAGAACTCATAAACCTCAACCGCTCCCGGATCCGGCAGGCCATGCGAAAGACCTTCACCATCCCTGTCGCCTTCGTGGGGATCTTTGTGGTTCTGGCCGTCTTCATATTCGTTCTCGTGGTCAGGAGTATCCTCAAGCCCTTGGCATTGATCCAGAGGGCGACGGAGCAGGTCGCCAAGGAGACCTTCGCCCCCATTTCCATTCAGACAGGCAAGAAAGACGAAGTATCCCGACTGATCGTAGCTTTCAACAACATGGCCGAAGAGCTTGAATCGAGACAGATGCAGCTCTTGCAGTCTCGAAAAATGGCATCCATCGGCACCCTCACGTCAGGTATTGCGCACGAACTCAATAACCCCCTCAACAACATTTCTCTCACTGCTGAGACCCTGATAATGAACCACCGGGAGATGCCGGACGAGGAAAAGGAAGAGATGCTGGAGGAGATCATGCATCAGTCGGACAGGGGGAGCCAGGTGGTGAAGAACCTCCTGGAATTTTCCAGGAGCGATCGTCCTTTCCTGAGCGCCCTCAGCGTACAGGAGACCATCAAGGGAACCATCAGACTCATCAGGAACCAACTGATGGTGAACGGGATCAAGCTGCATGAAGAAATCCAGGACGACATCCCGTTCCTCAGAGGCAAACGCCAGGACTTGGAGCAGGCCTTTCTGAATATCCTGGTGAATTCCATCCAGGCCATGCCGGAGGGAGGGCGCATTACTATCAGGGCGGGCTTGGGACCGCAGGGTTACATTAGAGTAGATATCGAGGATACGGGAATCGGCATCAAACCGGAGGATTTGACCCACGTTTTTGACCCCTTTTACACGACCAAGCCCGTTGGTCAAGGCACAGGCCTCGGACTTTCCCTGGCCTACGGTATTGTCAGGAACCACGGCGGGTACATCGAAACAAAGAGTCAGGTCAACAAGGGGACCGCCTTTTCCATCTATCTGCCCATTCCTGAGGAGAGGGAGGAGAGAGCCCATGCCCTTTAGGATCGCCGTTGTTGACGACGAAGCCCCTGTCCGGAGGCACCTTCAGAAGGCTCTCGAAGGAGAAGGATACGAGGTGGAGACCTTCGACTCGGCGCGACCCTTTTGGGACCGCATGGGTGAGAAGCCCTTCAACCTGGCCTTTCTGGATGTTAAGCTGCCTGATACCGACGGCATCGAGTTGCTCGCCCGTCTTAAGGCTCGCTATGAGCACACGGAGGCGATCATCATCACGGGCTACGGCTCGATTGATTCGGCTGTCGAGGCCATCAAGAAGGGCGCCTACCATTACGTGACCAAACCTTTCAGGCTCACCGAGGTATGTCTTCTCTCAAAGGGAGCCAGGGAAAAGATTGATGTGAGAGAGGAGAACCGTCGCCTGAAAGAGTCCCTGGAGGGACCCGAAGTCCTCAAAGGGTTCATCGGTACGACCCCTGCCATGCAGGAGATCTTTGCCATGATTAAGAAGGTGGCCGCGGTCAATTGTAATGTGCTCCTGCAAGGTGAAAGCGGAACCGGAAAGGAACTGGTAGCAAGATCGATCCATGCCCTCAGTCCCCGGAAGGACCGGCCGTTTGTGTCCTTCAACTGCGGAGGATTTACCGAAGAGTTGATCTGCAATGAGTTATTCGGCCACGAGAAGGGCGCCTTCACAGGGGCGACCTTGAGCAAGATCGGCCTCATTGAGTCGGCAGCGGGGGGCACGGTTTTCCTCGACGAGATTGGGGAAATGCCCCAGTCCATGCAGGTGAGGCTGCTCCACGTGATTCAGGAAAAACGGATCATCCGGGTTGGCGGCACCAGACCCATCGATCTGGATATACGCATCATTGCGGCCAGTAACAGGGACATCAAGAAAGCGGCTTTTGAAGGCTATTTCCGAGAGGACCTTTTCTACCGGTTAAATGTGGTAACCCTTTATCTTCCCCCGCTGGCGGAAAGAAAAGAGGATATCCCCCTTCTGGTTTCCCGCTTCCTGGAAAAGTACAGCAGGCCTTTCGGCAAAAAGGTGAGGCGCATATCAGCTCAGGCACTTGAAATCCTGATGCACTACAATTTTCCCGGCAACGTGAGAGAACTGGAAAATATCACCCAACGGGCGGTAGCTCTTGCGGAGGGCGAAGTAATCCGGCCAAGAGACCTCCCCGCCGACCTCCAGGGCCTCGAATTCGACAGCTTCGAAGGAGAGGGGCTGCCTACCCTCGAAGAAATGGAAAGGCAGCACATCGCCAGGGTTCTTGAGAAGACAGGGCACAACAAAGGCCTGAGCAGCAAGATCCTCAATCTCCCCCGGACCACCCTCTGGAGGAAAATGAAAAAGTACGGCCTCCTCCGAAAGGATGAAACCCCTTAGGACTGCAATTTTTCATATTGAAACACCATTTTCCGCCTTGACCTATCCGTTCCTGTTTCTTGAACAAATCTGAAACAGCTTCGTCCGCAGCGTTTCAAAATGAAAAGCTATTTTCTCTCTCTGTTTCCTCCCCTGTCATAACCCAATGTTATCTTTAGATTTTTCTCCTGGCATGCCTCTTGCCTTAATGTTCACGCGAGGAGGCTTCCATGGAGAAGATTCTTGTGGGGGTGACACCGGAGAATGATCGCCTATGGGCCGGCATGCACGCCCTCAGCCTGGCGAAAAGGATCGGGGCACAGGTCACCTTTCTCTTGATCTTGGACCCCGCTAGAAACAGCGCAAAACCCGGAGAAAGGAAAGAGGCGGAGCAGTCCGTCAGGAAAAGCCTGGAATCCATCATTGGTCAGGCTCGTTCCGAGGGGTTGCACGTGGAGTACTACGTGGCGCACGGCAGCTACGAGAGCGAGCTGATAAGATTCGTCAAGGAAAACAAGATGAGCATGCTCATCATCGATTGGCCGACTTGCGAAAAAGGGGCCGCTGGAAACGCTAAGGACATTTTGGAAAAGATCCGACATCAGATCGACTGCCGCGTGGAGGTTGTCCAGGAGAGAAGCTCGGATCTTGCGTGCAAAAGGAGAAGATGATGATAGACTTGTACTTACCTATTGCCGGCGAGAGCGTCAATCTCCTTCTGGTGTTTGGCATGGGAGGCCTGGTGGGGGTCCTCTCGGGTATATTCGGTGTTGGAGGCGGTTTCCTGATGACCCCTTTGCTGATTATGCTGGGGATTCCTCCCACGGTGGCCGCGGCTTCCGATTCCAATCAGATCGTGGGCGCTTCAACCTCCGCCACCCTCGCCCATTACAAGATGGGCAATGTGGATTTCAAGATGGGCATCTTTCTCCTCATAGGAGGGGTGGCGGGCGGGACTCTGGGCGTCCAGATTATCAAGATTCTCCGTCAGATGGGAAATGCGGACTTCCTTATCAAGATCACCTATGTATTAATGCTTGGGCTCATAGGAACCTATATGTTTATCGAAAGCATCCAGGCCATGAGACACAAAGCCGTCAGGGAATCCGGCCCAAGGAAGGAGTCCAGGTACAGCCTTCTGGTGAACCGGCTTCCCTGGCAGATTGATTTTGAGAAATCAGGGGTGAGGCGATCCATCCTTATGCCCCTCGGCCTCGGGATCTTTGTGGGCGTCATGGCTGCAATCATGGGGGTGGGCGGAGGATTTATCATGGTTCCCGTCATGGTGTATCTGCTGAGGATGCCCATGCATGTCGTGGTGGGGACCAGCCTTTTTCAGATTCTCTTCACCTGCATCAATGTCACTGTCATGCAAGCTTTAACCAACCACACCGTCGACTTCATCCTGGCGGTCATTCTTCTGGCAGGCTCCACCTCAGGGGCCCAGGTGGGCGCCCGATTGAGCAGGAGGCTGAAAGGCGAGCAACTGAAGATCCTCTTGGCATCTCTCGTTCTTCTCGTCATGCTCAAGATGCTGTTCGACCTTCTATTGCCCCCCGGAGTCCTGTTCTCAAGAATGGGAGGTCATTAAATTGATGAAACGCCTTTCAGCAGTTCTCGTCCTATTGGTGACTGGTTTGTGGGCCTGCGCTCATGCCGCCCAGGCGTCAACTTCGGTGGAAGCTTACATGGAGCCCAGTGTTGTTTCCATCGGCGCCTTTTTCAACGGCGCCCGGATCACCGTTAAGGGGAAGGCTCCGGCGTCCAACGAGGTAATGATCACCGTGACCGGGAAGACGGAAGACCTGGAGCTCAACAAGAAGGGGCGCGCCTTCGGCCTTCTATGGATGAACGTCGGCACCATGACCTTCCATCAGGTCCCCAGCGTGTATTTGTTTTACACATCAATGCCGCTCAATCCCTCTGCCCAGGCCTATCCCGAGTGGTGGCGTCAGATGCCGGGAGGATTCGAATCCCTCGAAAAGAAAACTCAGATCACACCTGCCTCTGGAAAGGATGCCGGGGCTCTGTTCAAGGAATTCCTGAAGCTGAAGAAACAGGAAGGGCTTTACGCCCTTCACGGGGGTGAGATTCGATACGGCCGGGAAAAGGACAAAGAAAAATCCTATGAGGCTACGCTCTGTATTCCCGCCAAAATACCCCCAGGACGATACGAGGTGACGGTGTCCGCTCTCAACGGCGCATCCGTCGTGGGCTCCGCATCCGAGTATCTGACGGTTAAAGAGGTGGGCATGCCTGCTTATCTCTCGTCTTTTTCTCTGCACCATGGCCTCCTGTACGGTGTTCTCGCGGTCTTGATCGCTGTGGGAACAGGACTGCTCATGGACACGCTTTTTGGAAGCAAGAGGCCGCATTCCCATTAAGAAAGGGATCGCCTCGGAGGGACAGCCTGTGAGCGCATTTTCGGAACGGATCAGAGGGTTATTCGGGAAAAGGAGGGACCGCCCGGTCATGTTCCCCGCCCTTTTCACTCTGTTCCAGGAGGTTCTGGGCCTGAATAACGAGATCCTGGACACCATCGCCGATCTGGGCACCAAGCTGGGAGGAAATTATGTCTTTGACCAGCAGTACATTCGCTCCACATGTGCGCTCCTGGCCGACAAAGTCTACAGGATCATCAACAACCTGAATGCCATGACCGGCAACAGACACATGGCTCTTTACGACACCTTTCAGCGTATCAACCATGAAATCACTGAAGAGCTGGAAGGAAGGCCCGTCATCGCCCAGACAGATTACACGATACCCTACGAAGCGATAGGCACAGATCTTGTGGACGTGGTGGGCGCCAAGAACGCTACCCTGGCCGAAGTGGAGAACCTGCTCGGGCTCAAAGGTCCGGAAGGTTTTGCTATTACCGCTCGGGCCTTTCAGGCATTCTTGGAGCACAAGGATCTTGCAAAGAAGATCGCCTCTGTGACTTCACGGTGGGAAAAGGGGCACATCATAAGCCGGGAGGCAGAGGAGATGATACGGGCCTTGATTAAAGCGGCCGAGGTGCCGGTCCCCTTGCAGAAGGCCCTTCGCAGGGCCACGGAAGCGCTTCGTGATAAAACGCAGGGCAACGAGGAGAAGCTCGCCTTTCGGAGCAGCGCCCTGAATGAGGACGGTGAACACTCTTTCGCCGGTCAATACATGAGCCTTCTCAATGAGGCGGCGGAAAAAATCATCGACTGCTACAAATCCGTGCTGGCAAGCACCTATTCCGCTTCCGCCATGGAGTACAGGCGCCAAAAGGGGTTTCTTGAAAGCGAAGTGGCCATGGCTGTCGGATGCCAGCGCATGGTTGCGGCAAAGGCGAGCGGAACTCTCTACACCCTTGATCCCCGTTCCCCTGAAGATGAGGTGATGGTCATTACGGCCACCTGGGGGTTGGGCGCCCCCCTGGTGGGAGGGACCGCGAAAGCAGACCTTTATGCGGTCACACGTGAGCCCTCCCACGAAATCGTGCGCCTTGACATCGTGCGTAAAACGGAAAGACTCATGCCTAAGCAGGAGGGCGGAGTAGAGTTTCTCCCCGTTCCCGAGGAGCTTCAGAGCGTGAGTTGCCTTTCCGGCGATCAAGCAAGGCGTCTGGCTGATGCAGGGCTCCTCATCGAAAGGCATTTCAAAAAGCCCCAGGATGTCGAGTGGGCTCTTGACGACCGCGACAGGCTCTTCATCCTGCAGACACGACCACTCAACATCCGGGCGAAAGTGGCCCAGATGGTCTGTGACATCTCGTCAGTGCTCCGGAACTATACGGTCCTCTTTGAGGGCAGAGGTTTCGTTGCCCAGGAAGGGATCGGGGCAGGAAAGGTTTTCATCGCCGACACGGATGAAGACCTGGATGTCTTTCCGGAAGGAGCCGTCCTGGTCACAAGGTATGCCTCTCCGCGGGTCGGAAGGGTCATCAAGAAGGCGAACGCAGTTCTCACTGACGTGGGATCTCCTACCGGACACATGGCTACCATCGCGCGGGAGTTCCGCGTCCCTGCCCTCGTCAATACGGAAGTGGCAACGGAACTACTCCGACCGGGCCAGGTCATCACAGTAGATGCCAGGCAGAACGTGGTGTACTCAGGCACGGTCAAAGAGCTTTGTCTCTATGAGTTCGCAGGGGAAGCCTTCGAAGAGATGTGGGAATATCGTCTCTTACGACGAGTTCTGAAAAGAATCGCGCCGCTGAACCTGATCGACCCCGCCGACAAAGATTTCTTGCCTTCCGCCTGCAAGACCTTCCACGACATTACGCGCTTCGTCCACGAAAAAGCGGTGGAGGAACTGATCGACCTGAGATACTCCCATGCCTCTGAAGAGGCCATGGCGGGCCGGAAGAAGCTCAAGTTCGACGTCCCCCTTTCCTTGGTTCTGATCGATATCGGCGACGGCCTTAATCAATCGAGCGGCTTGACCGTAGAACCCAAAGACGTGGCCTCGGTGCCCATGCAGGCCTTTCTGCGCGGTCTGTCCGAGCCGGGAGCCTGGAGTACCCGGCCCCTGTCAGTGGATTTCACGAGCTTCATGTCAAGCCTGACGCGCACGCTGTCACTTGCAGGAACAGGGCCCAAGTACGTGGGGCAGAATCTTGCAATCATATCCAAAGAGTATGCGAACATTACCCTTCGGCTGGGTTACCACTTCAACATGATTGACGCCTATATCAGCGAGCAGTCCAACAGCAACTATGCTTATTTCCGCTTTCTCGGAGGAGTAACGGAGATGGTCCGCAGGTCCCGCAGGGCGCGGCTTCTCGCCGATATTCTTTTGCAGAAAGACTTTCGCGTGGATGTGCGGGGGGACCTGGTTGTGGCTAGGATCAAGAAATTGCCGAAGGAGAGAATGGAAGATAAGATGCGTCTTCTCGGTTCCTTGGTCGCCTTTACCCGCCAGCTCGACGTAAGGATGATCAGCGACGAGGAGATCCCCAGGGTCAGGGAAGAGTTCAACGAACTGAAAGAGACCGAGCAGGGTCACCACAACCTAACGGTATGAGGACATCATGAATGAGAACAAGAAGACGAGCGTTCTTATCCTGGACGATGAAACGATCGTGATCAAGCGACTGAAGCCGGCCCTGGAGAAGACGGGCTATGAAGTGGAGGCCTTTTCCCAAAGTGCGGAAGCCTCAAGGCGTATCATGGAAAAGGACTTCGATATCGTCATTACCGATCTCAAGATGGAAGGGCTTGACGGTATGCAATTCCTGACTCAGGTTAAGGAACGCTCCCCGTCCACGGAGGTCATTGTCATCACAGGCTTTGCCACCATGGAGACGGCCAAGGAGTCCTTCCAGAAGGGAGTGTTCGATTTTCTGGCAAAGCCTTTCAAAATCGCAGAGATCCAAGAGGTCTTGAAAAGGGCGGAATTAAAAATAGGAGAGAGAAAATCGGTCCGGTAGAGGCGCCCGTTCGATCGGGGACCGCCCTCCACCGGCTCGGCAAAGAAGGAGTGGACAAGTACCATGATTAGAGCTCTCGTTTCTCTGGACGTGGATCTGGCATCAAGCATCGCCCTAAGATATGCTTGCCAGATGGCTAAGATTGTCGAGATGGAGCTCCAACCTATCCACGTTGAGGAGCCCGGGCGTGAGGGGCGCGTCCTCGGAACGGGCTGGGTCGAGCGAACATGGGAGAAAACCCTGCTCAAAACCGGACTGGAAGAGATTAACCGGCTGATCATGACAGAAAGAGGCTCGTGTCCGGCCATCTTCCCTCCCAAAATCTCTGTCGGAAATCCTCAGAACGAGATCCTCCGTGAACTCAAAGAAGAACCCTATGACCTGCTTGTAAAAGGCGAGTTGTACGCATTCACTTCAGCCGGGTTTCACGAAAAGGTCCACTCCCGTCTCTTCCGCTATGCCCCCTGTCCCATCATGGTAGTCAACAACCTCGTTCATCTTCAGAAGGTGAGCCTTCTTCTGGAAGAAGGGACCGAAATCCAGCCCCTGATCGGAACTTTCCTAAAGCTGTTCGGTGCGACAGACGTTGATGCCGACCTGCTCTATTGCAGGTTTCGGCCTTCCGCCAGGCAAGGTACCCGCCAGGATGAGAAGCCTGATACGATCATTCGCGCCGCAGAGGAAATGTTTTCCCGGCAAGGTCGTAGGCTGGGAAAAACCGAGGTCAGAGAGGAGGCGCCCGAGAAGCTGGGGGATCTCATGCGGGATTACGGTCTTGTCATGACTTCCATCCACCATGATCGAGGCCGGAAGAATCCGATGGCGGAGTTGTTGAGCCATACGCCGTCTCCCATCCTGCTGCTTATCCGGCAGGGTGCAAACAGATAAAGGAGGATGGAATGAGAATCCTTGTCGCAGTGGACCGAAACCCATACAGCGCCCTTGCCATCGCTGAAGCGGCGGCGCTCGCCAAGAATACGTGGGCCAACGTCACCCTGCTCGGTGTGGACGCCAAGAGGCTGCAGAAGGGAGAGAAATCCGCCGCGAGTCCCATGGGAAAGGACATGAAACACCACCCGCTCATGGAGACGCTTCGCCGTTACCGGGAGGACTTTCTCGGGTATTTCGAGGCAGGCGATTCGCCTTACACGGGACAGGAGTTCGATTATGAAGTCATTGAGATGAAGAAGGGCATATGGGAGGAACTCCGCGTGTGCCGGGCCGGGAAGAAGGACCTGAGGGTGCGCGTGAGAACCGGAAACCCCTTGAAGGAAATCCTGTCGGAATCCATCGAGAAGGAGAGCGACCTCATCGTCATCGCCTGTGACAAAGGAAATAACTGCGCGTGGGAGAAGGCCGGAAACCTTCCCCAGAAAGTCGCTAATGAAGCTTCCTGTTCTGTCATGGTGGTAAAGGGCAAGGAGAAGATCAACCAGGTGGTTTGCTGCTTGGATCATGCTCAAGTGAGCCAGGCCTCTCTCGAATTGATCAGCCAGATGGTGACCCTGCACCAGGCGACTTTGGACATTGTCGGGCTCACGGACAAGGAGAGCCTTAAAGCCGAAGTTGAGAGAAAGATGGATTGGATCCTCAAGTATTACGCAGCTCGGCAGATTAAGCCCTGGATTAAACTGGTAGACGGCTACTCTCTTGAAACTTTCATCAGCCAGGAAGCTCGTCGGGGTCTTATCGCCTTGTGGATGGGGGAGAAATCCGTCCTGAGCAGGATCTTTCCGCGAAGCAAAGTCGAGAAGTTGGTCAAATCCGCGGGCTCTTCCATCCTGATCCTGAGATGAACTCTGAGAAATCCTCCGGATCGGGGATGTCGAGTCCCAGGTGACGGCCCATCAATCCGAATTGCCCGTAGGCCATTTCCGCCCCGTACTGGACTGCGCAGCCCTTTTCGAGAGCTGCCGCCAACCATGGCGTGACTTTGGGGTTGGTGACCACATCGGCCACCAATGTTGGCGGGGACAGCGACTCCGTGGGAAACGGCACATGTGGATCGTCATTCATCCCCACCGGTGTGGCGT
Organism: uncultured delta proteobacterium; assembly: GCA_963740905.1. Taxonomy (GTDB): domain Bacteria; phylum Desulfobacterota; class DSM-4660; order Desulfatiglandales; family HGW-15; genus JAFGDM01. The sequence continues at coordinate 416,003 of CAVUFY010000004.1, forward strand.
TCACCACGAGGTCGAAGCCCTCCAGCTCGGTGAGCTCAAAGGAAATTCTGACAGCCGGATTTCCCTTTTTGAGCAAACGCTCCAAGAATCCATGGCGCTCCGTCCGTATTTCTTTGATCACGATTTCATCGGCTCCGGACCGGGCTATCGCCTCGGCAATGGCCGCTCCGGCACAGCCCCCGCCGATCACCGCGACGCGTTTGCCATGGACAGACAGCCCGTGGTTCCTGATCGCCACCATAAAACCAAGGCCGTCCACCATGTCCCCGATAAGACGTCCGTTTTGAGCCCTGACGACGTTGACCGCAAGAAGGTCTTTGACCCTCCCGGATATTTCGTCCATAAATTCCACCGCCGATTGCTTGTGGGGTACCGTCACGATACACCCCCCAAAGTTGGAAATAGTCCGCATCAACATGAAATGATCCTTTACCCGGTCCACGGGCACGTCCATGGCGATCATGACGGCATCTATTTCGTGTTCGCCAAAATAGCGATTGTAAAGAAGGGGGGATTTTACCTGGATGACCGGCGTTCCGATCATGGTGTAAAACGTTGTGGTTCCCGTCGGGACAACCCCACTCGTGCTCTCGGCTCTCCTTTCCGTTTGCCTCTCAAGCCACGCTTCGTTTGCCAGAACAACGGAGGTTTCTACCTGGCGTCCGGGAACGGACCAGTATTTCCTGAGCAGCCGGTTCTTTTCCTGATCGGGGATCACGATGAATCCGCGCTTTTCATAGAAGCGAACAGCCCAGACAGCATCCGCCCATGTGCCGATGAGGATCGGCCTTGCAGTCTCTTTGCACAGAAAGGACAAAAGCTCGCTTCCGATGCCCCTGCCCTGTTCAGAGGGCAAAACGTAGGCATGCCTGATCAGGGCAACATCTTTGACTTGCTGAAAACCCATGACACCTATCAACCGGTCACCGCGTCGGTATCCCCAGAACTCGATTCCCTCCCTGATCTCTTGTCCGAGTTCTTCCTCCGACATATAAGGCTCTTTCCAGCAGTCTTCGGAGATCACTCCTTGATACTTCTCGGCAGCCTTATTGATGATAGAATAAATGGCTGCAAAGTCTCCATCCTCACATCGTCGGATCATCCTGTCTCTCCTCGCCTCCACTCCGGCCATCGAATATCCAGGCAACCTATGAAACATGATACGATGGCGGACGCTAACCCGCAATCGCAAAAAGCAGATCTTTCTCAGGTGCTGCCCCCCAAGCTTGCCAACTCCGCCCAAATCTGTTAAGCAAAGAATCTCCGGCTTTCAAATTTTACATTATCTTCGGGAATTCCGCTGGCTCGGAAGGAGATCATCACAAAAATGCGGTCAGCCGCGGGCGGACTTTTGTGGCTTGGTTTAGCACCTCTCTTCTACAGCGCTTTAAGCAGTTCGGCTAAACTAGCAGGGACGCATCTCAGCGTCTGGCAGATTGGCGTGGGCCGCTTTGTCCTCGGCCTTATGCTTGTCCCGCCTGTCATTCGCCTTCTGGGCTTGAGCCTCTGGGGCAGGCAGCGCCCCCTTCTGATTATGCGCGGATTATGCGGCGCTACGGCCTTCCTGCTTCAGGTGGCCTCCTTCCAGAGAATCCCACTGTCCGTTGCAATGGTCCTCTTTTACCTTTATCCGGCCTTCACAGCTCTCCTGTCCCCTTGTCTTACCGGAGAGCCGACGAGCAAGAAAGCCTGGCCTTTTATCATCGGTGCTTTTGCCGGCACCACCCTGATTCTTTGGCCCACGAAGTCTGCCGGCCGGGATTTGGACTTGGGACATCTCTTCATCCTGGCCGCTGCGGTACTGTGTGCGGTTACCCTTCTTTTGGTTCGCAGACTGGGCAAAGAGAACAACATCTACACCTTGTTTTATTATCTTTGTCTTGCAGGAACCCTGGCCGGTCTCGGTCCTTTGCTGTTTCAGGAAGGTCCGATTTGGCCGGCAGGCTCTCAGGCCTGGCTGGAGTTGGTCGCGGTGGCCGTCTTTTCAGTCGGCGCCCAACTGTCCATCAACCAGGCTTTGATTCATATCCCGGCGCCGAAAGTCAGTGTCATGATGACTGCCGAAGTGCCCCTTGTTGCATGCTTCGGTGTTCTTTACCTGGGAGAACCTTTGGATTGGCGCCTGTTGGTGGGATCTCTTCTAATCTTCGGCTGCGGAGTCGGGCTCAACATTCTGCCTGCTAAGACAGATCTCCTCTCAACGGTTCGGACATACCTTCGTCTTCCTAAGACACGTCGATCAATCAGCTGACGGTTGGTCAGTAAGTGAGCCGGAGACAATTGCACTTGGGAGAAACCGCATGAACAAAACCATTATCGAATTGAATGATCAGGAAGTGATGCGTGTCGAAGCCATATTGATGGATGAGGATGCGGCCGACGCCCTTCTATTTCTCAAAGAAGTGATGAAGCCCAAACTCAGAGCGAAAGGCTCCAGGACGTTGGACAGTTCCAAGTCCACCGGAATCATGACGTAAAGGGAGACGCTTCGCAACGCAAGAGACCTTTCTCATAGCGCTTGCGGGTTGACTACATAGTCCCGATATCCATCTGCACGATGGCTCTCTGGTTGAGCTCAACCGTTCCTGTAAATTCCTTTTCTTCCATATCAGCGCCGTTTTTGCTTGACACGACTAAGGCAAAAGAGTAATGGGCTAATAATTACAATGATTGTCAGATTCATTGATTTATCTTTTTCGGCCGTGTCTGTCCCGGAGGCCGGATTCAAGGGCTGCAATTTCAAGAAAAGCATATGTTTAGTCACATTGCCCAAAGAAAAGTGTCACATTTAATAGAAGCTGAGATCAAGAAGGCCATTTTCAACAATCGCTTTAAGATCGGCGACAAGCTTCCGCCCGAAAGACAACTATCCGAAGAGTTCAAGAGCAGCCGATCAAGCGTTCGCGAAGCTTTCCGTCTCCTCGAAAAATCAGGTCTCGTGGAGATCAGAAAGGGAGTTCACGGGGGAGCCTTTGTAAAGAAAACCGGCGCCATGCCGGTTGTAGACTCGCTAAAGGACATGCTTCATCTCGAGCAAATCAGTCTTGAGGAGATCAGGCAAGTTCGCCTGATGCTCGAACCCCCGATCGCCGCTGAAGCAGCGCGTAACGCGACCCCCCGCGACATCGAACGCATCGAAGAAGCCAACAGAGCGCTTCAGGAAGGGTACAAGTCGGGGGATCCCGCCATTGAAAACAATCCGGCAATCCACAAAGTCATTGCTGAAGCATCAAAGAACAGGCTGTGTGCTCTCCTTATGACGGCGCTCATGGATATCCATGCTTATAGGATGAGGAACAACAAGCTGGATGAAAGAGCTAAAAAAAAGATTATCGGCCATCATAATAAAATTATCGAGTCCATAACAGAGAAAGACGCTGAGTCGGCCTATGAAAATATGAAAACCCATATTTTGGAGGTCCATAAGATTCACACAAAAATTGAAAAGAAGAATGGCTAGAGTGTCTAGGTCTAGGACCGCCGCCTGCGTGAACGAGTCTACAGCAGGCTGGCCAAGGGTGAGAGAGGCACGCAGACCACCATGAATTATCACGGCTTTTACGATGAGGGCAAGGATCGCACGAAAGTGATTTTCGGCGAGGGTTCGCTGGAAAGTCTACCCAAAGAATCGAGTGCGTGCGGAGGAAAGGTGCTGCTGATAACAAGCAAGACCGTCTACTCCAACACGAACCTAGCCGGCAAAATCGCTCGTCTCCTGGGTTCGAGCCTGGTTGGCGTCTTCGCCGAGACACAGACGCATACCCCTCGAAACTTAGTGCTCAAGGCGACTGCCATGGCCCGATCTCTGAAAGCCAATTGTCTGGTTAACCTGGGCGGCGGTAGTACGACAGATACTGCAAAAGCGGTGAGATTAGCCATTTGCATGGGCATCTTCGGCGAAGGAGACTTTGATAAGGCTCGGACAAGATTGCAGGCCGAAGACGCCCAGAGCATTTCGGAATGCGGCATACCGCAAATCTGTCTTCCCACCACACTTGTAGGCGCAGAATATTCATTCGGCATGGGAATCACGGATGAGTCAACCCGGACCAAACAGGTCTTCTCGCACGAGTTCCTGCGATGCCGCACGGTTATTCTTGATCCTCAACTCACATTGTGTACACCACCGGCCCTCTTTCTATCAACAGGGATTAAGTCCCTTGAACATGCTATAGGAAGACTTTCGACTCTGGAGCGCCATCCTATACTGGACGCGACAGCCGCCCTTGCGATCGGGATTCTCGGGGCAGAATTACTTCGTGCGTTCGGGTATCCGGATGATCTCTCAGCCCGCAGTCAATTGCAGATAGGAGGCTGGCTGTCCAAATTCGGCAGCGGCGTAATCCCAGGCATGCACATGGGCCTGAGCCATGCGCTGGGGAGGCAGGTCGGGAGCGTATGCGGAGTTCCACACGGTCTGAGTTCATGTGTTATCCTTCCGCTATCGATTGAATATAATGCCTCAGCATGCGAAGAAGGATTTCGCATGGCGGCTCAGGCGCTCGGTGTGAATACGGATGCGTTGTCGGGGAAAGACGTGGGTCGGGCTATGGCGAATAAAATTCGCTCCCTTGTCGCGGATCTGGGGCTGCCGGGCCGGCTCAGTCAAATCGGGGTGTCTAAAGACTCTCTTTCTCTCATCGCGCAACGCACGATGACGGACTGGTCCATAAAGGCAAACCCCCGGCCGATTGCTGACGCCGAAGAGATCCTCGCCATTCTGCATGAAGCCTGGTAGCTGCAAAGCGTTCGGTATTGAAACCAGGAGAGTGACAAGACGCGAAATTCGAAGGTGAAGCGCTTTTATTTCCAATTTTGACCTATTTAAAGGAGGAGTCACGAATGGACCCAAGACCGATTGCTATGATAAAAAACGCTTTAAAACCCTATAGAAAAGTGGGGAAGCCGGGGGAGAAAGTCGTCATTATCGCCGATACGACGACAGACCCAGTTATTTGGGAGACTTTCGCCATGGCAGCACAGGCCGTGGGTGTGGAACCTATGATTGCCCTGATGGTTCCTACGAAACGAGACTATGAAAACCCCCCTGATCCGGTCCAAAAAATGGCCCAGGCTGCCGATATCATCCACTTCACTACAAGGCAGGGGTTGATACACAGCCTTTTCGGACGCGAATTGAGCAGGTCGGGCAAAAAGCGAATTATCTCTGAGGGTGTAGAGGTTCAAATGTTCACTGAAGGCGCGGCACTCGCCGAGGATGAAGAAATTAACCAGTGGATCGGGAAGATCAGACCGATTTGGGATAACGGCAACAGTGTAAAGCTCACAACGGCTGCGGGCACGAATCTCGATATCAGCATAGAGGGGCATTACAGCTTTGAAAGCGCAGGGGCTCAGCTCTTCAAGTCGCCTTCAGCCCAATTTCCCGGAGGAGAGTCCGCATGCACGCCGGCTGAGAACTCGGGCGACGGGGTACTTATCATCGATAAAGCCATCCACTATCCCCATGGCAAACTGATTCACCCCATCGAACTGCATCTTCGAGGAGGAAAGATAGACGAGATTCGTGGCGGATCCGAAGCGGATGAATTTCGCTGGTGGGTTGATTCTTACGGAGATAAAGAGGGCAAGACCATTTGCGAACTGTCCGTGGGCTGCAACCCCAAGGCGAAATTTATGGGCAGCATGCGGCAGGACCGTTTCGTGCTGGGTAGTTTTCACGTAGGGTTTGGTATGAACGCGGACGTAGGTGGAAAAATCGTCAGTAACATTCACTACGACGCGATCATGGGCAAGCCAACGCTTGTTGTTGACGGTAAAACCATCATCGAAAATGGGACCATACTTATTTAGGTTTCACCATCAGGACCTTGTGCCTTATGAAGGGAGGATTCATCATGCAAAAGCGTTCCACTGGCTTAGGTATTCTGATTCTGTGCTTGTGTATCGTGGCTGGAACTCTAGCCTCGAAAACGGCTGAAGCCGCCACAGCTTCTGATTTTTACGCTAAACAGACGGTAACCGTCGTCGTTCCTTATGGAGCAGGCGGCGGGGTTGATTTCCTTGCGCGGCTCTTTGCCAGTTGTTGGCCGCAGATCGTTCCCGACGGTACCATGGTAGTCAAGAATGTCACCGGAGCCGCCGGGATAAGAGGAACAAATTACATTTATGCTGCAAACCCGGACGGCCTCACTATCGGGATCTCGGTTTTGGCAGGATCTCTGATTGCCCCGCCGCTCTGGAAAGATCCGGGGGTCAGGTTTGATCCCGACAAATTTATCTATCTCGGCGCCATCACGAAGGATCCCTACATATTCACCATATCCTCAAAACTGCCTTATAAGTCGATGGAAGAGATCAAGGGAGTGAAGGGATTCAAATTTGCAGGCATCGAGAGGATCGGGCAGCCGGTACTGGGCGCCGCACTGATTGCTGATCTTTTTAAATTTGTGGACCCTCGTATCGTCGCAGGTTACTCAGGAACCAAAGAAGTGGCCTTGTCTGTTGCCAGAGGAGAAACGGATGGTTATGTACTTGCGGCGGCGAGCACGGTCGAAGACATTAAGGCTGGATATGTCAAGAAACCATTGGTTGTTTTGGATTCGAAGAGGACTAAGTGGTTTCCTGATGTGCCCACCGTCTCGGAACTGGCACAACTCTCCCCCAAAATGAAGGTGTACTTTAATATTTTTGAATCCATGGCGGAAGGAAGGCCATTCCTGATGCCCCCGGGCGTGCCGCAGGACAAAGTCCAGTTCATGCGTGATGCCTTTAACAAGATAGTAAACACCAAAGACTTTCAGGCCCAGGCGATGACTCACTGGCCGGTATGGGAAGACCCCTTATCCGGTCAAGAGGTTCAAGCCCTCGTTAAAAATGTAATGAGCACTCCTGAAGGAGATGTAGAAGCGTTTAGGAAGTTGGCCGACAAGTATTTGCAATGACGGACAGACTGCGCCTGATGGATATTTTTTGCAGAGATCGATGTTAAGAAGAATCTCCGTCAGGCGTGTTCATTTTGGGCAAGAAAGGGTGGTAGTGACTGGTGGTCATACATGCATTAAGTCAAGCCTTACTTGACTTCACCAATTTGGGACTCTGGCTGTTCCTGATTGCCGGAACCGTCATAGGCCTGATTGTGGGTATCATCCCCGGCATTGGCAGCCTGGTTGCTTTGGCTGTCTTTCTGTCCTTTATCTTCAAGATGAGCCCGGAGCAGGCTCTTCCGTTTATGGTGGCTACAACTGCGGCCAGTATAACTGGCGGCTCGATAACTGCCATTTTAATAAACATTCCTGGGCAGGAGACGAATGCGGCAACCCTCATCGATGGGTATCCCATGACACAGAAGGGGGAAGCTGGCCGGGCATTAGGGGCGGCATTGACCAGTTCTGCGATGGGGGGTATTGCATCGGTGCTCTTTGCCCTGGCCATGATTCCCATAATATTGCCTATGATTATGGCGATTCAGTCCCCTGATCTTGTTTCCGTGGTATTGTTGGGAATCGTTTTCATCGGTGTTTTGGGTGCGGGCTCCATGACAAAGGGACTGATCAGCGGAGGATTCGGCCTGTTGATCAGCTTCATCGGGTTTCAGCCGTCAACCGGGGTGCCGCGCTTTACCTTTGGTATCGAATATCTTTATGACGGCATCGGCCTTGTTCCTCTTGCCATGGGTCTTTTTGCGATACCCGAAGCAATAAGCCTCACTGTCAAGGGCGGCACGATAGCCGAAACATCGGCGGTTGTCGGGAAAATGCGCGGGGTATGGCTCGGCGCGAGCGATGTGTTTCGCTGGTGGTGGCTGTGGCTGCGCTCAAGCCTCATAGGCTATTTCATCGGCCTCGTCCCCGGAATTGGCGCCATATCCGCCACCTTTATCGCCTATGGCCAAGCTCAGGCAACCTCGAAACACCCGGACAAATTCGGCAAAGGGGCCGTAGAAGGGGTTATCGCACCCGAAAGCGCCAATAACGCCAGTGTCGCAGGCTCTTTGCTGACCCTTCTGGCTCTGGGCATACCCGGAGGAGCTACTGCGGCTTTGCTTATGGGAGCATTTCTGATGCTGGGTCTTATACCCGGTCCTGAAATGATGACGGCACACCTGGATCTATCACTCACCCTGATGTTCGTTATCATTATCGCCAATCTGCTGGCGGCAGGGCTATGTTTTCTCAGTTCCTCAACCTTGAGCAAAATCGCCCATGTCCCGAGCCGTATTTTGGCTCCGCTGGTCCTGGTTATTGCACTCGTCGGTGTTTTTGCCTATCGTGAAATTTTTGGCGATGTCCTTGTTGCTCTCATTTGCGGTATACTTGGATTGGCCATGAGGGAGTTTGGCTACAACCGACCGGCCCTCTTTTTGGGATATATTTTAGGGTTTGTGTTTGAAAAATATCTTTTCATATCCCTTGCAGCCGCCGGGCCGTTTTTTTTCCTGCGACCCATAAGCATTAGCTTTATCGTTATTAGCATCGCCGTTCTCTGCTTTGGGTGCATGAGGAGTTCATCGCGCAGCAGACAAGGAGCTAAAAAGGCATGAAGATGAAAGGCAACTCTTATTTCCTTATGGTGATCATGGCAATCATGCTGGTCATTGTTGGATCTTCACTGAGAATGGATTACTTTAAGTCCAAGCTGCTTCCCATCCTGGTCGGTAGTATTGTTTTCATTTTGGCAGCGGTGGCGCTGAAACAGGAAATTTTCCCGGCAAAAAGGCAAGCTGCGGCTGGAACAGGATTAAGGGCAGGAGGAGAGGTCAAACAAACCGGGCGCGCATATTTGACTGCCTGGGCGTGGGTGATAGGTTTTTTCGTGGCTATCTATTTGATTGGTTTTATCATAGCTATACCCCTGTTTATTCTTGCTTACATGAAGTCGCATCGCATAGGATGGGCCACAGCCGTCACCTTTGCCATTTTGACGGTTGCTTTTGTCTATGGAGTATTTGATCTGGCGGTGGGAATTAATCTGTATCCAGGCCTTATATTCACTTTATAAGTGTAATTTGCGCCGACCGAAATGGGCGGCAGAGCGGACTGTCGGAACCCCGGCGTTATTCGTGGAATTTAGAAGGAGGCCACTCTTATGAAGGCAACGGCTACCCGTACCATTTGCCAATTCTGCCACACCAATTGCGGTCTGGTGATTCATCGGGATGACGACGGCGCTCTCTCTGTGCGAGGAGATCCCGATCACCCCACAAACAGAGGCCGTATTTGTGTGAAAGGGGCGGCTGTCCCGGAGTTTATTCGTTCGGAGGATAGGCTGAAATACCCGATGCAGAAGACGTCGACAGGCTTCAAGAGAATCTCTTGGGACAACGCTCTCAAGTTCGCAGCGGATAAACTGGGAGAGATTCGAAGCAAGTTCGGGCCCCTGAGCCTCGTGCGATGCGCGGGCGCCCCGGTTTCCTATCAGGCCAGGGACGGCTTTCTTCAGTTCATGGGTGAATTCGGCTCGCCCAACATGACCGGGGCCGCGAACCTTTGCATGGTACCCAGGATGACGGCGTTCCGCGCTGTAACGGGCAGTATCAGAGCTGAACCGGATTATGATCACACGGAGCTGGTCCTTTTTTGGGGTGTAAACCCCCTTGTCTCCGAGCGTTTCGGAGCCTATGCCTCCTACAACGGCATGACACAAATCCTTCCCCGTCTGAAAAAACGAGGGGCGAGAATCATCTCCATCGACCCCTTTCGAACGGCAACGGTGCAGCAAACGGATGAATGGGTACGGCTCAAACCGGGCAGTGATGTGGCGCTTGGCCTTGCCATGATCCATGTGATCATCGCAGAACAACTTTATGACAAGGCGTTCGTGGAGAGTTATGCCGGCGGATTCGAGGAACTAAAGGAACACGTCAGAGCATGCAGCCCTAAATGGGCCGAAGACCGCACCGGAATCCCGGACAAGACAATAGAGGAATTAGCCAGGGTCTATGCGACTACAAAACCGGCTGTCATTTACGAGGGCAACGGCCTGGATATGTACACGAACGGCGTAGATGCCGTGCGGACCATCGCAATCTTGATCGCCCTCACGGGTAATCTGGACATACCCGGCGGGAACGCATTCATGCCCTTTGCGCCCCAGTCCTCCCTCCCCACAAAGGCTGTGCCCAGAGAGAAGAGAGTGTGGCACGAAAGATTCTCGGTGTTCGGCGAGGTTCCGTTCCCGGCTGTGAAAGAGGCACTTTTGGGAAACGAAAACACCCGCCCACGAGCCATGATCGTTCATCACTGCAACCCGGTTCTTGTTCAAGCCAACGAGATCCGCACCAGGCAGGCCCTGGAGAAGTTGGATTTCCTCATGGTGAATGAGGTTTTTCCCACAGCCACCTCTGAAATGGCCGACCTGGTCTTGCCCATCGCGTCCGACTTTGAAACCTTTGGGTACAGGGCCTACTCCAGTGTGGAGGGAGGCTTCCTGGCCCTTGCCCGGCCGATCACGGCGCCCGTGGGCGAAGCAAGATGCGTATTCGAAGTGGAGCACGAACTGGCGGAAAGGATGGGGTTTAGCGATGGTTATCCTTTTCACGACGCGGTGAGTTGGATCCGATTCATGATCAAGCCGAGCGGCGTCACGTTTGAACGTCTTGATCGAGGAACAGATCGTGTATGCGACGCCACCCCTTCAATACCGGAAGTATGTGGGCGGGGGGTTCAAGACCCCTTCCGGAAAAGTCGAATTCTATTCCCGGAGGTTTGAGGCGGCCGGCTACAGCCCGATCCCGGCATACACCGAGCCTGCGGGTGAACCTTTGGTACAGCGGGTTATGTCGGAGAAAGGGTTCCCTCTGCTTGGGACCAGCCGGCGTCCGTCTTCATTCGTCCACACCAAGTTGAAGAACCTTGAAGCCCTGTCCAAAGCCTACCCGGAACCTCTCATCTGGGTTCACCCGCTGGATGCCTCTAACAGGAAGATCACTGACGGCGATCCGGTAGAAGTCGTATCGCCCCAGGGGAAGATCGTGCTGAGAGCGAAGCTCACTGAGGACACGAAGCCGGGGTTCGTCTGGATAGACTTCGGATGGGGGAATCCTACCGACGGAAAAGCTAACATTAACGTTCTGACGAACGACGCGTACTTCGACCCCATATCAGGGGGGACCCCGAACAGACTGTTCCCCTGCGAGGTTCAAAAGGTGACGTAGAAAAGTATCCAGCGCGGATCACGGACCGTACGGAAAATTCAATCATTCGGCTTTTGACGCCGCAAGCAAGATCCCTGTCGTTTCTCTCCAGAGCGGTCCTATTTCAATCCCCGATGTGCTTTCCAGAATTCGTACTCATAGAGCCAATCTTGCTTGCGGAAAACCATCAGGCGCCTCATCCTCTCTTCAAATGACTTCTTAACCTCTTCCGCCTCCGGGATCACCGCCTTTTCCTCCCAAGCCCTCACCAGATGCTTCCCCAGTTCATGGGCCGCTCTCAGAATCTCTTCAGGAAAATAATCGCCGACTATTTCGCCCATGGTAGCCCACACCGAGCCCACAGGGATCACGCCGGTAGTGATGAGGAAATGGTTCATGTACTGGGTGATGGGTTCCTCATCCCCGCCTCCGGAGGTAACGACGGATGCCCCGTATTTCCCTTCAAAGGCCATACGGTGAATCACGCCGCAGCATCGGTCCATAAAGGCCTTGATCTGCGCACTCACGCTGGAGATATAGTTCGGACTGGCGAGCACTATCCCGTCTGATTCGAAGATTTTCTTCTTGATGGACTCGAATTCGTCCTTCTGCGGGCACACCCCTTTCCGGTGACAGGTATCACACCCCAGGCACGGAAGCACGGTGGCCCCGGAAAGAACGATTGTTTCAGTCTCTGCTCCCTCTGCTTTGCTCCCTTCCAAGACATGGGAGAGCAACCGCGCCGTATTGCCCTTAAGCCCATGGGGACTTCCGATGATACTTATGATCTTCAAGTTAAACCCTCCTGACGAACCCTCTGAGGAGATTCAATCCGCTGCTGTCGGATACATCATCCGATCTTGATTTTGGAGAAATCAACGTGGTTATCCTTCACGCGCTGTGCCAGGAAAGCGAAAAAATCCTTGTCATTCTTTTCCGGAAAATCTGCACGGTAGAAACCGAAGGGAATCTTCCTGCTCTCCTTCCTTTCCACCGAGGCCCTCAAGACCATTTCAGCATTATCCAGGATAGACATCACTTCGAAGCATCGCCCCATCTCGCTGAGGCGTCTCAGCCCTGAATAAGACATTGCTCTTGATATCATTCAGCCTATCCAACCCTCTTAACAACATCTTTTCGGTTCGCACATTTCCCGCGTAGTGGTCAACGATGTTCTGCACGGCGATTTCAACCTCACGCCAGTGAAGCCCGTTCTTATTCTCGGAGAGCCGATGGCAGGATTCAGTTAAAGCGCTCAGCTTATCTCCCTTCACTGCGAAAAAAGCTTTTTGATTCCTAGCCTCTTTGGCGGCCATCTCCCCTGCGTGCCAGCCCATGGTGAATGCTCCTGGAGCACAAACCCACGGCAATCCACCCACCTCGTCTCCTGCGGCAAACAGACCCTTCATTTCGGTTTCCAGGTCTCTGTTTACCACCAAGCCGGAAGAAGCCGTACCAGCCATTTCCCGGCTGTTGGGCAACCACTCCAGTTTATCGCTCTTGAAGTCGAAGCCTTCCTGGCTTTTTAAGTAGTCCAGGAAGTAGGCCCCTTTGCCCTCATGACTGATAGACCATTCTATATACTCTAGTTCTTCTCTGGTGCCCCCGGTTAAATCCAGGTAGAAAGGCCCTTTGCCCTGATTATGCATGGCGAAATAATCCGGACGCTCCGGCGGGCGGGCGGTCAACTGTTCGTGTAATGCCCGGGAAGTATCCACCTTCTTTCCGCCCAGACCTTCCCAATCGTAAAAACTGGTTCTGGGCACAATGACTTTCCCGTCACCATCTACAACGGAACCCGCAGGTTGCGTCGTGTTTCTGGGCGCGCCCAGATTGAGTTCAAAGTTGCCGATGGCAAAAGCGGAAGGCGACAGGAACTCCATGTTGATGACGGGTAGTCCCGCACGAAGCGCCATGGAACGTCCGTCCCCGGTCTCATAGGCAGGGACCCTCAGGTTGCCCCAGACGCCTGTGAGGCTTCTGCTCAGGCGGTTGACTCTGCCCGTAGATGACACGACAGCCTTGGCCTTAAAAGAGTAAACCTTGCCGTCTCTTGTGCCCACTCCCAGTGCGCCGCAAACATGACCTTCAGGAGAGGCAAGCAGATCCATGACTGTGACCCGATTCACGATCTGCACCCCCCTCTTCTTCGCCTCTCTCGTCAGATGAATCTTCACATCTCTCCCGTCAAAGTTGAAGGTGGTGGGCACACTGTGAAACTGGCTGACGACCCTGAATTTACCCGGCCATTTGCTGTCTTCGTACCTGAAATTAAGGCCGAAACTCTCAAGGTCCAGCATACGGCTGTAGCTTTCTTGCGCGATCAGGCGAAGCAACTCTGGATCGATGAAGCCGTGGGCAATAGCCTTTGTATGGCTTTCAAGCAAATCGTCGATGGAGTAGCCCATCTTTTCATGCACGGGCGGAATGTAACCCCACATGTGATCCACACCTGTCCCTGCACAACCGCTTGCCAGGGTATTCGCTTTTTCCACAAGCGTGACACTTACGTCAAGTTCGCTTGCTTTGATGGCAGCCATACACCCTGCTAAGCCGCCACCGATGATCAGAACATCAGATTCCAAGGAAATAACCCCATTACTGTACGCATAGATTTTTCTCCGACTACGACAAAGTTTCAGAAGCTTTAGCTATCCCCTGAGAATGGACACCCTCATGGGAAGCGGCGGTATCACTTTGATGGCGCCTTGATCCCGATGAGGGCACCGCAGCCAGCAGGCGCCGTCATAGCAGCATTCTTCAGGATACTTTACGACAGGGGGTTTGCCTTTTACGGAATTTCGTTCGAATACATCACCGGGGCAAATGTCAACGCAAAGATTGCACCCGTTGCAAACTTCCTCGTTAAAGGTAACGGGGTTGAACATTGTTCTCCTCCTCAATTAAGATTCATCACTCTTTGTTCTTGACGAAGAAGTTGCAGGTTGAGAATCTATAGTATAACAAATCGTCAAAGCACCCGCAAGCAGCCCTACTTCATCAAGCTCGGTATGAAGAGCGCTATCTGCGGAAAAATCGTAATGATGATCAAACAGACGATCATCGCGAAAACGAAAGGAACGACTCCCCTGAAAATCCTGGATATCGCGACATCACTCACTCCTCCGAGAATGAACACGTTCATGCCGAAGGGCGGGGTGATCATTCCCATTTCCTGGGTGATGACGATGACGACCCCGAACCATATGGGGTCAAAACCCATTGCTACGACTGAAGGGAAAATGATCGGCAACGTGAGAATTTGCGCCGCCATGACATCCAGGAACATCCCGAGTATAATGTAGACGACCACAATCGCAGAGAAAATGACATACTTTGACAAGGCGACCCCTGGGATAACATTGGCCAGCGCGAACGGGAGTTTGCTTATGGCCATAAAATTCATGAAGATCATTGCACCGATGATCAGGAGAAGGATCATGGCCGTAATCTGCCCGGTATCGACCAGCGCCTTCACGAATAACTTCCAGGAAAGACGCCCGGCTATGGACGTGATAACGATAGCTCCAAAGGCTCCGATGGCCCCTGCTTCATTCGGAGTAAATATCCCGGTATAGATGCCTCCCATAACCAGCACGAAGAGACAGAGCATTGCCCAGGTTCGTCTGAGCGATGAGATTTTCTCCCTGAAAGTGGTCTTTGGACCTCGCGGACCAAACTGTGGCTTGTACTTCGTGATGACAGCAATGGTGACAATGAACAGGCCGGCCAAGAGATTCTCCGGGATGATGCTGGCCATACAGAGTATTGGAACGGACTCTTCCGTAAGAATGGCATACAGAATGAATCCGAGGCTCGGCGGGATGAGAATCTGAAGTCGCTCCGGATGCCACACATCCTGAAGCCAATTCCAGGTTGTAGTTGTATTTTTTCATTTCTGGAAGCGCCACACGTCCCATGGTTCCCGAGGTAGCCATGCTTGAACCGCAGATAGCGGCGAAGCCGGTGCATGCTGCGATGGTCGCTATGGCCAGTCCTCCTCTCAGGTGTCCCATCCACTTGTATCCCGTGTCATAAAGATCCGCGCTTATTCCTCCGATGGAAGTCACCGTGCCCATAAGGAGGAAAAGGGGTATCACGGTCAGATTGTAGCTGGACACGGTGCTGTAAGGAACGGTAGCCAAGACCCCGAGTGCCGCCTTGAGCCCTCCGATGTATGCAAAGCCCAGAAAGCCGACCAGCGCAAGGGCGAAGCCGATCCACATCCTGAGAGAAAGCAGGATAAGAAGGAGCAACAAACCGAGAAGACCTGCAAGACTTGGATTCATCCTTTTACGGCCTGATATATCGTTTGAATCAAAGTGATCAGAAGGACCGTCCACAAGATCAGAGAACCGATAGCCAGTATCAGGTAAAACGGATAGGCCGGCACGCCCAGCATGTCCGACACTCGGTTGGCTTCCACCATCTCATTGAACTCAAGAAAGGCCTGCCACGTCATGAGAGAAAGGATTCCCAGACTGAGAAAGCAGGTGATGCTGTCCACGACAGCCAACAGCTTAGGCGGGAAGCGGACGGTCAAAATCTCTACCCTCGCGTTGCCCCCTCTGACGGCACAGAGCGGCAATGCGAGGTACACGACGGCAACCATCAAGTATTCGCAGAGTTCTACGGTACCCAATATGGGCTTATTGAAGGCGTAACGGAGGAAAACATCCGCTACGGTGACAAGCATCATGAAAGTCAGGACGGCCATGCCCACGCCGTTGGCGATGCGACTCACGGTCCTGATGGTTGTCTCAACTGAACGGAACGGGCTCCTTCGCTCCATATTTGTCATTTCTCTATTTGCTGTATTTCGCAATCAGCCTTTTTGTCTCCTCGAACACTGCCCTGGCCGGCAGGCCCTTAGCTTCATTTTCTTCGATCCATTTCTCCTGAATCGGCCTGGCGCCGTCGTACCACTTCTTAAGCTCCTCTGGGGAGAGTGTGATCATGGTGTGACCAAGCTTCTGCATCACCTCCTGGGCCTCAGCGGCTTCCGCCTGTTCATTCTGCAACAGCTTTTCCGTGACCCAGGGTTCGAGGTCATCGATAATTTTCTGGATGTCCGGGGAAAGCCTGTTCCAGACATCCTTATTCATGATGGCGCCCTGCCCGAGGTAAGCCAGGTTCATTCTCACATGGTATGGCAGCAGTGTATGCACTTTATGATTATAGATCGTCGTCCAGCCGGAACATGCTCCTTTGACAATCCCCCTTTCCAGGGATGTATACCAATCAGGAGGCAGGAGGACGATCGGGCTCGCGCCCATGTCTTTCAATGCCTTGGCGGTCACTCCTGAAGCGATGATTTTGATACCCTTCATGTCTTCCGGAACCCTCACCGCCTTATCCACGAAGTGCATCAATCGAGGGTTGGTATCGATCTGCCACAACACCTTGACATCCTTGAATTCCGCCTGGAGGGCCGGAAATTTCATGAACAGTTCTCGCCTGATACGAGTGGCCACCTTGTCGTCCGGCCAACCCATCAAGGGCATATCGACAATGGAATTGAGCGGAAACCGGCTGGCGTCATTCACCAGGACCTGGAAGGCGATGTCGCAAATGCCCTTGACTGTTGCAGGATAGGTATCCTGAGGCTTGACCAGAGACGCAGCAGGATAGAATGTCACCTTGACTTTCCCCCCACTCCTCTTTTCAAGCTCTTTGGCCCACAGAGCAAAAACCTGATGGGTGCCCGATTGAGGGGGAATATGGCTCGCAAACTTCAGTTCCACCACGCCTTTCTCGCTTGCCGTGGCCCCACTCAGGGCTGCAAGCGTCATCCCAACGCTCAGACAAACAGCCAGAAGACAAAACCAGTAGTTTCTTTGCAACATTTTGCGCCTCCTTCTTTTCTCGATCACCTAAAATGAAGATTCCCTTCAAAACCCGAGTTTTTAGGATCTTGACCTTCAACTTCTTCGCAATCGGCGGAGAAAGTCTATGGCCCGGTCTGAGAATCTTCCCAGCCGATTCTTTTCTGCTATTCTCGATGTGCAGTATACAGGACAGGGGTGAAGGATCGTCTCTTCGCATGGCGCGTTTGAGAACATTCCTCAAATGCACGAGTAACAAGGCCCCCTGGGGAAGTCAACAAAAAATTTGGCAACCCGCTTCAGTGGAATGTCACGCCTCCATCGACATTGATGGTCTGTCCCGTAAGGAAGTTGCTGTCATCCGAAGCAAGAAAGACCGCAGTCCCGGTGAGATCTTCGGGGACTTCAGGCCGTTTGAAGCATCGGCTCCCCGCCGCCGCCTTTAGATACTCTTCGGGGTACATCCGATTTCCTCGGACTGCCTCACTGGACGTCAGTCCCGGAGCGATGGCGTTGACTCCGATCCCCGAATCGCCCACTTCGCGGGCCAAGGCCCTGGTCAACGCGATAACGCCACCCTTCGATGAAACATAGTGCAGAAAATACGGCACCCCCTGGAAAAAGGTTGATGAGGCCACATTGATGATCTTTCCTTTCCCTTGTTTCTTCATCTGAGGATAGACTGCCTTGCAGCAGTGAAACATGCCCTTGAGGTTGATTCCGAGCACCCGGTCCCATTCTTCGCTCGATATCTCGAAGAAAGGTTTTTTGGAAAGATCCGCAAAGACCCCTGCGTTGTTCATCAGGATGTCGATGCTCCCAAAACGCTCTACAGCGGCCCGCGCCATTTCTTTTGTGCTTTCCTGATCCGATACGTCCGTGTGCAAGGCGATTGCCTCACCGCCTTGCTTGACTATTTCATCTTTGGCCGGTGTTCCGTCGAGAACATCTGCGATCACGATCCGGGCGCCTTCCTCCGCAAAACGGAGGCCGCAGGCCTTCCCGATCCCTCGCGCCCCGCCCGTAATAATTGCCACTTTCCCTTTAAGCCTCATACTGCCTCCTTTCTTGTACCACTTCAGCTCTTTCAAGCAACGGAAAGGATCATGACTTTCTTTCCATATCCCCTCCATCATCCTCGCTTTCAACAAATGCCGTCTCTAAAGTCAAATAAATTCTTCAGCATGTAAAATAGGAACGTTGGCAATGCACTCTTGCGGGTCTTCTGTCCCATTCAAGCCCTCAATCCGGCTTTTGAACCTCAATGTGATCCTATCCACGCTACCGAATTCTTTCAAGAAAACAGTTGACAATGCTGATCGAAGAAACCTAACATCAAATGCTCCTCATCAGAAGATTTCCTGAAAAGGCCCTTATAACATCAACATCACCCTGTGCTTCTCTGTGCCGGCCGCTTAACGAATTTGGGGGCACGGGACCGCATTGAACGTTTCTCGGTGGAGTCGACCGAAGGCCCGGAACGCCCCAATTTGAACAATAGAGCAGATGAGCAGACCTCACCATAGCGTGCCATCGTCCGACGGCTGTGGACCAGCGCAGGGTGAGTCTCACGGAAGAAAGGGTGGTATCAGATCACGCTATTCTGCTGTTTAAATAAGGAGGAGAAAAATGGCTTTTGATGAATTCAAAGGGGCAATGTTCAGCCCGAAATGGAAGTGTTCGGAGAGAAAACATAGGTACATCGTCGAACGGGATGTCAGGATTGCTGTGAGCGACGGGACCAAACTCAATTGTGACCTCTGGCGGCCTGACAGCCAAGGCAAGTTTCCAGCGGTCCTGAGCTTCCACAACTATCATTCCCATGGACAGACCGGACCTATCAAGCCTGCGGCTATATCCACGGCTCAGTGGCGCCATCCCGGTCAGGAAAGAACCAACGCTTCCCTGGAAAGCGGGGATCCCGTTTTCTTTGCTCGCCGGGGTTATGCGCACGTGGTCTGTAATGCTCGCGGAACCGGGAAGTCCGAGGGGAAATGGCACTTTACAGGGCCGCAAGAAGTCAAAGACGCCTATGACGTCATTGAGTGGATCGCAGCACAACCGTGGTGCGATGGCAACGTCGGCATGTTCGGGGTCTCTTACTTTGCCTGGATCCAGTTGTTTGTAGCTCAGCTCAATCCGCCCCATCTGAAGACCATTTTCTGTCCCTGGGGGTCTACCGATTTCTATCGGGACATCTGCTATCGCGGCGGAATATTCGCATGCAAGTGGCCCATTGGCTGGAGCCAAACTTCCCTCATCTATGGAAACATCAGGCCGGAAAACTACTCCAAAAACGACCTCGGCGCGGAAGGGTACAGAAAAGCTATTGCCACATTGCTGGAGGACGAAGACATTCGCTCAGTCCCCGAGCTACCGAACATCCTGAAAAACCCGGAGGAAGGAGTCAATCCATTCATTGTGGACTTAGCCCTTCATCCAGACCTATGACAAGTACTGGGAGGATCGCACCGTCGACTACAGCAAGATAAAGATTCCAGCTTACATCGGCGGCGACTGGGAGTGTTTCGGCATACATCTGCCCGCCGCGTTTCGGAGTTGGGAATACCTCAACGTCCCCAAGAAGATGATCATAGGTCCTCCGGTCTACCTTGACCGTCCCCTCTATCAGCTTCAACATGAAGCGGTCCGATGGTTCGACTACTGGATCAAAGGGATTGACACAGGGATCATGGAAGAGCCGCCGGTGCGTGTCTTCGTCATGGGTACCGGTGAGTGGAAGGCCGGAAACGATTGGCCTTTTCCGGAGACAAAGTTCACCCCCTTCTTCCTCCATGAGTACGGTCTCCTGAGCGAGCACGAGCACTGGAGCTACGAGGGAAGCGATTCCTTCGAGGAATCTCCCTGGATGCGCGGAAGCCTCAAGTACATGACACCGCCGCTGGTAGAAAACACGGAGATCGTGGGGCCCATCATGCTGAAGCTATACGCGGCCACCACCGATGTGGATGTGCACTGGATCATTTCGCTTATCGAGGTCGACGGTGAAGGAAACGAACGTCTCCTCACCAAGGGCTGGCTGAAGGGCTCTCACAGAGAACTCGATTCACAAAAGTCCAAACCCTGGGAGCCCATCTATACACATAAAAAGTCCGAGCCCCTCACACCGGGCAGAATCTACGAATTCGATATCAAACTGGTGGCTACGGGCAACCTGTTCAAGGCCGGTTCCAGGGTGGCGGTAAAGATCAGTTGCGTCGACGACGAGCCGAAGAATCCCCTTGAGCTTATCGGCACTGGAAGTCTTCGTAGGACAGCTGTTGCGAGGGTGACGGTTTTTCACAACGAGGATTACCCTTCATATCTCCTCTTACCCATCACCCGAGGCAACCTATTGAATACCTATTTCTCGGGAGGCAAGTTTCCAGGCTAATCCAGGCCGCAGGCAGCGAGCAAGAGATCTCCTCGGCCGCCATCGTTTTCTTATCAGTGTCCTTCGTGTCTGTGGCGAAAATCTTATTTTGGACAAGACTGACATCAACTGATTTTCCGTGTCCGAGAGTTTGCTGCGGCCTGTAAATAGGCAAGAATCAGCGGGTGGGGATTCCCCGGCTTTGAAGCAACCTGGGGCAAAAAAAGTGTCGCCACGAAGAAAGGATGATCAGTGAGTTCCACGATCCGCACTTCTCCCTCAGGATCAACGCCCGTGATGTTAAGGTTTACGTTGTCGATCTTGTCTCGGAATACCGGATTGAGGCCATAGTTGCAGAAGAACTGCTCCGTGGCTTTTTGCTCCCCGTAAGCGCGATGGGCAATCGAGCCTGACGCTAACTCTATCTCCTGAGTTTTGCCGACCAGAGAGCAGGCCAGCCTGCTGATAAAAAGGGTCGATGCCCCGGGCGCGGATTCTTCGTGCTCGGCATCCTTGATTCCCAACACGTTGCGTGCATACTCTAACAGAGCATGTTGAAATCCTCCTCAGGTTCCGATAAACGGCAGTTTCCTCTCACGAGCGAAACGGATCGCCCGGAGCGCTCCGTCCATCCTCCTGTAAGGGCTTCCGGGGGAGCACCATAGGGCATCAAACTGCTCTAGGTTTTTCTGCCCGGTCTTACCCTCCAGCGACTGCGTCGGCAGCCATTGAAAATCAAGAGCGAATGACAAGGCCTTTGCGGCATGCTCCAAGCCTTCGTTGGTGGCCTTGTGGAACCGGAGACCCGGATTGTAATCCCCGATGATTCCCACCCTGATTATCGGTTTCATGTTTTGTACCTCCTGGATTTGACGCTTAGTGCCTACCATACACGGTCGGCGTCTGAATTAAAACAGCAATCTCCTTGATTTTCATTCGCGAGTGAACTGATCTTGATCGGAACGACCCGCACTTCCCCGTTAAGGGGACCACTTTTTGCCGACCTCGATGGCGAAGCATGTCTTTTCGGCTCGGCTTGCGAGGATAAACATCTTGCAGCCGATAAACAAAAGGAATACAAGTATAAATCTGTGCGGTGAGAAGCGATAAAAGGATCCGCCTTTTCGATGTCACCGCTGGGGATTGTTTGCGAAGGGAATAGCTTATGAAGAGAGGGTGGTTAATCGGCTTGGTGTTCGCCGGCCTGATCCTGTTCTGGTGGGCGTTTTCCATTTATCCCGACTGGCTCTGGTTCGGGAAACTTAACTATTCGTCGGTTTTTTGGACGGTGCTCGTGAGCAAATTTGGCTTTGGTCTTGCAAACTGGCTCCTTTTCATCCTTATCCTTGCCGTGAACCTTTACGTTGCCTCTCGTTTCAAGCCTCGATTTCCAGTCAAATCAGCTCTTGGAAGAGAAGCTGACTCCTACGGTCCACTGGGGATCTCCGCAAAATCGGGCGGTTTTCTTCTTGGAGCAATTGTGCTCGTGATCAGTCTCGTTCTTGCCTCAACGGGCTCCTCTGAATGGGATGTGATTCTCCGCTTCCTTCATCAACAACCCTTTGGCGGCAAGGACCCTATTTTCGGCAGGAATATAGCATTTTACGTGTTTTCTTTGCCTTTCTATCTCTTCCTCCAGGGCGACCTTCTTGCCCTGTTCATCCTTTCAGCCATCATCACGGTCGGGTGGTGCCTGAAGAACGGCGCCATTCGAGTGAGTAATCTGGAGGGATTCGGACAGGCTGAAGGTAAACAGGCCGCCCCGCCCAAAATCGATGTTGACCCCCGGGTGATCAGGCACCTCATTTTTCTGGGAGGTATTGTCGTGCTGCTCCTGGCCTGGGGTTATCGCCTCAAGATGTTCAACCTCCTTTATTCGACCGCAGGGGCCGCCCCCGGGGCCGGCTACACCGACGTCCATGTCAATCTCATTTCATACGGTGTAATGATTTTTGTTTCTCTCGCTTTTGCCTTGCTCCTCTTCCTCAGTGCCTTTAGGACC
Organism: uncultured delta proteobacterium; assembly: GCA_963740905.1. Taxonomy (GTDB): domain Bacteria; phylum Desulfobacterota; class DSM-4660; order Desulfatiglandales; family HGW-15; genus JAFGDM01. The sequence continues at coordinate 438,298 of CAVUFY010000004.1, forward strand.
AGGACGAAACTGGTCTGGCTGAGCGGTGGAGTCTGGCTGGGAATGATATTGCTGCTTACTACCATTGTCCCCGTAGTGGTGCAAAAGACGGTGGTCAAGCCGAATGAATTGGCAAAGGAGTCTCCTTACATTAATTACAATATCCACCACACCCGGGAGGCCTATAATCTGAACATGATTAACGAGGTCAGTTTCCCGGCGGGTGAGAAGCTGACCGCACAGAACATCAAATCGAACCAGGCAACCATCAATAATATCAGGATTTGGGATGAGCGCCCCTTGCTGCAAACCTACAATCAGCTCCAATCAATACGGCTCTATTTTGAGTTCAACGACGTGGACGTTGATCGTTATCAGGTAAACGGTAGTTACAGGCAGGTGATGTTGTCCGGGCGGGAACTCAACGTGAACGCGCTTCCGCCTCAGGCCGACACATGGGTCAACAGGCATCTGATTTACACCCATGGTTACGGCTTGATCATGAATCCGGTCAACAAGGTGACGAGTGAAGGGCTTCCAGACCTCCTGATCAAGGATCTGCCCCCTGTTATTGATTTTGACATGAAGATAGAGCATCCGGAGATCTATTACGGAGAAAAGACAGATGGGTATGTTCTTGTCAAGACCAAAACCGAGGAATTTGATTACCCCAAGGGCGACCAGAATGTTTACACCCATTATGAAGGAGCGGGAGGGGTCTCCATAAACTCATTCACCAGAAGGATCTTGTTTTCCCTGGAATTCGTGGACCCCCAAATACTATTCACCAACTCCCTGGGTCCCCAGAGCAGGATCATGTACAATCGAAGGATCGATAGGCGGGTACGGGCAATTGCCCCATTCTTGGATTATGACGGCGACCCCTACCTCGTTGTCTCAGGGGGAAGGCTCAAGTGGATTCAGGACGCTTACACCACTTCCGACATGTATCCCTATTCCACCCGGTCCTATGACTACTTCAACAAGGCCTTGAACTACGTCCGCAATTCGGTCAAGGTCGTTATCGATGCCTACAATGGCGATGTATCGTTCTACATGATTGATCAAAAGGACCCCATCATAAAGACTTATTCGAGTATATTTCCGGGTCTGTTTAAACCCTTTAGTGAAATGCCCGATGATCTGAAAAAGCACATTCGCTATCCCAAGGATCTGTTCAAGATCCAGGCAAACATGTACAGCACCTATCACATGAAAGATGCGCAGGTCTTTTACAACCAGGAAGACCTCTGGCAGACCCCTAATGAAATCTATGCGAGTAAGAGACAAAAAATGGAGCCCTACTACATCATAGCGCGGCTCCCTCAGGAAAAAAACGAAGAGTTCGTCCTGATGCTTCCCTTCACCCCTTCCAACAAAGACAATATGATCGCATGGCTCGCGGCAAGATGTGACATGCCCGATTACGGGAATCTGATTGTGTACAAATTGCCCAAAGACAAGCTCATCTTCGGTCCGATGCAGGTTGAAGCAAGGGTCGACCAGCAAACGAGTATTTCAAGAGAACTGACCTTATGGGGGCAGAGAGGTTCAAGCGTGATCAGAGGCAACCTTCTCGTTATTCCCATTGATGACAACTTTATCTACGTGGAGCCTGTATATCTGCAAGCTAACCAGCTTGGAGCGGAATCTTCTCCACCTGGTCCTAATCAAGCGAGAGGGCCGAGAACGTCGAGGTCAACGGGTGCGGATGATTCAGCCGGAATGAGAGAGCAGGCTGTCACGGCGCTGCCGGAACTCAAGAGGGTCATCGTTTCTTTCGGAGATCATCTGGTCATGAGCGAAAATCTTGAGAGTGCCATCTACGGTGTTTTAGGCGAAGCAGTCCCTACCCAAGAATCCGTCTCAACAGTCATCGCCCCCACGCTGCCGGGTGCTGTCAGCTCTGCGGTGTCAGAAGCCCTGGAACACTTTGAAAAGGCCAAGGCCTATTCGCGTCAGGGCAACTGGGCTGAATATGGGAAGGAACTGGAAACTCTGGAAAAGATACTGAACCAGATGGCCGCCGAAACGTCAAAGGCCCAGAAAAAACCATAATAACATACGAGGAGGAACCAAATGGAAAAGGCGAAAAAGTTTATCCTGCTGGGAAGTATTTTTTTGGCCTTCGGATTCATGGTATACTCAATTGTCCTTGGCCAGGCGCTGGCGGCGTCGCAGATACGGCTTAAGTTCAGCAACTTCTTTCCACCCGCATCCGATCTGAGCAAAATCTGCGAAGCGTTCATCTCGGACATCGAAAAACGTACGGACGGCAGGGTAAAGATCGCCTATTATCCGGGTGGCTCACTGCTCAAAGCTCCTGCCATGTTCATGGGCGTGGTGGAGGGAGCGTCCGACATAGGCTTTGCCTCCATTATGTATACTCCGGGCAGGATGCCCGTTACCGAAGTCCTCGGGCTGCCTTTAGGCTACCCCAATCCGTGGGTAGGTGGTCATGTGGCCAACGACTTTTATAAGCAATTCAAGCCCAAAGAGTGGGACCCGGTTCATGTTCTCTGGATGCATTCCTCCGGCATCACCGTCCTGATGACCAAGCAGCCGGTGCACAAAATGCAAGACCTTAAGGGGCTGATCATAAGGGCTCCCGGCCGCATCGGTGAGGCAATCAAGGCGTTAGGCGGGACTCCTGCGCCTACGGAGATGGGGGAAGTGTACGATGCGTTGTCCAAGGGCGTTATTCACGGCGTCTACACCGGCGTTATGGGACTTAAGGACTGGCGCTTCGCCGAGGTTGCCAAGCACACGACCCTATGCTGGGAGGTGAGCAGCATCTATCCATTCTACGTGGTGATGAACAAGAAGAGCTGGGACAAATTGCCCCAGGACATCAAAGAGATTTTCAATAAGGCCGCTGACGAGTATGAAGAGAAATTCGCGATGGTTTGGAACGGAGCGGAGGTCCGGGGCAAAGAATTCGGCGCGAAGTCTGGGGTGGAGTTCATCAAATTGTCCCGTGAAGAAGCAGCCTCGTGGCGGCAGGCGGTTAAGCCCGTGATAGCGGGATATGAAAAGGAAATGGTTGGCAAAGGGTTCGCAAACAAAGATGTGGCAAATTGGGTCGATTTTATAGAAGGAAAAATCGATTACTGGACGAAAAAACAGGCACAACTTGGGATCAAGTCTGCAACCGGTCCTGAAGAGGTCCTAAAGTGAAGCTCGCAGGCCGGAGGCAAATCCGAAAACGGAGGAAAGGTTCCCGCGATGCTGGAGGAGATTAAGAGGATCAACCGTTCGGTCAGCAAGTTGTTTGAACGGGTGGGGATCGTTGCGCTCCTGTTCATGATCGGCGTGACGTGCGTGGATGCATTTGGAATTAAGGTTCTTCGCAGGCCTATCACGGGCGCAATCGACCTGGTAATGCTTTGTCAGGTGGTGGGGATTGCGTTTGCCATCGCCTCGACACAAATCTTGGGCAAGCATGTCCGGGTCGATTTCTTTATCGACAGGCTGTCGGCAACGATGCAAGCGGTCGTCGATAGCGTTGTCTACTTTCTCCTGTTCCTCTTCTTCTGTTTGGTCGTATGGCGGTTATACGTCCTCGCTCATTCCTTTCAGATAGCGAGGGAGGTTACCGCGACCTTGTATGTACCGCTTTATTTCTTCGTTTACGGAGCCGCTCTTGCCTGCGTTCCCGTGGGACTGGTTTTTCTGATCGAATTTTTGAGTTGCCTTGTGAGGGTGGTGGAAAGAAGATGAGCTTCATTACCATAGGGTTCATTGGAATCGGCATTCTGCTCCTCGTATTTTTCCTCAGGATGCCGATTTCCTTCGCCATGTTGCTGGTAGGATTCGCAGGCCTCGCCTGCCTGGACGGCTCGCAGGCAGCATTCTACACCCTTTCCAGGGACATCTTCGACGATTTGTCTTCGTACCCTTTGACCGTCATCACCACCTTCATCTTCATGGGCACATTTGCATTCGCATCCGGAATGGGCACAAGACTTTACAAGGCGGCCTACATTTGGGTGGGACAATTGGGCGGCGGTCTCGTGATAGCGACCGTCCTCGCATGCGCCGGTTTCAGCGCCATCTGCGGGTCGAGCCCGGCCGCAGCAGCTACCATGGGAAAAATCGCGCTTCCGGAGATGAAGAAGTATCGGTATCTGGACACCCTGTCTACCGGCACGGTTGCCGCGGCCGGCTCTCTCGGTATTCTTATCCCACCCAGCACCGTATTCATCCTGTACGGTATACTGGTTGAAGAATCCATAGGGAAGCTGTTTGCCGCCGGGATATTGCCGGGCCTGCTGCTCACGTGTTTTTTTGTGGCGACAGTTGTATTTGTTTGTCGCCGCAATCCTGCTCTCGCTCCATCCGGTCCGCGCACCGGATGGAAGGAGAAGGTCAGGGCGATTCCGGCGGTTATTGAACCCCTCATTCTATTTGCATTCGTGGTCGGGGGTTTGCTAAACGGCTGGTTCAGTCCCACTCAGGCAGGGGCCATAGGTGCCGCGGGCGCCTTGATCATCGGTTTGGTCAGGAAAGACATTAACTGGAAAAGATTTGTCGAGGCCTGCGAAGACGGAATACGAACATCTTGCATGGTTATGTTTCTTATCACAGGGGGTACCGTGTTCGGCCATTTTCTGGCAGTGACAACCATACCCTTCGTGCTCGTGGATTGGGTAAAGGGCATTCCCTGGCCCCCGGCAGCCATTGTGGGGCTTATAGCGTTTATGTTCTTCATAGGAGGCATGTTCATCTCCTCAATGGCTCTGCTCATGTTGCTCGTCCCTATCGTTCTCCCCGTTCTGGTCTATCTCAAAGTCGACCTGATCTGGTTTGGGGTTATACTCGTGCTCCTCACCGAGGCAGGTGTTATTACTCCTCCAGTTGGAGTGAATGTGTTTGTGGTTAAAGGCATTGCAGTGGATACCCCTCTCGAAAATATCTTCAAGGGAACACTTCCTTTTCTCGCCGCGATCGCTGCGTTGGTCATCATTCTGATATTTTTTCCTCACCTTGCGACCTTCTTGCCCTCGATCGTTGCTCGTTAGCGAAGCCGTCAAGTTTGAAGAGTATCCTGGGGCGGGGGAAAACGAGAGTCAAAGAAAACGACGAGGGGAGAGGCTTGCGGGAGAGCCGGGAAGAATGTCCAAGAAGAGCATGCCTGAGAATCGAGTATCCAAACTTCTCCACCGACCAAGACAAGGAATTTTCTCCCCGCGGCGGTCATTGATTATTGTTCTTTTATTACTTCAAATTCATTCTCGTATAAGGCAAGTCCTCTCTCCGATTCTTGATCTTCGATTTCCACCCTGTAGCATCTTCCTTTGTAGAAATCGAAAGGCTCTTCTCGTATCACTCCGATTTTCCCGATCCACATGGGATCTATTGTTGGAACACTTAATATTCGCACTTTGACCATTTCAACTCCTTGCCCTCTTCTTCGCGAGAGCGCGAAGATCGATCAAATTTTCCCCGCAAAATCGAGGATTCTGAAGCGGTGACTTTCCATAATGGCCGCTTCACTTTTGTGTAAAGATGTCCCAACTGGAGATTTATAGGTTTTGCCTAAGGCCGGGTTTTTCTATCCGAATATGCAAATTGTGTGCTAGAAGCTCTCGCACATAAAAGGTAACAATTATGAGAGGTTATTCCCTTGCCTGGCGAGACAAATATGGCGCCTCCTGTAAAACAACGTGACAGGATGGAAAAAAAGGCGACACCTGAGCCGGTTGGTCACTTTCGGGAGTGCGGGTGATTTCAATCATCGTTTTCTGAGAAGCCGGGCCATAGACGAGGGCTTGGAGACGTCGAAATCTGAACCTGATTCATCTTGAAACCCTTCAGCGTAAAATGAGAGACATGTCAAGCAAACCAAGCATATTGGCCATTGTTTGATAAATCACAGGTATCAGATTAGCAAGAATTTGCTTGACATCTTTTGAACAACAACTAAAACTGAACCAGATTCAATTTCGATGTCAACTCATTTTCCGGGAGGGGACAAGACAAATATCAGACATGGCGGCGGTACCAGGTGAAGAAGTAGCGGAGAGAGAGTATTGATTGAATCGTTTGAAACCATCAGAAAGCGACGGTGAATTCAAGAGCGATAGAGACAATCCGTATGTTCCGGCTCCGAACACCGGGATACCGGATAGGAGGTTGAAATGTCGTATACCTTAAAAATTTGGAACGACTTCAAGAATTACCAGAGCACTTGTTACAGGAACTACGCGTATGTTTCGGAAGGTCTTCGCTGCATGGGCTCTACTTGGAGCGTGCTGGCCCCCCTTAAGGGGTTAGGGGAAGATGTATACCTGCTGGGCGGCGAGCCCCACGCCGCGTCAACCGCCGGAACATTCCCTGAAGAGGCCCGCGAGGATATTTCGGCGGCTGAAATCGCAGGCTTGGGGTTTCACGCTTGCAGTTACCTGAAGCTGTTCGTAGGGGAAGTGGTCCGCGACAAGATGGGGATCACAGATGGAACAATCAAGGAGGGATATCCCAAACCGAATTTGATCTGGACTACGCATTTGTGCAATCTGCATTCAAAGTGGTACCAGGAAGTTTCGAGGCGCCTAGGCGGCATACCCATGTACCCTATAGATATGATCGGCGGGGGGAATGCGGAGAAAGATCCTAAGATCGTAAAATACGTGTGCGACCAGATGGAGGAGGGAATACGCTGGCTCGAGAGAGTCACCGGCAGGGATTTTTCGGATGAGTTGTTCATCAAGGCAGCCAGAAATGAGATCAAGGTGCTGGTGCTATGGGGCAATATATGTGCACTGAACATGCATGCCCCCGCGCCGTTGGATGAGCGTCGGCTCATAGCTCTATTTCCGCCGGCCATGGTGGACAGGACGACGGATGAAGCGGTGCGGATATATGAGGCATTGCTGAAAGAAGTGCGATACATGGTCGAAACCGGACAGAGTGTGGTTCCGGATCAACGCTACAGAATCGTCTATTTTGGACTGGCACATACTTATGGCCACCCGGAAATCGCGAGAATCCTCAGGGACGCAGGAGCCGAGATTGTGGCCTCAGTCTATACTTTTGGCACGGCCGGCAATTTCAAGGGATTTGTGAACGGAAAATGGTCATGGGAACCCATCAACCCTGCATGGGTCGACGAACTGGATTTCTCCACCAGAAGAGATGCCTTGTCTGCGCTGGCCAAAATAGCGTTGGGCTGGCCGACCTGGCAAGGGGTAAGGTCCTATTGGGCACTGGAACAAATGGCCAGGGCGATGGTGACAGAATATGGGGCAGACGGCCTTTTGTTGGCCCCTACCCGTACGTGTGAAACGGACTTCAGGAACGGCTACATAGCGATGCAGCGCATCTTTAAGAACCAAATTCCGACCGTTGAATACGATACCGAAACCGTAGATGTCCGAAAAATGGATTTGCCCGGTTCCAAACGAAAAACAGAGTTATTCGTGCATCTCATGGAAGCGCACAAGAAAGGAAGGGCATGAGAAGAGATGAACAGAAGTTCTGAATCAATAATCGAACATTTTCGCCACGTCACTGAGAATACGCATGAATACGCTAAATCCCTCCAGGAGAAAGGACGTCTCTTGGCTGGATATATGTGCACCCATGTGCCGGAGGAAATTCTATACGCAGCCGGAATCATACCGCTGAGAATTCTCAGCGCCCATGTTTCGCAAGCCATGACAAGGAGCTACATTCACGAAACCTACTGTTCCTTTTCGCATGATTGCGCATACCAAGGACTGCAGCACAACTATGATTACCTGGACTTGATCGTGCATAGCAGCAGTTGCATACACATGGCTGAAGCGTTTAACGTTTGGGTCAGGTTTGCAGGCTTCCAGGAAAAAAGCTTCCTGATCCCCTACCCTCATATCATCCATGCCAAACCTGCGGCCGGGTTTATGGCAGAGTCTTTTGCAGAGTTTAAACAATTCATTGAAAAGTTTGCGAAGACGTCCATAACGGATGATGACATCGAACGGGCGATTAAGGTGTACAATCACACCAGAAGACTCCTCAAGCGACTCTGGGGGTTCCTGAAGCTGGACAGCTCCCCTATAACGGGGTCGGAAGTCGCGACGGTCACTTTGGCTTCCCAAGTCATGGAAAAGCAAGAGTGCAATCAAATGCTGGAGCAACTGGTTCAGCAAATAGAAAACGCGCCCGGCAAAGCGTCCCCAGGGGTAAGGCTGATGGTGACGGGAGGCGCGTGTGACGACTTGCGGATTTTCGATTTAATTGAACATCTGAACCACAATACAAGCCTGATCTTCATTGATTCTTGTACGGCGGCCAGGTACTTCTGGTTTGAAGTGCCTGAGGATCGCCCTGATAAGCTGGGAGCGATCGCTGAGGGACTCATCAATAGAATTCCGTGTCCTGCAAAGGACAATGTTCCCGGCACCGGGGAGAAAAAACGGTTCAGGTTCATACAACAGTTCATCGAGGACTTCAAGCCGGATGGAATAATATTTCTCTACCAGCGATTTTGCAGCCCCCAATCCATGGACGTTGTGGCACTGAAGCCCATCGTGAACATGTTGGGAATCCCGTGGACCGAGCTCGAACTTGATACGACGGTGCCAATCGTTCAGTTCGGAACACAGCTGGAAGCCCTCGTAGAAATCATAAAGCAGGTGGCGCCATGAATAAGGGAAAAGTAATTGCCGGACTGGATGCAGGTCATATAAATACCAAGGCCATAATCATGGAGGGGCGGGAAATCCTTGGGTACCGCACGGTCCCCACAGGGTTTGATGTCGCCGCTGCGGCCCAAACAGCACTCAATGAAGCTTCGGAGAGTGCGGGAATCTCCCGCAGTGAACTGGGCGGAATCACGGCTACTGGAATCTTTAAAGATACGACCAACGGACCGTCCCTGAACATAAGCAAGACCGTCCCCGAATACGTGGCGGATGCTAAAGGCGCTTTGTTCCTCAATAAGAATTCCAGAACAGTCATCGACATCGGCGGCAATATACATAAAGTTGTCCAGTATGACGAAAGCGCGAATCTTCTGGATGTTGTTCAGAATGATAAGTGTGCCGACGGTTTGGGCATTTTTTACACCAACATGGCCAAGGCCATAGGATTAAACGAGCGGGAAATGTCCGATTTGGCACTTCAATCCACCAAGACTCTATCAGTCGCCATTCAGTGCGCACTATCCGCTGAATCAGATGCGATTGATTTGATCTGCCAAGGCAGTGACATCGCGGATGTGGCGGATGCTGTCTTGAGATTCATAGTTGAACGGGTTGCGGATATGTGCACCTATATGCCTCTTACCAGAGAGATCGTGGTAGCGGGAGGATTAGCCAAATCCGAAGCGCTTGTTAAGCACCTTGCGAGTCTGATAAAACAAGACCTGAGCACAGTGGACCTTCCGGAATACGTATGTGCCATAGGTGCGGCCATTTGTGATGGGGGTTGAAAATGAGCGGGTGGGTTTCAATGAAAGAACAGCTGGATTGGAAAAAGGCTGAGGTTATAGCAGCCGGTGTGGATGTTGGAGCCGTGAGTTCCAAAGCCGTGTTGCTGTTGGATGGGCAGCCATATGCCTTTTCTCAAGTCAGAACTCGAACGCCCAAAGAGTCTGCTTTAGGCGCCATGAACACGGCATTAGCGAAAGCTCATTTGAAGCTGGATAATATCCATTGCCTGGTGGCGACCGGCCGCGGCAGGTCCCAGGTTCCGTTCGCTCGCGAAACCGTGTCTGAAATCGCGTGCGCCGCCGCAGGGGCGGTACACATTTGGGGTCCATCGGTGCGAACAGTGCTGGATGCTGGAGGTCAAAGTTGCAGGGTCATTCACTGCACCGGCAAAGGCAGAGCAACCGCTTTCCTTTGGAATGACAAATGTGCCGCGGGCATTGGACGCTCGATAGAAGCATTTTCCGGGCTGATTAAGAAAGATGTAAATGAGATTGGAATCATAGCTCTTCAGACTGATCAGTTCCCGAGGCTGAGTGACTTTTGCGCCGTGTATGCTCAATCCGAGGCTCTGGACTTGATTCGAAGCAAGATCCCCCTGGAACAAGCAATAGCCGCTTACCACTATGCCATGGCTAAGAGAATCAGCACATTGGCGGCCAGATCAGGAGTGAAAAGGGATTTTGTAATTATTGGAGGGCTGAGCAAGAACCCAGGAATAAGATCTCGCGTTGAAAGCATCCTGAAGGTAAACCCGTTGGTTCCTGAACCTGAATGGGATCCTGCCTTGACCACGGCTTTAGGTGCTGCCCTATTTGCAGATAGTCTCTATAGGAGGCAAGCGCCTGACAAGTAAACCATAGCGCTGGCAAACACTCCACCCTTATCATGTCCAAAAAGAAGATCGTCAGAAGAGAATCCATCATCCAGGCAGCCATTGAGGTCTTCAGCAAGAAAGATTTCAAGAGCGCAAGTATTTCGGAAATAGCTCAAAAGGCGGGTGTGGCTGATGGGACGATCTATCAGTATTTCAAAAGCAAGGAAGACCTTTTTTTCTCCATCCCCATAGAAAAGACCAACGAATTTCGGAGTCAGCTCGAATTACATCTCGAGGGGATTTCGGGCGCTTTTAACAAAATCAGGAAATTCGTATGGTTTTTTCTGTATTTCTTCAAGACGAATCCCGAGTACGGACGGATACTGATGCTCGAAATGCGGGTGAGCAAGACTTTTGCTAAAACGGAAACGTATGGATTTCTGAAGCAATCGGTCAGCCAGGTGATGAATATCATAGAAGAAGGCCGGAACGAAGGCGTCATTCGGCAGGATACAGACGTCTACGTCCTGCGCCATTTGATTCTGGGCACCCTTGAGCACATGGTCTCCCGCTGGCTGCTCAAGGAAGAGAAGTACAACCTTCTCGAGCATCATCAGGAGGTGAGCCAAATACTAATCGACGGCTTGAGGGCGACCGCCCCAATCGGTTGACGTTTGACCTATTCCCATTCACGCTACCGCTATTGGGGTCGCCGATCCGCACCCGCAGGTACGTCGCACCACGAAGGATGAAGGCAACACCGCTCGCAGATCCCGGCTTGACGGGGAGATAGGCGTTTTTGAGCAACATGCTGGTAATTTCAGATGCGCCGGAGATTCTCTTTGAGGGCCAAATTAACGAATGGGATCAGGCCGGTACCTGCCGTAGCCCTCGTCGAACTTGTCTTCGAGGAACTGATTTACACCTCTGCACCCATCCACGACGTCGCGAGCCCAATCGAAGTATTCGCGCTTTCGCTCCTCACTCCAACCTGCCGGGGGACTGCATAGAATCGACTCAAGATTACTGATCTTGTCCGCCATCTTGATCATCTTCGCTTTCCTCGACTTTTGTGGAACCGTCAGTACCTGAAGACGCTTGCGCTCTTCTTTCGGCAGGGACCTGTCGTAGGTTACCTCACGCACCAAGTCGGCTACTTCACAGCCGAATTCTTCGGCCAGTTCTGCATGGGATGTTGCCGTGTCCTCGATTGTGTCGTGCAACAGGCCAGCCAGCACGAGATTCAAGTCCCTGCCCCCCGTTGCCTGTGCCAGGAGAAAAGCAACCTCAGCCAAGTGGTTGATGTAGGGTTCATGGGCCACTCCTTTTCGACGCTGCGCCGTATGCTTCCGAGCAGCGAAATCCAAAGCACGCGCAAAAGAGATAATTTCATCCCCCATACATACTCCCTCCTCATATGCAATAATCAGCAAATCGGCTGGCAGACGAACGACCAGTTTAATCCAAAAAGGAAACTTCAAGACGAATATCGAATGTCAAAGGAAGGTATTTGGCGAAAAAACCTTCGAAATTTCGCGGTTCATTATTCTGCTGTTCTGCGGTTCGCTGTTCAGGTCAGGTGAACTTTCATACAAGATTTCTGACGGAACAAGCATTCCTGGAGATTGGATCGCGGACGATGACGGAGGGATCTTAGACGCTTTTGAACAATTGCCCTTTGGGGCGTGCTGCTTTCTTTTGCGAAGAGTCAGTCAGGAGCCCAAGAACCCAACCCATCCTTTGGACCCACTTCGTATAGCTCTCGGGCTTGGTTATAAGACCGTTGGCTTTGAGCCGCTGGCAGATTTCAGCGTCATTCGGCAGCTCTGTGCCGGTCAGAGCAACAACCTTGATTTCTCGAAGATCGGGGTCGGCTCTTATATCCTTGAGTGCTTCACGGCCGTTTTCCCCCGGCATATTCAGATCGAGTAAAATCAAGTCCGGACGCGGACAGGCTTCCGCCTCTTCCTGGCGCTTGCTGCAATGCAGATACCTCAAAACACCTGCGCCGTCGTTCACAAACTGCAAGTTCCCTGTAAAACCTGCATCTTCAAGCGCCCGCGTTACGAGCAGACGATCATCCGGATCGTCTTCTCCAACAAGAATATTCGCACTAAGGTTCTCGGTATGTTCCATCATTCTCCTTTTGATGCACTCGCCCGAGAATGAATCACCTTTCCTTTGGTTCCGAAGAATCCTGGATTTGGTTGTAAGTACTTTAGCCTATCTGCGTCCGGGCAGGCAATACAGTCAATCCAGTATTTTTACGGTACGTATTTAGAGAAAAGGCTTGAGAAGAATTCCTCGGCTGGCGGGGTGCTGAAAAAAAAGTAAACCTGGGTGAAACCGGCAGTAAAATCTTGCATTACGCCATTTTCTGTCACAAGATGGTCATATTACGGGGAAATCAAGAATTAGGCAGCAGGAATAAACGGGAGGTATGTTGTGACTGATGGGATAATCGTCCTTGCGGGAACTGCCGCCACGATTGGATTCGTGCACACCGTTTTGGGACCGGACCACTATATCCCGTTCATTGCAATGTCCAAGGCAAGGGGCTGGAGCGGCACGAGAACCGGGGTCGTTACTGCGCTCTGTGGGCTTGGCCACGTGATGAGTTCCGTCATCCTAGGGTTCGTTGGCATCGCTCTTGGCACCGTTGTTTTCAAATTGAAGTCCCTGGAATCCATCCGAGGAGATCTAGCCGGGTGGCTCTTCATCGCCTTTGGGTTTACTTACCTTCTCTGGGGCATCCGTCGCGCCGTCCGAGGTAAGTCTCACGAACATAAGCATATTCACATCGACGGAGAAAGCCATTCTCACACTCATTCTCATGTCACCGCCCATTCTCATGTTCATACTGGTGTCCAGCCCGACGTCTTGACGCCATGGGTCCTTTTCACGATCTTCGTCTTGGGTCCCTGCGAACCCCTCATCCCGCTCATCATGTATCCGGCCGCCAAGTCGAGCCCGTTGACGGTGGCAGTTGTCGCGCTGACCTTCAGTGCCACGACCATTGCGACCATGCTCGCCTGCGTGATGGCGTCTTACTTCGGTCTTTCCAAGATTCCTCTGCCCCAGCCTGAGAGATACTCTCATGCGATTGCGGGGCTGACCATCCTTATCTGCGGAGGCACTATCAAGTTCCTTGGATTGTAGAAATAAGAGGGGAAAACCGATAAGCGATGGTGACAAGATTCGTAAGAGACAGCCGGTTTCGCGCCTCACTTGTTATGACGCTGAAGGATGCCGCCTCATTTTTTCGACAAAGAGTGTAAAGATAATCCCCAGGATGCAGGCTAAGGAAATGGCGTAAAAACCGGACTCAAAAACTCCGGTCTTATCCTTGATGAAGCCGACCAAAAAGCTGAAGGTAATCCCTCCCAGGTTGGCGAAGAAATTTCCAAATCCTGACAAGGAACCCACCATGTGTGCGCCAAACCTCTCAATGGGCAAGGCAAAAAGGGGACCGAAGTAGACCTGGAGAAATAGCGCATTCAGGACAATGAAAAGAACGAGGAGGGTTATATTATCCGTTCTGACAATCAGAATCGTGGTTATAGCCAGGATTAAGAATGAAAAACCGATGAGCGCAGTGGGTTTCTTCAGCCTGTCGGACAGATACCCCCCAATAATGTTGGTGGGGGGAAACATCAGACCGCGGAAGGCAATGACAAGACCCGCGGCCTGCAGGGAGAGCCCCTTCTCGTCAATAAGCAGGCTGGGAAGCCAGAAGGTGATACCCTGAAAAACACCGAGCCTTACATACTGGATGCCGCCGCATAGCCACATGTACGGGTGGCTGAAAAGCCGGAGCACATCCACAGGCCTGACGGTTTGCCCCGTTTTTTTTCTGGGTGGGACTCTCCCGTAGACCAGATAGAACAGCCCCGCCAGCACCCCCAATGATGCAAAGCCCATGAAAGGCAGGCGCCAGGAGAACCATTTTGCAAGGGATGGGCCGACAGAATTCATGATCAGATTTCCCAGAAAAATGCCGATAATGGAGAAGGCCATGGCGGTCGCACGGCGCTCTGGCCCGAACCAGATCACCAGAAGGGAGACCCCGGAGGCAAAAATAAAGGCATTGAAAAACCCGGCTGCTGCCTGAATAAGGATGGCATGCCAGTAACGAGAAGCCAGGCCGAAGCCAAAGCACAGAAGAGTGGACCCCAACACGCCGGCGAAGAAAATCCTCTTCACTCCGTATCGGTCAGCCAGATATCCGGCGGGAAGCTGCATGAGGGCATAGCCTATATAGGTAGTTGCGGAGAGGGCCCCCCCCTGCGTGAAAGAAAAATCCAGGTCACGGCGGATGATGGGCATAAACAGTGAAATGCCGGCCGTCCCTAGGGTCTGAAAACCCATACAGAAGATGATCAGGGCAATATTAACGAGCCTTTCCAGGCTGTCCGAGCTTGTCTCTATGACCTTCTGATTCATGTCTCCATCTCTCCCGGACGCGATTCTTTAAAAACCCAGGAAACAGATTTTCAAGGTTTCTTTCTTGAAGAGCTTCGGTCAGGTTCCGCATCCGACAGGTTTGACCTTATACCCGTTTTGTTTGATGAAGTACATTCCTCTTTTTGAACCGTGGGTCACCACGGAAACGAAGAACAGAGAGAAGAAGATTCGTGCCGTTTGAGGAAGGTGAAGTGGTGAGGTGATAAGAACTCGCTTTGTGTGATTCTGAATAATCGATGTGGGGTTTGGCGTATTGGATTTGTTCTTTCGGCTTGGGGCCTGGGCTTTACTTCGCAGAGGACAAGATGATCCACCGCCCCCGTCGGCTCTTCCGGCGGGGGAAAGTGGCCACTTAGCTCGGAGCGTCGCCGCGCGGCGACCCCCGGTGCTACTCGATCTTAGATACAGCCATACTTGTAGACCCTGTCCGGAACCGCGTTCAGCTCTTTCTCATCGATCTCGGCAACGGGGCGGATCATGGAGCCGTCGCCCATGTACCAGCGGATAGGGAAGGCCCACATCTTGAAGCGCTTGCCGACGACCTTCTCCAGGTCGCCACCGAGGTTCTCGATACCCACGATGCCGTTGCCCATCATCAACTTATGGCATGGTTCCCAGGTGCCCCATTCGCCAGCTTCTTCGAGCTTGCCGTAGGCTTCCATATACTTTTCCATGCCGAAGACCTGGATGAACACCTCGCGATCGAACTCGGCATAGGCCTCGATGCCGTACTTGTCGATGTATTCCTGAGTGATCGGCCGGCCGGTCCTGCCCGGCAGGTTCATCGCGGTCGGGCCGTTCTTGCCCATGGCAGTGTGCAGGGGATGATCCAGGGCCTGCATGTCCATGGCCACGCACTTCGGCATGTACTTCTGGAACCACATGCCCGCTTTGCGGCCGGTGCCGGCAGAATAGTGGTAGTAATCCTTGCTGTCGTCGTACTTCAGGTGGGTGCCGGTACGGATGCAGATCACCATGCCCCTGAGCTCCTCAGGCTTGATGCCGGCCCGGGCGCAGGCGTCGTTCAGATGCTGGTCAGTGATGAGGCCCCAGGGCTCGATCTTGACGTCGAGGCAAATCGCATCGCCGCAATAAGCATCTGTCGGAAGCTCGTGGGTGTACCTGCAGCGCTTCCCTTTGAAGTCGCGCTCCATTACGTGGCGCGGCGAATCGGCATGCGTGCCGGCATGCTGCACGACGGTGACTTTCTGACTGAGAACGCCGGACTTGGCAAGGCCGTGCATAGTGTCAATCACCGGCTTCTGGAAATACGGCCAGAGCGGGATATCGGCGCCGAACGGATGGCTCAGATCAACGAATACTTTTCCCATCTACTCCTCCATATTAATTTGGGGTTTTTCGAATGCGGGTAAGCATCTTACCCGCGTTGTCCTTTATGCGGCAGTGAGTCGCACCGACAAATGATAACAGACGGAAAAACTAGATTCCGTAGGGGTATGAGTATGCACGGTTCGACCGGTTTGTCAAGTTTGAACCGAGTCCCTGTCAATAACCTGCCAGGTAAGGCAAGAATGCTGGGCTATGCTGAATCAAACCCGAGTTTTAGAAAGAAGCTGCTGGATACTTACCATGCCCTTCCCTGTTCCGTCCAGACGCTAACGGACATGCTCTTGCCCCGGTTCTTCGGTGAGTTGAGAAGACTGAAGTGAAGGCTATCGAACAGAAAAATCGGGGAAAAGGTAGGGATCTCCACGAGCCGGTAGTCAGACGTCTTAAGGAATTGAGCCGGTAGGAATCAGGGCTGAATTTGCTGCCACCAACGAGGAGACTTCACCCAAGCACGCTTTCGTATCGCGAGCAAACCCTCACTCTGACAAGCGATTACAAACGCAGTCTTTTCGCGCAAGTAGGGATCCCTTTCTCTGGACAAATGGGGGCAATTATTGATGCATTTCTCGAATATTTCTGGCATAATTCACAAGAATTCGCCTGATAGAATAGAGGAGATTCGCGCAAGTGAGAAATCTGATTTCCATCGTTTCCTTTATTATGGCCGTCATTGGTGGCTTGGCTGCCATGTTCAGTGCACACAGGGAAAGACAAACCATGGCGACGATTGTCGCAATCACTTTCCTGATCTCCTTTTTTATCAATGTGAGCAGGGAAGCGATATTGATCCTTCAGGGGGCTTGCTTGATCTCTTTTGCGATGGCTATTTTAGGGGGGGGCGTAGCTATTTTCACGAATCAGGATGACAAAAGAACCGGGGGGATTGTCACAGGTATTGTGGCTCTGGGTGCGACTTTTGTGATCTTGTTTCTATATCTGGAGCTTTTCCCGTCCTGAGTTGACCTGCCATGCCTTCAGCTTCAAAAAAAAGTGACACTCGTTCGTAGTGATTGGACAGATCAGACAGCGTTTCGACAAATGACTTTAGAGCATCCGGAGTTTTTCGCATTTGCCAGCTCGCCCGGACGTCCGGCCTAAATCAAGGACGATTAAACCCGCCTTCAAACATCTCTAAATTCGTTACACGGTTGCCGCGAATCGTCTTGCCATGCGTTCGGGAGTCCGGATGATTAATTGAAACATCCATTGACCGCACTAATACATGCGATGGCGGAACAGCCACGCTGCCAAGGCAAGGTTGACAACTCCAATGATAGCCATGGGCCAATACTCAGGCCAGAGAAGGGTTGCGGAGCCGCTCTCCAGAAAAACAGATCGGAGGATCACCAGGAAGTAACGCATAGGGTTGATGAGGGTGAGGTACTGGACTGTCTCCGGCATGTTGGCGATGGGCGTGGCAAAGCCGGAGAGAATAATGGAGGGGACGAGGAAAAGGAATCCGCCGAGCAGACCCTGCTGCTGAGTGACCGCGATGGAGGAGATCATGAGACCGACCCCGATCACGGAAAGGAGAAAAAGGAACAGCCCGATATAGAGAGCGAGCATGCTTCCTCTCAGGGGGACGTGAAACCAGAAGAGAGCGATCAGAATGATCAGGTTTGCCTCGAGAAATCCGATAACGATTCCGGGGAGGGCCTTCCCGAGCAGGATCTCCACGGGACGCAGAGGCGTGACAAGGAGCTGGTCAAAGGTTCCTGCCTCGCGCTCCCTGGCTACAGACAGAGCGGTGACCATCACCGTCACTACCAGTGTGAGAAGTCCAACAATCCCCGGAACGATGAACCATCGACTTTGAAGGTTAGGGTTGAACCACGTGCGGATGTTGAGTTTCGCAGGAGGTGGGGAATACCCGTGGGTCTCGGCCCACTCCTCGTTGAACCGCGTCAGAATAGTGCGCATGTAACCGGCCACCAGCATGGCAGTGTTGGAGTTTCGGCCATCGATGATCACCTCAAGGGGTGCCGTCCGGTGAAGTAGGAGTTCCTCCGTGAAGCGAGGACCGATATGGAGCACAAGGAGCACTTTTTTGATGTCGATAAGGGGAGCGATCTGGCGGTCGCTTTGCAGGTAGCCCGTGAGGCTGAAAGGCGGGGGACCCTTCGACCCGTTGCAGAAATTGCCTCGCCGCGGCACCCGAGTCCTCGTTGAACACCGCATAAGGCACCTGGTTAAGATCGAAGGTGGCGGCATACCCGAAAACAATTAGCTGGACGATGGGCGGACCGATAAACACCATCCGGCCCTTTTTGTCCTTTAAAAGCGCCAGGAACTCCTTCATCATGAGCGCAATGACACGACGCCACATTAGAGCCCCCTACTGGAGTCTTTTCCTGGTGCGCCACCTCACCAGGGCGAGGAAAATAATGGACATGATCAAGAGAGCCAGCGAGTTGATCGCAATCAAAGACCAAACGTTGCCTGCGAGAAAGAGGGTCTGCAGAATAGCAACAAAATACCTGGCCGCAATGAGGTGGGTCACTCCTTGAATCGGCACCGGCATGCTGCCGATATCAAAGATGAAACCCGAGAGGATGAAGGCGGGAAGGAAGGTGGCGATGATGGCGATCTGCCCGGCCACAAACTGATCCTTGGCCGCTGTGCTGATCAGAAGCCCCATGCCCAACGCCACGATCAGAAAAAGGGCTGATGCCCCGAAGAGCGCTGCTAGGGACCCCCGCAGGGGAACCTGAAAGAGCCATACGGCCATGGCCACTGAGAGAGCCATCCCGCCCATGCCTAGGATAAAGTAAGGAATGAGTTTGCCCAGGAGGATCTCCCGGACTGTCACAGGCGTTACCATCATGGCTTCCATGGTGCCTCGCTCCCACTCTCTCGCAACCACCATGGCGGTAAGCAGTGCTCCGATGAGGGTCATGATGACGGCGATGAGGCCCGGTACCAAGAAGTTCCTGCTCCTCACCTCCGGGTTGAACCAGATCCTTTGTACCATGACCACCGGGAGGTCCAAGGCCTTTCCCCGGCTTGAATAAAACTGCTGCAGCCAGTTCGTCCAAACTCCCTGCACATATCCCTCGATGAGCCGGGCATTATTGGCGTCCACGCCATTCACGATAACTCCGATGGGAGCATTGCCCATGGACAGTTCCTTTTCCGCGAAATTCCCTCGCAGCCAGACAATGCCCTTGACCTTGCGTTCCATGAGGGCCTGCTCGGCCTCCTGAACAAAGCGAAAGGCTTTGGGGCTGAAATAGTGCGACTGGGCAAAAGCCGCAGTAAAGCTTGCAGTCAACCCGGAAGGATCCTCTACCACCACCGCGATAGGGATATTTTTGGCGTCAAGGGAGACGCCGTAACCAAATGTGAAGAGCAGAACCATGGGAAGAAGAAAGGCAATAGCGATGCTCGACGGATCCCGCATGATTTGCAGGACCTCCTTGCGCACGAGGGCGCGTAGTCGCGAGGGAGAAGAAAAGTTCATGCCGCTTGCTCCCGGCGCTGACGGGCTTCGATCAAGGAGATAAAGGCATCTTCCATCGTAGGCTCAGGTACGGAGGACGAGCGGAAGCGCTTCTTCATTTCCTCGGGGGTGCCTTGAGCCAGAATCTCCCCTTCCGCCATGATGACCAGCCTGTCGCAGTACTCCGCTTCTTCCATGAAATGGGTGGTGACCAGGACCGTCACTCCCCCTTCCGCAAGGGAGTTAATTCGGTGCCAGAACTCACGCCGTGCCAGGGGATCCACGCCGGAAGTGGGTTCATCCAGAAAGAGGATTTCTGGTTCGTGCATGAGGGCCGCAGCCAGCGCCATTCGCTGTTTGTACCCCAGGGGCAGATCGCCGCTCTTTGCTTCCGAGAAGGAGTCCATCTCGAACTCTTCGAGGGCCCAAACGATCCTCGCCCGTTGTCGCGCACCCTTGAGCCCGTAGGCGCTGCTGAAAAATCGAAGATTCTCGATCACCGAAAGATTGGAGTAAAGGGAAAAACGTTGGGCCATGTATCCGATGTGGCCCCGAGCCCTGGCAGCGCCGCGCCGAAGATCATTCCCTGCCACCATAACAGTTCCCTCTGATGCGGGGAGAAGTCCGCACAGCATACGAAAGGTGGTGGACTTTCCTGCGCCGTTTGCCCCAAGAAGACCGAACACCTCACCGTGATGGACCGTGAAGCTGATCCCCTTGACGGCGTAAAAGTTGCCGAACCGGCGTTTTACATCTTTGACCACAATCACATCACTGGTTCTCGAAGGCTTGGTCCTGCCTTCGCCCTTTCCTGGTACGGAAGGAAAAGCGCTTGTTCCCCCTTTCAGAACCCTGATGAAGTGGTCCTCGAAGCGTGGATTCACGGAAAGGATCTGTGCATCGGCCAGGTCCGGAAGAATGGCTTCCCTGACAGGAGCTTCAGCCTTTTCGAGTCACCACCCTGACCCCTTCACCGTGGATGATGGCATCTAGGATGCCGGGGGCACTGGCCAGGCTCTCCTGCAAAGAACGTTTGTTGATCCTTGTCGTCATCACCTGATAGGTTCGACCTTTCATGTCTTCACTGAGAGCCTTGGGATCTCCTTGTCCCAGCAGTTTTCCCTGGTGCAGGAGGATGACCTCTTGGCACCGCTCGGCTTCATCAAGATATGCAGTGGTCAAGAGAACCGTCATCCTTTCCTTCTCCACCAGGCGGTAGACGATGGCCCAGAGTTCCCGGCGGGAGACGGGGTCGACCCCCACCGTAGGTTCGTCCAAGAGAAGGAGTCTCGGGGCACGCACCAGCGTGCAGGCTAGGCCCAGTTTCTGTTTCATTCCTCCGGACAGGGCACCTGCCAGCCTTTGGGTGAAAGGGGAAAGGCCGGTCATGCGGGTCAACTCGGCGTAACGAGCCGGTCGTTCTCCGTGAGGCACTCCCTGGAGATCAGCGTAGAGGTCCATGTTCTCCTGCACGGTAAGGTCCTCATAGAGTCCGAAACGCTGGGGCATGTAGCCGATGGATTGCTGAACCAGAAGGGGCTCATGGATCACGTCGATGCCGAGCACATGAAGGTTGCCGCTGTCGGGTAAAAGAAGCCCAGCTGCCAGGCGCAAAAGCGTCGTCTTTCCACCCGCATCGGGTCCCACCAGGCCGGTTACTCTGCCGTGACGGACACTGAAGCTCACCTTATCCAAGGCCTGTACCAATCGCCCTCCCGGATAGAAGCCCTTGCTCACCCCTTCAAGGCTGAGGGCAATCTTTCCATCATTCTCAGGGGGCAGCATGGGGCTCTTCCTGGCAGAGGTCATTGTTTCCTTTGAGGTTCTCCCGGGATTGGTCCAGAGTAATCGTGACGGTCGCCGGCATTCCCAAACGCAGCTCGCCTTCCGGATTGCAGGCATAGACGCGAATCCGGTACACGAGCTTGGTCCGGAGCTCAGTAGTCTGCACCTCCTTTGGAGTGAACTCCGCCGTAGGAGAGATGAACCCAATCCATCCGCGATAGATCTTGCCCGGAAAACTGTCTGTGTTGACGTAAGCTTTCATCCCGGGGGCGATTTTGCCAAGGTCGGGTTCCTCAATATAGGCACGAACCCAGATAGGATTGGTAAGGGCCAGGGTGAAGACGGGTGTTTCCGGAAACGCCATGTCGCCCTGTTCAAGAATACGGTTCTGAATCACCCCTGGGGCAGGAGCATAGAGCTTGGTATCCGCAAGCTCTCTTTCTGCAAGTCTTAAAGCGGCCTCGCTTGCTCTGACCTGTGCCCTGGCGGCTGCGATGTCCTCCTCCCGCGGTCCTTTGACGGCAAGAGCCAGCGCCTGTCGAGCTGCGTCAAGATCGGCTCTAGCCGATTCGAAGGCTGCCTCGGCATCATCAAGTTTCTGCTTGGGGACGGTCTTATCGCCGAAGAGCCTCTTGGTTCTTTCGTATACCAACTTGGCGTCTTCCCATTTGGCCTCCGCTGCCTTCACTCGGGCTTGTGCTTCCCTGATTTCCTCAGGCCGGGTTCCTGCCACAAGACGCGCCAGGACCTGCTCTTGAGCCGCCAACTCTGCAGCGGCCCGGGCCATGCTCGCTTCGTAGCGGACAGGGTCGATCTCGGCCACTAGGTCGCCTGACTTCACATAATCTCCTTCTTGGACAGTGAGCTTCTGGATACGACCTGTACCATGAAATGCAAGCTGAATCTGACGGATATCCACATTTCCGTATAGAAGGAGTTGTTTTTTCGTCCCACTGGGCTCGGTCCTGTGGAGATACCAGAAGGCCACCATGGCCACGAGCAGGAAGAGGATAACCAACAAGGTGGCTCTTTTTCTTGTCAACTGGGCTCCTGGGTAGATTCATTCGAGATGGTTGACGAAAAGCGTTGTTTCTCCAATAGCATTTCGGAGAGGAGCATTATTTTGACATGGTACTTTCATTCCTTTTCTCTAAAAATGGGGTGAATACTGTATTGTCTGAAAAAGAAAGCTGTATTTCGGAAGAGCATTATCGACACGCATTTTCCGCCATCATTTGTGAGTATGCAGTTCGGCAGTTCGGTACCAGATTTCCCTTTAGTTTCAAGCCTGCTAGCTCCCCCTCTTTCAATCCTGCTTACCGGACTCAAGGATAAGCCAGGGACTCCTGATTGACTAAGAAAGGGGGACGGGATATTTTTAAAAAAGTATGATACTTCAGGGCGTATCAAGAGTTCATGCTCATTTGGGAATCCTGAAGTCCCAAGCTCTTCATCAATCCTGTTACAGGCGGAGTTGCAAAACCTCTCACCCTCCGCCCTTGCTTGAAAGAAACGGAGAGACACTTTACAGCAGCCCCAATCTTGGACTCGAAGCGTCAGAAGTGGAAAGAGGGTAACCGATGGCCAAGAAACCGACTTATGAGGAGTTGGAACAAAAACTCAAGGATTTTAACCGATCAAAATCGAAGATGAAGCGGTCAGAGAAGAAATCGCGCCAGAACGCGGAAGGGCTGCACGCAAACTCGCATGTGTCCAACATAATTCAGGTCTCTGGGATCAAAATTGCGTGGGATACTGAACGGGGCACTTGTTCCTTTGAGAACCTGCCGGTTGCGATGATGTGGGTGGACACTACCCTTGCAGGATTGATGTCCGGGGTTCAAACAATGGTGGGGACGGAGCGTTTTGCTCTGGCCCTACAGAGGGAGGGGCGGAAGAGCGTAGAGGCCGACTGGCAAGTGATCTCGCAATATCCGGATTTTCGAGAAGGCTTCAAGGCTATAGCCAACATCGCGGGAGTAGCTGGCTGGGGCAACTGGGTGATCGTATCACTGAATGAGGAGATGAAGGAGTGTCGTTTCCGAGTGACGGACAGTTGGGAGGGGCGCTACCAGAAGGCGTTGGGGGAGTGTTGGGGGAGCGCGATGCTCGCGGGCAAGATGGCAGGGTACTGCTCGAAGTTGTTTGGGACCAACTGCTGGGCCGACCAGACGGCGTTCGTCGCCAGGGGAGAGCCTTATGACGAGTTCGTGGTGAAACCATCGCCTAGATCCATTGAAAGAGAGATTGAGGGTCTGCTCGCGTCCGATGAGGCTACTCGTGCAGACATGGCGGTAGCCCTTCGAAAGCTTGAGAAAGAGATCGCCGAGCGTAGCCGGATGGAGGAAGCGTTGCGCGAGAGCGAAGCCAGGCTGAAGCGATCTCAGGAAATCGCCAAGCTGGGCAGTTGGGAACTGGATCTGGTCAATAAACGCCTGACTTGGTCGGACGAGGTGTACCGCATCTTCGGACTTCAACCGCAGCAGTTTGGTGCAACCTATGAGGCGTTTCTTGAGGCGGTTCACCCAGATGACCGCGCCGCCGTAGATGCCGCCTATTCAGGCTCGATCTGTGAGGGAAGAGACAATTACGAGATCGAGCATCGGGTCGTCAGAAAATCGACGGGAGAGATACGCATTGTTCATGAAAAATGCGAGCACATTCGGGATGCGTCGGGTCGGATAATCCGGTCTATCGGGATGGTACACGACATCACTGATCGCAAACGTGCTGAGGAGGCGGTGCGGAATAGCGAGGAGAACTTGCGTGCGATCTTTCAATCTACGGAAGAGGCGATTATCAGTCTCGATAGGGAGCAGCGATGCCTGCAAGCCAACCCTGCTGCCGGTGTCATTACAGGCGTTCCTCATGATCAACTAATAGGCCGATTCCTGCCGGAATTCGTTGATCCGAGCTTTAATCTTACGTCAGCGTGGGAAGATTTCCTGAACTCCGGACGGTTTCATGGAGAACTCAGAATCCGCCATAGCAGTGGTTCTTTTCGCATTGTGGAGGCTTCCGGAATCGCGCATATCGGTCCCGGTCGGCATCTATTTGTCGGTCATGACATCACCGGGCGTAAGCAAATGGAGGAGGCGTTGACTAAATCCCGAGATGAGCTGGAACAAAGGGTTAGGGAGCGCACCGCCGAGCTGGAACTGAGGAACAAGGAACTCCAGGACTTTGCCTTTGTTGCATCTCACGATCTCCAGGAGCCGTTGAGGAAGGTTCAAACCTTCGGGAAGATGCTGGCTGCCAAATGCGGTGTCTCCCTGGATGAGACTTCCAGTGACTATATAGACCGTATGGAGAAGGCCGCAGCGAGAATGCAGACCCTCCTCAATTCTCTTCTATCATACTCTCGCGTGACCACCAAGGCCGAGACTATAAAGGATACGGATCTGAGGAAATCCGTAAAATCAGCATTATCAAACCTGGAGATCATGATCAAGGAAATGAATGCCCGCGTGGAAGTCGGCGAACTGCCCAGAGTATGGGCTGACCGGGTTCAGATGATGCAACTCTTCCAGAATCTGATAGGAAATGCACTGAAATTCAGCCGGGAGGGAGACCCGCCCCACGTGAAAATCTATGCAGAGGAAGTCGGGGATGCAGAAGCAGCCTATGAGATCTATGTGGAAGACAATGGCATAGGGTTTGACGAGAGATATCTCGACAAAATCTTCCTTCCCTTCCAGCGGCTTCACGGGAGAAGCAGCGAGTTTGAGGGAGTGGGCATGGGGCTTGCGATTTGCAGAAAGATTGTGGAACGACACGGCGGCAAGATCACTGCGAGGAGCGAGCCGGGCAAGGGATCTACGTTTATCGCGACCCTTCCTGCAAAGAGGAAGGTGCGATGATGGGGGAGGATGAATTACAACATCACGATTGGTGACGAAAAGTCAGTAAAATCTCTGACGATCACTGTGGAGCCGGTGGTTTCCTAGCACTACAATTTGTTCACTTCATTTCTCACTTAGACTCTCAAGCAGTCCGAGCACCTTGCTCATCGTTTCGATCCACCCCATGTAGCTATCTGGTTTGGATATTAGGTATTTGGCTCCGAACTGGCCACAGATTTCTGCGTCATTAGGCAGCTCTGTGCCAGTCATAGCAACAACGATGATGTTATGAAAATCCGGGTCTGTTTTTATGTCCTGAAGTGCTTCACGGCCATTTTTCCTCGGCATATGCAGATCGAGTAAGATCAAATCCGGACGCGGACCGGCTTCCGGACTCTCCTGGCACCTGAGGCATTGCAGATACGTCATAAGTTCTACCCCGTCATTCACGAACTGTAAGTTCCCGGTAAAGCCGACGCCTTCAAGCGCCTCCTTTATGAGCAGGCGATCGTCCGGATCATCTTCTGCAACCAGAATATTCACAGTTAAGTTCTTGGGTTGTTCCACCATTCCCCTTTTGATGTGCTCGTAAAAAGTTAATACATGAGCTTTTCTCTCATTCCGGCGAATCCGGGATTCAGTTGTAAATGCTTTAGCTTATCTGCTTTCGGGTAAGCAATACAGCCAATCCCGTATTTAGCGTAGGATTTCCAGGAAAAGACTCGGGAGAAATTTGCATCAGCTGTCAGATTTAATGCCCCTTTGAATCGTCTAACAGCACGGATACTATAAAGAATTTCGTTGACATCTGTGGGGTTTACATTAAATTTATTGGTCTCGTCGTTCTCTGCAATGACTTCCAACGTAAAATGGGCTTCGTTTTCGTAGCGGGCATTTTCTACGACGATCACTGCAAGAGGCGATTTGGGCGAGATTCCACGTTTATCATGACACTACCCGCGGACAGGGAAGCACAATGATGAGGCTGAGCGGATGAGCGATTTCACGTTTCTCATGGCTGACGATGACCCTGATGACAGGTTCTTGATGGAACAAGCTTTCCTGGAGATAGGAATTGGTGCGGACTTACGGCTCGTCGAAGACGGGGAAGAATTGATGCAGTATCTGCGTCGATCTGGAAAATATGCTGGTGCCCTTCTCCCTAGACCAGTGCTTATATTCCTGGACTTGAACATGCCCAAGAAGGACGGTCGTCAAGCTCTCTTGGAGATAAAGACTGATCCTGACTTGCAAGGAATTCCCGTGGCTATTTGGACTACCTCTGACGAGGTGGAAGACAAGATTCAATGCCAGATCACAGGCGCTGACGTCTTTGTCACTAAACCGGTGGCCTATGCCGAGTTGGTAAACAGCGTCAAAACATTGGTCACAAGATACTCCCAAGAAAAACAAGGCTGAAGTGAAAGTATTACGAATGAGGTGGTTGACCTTCTTTGGCTCCAAATAACACCTGACCCGGGTGGAGCATCATTTCCACGCAGCTAGAGCGAAGCTTTTCTCTGCTCGGCCGCATGCCGGAGAAGGCCACAGACACTTTTGAAGCCATGCCCATACCGCGTCGCACGAACCGCGCTATTTAGGCCCTTTCTGCTCCATCTGTTCCAGCCTTGGCTCCATTCTCTGGTGGATGTGGTGAAAGGAGTCCGCCAGCATGACGAAAAACACGATGAACACCAGCATCACCACTGCCACTTGCCACCAAGCCCAGCGATGGATGGCCTGACGGGGTGGAAAGTAAGCGACAAATCCGAGCGTTCCTGCTACCACGGCGATCGCGTCGTAGCTGGCCCTCTGCCAGTAACCACCGCCTAAATGAAGCCACATGCCGAACTCATCGAATGTTAGCGCCAGGCCTATTGCATAAAGC
Source organism: uncultured delta proteobacterium (assembly GCA_963740905.1). GTDB lineage: Bacteria > Desulfobacterota > DSM-4660 > Desulfatiglandales > HGW-15 > JAFGDM01. Next base: position 465,272 of record CAVUFY010000004.1, read on the forward strand.
ACGGCCGCAATCCGAAGTTGGCCGCCGGTGGGGTGCGCAAATAGCAGATAACCGCCAACTCCGCACAATAGAAAGATCCCGTAATTCAGATGATGCACGTGCGTGCCGCCTATGTGAAGAAAGAGATCGGGCAACCTGTACGACATGATTAGGAAAACGAGAACACGGGCGGCGACAAAAGTGAGAACAAAGGCAAAGAACACAAGGCGTGCTAGCCCTCTGCGTGAGTCTTCAGAACTCTTGGGGTGTTCAGTGCCGTTCATGAGTCTCGATCTCGTTGGCTCGACGGTGAAGGTCGGCCAGGTAGCTTATCATTGGCCGATGCGGAATCTTCCGCACTGGCTCTGAAAAAACGAACTGAAATATAAGTCCCAACTGACTACAACGGGTTTGGTTAGGCCTTACATAGAGATGAGGACGATAAAAATGGCCGGAATGGCAAGGATAAGCGCACTTATAATGCCCCAGACCGTATCCCCACGCACCCTATCAATTATTGCTTTCACGGCCGCCACAACACCCAGTATCCCGCCAGCGAGGGCGAGAACAGCTGCAATCAACCCACGATTGCGGCACCCGAGAAGTTCAACAGGGACTGACGCCACAATGAAAAAGATACCTGGCAGGACCAGGGGGATTGTTATGTGTTTAATGATCTTTTTCATTCTCAAGTGGTGGTTTGGGCCCTCGGCATTGGCGTTGGCTTCATCAGGCTCCACGAAGTCCGCTTTACCAGTTGAAAAAAGCTAAAAACTCACTCATCCTCAGAATCTGACCACGCACCCCCGGTATGACTGTCTCAGCACCCGTACGCATCTACCGATCGAATCGGCCCTCTGGGGTTTGGTATGCGTCCGCATTCACCTCTCTGGAACATTATCAGTCGCCCACGTCAATAATCAGCGGCATCTGGCACGAAGCCTCTCGCGTGAAGCACAGCAGCTGTTATGGATGTCGGCTGAGTCATGGAGTTGAGACGTTTATCAGTCGGATAAGTAATACTGTATGGTCGAAACCACGCGAACCTTTTTAATGTATTGGGTCGAAGCGTCTCGATCATTAATTGTAAACTGACCTTGCGAGGCATTCTTAATCTTCCCCAATTCGCTCCCCGAGTCTTTCGCAAACTTCATAGCAACTTCCCGTGCGTTATTTGTCGCTTCTTCTATCATAGCCGGTTTGATTTTATTCAGGTCGGTAAACAAAAATTCCGTTTTATTCTGGTAGTCTTGGCCGGATATTGCAATCCCCTCTTTGACCAGTTCAACAACCCTTTTCATGGTTTCCCTGACAAGCGATACTTTCTTACTGTATACCGTTATGGTTGTTGCGGCTGCAAATCTGAATAGACTCTTGCTTGCATCGCCATAATTCTGAGCTTGCCGGTCGAAAATTGCCGGTTGACTAATCGTTATCTCATCATCCGCGAATCCATTTTTCTTCAAGAAAGTCACAACTAAACCTGATTTGCTCTCGATTACGGGATACAATTCCGAAAGGTCGTTATTGGCTTCATTGAATTTGATTGGCCAAATGGCAATATTTGCTTCCACCTCACGTTCAGCAAGGCCCTTAACTGTAACAATTCTGTCCATCCCTTTAACTCTCAGCGCAGCACTTGATATCAAGTACCCAAAGACGACCAGGCCAACACATATAAAGGCCCCCAATATTGCTGCCTCAATTTTTCTATTGGAATTCACCTTATCATCCTTTCTTCAGGCCTAACACCGAGTTGAGCCGGAGTGCAGGCGATCGCCTCCAACGTCGTTATATGGGTCAATTCCCTTACTTTGCCTTAGCAACGAGCCCGACATGAAGATGATCAAGAATGTTCTAAATTATACCAGAAAGCGGCCAAACTGCAAGCTGTTACCTTACACATCGCGTGTCAACGGGGAGGAGGTTCCACCTCTCAGATCCAAGTTGGTGCTTGGAGCAATTGAAACCGACCGTGGGGCTTGACTCAGGCTTTCCTGTTTTTCCTTTGACACTTAGGCCTTCGCCGCTTTACGATATTATTGATAGAATTATCTCGTCAAATACCTCAGTCTCGAAGGCTTCGATGGGATCACTGCTATATTTTAAAGATGTTTAGCCTCCGGAACATTAAAGAAGCAGGTCCTGTGCTGAGTAGAGAATCCGGTGGATTCAGAAAAACTTAGATAATAGGTGCAGGTGACACCGCACGAGAGGTGCGGCGCATGCAGGTATTGACAGGTCCTTTGTATGTACCTTTCTTATTACAATCTCAGCGAGTGGCCGTTTCAAATTAACTCGGATCCCAGGTTTCTTTGGCTTGGTGAAAAGCACAAGGAAGCTCTGGCCACGTTGATTTATGGTGTCCAGGATCAGAGGGGGTTCTTGCTCCTTACAGGAGATGTGGGCACCGGAAAGACGACTCTGGTTAATGCACTGTTGGAACAGTTGGGCAAATCGATTTTGGTAGGTAACATCACTGATCCCAAGCTGGACCTGATCGGTTTTCTGAATGTCGTTTCCGCTTCTCTGGGCAGCCCTGAAAAATCGACAAAGAAGGAAGACTTTCTCCTGCACTTCGCGCGATTCCTGAATGAGAAGTACGCTGAGAAGAAGCACGTCTTGCTGATCATAGACGAGGCTCATACGCTGAGCACGGATCATCTGGAGCAGATTCGCCTTCTTTCCAATATCGAGCTACCTGAAAGAAAGCTGATGAGTATCTTCTTGGTTGGCCAAGATGAACTCAACGAGACACTTATTTCCTATGAATGCCGCGCGCTCCGGCAGAGAATCACCCTGATTTGTCGGGTAGAACCCCTTTCAGAGGGAGAGACAACAGAATACATCCGTCATAGACTGAAGATCGCTGGCACGAAACGAGAGCTTTTCTCTCAATCGACGGTACTAGAAATTCAACGGTTTTCCCGTGGTTATCCCCGTCTGATCAACATCATCTGTGATCGTGCACTTCTGACCGGTTATGTGCGAGAGTTACGAAAAATCACCCCGAGTCTCATAAAGGAGTGTAGTCAGGAAATGCTCCTTCCAGGCGAGCACATCGAGTACTCTCTACAAGCACTCTCCGAAAACCTGGAACAGCTTCCTTCCGCCCATCCCGGGGAACAGTCGGGAAAATCTGACCAAAAGCGCCTCCGGCAATCAGGAAGAAAAAGAGATGAATATCTTCCTAGGATCCTGGGACTTTGGTCGAGGCTGAGGGCGAAATCTCTTCTGTCCCGGGCCATGTGGGCCTGCGCCGTCCTCGTAATTTTGTCCCTCACGGTAATTTCCCAGACTGATCTCTTCTCCCGGCGCGACAAGAAGGAAACCGGCTTGTCTGCAAATGGCGCCCCCGGAGTTCAAGTTGCTCCCTCCAGCTCAATGACCACACCCACCTCAGTGGAGACCTCTATAGCTAAACATGATGCGCCTGAGATTAACGCGGTCCCCGTCCCAGCAAGCGTTGAACCAAGAGATCTTCCCAGGGATGAGGCCCTCTCGTTCATTTCTGATGAAGCCCAAGAAACTCATCCGGCTGAAGAGACTATGCCAAAGACGAACGAAAAGAGCATCGTCGATTCGATTGAAGATGCCCTTCAGCGCCGAGATTTTAAGCTGGCGATCGATCTTTCGGAAAAGATCATCGTCGGGGATGAATCGCCTCCGCCAAGACTGAAGGCTCTCTACTCGGAGGCCTTACTGAAGCAAGCTGAGATACTCTCGGGAAAAGACCCAATCTCATCAGAAGACCTCCTCAAAAGGGCCATTTCAGCAGATCCCCAGAACCTTAAGGCCCTTCTCCTTCTCGGAAAACTGTACACGGGCCAAAATCAATACCGACAGGCTTTGGAAACATATCAAAAAGCTGCAGATCTGAACCCCAAAATGCCGGGACTTTTTTTCAACCTGGGTTTTCTTTACGCTGCCAAGGACGACTATGCTCTTGCCGAAGATGCCTTCGCACGAGCAATCGACCTTTCCCCCCCGTATTTGGACAAAGCATTATTTAACTTGGCTGTGGTTCAGGACAAACAGGGGAAAAGAAACGCGAGTCTTCAGAGTCTGAAGAAGGCCCTAAAAGCCAATCCGAACAACCAAAAGGCGCGCGATCTTTTGAAACGCGTCACTGGAGGCTCAAGAAATCGGTCATGAGGCGCATTACCTTCTTCTGCTTGTTGCTTATTGGGCTGCTGACTCACTGCGTCTCAGCTCCAAGACAACCCGCGCCGGTGCCTCCCGCACCCGAGTCGGTTCCCAGTCCGGCTCCGACCCAAGCAAAAGAGGCGCCTCTACCCTCCGAGCCGCAACCACAGCCTTACATACACGAAGTACGTTGGCCCGGAGAGACCCTTTCCCACATCGCACTTTGGTACACAGGCTCCAGCAACAACTGGAAAAAAATAGCCAGAGCGAATCCCGGTCTGGAGCCACTCAGTATCCATGTCGGCGACAAAATTCTCATACCTGAAGAGCTGCTAAAGGAACCCGCGCCGATGCCTCGTGCCTATGTCAATTCCCTTACCACTCCAAAAAGGCCTCCGTCCACCAGATCCTTGCGGCCCTCCGAGGATACGAGAAAAGAAGAGTTGTTTGGACCTGTGGAACTATCTCCTTCTGCCGCTTTCGAAAAGGATGAACTCTATGGCCCGGTAGAGCTATACCAGACTCCAGCACACCCCGGGCCATCTTCCACAGGTAGATAGTTTAACCGGGGTAAACCGGCGGCTCGCCCCGGAGAGACTCCCAAAATTTCACATTATACAAAGGCGAGTAAGCTGAACTTCGAGGAAGAGTAAAGTGGTTTCATTTCTTGTTATTTGCTAAGCGTACTCAACTCAACCAGTAGGGGATCTGCGACTTCCATTCTATGCTCTCTTTGCTGCTCTTTGGATGGATTCGAAGTCAACCACCATATTTCTGCCCGCCCGTTTGGCCTGGTACAGAGCTCGGTCAGCTGCGTTGAGCAGATCAATAGAGCTATCAATCCCCGGGGCAGGTCCCGTGGCCAGCCCAATACTGATGCTAGCTTCCACCGACTTTCCGGTCCACTCAAAACGAAAACCTTCAATTGCTCCTTTCAACTTCTCGGCCACTTGAAAAGCGCTTTCTTTAGTTGTTTCGGGAAGAATGACTCCCAGTTCGTCCCCCCCATAGCGGGCGACTACATCCGTGCTCCGAACAACGCGGTTACTCAGCTCAGCCACTTTCTTGATGACAGAGTCTCCGCATAAGTGGCCATAAGTATCGTTGAGGTTTTTAAAACAGTCGATGTCTATCATCAACAAAGACAGCATTCGGCCGTATCTAATGGCCCGCGTAAACTCGGACTCAAGAGTGCGCATGAAGTAGCGATAATTACTGAGCCCGGTCATCTCGTCGGTAGTGGATAATTTCTCCATTTCAGCCTTTGACTTTTCGAGCTCAGCGGTACGTTCCCTGACCGCTATCTCCAGGTCGTCTTGGGTTATTATTAGCGTTTTCTCGGCGTTATTCATTTTCTCGTGAAGTAGAGCGGCCCCGATTGCCAGGGTGAGGGGGGCAGTGAGGCTGTTAACGAAGAAGAGGTCCTCTTTGCAGAAGCCTGGCTTCAGAGTAGTTGATTGCACAAGGATCGCGCCCATGGTCCCAAATTTACATATCATAGGAACGCACAGAGCAGATTTGACTCCCATGTTTAGTATGCTATTGGAAAGGGGGGGTTCCGGCCCAGGTGCGGTGACGATCAGGGTCCTCCCATTCCTGATTGCCTGTTCCACCAGTTCTCCGCCGTGTGTCATTCCTTGGCTTCGAGACACATGTCTCGGCAGGGCAGCTATCTCCCTCAAGCCGCCGCCTTGGGCCTCAGTCAGTAAGATGTATCCGGTATCGGCTCCTTTAAGACTTGAGAAAATCGCATCGAGAGCCCCTTCACAAATCTTCTTTACATCCAACGTTTCCAGGAAGGATGAGCATAGTCCCTGTATCGATTTCAGAGCCTGCTTATACTTGACCACTCGATGGTTGAAAAGAGGCTCTTCAATGCTACCGGCCCTGCTTGGGTGCTGGACAAGCAACGTGCTTTCGGAGCAACACTTTCCCAGACTGATCAGAACGTTTCCAATAACGATCGGCACTCCTTCGTTGACTCTAACCTTTCGATTGGGGACGATGGCTTGGCCATTGATCCTGGTACCGTTCTTAGCACTTAGGTCCTCGATGCAGTACCCACCTCCCTCTCTGTAGACAATAGCGTGTTTTCGCGACACAGATTGGTCGTCGAGCTGAACGTCATTGCTAAAATCCCTTCCGACAGATGCAGTATTGCCTTTGATGGTAAAGGAGCACCCGTGAACCGCTCCTCCAACGATGAATACCTTAATCATGGAGTCTTCCGAATTGGAAGAGGGTGCCATGACTGGCTCATGCGAATTGCGCGTGCTGGCGGTATTCGTCTCAGTCATTCTTATACCGAAGAGACTCTACGATCTTGTCAAGGACGTTCAGCCTGAATGGTTTCTCCATCAAGTGATCAAAAAGGTCCAATTCGACCTCGTCGGAGAAACCGGTCATTGCCACAATAGTGATGTCTGACTTAATGGATCCCCTGATGTGTCTGGCCACCTCGTTTCCATCTACAGAGGGCATACGGATGTCCGTAATTACAAGGTCGAAGCCATCAGCAACCGCAAGCAATTCTATGGCTTCCTCTCCGCCTCCGGCAGCCTCCACATCATAACCCCTCTCCCTAAGAAGCAGAGACAACACATCGCGAATACCGCGGTTATCGTCGATCACCAGAATTCGGGGCACAGGATTCCTTCCTTCTCGGGTGGACAAATCTCGCGCATTATCTATCGTGCTTGAGGTAGTTATGCGAAAACACTGCCATTGAGGTAAGGCAAGAAGGATGGGTAAGGATGAGGAGAATTAGCTTTGATTCCACGCGCCGGAGACTGAGAACTTGCCCATTTTGGGAAATTGCTGACGCGATTTGTCTTATGACACTTGGAGAGGATTAGTGCAACCCGAGGTGGAGATAAGAAAGACAGTAAAACTCCTAGACCTGCGATCTTTTAGCTTTAGGCACCCGACAGTTGGAGACAGCGTCGCTTCGCTAACCTGCTATGTGCATCTTTGCTTTCCGACCCACTGTTACAAAAACTATTCACAGATGAACAATTCCTGTCTTCGTGTTAAGATTATTCTGATCAAAACCCTGTTCTCCGCCACCTAACCATAATGAATTAGGGCAAAATTAGAATAGAGTTTAAGTCGGCATATTTTTGGCAGTGACATCTAACAAGAGGACAAACTGACTGATATTAGGAGGTCGGCCGGCCATGGAAAAAAGAATCTTATATGCGTTGCTTCTGGTAATAAGTCTTAGTTTTCTTGGGGGTTGCGGCGGCGGCGGCTCGGGACCCGGTACAGGAACGGTATCGATGGACATAGCCGACGCCAAACTATCTATGGACGGGACACAGCCAAACGAACTCTGGGTCGTTTTCGATGACGTTCAGGTCCACACATCGGGCGGTGGATGGGTTTCCCTTGCGTTACCGGAAACGCCCTTTGAGATCAACTTGCTTGCTTTCAGTGACGGGCTGAAGACCGAACTGGCCACACCGACTCAAGTCCCTGCGGGACACATCACCCAGATCCGCTTTGAGATAGGCAGAGCCTACATGGTGTTTTATGGCAACCCTCCTGATCCTGATGAAGTGCGTGAAATAGACTTGGATGTCCCCTCTGGAACCCTAAAAACCGACAAACAGATCGATTGGGATCTCGAAGAGGGCGGTGCAATGAGTTTGACCGTCCACTTCGATCTGAGCCAATCCATTGTGCAATCCGGCAAGGGATACAAACTTAAACCGGTCCTCCACCTTTTTAACAACCAGCCGGAGGATGCAGCGACGATTTGTGGAAGCATCGATGCGGGTAGCTTTATTGGTGATACCCCCGAGATTGATGTGAGAGTCACTTGGAACGGGATCGATGGGGATGAACCATACACCGCTATTACGGTGGAAAAGGATCCAAATGCACCAGCGACGGGATTCTGCATCTATTGGTTAGTTCCCTTGGAGGAAGGTGAAGCCTACACTATCCAAATGTATAACAGCGGCGATCCTGTTTCCTTTTATGAAGAGGTTGTGGATTATCCTAATCTAGCACCCGGCGAGACTTTCGAGTTGAACCGAGGGGGCGCAATATCACTCCCTGAATAAATGCTGCTTACCAACTGAAGTGATATCCCTTTCCAATTAGGAGATACCTGACAACATCAGGTATCTAATGTGCACTGCGGAAGTTCGCAAAAGAGCTTCGAGATGCCATAAGTATCTCTACACTACGGAACCGGTGCTTTAGTCTATCTTATGTTAACGCTAATGATCGCAAATAAGCTTGACAAAGAGGGGCATCCGGTACTAAAGACGACTATGTGTCTCCACGCAACTCTGACCGCCAAGCCGATATGATTTGTACAGGAAGAACAGTGTATTAGGGTCCAACAGAGCCGAAACATTGGCTGGGCTATAGGCTATCCCTTCTGGTAATGAGCTTGCGCTGAACATCCCTTTGGCTATCGACGCTGGACTGGGTGAGCTAGGAAGAAATACGGGCCTCGCGTTCGCATCAGCAAGGTTTTTACAGATTTGCCTCTGCAGATTGATAAGCCCGTTGATATCGGGATGCAAAGATTTTGTGAAAAGTGTAAAAAATGTCGCCTTTTTAACCTCCACTTTAGTTTTTTTTGACGATCTTTTTGGGTATGGGAAGCAGGAAGTCCATGAAATATAGCTTAGGTTTCTGACCTTGGCGAGATAGCGGCGGTTGGAGAGGACCACCATTTCTTTTCCTAACTGACCTTATCGCGAGCACGGAATAGACGCCGGGGATGTGGCTTTGGGGCATTTCATCCCACAATGGAGTGATGAGGGCAGTTGCTTTAAGACGGATCGATCATGCTGTCATTGCCTCACGCGCACGTTAACGCTAAAGCCAGGGTGATTCTCCTTGCCGGATTCCTCGGGGCGGGAAAGACCACCCTTCTGAAGAAGGCTCTCTCATGGCCATCCGACGCGTTCCGCACTGTTCTGATCGTCAATGAGTTCGGGGAAATAGGGATTGACGGCACACTCCTGAAAGACTCCGGCTCAGATATTGTGGAGATGCGAGGCGGATGCCTTTGTTGCGCTCTCCGGGGCGATCTGAAAGCGACGTTGAGAGAAGTCCTGAACCGGTATGATCCAGATCGGGTGTTTATCGAGGCGACGGGTGTTGCTGATCCGCTCCCCATACTGGAGGCTCTCCACGACAGGGATTTCGAACAGCGGCTTGAGGTTTTCAAGGTGATCGCGGTTCTGGAAGCGGAGCTTTGGAAGGATCGAGAGTCTTTCGGAGCCTTCTTCCTGAGACAGCTCGAGACGGCCGATTTGATTCTGTTGAACAAAATCGATGCGCTGAAGCCTGAACAGGTCCCTCAATTGCTGAGAGAGATTCATGAGTGCCTTCCTAAATCGGTGGTTGTTCCCACGCTCTACTGCGATGTAGAACCCGATGTACTCTGGATGAAAGGCGTCTCAGTCGGCGGTCGGCCCGCTTCCCGCGATTGGATTGACGCTGCCACCCCTTCCGATGCGAATGAGATTCTGACCCATGCTCATCCTGACAATCAGGAGAAAACACTCGGCTCCCCTCATTTTGAGGCTCAAGCCATGGGCTTCGTAGCCTTTTCTTTTCACGATGAAGTGGCACTCGATGAAGACCGCTTCAGCGTCTTTACCAGGGAATTGCCTTGGGAGGTTTTCCGGATGAAGGGGACGGTCCGTTTTCCCCGAGGCACGGTCATGGTGAATCACGCCGGCGGCAGAAGCGAGTGGCTTGAATGGCCATACGAGAGGGAGACGCGCCTGTCGTTTGTCGGATTGAGGGTAGAAGGTGAAAAAATTCTCGATAGACTCAGGCGCTGCATCGTCTGATGGAGTCACTTCAAGGGGGAGACATGTTTTATTTTGAAAAGGAACAGAAAGTTTGTAACATCGGAGGTGTCACCTTCGGCGGTCAACCCGGGCAATATCCAACCGTGATTGTGCCCTCCATTTTCCAGAAAGGGGACAAAGTCTTCGAAGGCGCCAAGAGGAAGGAGGGCTTCGATGAGCATAAAGCCGAAGAACTCCTCAAAGCGACCGAACAGCTGTCAGAAGAAACAGGCGTCCCTTGCATGGCCGACATCGTAGCCAACACGGGCGAGGAATTCAGACGGTATATCGATTTTGTAACCGAGGTGAGCCGGATGCCTTTCTGCGTCGATGCATGGGTCATGAAAGCCAAATTGGAAGGGGCCGAATACTGCGCCCGGAAGGGGCTTCTTGATCGCATGTTCTACAACAGCCTCACGGTTTGGGAAAAAGAAATCGAGCGTGAGATCAAAGCCATCTCCGAAATGGGTGTAAAGCATGTGTTGCTCGTCGCTTTTGATCCGGCCGACCAGATGCCCTCGGGACGGATCGCGGGCACTCAAAAGCTCCTGGATGCGATCGAGAAGGCAGGGGCGCACTTTGAAAGCCTCCTGGTAGACACCTCCGCCATGAACGGCCCTGCAGTGGCCATGTGTTCGGTGTCCAACCGAATGATCAAGGAGAAATGGGGTTTTCCATGCGGAAGCGCCCCCTCCAACGGGTCTTACATGTGGAAAGCGGCCCGCGAAATGTGGGGATTTAAGGGCTGGGCCGCTGCGGACGCGGCCTTGGAGGCCCTGGCCGCCACCCTGTATCATGATATAATCTTTTCAGGCCCCATGGCAGGCTCAAGCCGGGTGTTTCCGGCTGTGGCTTTGGCGGATGCCTTTGAGGCGACGCTTGTTTTTGCTGAAGGCAAGAAGCTTCCGGCTTTGGAGAGTCACCCCCTGAATCGGCTTTTTGGTGAGTTTGCCGGCCAGTTGAAAGGGATGGCGTAAGGATCGGCACAGCTTGGACCCGTTGCGATACGGAATGTCGGATTGGCACAATGCCTAGAGAGGAGTTGAACCATGAGCAGTATGACACCCAAGGAAAGGATACGGAAATTTTTCAAAAAGGAACCGATTGATACCATGCCTTGTTTCAGCGGCATGGGGATGGTCACGATCCAGGCCATTCAGAAGATGGGGGTCCGATTTCCCCAAATCCACACCTCCGCAGAGAAGATGGCTCAATCCGCCCTGATGTCAGCGGAGATCTTTGGGTTTGATGCGGTGATCGTGCCCTATGACATGTGTACTGTGCCGGAGGCGCTGGGGCGGGGGATGACGCTGTACGAGGATTCGAGTGAAGAGATTCTCTATCCTACGGTTCCCTCCAAATGGCCTAATATCGAGGAAGTGCAAATTCCGGAGGGTTTCCTTTCAAAAGGCCGCATGCCACTTGTAGACGAGGCCATGAGCATTATCAAATCCAGGGCGGACGGCCGATTGGCTCTCGGGGGGTGGGTGCTGGGGCCGTTCACCATGGCAGGGCAACTCGTTGAACTCGACGTCCTCCTGAAAGGCACGGGAAAGAACAGGGCAAAGACGGAAGAGTTTCTGGAGAAGATGACCGATCTCGTCATACGCGTTGCCAGGCACTATCAGGACCTTGGGGTGGACTACATGAACATCCGGGAGATGGGAACCGGGTCGGATCTTCTCTCGCCCCGGATGTGGAAGACTCTGATCCAGCCTAATCTCAAGAAGGTGTTCGATGCTTTGCAGTCTCCGAAGATTCTTCATATCTGCGGGTCAACGGACCTGATCATTGAGATGATGAATGAGTGCGGCGCAGACGCCCTGAGCGTGGACCAGAAGAACCATCTTGAAGAGTCCCGCAGGAAAGTGGGGAAGGACGTCTTGCTGCTCGGAAATTTCGATCCTTTTAACACTCTCGTGCAGATACCGGAGGATGGGGTGGAACCTGTGATCAGGAAATGCATTGACGAAGGGGCGGATGCGGTGTGGCCGGGATGTGACCTATGGCCGGCGGTCAAGAAGGAAAACGTGGAGCGCTACGTGCAGACGGTTCGTCAATACGGCAAAGCTCCTTCGCCGGCGGTGGGAAGGGTTTGATTCCTAACCTGTGACCTCTTTGCATGTTGCCGAAGCATGGGGAGGTCTCTTACGAGTCCGCAACCGGAAATAGACTCGACGCTTTTAACCGCCCCAGGGCACTGAAGTTATTTTAGGAGTAGGCGCATTCCCCCGAGCCAACCGAAGAGGTGATCCTATGGGGCTACCACCGTGACTCACTGAGTCTTCGGCGCCGATTGACGCCTCAGTAAGAGTGGTTGCGGCTCTGAAGAGACCTCCCCATGCTTCGGCTTTGGGCATACGTTTGATTGCGGTCAAATGCCTGCATCGGGGAAAGAAACTTTCAAGTTACTTCCCTAGACGCCCCCGTAGCGAAGTGCCGGGATATAAGGGCTGCTTACTTAATTAAGGGAGGATCTGGCTGAATGGAAGATGATAAGGCCATGGTAATTTTTCAACCGAGCGGTCGAAGAGGAGAAGTTCCGAAGGGGATTTCATTGATCGAGGCTTCCAGGATGCTCGGTGTCGATATCGAGACGCTCTGCGGCGAGAAGAGAGTGTGCGGAAAATGCCAGGTGCGCATTGAACAGGGCCATTTTGAAAAGTACGGTATCCGTTCAAGCATGACTCATGTGAGCCCGTGGGAGAAGGAGGAGGAAAAATTCATCAACGAGGCGGGAAAGCAGAGAGGTCTTCGTCTTGCTTGCGTGGCCAAGGTGCAAGGAGACGTGCTCGTTTTCGTCCCGGAAGAATCCCGTGCCGGCAAGCAGGTGGTCAGCAAGGCGGCAAGAGAGATTCACATCGACCATGATCCGGCTGTGAAGCTCTATTATGTTGAGCTTGAGAAACCTACCTTTGAGCAACCCATGGGAGATTGTGAGAGGCTTTGTGACGGGATCGAGAAGCGATACGGACTCAAGGATCTTCGGGTAGATCTTTTTGCCCTGAGACAGCTTGCCAAGGCTCTGAGAGAAGGGCAATGGAAGGTGACGGTGAGCGTATGGATGGATCAGGAAATCATACGGGTTCGGCCCGGAAAGGCGGATTCCTGTTACGGGCTGGCCATTGATGTGGGAACGACCACGGTAGCCGGGTACCTCTGTGACCTTCAGTCCATGAAGGTCCTGGACACGGTCTCTCTCATGAATCCCCAGTGCAAGTATGGAGAAGACGTGATGGCCCGGATCACCTTTCACATGACCTCACCTGACGGCCTCCAGCGCATGAGTGATGATATTATTGCGGGCCTGAACTGGTTAATCGAGGAGGCTGTCAAAGGAACCCATCCGCCGAGGAAGAAGGCGAAAAAATCTGCCGAACAGGAAGGGGCCGAGGAATGGGTAGAGGAACCTGAAGAAGGGAAAACTTACCTTCGGCTGACCAGGGAAGATATCGAGGATATCACCCTTGGGGGAAACACGGCCATGCATCACATTCTTCTCAGGCTCGATCCGCAATACGTAGGGCTTGCTCCCTTTCCTCCTGTCATTCACCACAGCCTCAACATCAGAGCCCGGGATCTGGGCATCGGGATCAACGCGTCATCCTACGTGTTCGTGCTTCCCAACGAAGCGGGCTTTGTGGGCGCGGACAATGTGGGGGTCCTTCTCGCCGAAGAGCCGCAAAAGTCCGACGAGATGCAACTCATCATTGACATAGGGACGAACGGCGAACTTGTTCTGGGCAACCGGCACAAGTTAATTTCTTCCTCCTGCGCCACGGGGCCGGCCTTTGAAGGCGCCCAGATCGCCTTTGGGATGAGAGCGGCACCGGGCGCCATTGAACGCATCAGCATAGATCCGGAGACTCGTGAAGTGGACTACAAGGTGATCGGCCGCGAGGCCTGGAAGAGTTATTCGAAGCCCGAAGAGATGAAGACCAAAGGCATTTGCGGATCAGGGATCCTGGACGTCCTCGCCGAGCTGTACCGCTCGGGCGTGGTGCTCAAGAGCGGCCGATTCAACCCTTCCCAGACGTCGAAGCGCTTCCGCAAGAACAATGAAAATAACCAGCCGGAGTTCGTCATTGCGTGGGCAGAGGAGACCAGCATCGGGAAGGATGTGGTGATCACCCAGAAAGATATCCGCCAGATCCAGTTGGCGAAGGGTGCCCTTTACGCGGGGTGCAAGCTCATGATGCGTCGGCTCGGAATCGAAAAGGTGGAAAAAGTGAAGATTGCGGGAGCTTTCGGAACCCATGTGGACCGGCAGAAGGCTCTCATCATGGGTCTTTTTCCGGACTGCGAGATCGATCGCATCGTATCCGTGGGCAACGCGGCGGGCGACGGCTGCAGGGCGGCCCTTCTGAACCGGGAGAAAAGAAACGAGGCCGACTGGGTCGCTCGGAACGTGGAGTATGTGGAACTCACGGTGGAGAAAGACTTCCAAAAGGAATTCATGGGGGCCATGCAAATACCTCACATGACCGATCCATTTCCCCATCTGGAGGGCTTGGTGGCGCCGGAGATTCTGCACCAAAAATAGGTTGGAGTGAGGCCTACGGAACCTCGACCGCAAAACGCGAAACGCAGAAAATCCGTTTGATTCTGGACTCGGGGGTGTGTGGAAGTGCCACCCGAGACCTCTGTCCTCCCGATTCGGACCATAGGGATGCGAAAATGAATGAATAAGCAATATCTTAGACAAACAGGAGGTATACATCATGGTTAGTGAGGCAAGAAAGCAGGAACTTTTGAAAGGGTTGCATGATTCGGTGGTCGCCTTTGAGGAGGACAGGGTGGCCGAGCTGAGCCAGGCTGTGCTGGATGAAAAGATGGATCCCTATGAGGCGATCATGGACGGTCTGGCCGCAGGCATGGAGACGGTAGGGAAATTGTACGACTCACAGGAATACTTTGTGCCGGAAGTCTTGATGTGCTCGGATGCCCTGTATAAAGGGCTGGAGATCCTTCGCCCCCATGTAAAGGATACGGATGCCAAGGCTAAGGGTCAGGTCGTCATCGGCACCGTGGAGGGAGATGTTCACGATATCGGCAAAAACCTGGTCAAGATGATGTTCGAAGTGGCGGGTTTTACGGTTCACGATCTGGGCAGGGACGTGAAGCTGGAAAAATTCGTGGAGGAACAACTGAAGACGGATTCGGAGATTGTGGCCCTTTCGGCCTTGATGACCACGAGTATGCTGGCTATGCCCAAGGTGATCAAGATGATCAAGGACCGGAACCCCAACGTGAAGATCATGGTGGGGGGAGCGCCCTTGTCAAGCGATGTGGCGAGCAAGTACGGCGCCGACGGTTATGCCGACAATGCATCCAATGCTGTGCAGGAGGCGATCCAGATGATCAGCCGGCTCAGGGAATTGAAGAGATAGCCCGATTAAGCATGGAAGCCATTAAGAAAGGAGAAAGATCATGGAACAGGCGAAACGGCCAAGGCAGGAGACGATGTCACCCCCGGAGCGGATGCATGCCATCTTGACCCGGCAGCGTCCGGACAGGGTCCCTTTCATTCCCTTCATATTCGGCTACTGCGCCAGGAATGTGGGGTATCCGATTCGTACCGTTTACGATGACGCGGAAAAGAGTTTCTGGGCTCAGATGTGGACTGCGGAGATGTTTGGTTACGATGGAGGTGCGCTCTATGGCTATGCCTCCCTTGGAGGCTGGGAGTTTGGGGGAGAAATCAAGATGCCGGAGAGTGAGTGGGAGCAAGCGCCGGTCGTCACCCGCTTTCCCGCCACGACGCCTGAGCAGGTCGAGAGTCTTGAGATCCCCGATGTGGAAACGGCAGGAGCTTATCCCGTCAACATTCAGTTCGCCAAGATCCAGCAGCAGTTCGGCATGCCTGTCACGGTCTTCGGCTTCTCGCCTTTCACGGCCGCTGGCAACGTGGCTGAGGTAGATCATCTTTGTCGGTGGATGATGAAGAAACCTAATACCGCCCATCTTCTTCTTCGCAAGTGCACGGATTTCCACAAGAAGGTGATTGACTATTTTGTTGACCACTTTCCCAATTACCCCATGTTTGTCTTTATGGGAGAGCCCACGGCGGCGAACCAGATCATCTCACCAAAGCAGTTTGAGGCGTTTGCGCTGCCATACATCAAGGAGGCTCACCAGCACTGCCTCGACAGGGGAATCAAGAATATTTTCGCTCATATCTGCGGTGAGCAAAACCTGAATCTACCCTACTGGGCCCAAATCCCTTACGGTGATCCCGGAATCCTCAGCTTTGGTCATGAAGTGGACTTAAGCAAGGTGGTTGAGATGTTCGGCGATCAACACGTCATCGCGGGCAACATCGAACCTCGCATCATCCAGGAGGGGAGCTGGCAAGAGGTCTACGAACTCTGCAAAGTGGCCATAGAAAAAGCAAAGGACTCTGCCTCGGGTTACGTCCTCATGGCCGGATGCGAGGTGCCGGTACAAGCGCCACCCTTCAATCTTTACGCCATGAAGAAGGCCGTCATGGATTTCGGTTTCTACGACTAAGCAGAGGAGGGTGTCCTTGCCATTTTCGGCATTTTATGCAAGATCCTGCAGAATGATAGGAATTTCTATCATGAGCTCATGAAGCTTCGGGAAGGTCTGATCTTTTCTTATTCCAGGCACAAGAAATGCGAAAAGCTGCATGCACAGCGTGCTTCAAAGTCTAGAATGGCTTGCCCGTTTATCGAGAGGACAAACACATCTTCACGCGGCTTCAACTGGTACGACTGGATTGCAGAATTCTCCTCTTCCCCCGGACAGATTTGTCAGTTAAAAAGGATAGGATGCCGGGACCATCGTGCAAGATCAGGGGGGGCGAGGGCAATGGCGCCCCACCCTCCCTTCCTTAGCCGCTACCGGGGCAAATTGTCAATCCATCTCATGGCCTCAAGATCGCTGATCTTTCCCAAATACCGCTGTCGTAGACAGATTCGCATGCATTAGGATTGTCTTGCTCACAAGTTTCCGTTGGTCGGACTAGGGATATGTATCTGTTGCCTGATATCTAAGACCTCCCCCATCGAGTTCGTAGGAGGGCCGGCGATAACAAGTCCGGTCCTCGCACGATCATATTTCGCATCAGTCATGCCGGGTCTCCGGTGTCAACCAAACGGTTGCGCCCAATTGCCTGCCTAACTACCGCTTGACCTTCCTGCGGAGAAAATCCCGCATTAAGTCGGCTATTCTGTCACCCTCTTCTTCGAGCGCGAAGTGTCCTGTGTCGAGCAGGTGGAACTCCAGATCCTTCAGGTCTCGTTTGTACGGCTCGGCACCGGCTCCGGGGAAGATCGGATCGTTCTTCCCCCAGACGACCAGAGTCGGCGGCTGGTGCTGGCGGAAGTAAGCCTGCCACTTGGTGTAGAGTGGAGGGTTGCTGCCGTAACTGTAGAAAAGAGCGAGCTGGATCTCGGCGTTTCCCGGCCGGTCGAGGAGCGGCTGGTCCATGTTCCAGTTGTCGGGACTGATGGCTTCCTTCTTCCGTGCACCTTCAGTGTATTGCGAGATGGTAGCATGCCGTGTTAAAAAACCGCGCAGAGGCTCTTCGCGCTCCGGAGTCTTTTCCTTCCAGTAAGCTTTGAGCGGTTTCCAGAAGTCATTGTCGATCCCTTCCTCGTAAGCGTTGCCGTTCTGCACGACAAGGGCCTGTATGCGGTCAGGGTGCCCGACAGCCAGACGGTAGCCGACGGGTGCCCCATAGTCTTGCACGTACAAGGTGTACTTCTTCAATCCGACTTTTTCCGTGAACTTTTCGATTACGGCGGCCAGGTTGTCGAAGGTGTATTCGAACCTGTCCACGGGCGGCATAGAGCTGTTCCCGAAGCTAGGGTAATCCGGCGCAATCAGGTGGAACTCGTCGGCCAGCGCCGGGATCAGATTGCGGAACATGTGCGAGCTGGTCGGAAAGCCGTGGAGAAGAAGAACCACGGGGGGCATCTTGCGGCCCCGCCTCTCGGTAGAAAATACCCAGGCCGTCGATCTCCACAGTCCGGTAGGCCACCTTCGAAGCCGTCGAAGCAATATCATTGCTGACTTTTGGGACATTGTTTTTCCGTGACATAAACACCCTCCTTCTCGGGACAAAGTCCGCAACTGAACACTACAGTAAGCGCCCCTTCACTCTCCCCTGCTTCAGGAGACTTGGACACATGATCAATGATGAGGGCGATGCTGCCATCGTTATTACTTTTTCGCAGTCCGCCATCAGGGCTTAGCCCCAACGACGGACGCGGCTCTTTGTCGTACATTAGTGTTTCTGCACATGACGAGTATAAGTAGTCTCGCACTTCTCTTCTGCGCCGCTCTCATAGGTCATGCGCATTTCAGCTACCTCCGTATTCTCATCCACAAGCCTCGTCATGAGACGTAATTTCCCGGGTCCTTTAGCGGGGTCGTCGAAGTGGCTTTCCAGCGAAATGGTCCTCTCATCCTCGCCGGCAGTCCCCTCAAAGACATAGGTACCGGAGCTAATGGAATCCATCCAGGTCGACACATACTTCTTGTTATGGTTGTCGTATCCCATGAAACCGATGCCGGTGAACGGGTTCCCCATCATCTCCCCGGAGAACTCCTCCTGCAGGAAGCGCCCGCCAAGGATCATTCTTCGTTCACAGGAGCCTGTAAATTCCATGGGTGGCTTGTCGGGTTCCATCCAGTGCCTGGACTTGGTGCTCCAACTTCCCACCCTGCTGGCCAGCAGTTTGTGGGGTTCCCCAGGAGTCGCCAGTTTTCGCCACGCTTCCATGGCTGCCTGGAAATCCGGGGGGATTGATGCCATCTTTGCTTCATTGATTTCACGTTGACCAACCGCCATTAGAATCACCTCCTCATTGCTTTCTAACAATACAGACCCTTTTGGGCGCACAGCTGTTTGTTCAACAGGTAAACATGAAACGGGACGTTTCAATACCCAGACATATTCGCAGACACAGACAGACGCGGCTCACTGCTTAAATCAGAATCAAACGCACATTTAACAGCATCCCGGTTGTGTGCATTCTTCTGCCCTCAAAGGCGGCCAGATCCAAAAGATGCATAAACTACTGGTATGGCCTAAGTGAGTGAGCGTCTTGGGACCACGCATTTCCAGTAGCGAAAAAATACTGTCATTTCTGCACTGATATACGGCCATCACCTCATTTCTTTGCACTGATTTAGATTCAATAGTTTAGAACATACAGGTCCCTGAGGGGCAAAAAACGCAAGCTAATACGTAACCCTAACAAAGAAGCAACGGAAGGTTTTGCCGACGTCTGTATTCCTTCATGGATAGGGTAGTCTTCAAAATGTGAAAGGAGAACGCCATGCTGAGCGACGGAACCATTAGAGAACTCAAGGCGGGCCTGCGCGGTGAGCTAGTCCAGCGAGGCGACGAGCGTTACGAGGAAGCCCGCAAGTTGTATAATGGCATGATTGACAAGCGGCCCCTGCTCATTGCTCGTTGCGCCGATGTAGCCGATGTGATCTCAGCCGTGCGATTTGGCCGGGAAAACGATCTTCTCACGGCCATACGCGGCGGAGGCCACAATGGGCCTGGACTGGGAAGCTGCAATGACGGGCTGGTGATTGATCTCTCCCTTATGCGCGGGGTGCGGGTCGATCCGACGGATCGCACTGTACGCGTGGGGCCTGGTTGCACGCAGGGCGACGTGGATCACGCCACTCATGCGTTCGCATTGGCTGTGCCATCGGGCGTCGTCTCGACGACCGGCATCGCGGGTCTAACCCTGGGTGGGGGTCACGGCTATCTATCGCGCAAACATGGTCTGACCATCGACAACCTGATCGAGGCGGATGTGGTGTTGGCCGACGGGAGCTTTGTGACCGCCAATGCGTCGCAGCATGAGGATCTCTTCTGGGCTCTGCGCGGCGGCGGTGGGAATTTTGGTGTGGTGACGAGCTTTGTGTTCAGAGGCCGCCCTGTCAGCACAGTTTACGGGGGACCGATCTTCTGGGATCTGATGAAGGATGGACTCAGGGTCATGAAGTGGTATCGGAAGTTTCTGACCGAGGCACCCGTGGAACTCAGCCCGTTCCTCGGACTGCAGACAGTGCCTTCGACTGAGCCTTTCCCCAAGGAAATCTGGGGAAGAAAGATTTGCGCTTTGGTCACCTGTTACACCGGGCATCTGGAAAAAGCGGAAGAGGCGATTCAGCCGATTCGCCGGGAACTTCCGCCTCCGATCCTGGACTGGATGGGGCCGATGCCATTCCCGGCCCTGCAAGGCCTGTTCGATCCGCTTCTGCCCAAGGGACTGCAGTGGTACTGGAAAGGGGACTTTGTCAGGGAGCTTTCCGACGAGGCGATCGACGTGCATTTGGAGCACGCCCTCAAGGCTCCGAGTGAGCTCTCGCTCATGCATCTGTACCCCATAAACGGCGCCGTCCATCAAGTCGGGCCGAAGGAGACAGCTTGGAACTGCCGTGATGCGACATGGTCCATGGTCATCGATGGCGTCGATCCGGACCCGTCCAAGGCGCAAGCGCTCAAGAAATGGGCCAGAGGATACTGGGAAGCCGTGCATCCGTTTAACCTAATGGGAGCATACGTTAATTTCATGATGGACGAAACCGAGGACCGCATCCGGGGCACCTATGGCGAGAACTATGATCGTCTGGTGTCGATCAAGAAGAAGTTTGACCCAACGAACTTTTTCCGGGTGAACCAGAACATCAAGCCTGCATAAAACGGGGAAATAGCCTATTTACGGTGTGCAGCGGATTGTATAAAGCGCATGGCTACTTGAGGTGGAGCGTTATCCAGGTTTTTCTCGAAAACTGGGTACCAAGGAGACGACTCAAACAAGATGACCGCTGAAGCGAGAAACAAGAACAAACAACGGAGGATGAAGAAATGAGTTCAACGAAAGATGTTCTCGACCACCACTTGAAATCTTTTGGCAAGGGCGACCTCAATGGCATCCTCTCCGACTACGCTCCCATGGCGATCCTGTTCACGCCCGACGGGCCGTTAGAGGGACTCGACGCTATCAGACCGTTATTCAAGGGCCTTTTGGCAGAATTTGCAAAACCTGGTTCCTCGTTCAAATTGAAGCACCAGTCCATAAAAGGTGACTATGCCTATATTTTGTGGACCGCCAAGACCGCCGACAACAGTTACGACCTGGCGACCGACACTTTCGTTGTTCGGGACGGTAAGATCGTCGCCCAGTCGTTTGCCGCTAAGATTTTGCCGAAGGGCTTATAATCACGGGTGGCCGCCAACGACATACAGCTAACGGCGCTTCGCGCCGCCGCTGATGCCGGGGATTACTCCATCTGTAGTTGCGTCCCTGTTCGCCCTTATGCACTGGTGATTTCGATACAGAATATGGCGCGGAGCGGGTATTTAGCTTAGAACACGGATTCTCCACAGGTGTCATAGTACTCCCACCCGAAGTTTGGGATACCTCCAACTGGTCTTCAGTCGCCCTTGATTTCATGTATCTGCCTTTTCCAGTAAACAGGCAGGGGTTAAGGGAGGCTTGGGTTTCATTTGCAAATCGCAGGAATCGCTTAACCTGGACATAAAGAGCACACACCAAATAGACAAGCTATCTGAAATCTGAGCTTGCCACGGAAGCAGATTCCGGCCGAGTAGCTGGTGTCGCGGGCGTATAGCCACTCAACCGGTGGCAGGGTCGGAACTCCCCCAACAACCCTGTAGATCAGTAGGAATGAGATTGTGACCCAGAAACATGCGGGTGAGGGTTCTAGCAGGAGTAAAGCCAAGTTGGACGGCAAGGCGCGAAGCCGGTTCGTTCAGGTCGGGGACATCCCAGAAGATGGGGCGGTCGTCATGCCCCGCCAATAGAGAACGAACCAGCCTTTCGCCAATCTCCGGAAGCGCTGCAACGGGTCCGAGATAATCGGCAAGAGCACCGCTGCGCAACATCCCGAAAGCCAGCACAGAACCGTGTTCTTCATAAACAAGCGCCCTGTGACTGGCAGCGGTGAGCGCCGGCAACAAAGAATTGCGAACCACCCCGGAAAACCGAGAATCCAGGGCCAGGACCGCCGGCCAGTGTCTATCGGCCAGGGCCTGCACGTTGCCGGCTGGCGGCTCCACATCGAAAGCGGATCCATGACGCTCCCAGCGGGTCAGGGTCCCTTCCGGCAAAAAACCGATGTGTGAATAAACAGGTTTACCCATCGGTGTGGCATCCAGTTTGATGCACCGCACTCTTCGTTGGTGAAGATAGTCGATGCAGTGTCGCAGCAGGCCGCCCCCGATACCCTGTCCGCGATGGGAAGGATGAACGATCATCATTCCGATCCAGGCCAGTTCTTCTCCGAAGATCATGCCGGTGCAGGTCCCGACTAACCGGCCCTTTCGCTCTGCTGCAAAACAGCCCTCCGGCCCCAGTGCCAGCAAACGCTGCCAGTCCGAGATCGTCTGGTTCCACCCTCCTAGTTCGGCCCTCAGTTGATCGGCCTCGATCAGGTCATCCTGCTTCAGAGAACGAATTGTGAAATACATACTGGACCTACTACAGCCTGGACTTGAAACCTGCAATGAGACGATCCATACAGATATCACAACTTCTTTCCTAGGTGTACTCTACATAGCGTGGTTTACCTCCGATGGAAATGAGATACCTTGGGCTCGATTCAGGAAGCTGCCGGCATGGTTGCTGTTCGTGGCGGCACAAAAAGAGACCGCCTGCTTCAGACACCTAAGTGGGGAATTTCACCTCCTTTCTTTTTCCTGGATTTCGCTCTGCGGATGTTTGGGGAAAATTGTACGAGAGGGTCTTCAATGTTGAGTGAACATTTGTTTGGAGTAGTTAGGAAGACTGTGCTATAAGCTGCAAAACTTACCGAAGGATTCGGATCTCTTTTGTTTTCAGGGCCAATCTCATGCCGTCGAAGGATCGCGTAATCGGGGAGTCCGGGTTATTTGGGAAGTCACAACTTGGCCGAATTCAGAGGACTGGAATGCTAGTCATGATATGATGATATTCAAGCACAGGATAAGGATCATTTCGGAAGTCGTTTCCTCTCCTTGTCGATAGACTAGGTTCGGACGTCAAAATGGTCTGCAAATCTGATTTTCTTGACTTTAAAACCTTTTTGCCATCCAATCGCATTGGTATCTTCCCTTCCATCGATTGAGTTGCAGCTAATAGGCGGCGCCTGCAAAGACAAAAGGAAAAACCAACAAGAACCGATCAACTCCCATAACCCTTTGAGAGATTGAGAAGAGCTCACGGTCGCGATTCGTAATCATTTATCTTATCAGGCTATGTGCCATGTCTAAGATCCTTTTTGATAAAAGGGATCATGAACTCCTGAGTATTGTCAATGAAGTTTGTGATCGAAACGACAAGCTGAAATACCTCAAGAAACTTCTCGATCCTTATCTCCATCCACACGGCATTAAGGAGATGGTTGCCCCGCAGGGTCTTCGCATTGCTTACGCAATGCTTAACCTACTGGACTCTCTCGATGTGGGCAGGGCAAAGGACCGCATCAGTGCTTTGCGCTCCCTAAAGGGTGAGATTTTGAATGTGACACGGAGTACTATGCGGAATAACACGGGCCGCGTTCTCCTGCAGATTATGAAAGAACTGGTGCGAAGCCATGGAGACCACGGACGACAGCTTAAGCTGGCCAGGGATTTCCATATCGCGACCTCTGGAAAACCGCATATCATTCGTAGCTTTCTGCGTCAGTATCATCTTCTCGAAATGCCCGAGGAATGGAACCAGATCGCCTTCGACGACCATGTTCATGACGCTCGAACAAAAGGCCGTAAATCTCCAACTCACTTGATCACAGACGCTTGGATTAAAGGCATCCGCATTTTAACAGTGATCTACTACAACTACGTGCCACCCGAAACGGCTGAAGAACTTTTACAAGCCGCCGAGATCATTGGGATTAAAATACGTGTCGGAATCTCCTTCTCGGCCCGATTTCGCGGTCGGTATGTGCGTTTTATCTGGGTCCCACGAGGATTTACGGATACGCAAGATTTTCTTCAGTTCCTCGCACAACCTTCTCTGATGGCATTTATGGAAAAGGGACGCAGGGTCTCTGAATTCCAAGAACTCTATGTCTTTAATGTCCTCCGGGAATTCAATATTAAGCATCGCCTTGAAGTGAGCCAGATTTACGGAGTCGACCTTGAACCCCTTGAGCAGTCGGCCTTCCTTGCTTTTGTCGGTAGCGGTCAGGCTTCGCTTCTCCATTTGGCGGAATTTATCTATTCCAATATGTTACCCGGCCTGAAAATCCGGCTTGAAGAGTTAGAATCGCCCCATTCCGAAGCGGCGCCTGAAAAACTTCTGAAGATGGCCAAACTGGCAGAGGAGATTCAGAAGCTGGATTCAGAAGCCATTGTTGACCAATACCTGCGTCCGGCGAAAAATCCGGGCGTTCCAGACCCTAATATCCCAAAGGATGGGGAGGATGAACCGGAACTCTTGCGATTGTCACCCCGTGCGCTCCTTGACCGATTGAATCAACTTCGTTCCGGTTATCGAATCACCCTCAACCTGACCGGGCTGAACGTGGAGGATGTCCTCGAAATCCTCTATGATTGTGCCGGCATGATTACCCATCTGGAACTTTTCAATCTGAAAGACTACGACATGGGTAAGGCGTCCCATATCGCCGAAATTAGTGAACTGCAAAGAGCCCTCAATGAAAAAAATGTCATCAAGATGAAGCGCATCATTAGAGGGATCATAGAGCGCCTCGGAAGTTCACACTATCCGGACAAGGACGAGAGAATAGATAAGATTACCAAGATCCTGGGAGAAATCGGAGTCTTTCTGTCATTCTACAAAGGGACACCCCTGAAGGCGAGAATTGGCAGCGATTCATCAGGCCGATCCCATCATCAGCACGGTATGGGTCTGGTTGTAAAGGAGACCCTCCCCCGGAAAGCACAGAAGGAGATAGAGCGGTCCGAGGGGCCTTCCAACCAGCTGATGCCGGTAAGAGCAAGGGTCCACTTTCGATCCACATATCTGTCCCCTGCTGTTTACAGTGGTTTTATGAATGGCCTCGTTCAACTGGCGCAGTCCCTCCCCGGTTTTGCCTGGTTTGGCAAGAAGCGCTTGGACGATTGGGTGATGGAAACGAATTCCATCCAGATCGATAATCTAGGCAATGTGGCGGCTTTGGGAGGATTCAAGGAAGAGGACATCGAAAGGGTGTCTTCTGGCGCCGACAATCCAGAATCAGTGAAGCGGATTTCGTGGAGATACCTCAACAGTGATGTAAAGAATTTGATCAAGGTGTCTCTTGGTTTTATTCCGGCTTTCCTGACCTTTTTCTTGACGAAAGAGTGGTGGTTGCTCGCATACGGTGGCGCTTTCATATGGTTCGGAATAACAGGGTTTCGCAACCTCCTTCAGTCAATCCTAGGCGGAGGTGGACTGCGACGCTCACCGCTTCTCAGGTGGAACGATTACGTAAGCTGGGACCGCTTATGCGACTCCCTATTTTTTACGGGCTTTTCCGTGCCTCTGCTTGATTACGTTGTTAAAACTCTGTTCCTTGACCTTACGTTCGGCATCACGACGTCGACAAACCCGAATGCGCTCTATACTGTGATCGCATTGGTGAACGGTCTGTATCTTTCTACCCATAATGCCATGCGAGGACTGC
This sequence comes from uncultured delta proteobacterium, assembly GCA_963740905.1. Taxonomy (GTDB): domain Bacteria; phylum Desulfobacterota; class DSM-4660; order Desulfatiglandales; family HGW-15; genus JAFGDM01. The sequence goes on from CAVUFY010000004.1 coordinate 490,843, forward strand.
CTAAAGGGGCTGTCTTCGGGAACTTCTTTCGGACCATTTTATCGATACCTCTTGCAATAGGTTTGAACGGGGCGATTGGCGGCATCCTCGGGGCGGCCGGGACCGAAGGGATTCAAGAGATTCTAGAAAAATGGGCGGCCATTATCTCTAAGGGCGCTTCTGATTGTGTGGCTGGCGTCATAGAGGGCGTCGCTGATCGTTACGAAAATATCCGCATGCGATCCCTGGACTATGCGACGAAGCTCGCCCAGTTGTTTGATACCTATGCCCGACTTGAACTCCTGTTCCCGGACTCTGACATACTCCAGATGTTCGAGTCTCCGGATGATCTCATTCGCAGAGTCAAGGCAAAGACCCGAAACCTGGAAAAAATGATCATCATTAACGCCCTCGACTTGCTGTATTTCTGGATGTATCAGCCTCGAGCTAGGAGTGAACTGCACAAACGCCTTCGCACGATGTCCCCGGACGAGAAGAGAGCCTTGGTGTGTTCTCAATATATCCTTCAAGAGACAAGAGAAATTAGTCGCCTCTTTGTTGACGGAATTTTAGGGAAGAACTTTTCGCGAGCTCTTTCTTTCTATCTTGACCGTTCTGAACAATACCTTGAAAATATCAAACGTCTTGCCTCGGGTTGATCGTTAGGGCTTTTTCTTTTTTCTTGACGAAAAGAACCAAGCTTTTTACAATAGCTTTTGTAAAGGGGAGTAGCTGTGTGGCGGCTGCCGTCAACACGTCCTTTAAATAAGGGCCGGTTCCGCCAATTAGTTTGTCTAATAAGCGAGACCTTTACTGCCAACGCAGTAAAGGTCTTTTTCGTTAGGGGCTTTGGGTTCTGTGAACCCAAGCAAAGCGCACTGAAAAACAGACGCTGAAAACATTCAGGCGTTTACCCACGGAGAGCTTCGCGGAGCCATGGATTCCTTGGTCATCACAAAGCTCGCCATCATTCTGCCGCTGATCATTGCCATGGGCGCGGCGGCGCTCTTTATTCTCTTTATGCTGAGTTTTGTTCTCGGTGGTGCACCGTTTGTACCTACCCCTTCTAAAGTTCTCCAAAAGATGATGGAACTCGCGGACATCAAGCCGGGCGAAAAAGTTTATGATCTAGGGTGCGGAGATGGAAGGCTAGTCATCGCGGCCAATAAAAAGTACCGAGCAAGGGCGGTCGGCATTGAAATATCCCCCTTGGCCTACTTCCTCGCCAGACTGAGGGCCTTCGCATCCGGAGCAAATGTGACATTTATTCTGGGCAATTTCCTGGATTATGATATGTCCGACGCCGATGTGGTTTTTTGCTATTTATTGGAAGGCCACATGAAAAAATTGCAGGACAAGTTCACGACGCTGAAAAGGGACTGTCGCATCGTCTGTCACCAATTCGAAATTCCAGGGTGGGAACCACAGGTTAGAGTGCAGGTGGAAGGGAAAAGTTATGTGGCGGCGGTCTTCAAGTATGAAATATCCTATTTTCAACCACTGAGGAATCCTCAGTCTGCTTTGAAACCCGAATCATGATTGAAAAGAGCACATATAGGCTCGGCGAGTATCAGATTGCGGAATACGATGACGATGCTCTGCGGTGGACCGTGCACCACGGCTTTGGAGAGCAATGGAGCGGGAAATGCTTCATTCTTGACGACATTCTCGTACTCGAAAAATTTACCCACGAAGAGATTGGGTACTTGAAGGGGGAGTTTCTAGACCGAATAAGAAAACTGCCAGGATGGAACAAAACGAAGTTTTATTGCTTTGCTTCCGACCTCTTAGATGTTTCCTCTGGGCGGAGCCTGAGTCGGGATTGGAAGGCTTATTTGTCCTCAACTCGCGGAGACGGACGGAATCGTTCGCAAGCCCCAAAAGTCAAGGCCCCACTGATTTTCCGGCTCGACAAATACAAAGTCACTGTCAAGGACAATAATCAGATTTCATGGCAAACATTGGAAGGAGGGAACAAAGTAGTCGGTGGACAGTGTACTATCCAGTCTGGCATTCTCTTAATCGGCCCTAAAAACTACGAGGCAGGAGGGCAGAGCAGGGCTGATTTTTTCAAGGGACTGAATGAGATGGCTCCGTGGCAAAGAACGATGATTTGGAGTCATAGTCTTGCCTTACGTCCTTGCGAATCTGCTCCACAAACAGAGGGGCTCAATGAGATTGGTAAGAAAGCCGAGTCGCGCGATCGCAAATATCGTGAACACCCCAGTTTCTCAAGCCTCTGGAAGGGAAAGAAAGAATCCCTTCGGCCACTACGCATCAAGCACACGAGACCTTCACCGCCTCGACTACGCCTTCCTTCAATCTTCAAATTTCCAAAGCCATCATGGCCTTTGCAGGGTCGAGGAAAAGCTCGTTGGATATTCCTGATCTCTCTACTGCTTGCGAGCCTGCTGTTCGGACTCATCTTAAGTCTGCATCCGCTGAAGGAGGGTTCACATCGCCACCACTCCTCTGGGGAGGATCATCACAAATAGGGAGGAAAATAGATCTAAAAGGTCATGGAGGCAGTCATGAGATTAAAAAGGCTTTTGCTCCTTTCAGTGATCCTTGTAATGCTACCTGCCGGTGTTTTCACTGTGATGCCCGCGAACGGGGACGATCATCGGCATCGTAACAGACATCGCGAAAGGCATCAAAATGATGATCACGGCAGAAGTAACCTGAAACCGGTGGCTGATCCAACATACAAAGATAAATGTGGTGCCTGTCATTCTGCCTATCAGCCGGAACTGTTGCCTTCTGCCTCATGGAGAAGCATTTTAGATCGACCGGATGATCATTTTGGTGAGTCTTTCGAACTCGATGAAGAGAGTAGAAAGACCATTCTGGGTTATGTTGAGACAAACGCTGCTGAACATTCCGCCGCCAAACTGCCGGCCAGAATAATGCGGAGTCTACGGAGCCAGGCGCCGATGAGAATCACCGAGGTTCCTCATATCAAGCGAAAGCACCACGATATATCCGCAGAAACGATTAAGCGCCAATCGATTGGCTCGCTCTCAAATTGTACGGCTTGTCATACAAGGGCTCATGAAGGAATCTATGACGATGACTCTGTCGTTATACCGAGGTAACCTGGCGCGAGTCCCACCTTTATCGTCATGGATTTATCTTCAGCAGAGGGTTCGAGGTCGCCCGACGGGTGATTGTGGGCCATCAAAAAAGTACTGCTTTTGAGCTCGATCAACCTCTTCACGATCTCACGAGGATACATTGGGGAAGCCGTGATACTGCCGGAGAACAGGTTCTCGATCGCGAGGATCCTGTTCTGGCCGTCAAGGAAGATGAAATACACCTTCTCGACGTCATCTTTCTCGGCAAACAGAGGCTTCAGGATGTTATAGGCTTCCCGTGAGTCTGATAACGACTGTCCTTTTGAGGATTCTTTGCCAGTGACACAAAACGACCGGATGTTAAATCTTTCCAGAATCGTGATTTCTGATCCATGGAGCACCTCCTTTAGGCAAAAAAATGCCTTCAAGGATCAATCCTTGAAGGCTTGGATGATTTTAAATTCCATTATGGCCAGATGAGATATTCCGCTGCCAGGCTGTAATCAAAACCCTCCGTCTGACAATCGGCATTGTGCGCTTCAAGTCTGTGCCTGCCGGAGATCATGGTGAGATCCTGAGTGACGGTGATTTGGTTCAAGAGACCTATGAATTTTACGCTCTCGGCGATTGCCCGCGCCTTTTCCCGTCCAGGGGTCTCTCTCTTCGATTGATCCTCATGTCAGCGATTTTGACTTTCATGGATGTCCTCTCCTCCGGGGCGAAGGTATGGGTTGGGTTTTGCAAAGCACAATTTTGGATGAGGATCACTTTGTTGTGGAGGAAAACTCTGTCGGGGAGGTTTCCAGACGTATGGAAACTTTAATTGCAGTGAAGATCTCGAAGGATCAGGCAGGAGGGGCTATCAAAGGAAGAATAAGTCAAAGGGCCAAGAGGGTAAAGAGCTTCTCACACGCGCCGGAATGGACGGGAGTGGTGACCACCGTGTGTGTGATTGCCCTCTCTTTCGACAATTCAAAAGCGAATCTATCTTCTCGCCTTGGTCGATTGCGACGGCCTTTTTACACTTCTCGTTTTCCTTTGGGTCCGATTGCGAGGGGGCAGGAGCTATGAGGCTCGCCCAAACGGTAGCTCTTTCGACTTCCCAGAGACGCTGGATGCCAGAAAATAGCCAGATGTCAATGGTTCAAGCGCCCCTCTTTCATTTCTTCCGGTAAACGTTCAGGCCGATCTTTTTATCCTCTGCCCCCGGGACACTCACGTTTCCCTCGGTCGAGGCAATGATGATTGTTTTTCCGGAAGAAGACGGTCCAAACTCCTTGGAAAGGTCCACCTTGATTGTCAGGATATTTCCGTCAACGGTCATTTCCACGTTCTTCATGATGCGTTCTCCTTTGCCGTGATTGAGTGCGCTGGACTATAATTTGTTGTGCGTTGTGTGTCAAGATCAGGGGTTGCCTCCTCTACCTCTTCCGCTAGTTACAATTGTGTGATTGACCACAGAAATTGCGATTTATCGTTCATGGAAAACTCCTTTTATTTTGTTGGGTTGGTCGATCTGGACGATCACGACGGTCTGATTGTCTTCCCTGCAAGGTTTCTGAGTCAGGACTGCATGTGCGCGAGTGGGTCAAAGGGCGTTACTTGGAGGAGCTCAGTCTGTTCTCCAGATAGGTATACCTTTTCTCCGTCTTGTTGTTTCTGACTGCTGTGGCTAGGGCTCTCTTGGTTCCCACTAAAACCACAAGTTTTCTGCCCCTGGTGACCGCTGTGTATATCAGGTTTCTTTGGAGCAGGACGTAATGCTGGGTGAGCAGGGGGATAATCACAGGGGGATACTCAGACCCCTGAGACTTGTGGACGGATACTGCATAAGCAAGAGCGATTTCGTCCAGATCCGGATAGTCGTAAATCACCTCCCTGCCGTCAAAAGAGACGGTCACTTCCTGGTCTTCTTTGTCGATTCTGGTGATTCTGCCGATGTCGCCGTTAAAAACCTCCTTGTCATAGTTGTTCCGGATCTGCATCACCTCGCAAATACCACTGCCCCTACCCCAACCAGCATCGGGGTAGATAACAGTTCCCTGAGATGAAATGCCCTGCTGCCTCTGATGAACTCGTCCTCGGAGGGGTTGAGCGCCTTCTGAAGTTCCGTGTTTAGGTTCGATGCTCCGACCGTCCCCTTATGCATGGGAGTGAAGTCAACCATGTTCCAGGTCATGTTCAGCGCCTCCGACTTTCTCCAGCCGGTCTTGTAGAGAAACGTGATGAGAGGCTGCAGGTGTTCGGGGAGGTGCTTGAGGATCTCCCGATACTCCCAAACCTCGATGAACCCCTGACGGATATTGTTCTCTGCAAGTGGAGAGATCCGGGGGCCTTGACTAATGCGTTTCTGGATTCGTAAGAGATTGAACCCTATGCGTAGCAAGGCGAGTTCTCTGTTGAGGGTTCCATTCGCGGCCTTCTCTCCTTTGCGGGTGTGCTTATACTCCTCGATGGTCTGCTCGGTGATTTCTTCGATGGGGGTGTTCTCGCCAAGTATCCTTACAAGGTGCTTTTTGCTATAGCCGATCCTGTCCGCGCTCTTCTTTCCGTTCAGGCCGTAATCTTTCTCAACCTCTTCGATCAGGGTCTTCAGTGTGATGGTCTCCCGAACGCCGATGCCAACCCTGCGCTTCCACTGTTCCCCTTCCACGTTTGCAAAGTCCATGGCCCCGGACTTCCTGACGCACTTGGTGGATTTCCTCACCAGTTGGCCGTTCTCGGTGTATCGCATCCGCCAGAACTTGGAATTCTTCGGCTTGTAGAGATAAATCTCCATTTTTTCGCCTTTTGCACATTTTACGCATATTTGGGAGATTTTCTCAAGAAAACTACGAAGGCAGGATGCGAGTTAAGTGCTTGATTTTATTGTGGTGCGGAGGTCGGAACACATCCGAATGTCAATATTATGTAATCAGGTAACTTTCTAATGTGCTGGCTCTAACATACCCCCAAATGCAGGCCGCTGGAGAGGCTCAGAAAGCAGATCCGTCTGCGCCCTCCTATTCCTTCCCCATTAATCTTCCCTTTCCAAAGAGGCGGTAGCCGACAAGATAAGGTATTTATTCTGCAATGTATGACCCTTCATTGGCAGTTCAGAATACCATGAGTATCCTTCTGCCTGTGGCCCGCAGGGATTCCCGCTGTGAACTTTTTTCGGCGCCTTCAGGCGAGAGCTTGCCGTGCGGGGAAGTCCCAAAAAGACCTTCTGATTGATCCGGGAACCTGATTTTACATCGGGTGACAACGTGCTTTCAGATGTGATTAGAGACAGTTATGATGGGCTTGTGACGGAATGTGACATCTTTTGAGAAGATCTATGGAGCAAAGCCAGGGGTCTGCCAGGATGCAAATTGTGGGCTCGGAACGATTTCCAGGTGATGTTCTTCATAATTGAAGTCTGGCGCTGACATGGGATGCCGACAAGATTTCTGCATTTCTTGCGCAGTCTCTGGGGGAAACATCGTGTTGCGGGAGATACGCGAACCTTCATAAAACTCTCTCAACGTGTGAGTCTTAGCCAAAAATCAGGCAAGAGACTCTATTTCCACATCTTGAGGATCTCCTGGCTAGAAGACACATTGCCGAAGAAGGTCTTCATGTTGTAGATGGTGGCATCCAGTTCCTCCTGGGTGGCCGCTTCCGTGCAGTCGGTGACAAGGATAGGATAGTAACCCTTGATATATCCGTCCCTGCCCGTGGTTTCCACGCACACATTCGCTATGAAGCCGGTGAGAAGAATGGTTTTGATTCCCTTGCTCCGGAGTACCAGATCCAGATCTGTATCAGCAAAGGCGTCGTAGTGATACTTCTTGATTACGTGTTCATTGGCGAGGGGTTTCGTAACCCCCTCATACCAGTCTGCGCCATCCAGTCCTTCTTTCACCAGGTCTAATCCTCTTGCCTTCGCCTCGGTGATAAAGCCCCTGGCTCTGTAACTCGGCCTAGCTCTAGCCGGATCAACAAAAGACTGGGTCCAGGCAATCAGGAGGCTCCTCTCTCTGGCCTTTTCAATAAAATCATTCAAGCGCACCACCGCCTTCTGGATGCGCGAAGCATCCCATCCCATGAGCCGGATGACGGCGCCGTCTGTAGCGCAAAAATCGTTCTGCGGGTCCACAACGAGGAGGGCTGAGTGCTCGGGCTGGACCTGCTCTTCCAGAGTCAACAAGATCTGTTCTTGCATGATTATTCGTCCTTTCTCTTGAATTCTCCTGCTCTGCCGCTCTCCCGGGTTCGATGGAGCACGAAGAGAGCGTTCGGAATTTTATCTGCCCTTTCTTCCGCCAAGGTAAGCTGATTGCACTCTCTCATCCGCAAGCAGTTCTTCTGCTTGCCCGGAGGTCGTGATCCTGCCACCTTCGATCACGTAGCCCCTGTCCGCAATACGAAGGGCGGCCCTGGCGTTTTGTTCGACGAGAAGCACGGAGAGGTTCCGCTCCCTCATCTTCGCGATAAGACCCATGACCTCGGTGATAATCATGGGCGCAAGCCCCAGAGAAGGCTCATCTAGAAGCAGAAGCTGCGGGGAGGACATGAGAGCCCTCGCGAGCGTCAGCATCTGGCGTTCCCCGCCGGAGAGGGTAGCGGCCAAGCGTTTCCGTGATGCCTTAAGAACGGGAAAGAGCGCGAAAACCGTGGCCAGGTTGTTCTCTATGTCGCTTTTCGTCATCCTGCCCCAGATTGAGTAACTGCCCAGTACCAGATTGTCCATCACACTCATGGATGCAAAAACTTTTCCCCCCTCTGGCACATAGCAAATCCCCAGGTGTACCAGCCTGTGGGACGAAAGACCCAGAATAGACTGGCCCATAAACAGGACATCCCCCTCTGCTGCGGGCAGAAAACCGTATATGACGTTCAGGGTCGTTGTCTTGCCTGCGCCGTTGCTTCCGAGAAGGGTTACGATTTCTCCTTTTCCAACGTCGAGAGATATATCGACGAGTGCCGGTATGTGGCCATAGCGAGCGTATATGCCCTTCGCCTCCACAGCCTTATGCGTGCCCGATGCATTCATGAACAGTACCCCGACCCGGCCATGCGGACAATCAAATGCTTTATGACCACGAAGAGCATGAACCACGCAACGCACGGAAACATCACGCGTATAGAACCTTGGCACCCCTCGTGATGAAGAACCTCTTGCGGGGTCATTTACAATTCCTCGCCCAGATAGGCGGCGATGACATTCTCATCGGACTGAATCTGCTCCGGCGTTCCTTCCGCAATTTTGACGCCGAAGTTGAGAACAATGACCCTGTTCGCAATGCCCATCACAAGTTCCATTCTGTGCTCGACCAGCAGGCACGTTATACCGCTATCCCTAATTCCGGATATCAGACGACCGAGTTGTTCGATTTCATGAGTTGCCAGGCCCCCGGCCGGTTCGTCCATGAGGAGCAGCGTCGGTTCCGTGGCAAGGGCACGGGCAATCTCCAGCAGTTTCTGTTTGCCGTAGGGCAGGATCGAGGGCCATGCAAAAGCCTCGTTGCCGAGCCCTACCCGTTCAAGGGTCGACATGGCCGCATCCAGGATGTGCTTCTCTTCCAGTCGCGAGGAAGGTATGCGAAAGGCTGTGCCGAATATTCCGGCCCGGCTTCGGAGGTGCCTTGCGGTCATCACGTTCTCAATGACGGTCATGTTGGTGAAGAGCTGCAGATTCTGAAAGGTGCGGGCGATTCCTAGGGATGCGATGTGATGGGCTGTCTTGCCCCTCAGCTTCCGGTCACAGAACACAATTTCTCCGCCGTAAGGGGGAACAAAACCTGTGATGAGGTTGAAAAGAGTGCTCTTGCCAGCACCGTTGGGCCCGATAACAGCCACTATATCACCTGGGCGAACGTCGAAGCTGACACGGTTGATAGCAAAAAGACCGCCGAATGCTTTATGCAGTTCTTTCACTTCGAGGATTTTCCCGTGTGGGAAATGCAATTTCCTAACCCTCACATCGCTTTTCTCAAACGCCGCATGAGGTCAGGGGCCGACACAAGTCCTCTGGGCATGAAAAGAAGAATCAGAACAAGGATGACGCCGTAGGCGATGTGTTCCATCTCGCCCGCTGCACCAGGAAGAACCTTCGGAACGATGTCGCGAAAGAACTCCCCTGAAAGAACAATGACGGCTGAGCCGATCATGGCTCCCCAGATGCTCCCCATGCCGCCGATGGTGATCATGATGAGCATAAGGATGCTGGTGAAGACACCGAAAGGCTCCGGATTAATGAATGCGATCCAGTGCGCGTAGAGGCTGCCGGCAATGCTCGCATAAAAAGCGCTGACCATGAAGACCTGAACTTTGTATTTAGCCGGAGATATGCCGACGGACTGGGCTGCCATTTCGCTACCACCTGAGAAGCGATGGATGGATCGCAGGGCACGTCCGACCCGGGAATGCACGATGTTGTGGGAAAGTACGAAAACGGCCACCACACATGCCCAAATAAGATAGTAGTAGTGGAGATCCGACTTAAGCTGAAAGCCGAAAAGGGATAGACCTGGTATCCCGCCAATGCCGTCATAACCCCCTGTCAGGGCGGTCCATTCGACGAAGAGGGTGTAGATCACGATGGAGAGTGCCATGGTGGCGACGGCCAGCACGTGTCCTTCCAGTTTGAGCAAGGGAACGCCGAGAACTCCTGCCGTCCCGGCGGCAATTAGCGCACCCGCAACAAGAGCGAGCCATGGGTTTACCCCCGTCAAGGTCGTCAGAATGGCCGATGTATAGGCGCCGATGCCGAAAAAGGCCGCCTGGGCCATGGAAACCTGCCCGGCATACCCCAGCAAAAGGGCAAGGCCGATGGCTACAATCCCGTAGATCCCGATGAAGTTGCCCACGGTCACGTAATAAGGGCTCTTGGCCACAAGAGGCATGAGAGCCACGGCGCACAGAAGCAATCCGCATCCTGCGTACCGTGCTATTTTCTTTCTTCTTGTCACGTCCTTATCCCGGTGGTCCAGGTCTATAGGTAAGGGGAGTGATGGATCCTGCTGTCACCGCCATCACTCCACTACTCCATTTTTCCCGCGATTCTCATACCTGTCCCGCTTCCGCCCCGCCCAGCAATCCCTGGTGACGGAAGGTGAGCACCACGAGGAGGATGGCCAGCGCGATGGCGTCCCTGCTCCCTGCACTGACCAGCCCTGCTGCCAGTGCCTCCAGAATCCCCAGCGCAAGCCCTCCTACGATGACGCCTTCGATGCGATTGAGGCCGCCGATGAGGGCTGCAGTGAATCCCTTAACGGACAGGTGAAGGCCAATTCCGACATGGGGAAAGGTGATGGGGCCCATGACCGCGCCCCCGAGAGCAGCGAGGCCTGCGGAGAGTGCAAAGGCGAACAGTCCCATCTTTTCCGTCCTAATGCCCATGAGACTTGCGAGAAAAGCGCTGATAGCGCTGGCCATGAACGCTTTGCCTATAAGGGTAAAGCGAAAGAAGAGGAAGAGCCCTACTGCGATGAGGGCGGTACTGCCAATGATCCAGAGAGACTGGGGATTGATGATGGCCTTGGAAATAGTGATAGCCTCACCCCCGGAGAAGTAGGGAACCCTCCTTGGATCGGTTCCCCATGCCAGCATGGCCACACCATTCATGATGATGGAAACGCCAAAGGTGACGAGAATGAGAGCGAAGGAGGGCGCATGCCGGATCGGGTAGATGCACATCTGATAGAAAAGCAGACCCACGAGGGTGGTCAGGATTGTGGCGAGCAGGACAGACAGACCAAGCGAGAAGCCGGAGGAACAAAAAGTCGCAGTGAACATGCCGCCCAGCATGACGAACTCGCCCTGTGCGAAGTTGACCACCCTCGTGACGCTGTAAATGATCATGAAACCGAGGCCCACAATGGCATATATACTGCCTGTGCTGATGCCGCTTATGATGAACTGGAGTATCTGATCGGAAAATGTCATTGGCTCCTCTACTCAAGGTCCGCCCATGTGGGTGTAATCTTCTTGCCTGTGGCCACGAGCTTGCCGTTCTGAACCTTGCTCGGAATCATGGGGGCGGGGATTTCGTGCCACTTCGTCATGTCTCCGATGCACTGTACGCCCACAAACCCTTTGACCTTCTCGAATCCGTCCCGAAGCTGAGATCTCGCCTTCTGCAGGTCGCTCGGATCAGGATTTCCGATTTTGATGGCTGCTTCACAAATATAGAGCCCGTCCCACCCTGCCGAGTGCCCGGTATCCGCTCTCTTGCTGTCAGTGTTCTCCGTCACGAGCTTGGTCAGTTCCACGACGGGTGGGCGCTGAGGATCATCGGCAGGCAGTGCCTCTCCAAGATCCAGCACATAGGCAGGTATCAGAAGGCCGTCAAGGGATTTCCCCACAACCTCGATGAGCTTGCCCATGCCGAGCGGAGGCATGCCGATAATGGGCTGTGTGATACCCATTTCTCTCGCCTGTTTGTATGCGATCGCTCCTGCCATTTCAGCCCCGCCGATAATGATGGCGTCAAAAGGGCTCCCTTTGATCTTGGTGAGCGGAACGGTCAAGTCCGTGTCCTCTCTGCCGTATTCCTCCCATGTCATCACATCGAAGCCTGCGCCCTTATAGCTCGCCTCAAAAGAGGCCCTCATAGCCTTGCCCATGGCATTGTTTACATTCAGGTGGGCGAGTTTCTTTGCACCGAGTCCCCTGAGCATCTGATAGATGGCAATGTCCTGGAAGATCGGATCGATGCCGGCCTTGAAGATCCAGTTTCGTATCTTGGTGGGGGGCTTCGGGATATTCCAGGGTTTTTCCGCCACGGACCAACTGCTCGAGTTCTTGGGCGAACAAAGGGATTTGCGCCTTTTCGGCAATGGGAGCGCAGGCAAGAGCAATACCCGTTGAAATGGGCCCGATCACCGCGAGGACCTTGTCTTCTTCTATGAGTTTCTTCAGAGCCATGACGCCTTTGCTGGGGTCACTCGCATCGTCGTACATAAACAGTTCGATGGGATGGCCGTTGACGCCACCCTGGCTGTTGATTTTTTTGACGACGAGTTGGGCGGCGTCCCTTGCACCGCTACCCATAGGGCTCATGAAACCCGTTATCGACGTGATGAAGCCGATTTTGTAAGGGGTACCCGCACATTCTCCTGTTGAGGGCAATGTGATGAGGGTGAGTGCAATAAACAGGGTACCTGCCAGAAATGACCATTTCTTAGTCTCCATGAAAGACCTCCTCTTTTGAGCTTGTACGGAGCCGCATGGGCAGCCGTGTCGTTTTGAAAACGATGACTCAGCCTGCGAAAACGTCACCTCCTTTCTTCAGATACTGACCATTGACCGCAAAAAAGACTTATTACTTCCCAACTACGCGATGCCCGAGATCAGGACTTGGTTACCCAGAAGTGGATGGATTGCTGGAGTCCGATATGCCCCCGTTTTTCGAGATAGGGGAGGTGGAAACTATTGGGCTGCACGATGAAGGCCTTGTCCTGTGCTCCCAGGTCCGCGAACAAAGCCACGGAATCGGTGCCCTCGACCACGTATTCCTTTGCGCCATTGAAAATAAGGGTAGGTATCTGTATGGCCGGGACAAGAGACGCGCCGGGGTTTTCGATGATATCTGGGAGAATGCCAGCCGGCATGACACTGTACTTCTCTCCCACTACAGCCTTGTACCAGTCAACGACGTTCTTGTCGTGCGCATCCAGACGATTCTGGATGTCTTTGTGATGGAGGTTCGGCACATAGTCCCTCCCAGGTTCTCTGGCTGTCCGGATCGCCTGCGTGGCATACCCCTGGAACAGGGGGTTGATCGCCTTGTAAGGCGTGCCGATGAGGACCATTCTGTCGAGAAGTTCCGGATACATGCCCGCGGCCACCATAAGCACCGTTCCACCCGAAGAGTGGCCTACAACGCTCACCTTTGTCACGCCGGACCTCTTCATGATTGTGGCGATGACGGATTTGAGATCCTTGGCCATGACTTTCGCGGTTACGGACAACCCGTTGGGTTTTGTGCTTTTCCCATAACCTCTGCATTCAACGGCGTATACATCGAGACCGCGTTTGAAGAGGTAGTCCATGATGCTGTAGTCCTCCATAGGGATGTCCCAGTAAATCCATCCCACACCGGATCCGTGCACCAGGACGACAGCTTTTCCCAGACGATGTTCCTTGGGGATCTTCGAGGCCACCATGAGCCGGATGCCCGGCTCAGTATCCACGAAGAATTCCTGCTCCTCCATGTGGCTCATTGCTGACCTCCCTTGGCATGAAACAGGCAGGGTTTAGTGTTCTTGGCATAGGGAAAACCGTAACACCAGTGACAAGGGCGAAGGAGATAGCCCTGAAAAGCCTTTCTTCACGCCCGCTTTTTAATGGCGTAGCGCAGCAAGTCCTTCATGAAGGCCTTCGACGATTCCACTTTGTGCAGGTTCGGTTCCAGGGCGTACTGCAGCCCTATCCCCTGCACACCGGCCACAATCAGGAGCGCTACATGCTCCCTGACACGCAATTCCGTTTCAGAGGGGCGCTTGCCCTCCCCCAGAGCCTCATTCACAGCCTCCCTGAAACTGGTGAAAAGTTTCTTAAACAGATTGAGCATCTCCCCACCCACGGATATGGCATGTGCCCAAAAGGCAATCATGACGATGAATTCGTCTCTCCTTGAATCCATGAAGGTGTAACCGCTTTCGATCATGGTCTCGAGTCTCTCAATAGGAGTTAGCGGGCATCTAGCAATGGTCTCAATGTTGGTGATAAAAGTCTGGAAAAGGGTTTCCATCAGACGGTTCATAAGTTCTTCTTTGCTCATGAAGTAGTAGTGGATAATGCCCTGATTCAGTCCAGCTCTGGTTGCAATGGCGCGGGTAGAGGTAGCGGCGAACCCTTTTTCCACGACACACTGAAAGGCCGCATGAAGGATCCGCCCTTCCTTGCCTTCGAGTTGGTCCGTGAATCTTCTGGGGACGTATGAGGATGGCTGGTTAGCTAACTTGGTCACATGACCAAATTATCCGTTGCAAAACAGTTTGTCAAGCCTAAATAAATCCTGTAATCTCTTACATCAAAACGCTCGTCGTTTTTTGTCACTATTTGCTGGCCGTTGCGAAAACCAGGTGTGCTCCTGAGCGCTTTTCCAAGTATTCCCAAGAGAGTCGTTGCAGCCTGCAACGGGCATAGGGATAGGGATACAGATGGCGGTTTTTGCGGCGGTCATGGGATAGATGTCTGATCGGGACATCTGTGCAATTCGCAAAGAAGCAGCAAGATGGCTAACGGCGTGAACCACACCGTTGGAGCACCATGCAACTTCGGCACCGCCAGCGACAGGACTCCAGCCTTCTCCGAAGAGGTGGTCGGGGCCGGAGGATCAAGGCCGAACCGATTTTCCCTCAAACTGGTGGAAAAGCGGTCCTCAAATCCCAAACGGGAGAGATGGAATTTGGCCACTGGCCTAATGCTGCATTGGGCATTTGAATAAGAGGAAGGAGGTCAGAGTGCATTCTGATGCTGAAAGAGGAGGGAGTGGCCACGGTACGGTTCGGCTTGCCCATGTGGATCATTTCCCTCCTTTCGCAACGGCAAGGCAAGGGAAGTCAGTGGGGATGGCCATCACCATTCTTAATGAGGCCATGGTACGGGTAGGCTTGAAAGCGATCTATGTACCTGAGAGCTTGGACAAGGTGCAGGAACTGGTGCGTGCGGGCCATGTGGATGGTATCGTCGCTTTTGCTATTACTCCTGAGCGCAAAGAGATATATGACTTCACAGAGCCGATCATCACGACTGGTGGTGCCCTCTTTGTGAAGGCATCACTTGAGAAGGCTTCTTCATCCCTCAACGAATGGGCGGGCAGGGTCATCTGTACGCCATTCAAAGGCCCCCTCGCAGACTATATTCGAGAGCACTATCCGCGTGTGATGGTTAGGGATGCGAAGGACTACTCCGCTGCTCTGAACATGGTTGTTCGAGGAGAAGCGGATGCTGCTGCCCTTAATTTTCACGTAGCCGCACGCTTCATTCAGGAATTCCATCCTGGTTCGCTCTCCATGCCGACGGAAATGTTTGTAGAAACACCATTGGCCGTGGCATTCCGCAAAGGACACAAGCCCACACTTCTAGAGCGCGTGAACTCCGGCATCCAGCAGGCAAAGAAAGATGCAGTGTACCGACGGATTCTTGAATCGTCTCTTACGAACCATGTGTGACTAACTAATGAGGTGCTGCACGCTTCATCCTTGTCCCTCGCCGACCACAGTACTTCCCCACTCATATTAATCGTCCAATAATAGAAACAACATTAGGCAGCATACCTCGTTGTTTCGCTTTGGAAGTATGACCGCACACGGTCAGGTGATTTTTGCACCAATCGAAGATGGCTTATGATGGCGCCCTTGAGTTGGTCCGGGGAAGTAATAGATTGACGCCCAACAGCATTGTTCTTCAGATCGTTCCATACTCGCTCATCAGGGTTGAGTTCCGGTGAGTACGGCGGAAGAAGGAAAAGTTGAAACCGATCCTTCACCGACTCTGCAAACCGCTTTACCATTTTCGCTTTGTGGGATACTCAAATTGAATGGTCTGGACCGGTGTTCATATCAGGTTTCTGCCCTCTGCATAGAGCCTTCGACTGACTTTCCAAGCCTCCCTTTGTATGTCAAAGAGGGGGCAATACGTAAGTCTCTCGCTGAACTCAGAAATCCAGATAGGGAACCATTGTATGCCCAGCACTTCCGCGGCATTCCGGATAGTCATATGGATCAGATGGACGGTTCGCTTCAGCAAGGGGGATCGCCGAAATTCAATGTCAAAACAAAGGGAGGACTATGCGCTCCGATCAAGTCACCGCCCGACCCATTGTTCTTAGTTCACCCTGTTACATGATCACTCTCTCCTCGATAGAAAGACTACAGGATGTCCCCATGTGACACACTTTTTCCAACATTGAACATCATTGCCATGTTTTCGAGAGGCGTGTCTCTGGTGCACTGCAATCGGCACCGAGTATGTATCTCCCGCCAGCAGCTGCTTTAGATATACACTCTAATGATTTTTCCCATACGTCTTCCGGGGTTCCCATGAGGAGGACATCTACCGCAGGAACATTTCCCATTATAGCAGCCTTACCACAAATTTCTGTTGACTCCTTTAAATCAAAGTACCTCGATAGGTAATAGATATCCGCTCCGAGCTGGAAAACCTTTTCAACCCGCCCTGCCCAGTTACCACAGGCATGAAACATGGTCTTAATCCCTTTATGATGCAATGCCGAGAAGAACCTTTGGTCATATCGAAAACCGAAATCATCATAATGACGGAGCGAGAGCAGTTCGGAATTCACTGTTGGATTGGTTCCCCAAATAATATCAGCCCCGGCCTCCCTCATGAGCAGAGCATACTGCAGATCAAGTTCCAAGATATACTCCAAAAGGCGATGAACAAGATCCGGTGCCTTTATGATATCCTTGTATATTTCGTTTCCCCTTAACCCAAAGGCATGCTCAAAAGGGAGAGAAACATGACCAAAAACCGGCAAATTATTCTCTGACAATCTTTTGAGTCTTCGAATGATTTCGAGGACCCACGCGATCCTTCCCTGATCACTTACCTGCACTTCCGGCAATGTCTTCACATTTTGAATGGATTCAAGATACGGGCGGTAAACCATCCGCGCATCTGCGGTGTCTTTTATGCTCGTGGGATCCAGAATCTCATTTATTTCCCAGAGTCCGCTATAGGCCCACAAAGCCTCATGTTCCAGCTCACTGACGCAGTAATGCTGCGATTCTACATACTTGTCAGGGCTGCTCCTCAAGCACTCATCAACCGCAATATTCAATTGCCTGAGCCCAAACATTTTAGTCAAGACTAACACGGGCACCCGATCAACCTCTTTGCCCTCAATGGTCCTATGCAATCTCTCTAAGGGAGTCACGGGGATTACTCAACCCTCTTTCAGGAACGCTCTTGGTCAATAATTAGGGACAGGCCGCGGTGTTTTTAGCCCAGGATTCCTATTGCACAGGAAATTCCGGCAACTCTTCCACCCTCAAAGAATGTCAGACACTTGAGCCACAATGCTCGCAAAACGTTTTCGCTACCCTCCTTCAGTAGGCTGCTTGCAATGTTAGTTACGCTCCCCCTGCCGACCTCCAGTTAGCCTCTTACAAAGTTTGGCAAAAACAGTGCAATGCTTGGGAAGACTGTTAGTATAAAAATGCAAACTGCCATGGAAAGCCAAAACGGCACTATACCACGGAAAATAGTATACATAGGGACATCCTCGGCTATTCCCTTAATGACAAAAACGTTTATTCCTACCGGTGGCGTAATCATAGCCATTTCCATCAATATAACTATTATGACACCGAACCATATTGCATCGAACCCTAAGCTAGTAATGAGCGGAAAAATCACGGGGATAGTAAGGACAAGTATGGCAAAGCCTTCCATGAACATACCGAGAATAATGTACAGCACCACCAGGACAAGCATAACTAGATATCTCGAAACTTGTAAGCCACTTACAAACTCAGCTAGTTCAGAAGGAATTCTCGTAACCGACAGGAAGTACCCAAAAATGTAGGCACCAATTATAATCACGAAGATCATGGCAGTTATTCGCCCGGCTTCGACAAGAGAGTTTGCGAGACTCTCCCTAGTCAGTTGCTTTTTGAACAAAGCGAAAATAAACGCTCCGAAGGCTCCAACCCCACCGGCCTCAGTAGGGGTGAACACTCCCGCATAAATGCCCCCCATTACAACCACAAAGAGAACTGCTACGCCCCATATTCCCTTAAGAGCATTGATTCTCTCGTTAAGAGTCGATTTCGGTCCAGGCGGTCCAAATTGGGGGCTGATACAACTCTGAACGTAAATGACGAGAGAAAACAGCCCAGCGAGAAGTAACCCAGGCAAAATGCCCGCAATGAACAGCTTACCTACGGATTGCTCCGCTAACATAGCGTACACTATGAAAGTCACACTTGGAGGGATCAAGATGCCTAATGTCCCCCCCGCAGCAACTGTTCCGGTTGCCAGACCAGTGTCATATCTGTATCTTTTCATTTCGGGTAAAGCTACTGTGCCCATAGTAGCGGCAGTCGCCAAACTAGAGCCAGAAATGGCCGCAAAGCCAGCGCACCCACCGATGGTCGCTATTGCCAATCCCCCTCGCAGATGGCCGATCCATTTGTAAATTGTATAGTAAATGTCTCGACTTAGGCCAGAGTATGCAGCAAACTGCCCCATTAAAACGAAAAGAGGAATAACGCTTAGGGTATAGGTGGTCGCCGTCGAATAAAACGCCAAGCCTAAATTGGTTAGAGCACCATGAAGGCCAACTAGATAAGCATAGCCTGCAAAGCCAACTAATGCCATGACGAAACCGATAGGCATTCCCAAAGCGAAAAAGACAAAAAGAAAACCAATGCCGAGAATGCCAACAAAAGTTGGTGTCATTTCCTTATTACCTCGTTCAACGAATTAAAAAAATTCCCTAGCAGTACAAGACAAAGTGCCACGAGACCGACAACCGCAAACAGTAAAATTGGAGCGATTGGCAAAAGGAGATCGGTTGAAACGTCGCCTCTCTGCCACATCGCTTTTGCCAGCAATAGACTACGCCAAGTAACCAAGCAGAACAGACCGAAACTAAGAGCCCACGTAATAGTGTTAATAATTGCTTGAGCTCTATCCGGTAGGCGCGTCAGGAGGAGATCTATGGTAATATGCCCTTTCTTCACAGCGGTATAGGCCAGTCCATAGAACACCACGATAAGCATCATGAATTTGATAAGCTCGTAACTACCAGGTATTGGATGGTTGAACACATACCGTAGAAGCACGTCGCTCACAGTTAGTAACATCATAGCCAAGATAAGGCATATGCCCACCCCATTGATTACGCGACTTAGTCTAAACGAGAAGTTCTCGACAACCTTTAGAGTTTTCTTTAGGTACATGTTGATATTATCCGTCTCCCTGATACGTATGGTTATCAACCAAACGTATCAGGGAATAGGGCCTCCTAAATAATTCTGATTTTCTATCTTCTACTCGTATTGTTTTGAAAGGCTTCGAACCTTCTCAACCATTTCTTTCCCGGGCAAGCCCTTGGCCTCCATATCGGATATCCACTTCTCGTACAGTCCAGAAACCCTCTCACGCCATTTCTCAAACTCCCCAGGATTTTCCTTAGGTAGATTATAGATTTTCTGTCCGGCTTGTTCGCAAATACTCATCCCAACCTGCTCATTCGCGTCAAAGACCTTCGCAGCGATGTCCACATACCGAATATTGATTTTCTCTATTGTATCCTGAGTCTTCGCGGGTAGTCTGTGCCAGGCGTCCAAGTTCATGACTACGCCATTAGCCATACCATACAGATTAGCTATAGTATGGTATTTTAGCACCTCCTGAAATTTGAAAGGCTTAATTACCTCCCAAGGAAGTACGGCACCGTCAGCTACTCCTTTTTCCAACGCAGAGTAAACTTCACTTATGGGCATGGAAATCGAGGTAGCGCCTAACTGCTTCACTAGAGCTGCTTCATAGGCTCCTGGAGTTCTGATTTTGGCTCCCGTAAGATCGCTTAGTTCATGGACAGGCTTGCTTGTCATATGGACTTGGGCAGGTGCCATAGCCCACATAAACATGACCTTGACATTCTGATATTCTCTTTGAAGGTATTTTGGATACATATCATTTAGGATCCGAGTGCCAACTTTTGAGCGAAGGATACAAGAAGGGGAGTGACATAACCGAAGTCAAGGGGAAGCGTCCAGCAGTGTAGCTCGGTATGATGTAAGCAATATCGCAGACGCCACCAGTAACCATATCGTCATGATCCGCGGCGCTTCCTAAAGCACCTCCCGGGTAGAGAGTTATCTTTACAGCGCCTTCCGTTTGCTTTTCGACCTCTTGCTTCCACGGAACGAAGATATCTTGGTGCATACTGTGGGTAGTAGGCATCCAATACGAGAATTTTAGTTCGATAGGCTTGGGCGTGGCAGGGCTAGCAGTAGCGGCAAAAGTTAATGGTACAACAAATACGACCACTAACAACAACCATAAAGATCTCTTGCTCATCACGTTACCTCCATTAGGTTTAGAATGTTAAAAAAAGTACCCCTACTTTGCAAAGGTACGTCGCGCCGATCTGAAGCTGAAAGAATACTGACTTCGACAAGGCTTGCTGTCGAGCACCGAAAGGCCAGCATTTATTGATCTTCCCAGAGTTAGAGTTGAGCAGGTCGAAGATGTCGCTCGCCATGAGATGGAGAGCAGCGAAAGAGGTGCCGGCGGAGGGGAAGTCAATGATGCCGACAATTGCCGTGGCAAACCCGATGGGCACGCCTGGGAAAAGCGCATCGTTAGAGAGAAGTGCGGAAACTGATTTCCTTCGTATCTCACAACGTTCTTTTCTCCCTAATGAATGACAAAACTTTACAAAATGCCCAAGTTTGTCAACGAAAAAGCGTTGCTGATCAAAGCTTCTCTTTCTATTCCTTTATCACTTCCTAAGCCTAACTGCGCCTAAATTAGTTGAGCATAAGGGTAGAAACAGGGCGAACGGAGAGATCTATATTGAGGCTGTATATGACCGCCCTGCTTCCATAAATGCCTTTATATTATCGATGGGCGTATCCTTTGGCATATCGCACGCGGTGCTTAAGATAAAATTCGGATACTTCCGCATGGATTCCAACAGGCCCGTCACCTCCAATTGAACATCCTGCGGTGTTCCTATCAGTAAAGCACCTGTCGGATTAACGTTTCCAATAACAACTACGTTTTCCGGAATCATCTGCGCCACCCTGCATAGGCTGACTCCGGCGGCATCGGAGTCCAGGCTAAGAGCTTGAATCCCCGATTTTACCATTTTCTCAATTAGATGCATGCTGTTGCCGCAAACATGATATATGCAATCAACGTCATTCTGAACACAGACTTTAACTAGATTTTTAACATAGTCACAGGAAAAGGTTTCAAACTGATCAGGACCCAGCATACTGCCGCTGGGTTCTAGTATACAGATCACATCCACTCCCGCCGAAATACATAGTCTTGAGTAATCGAGACTCAAATCAGAACAATATTTGACCATATCATGCAACTGCTTAGGGCTATCTAACGTGGCCGCAGCGGCCGCGGAGGCACCCAGGACAAGGGCCGCCAGAGTGTAAGGCCCTGTTATGTAGGCTCCCTTTTTTATGTTGTCCGGGAGCCCCTGGACCATCAATCTCAAGGTGCGGAAATAACTCATCGCACGGGCATCTGCCGCAATATCAATTTGGGAAAACCATGTTCCGCTGGCCAGTTGCGAACCAACCTGTATCACGGTAGGAGCTTCTTCAGGAGGAAAAATTGTATATGAGCCAATGGCGTTAGCCTCGACTGAAAGATCCATTAAAGGAAAAATGACGTCCGGGTGAAACTCATCGACGAGACTCTTGATCGCTGAATAGTGGACTTTATGGTTTTGCTGCCCCAATTTGACCGAGCATCCAACAAGTGTTAGGCCAGGAAACCCCATTAGAGGTGCAACGACTCTTTTTCCATCCCGAAAATAATTTCGAGCCATTGTTATTAGGTTATCCTTGCGCATCACAACTCCATCGATAATCGCTAATCAAACATTTGCATCCGAGCCTTTTCTTGAACTAAGAACCATCCTCAGTCAGATCCAATAGATTCTCAGCGTAAATTGCCGCCTTTTTTTCTGAAGAGAGATCGCTGGATTCAAGAGACTCAATCGCCTTACCAACATCACCGATAACCTGAGGATAGTCAGATCCGAAAATCAATCTTTTGTGTCCCCAGAGATCAAGGGCACACTGCAAAGCCGGTTTGTGAAAGGAAACAGTGTCAAGGTAAATATTCCTGAGGTAATGAGAAGGAGGCTTCTTGATGTTGTGCCTACACTCGGGATAGGCATTAAAGCATTTGTCTATTCGGCCGATGAGAAAGGGTATGATTCCTCCGAGTTGTCCCGCGATAATCTTGAGATTTGGAACCCTCTCAAAAAGACCACTCAACGTCATTCTTAACAGTGCCAGACTCTCGTCCACCATGAAACCAAGCATTGGAGTCAGTCGATAATCATGCATTCCGTTCCTGTTAACGGGAGACGCTGAATGGACAAACAGAACAGCCTTCAGTCTCTCTGCCTGCTGAAAGAAAGGGAAATAAGATTCGTCATCCAGGAAAACTCCATTGACATTGGAGCCTAAAATCACCCCCTTCAATCCCGCTTTGATTATCCGGGTTAACTCCTCCATGGCGAACTGGATGGATTTAAGCGGGACGACTCCCAGGCCCATGAAACGATCAGGGTAATCCACTCCAATTTGAATCATCTCATCATTGATAGTCTTTGCAAGAAACTGAGCCTCCCTCGGACTAAATGCGTCAATGCCTGGAACAGATAATGAGAGGACCTGCTTATCTATCCCGTGCCGGTCCATATCCTCAAGTCTTCGTGATAGATTGTTCATTTCAGCAGTCAAGGTGCAGACAGCGTTACCCCTGTGTTTAATCGTCTTTCGTTTTGCCTCGTCGGTCTGTATCTCGAGATCGTAACGGTGACCGTTTCTCTCAATCTCATTGAGGAATTTCTGTGGATAGTAGTGAGTATGGAAATCTATGATCATGGAGTTTAGTCCTCAGCGTTTTGTTTGTGAGGCTTAATTTTCTAATTTCTCTCCTCTGTGGAAACCTCCTGAATCGCCGAGGCAGTGAATGTTATCTCTAAGCGTTTTTGCTCACATTGCACAAGACAGATCGACCCTGATGGGCACCCGTGATCGGATCAAAGGGTGGACCGTATGATAGAATAGCGTTGATATTGGAGTCGAAGCAGCCATGCTCGGGGCCATTTCTTTCAGGAAACCACCAATGAGACAAACACGAGATGACCTTTGGGTGAATGTCTCGAACATATCGAGCCTTTCCTTTAATCCCATCCTTGAATCCTGGCGTCCTAATGACTATCCAATCGCCATTTTGAATCCCTAGATCAGCCGCTGTGTCCGGATTAATTTCAACAAGAGGCTCCGGATGCGAGTTTCGGAGGGATGGAAGCTGCCTGAATTCACTGTGCATATAGTTAACATCCCTATGCGAGATGAGAATTAATGGGTATTCTTCCAAAGAGACCTCCTCGGCCTGCCAAGAGAAACAGTCCTTATAAACAGGAACAGGGTCATAATTAAGGTCTTCTAATGTCTTTGAAAACAGTTCGATCTTGCCGGATGGTGTCTTGATCCCGCGCTTCTTATATTTTTCATACTCGACCGGAAAGCCGAACTGCTGGCCTGTCATATTTTGAAGTTCCTTAAAACGGATACCCAGCCCCTGCAGAGTCCAGTCGTTAAACTCTTCGACTGTATTCCATGGAAGCTCGACACCCATCCTCTTTGCCAGCTCCAGCATGATCTTCCTGTCATCCCAGCACTCCCCTTGTGGCTCCACGACTCTTCTCGATGCCAAAATATAGTTGTTTAGATTAGGGCCCCATCCTCTGATATGCTCTCATAGGAACTTCCGTCTCAAGAAAGTGAGCCACAGGGAGAACGAGATCGGCCAATTCAGCAGTGGGCGTCATAAAAAGCTCCGCCACCACGAGGAATTCCAAGCTGCGCAATGCCTCGCATATCTTTCTGCTGTTAGCTTCTGCCACCACGATGTTGCTGCCCGGGACATAAAATCCTCTAATTTTTCCATTCAACATCGCTTCGATACAATCCGGACCGTGGGATCGCCGCATGGATGGAAAGAACTCCAGGGCACCTTTTGGCGCGCAAATAAAGGGGTATTCTTTCGCACCGTATCGCCTTCCTTCCACATCAGAAGGAAAACTTGGGAACTGGGAAATAGATCTTTGATGCCTGTACCCTTTCATTTCGTCAGAGAAGAGATTCCCTCCGGGGATATCAATGCTGCCCCCAAGTGCGGTCAGGATGGCAATGGCTCTCGCAGTCTGTGTAGCATTGATGTGCTGGGCCGTTGCACCCAGCCTTGTGTACAGGCACGATGGCTTTGTAGTACAAAACATCCTAACACCGTCAACGATCTGTTTCTTAGGTATTTCAGTAACTTCCTCAGCCTTCTCAAGGGTGTATCCCTTTACATGGTCTTTCAAGCGATCAAAACCGACGCACCATTTGCTTACAAACGCCTCATCATAAAGGTTTTCATCGATCAAAACTTTGATCATGGACAGAGCAAGAAATGCGTCGGTTCCAGGTCTGATCCTGAGCCACAAGTCAGAGGGCTTCACATGGGGACTCAACCTCTCCGGTGGTCTCGGATCGATGGTAATCAGTTTTGCGCCCTTTTTTTGCGCAGCGCATATGTAATTATCCAGAGGGGGATAGGTATGTCTCGGGTTTGCCCCCCATAGGAGGATACATCGCGACCTAAGAAAATCAGGAGAGAGCTCAGTCAAAATTCCTTCGCCAAATGTCAACATTCCTCCTATTAGCGTCGGAATATTACACTGCCGGTTAATGTCAAGAACGTTTGGAGTACCTACGATGTGACTGAACAAAAAGGTGGCATAGTAGGGCATTTCTTTGTGGCCACAGCCAATTATCGTCGCATTGGCCTCGGCCCCATAAGTCTTCTTGATCTGTGAAAACTTATGGGCCATCGTATCAAGTGCTTCATCCCATGAAATTCTCTCCCATGAACCGGCTCCCCTTGGTCCCCGGCGCTTTAAAGGATGGATCAGACGATCGGGGTGGTATATAAGTTCGTCTGCACGAACCGCCTTTGCGCCATCAATGCCCATTCTATTTTCAATAGACTGGATCTGTCCTTCTTCCACGGTCACATAAAGCCTACACTTCATGTGACAATGCTGACAAAATGTGAGTAACTTTCTTTGGTACATCGATTTCCTTCGGGCTGCCCCTTTGAAAATGGGTTTTTGTTGATCAAGCTATGGGTTAAGGTTTTCCTTTGCTGTTCTAACCTCGGGCAGCGCTACAAAAAGCCGACATGTTCTGGAGTGGAGTGTCGCGAGGTACCGAGCAATCCGGCCCCAGGAAGAACCCTCCCCCCGACGCGGCCGCATCAATGCAACGGATTGCTTCTTGTCTGACCTCTCCAGAAGTCCCTTGGAGCAACGTCGATACGGCTGGAACGTTTCCCATAATGGCGCATTTGTGGCCGTATTTTCTTTTAACCTCAGACAGATCAAAATATCTCGATAGATAGTATAGATCAGCGCCTAAATCGAAAAGCCTGTCCTCTCGGTCGGACCAATCTCCACAGGCATGGAACATCGACCGGACGCCAAGCTTTCTCACTTCAGAGAAGAACTTTCTGTCAACAGGAAAACTGAGACTCTCAAAATGACCCCTGGAAATACACTCGGAATTCACGACCGGGTTTGTTGCCCAAATAACATCCGCGCCGGCCTCCATCATCTTCCTTGCATACTGAAGATGAAGCTCAAGACAGTACTGTAAGAGCTGGCCCACCAACTCCGGCGACTCTATAATGTCCATGTATATTTCCTGGCCTCGCAGCATCCAGGCAGCCTCAAAGGGTAGCGAAATCCATCCGAAGATAGGATATCTGTTCCCTGAAAGCTTTTTTAATAACCTTATATTCTCAAGAAGCCACGCAATTCGTCCCTGTTCTTCGACCCTCAGGTCAGGCAAAGAGCGAACCTCTTCTATTGATTTCAGATACCGACGCTCGACAAACAAATCATCTTCAGTCACGCGCACTGTTGATGGATCCAGGACCTCGTTAATGGGGAAAATGCCGCTGTAATTCCAGAGCGCTTCATGGCGGAATTCCTCAATGCACTTCCTCTGGGAACTAACGAACAGGTCCGGATGTGTCCCCATGCATGCCGCCACGTTTGAACCTATTTGTTTGATGCCAAACATCTTAGTGACGGCCAAAATCGGAATCCGATCAGTTTCCTCCTTATCAATCGTCAGCCTGAATCGTTCGAAAGCTGTCAGCTGGGTAGTCATATTTATGCTCCCTTTGAGAATGAAATTGAAAAGCTAAACATCTCTTGTTCAAAGAACATCATCTCATCATGTGAGGCAGAAATAGGGCCATGGAAGTTCACCGGCAAGGGAAGCTCTATCACAGAAGTCACCGCGAAACGTCTTGCGGTGTAACTCGGTAGTGCGAAAGCCATTTCAACAATCCCTCTTTCCGTGATATCAAACTGATCCTTAGCATGTCCCAACGGAGCTACTGACGTCCTGAATTGAGTAGAATACCTTTAGCCATACGAGCGGCAGAGTTGGCGTCTGGGGCGTAGTAGTCGGCGCCGATT
>CAVUFY010000005.1:0-193647 GCA_963740905.1 uncultured delta proteobacterium
GCAGGGGAATCCGTGGCTCGATTGATTCGGGATATTGACGACAAGGTGCCTGAGGTAAGGGAGGTCTTGAAAGATCTTTATTCTCACACGGGAAAGACCTATGTGATCGGCATCACTGGAGCCCCGGGAGTGGGGAAAAGCACTCTGGTGGACCAGATGGTCAGCCACTATCGGAGGCTGGGAAAAACGGTCGGGGTCCTCGCAGTGGATCCCACCAGCCCTTTCAGCGGAGGCGCGATTCTCGGAGACCGGATCAGGATGCAGCGCCACAGCCTGGATGACGGCGTCTTCATAGGTCCCTGGCCACTCGCGGCCATTTCGGGAGGACTTACCCAGTCCACCAGAAGTGCCATTGATGTTCTCGACGCCATGGGGAAAGACTACGTCATCGTGGAGACCGTGGGCGTGGGCCAGGACGAGGTGGATGTGGCCAAGAGCGCAAGACCACGGTGATCATGGTTATCCCCGGGATGGGGGATGATATCCAGGCCATCAGGAGGTATTCTGGAAGCGGGCGATATTTTCGTGATCAACAAAGCGGACCGAGAGGGGGCCGACAAGACTTTCAATGAACTGCACCAGATGATTGGCATGGGCTATAAGAGATACGAGGACGGCCAATGGAAACCCCATCATCAAGGCCAGGCCGCCTTCGATCGGGGAGTAACGGAGCTTCTGGAAGAGATCGAAAAACACCGCGACTACCTTTTGCAGCTGAGCAAGGGCAGGAGTCTTGCTAGGAACAGGGAACGGGTCCGCGAAGAACTGGCGGAGATGATCAAGAACCGGCTTATCCAGGAAGTGATGGAGCGACTGGTCGAAGGCGTCGATTTCGACAAGTCCGTCGAAGCTATTGTAGCGGGCGAGACGGACCCATACACTGCCTGCGACAACTTGCTTCACGCTAAGTTGGACGCCCTGAAACGATGAGGTCCCTCGCAAAGGTGCGTTAGAGCCTTAGACTATAATTTCTGTATCATTTCAGCTCTATGAGACTATGGTAAGGATCATGATTCCCTTTCTTCCGTTCCGAGGCTCGCAGGCTGGTCTTTTCTACGGTTTATCTACGGGGGAGTTTTGCCCCCTCCCGCTGTTCTCCTCGCCTTCGCTCGGAGCCAGGGGTTTCCCCCATAGATAAACCGTGAAAAGACGGCGCCTTTCCGCCAGTCACTGAAGAAAGAGAATCATGATCCGCACGGCCACTAGAAACAGCTAGAATGATAGTAATTTCTTAGCAAGTTGCGTAGAAATCCATGTTGCCGACCCATGGGAAGGTCTCTCCTGAAATCCGACTCCATCGGATTTCAGATATCTCCCGCCTTCGGCGGGATGTACGCCCTGAAGGGGCGTTGTATGAAATCTGCCTAGGAGTTTGTCGGACTTGCCACTCCATTCACCATGAAGCGGGATTGTCCGAGTTATAGTTCAACGCTCAAGAAAACACCCTTAAGAAAATGATTCCAGTGGTGATTTTTTTGTTGGTTTCTTATTCAGACTCCCGTATTATACCTAAAAGAATCAATTAGTTATCTCTGTTGCCACCGAAAATCGTAAGGGGTTGAAAATACAATGGAGCCACGATTCAAAGATACTGACCGCCACAGCTTGTTTCTCATGCCTCCGTCTGTGGATGACTGGGTGCCTGAAAATCACTTAGCCAGATTTGTCGTTGATATCGTATCACGTCTCGATCTTTCTCCCATCCGAAACTTTTATGCAGGCAGGGGGTCGGATGCCTATGCGCCGAGCATGATGACGGCGTTGCTCTTCTATGCCTATGCAACCGGAGTGTTCTCCAGCCGCAAGATTGAACAGGCGACTTACGATTCGGTGGCATTCCGTTATGTTGCCGTCAACATGCATCCTGATCATGACACCATCGCCACCTTCCGCAGGAAGTTCCTCAAAGAGTTGAAGTCCTTGTTCACGCAGATCCTGCTGGTGGCCCACGAGATGGGACTCATGAAACTGGGTTCGGTAAGTCTGGACGGAACCAAGATCAAAGCCAATGCCTCGAAACATCATGCCTTGAGTTGGGAGCATGCCCGCAAGCTCGAAAAGCAACTCAAGGGTGAAATCGAAGAGCTGCTGCGCAAAGCGCAAAGAGCCGACAAGGAAGATCTGCCTGAAGGCATGAATATCCCCGAGGAACTTTTGCGCCGGGAATCACGCTTAGAGGCGATTGCTGCGGCCAAGGCCGAGATAGAGCGACGCGCAGCAGAACGTTTTGCCAAAGAGCATCAAGAGCATCAAGCGAAATTGACTGCTCGTAAAGCTAAGGAGAAATCCACGGGGAAGAAGCCCCGGGGACGCACTCCCAGACCTCCTGAACCTGGACCCAAGAGCAAGGACCAAGTGAACCTCACCGACAGTGAGTCTCGGATCATGCCCTCGTCTTCGGGGGGCTTTGATCAATCTTACAATGCGCAGGCCGCAGTTGATGTGGACTCCATGCTCATTGTTGAGAACCACATCACGCAGCAAAGCAACGATAAACTGGAACTGGGGCCTGCGGTTGAAAACCTCTGCAGCCTCCCAGGCAGCCTTGGTCGGGTTGACGCTCTGTCGGCTGATACCGGCTACTTCAGTCGAAACAATGTGGAGCAATGCAAAAGCCAGAACATTGTCCCTTATATTGCTGCTGAGCGGGAACAGCACAACTCAGCTCTTGAAAATAGATTTACCGAGCCGGAGCCTTTGCTTGCCCCCGTGGATCCTGTCACAGAGATGAAGCACCGGTTGAAGACAATAGCGGGCAAGGCAATCTACGCCAAGAGAAAGAGCACCATCGAACCGGTTTTCGGCATCATCAAGGCTGTGATGGGATTCCGCCAGTTCCTCCTGCGGGGGGTGAACAAGGTTGCCGGAGAGTGGGACTTGGTCTGTATTGCATACAACCTCAAGAGGATGCACGCCCTGTGTTGAGGGTGATGTCAAAGAACAAGCGTTCTGAAGAGACAGTATAGGGCAAAATTTTCGTCCCAACGCAGTAAAGAAAAACTGAAAGCCTAATCTACGACCCTTTCGGGGTCAAAATCAGTTCGGTGACATGCGCCAGCAAGAAAATCTCTTCTGGGGCAAAAGCCACCTAATAACCATAAGGCCGACAGGCTGCTAGGCAGCTTTCATGAACTCCTCGGGTTCAACTCCCATTCCCGCGTCAACGAGGACCGGCTCTTTAGCCTTGATGACGAAGGCATTGACAGCAAGGAATCCCATGCCGGGGATGGGGAAGTGGGCGGGAAGGATCCATACATCCGGCATGACTTGATACGGTTTATCCATTGGAACCCCTCCTTCCGAGGTTTTGACTCCCAAGTGACCCCTAAATTTCAGAGCACCACATATCCGCTGGACTGAAGACCCCCGAACGATCACATCAAGGGCGAAAGGGCTTGAGAGACGCGCTTCTGCTGCTCCTCTGTAGTCAGTTCACCAAAAAGCTTTTGAAATCTAGGATGGCCTACCCAGGAGAAGATGTACTGCCAACCGTAGGCCTTGAGAACACCATCCCTGATTCGGTTGCTCCTCCTTTCCTAGCACAGGGTTACGGACCTTCAAGAAGTAAGGTTGTCCCCTTCCAGGTGGTAGTCATTTGAAACTTCAGCTTCCCGACCGAAGGGTCCCTTGAAACCTGTTCCATAACCAACTTCAAGGCTTCAGTATCAATTCCGTTAAGCTTCTCCTTTGTCAACTCTCCCATGATAACCTCCTTTTAGTGATTGGCGGACCGATTGAACCCTGCATTACTACGTCCTGGGCTCCACTGACTTTTTGAAATCGAATCTTCACATCTTGATTTCAGAGCAACTATTGAACGCCTGCCAAGAAGTGCTTCAATGAAACTGAAGGAACTCAGATCCTGAAACCCAGGTGGAAAATCATTTGCCATCATTTATCTTCCCATCAGTACACTGGAACGAGCGAATAGCGTCTGGCCTGATAGCCGATCTCTGAAACCCAACCGTTCGGAACGTGTTTGACTTCAGATTGGATCGATGCGGGATCTATGCCAAACACCTTGGCAGCAAAGAGGCACGCCTCGAAGCCGATGCCGTCCTTCGACATTTTCGTGATGGTGTCGCCGATTTCCTTAAGAGATTCCTGATCTTCAGGACTGAACTCAGCTCGGTTGGAGGAGATCAGCTTGACCGCACTCCCCATGAAGACAACCACAAACACGGGATTCTTTTTCATGGCCACGAGCTGCTTATAGGTGTCATGAATAAGCTTCATATAGACTATCGCGCTCTTGGGAATCCCATCTCTCATGTCGAAAATGACATTGGCATTGTTGACCCCTTTCATGGCATCATATTCTTGGGCCGATGCGAATTGAAGGCTCAACAATATGAGAAAAAACGCCGCCAAGAATATCACGGATGTCTTTTTTCGATTCGCCTTCATGGTTCCCCTCCTTTGGATTAGTGTCTCCTGGACTACCGTTTATGGTGATGCAATCTATGTTGCATATCCCTAGATCGCCATCGGGCAAATCCTGTATTTGTTGCATCGGAAAACAGTATCTAAGGGATGAAAAACGTTGGGGGTCATCTTTTCTGCCGATCTGAAGCACCACAACGGTCAAGAATCGGTAGCCTCCTATCAGATGTTCATATGATCAAGCACACGACTGTGACCCATGGGCATGGCGCAAAGACTCTGTCGGCTACGGTGAGTACCCTGGCATGGGATCATCATAGCCACATCACCTCCGCCTTTCTCCTGTTCATTTCTGTCTTTGAAATTATTCCCGTATCTCAGGTTTCGACACTGCAGTGATCTCTAAGTCCTATCGGTATAGCGAAAGGTCCCCGAATGCTGAGGTCGGTGAATGTCATTTGTATGATTCTCAATAATTCAATCGGGCCAGGTATAGAGCAGATATTGCATGTTTTGCCTGCAATCAGGCCTATACTGATATGTTGCGGTGTCGCCAATGATTACTTCCAAATATAGTTGGTAGCTGAAAGGTGGTCGAACCTCAAGGATAGGATAATCATTATTGACCAGCACTTTAGCGGCGCCGAGAACATGAGACAATTATTTAGGTGTGACTTGACGTCTGCCCGAATGATTTCTTGGGCTATTTGTTGAACGCTATCAATATATCAGTGCCTGGCCCCCATGACGTCCCCTCGTTTTTTACCGTGCACCAGCTTTACATAACCAACATCAGCAAGTCCTGGTGGATCAACTGCCAAGGTTGGTTGAGGTTAATCGTGCGGATGCAAATTTGATGGTCTTTATGCCGGAAGGTAGCCGAGAGCGGCGAGTCCACCGTCGGATAGAGAAGCATCATCTGACAGGTGTCAGTCAGTTTGTCTTCCAGTAGATTATCCATGTAGGCGTTGATTTGAAACAGATGCGCCGACCTGAGCGTTTCGGCCTCGTAATGCTTCTGGGTGGCCTCTGGCGTAAACTTACAATCTATGATGATTTTTCGGGTCTCGGAGGTCAAACTAATGTCGGTCTGCATCTTGGGCAGTAGCCCAGCCGCAACCTGATCGGCGGCGATCCACCGCCAGTAAATGTTCTCCCGCTTGACTCGAAAATCGGTGTGGACACGGTAGAACGTACGGACGAAGTTCTCGAACAGGATCGCCATCTGCGCCTTGTCCTGGACGAAGTCCATGAACTTGCTGGTACCGGCCTTCTCAGATACCAACAGGTTACGGTAGATCAATTCGCACACCTTCAGAAGAAAATCGTAAAACTGATTGTTCCGGTGAAGCTGCACTTTGCCGAACAGACGGCTGCTCAACTCGATGTCCTGGATATCCGAGAACAGGCGGCAGAGCTGGCTCAGGCTTTCGGAGCATTCGACTGCCAAGCCCTGGGTGCGGATCAGCCGCCGCATCGTGGCCTTCAGGATACGGTTGTGAAGAACATTATAGCTCAGCTCATCAAAATCGCAGGGTAACCTCCCGGTCACCGTGGCGTTCTTCCGAATCGCCTCTTGGAAACAAATCCGTCCTCGCAAGCGGCCCGTCCACTCGTGCTGCGAAACGTAGCCACGGTCAAAGCCGCGCTTGAGAAGGTGGTTGGTTCCGTTAATAAGCACTCTGGCAAACAGGTCAGCTAAACTCGTCGCGTCGATGGCCTCCACCGCTACCACATCCTTCTCCGCCAGCTTGTCCCATGCGTAACAAAGAAGATAATAGATGTTCTGGATTGGGATGTTCATGCCCTGACTCAAGCTAGCAACGCCAACCGCCGATCTTCGACCTCCTGTTCGTTATCGAACCAGTATTCCCGGATCAAGGGGACGATTTCCGACTCGATAACCCGGCGATACCACTCTTCATCCGGGTCAATGCTGTTTCGGGGACAGAAATAGCTGTGGCCGATCTGGTATCCGGGACCGAGGTTCTTATTGTCCGCCGCAATGACCTCATTCAAAGCGTTCATGCGGGTGACGATCTTCTTCACTAATTCCGACTTCGCCCCGGCGTCACCTAGGAAACGCTGGAATCCCTCGCTCGAAAATTCGGGTCGGAGGGTGATAAACCGGAAACGCCGCCGCAGGGCGTAATCCACCATGGCCAGAGAGCGGTCTGCGGTGTTCATCATGCCTATCAAATGAAGATTCTCCGGGATGTAGAATTTCTCGTCGGCGTCCTGGGAATAGGCCAACGGGATGGCGAACTCCTTTCCTCGCTTATCCGGTTCGATCAACATCATCAACTCCCCGAAGATCTTGCTCAGGTTGCCCCGGTTTATCTCGTCGATGATGAAGACGTAGGGCTTCCCTTGCATGTCTTCGCGTTGCGCCCGGCGACAGAAATGATGGAATATCCCATATCTCAGATCGAAATGACCTTCGGGAGTCGGGCGGAAGCCCTGGATGAAGTCTTCATAGGAATAAGACTGATGGAATTGGATCATCTCGATCCGCTGTGGATCATTTGATCCGATGAGCGCGTACGCGAGCCGCTTGGCGACATAGGTCTTTCCGACTCCTGGAGCACCCTGAAGCACAAGGTTCTTCTTTTCTCTCAACGCCGTCAGCATTTCGTCGAACTGCGCTTCCGCCAGGAACAATCCGTCCATTGCCTTGTTCTTGTCGTAGGGCTGGTCTTGGGGTGGAGGCGGGTCTATTCCAATTAGTTTCTTAAGTTTTTCAACATACTCCGGATATTTCGTGATGTCGGTCAGTGTCTTCAGAACGATAGGTCCCTTAGCCTCGTTCCATTGCCCTTTCTTGACCCATCGCATAGTTCTCACATTACGGTACGTGGCCCGGCTTGTATCATAAATGTAGGGGCCGGTTACGATGCCGTAGCCTATGTACTGCTGTCTGCCTCTCTTGGCAATGATGACATCGCCAGGCTTAACGACACGGGAGAATTCCCAAGCAGCAAGAGCATCGTTCGTTGGTCGACCTTTCAACCCCAATGCTTTTTTAAGCGCCTTTTCTATGGCATCTTTGCTTTCATATGTTTGCAGATCCGCCAATTCATCCGCCCCATACACCATTATTCTTTTCTGCCAGCACTCATCCCAGAACTTGGCGTTCGGTCCTGGGGCGTAAACCCAATAGCGCATTTGTGTTCTTCCTAAAATAAGACCCTGAATGCCTTTGAAATGGTCCTCAGTGATTTTCAGGTTAGTCCCTTGCTTACCAGCGGGGAAATCTGAGAAATTGGATAAATTGTCAAGTTCAGTTCTGAGCACAGGGGCATTCCACAGATTAGTGTCGAGGCGGATTGTTACACCTTCAGAAGCAACCTTTTCAGTCGGCCTTATCCAGTAAGAGGCTTCTTTGGCATCCTCCTCAAAAGTCTGCACTCCAGACGTTACGGTTGCAACTCCATAGCAGCCGCTGTTTTCTCCTGTCACCCAGATGATAACTCTGTCACCTGCCTTGATTTCCTTCTTATGTTGCTTAAGCGACCATGACTTCACTGCACTGTCCCGCAAAGCGCCGATCACATCATAGTTTTTTGGATTTCCTTGGAAAGTCCAGTAATGCAAATCATGCTCTCCGGATCCATTCTTCT
This sequence comes from uncultured delta proteobacterium, assembly GCA_963740905.1. GTDB lineage: Bacteria > Desulfobacterota > DSM-4660 > Desulfatiglandales > HGW-15 > JAFGDM01. Next base: position 8,004 of record CAVUFY010000005.1, read on the forward strand.
CCAACATCCTCTTCCACGGCTGCCCTTCCTCTTCTCCGATGAGGAATTGATTCAGGGCATCAGCACGGTAGAAATTATCAAACTGGGGAAACCAACTAAGGAGTTGCTGCTGTGCCTCGATGACGGCTCTGTATCTTTTCACCGAATCCGACGGGAGAGAGATTTCTAACAGTGCCAATGAGTCGGCAACCTTGTTGTTGAGGATGGTGAAACGCTTCTTGTCTACCCGGTTCAGATAGATGGTTGCCAGGCCGATGCCGAAATGCACGAATGATTTCGTCGTAAGGAGCCAATTTGCCACATCGAAATCCGAGTCGAATGGCTCCAGAACATGCTGACGGAATCCGTCATATTGGTTCTCAATCGTCTCTCGGAACCGACTGCTTGTCCTGTAGCCGCCGCTTTGCACTTTCCCGCCTTCATGAGCGAATTGGTAAAAGAATTCTATGAACTCGGATTTGGACAACCCAGACAGATGGTTCTTTGTAATTATTTTGCCATAGTAGTCTTCGTTCTTAGAATGGGGATCGCTTGAGTACCATTTAAAGAATGCATCGACCAACTCCTGAGGGGGTTTAATCATGAGTTGTTCTCCGACTCCAGTGCTCCAAACTGACATCCTTCTGTTTTCATGAAATTATTCGTTTGGAGACCAGATCAATGATGTTCACGTCAAGAATTCTTGGATCTTTCGGAAGTATCCGACGAAGGAAATTTCATTGACGTATTCTCTTGGTATCCTTAGCATTAATTCAGTTTCACTGGCAGATGTCAAGATTTGATTAACCCTATTGAGAAACGGAGGTGGAGCATGAGAGTTTCCCAAGGCATCGAGCAGTTTTTCAACTATCAGCGTCTGAATGTGAAAAAAAAATACGTTCAGGAATTATGAGTTCATCCTTGCCAATTTTCAAAAACAGTTCGGTGACATAGAGCTTTCCTCCATTTCGTCAGAGGACGTGTTGGCCTTCATGACCGAGGTGTCAGGCGAGGCGAAACAGTCCACCAAGAAGTTGCGGTTCACCCTCCTGGCGGCGTTTTTCAACTACATCAAGAACTCGGCCGATCCTGGCTTTCAAAACCCCTGCGACAACCCTGCATTACGAAAACTCTTCAGGGCAGGGAAACCGATCCGTTTGAAGATCCTGGAAAAAGATGTGGCCGATGAAATCATCTTCAGGACCCCAAATCCAAGGAATCGCCTTTTGCTTGAACTCATGGCCCGAGCCGGCATGAGGATCGGGGAGGTCCTGAGACTCCGGCCCAAGGATATTGAAGACCGGAAGGCTATTATACGAGCCCCCAAAAGTGGGAAAGATGCAGAGGCCGCCTTCCTGCCACAGAAGGTGGTTGACCGACTCCAGAAATATATTGCTGACAAATGCCTTGAGCCAGAAGAAAGGATCTTTCCCATAACCTATGCCGCTGCCAGGATCATTGTGAAGAAAGCCGGTGATCTAGTCGGCATTCACCTGAAGCCACATGACCTCCGGAGACACGCCGCCACATATGCCAGCAGATCCAGAACGCCACTTGAAATTGTCTCCAAGATTCTGTTGCGTCATGCGAACCTATCAACCACACAAATTTATCTTGGAAAAATCAGTGATGCAGAGGCGATACGTTGGATCGACAATATTCACGGGTAAGACATACCATGAAATCCGGGCCGAGGTTCAGAGGGCTTCGGCCCGTTAATATCAATGAGACGCAGTCAGCCACAATTCTGATGGTAACTTCGAAAAGGTCGACGCGGGGATACTCAGGTCTCGGATAATAGTCAGTAGTTCAGCGGTATTCAGTCATACGTATCGCAGTCTTTCATGGGGAATCCAGATTTTCAGGGCTGACAGGCGAGTGGTTAGAAAGACAATCTTTAGCGACGGGGCTCAGCGCGTTTGCAAAACGCGCAGCGTGTAGCAAATCCGCTGGACCTTGGTTGGCCTCCTTTATTGATGCGAACTGGCGTTCATGATGGTAACGCCAACGATCTTGTCACCGTCCTTTCTTACCAAGAAATCCTCGTCTATTTCAATCGTCTTCTTGGCCCTCTGCGGCTTGCGGAAACTTACGTACAGAACATCTGCCTCCTGGTCGTAGTCGAGCCACACGCTCTTCTCTTGTAGTTGAAGAACGTCATGCATCATGGCGATGCATTTGGCCCTGATATCCTGGATCTCTGTGGCTACTGACGTCGCCATATGATTTCTCCTTTCGGTTTGGTCTGCAGAATATAACCGCTGACAACGAACCCATCGGCCTTGGAAAGTTCCCGGTAGACGACAACCAGCCATCTTGCTCTTGCCAGATTTCGGGTGGCCTTAAGCGTCCCCCGATTGCCACGAGTGATGAACTGCGGATTCTCGACCGTCTCCAACACGTCGTGGAAATGGCTCGCCATGTCGTCGTGGTTCTCTACGATGTGGTACCACCGCTCATAGGTCAAGCGAATGGGCACGCCGTTCAGAGAATATGCTATGTCCATTCAGAATTTCCTTCCAGCCCAACGGCCTACCTCTCTTTGACTGCGTCAGCAAATCGTTGACAACACGGCTCTGGATATTTTCCATCTAGTTCTGAAAGCCAACCTATTTTACCCTGAAATCTACCAAGTTGGAAGGCCCTTCGACATTCGTAAGGTCAGGAGCAGCGAATCCGGAAGTCAGCCGGAAATGATTACGGGTTCAAATCCGCCAGCATCTATTAGCTTTTTCGGAGAACCAGCAGGTCCAGATTTTCCAAATGATCCTTCTCTTTTCAAGGACCCTCATTCTTTCAGAATACTTGCATTATGCCAAAGTCACCCGAAATTTCAGCATGCCTCCGCAATACCAAAAGACTCTGGGCTGCTCAAGAGTGTCAGGTACTTGCCAAATCCAGCAACACTACAGGGGTCCACGGATAGTCGCTATTCCGCCTGAATCTATCCAACAACAGAATCATTGCTACCAAAGCGCGGAAAAGAAAGGTTCCAGAAACCTGCAGAATATCCATCCAAAGAGAGGAGCGACTGAGGTTCTCCCTGACAAATTGATCCCTGCGTGAAACCTCAAATCCGGTACGATGAGTTGGACTCTCGTGGATGCACCTCACGGGAGATCTCCTCCGACAATGCATCTTCGGCAATATCCATGTCGTAACGGGTCTGCAAATTCAGCCAATACCTCGGGCTCTGCTCAAAGTAGCGCCCGAGGCGAAGGGCAAGCTCTGCAGTAATGGGTCGCCTGCCGTTCACGACATGATTGATCCGCATCGCGGGAACCCCCAAATCCTTTGCAAGCTTGTACTGGGAGATTCCCAAATCCTCCAGCAATTCCTTTAAATATGCCCCAGGGTGTACGGGCGCAATCTTCTCCTTATCCATGGCAAGCTCCTTAATGATAATCGACGAGTTCAACCCTTTCTGCGTACCCGCCACTCCATTCAAAGCAAATCCGCCAGCGATCATTGATCCGGATGCTCCATTGTCCCTTTCTGTCGCCCTTCAGAGCCTCAAGGCGGTTGGACCTTGGTAGCCGCAGATCCTCAATAATGACGGCGGAATCTATGGCATTGAGTTTCATGAACGCACGCTGCTGTATGTCTCTTGGGAATTTCTTTGAAAAAATTCGCTGGAATACCTTTTCCGTCTCCTTGCAGCGGAAGGATCGAATCATAGCGCAATAATAACCAATTTGTTTATTACAGTCAAGCCAGAAATTCGAGGTTGCGCGCTCGTCTTGCCGTCAAGACCGGTATGGCAAATAGACCTACAAACTCCAAAGGGTCGCTTTTCTATTCTTGCATCATCCTTGAATCCTGCCAAATTCAACAATTCTCCCGATATTCTGGTACAGGTTGAGGATAATGATTTCTATCCTACCAGAAAAATAGGTTTAACTTCAAAATATTGTGGTCAGGTTCGGTACAGTGACATTGCAGATCACTTGCCATCACCTCCGCCTTTCTCCTGTCCATTTCTGTCTTTAAAATTATTCTCATATCCAAGGCTTGGGTGGGTTTGGGGTATGCTGTTCATATCCCAGCATTAGGGGATGAGCACCCATGAACTTCCTTGGGGGGTCTTTGATTTGGCGTGTCCCTTTGCAAGATATAATACGGTCGAGGATTGGGAGAAGCCGGAGGCGATCAGAAGTCTACGAGAAATTCAGGAATACTGACCAAAGAATTGACCAAGAAAAAGCAAGCACTTGATTTATACATATAAAAGATGGCGGAGAGGGTGGGATTCGAACCCACGTGCCCCGCTTCTAACGGGACAAGTCGATTTCGAGTCGACCCCGTTACGACCACTTCGGTACCTCTCCTGAGACCACGCTTACCTTTCTCCTGTCTTTGAAGAAATCCTGCATCAGCTTGAGGCATTGACCTTCAAGAACCCCGGATATCACCTCAATCTTGTGGTTCAGGCGCTCATCAGCCGGGATGTTGTAAAGAGACCCGGCAGCGCCCCACTTCACATCATGGGCTCCGAAAACAATACGGGAAACTCTCGCATGGAGGGCCGCACCCACGCACATAAGGCAGGGCTCGACGGTGACTACCAGAGTCGAACCCATAAGCCGGTAGTTGCCGTAAAAAGCACCTGCCTTTCTCAAAGCCAGGATTTCCGCATGGGCTGCGGGATCGTTCAGGCCAATGGGCTGATTGTGAGCCCTCGCCGCGATTTCGCCCCCAGGGGTCACCACCACGGCCCCCACCGGCACTTCTCCCTCTTCGGAACCCCTGAGCGCTTCGTTCAAGGCCTCTTTCATGAAAGGAGAAAAATCGGTAAGCGTCATTTTGATGCAGCCCAATCCCTCATACCACCTCCATCCCTGCCCGTCAACCATTTCCGTCCGCGCCTTCCCATTTCCGCTTTGGCTTTTTTGCCATGGAATGGTAATCTGTCGTCGTTGTTCAGCTCCAGCCCGGAACGGCATAAAGGCAGGGCCGCGTCCCTCTCATTCCGCGCGTTGAGGCGGAACGCCAGCCAGATGAAAATGCAGGAAAGCAGGTCAAGAGGATGGAATATCTCGTTGTCGAGGAAGAGCACATCAGGAAAGAAAAGGAGAAGGCCCGACGCTTGAGGCAGACGGCCTGGTGGATGCGAAAGATTGAAAAAGGTGTGTGCTATTACTGCCACCGGCAAATGGGGAGAACCCAACTCACCATGGACCATGTGGTTCCTCTGAGCAGGGGAGGAAAGAGCACCAAGGGCAACATCGTGCCGGCATGCAAGGAATGTAACAACAAGAAGAAGTACCTCCTGCCCATCGAGTGGGAAGAATACCTGAAATCCCTGCAGGCCGACGCGGGGATAGAATAAGGCACTTCAAGACCTGAACACCCTGACCACCGTTCCGACGATTTCCGCTCTTTCCACTCCGATATACTCGGAAGCCCGGCCCAGGTTGACGGCGATTTCGAGCCGCTTCGAACTGTTGATCAGGGCCAGGGGTTCCCCCTCTTCCCCTTCCGCGTAAGTCTGAGAGAGCTTGGGTATAACGAGCTTACCCGCTTCTATCCTGGGCTTGCCGGGGTCGAGGAAGGTTTCCAATTCCTTGGCAGAAATGTTGGATACGAGATTTCCGAAGTTATCGACTCTCACAATCTCGCCGTAGAGAATGTCGTCGCTCTCACGAGGTCGCGTCATCCGAAGCTGGACCGGGTCTCGGATGCATGGCCCCATCTCGGCCAAATCGACGCCGACAGAAAGGTGGGCAGCAACAGGCGCAAAAATCTCTCTTCCGTGAAAGGTGTGACTCACATCGGGGAGAAAGAAGCGGCGGTCCTGGAGGTGGATGACTTTCGCTTCGGGATCGTTCCGGATGACCGGCCAGAAAACCCCGTTGTCCGGGCCCACAAAGAAATGACCCGCTGCTTCCGCGGCAATCGGTCGCCGAGTGGTTCCTACGCCGGGATCTACCACACACAGGTGCACGGTGCCCCGGGGGAAATACACAAAGGTTTCATCGATAAGACCCGCGGCCTGCGAGATGGACCCTGTCCCGATCATATGGGTGAGGTCTACAAGAACGGCCGGAGGATGGATGGAAAGGATGACTCCTTTCATCATGGCTACGTAAGGGTCCGAAAGCCCGAAGTCAGTGGTGAGGGTTATGATGCCCGATGGCTTCACGGCCGGTTCTCAACCAGTTTCGGAACGATATCCCCTGCTTTCTTTGCCGCCCTCTGAGCCTTGATCAGAGCCTGTCTTAATGCCTTGTGTTGTTGTTCCATAGAAAACCATCCTAATGGAAAGGCTTTGGCGAGTCAAGAAAAGGCCTGGCCGGGAACGGGCCACAGAAGGGCGAAAATGTTTGATCATCCCCTCTGATTGTGGTATCCATTCGGCGCCTGCAAAATTGCCCAACATTTAAAGGCCTAATGCCAAATAGAAAAAACATTCGGGAAAGGAGATCGTAGATGACTGCAAGACTAATCAAGGGGACGGATGTTCGTGATATCATCCTCAAAGAACTGGAAACGGAAGTGAAGGCCATTAAGGAAAAGCATGGTGTTGTTCCCGGTCTGGTCACTATCCTGGTGGGAGAGAGTCCTGCTTCCATTTCCTATGTGACGGCCAAGATCCAAACCGCCAAGAGTCTCGGTTTCAAGGAAGTTCAGGACAGCCAACCCGTGGACATTTCCGAAGCGGACCTTTTGGGGCTCATCGACAAATACAACAAGGACGATTCCATCCACGGCATTCTCGTCCAGCTGCCGTTGCCGAAACACGTGAACGAGAAAAAGGTACTGAACGCTATCGATCCGGACAAGGACGTGGACGGGTTCCACCCGGTTAACGTGGGCCGGCTCATGATCGGCGGTTCTGAAGTCAAATTCCCGCCCTGCACTCCGGCAGGGATCCAGGAACTGATCGTCCGCTCAGGCGTGGAAACCAAAGGGGCTGAGGTGGTCGTGGTAGGCCGGTCCAACATCGTGGGAAAGCCCATTGCAGTCATGATGATGCAAAAGGCCAGAGGGGCGAACGCCACCGTGACCGTCGCCCATACAGGCACGAAAGACCTGGCCTTTCATTGCAAGCGTGCGGACATCCTGATCGTGGCGGCCGGGGTTCCTGATCTGGTGAAGCCTGAGTGGATCAAGCCCGGCGCTTGTGTGATCGACGTGGGTGTGAACCGTGTAGGAGAAAAAATAAGCGAGAAAACCGGCAAAAAGGTGGCCATCCTCAAAGGAGACGTGGACTTTGATGCGGCAAAGGAGATTGCCGGATCGATCACCCCTGTTCCCGGCGGCGTAGGACCCATGACCATTACCATGCTCATGAAGAATACCCTTGCTTCCCTCAAATTCAAGCTCGGGAGCAAGTAGACGGCCGTAGACTGCTTATCGATCGTCTCGAAATAGTATCGACGCTTTCATTCTCCTGCTTTCACCTCCCCCCGATTCGGGGAGAGGTTTAACCCGGAGGCGGAGGAGGTCCGGCTCTGGGGTGGTCGCAACTACCGGCGCACGGCACAAGACGAAATGAAATCTGCTCCGCATATTTCATGCAACGCCTTGCTGCGCAAGGCTCTCAAGCGGCGAAGCCGCGCTGTATAAAATCGTGAAACGATTTTATTTCGGCTTCCTGTGGTTTCCTCTTGATCCGGCGTGGGCAGGGACAGTCAACTCGCCCTCCACCTCTTCCAGATCCAGCCACCACTTTCGATCCAGCTTGGGCTTCCCGTATCCCAGGAGATCGTCGCCCCAGACAGCAAACCTTCTTGCCGGCGGGACATTTCGCATGGTCCACTGTATGAACCGATGGAAAGGAGTGTAAGGTTTGTTCCAGGGACAGACCGCCACGCAAACGCCGCATCCCGAGCCGGTCTTGTTACCCACCCGCTGGCGCGTGCATTTTTCCACATCGTTCGGCCACTTTTCGTATCCGTTGTAAACCGTTTTGTCGCCGAAACTGATGGCGCCCGAGGGGCAGTACCGGGCGCACTTCCCACACCTGGAACAGAAGTCCTGGAGACCGAAATCGATCGGTTTATCTACAGCCAGAGGGAGGTCGGTAGTCACTATCGAAGCCTTGAACCGGGGTCCGAGGAAGGGGCTGAGGACGATGTCTCCGATCCGGCACATCTCGCCTATCCCAGCCCAAAGGAGGATCGGCGGCACCGCGACCTGATAGTTTCTCGCGTGGTGAGCGCGGGCGGGGTATCCCAGCTTCCGGATGTAGTCGGCAAGAATGCAGGCAATGAAGCCCGAGGTCGAGTAGGCCAAAAAGCTCATGGAATTGCTGATCCAGTCGTTCCCAACCGTTGCCTCCGCGGTCTTCCAATCCTGATCGATGATGATGGCTATAGCGTATTTGTGCTTGAGCTCTACCGGTTCTCCTGTGGCCATGCTGTGACTGTAAACAGCGTAGGGAGGAAGCTCGCATATTCCCACAAGGTCCGATCGCAGGAAGTACGCAGTCTCCTTGATGTGCCGGGCCATGGCAACGGGATCGTCCGGGATGGGGGCTTTGCTCTTGGCCACCATACCGTCGACGATTTGAGAAAGCGTGAACTGCATGTTGACCAGGGCACCTGAAAGTGGATGTTTGGCCACAAAACGGTGCCTTTCCTTCTGGAGCGGTTCACCGAAATCTCCTCTCAGAGCGCGATTGAACCCGCTTTCCCGTTCGTCCACCCTCGGTACTTCAGAATCGCGGATCAGAGAAGTGGGCCGATCTACCCTTGTCAGAACCTCGACAGGATACGGGTCGGTCCTGCGGGTATTGAAAGCACGGGAATAAGTTGTAACGATAGACATTTTCCCCTCCATGAGCAGATATCTTATACTCTTGAACGATAGGAAGATGATTACGATTAGTCAAGAGAATCCTGACCCACCATTGCGCCCCGTGTCGGTGGCAAACGGGCCGGGGAGTGAATGGAGCTTGACAAATTCGGGCCCTGTGGTACCATCCGCCCGAATATCCCAATATTATCGACCCATTGCTTCATCACCTATCTTAGAGGAGTGAGACCATGGCAGAAGAGGAAAAGGGTTTTGTGATAAAGGATCGAAGGTCCCTGGATGAAAAAGGGGACTTGAAAGGGAAAACGGTCAAGGAGGAAACGAAGGCGGAGGGAAAGAAGGAAGAAAAGAAGAAGCCGGAGGAGAAAGAGGGAAGATACCCAGAGGACCGTCCTTCCTGAGGTGAACTTTAATTCCCTCATCTTCAGCCTGAGTTCATCCGCGCTGATTCATCTGGGAGAAATCGCCGATCCTCATACAAACCAGAAAGCTAAAGATCTCCCCCTTGCAAAGCACACGATAGATACCGTTGCCATGTTAAAGGAAAAGACCAAGGGAAACCTTGAGGAGGAAGAGGCGCGGTTTCTTGAGAGCATTCTGGCCGATCTCATGTGGCGGTATGTGAGGGCGGTGCAATAGAGGCAGCAGGCAGTGTATGCTCCTGAGAAACTTGCTGTTTCAGCCACCCAATGCAGGCCTTCGTCCCCAACTAAACTCCGTGCCGGCCAAGCTCGGGGGGTGGTCTCTTCCTGAAATCCGACTTCATCGGATTTCAGACACTTCCCGCCTTCGGCGGGAGTGAAGTCCCGAAGGGACGTTATATGAAATCTGACTTGGCAGATTTCATTGCGGACTCGTCAGAGACCACCCCCCCGGGCTTGGCCTCAGAACTTCTACTGGCATCCGGTATCACCTGGCGGGAAGGGAGATGAATCGTGAACAAGGGGGGAGTGCAGTCGGCCTTCAGAATAGAGGCTCCCGCTAAACTGAACATCCGTCTAAAGGTGACGGGCCGACGAGCGGACGGCTATCATGATTTGGTTTCCGTCATGGTACCGGTCGATCTTTTTGATTTTCTGGAGGTGGGTCCGGCGCCGGAGGGAGTGACGATTTCCTCCGAAGGGCTCCCGGTGCCGGCGGACGAGACCAACCTCGCGGTGAGGGCGGCAAGGGCCTTTTTTTCAAGAACGGGAACGGACCAAGGAATTTTCATCCGGCTTGAAAAGAGAATCCCTGTTGCGGCCGGTATGGGGGGAGGGAGCAGCGATGCCGCCGCCATCCTCCTGTTGCTGAACGAGACGGAGTCCGGCCCGCTCAGCGCCGAATCGCTCCACGAACTGGCCCGCAACCTCGGGGCGGACGTGCCCTTTTTCCTCGACTGCAGGCCCTCTCTGGCAACGGGGATCGGCGACATCCTGGAGCCGGTGAAAAACTGGCCGGACTTTTCGTATGTCATCGTGAACCCGCCTATTCATGTTTCAACGTCGTGGGCCTACAGCAACCTGAAATTAAATCAGTTGACAAGGGACGAGTACAATCATATAAAACTCCTTTTGGAAGATAAATACGACTCCATAGCGAGAATCCTTGAGAATGATCTGGAATCGGTCACTTCCGCCAGATTCCCGGTCATCGAAACCATCAAGCATTCGCTTTTGGACCTGGGCGCTGAAGGGGCTCTCATGACAGGGAGCGGGCCCAGTGTTTTTGGTGTTTTCAAGTCCCAAAGGCCGGCGGAAGACGCAAAAGCCCATCTCCTCTCCCTGAAGCTGGGAGAGGTTTTTTTGGCCCGCAAGTGGGAAAGACAAAGTGCACTCAATGATCGCTGGGGTGTCGTCAAGCGGTAAGACACGGGCCTTTGGAGCCCGCATTCGGAGGTTCGAATCCTCCCACCCCAGCCAGGATGAAAGCGATGAAGCTATTCGGAGGCACATCCAATCCAAACCTTACTGAGGAAGTGTGCAGATATCTTGGGGTTCCGCCCGGGAAGATCACGGCCAAAACCTTCAGTGACGGAGAAACGATGGTAGAAATACACGAGAACATTAGGGGTTTGGATGTTTTCGTGCTGCAGTCCACTTGTACACCCGTCAACAACAACCTGATGGAGCTCCTCATCATCATCGACGCCCTCAAGCGGGCCTCCGCCAAGCGCATCACCGCCGTGATCCCCTATTACGGATATGGAAGGCAGGACAGGAAAGTTAAACCCAGAGTGCCCATCAGCGCGAAACTCGTGGCCGACCTTATTACCGTAGCCGGCGCGAACAGAGTGGTTTCCATGGATCTGCACGCTGGTCAGATTCAGGGTTATTTCAATATTCCGGTGGATAATATCTTTGCGGCCCCGGTGTTGCTCAAATACATGCGTACTTACTTTCAGAACAACCTGGTGATTGTTTCCCCGGACGCGGGAGGCGTGGAAAGGGCTCGCGCTTTTGCCAAACGCCTCGGAGCCTCGCTCGCTATCATCGACAAGCGGCGCGATCAGCCGAACATCTCGGAAGCTATGAACATCATTGGAGAGGTAGACGGGAAGAAGGCGATTATCCTGGATGACATGGTCGATACGGCTGGGACTCTGACGGAAGCGGCAAGAGCCCTTACAGAAAGGGGAGCTGAGAACATCTACGCGTGCTGCACCCATCCTGTTCTTTCCGGCCCTGCGATCGAGAGGATCACGCGCTCCCCACTCGAACAACTGGTGGTAACCGACACCATTCCCCTCAGGGCGGATGCAAAGACTTGTTCGAAAATCAAGCTTTTGTCCGTAGCAGACCTTTTGGGAGAGACCATTAAGCGCATTTACAGCTCTGACTCGGTCAGCACGCTGTTCGTATAATGTGGAACAAACACCCCCTGGCGGAGGGTGGTTTGTTTTTTGTTTAGGATAGTCCGCCGTTTGTGATATAGAAGAAATATTCCGTCAGGAGGAAATGAATGGCCCAACTCATCCTAAATGCCCATGTAAGGAACACCACGGGAAAAGGAGCGGCCAGAAAGCTCAGAAGGGACAAACTGGTCCCTGCCGTTTTCTACGGACCTAAAGCTGCGGCCACGATGCTGTCTGTCAGCTACTCTGATCTTCAGGCGATCATTAGAAGCACAACCAGCGAAAACATCATCCTTCAACTCCGCATCGAATCGGACAAAGGGAGCGACACGCATTCGGTGATCCTGAAGGAATTGCAAGCCGACCCTATCAAACCCCTTTACTATCACGCGGATTTCTATGAAATCGCGATGGATAAGGAGTTGACCCTCAACATAGCGCTTCATCTCGTCGGCTCGCCTGTGGGGGTCACAAAAGGAGGCGTGCTGCAGCACGTCAGGAGGGAGCTACAGGTATCCTGTCTGCCGTCGGACATGGTGGAATCCATTGAAGTGGACGTCTCTTCGTTGGATATCGGTGATGCGGTTCATGTGAAGGACATCGTTTTTCCAGGGGGAATCAAAACCCTGGAAGAGCTGGATGAAACTGTTGCGGTTGTGGCGACGCCGCACGTGGCCGCTGAGAAGGTTGAAGAAGAAGTAGTGGAAGAAGCCGGAGAAAAGGCGGAGGCGGAAGCCGAGACGCCGACGTCGTAAGTTCAAAGAAAAGGGGGTGAACTCGAGCAAGCATAGGTTTTTTTTGATCGCAGGGCTCGGCAACCCCGGGCTGATATACAAGAGCACACGCCACAGCATCGGTTTCATGGTCCTCCATCGATGGGCCCAACTCCTGGACATTCGCTTGAGCAGCCGGGCTTTTCAGGGAAAGGGAGGCCGAGTGAGGGTCCGGGAGGCAGACATTGTCCTCCTTTGCCCCCAAACGTACATGAATGAGAGCGGCAGGTCGGTCAGGGCATGTGCGGATTTCTACCGCATTGAAGCGGAAGATATCCTTGTTGTCCACGACGATATAGACCTCGGCCTGGGAAGGATCAGGGTTGTGAAGAACGGCGGCACCGGAGGACACAAGGGCGTACTTTCCATTTTTCAACACCTGGGGACTCCCGCCTTCAACCGTGTCAAGGTCGGAGTAGGCCGACCCCGCTACAATGAACCCATTGATGAGTTTGTTTTGAGCCCTTTTTACAAAGACGAGGAGGAAATCGTCGGAAGGGTCATTGAAGGGGTGATACGGGCGTGTGAACTTTTCGTTGGCCAGGGTGTGGTTTCGGCAATGAATTTCATTAACAGGCAAAATTTCGCAAACAAGGAGGTGTAACGGTAATGCAGCTGCAGGGAATAACGTGGATTGCTCCTTTCCTGGGGATTTTCGGTCTCATCGTGGCGTATCTGATCTACGGCTATGTCAGGAAACAGCCCAATGGTACTCCTCTCATGCAGGAACTGGAGAGCATGATTCATAAGGGCGCCATGGCCTTCTTGAAAAAGGAATACTCGGTGTTGGTTTTCTTCATCGCCATCGTATTCCTGTTGCTCTTGTTCGGGATTTCCTGGAAGACAGCTCTCGCCTTTGCGACAGGGGCACTGTGTTCCATGGCGGCCGGCTATTCGGGCATGACGGCTGCCACCAAAGGAAACTCCAGAACCGCTGAAGCGGCAACTAAACACGGCCAGGCCCAGGCCCTCATCGTCTCCTATTTTTCCGGCTCGGTCATGGGCCTGTCGGTGGCGAGCCTTGGTCTTCTGGGTCTTGGTTTCTGGTTCTATGTTTTCGGTGGAAGTCCGGATACGGCCCTGTACATCAACGGCTTTGCCATGGGAGCGAGCTCCATCGCTCTCTTTGCCCGTGTGGGCGGAGGCATTTATACCAAAGCGGCTGACGTGGGAGCCGACCTCGTGGGCAAGGTGGAAGCAGGAATCCCCGAGGATGATCCCAGGAACCCGGGCGTGATCGCCGACAACGTGGGGGACAATGTGGGCGATATTGCGGGAATGGGAGCGGATATTTTTGAATCCTACGTGGGCTCCGTTGTGGCAACTATAGCTATCGCGGCGACCCTGAGCATCAACACGCCTCAAGCCCTGGCGGAGTTCGTCGGAAGGTTCCCGGCGCTCAAAGGGCTCACGGCCGAGGCGATCAAACTCAAATACATGGCGGCCCCGCTTCTTATCGTCATGTCCGGACTCATCAGCTCTTTTCTCGGAATATTCTCCATCAAGATCTTCCAGGGCGGGAATCCCGCCGGCGCGCTCAGGTACACCACCTTTGTGGCGGCCGCGGTGTTCGTCATCCTGACATCCATCATTGTCAGCGCTCTCGCTATGCCCTGGGGCGTTTTCTGGGCCGTGTTTTCCGGTTTGCTCTGCGGCATCGCGATCGGCCTTCTGGCGGAATATTACACTTCCGGTCCTCCTGTCAAACACATCGCAAGCCAGTCCTCGACCGGTCCCGCGACCGTGATCATCGCCGGACTTGCCGTGGGTATGCGGTCGACCTATCTCCCCATCCTGGGCATTTGCGTGGCGACCTTTATCGGGTACAAACTGGCGGGTATTTACGGCGTCGGCCTCTCTGCGGTGGGCATGCTGGCTACGGTGGGCGCCACCATGACGGTGGATGCTTACGGCCCCATCGCAGACAACGCGGGCGGCATTTCCGAGATGTCCGGACTGGGCCCTGAGACGAGAAAAATCACAGACAGCCTCGACGCTCTGGGCAACACGACGGCAGCCATCGGGAAAGGGTTCGCTATCGGCTCTGCGGCCCTCACGGCACTCGCCCTTTTTGTGGCCTTCACTCAGTCCGCAGGACTGTCCATCATCGACATCACGGACCCCATGGTGGTGATCGGCGTTTTTATCGGCGGGATCATTCCCATGATGGCTGCGGCTCTCACCATGACCTCCGTAGGCGAAGCGGCTTTTCACATTGTTGAGGAAATCCGTCGCCAATTCCGGGAGATCCCCGGATTGCTGGAAGGCAAGGAAGGCGCCAAGCCGGATCCTGCTAAATGTGTGACCATCGCTACAGCGGCTGCTCTGAGAAAAATGGTGGCCCCGGGCCTTATGGCGGTGCTGGCACCCGTAGCAGTCGGTTTCCTCCTGGGGAAACAGACCCTCGGCGGCATGCTTCTTGGAGCCACCGTGATGGGAGCTTTTCTGGCTCTTTTCATGGCAAACGGCGGCGGCGCATGGGACAACGCAAAGAAGTACATTGAGGCCGGGAACTTCGGCGGCAAAGGGTCCGCCAACCACAAGGCCGCCGTTGTGGGTGACACGGTCGGCGACCCCTTCAAGGACACTTCGGGGCCTGCCATGAACATCCTGATCAAGCTGATGTCGATCGTGTCTTTGGTGATTGCGCCTATTCTTCCCACTCTCGGCTTGTTCTTGAAATTGTAAGGAACAAATGCCCGTGCCCGGCCTGAGCTCCGCGCCCAGGCCGGGTATTGTAAACTGCTTTCATTGCCGCTATACTAGGTATAGTATGTTTCAAAACAGCAGGTGGAAAATTCGTGAAAAAATTGTCAGTTGCTCCGAGAAACTGTTTTGGTTGCGGTGGAGAGCCCGCATGAGAGGGCAGGAAAGCCATGTTTAAAATTGGTGACTTGGCGGTTTATCCCGCTCACGGCGTGGGCGTGATCGAGCGGATAGAGAGTCAGAAGATCTCGGGGTTTACTCAGGACTTTTATGTCATGAGAATTCTTGAAAACGATATGATCATCATGATCCCCACACAGAACGTGAGCAGCGTGGGTCTGAGAGGGATCATCGGTCAAAAAGAAGTCCCCAAGCTGTATTCCATCCTCAGGAAGAAGAAAGCCAACGCGGACAACCAAACCTGGAATCGTCGGTACAGAGAATACATGGAGAAGATCAAGACCGGGTCGGTGTTCGAGGTGGCGGAAGTGTACCGCGACCTGCTGACGCTCAAGGTGGAAAAAGAACTCTCTTTCGGCGAAAGGAAGATGCTTGACACGGCAAGGACGCTTCTCGTGAAAGAGATATCCCTTGCAAAAAGAGTGAAGGAGGAGCAGATCGAAAGGGATCTGGAAAAGATCTTCTCCTGAAGAAATGCCTTTTCCAACCGTGAACCGCGAACCTGTGAGGACGTACTCTTTCAGGGCGACCATTCAAGACAAAGACGAGCGTCTGGATCAATTCCTTGCATTGCACGTAGAAGGCCTGACACGCTCTCGAGCGCAGGACCTTGCGAGAAGAGGTTTTGTTCAGGCCGGCGGGCGCACTGCAAAGCCAAGTTACCGATTGAAAACGGGCGATCTAATCACGCTTTCTCTCCCTGCCCCGCAACCCTACCACCTGGTACCCGAGCAAGTGGTATTCAGCGTCATCCATGAAGATTCATCGCTGATCGTCCTCAATAAACCCCCCGGCGTGGTGATTCACCCCGCGCCGGGGCATTACACGGGAACGCTGGTGCATGGGTTGCTTCAACACTGCCGCGATTTATCCGGAATCGGGGGAGAGTTGAGGCCCGGCATCGTCCATCGCCTTGACAAGGATACTTCAGGCCTCATGGTCGTGGCCAAGAGCGACAAGGCCCATGCCTTTCTAGCCAGCCAGTTCAAGGCCAAGCAGGTCATAAAGGAGTACATCGCCCTTGTTCATGGGATTGTCAAAGGGGACAAAGGGACCATAGATCTGCCCATCGGCCGTCACCCGGTGAGAAGAAAGGAAATGGCGGTAGTGCCATCCGGGGGGCGGGAAGCAATGACGGACTGGAAGAAAATGGAGGAAATATCGGGAAGCTTTTCGCTGCTGGCGGTTGCACCCAAGACCGGGAGAACGCATCAGATCAGGGTTCATCTGTCCCATGTCGGCCATCCAGTAGCAGGAGACCCTGTTTACGGGTTCAGAAAGACCTGGTGGAAGAAGCATTTCCCTTACGCACAGAATGAAGTGAAGAGGCAGATGCTTCACGCCGGACGGCTCGGTTTTGTTCACCCGGACTCCGGGACGCGCTGCAACTTCAGTGCACCCTTGCCCGAAGACATGAAGCATGTCGTGGATTTGTTACGGGAAAATCCTTCGGAGAGCGAATAAAGCCTTGACAAGTGCCGGCGAATGCATAAAAATAATATTCTAGTGTGCCTGCCTTTAACAGGATTCGGTTCCACCGGATATCACTTGATACTTCACGGGTAATCTGCGAAAGACACCTTCTGTGACTCACATAAACGAGATGCCTGAACGTAATTCTTCAATGGACATCCAGATAGTCGGCGAAAACGCACTGCTTCCTGTCCGGGCTTTTGTGAAAACGGTTCAGGTGAGGAGGCCATAAGACTTTACCCGTCAGATTCAGACTCATTTCGCTCAGGATTCGGAACCCCCACTCTTTCATAAAAGAGAGGATCAGCAGGCAATAAGGGAGTGATCCTTCTCGCTCGTTTCTCTGAGAGGCGTGAACCCCATACTTCAAAACCAGTTGAGAGCATGGAGAGCTCGTTATGAATCTAGTAGAATTGAAGAAGATGAGAATCAGTGAATTGACCCATCTGGGCAAGGACCTGGGCATCGAAGGCGCCACCGGAATGCCCAAGCAGGATTTAATTTTTGCGCTCCTTCAGGCCCATTCCGAACAGAACGGGCTGATTTACGGGGAGGGCGTCCTGGAAATCCTGCCCGACGGTTTCGGTTTTCTTCGGGCTCCTGATTCCAACTATCTGCCCGGGCCGGATGACATATACATCTCGCCGTCTCAGATCCGTCGATTCAATCTAAGGACCGGCGACACCATCTCCGGCCAGATCCGGCCTCCTAAAGACACGGAGCGTTACTTCGCCCTTCTCAAGGTGGAGCAGGTCAATCATGAAGATCCTGAGATTTCCAGGGAGAAGATTCTCTTCGACAACCTGACACCCCTTTATCCCGATAAAAGAGTAAAGCTCGAGACCAAAGCCGACAATCTCTCATCGAGGATCATGGACCTCATGACCCCTCTTGGAAAGGGCCAAAGGGGGCTGATTGTGGCACCGCCGAGGACCGGAAAAACGATGCTCTTGCAGAACATCGCAAACAGCGTGTCGGCCAACCATAAGGATATCCATAAAATTGTCCTTCTCATCGACGAAAGGCCTGAAGAAGTGACGGACATGCAGAGAAACGTGGATGCGGAGGTGATCAGTTCAACCTTTGACGAGCCGCAGCAGAGACATGTTCAGGTCGCGGAGATGGTGATCGAAAAAGCCAAGAGGTTGGTGGAGCACAAGAGAGATGTGGTCATTCTGCTGGACAGCATCACGCGTCTCGCAAGGGCCTACAATGCTACGGTGCCGCCGAGCGGGAAAATTCTTTCCGGCGGTCTGGATTCCAACGCGCTTCACAAGCCGAAGCGGTTTTTCGGCGCCGCAAGGAATGTAGAGGAAGGAGGAAGTCTGACCATCATTGCCACAGCTCTCATTGACACGGGCAGCCGCATGGACGAAGTGATCTTTGAAGAGTTCAAGGGCACGGGAAATATGGAAATCCATCTGGACAGGAAATTGGCGGATCGGAGGGTATTCCCCTCCATCGATATTAACCGGTCGGGGACAAGAAAGGAAGAGCTTCTCCTGGACCCGGCGGAGTTGAATCGCATCTGGATCCTTCGCAAGCTGTTGGCTCCGCTGACCCCCGTGGACAGCATGGAGTTTTTGCTGGACAGAATGAAAGGAACAAAGAATAATAAAGACTTTTTGGCATCCATGAGCGAATAAGGAAGGAGTTATCAGCGATGAAAAAAGACATACATCCCGAATATCATCGAGCCACCGTCCACTGCGCCTGCGGTAGCGAATTTGAGACCGGCTCGACGGTTAAAGAAATCAAGGTGGAAATCTGTTCCAAATGCCACCCTTTTTTCACAGGCAAACAGAAACTGGTGGATTCTGCGGGCCGGGTGGAGAGGTTCAGAACCAAGTACGCGGAGTTCAACAAGATGAAAGATTCCGGGAAATCCGGGAAGTAAGCCGGTCCTCGCCTCGGCGCGACCTTTTGGATACGCCCCCTGCGTGGGGCTTTCTTCACCCGGGAGCGTCTTTCCCGGAAACGGACCAACGGTCTGACCCCGGCGACTGGTAGAGCGACCAAGGGAGTAGCCTGCGGCACCCTGGCGTGAAGTTGCAGAAAGAG
This sequence comes from uncultured delta proteobacterium, assembly GCA_963740905.1. Classification (GTDB taxonomy): domain Bacteria; phylum Desulfobacterota; class DSM-4660; order Desulfatiglandales; family HGW-15; genus JAFGDM01. The sequence continues at coordinate 26,769 of CAVUFY010000005.1, forward strand.
TTTTTCTATTCATGTTTGAGAAAATCAAAGAAATCGACGAACGTTATACCCAGATCGAGAATGAACTGGCCAGGCCTGAGGCGATCCGCGACCAGAAGCGGTACCACAAGCTACTCAAGGAGCACAGCGGTCTCTCGCCCATCATTAACACCTTCCGAAAGTACGAGGCCCTTCAACAGGAGTGGGACGGCAACCGTTCGCTTCTGGACGATTCCGACCCGGAAATAAGGAAACTGGCACGAGAAGAGGTCGAGTCCCTGAAGGAAAAGATGACCGAGACGGAGAAGGAACTCAGGATACTCCTCCTTCCATCGGACCCGAATGACGAGAAGAATATCATCCTGGAGATTCGAGCCGGGACCGGAGGCGAAGAGGCGGCTCTTTTTGCCGCGGAACTTTTCAGGATGTACGCCCGATACGCAGAAGTGAAGGGATGGAAAACGGAAATCCTGAGCCGGCATGAGACAGGCATTGGCGGCTTTAAAGAAGTGATTGTACTGATCTCGGGGCACCAGGTATACAGCCGCCTGAAGCATGAAAGCGGTGCCCATCGTGTGCAAAGAGTTCCCTCGACCGAAGCGCAAGGCAGGATTCACACCTCGGCGGTGACGGTGGCGGTTCTTCCGGAAGCCGAGGAGGTGGATGTGGTCGTCAATCCGGACGATCTGCGCATCGACGTCTATCGTTCCTCCGGCCACGGAGGACAGCACGTAAACGTGACGGATTCGGCGGTTCGAATCACGCATCTTCCCACAGGTATGGTGGTCACCTGCCAGGATGAAAAATCCCAGCACAAGAACAAGGCCAAGGCCATGAAGGTCTTGAGGTCGAGATTGCTCGACATGCAGATCGCCGAGCAGGAGGCAAAAATCTCGGAAGAAAGGAAAAGCATGGTAGGGTCCGGGGACAGAAGCGAAAAAATCCGGACCTACAATTTTCCGCAGGGAAGAGTGAGCGACCATCGAATCGGCCTGACGCTATACAGGCTTGAATCGGTTCTTGAAGGAAATCTCGACCTGATCCTCGATCCCCTGATCACCCATTATCAGGCAGAGGCGCTCAAAGCCGCATGACCGAGGGAAAACCCCGGAACATCCGTGATCTTCTCAAAGTCACATCCGACTACCTGAAGCAGAAGGAACTTGAATCGCCCCGTCTCAGCGCAGAGGTCCTTCTCGCTCACCTGTTGAATCTGACTCGCGTCCAACTCTATCTCCACTTCGATCAGCCCCTGAATGACGAGGAATTGGCGGATTATCGGGCGCTCATCAAACGGCGTTTGAAAAGGGAGCCTCTTCAGTACATCACCGGCAGGCAGGAATTCTGGTCCCTTGACTTCGAGGTCAATTCTTCGGTTCTGATCCCGAGACCCGAGAGTGAACTGCTGGTAGAAACGTCCTTGTCGTTGCACCGGGCGGGACGGATTCCCCATGCTGATCATCCAAGGTTGCTGGATCTTTGCACCGGAAGCGGCGCCTTAGCCGTAGCCTTGGCTTCTGAAATCGGGAGTGCGGAGGTCTGGGCGAGTGACCTCTCCGAGGATGCTCTGAAAGTTGCCCGTTCGAACGCAACCAGGCATCATTTGGAGCGCCGCATCATGTTCCTGCGCGGTGATCTATGGGAGCCGGTGAAAACGAAGGACCTGAATTTCGACCTCATCGTTTCCAATCCGCCTTACATCCGGTCGCGGACCTTGCAGGGCCTGGCGCCGGAAGTGCGCCTGTACGAGCCGCGGCTGGCCCTTGACGGCGGGGAAGACGGCATGGTTTACGTAGAGAAGATCCTCATAAAAGGAGCGGACTATCTTCAACCCGGCGGCTGGATCCTGGTGGAAATGGATCCGGAACAGACTGCCAGAGCGGTGGGATGGATGGAGGAAACGGGGCGATATGAAGAGTGCACTCGGGTGAAGGATTACAGCCGCCGGTACAGGATGGTGATAGGAAGGAAGACCAGTGATCAGTGATCGGCAATCAGCATTTGTACCCGGGCGCTTCGCTGCGGGGGCGTTTATGAAGATCAAATCCGGAATCGATCAAAGGGGGGGCGGACGGGGAGGAGGAACGCACAGCCTTGAAGCGGTATCGCGACTTCAACACCTACCTAAGAGAAATTTTTGGGGAAAGGGTTCAGAAGATCACGCTGGACGCAGGCTTCACCTGCCCGAACCGTGACGGCTCCATCGGGAGAGGCGGATGCATTTACTGTGACAACAGGGGTTCGGGCACAGGCGCCATGATCGGTCGAGGACTCTCCTTGCGAGAGCAGATGATGAAAGGCGCCGAGTTTGCGAGAAAAAGATACGGAGCGGAAAAATTCATCGCCTATTTTCAGTCTTTCACCAATACCTACGGACCTCTCCCGGTCCTTAAAGATCTCTACGACCAGGCCTTGAGTCATCCGGGCGTGGTGGGGCTCTCCGTGGGCACGAGGCCGGACTGCATCAGCTCCGACATCCTGGGCCTCTTGCGCTCCTATCAGGACCGTTTCCTTGTGTGGCTGGAGCTAGGGCTTCAGTCTGCCCATGACGCAACCCTTCTTCTCATCCGTCGCGGGCACGACGTGGCCTGCTTCGATCGAAGCGTGTGGATGGCCGAGAGCCTGGGTCTGAACGTGTGTGCCCATGTTATTCTCGGCCTGCCGGGGGAGAGCCGGGTCATGTCGGGCGAGACGGCACGCCATCTCGCTTCTCTTCCTCTGAAGGGCGTCAAAATCCATGCTCTCTACGTCGTCAAACAAACCCCCCTTTCGGCCATGTACGAGAGAGGTCAATTTGAGTGCATCAGCCGGGAAGAGTATGCGGAGCGGGTTGTCGATTTGCTGGAAATGATTCCCTCCGATGTGGTCGTTCAGAGACTGACGGGAGATCCTGTTTGCGCCGAACTTCTATCTCCGGACTGGGTGAAGGAGAAAGCGAAAAACCTGAAACTTATCCGGCAGAGGCTGGAGGAGCGGGACGCGTGGCAGGGGAAAAAATTTCAGCGTCATAGAACTTCGGAACCGCAGCGTCACACAGGTCCGGAGGGATTATCCAACGGCCCATAGTCGAAGGAGGTAGCGGGCGAAGGAATTTACTTCTGTGCCTCTCCCATCTTCTTGCGGAAGGCCTGCTCAAGGGCGATATCGTATTCCCGCGATCCCTGGGTAACACTCTTGCTGCGGGAGAGTTGCTGCACAACTTCTTGCTCTGCTCTCTCGAACTTCAAGTTGATCTTATTGATCACGTCGTTAACCAGCCGGTAGATATCGAGATCGGTTCCGTACACCTCGACCACGGACGGATCGTGAAGGATCACCTCCAGAATATACTGGGTGATGTAAAGAGCGATCGGATTGGGATTCGGAAGAAGGTTGCGAATGGGCGCAACAAAATACTTGAAATCGAATTCGTTCGCCTTGAGGGCCTGTTTCAGACCCCTGAGAAGCAATTCGGACAATGCCCCCGGATTGTCGGTTTCTACGATTTTTTCCATGAGAAGGGTCTGATAAAGGCTGCTGTGTATCTCGGGGAGTTTGAATTTAAAGAACCTGTCTCTTTGAAAGGCTGCCCGTTTTTCCTTTCTCTCGATCCCCTTGAGAACCTTGTTCAACTCTTTTCCGGTATCAAAGCTTTTCATCGGTCACACACTCCTCCAGTCGCATCCAGCAGAGAGTGCCTTGTTCATCGGGACATCTCACTATGCTTCAGCCGGCTTGGCTGCCGTGGATGAAGCTTCCTTCTTGGGTTTTTCCTCCAGAGCCTTGGTTTCGGATTTATGGCTCTTCTTGTCACTCTCTCTTTTGGATTTATAGTCGGTCACGTACCATCCCGTACCCTTGAGATGAAAAGAGCTCTGGGAAATGAGCTTTTTCATTTCGCCTTTACAGCACTCGCAACTCGTCACGTCGGGGTCGCTGATTTTTTGCCACACCTCGGCATGATGACCGCACTTCGTACACTCGTATTCATAAATCGGCATAACTCGTCACCTCTACAATCTAACATGTCGCAACTTCACAGACCCTGTGATGCTGATAAGAAGCGAGAACGTAGTCCAGATTCGGCAAAGGGATATTCTTGAGGATGTCATAGGTGGTAGAATGAACAACCCTCTCTTCTTTCTCCCTGTCTTTACCTTTTGCGTCGAAGCGTTGTATGAAATTGCAAAATCTGACGATGTGCACCAACTCATGTGTAAAGACATACACCAGCAGGGGGAGCAGAGTCAGGTCCTTATCTCGCCTCGTTGCTTTCAGGATTTCATGGTCCTGAAGACAAATAGAGTAGTGATCCTCAGCTGCATTTAAGACCTCATGAGTCCTGTATCGCTTTTCCAGCAGCGCAAAGACATCGTAAATAATCTCTTCCTGGTGGAGTTCTGCCAGAGTTCTCACCGAAAAGCGATGCCTCTTCCACTGCACTAAGGAAAGCTTGTAAAAATCACCGATTTTATCCTCGGCAATGTGTAGAGCCTCACTAACAGCAAGCATGTTTTCGCGGTTGAAAGGCGAAAGACTCATCACAGTATCTCAACTTGACTTATTCAAAAAAGATAACATCGGTTGGAGCAATGTCAATCCTTGGCATGAAATTCTGTGGTGGCGGTGACTGGACTCGAACCAGTGACTCTGCGGATATGAGCCGCATGCTCTGACCGTCTGAGCTACACCGCCCGTGGAGGAGTAATTTATCCGAAACTCACTTTTTGTCAACCAAATTGTTGAGCGGCAGACCTTTCTCCACGGCGAGGAGTAACCCCGGACGCTGCAAGATTGGGATAGATTTGACGGAAACCATGAGCACAGAATTAGAGTCGGGTCGAAACCGGCCGAAACTGGAATGGCCTTTATTACGCCGTTTTGCAGCGACCCTTGAGAAGGGATAAATCGCCGCCGCACCAAGCCGCTATGGGCCACTGGCGACCTGTCTTTGGATCATAACAGAAGCGATACCCGAAATTCTGTCCGCATTCATGACATATTTTCTCTCGGCCCCTGACAAAATAAGAACACCGATCGTTGCTGCAAAACAGCAGATCATGATCCCAACCTGATTCAGGATGAGGCTCCCAACAGGAAAGGAGGGTACCGCAATGGGGACAGAGTGTTTTTTCTTCAGTCATTTGTCTTAGATCTCCCTTTCATCTTTCTCCCTCTTTCCAACTCCCTCGAAAGAGAGAGGACGAATAATACCTGATGTCGAAAAATCCAACGTATAATTAAATCTTAGCGTAAATGCTTCGATTCGCAAGTCTGTTAAAGTATAATTAATGAGTCTGCCCCGGCTTTTCCTGATGCAGGCGGACAATTTTGTTTCTGGAGGTCAACCTTGGATCAAGATACGACAGGATGCGTTTCAGGCAGGATCTCGTCGAGGAGATGCCCGTTCTGCGGCCACCATGAAGTCGGGTTTGTGATGAACGACGGCTCGTTCTATCCTCTTAAGCCGGGAATGACAGTCTACGTTCCCACCGGGTCCGGCGTCTCACCCTCTCTGGATGAAAGGGAAGCGCAACTTTTTTCAGGAGAGGACGAGGAAGCCGGGAACAAGCTGTGGGTTCCGGAACCCTTGAGAGGTGACAGGAAGCTCAGGAAGAAATACGGTGTTCTAGTCGGCGAGCGGGCGTTCACCGGCGAAATGTCCGGTGGTCTCTATGACGCGGCCTACCTCGGGAAATTGGAGAGTCTGATTGAGAGGGAAAGAGATGTTCCCCTGGCTGTCATCCTGGACCGCTTTTTCACGGCCCCTCACCTGGGTTCGGGAAATCCGCTCCAAATCGCAGAGGCCATGTGGCGTGAACTGGATGAGATTAGACACCCGGCGCAGATGATCCGCAAGTGGCTGGAGAAGAGGGACGAAGAGAGCCTCGCGGAAATGATTTACCCGAAGACGAAAGAATCGGTAGGAAGGGAACCGGAAGACGATAAAACCATCGTCAAGGAGCTCAATGAGCTTTCGCTGGAGGAATTTCTGGAAATGCTTGCATAAAAATCCCCCGATGCAACGGCATCGGGGGGATCCTTTACCTAACAGGTTGCTGAAAAACGCCCATCTGCGGAGTTGCCCTCATCCTTCCCCCGCTTTCGCGAGGGCGGGCTTGCAGCGTACTTGCAGGTTCGCCCACCCACTCCTCAGGATTTCAGGCGCCTCGCGTCTGGAGGTTTTTAAGCAACCTGCGATCATGGACTTCTTCAGCACCCTGCTAATGAGAGATTTTTTTGACTTCCTCGGTCAGAGCGGGGACCACCTTGAAAAGGTCCTCCACAACCCCGTAATCGGCCCTTTGAAATATCGGGGCATCCGGATCTTTGTTGATGGCCACAATAACCTTCGATGTGCTCATGCCCGCCAGGTGCTGGATTGCACCCGAGATACCGCAGGCGATATAGAGGTTGGGCGAGACGACCTTGCCCGTCTGGCCCACCTGATCGACGTGAGGTCGCCACCCTGCATCCACGGCTGACCGGGACGCCCCCACGGAGGCGCCGATCGCCTTGGCAAGCTCTTCCAGGATCTGAAAGTGCTCTGGCCCTTTCATGCCCCGTCCTCCGGAAACAATCTTATCCGCTTCCGTGAGGTCTATCTTTCCGCTTTGATCGCGAAGAACGTCCACGACCTTCGTTTTGAGACTGCTGTCGTCGAGGGAAACGGCGGCGTCCTGAATTTCAGGGGACTTCGAAAGGTTCGCCTCGTTCATGGGCATGACGTTCGGCCTGGCCGTGGCCATGTGAGGTCGTTTGTCGCTGAAGCTCACTTTCGCATAAGCTTTTCCGGCATAAACCGGCCTGACCGCCACGAGATTGCCGTTGTCCACGGACAAAGCGGTGCAGTCCTGCGCCATCCCTACCCCCAACCTTGCGGAGAGGCGGGCCGCCAGATCTTTTCCCTGTACTGAGGCACCCATGATCAAGATGGCCGGCTCGTTGGCCCTTACGATTTCCGAGATCACTGCGACATAGGCGTCCGTCGTGTAAACGCCGAGCCTGGCGTCATCGGCCACAATAATCTTGTCCGCACCGTATGCCCCGAGCTTTGCGGCCTTTTCCTTGATATTCTGCCCGATCAGCACGGCCGTCACCTTCTGGCCCAGTTGATCGGCAAGACGTTTCCCTTCACTCACCACTTCATAAGATACCTTACGGATCTCTCCGTCTCTCTGTTCTGCGATGACCATCACTCCTTGTGCCATTTTTGCTCTCCTTTTTGTATTGTAAAGTTACAAGTGACAAGTTACAAGGGAGAAGAGACTTCGTCACTCAGCGAAGCGAGTCACTCATCCATAAACTAGATGACTTTGGCTTCTTCGTGCAGCAACCTGGCCAACTCTCTTGCCTTTGCCTCGGGAGTATCCCCAGGGACTATAAGCCCCGCTTTTCTTGCGGGAGGCGGGCTCATCTGGAGGATCTTGAGGTTCCTTGCCCCTTCGCCGAATTCCGAAGCGTTCAGCCCCAGAGCGGAAAGCGATTTCTCTTCCAGGGGCTTCTTCTTCGCCTTCATGATGCCCGGAAGGGAAGCATACCTCGGCTCATTCAATCCCTTCTGGGCGGTAATGAGAGCAGGAAGGGATGATTCGATTACGAGGGTCTGCCCTTCCACGGGTCTGTGACACTTTACAGACTTGCCGTCCTGGGATACCTCCACCTTGACGACGATAGACATGTGCGGGACGCCTAAGTATTCGGCAAGACTTGCGCCGACAAGGCCGCTGTCCTCGTCGACACCCCGCTGACCTGTGAAGACGATATCATAGGTGAGCCCCTTAATGGCTGCAGCCAGAGCCTTTGCGGTGGCGATAGAATCGCTTCCCTCCGCGGCAGGGTCGCTGATCAGGATCCCCTTGTCCGCTCCCATGGCCAAGGCCGTTCGGATGGACTCCGTGACTCTCTTAGGCCCAAAGCCGACGACCGTCACCTCACCGCCGAACTTCTCCTTGATTCGAAGAGCTTCTTCCACCCCGAACTCGTCGTAAGGGTTCATGACCCACTTAATGTCATCCTTCATGATACCTTTGGCATCAGGCGCGATCTTGATCTGTGCTTCCGTGTCAGGAACCTGTTTTAAACAAACGATGATGTTCACTTTTGCCTCCTTTCCTTGCTGATGATAAATCGTTGTCAGTCGGGCCTTCTGATCAATCCGTGAAGGAAACAATCGCTGATCTGTCTGGCGGCGGTTTCAATATCATACTTTTTGTGGCTTGACAACACCCAGAATCGGGACATCTCGTCGAGCGCTCCGAACAGCGCCCTCTTCACAATATCGGGAAGGAGATCCTTCCTGAAGATCCCCTGTTCTTGGCCGTCCCGGACTATGTCGCTGATGAGGTTGAGGTACTGCATGAATTTCTCATTCTTGTACTCTTTCATGAACTTGCTGCTCTGACGCAACTCTACCTGGATGATTTCCGCCATGCTCTTATTCAGCTCGATGAGCTTGAGGTGAGCGAGGGCGAACCTTTCTAATTTCTTGACTGCATCCTTTTCCTGAGAAAGCTGACGAACCATGTTTTCAAGAACGGCTTTCATCTGCTCCTCGAAAAGCGAGATGAGAATGTCATCCTTGTTCTCGAAGTAGAGATAGATAGTGCCATCCGCCACCTGTGCCTCTTTGGCGATATCCGAGACTTTAGCGTGAAAGAACCCTTTCTTGGCAAACACTTTGGTAGCGGCTGCAATGATTCGATGATATTTTTCGCCGTTCTTGTTTTTCATCGCCATGGCCTAGGCTCAAAATAGCTCTGAAACTCGATGAAGCCAGCTTCGGAAATGAATGATCATTCATTCATTAGCACCTTCCTATCTGGAGTGTCAAGAATTTTTCCCGCCTTGTGAACATATCTTGACAGGTGGACCTGCCTTTCCTATACTCCCGCGACAGGATGCAAACGAAACGTGTATCCACATCCGGTCCCCAATGTCACCTTTTGAAGGAGGCCCCCCGAATGGCAAGCAACAAATCCTACCTCGAGGGAATAAGAATTCTGGCCGTGGATGATGAAGAAGACGTCCTGGATACCATTGCTGAGGCTTTGGAAATGGCCCGGGTCGATCGGGCGCAGGACTATAAGAGTGCCGTGCAGAAGATCGATGAAGGGACTTACGATCTGGCCATTCTCGATATCATGGGGGTTGACGGACTGTCGCTGCTCGAAAAGACCGTGGAGAAGGGGATCCCCACCATTATGCTGACGGCGCATGCCTTGAGCGCGGAAACTCTGCTGGCGTCCATTCGGAAAGGTGCTATTTCCTATCTTCCCAAGGAGAAGCTCGCTGAGATCGACAAGATTCTTGAGGAACTCCTGGCGGCGCAAGCTGAAGGAAAACCGACATGGAAGCTTCTCTTCGACAAGCTGGGCGAATTTTTTGACGAAAAATTCGGGCCCGGCTGGAAAGAGAAAGATAGGGCATTCTGGTCCGAGTTCAGCCGCACCTACCAAGTGAGCAAAGGCATTCAAAAGAGACTCGCTCACGATGAAAAAATTCTTTCCAAGGGCATCTGAAGACCCGTCAAGCCTGTTTGTACCCAAGAAGACGACAAAAGGAGTGTCGTCTGAAATGCGCCCCACGCGAGGATTTCAAGCGCGCATCCAGCCCGGTTGGAATGCCGTATTCGAACGGCGTGGAATGAAGGGAGGTGAGAAGGGCCAAGAGTAGACTAATATCCTGGAATCATGATGAGAATTGCATTCTCACCGGAAACTGGAGGTAGCTAAAATATAGCTTTATTTTAACTTTATTTCCTTGACAAGCCGGGAAAACTCTGGTTCAATCCACACACGCCAAACGTGGAAAGAGTAACGGCCAACTTTGTTTTTAACCTTTAACCGGAAGAAAGGAGACAAAGTCGGTATGAAGAGATTATCTTTTTGTGTGGCTCTTTGTTTGATTCTTGCTTTCATGGTAAGCGGCTTCGCGTGGGCGCAGGCAAAGAAAGCAGATCCTCTCGAAAAATGGAAACCCACCTTTGATCCTTCCGGTGCAAAATACAAATGCATCATCTCCAACGTGTCCCATCCCATCCTTGACGGTGCGGCGGGTTTTGTGATGCGCGACGAGCTGTGGAAGCGGACTAACGGGCAAATCTACATCGACTACAAGCCTTTTTCCATGTTAGGCGGAGAAGTGGAAGTGCTCAACCAACTACAAATGGGTGCCATTCAGGGCATGAGCTGCAGTTCCATTGCCTCAACCAACCTTGGCCCAAGGTTCGGTATCGTCAATCTGCCCTTTCTCATCAACTCCTTCGACAAGCTGGACAAGTTTGTCAAAAGCGGAAAACTCTTTGACCACTTCCTCAATGCCATGGACCATCAGGGCATCATTGGGCTCGATATCACGACCTATGGGAATTACGGGTGGGCCTCAACGACGCCCATCAGGACAATCGAGGATCTTCGGAAAGTGAAAATGCGCATCGGAGAAGCTGCCGTCAACAAACTGACCTACGAATCCTGGGGTGTCAACCCGGTGGTCATGCCGTGGCCGGATGTCCCCGTGGCGCTGAAGCAGGGCGTCATCACGGCGCTGGACCACACCCTGGTAGTGTGCAGCATTACGAAGAAATTCGAGGTCTGTAAGTATTTTACCCAGGTGGACTATGCACAGGGCCTTTTCATCTGGATTTTCAACAAAGCCTGGTTCAACAGCCTGCCCAAGGATCTCCAGAAAACCTTTGTGGACGTGGTTCATGAAGTGTGCGAGAAGTCCAGGCCTCTGGGAAAGCAGCTTGAAGAGCAGCAGATCGAAGTAGCCAAGAAAGACGGCGTGGAATTCATCCAGCCCTCGGACACAGAATTGAATAACCTTCGAACCCTCAGCTACAAAGTGCACGTGAAGTATACTGATGAAATCAACAAGAACTATCCCGGTGACAAGTACAAGCCCGCTGACTTCCTAGGAGAAGTCCAGAAATACATGGGCTATAAGGTAAAGTAGCTCCTGTTGACCTCTCAGTGGAGGGAGGGCATGAGTTGCTTGCTCTCTCTCCCTTTCCTGTCAGAGGGCTGAACATGCTGGCTAAAGCTTTCGGCGTTGCAGACAAGGTGCTGAGTTTTATCGAGGAGTGGTCTCTCTTCCTGGCTACAATGGCGGCACTCATCGCTCTCTTCTTCAATGTAATCCTCAGATACGGTTTCAATTATTCCCTGGCCTGGTCTGAAGAACTGGTCAGGGAAGTGATAATCTTGACCACCTTTTTCGGGCTGAGTGCCGCGGTCAAAGCCCGGTCCATGATCAAGATCGATGCCGTGATCCAGCTGGTGCCGGCGCTAAGGAATCCTCTCATTCTTTTCAGCAATTTAGTAACGTTGCTGTTCTCCGGCATGATGATCTACTATGGATGGAAGATGGCCGCTCTTCAATCGACGACCAATCAGTACACCATTATCATGGAGATCCCGCTCGTTCTGCTGTATGCCATATTGCCTGCTATGGGGATCATGATGTTTATCAGGACGCTCCAGGTCATTTATCAGGACACTCAGCAAATTCTTCAAAAGCGCAAAGGTACCTGATCCCAGAGTGGTTTCCCGGTTTTTGCTCAGAAGGATTCGGAGACGAGGCCTGTTATGGAATTGAGCCATGTGATCATATTGCTGGTCCTCCTGGGATGTATGGCCGCCGTGGTCCCTGTTTTCATGTGCCTGTTTTTCACGTCGGTTGTAGGCTTCCTCCTTTTCACAGATCTTCCCATTCTTCTTCTCGCCCAGAGTCTCTTCCGAAGCATGGACAACTTTGCCCTTGTGGTAGTGCTCTACTTCATCCTCTGCGGCAACATCATGACTTCGGGCAAGATAGTGGACAAGCTCATCAAGACCGCCAATGCCATGGTAAGCTGGCTTCCAGGAGGCCTGGGCATGGCCGGCGTCATTGCCTGCGGTCTTTTCGGTGCGATTTCGGGTTCAACGGTGGCCACCGTGGTCGCCCTGGGAGGGTTCATGATTCCGGCTCTCCTGGAAAACGGATACAAGGAGGACTACACCATCGGGCTCATGACCACATCCCCGAACCTGGGGGTGATCATCCCCCCGAGCATCGGCATGATCCTCTACTGCATGATCAGCAATGTCTCCCTGGAAGGTCTTTTCCTTACAGGCTTTTTTCCAGGAATCCTCATTATCATCCTGACCTGTATCTACACCTATTTCATCCACAGAAAGAGGACGGATCTCGTCCGCCACCCTATCCCCGACGCCAAACAGTTCTGGGCCATCCTTAAAGAATGTTTCTGGTCTCTCATGCTGCCCGTCATCATCTTCGGCGGCATTTTTTCCGGGGCCTTCACCGCCAATGAGGCGGCGGTGGTGGCCTGTGTGTATGCGTTCATCGTGGAGCTGTTCATTCACAAGTCCATCAGGTTTAGAGACGTCAAAAGAATCACCGTCAGCTCGGCAGTGACTTCAGCTACGCTCCTGATCATTGTGGCCGGGGCTACCTGTTTCGGGCGCTACCTGACCCTGGAGGCGATCCCCGGTAAGATCACGGAAGCGGTCATGGCCTATGTGCAATCTCCGCTTTTTTTCCTCGTGGTGGTCAATATCCTGCTCCTGATTGTGGGGATGTTCATGGACATCATTTCAGCCACCATGATCCTGGGCCCTGTATTCCTTCCCATGCTCAGCGCTTACGGCATTGATTTTATGCACTTCGGTCTCATCATGACGGTGAACCTTGCCATCGGATACTGCACGCCCCCCATGGGAGTGAGCCTGTATATCACGGGTGCGATGACCAACAAGGATCTTCTCTACGTGTCGCGTGCGGCCCTGCCTTTCATTATTATGCAAATTGCCGTGCTTTTCCTTTTCACCTATAGCTCGGGTTTGGCCCTGTGGCTGCCGCGGGTCATGGGCTTTGTGAAGTAAAGAGAGATTTTGATGGGGCCTGTTTCGGCGGACTTTGAACCCCTGATGTGAGCAAAGGAGGATAACGGTCTATGAACTATGCAACTTACGCGAAAATCCATGCTCGCCATTTGCCCGATAAGATTTGTCTGATCGAAAGGACTCCCTCCAAAGGACTGAGGCGGACTCTCACGTGGAAACAGTTCAACGATCAGATCAACAGGGCGGCCAACTATCTTTCCAAGGAAATGGGAATCAAGGACGGCGATTTTGTGATGCATCTCCAGAACAACAGCCTGGAATGGCTGATCACTTACTATGCTATCCTCAAACTGGGCGCCGTGGCGGTTCCCCTCAACTTCCGCTTTGCGGGACCGGACATCCTGTATGCGGCCGAGGTCTGCAACCCCAAGGTGTTCATGCTTGGCTCGGAATTCCTGCCTGTGGTCCAGCCTGTTCAAAAAGACTTGAAGACCATCAGAAAGTACATCTGCGTCGGCGACAAGGTGCCCTCGGACATGATCGACTACAAGGTTTTGGAGTCCTATGCGGACGCTTCCGAGGCCCTCGTGGAGGTAGATGACCAGCATGATCTTGCCATGATGTTTACTTCCGGGACCACGGGCAAGCCCAAGGCGGTTCTCCACACCCACTATTCCTTGAACAACACGGCCATCGGCAACGGGATGAGTTACTTTGTCGAGAAAAGCGATAACTACGTATTCTTCCTTCCCCTTTATCACAGCGGGACCCTGTTCTTGTGGGCGCCTTTCTATGCCACCGGCGCAACAGGAACCCTCCTCAGGGAGTTCACGGAACCCAAATGGATACTGGAAGCCCTGGCCGAGGAGAAGGGGACAGACATTCTTTTTGTCGTCCCCATTGCAGTGGCCTTGCTGAACGCGCTGAAAAGCGGCCAGATCAGACTTTCCGACTACGATCTTTCTTCCTGGAGATATCTGGAGATCGGAGCACAGCCTGTTCCCTTCGAGGTTATGAAGGGACTGGTGGAGACCCTTTCCTGCGGTGTTTCCAACATCTACGGCATCACGGAGGGCGGCGGAGGCGGACTGTTCAACCTCTATCCGGAGGACGTGCTCAGGAAGCCCGGATCCATCGGCAAGCCCACATTCGGGATTGAAGGGAAGATCGTCGATTTTCAAGGCAAAGAACTTCCTGCCGGTGAAGTGGGAGAGCTGATTTTTACCACCAGGCGGATGATGAAGGCCTATTATAACAACCCGGAGATGACTGCGGAGACCCTCAAAGATGGCTGGCTCTACACGGGGGACCTGCTGAAAATCGATGAGGAAGGCTTTTTCTACATCGTGGACCGTAAAAAAGATATGATCACCAGCGGCGGGGAAAACATCTTCCCCGTGGAAATCGAGGATGCTCTGATGCAGAGCCCGAAGATCGATGATGTGGCGTGTATCGGCCATCCGGATGACAGGCTGGTTGAAATTGTGATGGCGATCATTCAACTCAAAGAAGGTCAGACCATGACCGAAGAGGAGGTCTTTGACTTCTGCAAGCAGATCAAACTCGCAAAGTACAAGTGGCCTCGCAAGGTCGTCTTTGATAGAGTCATGAGGAACCCTACGGGTAAGCTCATGAAGCCTCAGATGCGGGAAAAATTCACGGGCCGCAAAGAAGCGTTCAGGAAGCTGGACTAGACAATCGGTCTGGTTTTTAAAAAGGACGGGAGCGGCCCCGTCCTTTTTAGTTGTGCGCCCCGCAGAGCAGACCATGTTGTTTATGCAACATTAGGGTAGAGTAAGGACTTGACCCGGGACGAGGGGGATGGAAAGAGGTCCTGGCACCATTTTAAGCAAGCCATGGAGGGACAGGCAGTGGGACTTCATGATTTCACCTTTTATGATCTCATCAATCGAAATGCCGTGAGTTTCAACAAGAGGACGGCCTGGCTCGAGGCGGAGGATGGCCTGATTGTTACCTTTGCCGAGATCAAGGCGCGTGTGGATCGTCTGGCAGGGGGTCTCCGGAGGCTTGGGGTGAGGAAGGGCGATCGCATCGCCGTGCTAGCGAAGAACAGTCTTGAATACTTCCTCCTTTTTGGAGCCGCCGCCTCGGAGGGCGCCATCATGCTTCCTGTGAACTGGAGACTTTCGGTGGATGAAATCTCCTTTATCCTGAAGGACGGTCAGCCGAAAATCCTCTTCACCGACACGGAATCAGGAGAAACGATTCAGGGGTTGAAGGATCAGTTGCGGTCAGTGGAAAATCATCTGGAGCTTGGCGCAGACTGTAACGATTTCCTTCGCTTGCTTGAAAGTGAAGGTGATCGGATAAACAACGAGGTGGCCGGAGACGACGGCTTTGTCATTATTTACACCGCCGCTGTGAGGGGGAGGCCAAGAGGCGCTTTGCTCAGCCATGCCAACGTGCTCTGCGCGAATCTGCATTTCGACTACCTGATGAACGTGACTTCCCAGGACGTTCATCTTTGCTTTCTGCCTTTCTTCCATGTGGGAGGCCTTTTCATGACCACGGCCTGCTTCCATGCAGGCGCTCTGAACATCAACATGAGCCGGTTCGATGCGGTGAAAGCTATGGACCTTATCCATGAGAAGAGCGTATCGTTCATGATGGTTTTCTCTCCGATCCTGGCTTCGATCCTCGATGAGCACGAAAAAACCGGCAAGCCCATCGGCTCGTTGAGAGCCGTTACAGGGATCGACACAAAGGAGACCATTGAAAGGTACGAGAAGACCACAGCGGGGAACTTCTGGTGCCTCTACGGTCAGACGGAGACCTCCTGCCTGGCCTCATTTGGCGCCTATAAAGACAGGCCCGGCGCAGCGGGCAAGATGCTGCCCCTGACGGAGGTACGACTCGTTGATGACCATGATGGTCCGGTGCCGATGGGACAGGTTGGCGAGATCACGGTGCGGGGGCCCATGGTCTTCAAGGGCTATTGGGGTCTGCCTGAGGAAACGGCCTATACTTTTCGGGAAGGTTGGCATCATACGGGCGACTTGGGCCGATTTGACGAGGAAGGATTCCTTTGGTACACGGGCCGCAAGTCGGAAAAGGAACTGATCAAGCCCGGAGGAGAAAATGTATACCCCGCAGAAGTCGAAAAGGCCATTTTGCAGCATCCGGCGGTAGAAAACACCGTAGTGTTCGGTGTTCCTGACCCCAAGTGGAAAGAAGGCATTAAGGCCGTGTGCACGCTCAAACAAGGGCAGAGCCTGACTGCCAGGGCTTTGATCGATTTTGTGGGTGAACGTATCGCAAGGTACAAGAAGCCTCAGTACGTGGAATTTGTCATGCAACTTCCGCTTCTGGCGGACGGTTCGGTGGATCGAGCAAAGGCCAAGGCCCTTTACGGGGTTGAACAGGAAACAGGAGGGCCATGGTAAACACAGAGTCCTTCACTCAAGAGACCTTTCTGAAGGAAGATTCCTTCGGTTTCATCCAACCCGAGGAATATGCATCCCTGGGCATCGATCCTTCCGACATCCCTCCGGGGACCTATCCGGCCCACAAGCACCCATCCAGACTCATGAGCCGATTCGGCGGGAATGCCTATGGCTTCGGGTTTTTCGAGGTTTACGACCGCCTGAGCCCGAAGGATCTCAGGCTGCTGCAATCTTTGACAACGGAAAACCCTGACCGTGGCCGGAAATATTTCCGCGAGATCAATAGGGTGTACGCCAAAATCGGCCTCCTCATCCGGCTTTCGAAATTCAGGAAGCCTTATTATCTCATCCCCTTTTCCTTGATCTTCACGTCTCTATCCACCATCAGGAACAAGGCGGATGAAATCAGTAAAATCATCAACTTTCATCGCAAAAAGTTTCTCCAGGAAAGCCACAGGATCGGTCTACTGAGCCAAGCAGAGGACCTGGTGGTCAATGAGCTCACGTTGCGCTTCAAGGAGCACCAGTTCATCGTTCTGGACTCCTTTGAAAAGCTATCCAACCCGGACGATCCCCTGGATCTTGTCCTTCTGCCAAGAGACATCTTCGAGATCGTTTTCATGGAAAAGTTCAGCCCCAGATCCGGACGCGTGATTTCCGAAAAGGATCTGGAAAGATACGCCTATTATATCCTCGGAAAGGTATACGCTCTTCTTAAGCCGGGCGGGGAGATTTTTGTTATTGCCAACCGGTTGGCCCTGAAATCCAGTCGTGAAATAAAGATCGACTTACTGACAGAAGAGGAACAAAAGAGTTTCCTCCTTTTCACTCATGTATTCAGAACGGAAAAGAAGTACCAGGTCGCGGAAGGGTCGGTTCACGTAAACACTTTTGATTTTCAAAAATACCTGAATCCTCCTTATGTGGAAAAAGAAGTCCTGGATAAACTGCTGGGGCATCGAGCCCTGGGAGAGTTGAGCATGGAGGAGATCGACCGACTTCCCTATCTCAACTTTTCACCGGGTCGCGGCTTCGGCTACGACCAGGAAAAAACCTGGGCCAGAATTCTTTCCGTGTATTTCAACAAGATCTTCCTCAAACCGCTGATCCCGGATTCCGTGAAAGAAGCCTGGCATAACCGATTTTTCACGGACGAGTACACGCCCGACTACATGTTAATCTATTTAGGACAAAAGAAACCCCTTCAAGCCACCTGCGAAGAGTTACAAAAAGAAATCATAGATTCCAGGCTCGCCGGCTGCCCTGTTCCCCTGGTTGCCGAATACAGGGATTCTTTTTCGTATGTTATCGCGGCTCTTCGTGTTGTGAAGCAGATCAGGAGCGCCAGATATGAAGGGCTGCCTGAACTCTTCATGGAAAGGCTCAGAGAGCCTTTCGAAAACAAGCGTAGAAGATACGAGAGCCTCAACGATGTGCTCAAGCTGGTGACAAAAATTAACCGCCTGGAAAGAATCCGGCACTACTTGAACCCGGACCGTATCGAAGGAACAAGGACATCCGTGCTCCAGCACCTGGAACCCCTTTCCCTCTTTGGTTTGTCCCGGGGTGAACTCAGGGAAATCTTTCTGATCGTGATAGGTCACACCCCCATGGCAAGGATCCTCTCCGGAAAGATGAACGAAAGAGCGTTGAAAGCTCTTTCCGATCTGGCCCGGACCTACGAGCACCAGGAAGCGCTCAATTTGCTGCGATACTGCCGCCTCATGAGTATGGCCGAGGCCGTGGCTTCTCGAGGAAGCGGACTGAAACAGGAAGAACTCACGGAGCTCTTCGATCTTTACGAGTCCATGGTCAAGGTCGTGACCAACCGTGATATGGAGTGGGATCGGCTCATGGACGAGAGAATCAGCGTTATGGGGGGCATCCATCACGCGGCGGTTCGGAAAATCCTGAAGATGATGAATCAATTTCAGTTTCTTGCCAGTTGGCAGGAGCTCAAGAACAAAGGACGGATGGAGAAAGAAGTTCTTGCGGACTACGAGGAAGACAAGCTCAACAAAATCGAGAAGGTGATCGAACTCGTCACGGTCATGGACCGATACGAAGAGACGTATTTTAAGGGCGATCCCCTGAAGGCCTCCGCCTTTTACAGGACACTCCTTAACACGGAATTTCACGGCACAGGAAGGATCTTCGAGAGACTGAACACCGAGCTGGTGTTCATTCTCCTGTGGATCAGTGTGAACGTGGTGAAAGGAGAAGTGCTCAACTTCAATCCACTTCTGGCAGGAGCAAGCCGGGAGGATGTGGGCGCCCGTCTCGACAAATTGAATGAAGAGGTGGGGGCGGTCAACCCCCATTACTTGGATCTGGCTGCGCTGAGCCGCTTCAGTGAGCAGCTTTACGAGGATGAAACCTCCTTCGTCGTGGGGACGGGATTTCAATTGAAAGTAAACCACAAGACTCAGGCCATAGACATCTCTTACATCGATATGGACCGGAATATTGAAGAACTGGAGCGAGCGTGCGCTCGCATCGTAGGCAAGCGGATCGCACATATTCCTCCTGAAGAGCTGGATCACCTGGAAAAGCTTTTTTCCAATGTGGAGGCTTTCTATCAGAGCCACTTGAAGCTCATGGCTCACGAAGATCTGGACCTGCGGCTTCCGGAAAGGGAAAGGCACTGGTTCAGGAAGGCGGAGAATCTGAGATCCGTCCTGAGCGCGAATTTTCTTCGGGCTATTTTTGCTCCCGAAGATCTGTACCAGAATCTTGACTTGCTCTACCGGCATGCCCCTTCACTTCTGGAGTTCGTACTTCCCGAATTCATGGCGTTTCAATCCTTGAAGCCCCCCCAGGCCCTTTTCATCAAATCCTCCGTCATGGAGCAGGTCTTTACAAGCACCCGCAAGCTCCAGGCTCTCATCAGGAGGGATCGCGCGGATTTTCAGGACAGGGAATTCCTCCACAAGATCGCTCAAAGGGAATTCGGGCCCATGACGGCCGGCATTGTGGGCCTGAACGAGGCGCAGGTGGAGACTCTGGAGAATCTTGCTGAAAGCTTGCGACGGAAGCCTTCACTGATGGATGCGCTGATGAAATCATTTGTCTTCAGGGACATCGGGCTTCTGCCGTCGTTGAGAAGACAATACGAGGAGGAGATTCATCCTGCGAACCACGCGGAAGCGAGTGCGTGGCTTCTGCAAAACACGAAGATCGGAGAAAGGTATCTCAGCGACCCGGAGAGCCGAGGATATCTGGCAGCCCTTGTCAGACACCACAACCTGCTTCACCATATGATCCGGGGAGAATTTTCGTTCTATGCTATCGAAGACGTCGTGGCGCTGCACGACAGCGACCTGTTCGATGCCATCTTCCTCAGCTCCTTCATCATGTTCTATGCCATCGGTGAGGATCTCATGATGGAGGATCTTGCGGAGGGCATGTTCAGGTTCAGGGATCTCTGTGGCAGCATCCTGAAGGGAGAAACCCGGCCGGAGGATCATATGAGGAGTCTTTTTCTCAAAAAGGGGAACGTCTATTGCGGGCTCGAAGCCTTCAGGCGGGAAGGACTTCCGGAGGGAAAAAGACTCCCGGAGTACCTCGAGTCGTATCCTCCGGACGAGGGAAGGCGGGAGGAATGTATTCAGTCCGGGAAGATGATCTATGCCCTGGAGAGGATTTTTCGATTAAGGGGAATAAGGCATGTGGAATTCAGGGACCTCGCAAACCTCGTGCTTAAGGTTCCCCTTCGATACATTTACAAGAAGAAGAATCTTTACAGCATCGGTTACGCCACTTACGAAAAGGAGCTCTTTGAGGCACTGCGAATTCACAACAGCTTGAATCTCCTCGCCGATGAAGTGAGGCACTTTATTTTCAACAACCTGGTCACGGATGAAATTCGCATTTTCGGGTTTGAAATAGTGTGCGGCTTCCTGACCTATGAAAACATGATCAAACTGCTCCTGGTCTCACTGATGGCCGCACGGAGGTTTCCCGAGAGGCCGGTATGCCTTCATTTCCTGTCGCTGGCTGCGAAAATGGGCATGAGGTATGAGGCGGTCAACGACGCCCTGAGCCGTCTTCCGGTGGAGCAATTGTGGGAAGGCTCGAGTCGGCTGGATAATTTTTTCAAGGCGAGAAACGGCATTGTTTTCTACGCAGAGGAGACTCACAGGGTCATCTCCGTCGACTTCAGGGACAAGATCAACATTGATCAGAAGATTCTGCACATGAAGACCATAGGCGACCTTGAACAATTGAAAAACTACTTCCATTACAGCCTCAGGAGCCTGAGGAAAACGCCCTATCACACGGAGGATTACGAACAGGAACTGGAAAAAGGATTTGAGCAAAGAATGCGCGAAATCACCGATCTCATAGTGTTCGACGCAAAATCACAGATGGAAATGAGGAGGGACTTCAGCGAAATTCATCATCTTTACCGGGATCTCATGGAGCGCGCCCTGGACATCGGGTTTGACGAAGACCAAAGACACAGACTGAACGACCTTTATGAAATGAGGAAGGATTATCTCAGACGGGAGAAACTGGAGGAGACCACAAGGGTTCTTATCGGAATCCATGATACCCATGAATTGAGGGATTACTGGGACAGCGTGAAGGGATTTCTGCTCAATAACCGGGTTTTTCTCGGCAAAGAGTTCGAGAATCTGGTGGCCAAGAAGTTCGACGAGAGGATGGAGGAACTGGAGGAGGCGGAATACAGAAAGAGGGAGATAGAAGAAAACGACGAGCCATGGAAAATGATGGACCGGAACAATGGAGTGATAGAATGATGGTATTCCATCATTCTTCTTTAAGGGCTATCTATTCGATCTGCCTATGCGACAGGAAGGCACTTTCCGGAGAAGGACGTTTATGCATTCGTTTATTCAGGTCTCCACAACAGTGAACAAAAGGGAGGATGCGGCCAGGATTGCGAAGTCAGTGGTGGAAGAGAAGCTTGCCGCGTGCGTTCAGGTCATCGGTCCTATAAAAAGCACTTACCGGTGGAAACGAAAGATCGAAGATGCTGAGGAGTGGCTGTGCCTCATGAAAACACGACAACAACTCTACTCGGAGCTTGAGAAGCGAATAAAAGCCATTCATCCTTACGAGGAGCCGGAAATTATCGCCCTACCCATCGTAGACGGGAGCGCCGGTTATCTCCGGTGGATCGGAGAAGAAACGGGAAAGAAGCCCCGAAGGGGCGATGCATGAAATCTGCCCTTGCAGATTTCATTGCGGACTCCTCAGAGACCACCCCCCGGCTTGGCCTAACAACTCTCCGCAACTTGTGAAGAAAGTACCGTTTAAAACTCTAACGCCCGGGCGGCGTGGCGCAATCCGACGCGTCCCCCGCCAGTTTTGAAAGAGCGTGCTTGAGGGCGGGAAGCACGGCAGCCAGGTTATCCCTCACTCCTCCCGGGCTTCCCGGAAGATTAATGATCAAGCATCTCTTCCGCACTCCGGCCATAGCCCTCGATATCATGGCATGAGGCGTTTTCTTCAGGCTTTCGGCCCTCATGGCTTCGGCGATGCCGGGGACTGAAAAATCGATCACTTCCTCCATGGCTTGTGGGGTCACATCGGTGGGGCTAAGGCCGGTTCCTCCGGAAGTGATGATGAGGGAAAGGCAATCTCTGTCAACCCACTCCTTCAGCACCTCCGCAATCCGGCGCCGGTCATCAGGAACGATCCCTTCCCTGATTACGGAGAATCCTTCTCTTACCAGCATAGAGACAGCGACCGGACCGCTCTCATCCACTCTCTTTCCCTGCGAACCCTTATCGCTGATGGTCAGAACACCCGCTGCGAAGCGCGCATTCATGTTTCAATCGCCACAAGGGCACCGAGGGCACGGAGAAAGATTTTGTCCCAAGACTTCTTTACGTTGGATATCATCAGCATCCCGTGATGGACGAAAAAATAACTGCCTTCCGGGCCATCCGTGTCTCGGTGGCGAACCCGCTATTGATTACTATTCCGCGGCCTGTGCGCTCGCCTTCACTTTCTCTGCGAGGTGGGCGGGGACCTCCTCGTAATGGGAGTGCTCCATCCGGAAAGTTCCCCGACCGCCGGTGAGGGCGTTCAGATCGAGGGCATACTGAAGGATTTCCGACATGGGCGCGGTCGCTTTGATCACCTGGTACTTGCCCGTGGATTCAACGCCGACCACCCTGCCGCGTCGGCTGTTCAAATCGCCCATCACATCACCCATCGCTTCCTCGGGGACGATGATCTCGAGTTTCATGATGGGTTCCAGGAGCACCGGGTTGGCATCCTGGATCGCCTTTTTCAAACACATGCTGGCTGCGATTTTAAAGGCCATTTCCGAGGAATCCACTTCGTGGGACTTGCCGTCATAGAAGCGAACCTTCAGGTCAACCGTGGGATAGCCGGCGAGGATCCCGCTCCGAAGGGATTCGTTGACTCCCTTTTCGACGGCGGGCACAAAATTGCGGGGCACATTCATGCCTACGAGGGCGTTTTCGAATTCAAAGCCCTCACCTCTTTCGAGAGGCGACACGTCAAAATGCACCTCCGCAAACTGTCCGCGCCCGCCCGTCTGTTTCTTGTGTCGATAAACGACCCCCTGTACGGGCTTCTTGATGGTCTCCAGGTAGGGGACCTTCATGGGTTTCATATTGACCTCGACACCGAATTTCCTGTTCAGTTTCTCGCAGGTGGCCTCAAGGTGAATTTGGCCGACACCTGAGAGAATGATTTCGGAGCTCGCTTGATCTCTGTCCAGCTTGAGGGTGGGGTCTTCTTCCAGGAGCCTTGCCAGAGATGTAAAAACCTTATCCTCGCTTCCTCTCACCTTGGCTTCCACGGCGTAAGAGATGACTGCGGGGAGCGGTTCTACGGCCTTGTAAACGATAGGGTCGCTCTCCTGGCACAGGGTATCACCCGTTGCCGTCTCCTTAAGCTTGGGAATTGCCACTATGTCACCGGCAATGGCCCTGTCAATAGTCTGCTGTTTCTTTCCTTCCAGCAGAAAGATCTGTCCGAATCGCTCTTTCAAGTCCTTGTTGGGGTTGTAAAGCGGGGTATCTGTGGAGAAAGTGCCTGAGAAGACCCTGAGCATGGTCAGTTTGCCCGCGAAGGGGTCAGCCACTGTCTTGAAAACGAGGGCGGAGAATGGGGCCTCCGGTGAAGGTTTCCTTTCGATGACCTGATCGCTTCCGGGCTTAGTGCCTTTAAAAGCATTTCTTTCAACAGGAGAAGGAAGGGCCTGGATGATGAAATTCATCAGATGAGGGACACAAAGATTGAGCGTGGCGGAACCGCATAGCATGGGAACCAGGGTGCCGGATTTGACGGCCGCCACAAAAGTTTCCTCAACTTCCTGCGGATTCAGTTCCTGGCCTTCCAAGTATTTTTCCATGAGTTCATCGTTGGCTTCCACGATGTTCTCAATCATCTTCTCCCGCCACTCACGGACCTTTTCCTCCAAGTCTCCGGGAATGGTTTTTTCCTCAAACTTGCCGCTGCCGTCTTTGGCGTAAATGTAGGCCTTCATCCGGATGAGATCTACGGCGCCCTCGAATTTGTCCTCAGCCCCGATAGGGAGCAAAACAGGGGTGGCCTTAACTTGCAAGACTCTTGCGGCCTCCTCCACAAGGCCGTAAAAGTTGGCTCTTTCCCTGTCCATTTTATTGATGAAGATGATCCTAGGCAGGCGTTGTTCCTGTGCAAAGGCCCAGACTTTTTCCGTCCCCACTTTGACGCCCGCGGTAGCGTCGATGACCAGAACCACGCCGTCGGCCGCCTGCAAAGCGGATCGTGTGTCAGAGAGGAAGTTGTCATCGCCGGGGGTGTCGATCACATTGACGATGTTCTTCTTCCAGTCGCAATGGTGAATGGCGGTGCTGATGGTGATCTTCCTTTTGACTTCCTCCGGCTCAAAGTCCATATTCGACGATCCGTCATCAACCCTGCCGAGGCGTGTGGTGGCTTTCCCATCAAATAGCATGGCCTCCGCAAGAGAAGTTTTTCCAGAACCCAGATGGGCGATCAGCGCCACATTTCTCAGGATTTCACTTTTTCTTTCCATACCCAGTTCCTTTCCAAGACAAGATCCGGAGAGCAGATCTAACAGGCCGGGGGAGATCTTAAGCAGTGCATCTAGCCGGCCCCGTGACACGGTGCGGGAAAGCGAAGAGAGCTTCCCTGTCAGGCTTCATGCGGTGGATGAATTTTTTACGCTATATCAAGCATCCGATCGAAGTCAAGCACAGAATGTGGCGCGAATTTTTTATTGCGAAGGACTGGAAATTTGATATGTTATAAAATTTACGACCGGAAAGGCTATGACTGTTAAAGATCTCATAGAGGTGTTCCTGGAGGGGCTGAAGTCCCAGAAAGGTTACTCCGCGCATACGGTGAGGAATTACCGGGTCGATCTGGGACAGTTTCTCGACTTCTTGGGCCGGAAGGAAGGGCTTCCCGAGGGAGAAGAAACCTGGCCGGCCGTCGAATCGATTGACTTCCCTACTCTCCGGGAATACTTCGGATCCCTTTACGGAAAGTACACGCGAACCACCATCGCAAGGAAGCTTTCCGCGGTGAGATCCTTCTTTTCCTCTCTGGAAAAAAAAGGACTGATAAAACACAATCCCTCAGCGGATCTCTCGACGCCGAAGCTCGGAAAGTATATCCCCACCTACCTGCCGGTGGATGAGATGTTCAGACTGCTGGAAAGGCCTGACACGGCTCTCCTCCTCGGGAAGAGAGACCGGGCCATCCTGGAGGTCCTTTACTCATGCGGCATTCGGGTCAGCGAGCTCTCCGGTCTGAATGTGGGGGGCGTCGATTTTAAGCAGCGACTGGTAAGGGTCTTGGGAAAAGGCAACAAGGAGCGAATCATACCCATAGGCCGGGAAGCTCTGAATGCGTTGGACGATTACCTGGAGGCGACCATTCCTCTCCGCAAGAAAATCCATGGCGACGCCGGGAAGGGGCCGCTGTTCATGAACGCAAGAGGAGGCCGTCTGACAACCAGGAGCGTGGGCAAGCTTGTGAAGAAGTACGGCCGGCAGGGAACTCTGGCGCTTGACATCAGCCCTCATGCCCTCAGACACACTTTTGCCACCCATCTCCTGGACGGAGGCGCGGACCTGAGGGCGGTGCAGGAACTCCTGGGACACGTGAGTCTTTCCACGACCCAGAAGTACACTCATGTGAGTCTTGATAAACTGATGGAAATCTATGACAGGGCGCATCCCAGAAGCAAATGAGAAGGCTGAAGCGATGGGGGGAAAGGGGCGACGGAAGGACGGGGACCGGAGGGCCGGCGAGACCCCATACTCCATTACTCCAATACTCCGGCCCTCTGAGAGGTATCCTATGACACTCATGAAGGAAGTCCGCAGCACCACCGTGCTTGCGGTGATCCGGGACGGAAGGGCCGTCATGGCCGGAGACGGCCAGGTCAGCGTCGGGGAGACCATCATGAAGCGCAAAGCAGTAAAGGTTCGCTTCATGTACAAGGACACCGTTCTCGTGGGGTTCGCCGGCGCAGCGGCAGATGCCTTCAGCCTTTTTGAGAAGCTGGAAGGAAAACTGGAGAAGTTTAAGGGAAACCTGACAAAGGCGGCAGTTGAACTGGCCAAGGACTGGAGAACAGACAGGATACTGCGAAGGCTGGAAGCGCTCATCCTGGCCATGGACCGAGACCACATGCTCATAATTTCCGGAACAGGCGATGTCATCGAACCGGACGAAGGAATTGCGGCCATCGGTTCAGGTGGACCCTATGCCCTGGCGGCGGCCAGGGCACTGGTGGGTCATTCAAACCTTGACGGCCCTGCCATAGCGATGGAGGCCCTCAGGATCGCAGCATCCATATGCGTATACACGAATGAGGAGATTGTCCTCCACGAGATCGGGGAAGAGAAATAGTATGGAAAAAGAGTTGCAGATGGTGGACAGCGCCATGAGGGTCTTTACTCCCAGAGAGATTGTCTCCGAGTTGGACAAGTACATCATCGGTCAGCACCAGGCCAAGCGTTCCGTCGCCATCGCCCTCAGGAATCGATGGCGTCGGCAGCAAGTGTCTCGGGATCTGAGGGATGAAATCGCGCCGAAGAATATCATCATGATCGGACCGACGGGCGTTGGGAAAACAGAAATCGCCAGACGGCTTGCCAGACTCGCCAACTCTCCTTTTCTGAAAGTGGAGGCCACGAAGTTTACGGAGGTGGGTTACGTGGGTCGGGACGTGGAGTCCATGATCCGTGATCTCACGGAACTCGCGGTGAACATGGCCAAGAAGCAGGAACAGGAGAAGGTCAAGGTCAAGGCGCGCGAACTGGCTGAGGAAAAAATGCTGGATATCCTTCTCCCGAAGAGGAGAGAGGAATTGAAGGAGGGGGAGGAGGGAGATAAGGAGAAAGTCCTGGAAGTGGTGAAAGCGGACAGACCGGAGCCGGATACCACGAGAGAAAAGCTAAGGAGGTTGCTCAGGAGCGGCAAATTGGACGGCCGATATGTGGAACTGGAAGTGGCGAACAGAACCGCGCCGATGGTTGAGATTTTCTCCGGGGCAGGTCTTGAAGAGATGGAATTCAACGTCAAGGAGGTTTTCGGCAATCTCTTTCCCACCAGGAAGAAGAAGAGGCGGGTCAAGGTCCCTGAGGCGATGGAGATCCTCTTTCAAGAGGAATCCCAAAAACTGATCGACATGGATAACGTGATCACCGAAGCGGTCCGCATGACCGAGCAGAACGGGATCATCTTCCTTGACGAAATCGACAAAATCGCGGGCTCCGAGTCCAAGTACGGTCCGGATGTCTCCAGGGAAGGGGTTCAGCGGGACCTTCTTCCTATCGTAGAGGGGTCCACAGTCACCACCAAGTATGGGATGGTGAAGACGGATCACATCCTCTTCATTGCGGCAGGCGCTTTCAATGCCAGTAAGCCTTCCGACCTTCTTCCCGAACTTCAGGGCAGATTTCCGATTCGGGTGGAACTAGATCCCCTCTCTGAAACGGATTTCATCCGCATTCTGCAGGAACCGAAGAACGCACTCGTCACACAGTACAAGGCCCTTCTTGCCACGGAAAACGTGAGCTTAGTCTTCCAAGACTCTGCGGTGCAGGAGATTGCGCGGATGGCCAGTGTGGTGAACGAACGGATGGAGAACATCGGAGCCCGCCGTCTGCACACAGTCATGGAGAAACTGCTTGATGAAGTCTCTTTCAGCGCACCCGACTTGGGTGAAAAAGAAGTGGTCATCGACAGGAGCTATGTGACGGAGAAGCTGAAAGACATTCTTGAAGACGAGAATTTGAGCCGGTATATACTCTGAACAGGGAAGAATGGAATGCGCGGAAAGAAGAATGCTCTGGAGCAGGAGTGAGGCAACAGTAAATTATTTTGTCACCATTCCAATATTCCTTTTTTCAATTCATCCGTGGGGTTTCCCGTGGCCATTGATGAGAAATCTAGAGTCAAAGTCCTCATAGAGGCACTGCCTTACATCCGAAGGTTTTCCAGTTCCACTATTGTGGTCAAGTATGGAGGCCATGCCATGGTGGACGAGAACCTGAAAAAGAATTTTGCCCTTGACGTAATCCTCATGAAGTACGTAGGGCTTAATCCTGTTGTCGTGCATGGAGGGGGGCCTCAAATCGGGAGCTTGTTAAAGAAGCTCTCCATCAAGTCCGAATTTGTCGACGGCATGAGAGTCACGGACAAGCAGACCATGGATGTCGTGGAAATGGTTCTGGTGGGCAAAGTGAATAAGGAGATCGTCACGCTCATCAACCAGAACGGCGGCCGATCCGTAGGACTCTCGGGTAAGGACGGAAACCTTATCATGGCCAGCAAAATGAAGTACCTCAAGAAGAGGGGTGACGATCAGCCTCCGGAGATCATCGACATGGGCATGGTAGGAGAGGTCGCTTCCATCAATCATGAGATCCTGACCTCCCTTCTGGAAGGGCAGTTTATCCCCGTCATCGCTCCGGTGGGTACAGGCAAGAAGGGTGAGACTTACAATATCAATGCGGATCATGTTGCGGGCCATGTCGCCTCTTCCCTGAAGGCGAGGAAATTGATCTTGCTTACGGACACGGAAGGCGTCCTGGACAAAGACGGCAGACTGCTCTCCACCATCCGGGTGAAGGACGTGCAGAAACTGATCGATGATGAAACCATCAGGGCGGGCATGATTCCTAAGGTAAATTGCTGTGTGGAGGCCCTGAAGGGAGGAGTCAAAAAGGCCCACATCATCGACGGCAGGAAGGATCATGCGATTCTTCTGGAAATTTTCACCAGAATCGGCGTGGGCACGGAGATCGTGCCGTAGCAAACGATTGCCTGAACTGCCCTATGGGCGCCCTTGGCCGCAGGCAAACGTTTCTCAGCAGGCCGACCCATGGGCCGTCCACATGCAACTTCTCCGCAATCCGCGAAGAAGTTTGGAAGTATAGTTTAGGGCTCTTTCGTGCGCTTCGTCATTGAGAAAGGCTGGTTGGATGATATGACTGATAATAAAACGACTAAGGATCTTGCCGACAAATACCTTTTTCCCACCTACAAAAGGTCCCTCACCTTGATCAGGGGCGAGGGGGCCCGGGTGTGGGATGAGGACGGCAAGGAGTATCTTGATTTCGTAGGAGGAATTGCCGTCTGCGCTCTCGGACACAGTTCTCCGATTGTCGCAAAGGCGTTGGAGGAGCAGTCCAGGCAGTTGGTGCATGTTTCCAATCTGTATTACACCAGGCCTCAGGTGGAACTCGCCCAACTCCTGGTGGAACATTCCTTTGCGGACCGTGTCTTTTTCTGCAACAGCGGAGCGGAAGCAAACGAAGCGGCGATCAAGCTTGCGAGGCGGTATGCCAGAGAAAAGCACGGTGCGGGAAAATCCACGATCATATGCATGGAAGGTTCGTTTCACGGCAGGACCATGGCCACCCTTTCCGCAACGGGGCAGCTGAAGGTGCAAGTGGGCTACGATCCCCTTCTGGCTGGCTTCAAGTTCGTACCGTTCAATGATCTTGCGAGTCTGCGTGAAGCGGTGGACGGATCGGTCTGTGCCGTCATGCTGGAGCCCATTCAGGGTGAAGGGGGTATCATCGTGCCTCATTCCGGATACCTGAAGGGAGTGAAGGAATTGTGCCTTGAGAAAGGCTTGCTCCTCATCCTGGACGAAATTCAGACCGGGATGGGCCGCACAGGGCGTTTGTTCGCCCACGAGCACTTCGGCGTGACGCCGGATATCATGAGCCTCGCCAAGGCCCTCGGAAACGGGCTTCCCATCGGTGCTACGCTCGGGACCGAGGAATTGAGCACCGTCTTCGGTCCCGGCAGTCATGCCTCCACCTTCGGAGGAACTCCCCTGGTGACGGCCGCGGCGAAGGCGGTGTTGACAAGCCTCCTGGAAGACGGCTGGATCGATCACTCGCGTCAGGTTGGGGAATACTTCAGGGAAAGGTTGGAGAGTCTCAGGAAGACTCGACCGTGCATAAAGGAAGTCAGGGGACTGGGGCTGATGGTCGGCGTGCAGCTTGATCGGCCCGGCGCGCCCGTTGTTGAGGCGTGTCTCAAGAAGGGGTTCTTGATCAACAGTGCTCAGGAAAAAGTGCTTCGCTTCGTTCCTCCTCTCATCATCCGCAAGGAGGAAATCGATCGTCTCATCGAAGCTCTGGATGAGGTTCTTAAGGCCGAATGATGGCGTAAAAAGGCGGCAGCCGGGGAATCTCTTCAAGGTGAAAGAAGATGGCTCAAAAGGTCTGGGGTGGTCGTTTCAAAGAAGGGATGGATGAAGCGCTGGAGCGCTTCAACGCCTCCCTTTCCTTTGACAGGAGGCTCTACCCTCATGACATAGAAGGGAGCAAAGCTCACTGCCGGATGCTCGCCAAGCAGGGGATCATCGAAGAGGAAGAGGCTTCCAGAATGATACAGGCGCTCTCCGAGATAAAGAGTGAGATTGAAAGAGGGGAGATCGATTTCCACCAGACCTACGAGGATATTCACACCCTGGTGGAAAAGCGGCTGGTGGAAAAGGTGGGGGCACTGGGAGAGAAGCTTCACACGGGAAGAAGTCGCAACGATCAGGTGGCCCTGGATACGCGCATGTATGTTCGAGAGGTTGTGGAGAGAGTGCAGTCCCTTGTGAGAGAGATGCAGGAAGCCTTGATCCTTCTCGCAGAAAAGAACGTGGACGTCATCGTTCCCGGCTACACGCATCTTCAGAGAGCTCAGCCGATTCTGGTCTCTCATCATCTTCTTGCCTACTACGAGATGCTGAAAAGAGACCGGGAGAGATTCCATGAAGCCGGGAAGCGAACGAATGTCCTTCCCTTGGGGAGTGCGGCTCTGGCAGGTTCCACCTTTGACCTTGACCGGGAAATGGTGGCGAAAGAACTGGGGTTCGAGGCCGTATCGGCAAACAGTATGGATGCTGTGAGCGATCGGGACTTTCTGCTCGATTTTCTATTCGCAGCCTCCGCGCTCATGATGCATTTGAGCCGTTTGAGCGAAGAACTCATCATCTGGTCTACTCAGGAGTTTAATTTTATCCGCCTGCCCGACGCCTTCTGCACCGGAAGCAGCATCATGCCTCAGAAGAAAAATCCTGATCTTCCTGAGCTCGTGAGAGGAAAGACAGGACGTGTATACGGCCACCTCATGGCTCTTCTCACCACTTTGAAGGGCCTTCCCTTGAGCTATAACAAAGATATGCAGGAAGACAAGGAGGCCCTGTTCGATACAGCGGACACAGTGGAGCAGTGTTTGATGGTGATGAGCCGCCTGCTGAAGGAGGTGACCTTCAACAAAGAAGTCATGCGAAAAGCTGTGGACGAGGGCTATCTGGCGGCCACAGACCTGGCCGATTACCTGGTGGGAAAGGGTATGACCTTTCGCCAGGCCCACGAAGTGGTGGGAAAGATGGTCCTTTATGCCATGGACCGCAAGAAGGAACTGGGCCAACTCACGATCGAAGAGCTGAAGGGTTTTTCGCAAAAGATCGACAAAGATGTTTACGGGTGGCTCGATCCGAGCTCCTGCATCGACCGAAGGAATATCATCGGAGGCACGGGAAGAGCTGCGGTAAAACGAGCTTTGGAAAAGGCGCGGGAGGAGATGAAATCTTGAAGAGTCGCAAGGCGGCGTTTCTCGCGATGATCCTGTTATTTTCTCTGTCTGTACTCTCGTGCGGCAAAAAGGGGGAGCCCTTCCTGCCGGTCAAAGAGGCCAACCTGAGGGTGACAGGTCTCCAAGGCGCATGGAAGGAGGGCTACGTTGTTCTTACCGGTCAGGTTCAGGGGCCTGCGGAAACGGCACGCTCTATCGAAGGCTGCAGGGTGTACTATGCGGTCTACCCACGCGATCAACCTCCCTGCGAAGGATGCCCGATCGAGTACAAGGGATTCCAGCCTTTCGGGAAAGAGGTGATGACCTCAACAGGGTTTGCCTGCGAGATGCCCGGAATCGAGAGAGACAATATATACTACTTTGAGGTCAGGGTCATCGGGCCGAAGGGGAGCTTGGGCCCTGCTTCGGACAGGGTGCGGGTGGAAGTGCCTGAGGTCGCGAAATGAAAGAATACGCCTTCTCTTCCCTGGGATAAGAGGGCTTTGGATGGCTCGACGAAGAGGCGCACAAGATACCTTCTAACGGGAAAGCGCGAAATCGGGAAGACAGGAAAAACAAGGAATTATATTAATGCATCATTTTGCTTATAAGGAAAACGAGCTTTACTGTGAGGACGTTCCTGTCTCGCGAATCGCTGAGGATGTGAGAACTCCCTTCTACCTTTATTCCCATGCAACCTTGCGGCAGCACTTCAGAGCTTTTGACGATGCTTTCCGTGAGGTTCGGCACCTCACCTGTTTCGCCATGAAATCCAATTCGAACCTGGCCATCCTGAGACTTTTCGCCCTCGAGGGAGGGGGAGCGGACATCGTTTCCGGAGGTGAACTGTACCGTGCTCTCAAAGCAGGGATTGAACCCAAGAAGATCGTTTATTCCGGCGTGGGCAAGACCGTAGACGACATCGAGTATGCCCTTCGCTCAGGGATTCTGATGTTCAACGTGGAATCCGCGCAGGAGATCACACTTCTCAACGAAATCGCGGGAAGAATGGGCAAAAAGGCTTCCATCGCCATCCGAGTCAACCCGGACGTGAACCCTGAAACTCATCCTTACATATCGACCGGCCTGAAGGAGAACAAATTCGGAATCGATATCGGGAGAGCCCCCGAACATTACACGGTTGCGGCAAGCCTTACCCATCTTCGTGTGGCAGGCGTGTCCTGTCACATCGGGTCCCAGCTCATCCGGGTCAGCCCTTTTGTGGATGCCCTGGGCAAATTAAAAAAATTGATCCGGAGTCTGGAAGAGGCAGGAATCCCCATCGAATACCTGGATCTGGGTGGAGGACTGGGAATCACTTACAACAAAGAGGACCCTCCCCATCCCAGGGAATACGCGGAGGCGCTCAAGAAAGAACTGGATATGAAGGACTTGACCGTGGTATTGGAACCGGGACGGGTGATCATGGGCAATGCAGGAATCCTCGTTACAAAGGTGCTCTATTTCAAGCCAACTCCAGAGAAAAGCTTTGTCATCGTTGATGCAGCGATGAACGATTTGATCCGGCCGAGTCTTTACGGATCTTTTCACAGCATCCAGCCGGTCCGGAGATCTCGGAACGGAATGATCACGGCGGATGTTGTCGGCCCCATCTGCGAATCGACGGATTTTCTGGCCAAAGACAGGGAAATGCCCGCCTTTGAGAGTGGTGACCTCATGGCGGTGATGAGCGCGGGCGCCTATGGCTTCTCCATGTCATCGAACTATAATTCCCGGCCGCGAGCCGCGGAGGTTATGGGAAAAGGAAATGAGTACTTCATCATCCGGGCCAGGGAAACCTACGAGGACTTGGTGAGAGGCGAGAAAATCCCTGATTTTCTAAAGGCGGGATAGGCGCAGATGAAGGGGATAGAAGAATGGAATGATGGAGCAATGGATTGTGGGGACAACTGGGAGGACAAAGGGCAGAAGATAGAAAGAAGACAGGAGGGCAATATGTTTCAGGGATCGATCGTGGCCATTGTTACCCCTTTCAAGAATGAAAAGGTGGATGAGGAACGCTTTCGGCAGCTCATCGAATTTCAGATCAACAACGGGACCAGCGCCATCGTGCCTTGCGGCACCACCGGGGAGTCGGCAACGCTTAGCTTTGAAGAACACCACCGTGTCATTGATATCACGGTGGAGGCTGTCGGCAAGAGGGTGCCGGTCATCGCAGGAACCGGCGGCAACAGCACCTCGGAGGCCATCGAGCTGACGGCGCATGCCAAGAAAGCGGGCGTAGATGCGACGCTACAGGTTGCTCCCTATTACAACAAGCCCACTCAGGAAGGCCTCTACCAGCATTTCAAAGCGATCGCCAAGGCCGTCGCCCTGCCTCAGGTCCTTTACAACATCCCGGGCAGGACCGGCGTTAACATCCTGCCTGCGACGGTGGCCAGAATAGCTGAGCTTTCCGAGGTCGTCGCCATCAAGGAGGCCTCGGGAGACCTGGGCCAAATGGCGGAGGTGGTGCGGTTGGCCGGGGACAAGATCACCCTCCTTTCCGGGGATGACAACCTCACCTTGCCCGTCCTGGCTATAGGCGGGAAAGGCGTGGTCTCCGTGGTGGCCAATGTTGCTCCCAAGGATTCGGCCGAGGTGGTGAAGGCGTGGCAGGACGGGAAAGTGGACCACTGCCGAAAACTGTTCTATAGACTCTTGCCCCTGTGCCAAGCCATGTTTTATGAGACCAATCCTATCCCGGTGAAGACCTCTCTCGCCCTGATGGGCAAGATCGGGGGCGAGATGCGGCTGCCTCTGTGCGCCATGGCTCCCGCAAACCTGGAGAGACTCAGGAAAGCTCTCGAGGCTTACGGGCTGCTGAAATAGTCGGGATAATCGCCTGCGTAAAGACAGCCCCACAGGATGACGTCTCGGGTCGACCCTAATGTTGCATAAACAACATGGCGAAATTTAGAAAAAACGTAACATTTTAGCTTTTTGAAACCATGATCTCTGGTGCCAGGCATGGGGGTCCCTCTCAAAACTGAACAACGAAGACGCCACACCACCGTGTTCAGCGTAAGGCAACCGGTGAGGCGGGCGGAGACTTTCCGGTGCAGGTCCATGCACGATCGGGTCTCGAAGAGGCTGAGCAGGTGACTTCCAAGTATTCTAAGACGGCACATCGTTTGGTTGCGGCCGCAGGTATGTATCAGGGAGGAGAAGAAAATGGTTCGTGCGATTGTTGCCGGTGCCGCCGGCCGAATGGGAGGTCGAATCATTCATGCGATCCGGCAGAGCAAAGATGTCGCTCTTGCCGCTGCTTTTGAACGGCCTGACCACCCCAGTGTGAACCAGGACGTGGGTCAGGTGGTAGGTCTGCCCGGCCTGGGACTCAAGGTAGTAGGGTCCTTGCAGGAAGCGGTGAGCCGGGGAGACGTTCTCATCGATTTCACAAATCCTGAAGCGACCATAAGTCATCTTAAGATTATCGCTTCCAAAGGACTTGCGGCGGTCATCGGCACGACTGGAATCACCGGAGAGAGGCTCCGGGAGCTAAGAGAAACGGCTGAAGGGATCCGTTGTGTCATGTCGCCTAACATGAGCGTGGGGGTGAACGTTATGTTCCGCGTCGCCGGGGACATGGCGAAGATCCTCGGAAAAGACTATGACATGGAGATCCTGGAAGTTCACCATCGATTCAAAAAGGATGCCCCCAGCGGCACAGCCATGCGGCTTGCCCAGATTCTTGCCACATCGACGCAACGCAACCTGGACGAGGTGGCGGTGTATGAAAGAAAGGGAATGATCGGAGAAAGGACGGAAAATGAAATCGGCATTCAAACCTGGCGGGCCGGTGACATTACAGGGGAACACACGGTGATGTTCGGGGGAATCGGGGAAAGGCTGGAACTCACACACAGGGCCCACAACCGTGACAACTTCGCTCGAGGCGCCGTTAAGGCCGCAGCCTGGATCGTTCGCCAGGCACCCGGCCTCTACGACATGCAGGATGTGCTGGGACTGAGGTAAAGAAGGAATTGATGATTTAGAGGTGCTTACGATCATGTTTGAAAAAGCGGAGAGGCTGAAGAGATTGCCGCCTTATCTGTTCAAGGAGATAGACAGGAAGAAGGCGGAAGTCAGGGCCAAAGGTGTGGATCTCATCGACCTGGGAATAGGGGATCCGGATCTACCCACACCGAGCCACATCATTGAAGCGATGCAGGAGGCGGTGGTGGATCCGCCCAACCACCGGTACCCTTCCTACTCGGGGATGCTCGAATACCGGACTGCCGTGTCGGAATGGTACAAAGCGAGATTCAAGGTGGACCTCGATCCTGAAAACGAAGTGCTCGCTCTGATTGGAAGCAAAGAAGGCATTGCTCACATGCCTCTGTCGTTCATCAACCCCGGAGATGTATCGTTGGTTCCAACCCCGGCCTACCCGGTTTACAACACAGCCACCATCTTTGCCGGTGGAGAGTCTTTTTTCATGCCACTCACCGCGGGGAATCACTTTTTGCCGGATCTCGAAGTCATTCCGGAGGACATCGCGCAGAAAGCAAAACTCCTGTTCATCAACTACCCGAACAACCCCACGGCGGCCGTAGCGGATATAAAGTTTTTTGAAAAGGTTGTCTCCTTCGCTCGGCAGAACAAAATTCTTGTTTGTCATGACGCCGCCTACTCGGAGGTGGCTTATGACGGCTATCAGCCGCCCAGTTTCCTCCAGGCCGAAGGGGCTAAGGAAGTGGGCGTCGAATTCCACTCCCTCTCCAAAACGTATAATATGACGGGGTGGAGGGTTGGTTTTGTCGTGGGAAACAGGGAAGCCATCGACGGCCTTGGAGCCATCAAAAGCAATGTCGATTCGGGCGTCTTTCAGGCGATCCAGAAAGCGGCGATCAAGGCTCTCAGGCAGGATCAGTCCTGCGTCAAGGAGATCGTGGAAATCTACGCCAGGCGCAGGGATCTCATGGTGGAAGGATTGAAAGAAGCAGGCTTTGCACTGGAAACCCCAAAGGCGAGCTTTTATCTTTGGGTGAGGGTCCCTCACGGATACACGTCCGCCCAGCTTGCGACACGGCTGCTGGAAAAGGGGGTGGTCGTCACGCCCGGCAACGGTTTCGGCGAACCCGGAGAAGGCTACTTCCGGATCGCCCTCACTCAGAAGCGAGATCGTCTGGCGGAGGCCCTGGACAGGATTCGATCGGTTCAACTGTGAGAAGGAATATTGGAATGCGTTCCGTCTCCTGCGTTCTGTTTCTTGGATTCTTCCGTCATGATTCCTTCATTCCGATATTCCTTTTGTTGACATGCCTATCGCTTACATAGGGATTGGCTCAAATCTCGGCGACAAAGCCCGGAACTGCGGGCGAGCACTGGAACTCATAGGCCTTCTGTCCGGAGGGCAGGTAAAGAAATGGTCCCGCTGGTTTATGACACGACCCGTGGGTGTGGAGGGACAGGAGTGGTATCTTAACGGGGTGGCTTCTCTGGAAACTGAGATTTCCGCTCGTGAGCTTCTAGCTCGGCTTCTCGGGATCGAATCCACCATGGGAAGGGTAAGAACAAAAAAATGGGGGCCTCGCATCATTGATTTGGATCTTCTGCTCTTCGGTGAAGAAGTCATTGAAAGCGAAGACCTGCAAGTCCCTCATCCCCTGATGCATGTGAGAAGATTTGTTCTGGTCCCCATGGTGGAGCTTGCGCCTTGGCTCTTGCACCCTGTTCTCCGGAAGACCATGGAGGAACTCCTCGAAAGTCTGGCAGAAGACGGTCAGGAAGTGATTCCCGTTGAGGGCTGATTGATGCGATTTCTTATTTATCTCTTTTTCGCCTACGTGGCATACAGGATATTAAAAGCACTG
The DNA here is from genome assembly GCA_963740905.1 of uncultured delta proteobacterium. Classification (GTDB taxonomy): domain Bacteria; phylum Desulfobacterota; class DSM-4660; order Desulfatiglandales; family HGW-15; genus JAFGDM01. Next base: position 63,849 of record CAVUFY010000005.1, read on the forward strand.
CTCAGGACTCATAAAGAAGTCCCTCCGGGCGACGTGATCGATGAAATGGTGCAGTGTTCTTCATGCAGAACTTACATTCCTCAGAGAGAATCGGTGAGGAAGACTGTAAATGGGGAGACCTATCTGTTCTGCAGCCAGGAATGCGCCGACAAATTCTCCCGATCCGAATCGTGAGGCTTGATTCGAGCCGGACAACAGGCGACAGAAGGGTTTTGGTTGAAAAACTGCTCGCCTGAGGCTATAATGAGTCCTCAATCCGGTACCGCCGGGATGGATGTATGAGACACGACAGCGGAAGGGATGAAATTGTGCGGAAAATGCTCTGTCCCATGATCTTCCTTGGGGTTCTGGTTTCATCTCTCCTTTGTCTGACCTCTTTGTCTTTCTCCGACATTTACCGCTTCAAGGATGAGAGAGGGGTCTGGCATTTCAGCAATATAAAAAATGACCCGAGATTCAGAATGTTCATGCGGACGCCAAGTTATAGCAAGCCCGCAAGCCGGTACATTCGCGATTACGAGCAGGCCATCGACAGAGCCTCGAAGAAATTTCGCGTGGAACCTTCTCTCATCAAGGCGGTCATCAAGGCTGAGTCCGATTTCGACGATGCAGCGGTTTCTAACAAAGGCGCCCGGGGTCTGATGCAATTAATGCCCGAAACGGCTTGGGAAATGGATGTCGGAGACCCCCTCAATCCCGAGGAGAACATCCTGGGCGGAACACGCTACCTCAGCCTCATGCTCGACAGGTTCAAGAACAACTTGCACCTGGCTCTTGCAGCATACAATGCCGGCCCTGAGAACGTCGAAGAATACCGCGGGATCCCGCCTTTCGTAGAAACCAGGAACTTTGTCGAAAGAGTACTCAAGTATTACAGCCTGTTTACCTCCGGTGCCCGGTAGTTCAAGTCTGCCCGCCATTCCAGAATCCACCGCCTGGATTCAGGCTCTTTCTATTCCCCCATGCCCATAGGATGGCAAAATTATGAACAAGCACAAGAATTTCTTGTCATTCGCCCTTTGAATCCGGTAGTCTAACAGACTAATATTGTTTGAAGGTTGTCGGCGTAGATAATGGACAATCAAAAGGCACAAAAAGCCGCTCTGAATCTTCCCAACGCGCTCAGCTTACTGCGGCTGTTAGCCATGCCGATTGTGCTGGTCTGTCTTCTTTTTCCGGGAAAGTGGGGCAGCTTTCTCGCAGCGCTTTTTTTCACCGTGGCTTTTATCACTGACTTCCTGGACGGATACTTTGCCAGGAAGCATGGTGCTGTGACGACCCTGGGAAAGTTCCTGGACCCTTTGGCGGACAAAATTCTTGTTTCAATGACATTGATCATGCTGATCCCCCTTGAGCGCGTGCCCGCCTGGATGGTGGTGATCATTGTGGCGCGGGAGATCGCCGTTACCGGGCTGCGCAGCGCCGCGGTTACGGAAGGGATTATCATCCAGGCCAGCATCCTGGGAAAGTACAAGACCTTTTTCCAGGCCGTGGCGACGATTGCTCTCTGCTTGCACTATGAGTACTTCGGAGTCGATTTCCACACGGTAGGAAAACTTGTGCTGTGGCTGGCCCTGATTCTAACACTTCTGTCAGGGTGGGCCTATTTCAAAGCTTTCTATACGGTCTTCTTCCCACAAAAGCCGACCTGATTTTTTGTTGACAAAGGCTTTTGCGAGGATACAATAATGCCTCATCGGGCGGGAATAGCTCAGTTGGTAGAGCCCCACGTTGCCAACGTGGTTGTCGCGGGTTCGAGTCCCGTTTCCCGCTCCAAAGTTTTTGAGGAGAGAAGTATCAGGGCATGGAGTAGAGGAGCATCGGTCTACCCCTACTGATTACTGCATACTTCCTACTGGTTTTCGGCGGCATAGCCAAGTGGCTAAGGCAGCGGTCTGCAAAACCGTTATTCACCAGTTCGAATCTGGTTGCCGCCTCCAGCCCAGATGAGGGAGTCGGCTGTGAAGCCGACTCCTTTTTTGTCCACCGGACAGAGCATTGAACCCGGTCGACTCCCCGGACCGGTTCATGCTTTCGGCCTTCCACGTTTTCAACTCTCCATACTTCAATTCTCATTTGGCCCCTGAGAACAGGGCTTGTGGTACGGCGTATTCTAAAATATAATTGATAGCCTAAACACTTGATTGCGGCCGGAGGCCTGCATGAGGGACATTAGAGAAGGGAAAAAAGAGGATAAGCCATGAAGGTCTTAGTGACGGGCACAGCCGGTTTTATCGGGTCTTTCACAGCGGCGAGGCTTGCGGAAAGAGGGGACGAGGTAGTCGGAATTGACAACATCAATGACTATTACGACGTGAATCTGAAATATGGGCGGCTCGAGCGAGACGGCATTGGACCGGAGGACGCTGAGACAGGAGAATGGGTCCAGAGCAAAGGGCTTCCGAACTACCGATTCAAAAGAATGGACCTTGAAAATCGATCTGGGATGGAGGACCTTTTTTCTCGAGAAAGGTTTGATACGGTCTGTCACTTGGCAGCGCAGGCGGGTGTCAGGTATTCACTTATCAATCCTTACGCTTATATAGATACCAATATTGTAGGGTTCCTCCACATCCTGGAATGCTGCAGGCACCATGAAATCAAACACCTGGTCTATGCCTCATCGAGTTCGGTCTACGGCCTGAACGAGAAATTTCCTTTCTCTGTTCAGGACAATGTGGATCACCCCATATCACTCTATGCTGCTACCAAGAAGGCCAACGAACTGATGGCGCACACCTACAGTCACCTCTATGGAATCCCGACCACGGGACTCCGCTTCTTCACCGTGTACGGACCATGGGGGCGGCCGGACATGGCGCTTTTTTTGTTCACCAGAGCGATCCTGGAGAACAAGTCTATCGATGTTTTCAACCACGGGAACATGAAGAGAGACTTCACTTACATTGACGACATCGTGACCGGCGTCGTCAAAGTGCTGGACAAGCCTCCGGAAGGAGATCCGTCCTGGAGCGGAAGAGAGCCTGATCCTTCCAGGTCGAGGTCGAAATACAGGCTGTACAACATCGGGAACAATTCGCCTGTGCAGCTGATGGCATTCATCGAGGTAATCGAGAATGCTCTTGGCAGGAAAGCCGAGAAAAATCTCCTTCCCATGCAGCCAGGAGACGTGGCTGCAACCTGGGCAGACGTAGACGACATCGCGAAAGACCTAGGGTACGCGCCGACGGTAAAGGTGGCGGAAGGGGTGAAAAGATTCGTAACGTGGTACAGGGAGTTCTATGGGGTGTGATTCGGAAGCATGGTTCGCCTCACTCCTCAGGATTTCGGGCGCCTTGCATCAAGACCTTTTGAGCACCCTGCTAGAAATGCTTGAGAGGCGCCTTTCCGATGGCGAAGACGTTGAAGCCTATTTCATACAGCTTCCGGTGATCAAGAATATTCCGACCGTCGAAGATAAAGGCCGGCTGGACCATGGATTTGAAAATGCGCCTGTAGTCGAGGTCTCTGTAAATATTCCATTCCGTTAGCACGGCGATTGCGTGCGCTCCTTTGGCCGCCTTATACGGACTGGACTCAAAGGTCAGTCCATTCTTGAAGCCTTCGAGATCGTTTCTCGCGTTCTTGAGTGCCTTAGGATCTGTGATGACGATCTCAGCCTGTTCGGCGAGGAGACCTTGAGCAACATAGATTGCAGGGGACTCACGCGTGTCGCCCGTGTTTGCCTTGAAAGCGAACCCGAAAAGGGCGATCTTTTTTCCGGCCACGGTGTTGAACATATTTACGAGCATGCTCTGAACAAAGCGGTTTTCCTGCCATTCATTTATCTCCACCACCGATTCCCAATACCTGGCCACCTTTTCGAGACCGTAGCTCTCGCAGATGTAGACAAGATTCAGGATGTCCTTCTTGAAGCACGATCCTCCGAAGCCAACGCTCGCCTTCAAAAACCTGGGACCGATGCGGGAATCCATACCGATGGCGCCGGCAACTTCATCCACATCGGCTTCGGTTTTCTCGCACAGCGCTGAAATGGAATTGATCGAAGATATCCGCTGGGCCAGAAATGCGTTGGCCGTGAGCTTGGAGAGTTCCGAACTCCACACGTTGGATTCAATGATCTTTTCCCTGGGTAACCAGTTCAGGTAAATCTCAACGACCTCTTTTCTTGCCATGATTCCTTCCGGCGTCTCCTTGGAGCCGACGAGAACACGATCGGGGGACTCAAGGTCGCGGACGGCCGTGCCCTCTGCAAGGAATTCCGGATTCGACACTACTTCGAAGTGGGCATGCTTCGAGTTTTCATTGAGGATTCGCTCCATGGCAAAGGCGGTCCTCACAGGGAGGGTGGACTTTTCCACCACAATCTTGCTTTCACTCGAACAGGCCAGAATCTGCCTGGCCGTTTTCTCCCAGTACTGGAGATCGGCAGCTCTCCCTGCGCCCTGTCCGAAAGTCTTGGTAGGCGTGTTGACGGAGACGAAGATGATTTGGGCTTCCTGGATGCCTCTTTCTATTTCTGTTGAAAACACCAGGTTGTTGCCCCGGGTTTTCTTTATCAATTCGTCCAGGCCCGGCTCAAAAATAGGAAGAGTGCTGCTGTTCCAAGCCTTGATCTTTTCCTTGTCAACATCCACGACCACGACCTTGTATTGGGGGCACTTATGCGCAATCATGGCCATGGTCGGTCCGCCCACATATCCTGCCCCGATGCAGAGGATATTCTTCTCAAATCCCATTTCCGCTCACACCTCCTGAAATTTCATATTTTAGCACGAAAACTGGAAAACGAGAAAGCAGGAAAAGCGGCATTAGAGCCTGCTCCGTGAGAGACCGGATCTCAGAGCATTTCGATAGCGGTGGCCATGCCGATCCCGCCTCCTCCGCAGATCGTGGCCAAACCAAGGGTCTTGCCTCGCTTCTGCATAGCGTAGAGGAGAGTCACCATGATGCGGCATCCCGTCGAGCCCACAGGATGTCCCAGCCCGATGCCGGATCCGTTCACGTTGGTTATCTCTCTGTCAAACTTCAGCTCTCTTTCCACCCCTATGTACTGAGCGGCAAAGGCTTCGTTGAGCTCAATGAGCTCGAAATCATCCATCTTCAGGTCCGGATTTCGCTTGAAAAGGTCTTTCATCGCGGGGATAGGGCTCAACCCCATGACCGAGGGATGGCAGGCACCTTTGCCCGCCCCTCTTATTTTCGCGATGGGCTTAAGGCCAAGATCCTTTGCCTTGTCTGCAGACATGATGACCATGGCGCTGGCCCCGTCATTGATGCCTGAGGAATTCCCAGCAGTGACCTTTCCGGTTTTCGGAATGAAGGCAGGCGGCAGTGCCGCAAGCTGATCCTTGGTGAGATCGGGTCGGAAATGCTCGTCCTTATCAAAAAAGACGAGTGGTTTCCCTTTCTTTTGAGGGATCTCAACCGGAACGATTTCCTCTTTGAAGTCTCCCTCCTTGGTCGCCCTTTCAGCGTTGTTGTGACTACGAAGGGCCACCTCGTCCATTTCTTCCCTGCTTATGTTGTAGTGCTGGGCGATGAATTCCGCGGTAACGCCCATGATGTAAGGTTTGCCTTTGAACAGATCAAGCGGCATTCCTTGCTTGATCGGACCGTCTTCGGGGTGGGGAAGGAGGTGCGAGCCCACGTGGAGAGCCTGCATCATCGTGTCCACGAAGACCTGATCCTGAAGCCGGCATCCCCACCTGGCACTGGGAACCGTGTATGCAATGCCGGACATATGCTCTGTCCCGCCGGCCAGAATTATATCGGCCATCCCCGCCTGAATCATCATCATGCCCGAAACCACAGCATCCATCGATGAGGTGCAAACGCGGTTGATGGTCACCGCGGTGACGCTGTCAGGAATGCCGGCCAAAAGCGCTCCTACGCGCGCTACGTTGAGAGCGTCTCCCGGTTCGAGACAGCATCCAAACCGAACGTCATCGATCATGAGCGGTTCCACGCCGGCTCTGTTAACGGCCTCCTTCATGACGACGGCCGCGAGCTTGGCGGCATGGCTGTCACGCAAGGCTCCGCCGAACGTTCCGATGGCTGTCCTGCAAGCGGAAACAATAACCACATCTTTCATTTGGGCTCCCCCTTTTGAAACTAAGATAAAGATTATAAAGGCTTAGCCTTGCAAGAAAAATGAATGGCTATTCATTCATTTTTCCGTGTATAGTCCAAAGCAGAATGGAAGTAAAGGAGAAAAATCCAGCACATTCCTCACGGAGGTGAGGGCGGGATTATGGTTTTTCGACGAGAAGATACCGGTCCGGTTTGAGACGAGAGAAGAGAACAGCCCCTGGGCAGGGCGCCACGAGCTTCTTAGCGTGCTGTTCTCCGATCACCTGGAAGAGCTCGAGGCAACAGGAGCAAAGATGAGCACTGCGATCAATGGAGTAAGGAACAATCTTCCCGTCGTCCTCCACATAGAAGCGAGGTTTGATGAAATTGGCATGGTTGGCCGTCTGTGTAAGATACAGAGAATCAAAGTCTTCCACCTCCGGTCCCAGCCGGGCAGCCCATCTCAAGAAAATTCTCTTCTCTGGTTCGCTGACCTGTTTCCATCGAGCAGGAACCCTGGCGTTGAAATCCGGATCGGCAACCATTTCCTTCTTTTCTTCAACCGCTGCAAAGTGAGGCGGACGAAAATCAACTTGCCGGATGGTGGCTGACTTATAGTCAGCGAGACTTTCCAGTTCGAAAGAACTGATCACCAGGAAGAGACCGTTCTTATCGGAAGCCCGATACCAGCTGCCCTGTCTGCCACAGGTTTCATCCCATACTTCGGGGGCGACGCTCGAGATCTTGTTAATCTTGTCAAGGGGAGTGCAGACCACCCCTTTGGCAGATTTCAGTTTGAGACCCTCAGCCTTGATATCCTGGCGCAATCGAGCTTCCTGGTGCGCTGTCAACCAGTAGATGTGTTTGACGTAGTCCATAGAACAAGGAATCTATGAGATAGAATACAGAAGACAGGAAGGAGAAGCAAGAGCGAAAGCGGATCAGGCCTGCTCACACGTGACAAGTCTGAACCCTCAGTCTAGGACTTCTTCGCAAGATGCGGAGGAGTCTCGTGTCGTCGATCCATGGATCGGCTTTCGCGAAGGCTTTGGTTGCGGCCTGAGGCCAGCATTAGGAAGTTCTTTTCTGTTGTGTAACTATGTCCGCCAAGATATAAATGAAAATGCATATGGATTAAAGGAGGATATGGACTGTTGTTTTTCAAGGTGAAGACAACTGAAGAGGTTTTGGGGCTGCTGAGGCGGTTTTTGCCGGTAGAGGAGGAGCAGGTACCGTTAGCCGAAGCCTTCGGACGGGTGTTGAGCCATGATATCCTGTCGCCTGAAAATCTCCCGGGCTTTCGGCGAGCCACGGTCGACGGATATGCGATCAGGGCAAGAGATTCTTTCGGCGGAAGTGAAAGTCTGCCCGCACTCCTCGAGATTACGAGTGAGGTGAGAATGGGAGAAGTCCCTTCCTTGACGGTGAGTCCCGGTCAGGCGATCAAGATTTCCACCGGGGGCATGTTACCCCAAGGGGCGGACAGTGTTGTGATGATAGAATACTGTCATCTTATGGATGAGAGAACGCTCGAAATCAGCCGTGCGGTCTCGCCGGAAGAGAATGTGATCCAGCCCGACGACGACTTCAGGGAAGGTGTGACGGTGCTCAGAAAAGGCCGCAGACTGAGGCCTCCGGACATCGGGGTCATGGCGGGACTGGGCGTGACCCAAGTTCCCGTGCACCGCATTCCCAGAGTAGCCATTATCTCCACAGGCGATGAGATTGTCCGGATTGAACAGAAGCCAGGTCCCGGGCAGGTGAGGGATATTAATACTTACACTCTGAAAGCCTTCTGCAAACAGGCATCGGTCGAGCCTGTTATCGTAGGGCTTTGCCGGGACCGATTCGATGATCTGCTGGCTCTTGTGAAAAAGGGCTTAGATGTGGCGGATACGGTGTGGGTGTCGGGCGGCAGCTCGGTGGGGACGCGGGATCTCACTCTTAAGGTTCTTGAATCCCTGGGCGGCATGGAGCTGCTGGTTCATGGGATTTCGATCAGCCCGGGGAAGCCGACCATCATTGCCCGGACCGGCCGAGGCGCACTCTTCGGTCTTCCGGGGCACGTTGCATCGGCCATGGTAGTAGCCGAAGTCTTCTTGAAACCTTTTCTCTCCCGCCTTTCCGGTGAGACGGATTCCGAAACAAGGCTCCATGAAACAGTCAAGGCTCGTTTGGCCCGCAATATTGAATCCGCAAGCGGGAGGGATGACTACATCCGAGTCCGTCTGCTGAAGCAGGGCGAAGAATGGATTGCCGAGCCGATCTTCGGCAAGTCCGGACTCATTTCCACCCTGGTGGAAGCCGACGGCCTCCTCCGCGTGGGCCGGAACACGGAGGGTGTGTATGAAGGTGAGGCTGTCGAGGTAACAATGCTTGCATAGAGGAGGAGGTCTTTGAAGCGGCGCGTCTATCTTGCCATGAAAACGCTCGAAGAGGCGAAAGGGCTATTCCTCTCCGGGTTCGGGTTCCAGCTGAGAACAGAGCCGGAGGACATTCCTGCTGAAGAGTCGCTGGGTCGAGTCACGGCGCAACCGATCTTCGCAAAAATCTCCACGCCCACGTACCATTCCGCGGCCATGGACGGTATTGCCGTCAGGGCCGAAGAAACTTACGGTACCACGGAAAGAAATCCAAAAGTTCTGACCGTCGGCAAGGAAGTCGTGTGGATCAATACAGGACAGGCCCTCCCGGAGAGCTTTGACGCGATCATCATGGTCGAGAAGGTCCACCAGATAGAAGAAGACAAACTGGAAATTCGCTCTCCGGCTTATCCATGGCAGAACGTTCGCAAAGTAGGCGAAGACATCGTGGCGACCCAGTTGCTCTTGCCCCAGAATCACAAAATCAGGCCCTATGACATGGGCGCCATGATCGCTGCGGGCGTCTTTTCTCTGAAGGTCTGGAGGAGACCCATAGTGGCGATCATCCCTACCGGTTCGGAGCTTATCCACCATCGAGATCTCAAGGACCCGTCGCAGCTTGGAAAGAACCTCATCATCGAACACAACTCTGTGATACTTGCCGGACTGGCAAGGGAATGTGACGCCGTTCCTGTGGTGTATGATATCGTCCCGGATCTCGAAGAGAGTATTCGCGCCGCGCTCAAGAGTGCCGTCGAGTCCCCGGCTCACGTGGTCCTTATCAATGCCGGATCCTCCGCAGGGAGCAAGGATTTCACTGTCCGTATCATCGAGGAGATGGGCGAAGTGCTCGTGCACGGTGTCGCTATGATGCCCGGCAAACCCACAATTCTGGGGTGTGTCAAAGAGAAGCCCGTTGTCGGAAACCCGGGATACACTGTTTCCTCGACCCTTTCCTTTCAGCAGTTCGTAAGGCCGCTGCTCTACAGTCTCCAGGGCCGCAGGGCGCCCGAGCCTAGAACCATGAAGGTTCAACCCGCCAGGGATCTTCCCTCCAAGCTGGGCATCGAGGAATTCTTGAGAGTCAACATCGGCAGGGTGGGAGACAGGACGGTGGCTACGCCACTCCCGAGAGCCGCCGGTTCCATCACTACCTTGACCAGAGCCGAAGGGATCATTCGCATTCCCGACCTCTCGGAAGGCGTGCGCCATGATGAAGAGGTGGAAGCAGAGCTCCTTGTCGGAGAAGATGAGATCAACAACACCCTGATGGTTATCGGCAGCCATGATATCACCATCGATCTTCTTGCGGATGAGATTGGAAAAAGAGGTCACAACATCCGCATCTCTTCAGGAAACGTGGGCAGCTTAGGAGGTCTGATAGCCCTGAGAAGAGGGATATGCCATGTCGCAGGGTCCCATCTGCTCGACACGGAGACCGGTGAGTACAACCTCTCCTACATCAGGAGATATTTGAAGGGTGTGAAGGTGAGCGTTTTCCACCTCGTTCTAAGGGACCAGGGTCTCATCATGGCAAGAGGAAACCCGAAGGGCATCAAAAGCATCGATGACCTGCAACAGGAGGGGATCTCCTTCGTCAACCGGCAGGCGGGATCAGGGACCCGGGTCCTGCTCGATTACAAGCTCGCACAGCAAGGCATCAAGCCGCAGTCTATTCGTGGGTATGACCATGAGGAGTTCACTCATATGGCGGTCGCTGTCGATGTGTTGAGCGGTGCAGCGGATTGCGGGGTAGGAATCTATGCTGCGGCAAAGGCGCTCGGTCTGGACTTTATACCCATGGAAAAGGAGCAGTACGACCTTGTCCTGCCTTCGTCGGTGCTGGACAATCCTCGGATCCAGTTGCTCCTGGAAACGGTTCGCTCCAGGGAGTTTAAGGAGAGGGTTCTCGCTCTCGGCGGGTATGATCCGTCAAAGAGCGGGGAGTTCTGGGTGGAAATCGGGTAATCTTGCCTGGCCGGCGAAGGTCCTGAGAAAAGAATATCTTGAAGATTCTGTCGTCCGGCGGCTCTTCGTGAAAGACGTTTTTTTGCTTGTGTTCGTGGCAGGAACCTTTTAATGTTGGTAGGAGGAGCAGGCAAAGGCGTTCAGCGCCCAAAGCAGAAGGAGGGGAGACGGTGGACCTGCAACTGAGATCCAGACACTGGCTCGTCAATGAGAAGGGGGACATTATCATTGGGGAGGGAAGAAGCGAGATCTTTGAGAACATTGAAAGAACGGGATCGATCAACCAGACCGCCAAGGTCATGAGAATGTCCTACAAAGGCGTCTGGAGCAAGATCAAAGTTACGGAGGACTATCTGAAAATCAGGCTTGTCGCTACCGATAAGAAAAGAGGCTCCCATCTGACAAAGGAAGGGAAGGCGCTTCTTGAAAAGTACCACACCCTAAAACAAAAATGTCTTCAGGCTGATGACAAACTATTCAGGAGCATTTTCAAAAATGTCTAATGTGCGCTGCAACGCTTGGCGCGTCAAGAGTCTCATTAAAGCCTCATGAACGGAAATGAACATGCGCATCGATCCATGAATATTCCCCTCCATTGAAAAGATGATCCCTTGTTGGTATACTTCCCCTGTAGCTAATCCCGTACGACATGTAATGAGCATGAAGGTAATAAAGGTAAATAACCCTTGCAATATTCACAAATGCTGTTAATGAATCATAGTAATATCATCAAGAACTCTAAGAGGATAGTATGAATGGAATTTCCTTCGGCACCGCTTTCGGGGCCGACATTATTCAGATGATTCTCCACGCCGGGGTCGTGGTAAAGTTCGTGCTTTTCATCCTGTTTCTGTTTTCGATCATCTGCTGGACGATCATTTTCATGAAGTGGAGACTGATTCGGAGGGCGAAGGAAGAAAACGGCTATTTTCTGGATCTCTTTTGGGAGAACACGGCTTTCAACAAACTGTATGCCGAATCGGAAGATCTGGCTTTCAGCCCTGTGGCCAAGCTTTTCAGAGCGGGCTATACGGAGATTAACCGCTTCGGGAAGATCCAGAACCCCGGCGGCATGAAAGAAAGCGGTGCGACCATGCATCCTTTCATGGATGTGGTGGAGAGAGCACTCAAGAAGACAGCCATTGATCAGTCCAACAAGCTGGAGAAAGCCGTTCCCTTTCTGGCGACCACAGGAAATACGACACCGTTCATAGGGCTATTTGGCACGGTCTGGGGAATCATGGAATCTTTCAGAGGCATAGGGTTGAAGGGCTCGGCCAACTTGGCCGTTGTGGCGCCGGGCATTTCCGAGGCGCTTATAGCAACGGCAGCTGGGCTGGCGGCAGCCATTCCGGCGGTGGTCGCCTTCAATTACCTCAACAGCAAGGTTACAGGCTTGAAATCGGAGATGGATCTTTTCGCAGCTGATTTTGTGAGCCTTGTTGAACGACAGATCATGAGAAGAAGCGTGGCTTCGAAGGAAGGAAGCTGAACCCCGGGGGAATGGCGAGATGATAACCGGTTCTGACAATGGTAAAAAGTTCATGTCAGATATCAACGTCACACCCCTCGTGGATGTGATGCTCGTTCTGCTGATCATTTTTATGGTCACAGCGCCAATGATGATGCAGGGTGTTGACGTCAACCTCCCTCAGACGAAGGCCCAAAGCATCAAGAGCAAAGAAGATCCTCTCGTCCTGGCGGTGAACAAGAAGGGAGAAGTTTTCCTGGAGGACCACGCCGTCAAACTGGAAGACTTAGGTGCGAAGATCGAGACCATTTTCAAATACCGGAGGGAAAAGGAGGTGCTCCTGAGGGCGGACAAGGACATTCCCTACGGTTTCGTTATAAAGGTCATGGCGGAGGTGAAAAGAGCGGGAGTGACAAAGCTCGGCATGGTGACCGAGCCGTTAGAATAGCAGGCACCCGCGAGAAGGGCTTTCTCGGGAGTGGCTTTTGTCTCCGCGGATGGCAGAGGATGGCGAAGGAGAAGGTAAGAAGGCATTCAGAGGATTCGATGGAGATGAGGTGGAGACCCATGCTGGTGCTCTCGGTGGGCTTTCATCTCGTCGTGTTTTCCATGATGCTTTTCATCCCCGATTCGCTTCCGGCAAGAAAGTCCTTCGACGGAGCCGTATACGAAGTGAACCTGGTGGAAATGCCGGGAAAGGAAAGTGCGGCTTCGGAATCAAAGGGTGTGCCACCGGCTCGGAAAGCGGAGGCTGTTGTGAGAAAGGAGTCACCTGCAAAGAGGATTCCTGAGGCGCCGAAACCTCGAGAGAAGCCTGTCGTCATTGCAAAGAAGACCCTGGAAAAAGCGCCTTCTCCCGTAGAGAAACCGAAGGTCTCGCCCTCTGAGCTGATCGAAAAGGCTCTCTCTAAAATTGAAAAAGAAGTTAAATCGGAGCAGCACCTTGACAACGCGCTGGCGAAACTGGAGAACGAATCAAGCGAAAGCAAGAGTGCTGCCGGACCGCCCGCCGACGAAAGGCCTGGCGGCATTGGAAGCCCGGGAAGCACGATAATGCAGATCTATCAGGCCGAGGTGGAAAGCCTGATCAAGAGCAACTGGCACTATCCTGTTGCCATGGACAGTCAAAGGGACGCGGAAGCGCTGGTGGTGCTTATGGTCAAGAGAGACGGTGCCATCGTGAAGTCTCGTTTCGAAAAGAGGTCCGGGAATGTTCTGTTCGATGAATCGGTCCTCAAGGCGATCGAACGATCTGACCCGCTACCCCCGTTTCCGGAAAGCTATACGAGGAGTTATGAAGAATTTGGAATCAATTTTAACCTCAAAGATTTTGAAGGGCGTTAACTTACTGCGGTATGCAGCAAGCGCGCTGTTGATCGCCGCTCTGCTCTGCCTTGTTCCGGGATCGGCTTGGGCAAGAATCTACATCGACATCAATGCCCCTTCGATTGAAAAGATCAAGATTGCCGTCCCCGACTTCAAGAACCTTTCTGCCGATGCAGCCCGTCCGGAACTTGGCAGGGATCTACCCGGTGTTTTGTCCAATGACCTGGACCTGAGCGGTTATTTTGTCCCCATCGACAGGGCCGCTTTTCTCGGGGAAGACAACGGTGCCATGACGGAGGATCAGATCCGGTTCAAGGACTGGAGCACGATCGGCGCGGATCTTCTCGTCAAGGGAGGGTACACCGTCATCGGTCAGAGTGTGGAAGTGGAAGTGAGACTGTTTGACGTATTCAGGGGGCGTCAAATCCTTGGGAAAAGAATCCTCGGAAGAAGCGAGGATTACAGGGACCTGATGCATCGAATGGGAAACGACATCGTCTATCTCCTCACAGGCCAGAAGGGTATTTTCCTTACGAAGGTTGCTTTTGTCGGCACTGCGACAGGGCACAAGGAAATCTATGTGAGTGATTACGACGGTTACAACGTCCGGCAAATTACCGACGACAAAAGCATTGCGCTCCTTCCCAGGTGGTCCCCTCAAGGCGACAAGCTTTTCTACAACTCCTACAAAGAGGGGCAGGGACCCGCTCTGTACATGAGAGACATGGCGACCGGAAGGACTGCAAAGGTGTCAGGAAGAAAGGGGTTAAACATTGGGGCAGCCTGGTCTCCGGACGGGAGAACAGCGGCGTTGTGCTTGAGCGTAGACGGCGACCCCGACATCTATCGCATTGATCTCAGCGGCAAGATCTTAGGGCGAGTTACAAACAGCTGGGGTATCTGTGTGTCGCCCACGTTTTCGCCGGACGGCAGAAGGATTGCTTTTGTATCGAATCGATCCGGCGGACCACAGCTTTACGTCAAAGATTTCGATAAAGGAAAAGAAGAGAGGCTTACCTTTGAGGGAAAATACAACACCTCCCCCACATGGTCCAGTTTAAACCGGATCGCTTACTCCGGGATGGAAGATGGTCGTTTCGATATTTTTACCTTGGACCCAAGCGGCGCGGGGCTGAGAAACCTGACGAACGGACAGGGCAATAACGAGGACCCCTGCTGGTCGACCAACGGCCGATATATCGCGTTCAGTTCCAACAGGGAAGGAGGTTACCACCTTTACCTCATGACGGCGAATGGACAAAATCAACGCAGAATCGGTATCTTAAAAGGCGAACAGACATCTCCTTCGTGGTCACCCTAATGTCAACAGTGGTTAGCTGAACTGAGAGGACTGGGTAAAAGGGAGACTGTGGAACGGGCGGGGCGACAGGAAAATTTTAGACTTGAGCCCTCACGGCCCTTGAAATGTCTAAAACAAGGTGTTATTGTGGGTCAGTTCTGTATAGTAAGTAGGAAGTTAGACTTTATTCAAATTAATTCTTAAGACTTAGGAGGTTGAAAAGAATGATGAAGAAAGTGATGAGTGTCTTAGTTGTGCTGCTCTTTGCAGGCGCCTCTCTTATGATGGTGTCTTGCGCGAAGAAGCAAGTTACTATGGCACAGCCTGTGGCCGAGGTACCAAAGCCGGCCCCTGCCCCTGCCCCTGCTCCGGCTCCCGGGCCAAGTGTTTCGGAAATCGAAAGAGCTCAGAAGCTGAGAGCCGAGATCCAGGCATTCGAAGCAACGAGCATCTATTTCGATTTTGACAAGTCCGAAATCAAACCCGAATCCAAAGCCATACTGGACAAGAAGGCAGGCTGGCTCCGCGAGCATCCTGAGTACAATGTCCAAATCCAGGGAAATTGTGACGAGCGCGGCACTGCGGAGTACAACCTGGCTCTTGGCGACAGAAGGGCCAAGTCGGCCATGAAGTTCCTCACTGCTATGGGCATCGGTGCTGAGAGGATCTCGACGATCAGCTACGGAGAAGAGCGCCCGGTATGCACTGAACATAACGAAGCATGCTGGTCCAAGAACAGAAGGGATGACTTCAAACTATCCAAGTAAAGGGCAAAAACCAAAAACGAGCGAGGGACCGGCGGGAGAGAACTTCCGGCCGTTCCCGCATAACTGAGGGCAAAGCCGATCCCAACACGGGTCGGCTATGCCCTTTCATCAGGAAAACCAAGCCATGAACCGGAGAACTTCTTGTTTCTTACTACCCGTAGCTGCTGTAGCACTCCTGCTCCTGTCTTCCTGCGCCTACGACGATGAGTTTGCGTATCTGAACGACCAGGTCGCCGCGCTTAATAAGAGGGTACGAACTCTAGAGGATTCCCTAGATAACAAACTGAATCCTGTGCGATCCAGCCAGGCAGGTTTCCAGTCGGATCTCGACCAGATCCAAGGGGAGATCAGGAGTCTTTCAGGCCGGGTAGAAGAAAATGAACACCTTGT
The DNA here is from genome assembly GCA_963740905.1 of uncultured delta proteobacterium. GTDB lineage: Bacteria > Desulfobacterota > DSM-4660 > Desulfatiglandales > HGW-15 > JAFGDM01. The sequence goes on from CAVUFY010000005.1 coordinate 79,467, forward strand.
TAAACGCGTCGTGGAAAAGGACCTGGGCGCACAGGACACCGTGCGCTCCACGGTAGGGCAGCTTTCTGAAAAAGTGGCTACCCTGGAAGCAAGGGTGGAACAGCAACAACGATACTTAGGCCTGGAGGCCCCAGCTCCCAAGACGGGGCAGGGAGAGACCCCGCCGGGCGCGATCAAGGAAGAGCCAAGACCAAAGCCGGCACCGGCACAACCGCCGGCGGTGTCCAGGGAGGCGGACCTTTATGATAAGTCCCTGGCCTTGTACCGAGATGGTAAATACGAGGAGGCCATCGCCGGATTCAAAGAGTACTTGAAAACCTACTCCAAATCGGACCGGGCTGACAATGCTCAATTCTGGATCGGCGAGGCTTACATGGCCCTCAAGCAATATGAGCAGGCTATCCTGGCCTACCAGGAAGTCATCAAGAAGTATCCCAAGGGAAACAAAGCCGCCAATGCCACATTGAGGCAGGCCATGGCCTTTCTGGAGATCAATGACAAAACCAGCGCCAAGCTGCTTCTTACCAAGGTGACGAAAAACTATCCGGGCACCAACGAAGCAAAGATCGCGCAAAAGAAACTCGACACCCTGAAGTAGCAACCCTCGCATTCTTTCAGGGAGAGCATCCCCATCCCCACACAGACAGGAAAAGTGACCGGGTCCCGAGGCGTTTAAAGGCCTGCATCAGGGTTTGCACTCGCGGCAGGGACCGTATCCTTCCCAGTAAGCCTTGTCGGAGCTTTCGAACCTTACCAGATTGCGGCAGGAGATCTCTCTGCCCAGGGGGCAGCCGGGTCTGTGGAATCGATGGGAATCACGATTCCCCAGATAGTAGGGTTCCTTCTTTTCCGGGGGTTTGCTCCAGAGCCCCACCTTCTCGCTCATGGCCTTTCGCTGGCAGTCCAGCAACAGAGGCAGGTATTTCGTGTTAGGTTCGTTGATCAGCACAAAGGCTAAACCTTTCCTCACCATGAGAGCGTTAACCATTTCTCCGTTGTCCAGGAATACGTAGGCGAGCAAACGACCATAGTGGTCTTTCCTCTCTTCGTCGAATTCTAAACGGATGTGGGAATGTCTGACGGTGCGGAGATTATAGTTCTTTGATTCGAGAGCCATGAACTCGCTCTTCCCGCCGTTGTGTCCTATCTCAGGTGCGTCAATGCCCAGGTATCTTACCACTTCACCGGTGGTCAATGCTGCGGTGTCCCCGTCGTAGACGTATTTGATCGAACCGTAAGGGGAAGCGCCTAAAGAAAGGGTGAAAAGGATGAAGATTAGTGTTGTCATTAGATTCTTGCGTTTCATAATTTCTAGTCATCCTTAATTATTCAGAATAGAGCTTGGGAAAAGGCAATAAAAATTAACTATATAAAGATAAGATATTTTTACTTTCTATTAGCAGTTTTTCATTGACTTTATCGGACTTAGGGACTATAAATGTCATTGTAGCCTTAACGAATAGGAAATATCGACTCAAAAAAGATTTTGAGGAGTTGATCATGCCACAGATCATGACGACGAAGGAACTTGCAAAATATCTAAAACTTCATGAGATTACCATATGCAAGTATGCTGCTGAAGGTAAAATACCTGCCATACGAATAGGAAGGGTTTGGCGGTTCGACAAGGAGGCCATTGATAGGTGGATCAGTGGTGGCCAGAAGAAGTCATAGCGGGGGAACATGGAGAAAGAAGATGAAATTTTGATGGGGTTGGCGGATAAGACCGGTGCTCTCATGATGATCAATAAAAAAGAGAGACAACTACTCAGGACTATCCTCGCCATGACCCTGCGATCATCCAGCGCGAAGAATTGGATCACAAAGAAGCTAGGTTCCGAGTATGTGGATATTGGAATGAAGCTGCTCAAATCGATGGGAGGAGATGAGATTTAGGCAGGATCAGGCCTTCCGTCTCGCGTTTTCTATTTGTAGATCAGGTAGGGTTCTCTCCATTCCACATATTCCCTAAGTTCATCATCCCAAGTCCCCTGGAAGTCTTCCTCTTTTTCCAGGGCCTCACGAAGCGATGAATTCCCAAGGATCAAATCAATGGGCGGTTTTTCGTGCTCGTATTCGTAGGGCGGTTCCTTCCACTTGAAATGGGTCCTGTTCAGGCTAAGAACAATCTTGAGAAGTGCCAGCGAGCAGGCATAGGGACGGTAGAGTCTGTGGTCCATGATGTGGATCATGAATCCGTGGCATATCTCTCCCTGCCATTTGTGAAAAGTGGGGCGGAAGGAGATTTCCTGGAGAAGACACCCTTTAGTGTCCCGCATGCTGAGCCTGTGGAAGATGGAAGGAACGTCAAGAAAGGGTGCCCCGAACGTCTCAAACGGTCGGCAAGTTCCTCTTCCTTCCGAGAGGTTCGTCCCCTCCCAGAGAACTTGGCCCGGGTATACCTGAGCCGTTTCGGGCAATGGCATATTGGGGGAAGGCGAGAGCCATCTAAGGCCTGTTTCCTGCCAGATCATGTTCCGGTGCCATCCCTTCATGGGCACGATGTCAAGATCGCATGGTAGTTGAAAGACATGGGCGAAGATTCGGGCCAACTCTCCGATGGTGAGGCCGTGTCGCATGGGGAGCGAATAAGATCCAACAAAGGAATAGAGGTCGGAGCGGAGAAGATTGCCCTCCACGATCTCTCCTCCCAAAGGATTGGGTCTATCCAGGATGACCACCTTCTTGCCGGCCCGAGCGCATGCTCTGAGGCAGCCTAGCATGGTAGAGGCGAAGGTATAGACCCTGGTCCCCACATCCTGCAAATCGATCAGAAGCATGTCAATAAGGTCCAGCATGTGCGGGAGAGGTTCCCTAACCCTGGAGTACAGGCTGAACACGGGCAAGTTCAAGCGAAGATCAAAGGAGTGATCCGTTTCCACCATGTTGTCCTGGTCTTCTCCTCCGTGTCCGTGCTGAGGTCCGAACAGCGCCTTCAACTGACCGGGCAGGAGTTCCGAGATAAGCGCTTCAGCAGGTCGGAGTCGACTGTCCAGAGACGCCTGATTGCACAGGAGTCCCAACCGGTAGCCCTTGAGCTTCTTCCAGTATTCATCCCTGAGAACATCCAATCCTGTGGAAACTTTTCCCATGGGTAGTTTTTACCCCGGATTTCCTTGCCAGGTCAAGGCTTCCGTTGCTGAAGGACCTAAGTTCCTATAGACAGAGGTGCGTCGCCGTGTTATATGATCAAAGAGTAACCTCTCTCAGTGGGAGGGAGGATTCTATGTTTCGCGTGGCGTGGGAGGGTTAGGTTCCATGTTATTGGGTATGATGAGAAGACATGCCAAATCGTGGCTCATAAAATTTCTGATCGGGATCATCGCTATCGTATTCATCTTTTACTTCGGTTATTCCTTCAGGGAGCGGGGAGGAAGCAAGATTGCAAGTGTGAACGGCGACATCATTACAGCCCCGGAATATGAAAAGGCTTACAGGAATCTCCTCGAAGCCCTGCAGAAAGAGTACAAAGGGATGTGGAACGACAACCTTGTGAAGGTCTTCGATCTCAAGAACAGGGCACTGCAAGGCTTGATCATTCAAAAGCTCGTGAGCCAGGAAGCGAAGAGAATCGGCCTTGACGTGACGAAGAAAGAAATTCAGGAGCGGATCCTGTCCTACCCCTCCTTTCAATTCAAGGGCAGGTTTGACGAGTCGCGGTACCGCAACGTTCTTCTCGAAAACCGGATGACACCAGAGGATTTTGAAGATACGCTCGCTCAGGAAATGCTTCAAGAGAAGATCCAGCAGTTTCTGACGACCTTTTCTCCCGTGACGGACCAGGAGGTCCTCGACCAGTACACCTATGCCAACAAGAAGGTGAAGGTGAGCTTCGTAGAATTCAATCCCCAGAACTTCACCGACAAGGTCAAGATCGATGAGGCATCGATGGGGAAGTATTTCGAAGAGAACAAGGAGAAATACCGGACACCGGAAAAGATAAAGGTGGCCTATGTGACCGTGGATCCTGCCGGCTTCAAATCGCAGGTCAACATCAGCGAGGGACAGATCAAGGATTATTACGAAGAGAACCTGGACACCTTCAAGGAAAAGAAACAGGTAAGAGCAAGACACATCCTCTTCAAACTGCCGGAAAATGCTAGCAAGGAAGAGGAGGAAAAGGTGAAACAAAAAGCCCTGGAGGTGCTGAAGAAGGCCAAAGAAGGGCAGAATTTTGCGGAACTCGCGAAGAAATACTCAGAGGGTCCAACGGCAAAAGACGGTGGAGATCTGGGATACTTTTCGCAAAACCAGATGGTCAAACCATTCGAGGAGGCTGCATTCAAGCTGAAAAAGGATGAGGTCAGTGATCTGGTGCGGACCTCTTTCGGCTACCACATCATCAAGGTAGAGGACATCAAGGAAGCCAGAACAAAGAGCCTCGATGAGGTGAAAGCGCAGATCCTGGCCAAAATGACGAAGACCGCCACTTCGGACCTTGCCTACGAAAAGGCTCTGAGTCTTCTGGACCAGATGCCCTACGACACGAACCTGAAGGAGTATGCGGCTCAACACAATATGAAGGCCGAAGAGACGGGCTTCTTCTCTCTCACCGAGAACCTTCCGGGCATCGGTGGGGATGAAAAACTTCGACAGACCCTTTTCTCCCTCCAGAAGAACGAGGTGAGCGATGTGATCGATCAGGGGGGGAAATTCTACCTCTTTCAGGTGACGGACAGACAGCCTTCGGCCCTGCCGACCATGGCTGAAGTGAAAGAAAAGGTTCAGAAGGATTATACGTCCTACCTTGCGGGCGAGAAAGCCAAGGCCTCGGCTGAGCAGTATCTCAAGCAACTGAAAGAAGGAAAAGATTGGGTCCATCTTGCCAAAGAGGATCATCTCGATTCAAAAACCACCGATTTCTTCACCCGGGAGGAACCGGCCAAGGAGATCGGTTATTCGCCTGAGTTACAGGAAATGGCCTTCGGCCTCAGTTCGGACAAGCGATACCCGGACAAGGTCCTGCAAAATGAGAACGGCGTCGTTTTTGTGATTCGGTGGGAAGGGGAAGAAGGGATCAACAAAGCCAAGTATGAGGAGGAGAAACAGCAGTATCACGACATGCTGAAACGAACCAAAGATCAGTCCGTGTTCAGGGAATGGCTCGATAGCCTTAGGAAAAAGGCGGAAATTCAGATCCTGAAGTCGGTTGAACAGGTCTAGAGGTGCTGCGCGGCCCATTGCCCGCGCGATCCAATGAATAGCTGCTATGCTGAGCCCTTGTGAGAGATCAAATACCTCCGGCCATTCAGGGGGAGATAGAATTTACCGTCCTCTTCTCTCACGAACTCGGCCAGCTGATAATAGGCCGGACGATGGAATCGGGCGGTGAACCTTCCTTCTTTGACCCTGCAATAAAGAACGTCTTCGTCGCCCACAGACAATGATTCGGGACGGAGAACCTCGCGGGTCTCATCATTGAGCGAGAGGAGAAATGTCTTCCTCCCTCCGGTTTCCTCAAATTGGACCGTCCGAACCACGAAAGGAGTATCCTCCACCTCAATGTAACACTGTTCTTCGTCTAAATTGATCACATAGCGGCCTGAAGCGTCCACTTCAAGGTGTTCGCAGAAAAATCGAATGATCTCTCTGCGGACCATCTCCATACCCTTGTGGAACCATTTCCCCTCTTTGTCAACGAATATGAAGCAAGACGGCATGTCGTAATCAGCCATTGGGAACTCTCCCTTTCAGGTCGATGCAGTGGGCCAGACAGACGTTGTCTGCGCATGCGGGCAGGAGCCCTTTATCAACACGGTGATGGCAGAGATTGCATTTCTGGGCGATCCCTTTGATCATGTCAAAAGCGATCGCTCCATACGGGCATTCGTCGACACAGGTCATGCAACCGGTGCACCGCTCGTAGTCCATAACAACGATGCCGTCGTGCCTCTTGGATATGGCATGCTCGGGACATGCCTCTGCGCAGGGAGGGACTTCGCAGTGGCGGCAAACCTTCACGTGATAGGTAAATTGTAAGTTGCCCTCCACTTCCTTCGGACCGTTTTCTTCTATGCTGATAAGCCGAACACCTTCACTGGTGTTCATTTCCTGTTTGCACGCTACTTCGCAGGTTCTACACCCCCAGCAAAGTTCATGATCGATGCTCAATGCGAACTGATTCATGCTAATCCTCCCAATGCGTCCTTGGGCCGCAGGCAAGGTTTTTTCTAAAGCCGCCCCTGTGGGGAGGTCTCTTCTGAGCCGCAACCACTTTTTCTGGGGCGTCAACCGGCGCCGAAAAGTCAGTGGGTCGTGGTGGCAGCCCCAAAGGATCACGTCTCCGATTAGCCTGGCGTGATGCGCCTACTCATAAAATGACTTCAGGACTCGGGGGCGATTAGAAGCTTTGGGTCCATTTCCAGTTGCAGACTCCTCAGAGACCTTCCCATGGGGGCGGCAAATGGAATTTCCCAGCAAGAGGCGGAGAAGTTGATGACGCAAGTCCTCAAGCCGCTTTTTGGAGAGGTCTCTTCAGATCCCCGACTCCCTTATGATCCCGCTTCGCGGTCCTTCTCCGGATAAATCTTGCAGAGAAGAGTCCTCACATGGGTGGCGCCCATGGCAGGGTCGCAATTCTCAAAGGAGTTATCCGTCAGAATATTGATATTCGATTCATCCCACCCATGGCCCGGGTCCTTGTTTTCCGGGAACCACCACCCGTGCTCCGCCGATACCACTCTCGGATGGATACCCGAAAAAGCTTGGCTCTTTGTCTTACCTTACCTCGCGGGGATTCGATGATCACCCAATCGCCTTCGCGGATCCCTTCCTCGGCAGCCGCATCGGGATGGATTTCCACGATCGGGTCCCTGTGAAGCTCTCGAATCCAGGGAAGTTGGCGGTTTTCGGAATGGAAAAAGCCTGGAATTCTCCTTCCCGTGATTAGGATGTAAGGGTATTCTTCGTAAAGTTCGGGAGTACTGTAAGGGCTCTCCGATAGGCTCGCGGAATCGCGGCAGAGGGTCATACCCCCAGTTTTCCAGGACAGTGGAGTAAAGCTCGAGCTTACGAGAAGGAGTGGAAAACCCTTGTTTCTCATATTTCTGATGACTCACTTCTCCATGAATGCAGTCCATTTTCTTGAAATCCTGAAAGGTAATGCCCATGGGCTCGAGAATCCAGTCCAGGGCCTGCTCAAAACGGTCCCACCAGTGTTCCCCCTGTCCGACGCGGTGGGCCAGGTCGTTGAGCATTTCATGGTCCGATCGACATTCGCCGACCTGAATCACCTTTCTCCTTGGGAGGAGATAACCATGTCGCTTCCAGAAATCCCCGATGTAGTCCATCTCGAGCCATGTGGCCGTAGGGACAACAATGTCTGCCAGCTCGGCCGTGGGAGTGATGAAAAAATCGGAGACAGCCATAAACTCCACTTTGTCCAGTGCCTTGTAAACGTACCTCGCGTTAGCGCGAGTGAGAAGGGGATTGGAGCTGATGAAGAAAAGCATCTTCACCGGATAAGGCTCTTCCTCAAGGATGGCGTCCCACACGCATTTCGGGTTTATGATGGCAAAATTGCCGGCCAGCTTAAACCGATCTCCTCCAAGTCGCTTCTCGCGCTGGACGTCAGGGAGCATTCTGTGGGCACCGAAATGGCCCACATTCCTGATACGCGGTTGCCGGAAAAGGACCTGTCCGCCCGAAACATCCAGGTTTCCTGTGATGCCCATGAGAGCTATGAGCAAACGGTCGTTGTCCGCGCAGTTGATCTGCTGTTCTATGGCGACTCCCCACTGAATGCCGGCAGGCTTGGTGCCGGCAAAGAGCCGCGCGGCCTGCCGGATTTTTTCTTCAGGCACCCATGTGATACGCTCGACCCTTTCCAATGGATATTCCTTGACGCGTTCTACAAAGGGGTCCCATCCATGGACGTGGTTTGCTGCAAAGTCAGAGTCGTAAAGCCCTTCGTTCACGATGACATTGAGCATGCCGAAGGCGAGAGCTGCGTCCGTGCCGGGCCTGAGCTGAAGCCAGATGTCCGCTCTGGCCGCAATGCGGGTCAATCGCGGATCTACGGCAATGAGCTTGGCTCCCTTGTTCAGGGCCACGGAAAAAGGTTCGCCTTTGTATTCGTCAGGGTTGCTGATGACGATGTTGTTCCCCCAGACCATGATGCACTTGGGGCCGTTCGCATAGTCCACAATAGGGTTAGTGCCGCAGGTAATGATGGATGTGGCGATGCGGGGGCCGTAGCAAAAGTGGCCTGCGGTGAGCACATTCGGGGTTCCCAGGAGATTGGCGAACCGGTAAATGACCGCCTCGTTTTCTCTTCCTGTGCCATAGCCAAGAACAATAGATTCAGCGCCGAAATGCTCCTTGAAATGGAGGATCCTTTCTGCAAGGGTGTCCAGAGCTTCATCCCAGGAGATGCGCTCCCACCGTCCGCTTCCTTTCCTGCCCACTCTTCGCACGGGATGAGTGAGCCGGTCGGGATGGTAAGCGAGCTGGATTGAAGCAAGGCCTTTGCTGCACAGGGTCCCGTGATTGATGGGGCATTCGGGATCCCCGGCTATTTTAACGGCCCTTCCTTCTCTGGTGTAGACCAGGACGCCGCAGCCGCCGTGGCACATGCGGCAGTGGCTTTTGACAACACCGTCGTATCCGTAGACCTTCATCTCCTTGTCTATGTTCGAGTAAACAAAATCTGGCACTGTTGAACTGGCCTCCCCAAATCAAGTAAGTCACACGCATTGCAAAGAGGATAGCCTGTCGGGCAATCCTTTGCAAAGGCGATTTTGCCTTCCCAGATTTTTCCGACAAGCTCAGAATCTCATGGTCTCAGCCTGCTCCTCCTTCGCAAGTTGCGGAAGAGTGCGATGTCAGGCCCGGTCGGGGGTAGTCTCTACAGAGCCGCAACCATTTCTCCCGTGACCTGCAACCGGCGCCGAAAACTCAGTGGGTTATGGTGGTAGCCCCAAAGGATTCCGCCTCCGGTTTACTCTGCGCGAAGCGCCTACTCAGGGAGAAATTTAAGGACCTCGGGGCGGTTAAAAAAGACAAGTCTTTTTCCGGTTGCGGACTCGTCAGAGACTACCCCCTCAGCCGGACCAGCACGTCGTTCGGCGGCCGTCGCTCGGAAATGAGCTCGAAGGGGCCTGTTACGATTTCTTGCCCCTGTCGAGTGGTTTACCCCTGCGCGGATCGTCGCTTTCGGGATCCCGTGTTTCCATTGACGGGACCAGGCAGCATTGATATGATCGCCTCAAAATAGTACCGACGGTTGCGCCCCCTCACCCCCCGTATCATGTACGGTGCAGAAGGGTGGTGAGGCTGCGTGCTCACTTCAGTTTTTTTGTCGGAAGGGACGAAGGCATCACGACAGGCCAAACTCTTTGGATTCGTCCCGTCTTTAACCCGGACTGGCGAAACACAGGCCATGGAAAGGAGACAGACATGTCAAGTCAAAGACCGGATTTTGAAAAGGCGTTGGAGATCGGTCGTCCGCCTAATGTGGCGAAACTGTTCCCCCACTCCAGGGCGTTACTCGTGAGCGGGAAGGTGATCGATCGGGCAATGCTGGGCAAGGGAAAAGCCATGACCATTGCCGCCAACGGAAGGAATCATCTCGTCATCCGGGGGGCGCTTGCGGCGGCGCAGAAAGCGAACGCAGCCGTCATCATCGAGATCGCCAAGTCCGAAGGAGGCAGGAACGCCTATTGCGCGGTGAATTACTGGAACATAGCAAGACAGGTCGACGCTTTGTGCAACGAAATGGGGATCACCATTCCCGTTGCCGTGCATGCCGATCATTACGGAATCAAGAGTGAGAAAGACCTGGAAGATGCGAAGACTGAAATCCCGACCATGTTTGAGGCAGGTATCACATCCATCGCGATAGATGCGTCCCATCTCCCGGACGACCGGAATCTTCTCGCCAACATCGCGATTCACCCTTTCATTCCACCGTGGGCCGGCTATGAGACGGAGGTGGGAGAAATTAAAGGCAAAGAGGGCCTTTCTACTGTAGAAGAAGCCCTGTTTCTGATCGAGGGACTCAATGCCCACGGCATTTTCCCGGACTGGATCGCCCTGAATAACGGCACCACGCATGGAATCGAGGCGAACGACGCGGGGATTCAGGTGGATCTCACCAAGAAAATCCACCATGCCCTGGCAAAGTACAAGGTATCGGGGGCCCAGCACGGCACCTCGGGCAACAGTTCTGAAAGGCTTCGACGGATCGCGCAGGAAACCCGCACCACCAAGGCAAACGTGGCCACGGCCCTGCAAATGATTACTTGGGGCGTCAAGGTCAATGATTACGGGAATGCCTTCCTGGATGAAAACGGGGAATTCATCAAAGTCTCCGAGCATGGGGTTACGGATGAGCTCTGGGGAGAGATGGCAACCTATGCAAAATCCAAGGGTCTCAAGGCCGGGGATTATAAGAAACTCAACCTGCCCTTTGAGAACAAGCTCCTGTCCATGCCCAGGGAAATCAGGGACCGGATGTGCAAAGGCGTCGAAGATTTCGTCTACGAGTTTCTGACGGATGTTTTCAATGCCAAAGATACAGCCCCCATTGCCATCGACACGATCCTGAAGGCAGGCACCTTTGAGGTGGGTCCCAAGGCTGAGAGAATCGAAGATCCCGGCCAGTGGACCCGGGAAAAGATCAAGGAGAGGGCATCCAAACTGCATGGGGACAAGGGGCCGAAAGGGAATTTCGAGGACTAGGGTCTTGGACTGCAGCTTCTTTCGCAGATCGGGAGAAATTCCATGCCATCCGGTCCGAGAGTCGCAGGAAAGGGCCTAAGTCTTGGGCTGAAGTCAAGGGAGAACTGCCAACCGGAGACGGATCTTCAGAGACTCCCCTCGGCCGGCGCGCACGGTATGTGAGTGACGGCCAAAGCCTGAGTTAGCAGCAGGGATAAACCTCGCAGAAGGAACTGGGGATAAAGGTCATGAACGAAGAGTCTCCTCATCATTATTGGATCCGCGACATCAAGGGAGACGATCAGGTGCGCGGCCTGTATCTGGTCAAGGCAAAGCGGATGGGGTCGACCAAGAAGGGAGACCCTTTTCTCAGTATCACCCTTTCGGATCGGACCGGGGATCTGGAGGCGAGGGTGTGGGAGAGGGCTGACGAACTGACCCGTCTCTTCAACGAGGGAGACATCGTGAACATAGAGGGTAACGCGAGTCTCTATCGCGGTCAGCTCCAGCTGACGCTCACGGAAGTGAAGCCTGTCGAGGGCATCGAAGAACCCTCTATCTTTATAGAGGTCACGAAAGAGGATGTGACCAAAATGATGGCTCAGCTGAGGGAAATATTGAGAGAGATTGGGCAGCCTCAGATCAGAACCCTGGTGGAAAAATTCCTCGCTGACCGCCGGTTCATCGCTCTTTTCAAGAAAGCGCCTGCTGCCAAGAGTTTTCATCACAGCTATATCGGCGGCCTGCTTGAACATACCCTATCCGTCTGCAGGATGGCCCGGATTGTTGCGGAGCATTACCCTGACCTGGACGGAGATTTTCTCCTCGCAGGCGCTTTTCTGCATGACATAGGGAAGGTGAGGGAGATTAAGTTCGGCGGCCTTATCGACTACACGGACGAGGGAAGGCTGATCGGCCACCTGACCCTTGGGGTCGCCATGGTGGATGAGAAGCTGGCGGAGCTGAATGGTTTTCCCGAAGAGATCAGTCTGCGGCTCAAGCATCTGATCCTCAGTCACCACGGCGAATATGAGTTCGGCTCTCCCAAGAGGCCCAAATTCCTGGAGGCCTTCGCTCTTCATCTGATCGACGATCTGGACGCTAAGATGAACGGACTCAGGCGTTTCATGGACAGGGACAGGCAGGAAGGGAACTGGACGGATTTCAACAGGCTCTTTGAACGCTATTTCCTTAAAGGCCGGATCAAGCCTCGGGCGGAGGAAAAGGTTGATTCTCTTCCGCAGGAAGATGAAAGGCAGAGGGGCCTTTTCAGATGATGCTCGAAGGTTCGGTTGGGACGGTGCCGCGATTTCCGCGACGGGCGAGTGCGCAGCCGTGCCGGGCAGCCGTTAACGTTCTTCAGCTTTTATCACATGCCGCGTTCTTCCCTGTGGCAGACACATTCCTTTTGGCCGCAAACGTCACAGACATAGGTATCGTTGGCCGGACTTTTCCTTTGTCTGGTCCGGAAAACCAGGATACTTATCGCTGCTAAGACAATCAGCAGAATAGCGATCCACATGTTTTACTCCTGCATCACCTCAAAAATCTCCTGCTCCAGGGGAGTGAGCATCTCGCAGCCGTATTTGGTGACGACCACGGTATTCTCGATCCCTACCGAACCTTCACCGGGAAAAACGATTTTTGGCTCCACGGCAAAGGTCATGCCTTCTTTCAGAGGATAGGCTTGGCCCTGGGCCAGGAAAGGAAATTCGTTGAGTTCCAATCCGATGCCATGGCCGACGAAGCGGGTCTGAAGACCGGAAGGACCGAGATAGCTTTCTCGATAGCCCAGTTTCCCCGCTAGATCAAGGGTGTTCATGAAAATCTGCTCGCAATCGACTCCCGGTCGTGTCTCATCGAGCACAGCATCATGAATGGCCTTGCAGGCGTTGTAGGCGTCCACGAATTTTTTTGGCAACCTTCCTATGACAAACATGCGAGTCTCGTCCACCTGATACCCATGGTAGCAGATGCCGAAGTCTACAAGGATCGGCTCATGAGCCCTCATGACCTTCAAGCTCGCCCCGACAGGAAAGGCAGGGGAAAGCCCCAGACCGCCCATCGGGGAATCGGACTGACTGACGATGCCGCCCGTGACGCCGCTCAGCACATGCCACGTGTAAGCTTCATAGTTATAGGACCTTACACGGAGAAGCCCTTCATGACCGCAAGTCTTTGCCTCTGCCTCGAGGATCCCCCCGAATTCGATCTCCGTCATTCCCTCTTTAAGCAGCTCTTTTCCTCTGCGGTAGACCTTTCGTCCGATTTCTCCCGCTTTTCTCATGAGACTGATTTCGTAGGAAGACTTAACCGCGCGAACCCGCCTGATCATTTCCGATGCATCCACAAACCGCGCTTTCGGAAAAAGAGAGACAAGGCGAAGGTATTCTTTTGCCGGAAGCACATCCATTTCCAGGCCGAGGACTTCGGGAAGCTTGCCCGTGTGTTCCTGAATCAGGGAAGGAAGAAGACGGATGGATAACCAATCCTTGACCACGGGCAGGGGAGATTCGACTCCGGCCCGCTCCAGTTCCCTCTTCACCAGCAGAAGGGGTTCGTTGTGCAAGGGCAGGTAGAGCAAGGCATCCTGTGAGGTCCCTGACAGGTAGAAGCAGTCCGTTTTCTGCGCCACGAGCAGGGCTTCCACGCCCTCCTCGTTCATCCGGTTCCTCAGCCTGGCGATGCGGCTTTCGATTTCTTCCGAAGGAGTGAAGAGGAAGCCGTGAGAAGCGCTCAGGGACCGAAACTCGGTTCTTATCCAGTCTGCATGTTTCATCCTAACGCTTCCCCTGGTTCAGGAGGAGAAAGGACCCCTCACTAAAATCCCCCCGAACTCCCCCTCTACTGCTGCAGTTTGCCCAGGAGTTCCTCGGACACTTCCTTGACTCCCGGCCGTCCGTCCAGTTCGATGATCTTAGGCACGCCCTTGTTTCTGGCTGAAAGGTTCTTGAAGTAAATGATGGCGGCCATGGTGCCGGTCTTGTCGTCGTAGTAAATATTGTGTCGCTTATCGATCGCGGCTTCATCCTGGTCATCCGACCGGGTCTTGAGGTCCCCTCCGCATACCCTGCACTTGTTGCCTTTGGGTTTGATCGCCTCGATGTAAATGTTGTTGGGGTGGTTGTTGTCGTTCACGCACAGACGTCGGCCCATAATGCGTTTCTTGGCGGTATCTCTATCCAGGATGATCTCGATGACGATGTCCAGCTTGATGCCTTCCTTCTTGAGCGCTGCGTCGAGGGCTTCAGCCTGGGCAAGGTTTCTCGGGAACCCGTCCAGGAGCCAACCATTCCTGCAATCATCCTCTTTGATGCGGTCGAGGATCATGGGAATAGTGATGCTGTCGGGCACCAGCTCGCCGCGATTGATGTATCCCTTTGCGTCCTTGCCGAGCGCTGTGCCTCGAGAGATGTTGTCCCTGAAAATGACGCCCGTCTCGATGTGAGGCAAATTGAATTTTTCTTTCACAATGGCACCCTGGGTACCTTTGCCGCTGCCGTTGGGACCGAAAAACAAAATATTCATGTGTGCATCTCCTTCCCCAGTGGGTATGTTGTGACGATGAGAAAAATATTGAAAAGCCGGCTCCGTGTCAAAATGGGCACGGTTCTTGGGCATCAAAAATAAAACGGTCCATCAACTCGTGTCCCTCCTCGATCACCAAGCCGCTCCGGCCGCCGGCGGCTTCGGAAAAGGGATGCCCTGCTTTTGTTCTGTTCAACTCCGTCCTGGTGGCCCAGGCAAATGGGGTCGGCTCACTCGTGTGGGTTCTCCTGACAATGGGTGTGAGATGGTCGCTTGCCACCATGACCCGATAGTCCCCAAAATGTTTCAAACCGTCGAGCACGACTCCCACCACCTTCTCGTCGAATCGCTCGATGGCTTCAATCTTTTCTTCGTAATTTCCCGCATGGCCTGCCTCGTCGGGAGCTTCAACGTGGAGGAAAACGAAATCAACGTCCTCGAGTCCCTTCAGGGCCGCTTCCGCTTTGCCCCGGTAGTTGGTGTTCAGATAGCCCGTGGCCCCGTGTACTAGGATAGGACCGAAGCCCGCATAGATTCCGATGCCCCTTATGAGGTCAACAGCGGAGATCACCTTTCCCTGCAATCCGTACTTCTCCCTGAACTTGGGAAGCCGGGGCGCTTTTCCCTGTCCCCACAGCCAGATGGAATTGGCTTCGTTAAGCCCTTGCCTGCGGCGGGCAAGATTGACGGGATGATCCGTGAGGAGGGGCCAGGAAAGCCTGATCAACTCAGGGACCGGATTTTCTGCGGAATCGTTCAGGTACGAGGCCATGTTTTGGCCCAGCACGTCGTGAGGCGGAATGGTTGCCGCGCTCTCAGGTCCGTCTTCCCATACGAGGAGATGGCGGTAGCCGACGCCCCTGTACAAGGTGACTGAAGGGTATTTGAGCCGCGCTTTCAGATGCCCGACGACCCGGGCGGCTTCTTCAGCAGGAAGGTCCCCTGAGCTGTGGCTGATCATGATGATTTCGCGATCGGATCGGCGGTCGATGGTGACCAGGTTCATCCGGAAGGCAACCTCCCGGGACTTCAGCTCCACACCCATGCTGGCCGCTTCAAAGGGTGCCCTGCGAGTGTGATACAGCCGGGGATCGTAGCCCAGCAGGGACAGGTTCGCGACGTCGCTCCCTGGTTCCATTCCAGGCGGAATCGTCCTGGCGAGACCTATTCGGCAGGAAGCAATGCGGTCCATGTGAGGCGTTTTCGCCGCTTCGAGGGGTGTCTTTCCTCCCAATTCTTGTAGGGGGTAATCGGCCATGCCGTCGCCGATCAGAACTATAAATTTCGTTTTGGTCATATGAAAGCGCCTAATGGGCTCCAAAATGTCCGGAACGGCCAGTTTATGCCCTGCCGGGGGGGCGGTCTCTGACAAGTCCGCAACCGGAAAAGAACTTGTTTTTTTTAAATCGCCCCAGGGTTCTTAAATTTCTTCCTGAGCAGGCGCATACCACCGAGCCAATCGGAGACGTTATCCTGTGGGGCTGCCAGCATAACCCATTGAGTTTTCGGCGCCGGGTCCAGGTCGCGGGAGAAATGGTTGCGGCTCTGAAGAGACCGCCCCCCGGCAGGGCCTCATTCCTTTTGACCACTGCTTACTGTTTACTGTTTATACTGTTCACTTGCTATCCTCCACCCTGATAGCCAGGGTCTTGTCCGTGAGCACATTCAGTTGCTCCATTTGGGCCAGGGCTTTTCGGACGCTGCTTTCTTTCGCTTCATGGGTCAGCATGACCACGGGGACGGAGCCGTCAACTTCTCTTCCCTTCTGCATCACCGAGTAAATGCTGATGTCATTTTCCCCCAGGATGCCGGATATCTTGGAAAGCACCCCGGGCCTATCGACGGCGGAGCATCTGAAATAGTAAGAGGTGCGCAGTTCTTCGATCGGTTGAATCGTGATCTCCTCCCGGCTGGGCCGGGCGTGGGCCAGAGGAGGAATGAGACTCCCGGCTCCGCACCTGAGTTGGCGGGCGAGATGGATCAGGTCGGCGACCACCGCGCTTCCCGTGGCCTTGGGGCCGGCTCCATAACCGTAGTAAAGGTTGGGTCCCACAAAATCGCCTTCCATGTATATGGCGTTGTACACGCCGTTCACGTTGGCCATGATGTGGTCGAGGGGAACCATGGCCGGATGCACCCTCGCCTCGATTCTGTCGCCGTGATCTCTCGAAATGGCCAGCAGCTTGAGACAATAACCGAACTCGGCGGCAAAACGGATATCGTAGGGAGTGATACGGTCAATTCCCTCCCGGTAGATCTTCTTAAACGAAACCGGTGCGCCATAAGCAATGGAAACAAGAATTGCCAGCTTGTGAGCCGCATCGGTGCCGTCTACGTCCAGGGTTGGCGGGTCCTCCGCGTAACCCAACTTGATCGCCTCTTCCACAGCTCTTTCATAGGGAAGCTCTTCCTGAGACATCCGTGTGAGGATATAGTTGGATGTTCCGTTGAGGATGCCCATAATGGTCTTGATGCGATTCGCCGAAAGGCCTTCTCTCAGCGAGCGTATCACGGGGATGCCGCCGCCGACGCTGGCCTCAAAAGCAAGACTAACCCCGTGTTTTTCAGCGGCTGCGTAAATGACCCGGCCGTATTCCGCCAGAAGGGCCTTATTGGCGGTGACCACGTGCTTTCCTGTTTCTATGGCTCCGAGGATGTAGTCCTTTGCATGGGTGAGACCTCCGATGAGCTCCACGACGATGTGAATGTCGCGGTCCTGTAAGATTTCCTTGGCATCGGTGGTCAGAAGACTCGGGTCCACACGGACTCCCCTGTCGCGGGCCAGATCCAGGTCGGCGATCTTCTTGATGACGATTTCAGAACCCACCCGGCTCGTGATGATGTCCCGGTTCTTTATGAGGATTTCAACCGTTCCTGATCCGACCGTACCAAACCCGATGATGCCGACGTTTACTCGATCCATGTTTTTCCCTTACAGCACCTGTTTTATCCCCCTTATCGCCTGAGCCGTGCGGTGGGGGTTCTCTATCAAAGCGAATCGAACATGATCATCTCCATATTCCCCGAAGCCGATACCGGGAGAGACAGCCACCTTGGCCTTCACCATGAGCATCTTGGCAAATTCGATGGACCCCATTTTCACGTACTGATCAGGAATCTTGGCCCACACGAACATGGTTCCCTTTGGTTTTTCCACCGGCCAGCCCGCGCGGTTCAATCCATCGACTAGGGCGTCGCGGCGCTGGCGATAGATCTCGACAATCTCCTTGACACAGTCGTCGGGACCGTTGAGGGCGATGATCGCGGCAATCTGAATCGGCTGAAATATGCCGTAATCGAGATAGCTCTTAATCCTTCTCAGGGCGGCGATGAGCTGTGGGTTCCCCACACAAAAACCGACTCGCCACCCGGGCATGGAGTAGCTCTTGGAAAGGGTGAAAAACTCCACCCCAATGTCTTTGGCCCCCGGAATCTGAAGGAAACTTGTGGGGGTGTAGTCGTCAAAAACGAGGTCCGCGTATGCAAAATCGTGAATGACGACGATGTTGTGTTCGCGACAGAAGTTGACAATTTTCTCGAAGAAGGTCCGATCCACCACGGTCGTCGTTGGGTTGTGCGGGAAGGAAATGATGAGCATTTTGGGTGAAGGCCAGGTCTGCTTTGTGGCGGCGAGCAGGTCCTCGAAGAAATCCCTGTCGGGCCCGATGGGTATGCTCCGTAGATCGCCGCCCGCAATGATGACCGAGTAGGGGTGTATAGGGTAGGTGGGGTTCGGGGCAAATACCACGTCGCCGGGGCTTACTGTAGCGAGCACCAGGTGAGAGAGCCCCTCCTTGGCCCCGATGGTGACGATCGCTTCTTCTTCGGGGTCAATGTCGACGGACCATCGTCTTTTGTACCAGTCGGCGATGGCGTGTCGCAGCTTGGTGATCCCTGCCGAGGCCGAATACCTGTAGTTGTGAGGCTTCTCAGCCGCTTCAACGAGCTTATCTACAATGTGCTTAGGCGTCGGAAGGTCGGGATTCCCCATTCCGAAGTCAATGATGTCTTCGCCCTGACGCCTCAGTTCCACCTTGAGTTTGTCCACCACCTTGAACATGTAAGGAGGCAGACGGTCCATACGACGAAATTCCTGCATTGGCTTCCCCCCGAAAAATCAAAGAAAAATTGTAAATTTATATTTTTATCCGAAAGGGCCGGGCGGGTCAAGCAAGGTTTTGCAATTTTTCCTCATTCTCAGAGATCAATGGGTCTTGATAGTATGGACTCCACGAACGTCTTCAGCTCGCGGTGCCGGGGGTCGGAGAGATCGGGGTCTGAATCCAGCAAAGCGTGGGCTTTCTCCCTTGCCTCAAGAAGTAGATCGGCTTCCCGGATCATCTCGCATAGATCCAACTCTCCCAGCCCGGCCTGCCTCGTGCCGGTAAGCTCGCCCTGACCCCGCTGCTCAAGATCCTTCCGGGCGATTTCGAACCCGTCATGGGTTTGGACCATGATCTGCAATCGGGACATGGCTCTCTCAGGCAGGGACCCGGAGAGCATCAGCACGCAGATTCCCCTTTCCGAGCCTCTTCCCACTCGCCCCCTTAACTGGTGAAGTTGAGCCAGGCCGAATCGCTCAGGATGCTCGATGATCATCACCGTGGCTGCAGGGACATGCACACCCACTTCCACGATCGTCGTCCCCACAAGCACCTGGACCGCGCCCTGTCGAAATTCGTTCATCACTGATTCCTTTTCAGGGTCAGGCAATCGGCCGTGCATCAGTCCGACTCTGAAAGAAGGGGATAGCAGCCTCTCCAGTTTCGCCGCCGTTTCGGTGGCGTTCTTCAGGTCCGTTTCTTCAGATCCCTCAATGACCGGGCAGATGACAAAGGCCTTCTGGCCGAGAGCGAGGCGCTCTTTCAGAAAAAGGAAGACTTTTCTCTTATCCCTTTCGCTCACCAGACGGGTGACCGCAGGCTTGTGGCCGGTCGGAAATTCCTTGATCATGGATATGTCCAAGTCTCCGTAAACCGTCATCGCCAGCGTTCTGGGAATGGGGGTGGCCGTCATAATCAGCTGATGGGGATTGTTCCCCTTGAGGTCCATGAGAGCGCGCTCTCTGACGCCGAAACGGTGCTGTTCGTCGATGATGACAAGGCCGAGATTCCGAAACCGGACTTCCTCCTGGAGCAGGGCCTGGGTCCCTATCACCAGATTGTACGAACCGTCAAGGATCCGTTCGTGAGCTCGTTCCTTATCCCTTTTGTTGAGGGTACCGGTAAGCAGAACGTGGCGAAATCCCATCCGGCAGGGAAGGGAGCCGAAGTAGTCGAAGTGTTGATTCGCCAGAACCTGAGTGGGCGCCAACAGAGCGATCTGAGCCCTGTTGCGCACCCCGACGGACGCAGCCAAGGCCGCGACAGCGGTTTTGCCGCATCCCACGTCTCCCAGGAGCAGACGGTTCATGGGCCGGCCTGTTCCGAGATCTTGAAGGATGTCGCGGACGGCCTTTTTCTGGTCGGAAGTGAAGGTGAAGGGGAAAGACTTTAGAAGTTCACCCTCGAGCTCGGACGGGCAGAACCAGGCGAACCCTCTGTTTCTTTTTCTCGCCTCCCTGCGGGAGGCAACGGCGAGCATGACCAAAAAGAAGCGGTCGAAAAGGAGCCTCCGGTGAGCAGGTGTTTTACGTTGATCCAGGTCGGACAACGCTGAATCTCTCGGGGGAAAATGAACCCCCTGGAGAGACTCGTTGAGGGAAGGCAATCCGAGGCTCTCCGTCAGTTCGGCAGGCACAGGATCGCAAATGGCATCCAGATGATCCGCCAGGGCTTTCCTGATGAGAGAGCGCAACAGATGAGGAGACACCCCGGCAACCGATGAGTATACGGGGTAGAACCCCAGGTCATCGCTCTTGCTTTCCTGAATCCAGACATCAGGATGGATCATCTGCAACCGTCCCCGATTTCGCCTCGCCCTGCCATAGGCACGGAGCACCTTGCCAGGGACGGTGAATCTCGACAGATGGGCCTTCCTGTAATTGAACCACACCAGTTCCATTCCCGCTTGTCCGTCCTGGATGAGAATCCTGAATATCCGGGTTCGACTGGGGGAAATGGTCTCCTCGCCTCCGCATACCACGCTTCCCCGGACCAGGGAGGGAACTCCCTCCTCAGCATCCTTGATCGGAGTCAAAGCAGTGCGATCCTCGTAACGCAGCGGCGTAAAGAAGAGGAGATCAAGCACGGTGTGAATGCCCTTTTGGGCGAAGTGGACGGCCCGCTTCGGACCTATGCCTTTCAGGCTGGAGAGGGGCAGAGAAAGCGGCTGGAGTTTTTTGAGGTAAGTGAGGGGTATCCGGTTCCTCATGCCCTTATTCGTTCCACCCATGTGTCCCGATCAGATCCACGAACCTGCAAGCTCCAAGGTTTTCTTCCAGGAACCGATTCTTGGCCTTCTTGACCCTCATCAAGTCCTGGCTGTGCCGATTCCCGATGGGAATAACCAGACGCCCCCCATCGGAGAGTTGATCCAGGAGCGGCTGAGGCACCTTGGGGGCTCCTGCCGTCACAATGATCGCGTCGTAAGGAGCGTACTCTTTCCATCCTTGAGTCCCGTCCGAGACCTTGAACCGGACATTGGTGTAACCCAGTTTCCTGAGGAGCTTCCTGCTCCTTTGCAGAAGAGGCTCGATTCTTTCAATGGTAAAAACGGTTTTTGACAACTCCGCCAGGATGGCCGTCTGGTACCCGCTCCCTGTTCCGATCTCCAGGACTGTTTCCCCGCCTGTCAGTTCAAGGGCTTCCGTCATAAGGGCTACGATGTAGGGCTGAGAGATGGTCTGTTTGTGCCCGATGGGTAAGGGATGATCATTGTAAGCTTCCCCGACAAGTGCTTCTTCAATAAAGAGGTGTCGGTGAATTTTCTCCATAGCTCGAAGCACGCCCGGGTCGGAGATGCCACGGGGAATAAGCTGGTTCTTGACCATCATTTCTCTGGCCAAGCGATAGTCGTGGGTCATTGCCGTCCCAAATATCAATGTCTCCTTTTGCAAGTTGGAAGAGACCATCGGAAAGATGGTCTCTTCCCCGGCTATTTAGACAGCTTAAAATCATCCCTTCTGTTCGTCGCCCAACAGGCTTCAGTTTCCTGAGCGCACTTCGGTCTTTCCTCCCCATAGCTGATCGTCGAGAGGTGGTTGGCCGGGATACCCTGAGCAACCAGATACTTCATCGCCGCATCGGCTCTTCTTTCGCCGAGGGCTACGTTGTATTCATTGCTTCCCCGGTTGTCACAGTGTCCTTCGATGCGAAGATGATACTGAGGGTTGGAACGCAGCCATCCTGCTTTCTTGTCAAGAACTGCCCGCGCATCCGGTGAGAGGTCGGCTTTGTCGAAATCGAAATATACGCTCTCCGATTCAAAGGCCTGCATCGCCGTGCGGAGCTTCTGTTCTCTTTCCTGCTCAAGCGCCGACATCCCGGACGCGGCACCGGCCGACGTGCCGCCCGAGAGGTCCGATGACTCTCCTGTCCTCTGTCCCGCTGCTCCGGCCTTGTAACCTACCATACCTTTGCTTTCTTCCTCGCTTCTCAAATGCTTCTTTGAGCACGAAGTCGTAAGCGTAACCATCGCAAGAACGAGCCCCAAAATGACGGTGATCATAAGCAACCTTCTCATCGCGTTCTTTCCTCCATTTGCAATTTTTCTTCTCAGCCTCGACGGCTTCGCAAAAAGTCCATCTCCTCGTCCATCCAATCGATCAAAAATGGTGCCATAACGTAAGCGCATGATACTATATACATTTTTATCCGAGTTCGAAAAAGGCTACAGAACTCTTAATTCCGAATCGGTCTCTTAAGAGATGCGCATCGCGGACTCCAAACAATTTAAAGAGCGAGATCAATAGATTATATCGAATCCGGGAACAAGAATCCCGATTTCCCGCTAAGGCCGAAACGGGAAACTGGAATTCCGATTTCTGGTCGGCCCGGGGAAGGTCAAAAATGGAAGGGGACGACGGGGCAAACGGCATCAGGATCGTTTCAATGCCTCTTCTTTGAACTCTCTGAAAAACTTATCCTTTTCAACCCAGTCGGGACCAAAGTGCTTGTTGAAGTACGATCCCAGCTTCTCAAAGAATTTCTTCCACACCGGTTTGCCTTCTCCAAGAACGACATCTTCCAGGAAAGACCGGAGCTCGCTCATCTTGTCCTTAGGCAGAAAGGATACGGCGCCCAGCTTCATAGACTTCTTTAAAGCTTCGGGCGTCAGAGCATGGGCAGTGAGCATCACCGCGGGAAATCCTCTGTCCACCGAGTTCTGAAGAAGCTCGAAACCGTTTACCCCCATGATATCCAGGATGACGATATCATAGGTGTAGCTCGCAAGATACTGTACCGCCGTGTTGTAGTCCTGCGCCTTGTCCACCATGCACATGTCTAGTTCCTCCGCCACGGTGTCAAGGACATCAGGCTCGTCATCCACCACAAGAACAGTTTTACCTTTCAAGGGGGACTCAGTCATTGCTTCGGATACCTCCTCTCTGAAACTTGAACTCTTTGAAACTGGCTGGCAATCTGTGAAGAAATTTTGGGCCTGCCCCGTAGGAACAACATATGAAATCCGGTTTGACGGATTTCATAGCAGATCTTCCCTTGTCAGTCAAAGAAAATGCAGATACCCACTCTGACCGATCCGGTCAACAGCTTGCGGCCTTGGGACGGGACCGATAAACAATGCAAGAGAGGGCCTGGATTTTTAAAGGAATCGCCAAAGGGAGGTCACCGGCTTGCGGTTTTTGAAGCGGCCGTACCGCAAGCAGAGCGGGTATAGGATGGCAAGCCCCAGGAGCCAGACCAGGTACATCATAGGCAGACTGCTGCCTTTGGCAAAAAGAAGCCCGAGGAGGTTGAAAAGCCACAGGTGGAGCAGGTAGAAGAACAGCGGCGCCCGGCCGAATACCAGGAGCGGGTGAAATCGGCTCTGAAGCCTTGACTTAATCCGCATCCAAACGGCTATCAGCAAGAAGTTGATCCCCAGTGTAACAGCCAGAAATGAAAGGCTCGGCGGATATTTCACCACGTTGAGGAAACCCATCCATCCAGGCGGCACGCCGTTCAGGTTTCCGAAAGCCCCGATGCTTCTGACAACGCTGAAAAGGATCAGACAACCCACCGCAGTCCATGCCGCGATCCGCCCGGCCCTGAGCGGCTCCCGATGCAACAATCGTCCGAAGAATAGCCCCATTCCGGTAACGCCCAGCCATGGTATTACGGGGTAGAAGACGGTCCAGCCGTTCGTGTACCCGGGGATGATCAGTATCCTCATGAGGAGTGAATAGGGGAATGAAACGTGATTGCGATCGGGGGTCGCCACCTGTGTCGCAAGGACGGCAGCCAGGCTGATCAGGGCGATGAGCGGCGGAGAGGCTCTGCGCACGAAGGCCCAAAAGATCATGGCTCCGCCCAGTGCGAACAGGACCCCGAAATACAAGTCTTCCCCGCTGCCGGTACCCGGCACCCCGCCTCTGAATGTCATGGCGCCGGAGGCCGCGAACTTGTCACCGAGACTCCAGGCCGGGTTTTCAACGAAAAATTGAAGCAGGATCAGAAAAAGGCCTCGGACGGCAAAGGATTTCGTGATCCGATTCTCGCTCCATCCGGCCTTTTGACGGGAGATCGCAAACAAGACCATGCCGATTCCCATCAGCAGAAAGAAACCCGGCGCGCAGAGGTGTGTGAGCCAGCGCGTCCAGAACCACGATGCATTCGGATAGACCGGGAGCCTGACGCCCCAAAATTCCGCAGAATGGACCCGGGCGATGAAGTAGCTGGCGTGATCGACGGCCATCAAAACCATGATCAGCCCTCGATGGGCATCGAGAGCATTGAAACGCGGTGTCGTGGTGATCACGGAAGCTGACGGGGTCTTCGGAATCTGCTCGGCCACCTCTTTCCCCCGGATGAAACCACAGGATATTCGGCGCGGTCTAACTGACCGCGCGTATCAGCCTCACCCCGCGGTCATCAAATGAAGAGTATCTCCATCATGGAGAGGACTGTCCATACGCTCACCGTACGACAGATACCGGGATCGGTTGACCACGACCCGCAACTGCATGTCGATCTCTCCTTCCTGGTCCAGGATGGCCTTTTTCACGCCCGGGCCGT
The DNA here is from genome assembly GCA_963740905.1 of uncultured delta proteobacterium. Classification (GTDB taxonomy): domain Bacteria; phylum Desulfobacterota; class DSM-4660; order Desulfatiglandales; family HGW-15; genus JAFGDM01. The sequence continues at coordinate 103,769 of CAVUFY010000005.1, forward strand.
AATTCCTGACCAGGGCATTGGTCAAGTCGCGCAACGTATGACCGGGGAAATCGAAATCCAGGGCTTTCTTCAGGTGGACTTTCATTGGATAGCCTCCCGCCGGCAGTCTTTTATTCTCCGGATCAAATCCGTTTCCTCAACAAAGGGGATGACCAGCCGATACTTTGCCCTTGTTATGGCCACATAAACGAGAGAAATCAGGCTTTGCCTCGTTTCCTCGGCCCCATGGATGTGATCCAGCCCCACCAGGTACACCAGGTCAAAGTCCAGGCCCTTGGAACTGTGAATGCTTATGAGAGATACCCGGTCGGTCGTAACGTCGTACATCTCCTTGGACCGAACATCCTGGGAGACCCAGGTCGTAGGGATGCCCGAATCTTCCAGGCTCCTGAGAAGACGCATCGGCAGTGCCCGGTTATCATAGGAAAACCTGTCGGAAAAGTAGACCTTGTCGTCGTATATGATGGCTATCTCAGATCTCTTGTAATCAGCCCGATTGACACAATCCTTCAAATCCTTGACCACAAACTCCTCGAGGTCGTGCGCATCCTGGAATTTCAGGATCTCAGGGGCGATACCGTGCAGGGCGGTGTCCTCGGGAAGAAGGGCAAGTTGATGGTCCACCTTGCTCTCCCGGCCTATGAAGCGCTGCGTGAATTCAAAGATCTGCTTCGTGTTCCGGTACACCATCTTGAGATAGTGAGTTCGACCGCCGGCGTTTATACCAAGGGATTTCCACGAGGGCCGCCTCATGTAAAGGTCCTGGTAGGAGTCCAGGCTTATGACCAGCTGTCCACCCGGCCTCAGCAACGAGAGAAGCGTTCTCAGCATGTCGTCATTGAAATCCTGGCCTTCGTCAATCAATACCGCGTCGAACAGGCCCAAACGGCTGCGACCATGCTCTATCCTGTCTCGGGTTTCCTGAAGGACCAGCTGATAGTACTCCTCGCTTTCGTTCTCAAACCTGATCTTTTCTCCGAGCACCTTTGCGCACAGCTCATAGAAGTGAAAAACGCGAACCCCGTCTTCTCCTGTCCCTATGTCCTTTTCCTGCACCAGTCTTCGAAGATAGCTCACCAGGGCGATGTTGAAACATACGAGGAGGATGTCTTTCACTTCAGGCTGGTATCGGTACAGATGACAACAGCGGTGCACCAGCACGAGCGTCTTGCCGCTTCCGGGAGGGCCCTTGATGATATGGTGCCCGAACCCGAGCCGCAGAGACAGCCTGGCCTGAGCCTCATCGAGGGCGGACACTTCTTTCAGAAACCTGCCTTTACCCTCGCCCCGTCTGGGAGGCAGGTCGATCTTTCCCTCCGGCCACAAAGTGAACCCCAGCTTTTCCGTCTCCTTGGGGGTGAGCCCAGCAAACGGGAAAGGAAAGACTCTGGAAATCTTCTGCTGAAACTTGCGGCCGGAGGCATCAAGAAGGATTTCTCCCGCAGGATCGAGATCCTCTCTGAACAAGGCTCTCTCCGACTCGATCAACCACTTGAAGTTGGTCTCGGCATATTCAGCCCTGGAGATGTTGGGGAATGCCAGCATCCTGCCGATGGGGATCTTCAATTCCCCTCGATACCGTGGATGATCGGAGAGAAACTCGGGGATTTCCTTCAACCATGCTTTCAGCGTGTTCACATAACCCTTGGCCTGTTTGTCAGGGTTGGTTTTCTTCTCCTCTTTCCCTGAAACGAGGAGGGTAAACTGATGAGGATTGTAGGAAACGATTTGTTGGGCCGACCAGTCTTTTACCTCGACGACAAGGAGGCCGAAGTTTTTTCCGAAAAGGATGAAATCGACTTCTTTTCCGGAAGAACCGACACCGGGTTGGTACCAGCAGGTAAAATCTTTATGCGGCCTTGCCGCCTCCCGCAGGAACCTGAAAACTCTCCTCTCGCCGTCGGTGGCCGTCTTGAAACATTCGATGTCTTCCGGTTGCATCCTGGCCAAGAGGAACTCCTTATTTTCATGTCTGCTTGCGACGAATTTCGTTGACGGCCTTGTCCAGCCCCTGAAGGAAGCGGGAACGGTCTCGTTTGTCAAACGGTGGAGGTCCGCTTATGACCTCTCCGCCCTCGCGCAACTCAGACAGCAAATTCCGAGTCGCGAGCGCAGAGCCGATATTGTCTTCCGTAAATGGCTTCCCGGTGTGTCCGAGCACATAGGCTCTTCTGTCAACGCACCGAGCCGCGAGCGGTATGTCCGCAGTCACGACGATATCGTTCGCCTCCACGTGTTCGACAATCCAGTCATCAGCCGCATCCATGCCCTGGCCGACGACCTTGAGGGTTATCTCGACATCATCCGGGAACCGCATCCAAGACCCTGCTACCAAAGTGACGTTAAGCCTGTAGCGTTTAGCCACTCGATAGACTTCCTGTTTCACGGGGCAGGCGTCGGCGTCGACGAAAATATTCAGCAAACCGTGCCTCCTACACCATTTTCTCCAATGCTGATCCCAGGTCCTCTTGCATGATTAGCGATGTCGCGTACGATGTCGTGGTTCCGGTTGTGGTACTTCGCCCGGTCCAGAGCATCCCTAAATTCAAGGGCTCTCCTTTGTATTCCCACTCTTTTTTCCTTTAAGTTCCGGATCCCGCCGGTGCTCAAATACTCATTCCCCGTCTGCCACAAAAACGCCTCCGGTTGAATAAAACTGCTCATGCAAACGATCCTGTTTCTCTGTGCTGCTTGCCCCCTTCTGGGGTCTGTGGCTAATCGAAATTTTTTCTCTGCGCATTCTGTGGGCTCCGTGTGAGATAATCTTTCTTCACGTTCTTCGTGCCTTCGCGGTTCAGTTCTCTTTTTCTGTCTTTCTAGCGAATCCTGAGTTTGCCGAAGGGGAGAGCGGGCGGTGAATGAATTCGTCTTTCGTGCTCCGTGTCGCGTGTTCCGTGCCACGAACTTTCGTCCCCAAGGCTAGATTTGCGCTGAATCCAGCCAATCTTCCAGATCAACGTTCAAATGCAAGTTCCTTGCTTTCAGATGCTCCAAGAACTCCCAAGGGTTCCAACCAAGTTCCCGGCATACCTCCATATAATTCAACTCACCTTTGACATACTTCTGGAGCGCCCGTTCCTCCTTGTCGATGGAGAATCCCTTTGACACAATCTCACGCAAGTATGCAGAACGGTCCAGCTTCAGCTCTTGAACAAGTTGATCAATCTCCTTCAAGAGGTCTTCAGGTATTCTTATCGTTGTGGGCTTTGCCATCTTTCTCCTCCATAACGATCAGCGCTAATGCATCGGCGATGATTTCAGGCGAGTACCTACCTATCTTTCCCAGCTTTTCAAGGGACTCCCTGGCATTCTTGAGCGAGATTTTCTCCGATCGAAGCATTTCGACGACGATCTTGGGGCTAATGATAAACGGAACTCTCAGGAATCTGGCGGCCTTGATCGCCTTGCCGTCGTCCGTTGCAAAGAGTGTCCCCTTTACCTCTAGTGCTAACATCAGCGCCTCCTCTTCGCCTTTGTGCAGAGATAAGGGCAGTGCCAACTTGACTCGATGTGGAGCCTTGATCCGTATTTTTCCCTTGGAAACAAGATCAGAGATCAAGAGAGCATCAGGATAGCGCTTCACCAGGGATTCAGAGGCCACCTCGGCGCTCACGACGGGTGAGACAGTCATCTCGAAGAGGTCACAGACGGTTTCCAGCAACCCGCATTTGGCCAGCAAAATCAGAGCACTACTACCGGCTGCAAGTCGAACCACGACATGGGCTCCGTACACGATCTAACGAAATCGTACACGCCAAGGCGTTGCTTGTCAATCCCAAAAGGACCCAGACCCGCAGTGAGACAGGGCCGTCCGAGCGAAGCGGATGTGAGACACTCTTTTGCAACTCACGGACGTCCCCGAAAAGCGAGCATCTTTTCGTTAGCCTTTAAGAGTATGAAAGCATATTCTTGTTACATACTTTCTGAGAGGAATTTGCTATGCATGCAAAAGTTGCCGAGCGAGGGCAGGTGACAATTCCCAAAGCTATTAGGATCGTTTGGGGATCGCGCCTGGGACCGTGCTGGATTTCGAGGCTGAAAATGGAAAGTTGGTGGCGGTCAAGGCCGAATCGGCGGATAAGTTGGAAGCTATCTTTGGGCGATTTGGCCGGGGTCGGAGCGCCGATGCAGTTGTAGCAGAATTACGCGACGAAGTATGATCACCGCGGTCGACACCAATGTGCTCATTGACGTTTTGGAGCCGGACCCGGTACGTGGTAGAAACTCTCTGGATCTGTTCAGTGCGATCGTCTTTTGACCCGCGACAGAGGTTTTTACCGAGATTACTTTAGACCGCTTGTCCTCCTAACCTCGGATCCACATTTCAAGCAATGACTCAAGTCAAATCGAAGCCCGTGAATGGGGACGCAGTCCCAGAGGATCAGGCGTTTTCCCGCAATCAGCAACCCAATTCTCACTAATTCTCTAAGGCTTTCAGCAGCTTCTCCGGCAGGTTGTCAAAGGAGCCGTTCGACATGATCAGCACGACATCTCCTTCACGGACCGTCTGAAGCATTCCCTTCAGAAGACTCTCGGCGCTCGGAAAGAAGAAAGCCTCCAGCCCGCGCTTTCTCAGGTCGTCCACCAGTTTTCCGGAGGAGAACCTCTCGGCGGGCAGGATTTTTTCCATCAGGGGAGGCTCCGGGATCATGACGAGATCCGCCAGATCAAAGGAAGAGACATAGTCGAGCTGGAAAGTCTTGCGCCTGCTGGAGTTGGATCGCGGCTCGAAAGCAGCGATGAGGCGTTTCCCTCTAAATTTTTCCCTCACTGCCCGGATCGTTTCCCGGACAGCCGTGGGGTGGTGAGCGAAATCATCAAGAACAAGGACGCCTTTCCTTTCGCCCCTGATCTCCTGCCTGCGCTTCACCCCCTTGAATGTCTTCAGGGCTCCCCCGAGCCCGAAGAGTTCGATGTTGAGAAAATCCCCCAGGGCCACAACGGAAAGAAGGTTGGAAACATTGTGCTTTCCGTACAGCGGAGTTCTCACATCCATGATTTTGCCGCGGTCTCCGCAGATTTCCAGCCGAGTTTCAAGAGGTTCAACATCCATTTTTCGAACCCGCCAGGACGAGCCCTCCTGAAGACCGTAGAAGATCACCGGGCATGCCGCTTCCCTGGATTCGGTCACGATCAGGGGATCATCGTGGTTGGCGATGAGGCACCCATCTTTCGGGATAAGGCGGAGGAGCTTTCGAAAACTTTCCCTTACATGGTCCAGGTCCCGGTAGATGTCGGCATGGTCGAATTCAATGCTGGTGAGAATGACGATCCATGGCGAGTAGTGCAGGAATTTCGGACCCTTATCAAAAAAGGCAGTATCGTACTCGTCTCCCTCGATGACGAAGTAGGACCCCTGACCGAGCCTGAAACCGCTGTCGAAGTTGAGGGGTATCCCGCCGACCAGGAATCCGGGGTCCAGCCCTGCTTCTTCAAGGACCCAGGAGGCCAGGGCGGTCGTGGTCGTTTTTCCGTGCGTGCCGGCGATCACGATCGATCTCTTGCCCTTCATGGCGAAAGCCTGCAGAGCCTGGGGCATGGAAAGGTACGCAATGCCCAGCCTCGAAAGCTCAACGGCCTCCGGGTTGAATTTTGTGATCACGTTCCCCACAATGACCAGGTCGGGTGGTGGATGGAGATTCGAGGATCGATACCCCTGGAGAACAGGAATGGAAAGGCTTTCCAGGTAAAGGCTCATGGGAGGGTAGACATTCTGGTCCGAGCCGGTCACCGAATATCCTTCGTGCTTGAGCATGCCGGCCAGCGAGGCCATTCCCGTGCCGCAGACGCCCATCAGGTGAATACGCCGGACCCGTGGGGGAACCCGATTGAGTTTCGGGTGAAGAATCGCTGCATCCTGGTCTTGAGTTTTCATGAAAAAAAGATTGCTATTTCAAGTATTCAATAGTAAATAATAGAGTTTGCATCTCTCGAAGGAGGCCGATCATGGCTAAAGTGTGCGACATCTGTGGGAAAAAGCCCACCATCGGATATAATGTAAGCCACGCTCACAACAAGACCAAGACGCGGTGGTATCCCAATCTCCAGAAGGTACGAACCGTCAAAGACGGGCGTAATGTGCGGCTCAGGGTCTGCACGTCCTGCATCCGTTCCGGATTAGTGTCAAAGGCCTGATCACACTCTTTCAACGAGAAGAACATTCTTCACCCTCTTGATGGCCCCCATAATCTCCTGGAGCTGCCGGTAGTTCTCCACCTCAATGGTGAAGTGGGAGATTCCTTTTTTATCCGGGGTCGTCTGGATGTCAGCCTGGAGGATGTTCGCATCCCTCTGAGACATGATCGCACTGATGTCGGCGAGGATTCCCTTCTTGTCCGTGGTTACCACCCTTACCTTCGCCAAGTACACATCATGATCCGAAGGCTCCCACACCACTTCGACCACCCGCTCGGGCTCGGAATTGGCAAGGTGGCGGCAATCGGATTTATGGATGGTCACGCCCCTTCCCCGTGTCAGGTATCCGACCACCTGTTCTCCGGGTAGAGGGTGGCAGCAGTTGGCAAAGCGGACCAGCATGTCGTCCAATCCCTTGACCTTTATGCCCAGGGTGCTTTTCTTCCTTTTGATCCGGGACACCATCTTGCTGACGAGGCCGGGCCTGCTCTCCGGCTGGGCGTCCACCTTGGGCCGCAGGCGGCCCATAACCTGCTTCACCGAAACCCGGCCGTAGCCCAGGTTGGCAAAAAGATCTTCCGCGGTCTGGAAGGAAAGCTCCTTGGCCACCGCGCCGACCTGGTCGCTTTTCATAAGGTTGGGGATTTGGATTCGCGCCTGTTCCAGGCTCTTCTGCAGGATTTCCTTTCCCAGGTTGATGCTCAGGTCCCTTTCCTGACGCATGATCCATTGCCGGATCTTGGTTCGGGACCGGGGCGTCTGCACAAAATCAAGCCAGTCTTTGCTGGGATGGTGTCTCGTGGAGGTGACGATCTCCACGATATCTCCGTTCCGCAGTTGATAGCGCAAGGGCACCATCCGGCCGTTGACTCGCGCCCCGATGCACTGGTCACCCACGGCGGAGTGAATGCCGTAAGCAAAATCCACGGGCGTTGCGCCCTTTGGGAATTCCTTGACCTCTCCTTTCGGGGTGAAGACATAGACCTCATTCGGGAACAGGTCCATGCGCACCGTCTCCATGAACTCCTTGGGGTCCTGGAGGCTCCTCTGCCATTCGAGGAGCTGCCTTAACCAGGAAAACTGCTTTTCATCCACTTTGCTCGCGGCGGCCCCTTCCTTGTACTTCCAGTGCGAGGCAATGCCTCCCTCTGCGACCCTGTCCATATCCCAGGTCCGGATCTGCACCTCCATCCTCTGAGCCAGGGGGCCGACCACCGTGGTATGGAGAGACTGGTACATGTTGGCCTTGGGCAGAGATATGTAGTCTTTGAACCGCCCGGGCACCGGCTTCCAGGTGGCATGAATGATTCCGAGGACCTCGTAACACTCCTTCACCGTGTCCACAATGACGCGAAAAGCGAGGATATCGTAAACCTGATTGGGACTCAGGTTTTGCTCCTTCATCTTGGTGTAGACTCCGTAGAGATGTTTTTGCCGGCCCTTGATTGTCGCCTTGATGCCCGCTTCCTTCAGCTTCTGGGCGACGATTTCGATGACTTCCCGAATGAATTTTTCGCGAATCTCCCGTCTCTCCGTGAGCTCCGATCTGATCTTCTCGTAGATCTCAGGTTCCAGGTAGAAGAGACAGAGGTCCTCGAGGGTGGATTTGAGCCAGTATATGCCCAGTCTTCCGGCAAGTGGGGCATAGATATCGAGTGTTTCCCGTGCGATTTTTTCCTGTTTTTCCTGAGGGTGGTAGCCGAGGGTCTGCATGTTGTGGAGACGGTCGGCAAGCTTGACGATGATGACCCGGATATCGGTGGCCATAGCGAGAATCATCTTGCGCATGTTCTCGGCCTGCTGCTCTTCCCGGGTGCTGAAATGGATCTTGCTGATCTTGGTCACGCCGTCTACGATGTTGGCCGTCTCGTTGCCGAATAGGCGCTCCAGTTCCGAAAGCTCGGTGCCCGTGTCCTCGATGGTGTCGTGAAGAAGGCCGGCCACGACACTGATCACATCCATATTCATCCGAGTAAGAATGTGCGCCACCTCAAGGGGGTGGGAGAGATAGGGCTCCCCTGAGAGGCGGATCTGGCCCTGGTGAACTTTGGCCGAGTATACGTAGGCCTTTTCCACAAGGCTGACGTCGGCCTTGGGATGGTAGTTCAGAAGCTGCGAGGTGATGTCATTTAATCTGATCATACAGCTCTTTCACTTTTGCCATGATGCGCTTCGGAGCCTCAGGGAGAGGGATCAGAATGCTTTCGGCTTCAGCACGGAGCTTCATTTCCACATGACCGTTTTTCAGGTTGCGGGCGCCCACATTGATTCGCACGGGTATTCCAAGGAGGTCCGCGTCTTTGAATTTGACTCCCGGCCTCACGTCTCGATCGTCGATGAGCATGTCCAGACCCTGCCCCAGGAGGTCCTTGTAAAGTGTTTCGGCCGCTTCCGAGACCCCTGCGTCGTGGACCTGAAGGGGCAGGACGATCACTTCGAAGGGGGCAATGGGAATCGGGAGAATCATGCCATCCCCGTCATGGTTCTGTTCGATAGCCGCAGCCAGGGTCCTGGCCACCCCAATGCCGTAGGTCCCCATTATTATGACTTTTTCTTCCCCGTCTTCGTCGAGGTAGGCAGCCCGCAGGGGTTTACTGTATTTGGTCCCTAGTTTGAAAACATGACCGACCTCGATGCCTCGTTTGAACTCCAACTCTTCCCCACATCTCGGGCAGGAATCTCCGGGCATGATCACGCGAAGGTCTGCGAACTGATCCACCGTGAAGTCCCTGTTCAGGTTCACATTCCTGAAGTGCAGATCCGCGCTGTTTGCCCCGGTGACAAAGTTGGCCATCTCGCTGATCGCGTGGTCGGCGATGATCCGGGTTTTGAGCCCTATCGGACCGGCAAACCCCATAGGAGCGCCTGTGACTTCAGCCACAAGGCCGGGATCTGCCAGTTCAAGCCGGTCCGCACCCAGAAGATTCTTGAGCTTCACTTCATTGAGTTGGTGATCCCCCCTGATAAGGGCGGCCACCACAGTGCCGTCGGAGACGAAGATCAGGGTCTTTACAATCCGGTCCGGGCCCACGCTCAGGAAGGAGGTGAGCTCGTCGATCGTCCGTATATCCGGGGTCTGAACATCCTGCAGAGGCTCCAACGCGGGTGTAATGCCAAGAGCTTCCTTCGGGACTTTCACCTCTGCTTTTTCAAGGTTAGCGGCATAGCTGCAGGACCTGCAATTCACAATTTCATCCTCGCCCGTATCGGCCAGGACCATGAACTCGTGGGAATAACTGCCGCCGATGCTTCCGGAATCCGCCTCGACGATCTTGAACTTGAGACCGCATCGCTGGAATATCCGGCTGTAGGTCTGCCTCATGATTTCGTAGCTTTTGTCTGCACCTGCCTCGTCCCTGTCAAAGGTATAGCCGTCTTTCATGATAAATTCCCGGCATCGCATGACCCCGAACCGGGGCCTTATCTCATCCCTGAACTTGAACTGAATCTGATAGAAATTCACCGGGAGTTGCTTGTAGGAGTGGATCTCTCTTCGAACGATATCCGTGATGACTTCCTCATGGGTGGGCGCCAAACAGGCTTCATGGTTGTGACGGTCCTTGAATCTCAGGAGTTCCTTGCCGTAGAAGTCCCATCGTCCGCTCTCCTGCCAGAGTTCTGCGGGTTGTACGGCCGGCATGAGGACTTCAATGCCGCCGGATCGATTCATTTCCTCCCTGATGATGTTCTCAACCTTGCGAATCGCCTTTAGCCCTACAGGCAGAAAGGTGTAGATCCCCGAAGTCAGTTTCCTGATCATTCCGGCTCTGAGCATGTATTGATGGCTGATCACTTCCGCGTCTGAAGGGATCTCCTTGATGGTGGGCAAAAAATACTTTGAGTAAAGCATAGTCTCCTCAACAATCATCCACTATTTTCATCACTTCTTCGATCAGCACCCTGGCAAGATCGGCTTCAGGCACCTTTCTTACCATCTCTCCCCTCCTGAAGAGGACGCCCTGCCTTCGGCCTCCTGCAACGCCCACATCCGCTTCCCTCGCTTCTCCGGGCCCATTTACGACGCAACCCATGACCGCTACCTTGGGGGAGGATCGTACTCCGGAGAGAGCTTGCTCCACTTCGCCCACGAGTTTGAACAGGTCGATTTCGCATCTGCCGCAGGTTGGGCACGATATGATCTCAGGACCCCTGTGCCTAAGATCCAGGGCACGGAGAATCTCGTAAGCCACCCTGACTTCCTCCACGGGCGGCCTGGAAAGGGAAACCCGGAGGGTGTCGCCGATGCCCTTGAAAAGAAGGATTCCGATGCCCAAGGCATTCTTGACCGTACCCGCAATGAGCGTGCCTGCTTCGGTGACGCCGAGGTGCAGAGGGTAATCGACCCGTTCGCTCAGCTGTTCGTAGGCTGCGATGGTGGTCAGGACGTTGGAAGACTTGAGAGAGATCTTGATCTTGTCGAATCCCAGCTCTTCAAAGAGCCGGATATGCTCAACCGCGCTCTCCACCATCGCCTCAGGAGTGGGATGACCGTACTTCTTCAGGATCTCGTTGGAAAGCGAACCTGCATTCACTCCGATACGAATAGGCACACCCCGGATTCCGGCTCTCTCAACCACTTTCTCAACGGCCCTTCTTCCGCCGATGTTTCCCGGATTAATCCTGAGTCCGTCCGCACCCGCATCCAGCGCGGCAAGGGCCAAACGGTGATCGAAGTGGATATCCGCAATGAGAGGAACCGTCACCCCGGCCTTTATGCTGCGAAGAGCCCGGGCGGCCTCAAGATCAGGGACGGCAAGGCGGACAATGTCACATCCCGCATCGCAGAGCTGCATGATCTGCTCGACCGTGGAAGTCACATCCCTGGTGTCGGTGTTGGTCATGGACTGGACGGCGATGGGAGCGTCTCCGCCCACGGGAATGCGTCCGATTTGGATTTGTCGTGTTTTTCTTCTTGGAGTTACCATAGTGAAAAAGTTGCCCTGGCAGGTGTAAGAGCCCCTTCGGAAAAAATCTCGCCCATTCAGGCGCTTTGGTTCAATATTCTAACGTAACCTGCCTCCCGAGGGAAGAGATATTTGGCGCACGGCACAAGGCGTAGGGCACAGGAGGCTGGGGATATTGAATATTGAATATTGAACAAGGGACCGCAGAATTAAGAAGGAGTCACTTCGACATTCGATATTTCTTGTTCGAGATTCTGCGGTTTTGTGTCGTTTGGGACCTACCATGCCTCGACCCGGCCTGCACGGTGTGCCGTGTGCCTGGTTTTGGCGGATTTCATTTACAAACAAGCGAAAAACGGCTAAATTAAAAAATTATATTGCGGAGGAAAAACAGATGGCGATTGCGGCTAAAGTTCAGGCATCCATTGGAATGTCTTCCTGGATAAGAAAGATGTTCGAGGAAGGGATTGCGAGGAAAGCGAAGTTCGGGGCGGAGAACGTTTTCGATTTCAGTCTGGGAAATCCCAATCTGGAACCGCCTGCCAAATTCAAAGAGCTCATAAAGGAACTTGCGGGGGACCGGAGACCGGGCCTTCACAGCTACATGCCTAATGCCGGGCTTGCGGAATCAAGGAAGGCGGTGGCGGAGTACTTGAGCAGGAACAACGCCCAAACCTTCGGCGCCGATGACGTCGTGATGACCGTCGGAGCCGGCGGGGGGCTGAACGTCGTTCTGAAGACTCTTCTTGACCCCGGCGATGAAGTCATTATTCCCTCGCCCTATTTTGCGGAGTACAACTTCTATCTGGACAACCACCAGGGCGTGCGAGTCATCGTCAAGACTAAGCCGGATTTTTCCCTTGATGTTTCCTCCATTGAAAAGGCGATCACAAAGAAAACCAAGGTGGTCCTTATCAATTCTCCGAACAATCCCACGGGAAAGGTTTACACTAAGGAAGCCCTCAATGCTTTGGGCGAGCTGCTCCGCGTTTCCAGCGGAAAACTGGGAAGGCCGATCTACCTGATTTCGGATGAGCCTTACAGGAAGATTGTCTATGACGGCATCACCGTGCCCAGTGTCTTCGACGCTTACCGGGAAAGTCTCGTGGTGACTTCCTTTTCGAAGGACCTCTCGGTACCCGGCGAGAGGATCGGTTACGCGGTTGTGCATCCGGAGATCCCGGACAAAAGCACGGTCATGGCGGGCATGATCCTGTGCAACCGGGTGCTGGGGTACGTGAATGCTCCGGCATTCATGCAACGGGCAGTGGCCCGTTTGCTGGAAGACACCGTGGACATCTCTCTTTACCAGAGAAAAAGGGACATGCTCTATAACGGTCTCAGGGACTGCGGGTACGAGGTCGAGAAGCCGGGAGGAGCCTTCTACCTTTTCCCCAAAACGCCCATCGAGGATGACGTGGCTTTTGTCAAAGCCCTCCAGGAAGAAAACATTCTCACCGTGCCGGGAACCGGTTTTCAGGGACCGGGTCATATGAGGATTGCCTACTGCGTGGAAGACCGTACCATCGAAAAGGCGATACCGGGGTTCGAACGGGTGATGAGGAAGCACAAATAGGCGGCGCACGGCGCGCCGCGCAGGGTACAAGGAAGCGCCGTTTTTCGAAGAGTCTGTGGAAGTGTTTGTTGCGAGTTGTCCGTGGTTTGTTGTTGAACAACATACGACACACAACCAACAACATACATTTGGGGAGAGTTCCGTCATGTACACCAAAATGCTTTCTTTGCGATTTCCGCCTTCGTCGGTCAACGAGCCGGTCATCACCAACCTGATCAGGAAATTCGATCTGAGCTGTAACATCCTGAAGGCTGTGATTTACCCCAGGAAGGAAGGCCTGGCTGTGATGGAGGTGAGCGGGCACCGGAAGAATTTCCACAGGGGGCTTCATTATCTTCGGAGCATGGGCGTCAAAGTGGAAAACCTTGCCCAGGACATCAAGAAAGATGAAGAAAAGTGTTATCAGTGCGGCGCTTGCACCGCAGTCTGCCCCACCGGCGCGCTCTACATCGAACGGCCGGCCATGGCTGTTGTCTTCGACAAGAACAAATGCAGCGCCTGCGAACTCTGCGTGGTCGCATGCCCGGCACGGGCCATGGAAGTAAAGCTCAACAGGAGCATTCTCGATTGAATGCCGTCCCACCCCTTTCCCCTCACCCTGCCCTCTCCCCCACGGTTGGGCTAACTTTTACCCATGACTGGAGTTACTGGACACAGGGGGTACGGATTGGGGGTCGTGGGGGTGTCTTTCAAAATGAGGAAACGAAGAGAGAGATTGGGAATGGCTCAAGAGTAGTGGTTGCCCTGAGCGGAGGGGGCGACAGCGCTCTGGCGGCTGCCCTGCTCAAAGACCAGGGCTGGGAAGTAACCGGTCTCCATTTTGTCCTTCCCGCATCCCCGGCGAAAAGGGAGGCAAGGGCACTTTCCGTCCGGCGGGTCGCAGAACGTCTCAGGATTGATGTCTCCTTCATGGACCTGACAGAGACCTTTACCACGGAGGTGGTGGAGCCTTTTCTGGAAGCCTATCTGGCGGGTCTCACGCCCAACCCCTGTGTGGTATGCAATGAAATCATCAAATTTGAGCATCTCCTGCGGTACGCTGAAGCACAGGACATCCCGTGGATATCCACCGGCCACTATGCGGTGGTGAGAAGAAGGCAGGGTCCCGTTGCCGAACTGTGTCGGGGAATCGACGGGAAGAAGGAACAGAGCTATTTCCTCCATCGTCTCACCCGGCGTCAACTTTCGAGGACTCTCCTGCCCCTCGGTCAAATGACCAAGAAGGAGGCAAAGCAGCTTGCCCTTCATCTGGGTTTGCCCACTTCCTCGGAACCCGAAAGCCAGGAGATCTGCTTTCTGCCCGAAAACGATTACCGCTTGTTTCTTGAGGGAAAGAAAGGGAAAAGTCTGTCCGGCCCCATTGTGGATGGAGAAGGAAGAAAGGTCGGGGAGCACCATGGAACGTACGTCTACACCATCGGTCAAAGGCGCGGTCTCGGTATCGCCTCGTCCCGCCCTTACTATGTCAGGGAGATCATCCCCGAGTTGAACCAAATCAACGTGGGAAGGAAGGAAGAGCTCTTTTCAAGAAGGGTGGAGGCCGAAGAGTTCAAGTGGGTCGAGGCAATGCCGGGGGGAAAACGAATCCGTCTCCTGGCCCAGATCCGCTACCGGCATCATGCCGCGCCCGGGTGGCTCGAAGTTCTTCCGGCCCGGGCGGTGCGATTTGACTTTGACGAGCCCCAGTGGGCGATCACGCCCGGGCAGGCCCTGGTCTGCTATGAAGGGGAGCGCGTTGTGGGAGGAGGGTGGATAAGGAAAGAAGGGTGAACGGCGCACGGTCCCAAGACCCTCTAGCTTTTATCCGCCAAGGTAGGTCTTCTTGACCTCGGGATTGTCGAGAAGGTCGGAAGAAAGGCCTTTCATGACAAGGTTCCCGTTTTCCAGCACGTATCCCCGCCTGGCGAACTGAAGGGCCAGCCGCGCGTTCTGTTCCACGAGGAGGATGGTGGTTCCCTCATTGCTGTTGATCTCTTTCAAGGACTCGAAAACGGTGAGCATCAGGAGGGGAGCCAGCCCCATGGAAGGTTCATCCAGGAGCATCATCTTCCTCCCGCTCATGAAGGCCCTTCCCACGGCGAGCATCTGCTGCTCCCCGCCGCTGAGGGTGCCAGCTTTCTGATTCTGTCTCTCTTCCAGACGGCTGAAGATGGAAAAGACCCTCCTGAGGTCTCTCTCGATTCCGCCGGAATCTTTCCTGGCGAAGGTGGCCAGTTTGAGGTTCTCCATGACGGTCAGGTTGTCGAAGAGGCGTCTGCCTTCAGGGACATGAGAAATACCGAGCTGGCTTACCACCTTGTCAGGCCGGGTACTTGAGCAGGTCCACGCCGCCAAAAGTCATTCTCGTCCCAGGATGAACGGGGACAAGGCGTGAAATGGCGCGTAAAGTCGTGCTCTTGCCGGCCCCGTTGGCGCCGATGATGGAAACGATCTCTCTTTCTTCCACCTCGAAACCGATCCCGTGAAGAGCCCTGATCCTGTCATAGGAAACGCCCAGGTTTTCGACGGTCATCAGCATCAGAACAATTTCTCCTTACCCAGATAGGCATCAATCACCTTGGGGTCGTTTGTATCTCTTCAGGAGACCCCTCAGCGATCACTTCGCCGAAGACCAGGGTCTGGATTTGTTCGCACAGTTCCATGACCACCCTGAGTCTGTGCTCGATGAGAAAAATCGCCAGTCCCAGCTCGCTATGGATTTTCCGGATGATCATCATGATCTGGGCCAGTTCTTCAGGGTTCATTCCTGCGGTGGGCTCGTCCAGCAGGAGTAACTTCGGCTCCATGGCAAGTGCCCTGGCAAGTTCCACTCGCCGCTGCGCGCCGTAGGGAAGATTGGTCACCACCTGGTCGGCAAGGTGGTGGACGCCCACCATTTCCAGGAGTGAAAGAGCTGTTTTCGCCGATCCTGGCCTCTTCCTCGTGGCGTTTCGGTGTGCCGAAAAAGGCGCCGAACAGACCGTAGCGGAGCTTCGAGTAGCGTGCCAGTTTCACATGTTCCAGCACGGTCATGTGACGCCACAGTCTCATGTTCTGGAAAGTCCTTCCCAGGCCCATGGCGGCGATCTCGTAAGGCTTAAGGCCGATGATCTCGTTGCCGTCGAAGCGAATGGTGCCCTCCGTCGGCCTGTAGATGCCGGTAATGAGATTGAAAATGGTGGTCTTCCCTGCCCCGTTCGGCCCGATAAGGCCTCGCACCTGCCCCGGCTCAATCTCAAGGTAGTAGTCGCGAACCGCTCGGAGCCCCCCGAAGTCGTGGCTCATTTTTTCGACATGAAGCAACGGCATGCTAAACCTCTCGGCCTTTTTCTCTGGGTTTCACCAGGTCTTCCACAATGAACTCCTTGAAGGCGATGAGGCCCGTGGGACGATAGATCATCACGAGGATCAGAAGGAGGGGTATGATGATCCACTTGAATATCTCCAGCGGCCTCAGGGCTTCGCTCAGAAGATTGATGCCCACCGCTCCCACGATGGACCCATACACGGAATTGAGGCCTCCGAAATACACCATGGCAAGAACCTCGGCCAGACTCTGAATGCCGAAAACACTGGGGTTTACATAGCGAACAACGTGTGCAAAAAGCCCGCCGGCCACGCCTGCCCAGAATGCGGCAAAGAGGAAGCCCAGCATCTTTGTCCGCCTCGTGTTCACGGTCATGGAATCCGCCGCCATCTCGTCGTCTCTCACTGCGTTGAGCGCTTTGCCGATGGTGGAGCGGACGAAGTTGTTGATGATCCAGAGGCAGAGCGCGGTCCAGGCGAAGACCACAGGAAGGCTGGCGTAATCCGGCTGCTTGCTCAAGCCGCGAGGCCCCCCCACAACCTCGAGATTCTCGATGACACTCTTCACGATGAACAGAAAGGCCAGGGAGATGATGGCGAGATAATCCCCCCGGGTCCGGAAGGAGGGAATGGCCACGATGAGGGCGCTGATGGCTGCCACGATCCCTCCGAGGACCAGGCCGACAGGAAAAAAGAAGGGACCCAGGAAAGAAGGAGCCAGGGCGGGTCCGAAGAACTTGTCGTTCACGAAGAAGACGAGATTGAACACCGTTGCCGTGTAAGCGCCCAGCGCCATGAAGCCGGGATGAGAGCAGGAAAACTCGCCCATGTAGCCGTTGATCACATTCAGGCTCAAGGTGACCATGATCGCGATCAGGGTGAGCTTCACCGTGATGACGCGGTAATCGCTGATATCCGACCAGATATGAAGAGCGGCATAGAGGAGCGCAAGATGAATGAGCACGGAGAGTCGGCAGGGAGATCTTGAGCAACCGGGCCGCCGCCCTGTTGGCCAAGGTTCCGAGCACCCTGGCGACGACACAGGAAGGCAGGAGGTAGATGAGCACGATATAGAGCAAGCCGCCCGGATAATGGCGGGGCAGGTTCTGAACGGATTCAGCCATGTGAACAGACTCGAGATTCCGAAGAGAACAGGGATCTTCGGGAGCCCACAGGTTTAGGGGCCACAGCGAGTCCCACCTCCTTTTCGCGGACCACAGCAGCGACGAAAGCCGAGCAGCCATGCGACGCAGAGCGAACATTTGAAAAAGTTAGCTTCGGATCATTCCAGGGGAAATCTGAATCCACCTCTTGATTCCATGCGAAGGATCTTCAACGCTGGAACGAAGGGCAGCATAATCGGATTCCATCTCTTCGGCTCACAACCTGAGCTGCGCACTGTATGGCTCTCCGAAAAAGCCATGGGGTCTGAACACCAGAATGAGAAGAATGATGGAGTAGGCGATCAGATCACGGAGGGTGGAGAAGGAAAGGGAAGATCATGGCCACGAAGATCTCGATGAACCCCAGCAGAAAGCCGGCCAGGGTCGCTCCCACGACCGATCCCCTTCCACCCAGGATGGCCGCCACAAAAGCTTTCCATCCGAAAAGGATGCCCATGTAAGGATCCAGCACGGGATAGGCTATGCCGAAGAGAATTCCGGCGGCCGCGGCCAGGGCCGATCCCACAGCGAAGGTGAGGGCGGCGATCTTGTTGAGAGGGACACCCATCAGGGGCACCACCACATAATCAAAGGCCATGGCGCGCATGGCCATGCCGTACTTGGTGCGCCTCACAAACTGGTGGAGAGCGATGCTGAGAAGAAGGGAGACCACGACAATCATGATCTTCTGGTTGGTGACGAAGACACCGCTCACTTTGTAAGTCTCAGTGGTGATCAGGGACGGAAAACTCACCCTTTGCGCCCCCAAAAGGATCAGATTCGCCGTTTCCAGAATGATGCCGATCATGAGCCCGGTGATGGCCGCTGAAGCACGGGGCGCATTGCGCAAAGGCCGATAGCCCACCCTTTCTACGATCATCCCCAGGAGGGAAGTGAGGAACATGGAAATGATAAGGGTCAGCACCAGGATGAGCCAGTGAGGAAGCATCAGGGAGCCATGGGCCGAAAGGGCGACCAGAGCGGTCGCCACGCCGAAGCCTATGTAGGCCCCTGACATGAAGATGTCCCCATGGGCGAAATTGAAGAGCATGAGGATGCTGTAGACCATGGAGTATCCCAGAGCGATGAGCGCATAGAAGCTTCCCCACTGGAGCGCGTTGATAAGGTTTTGCAGGAAGAAAGTCATGCTCTGTGCTCCGTCAGTAAAATTTGCGTTCGCAGATTTTATGCGACGCCCCTTCGGGGCTTGCCAAGATTTCTCGCCTTAGTCAAAAATGACGGAAACCAGACTCGCCAAAATTGCCGCACACCCTCCGGTCGGAGTGGACTCAGGCCGAATCTCTTTGACTTTTTCCATTTAGATTCTTACGCCTTCATTCTGAGAGATTATCTCTCACATCAGCAAGTTACCGAAATTCTACATGCTTTTTGAACCGCAGAATATCGAACAAGGAATATCGAATTTCGAAGTGTGACAGTCACTTCTGCGGTTCTAAATTCCTTGTTCGATATTCGAAATTTCAAATATCTTTGGCTAGCGTTTACGGGCAAACGGACTTGTAGAATTCGAACTCGCCCTTGTCGCTGATCCGGACGATGACGGCGCACTTGAGCGGGTCGTTCCCGTGGCTGAAATCCATGTTCCCGGTGATCCCGCTGAATTCCTTGATCTTGGAAAGGGCATCTCTCACCGCCACGCGATCTTTCTTGATATCGCCGGTCAGTCCGCCGGTGTTCTCGATGGCTTGCTGCACGATGCGCATGGCATCCCAGGTCAGCGCCGCCACATCGTCGGGAATGTAGCCGAACTTCTGGTTGTAAATATCGATGAATTCCTTGGTTGCGCCTTTCGCGCCGGCCGCTGCGTAGTGGGTGCTGAAGAAAAGCCCGTAGCAGTCTTTGCCGCAGAGTTTCGTCGTTTCGGCCGATCCCCAGCTGTCGCTGCCTACGATGGGTTTGTTAAAGCCGAGCTGGTGAGCTTGCTGGACGATAAGCGCCACCTCATTGTAGTACTGAGGGGTGAACAGAAATTCAGCGCCGGATTTGATGATTTTCGTGAGCTGGGAACTGAAGTCAGTGTCTTTGGTGGTGAAGCTTTCATAAGCAACCACGGATCCCGGACCATTCTGCTTTTCCCATGCCGCCTTGAAAAATTCCGCAAGGCCTTTCGGGTAATCGCTGGCTACGTCATAAAGAACAGCGGCCTTCTTGAAGCCGTATTCTTCCTTAACAAAGTTGGCTACCACGGGGCCTTGGAAAGGGTCCAGAAAACAGGCTCGAAACACAAAAGGCCGATCTTTCGTGGTGTCAGGGTTGGTGGACCAGGGACTGATCATGGGCGTCTTGTAGTTGTCGGCCACCTCGCCCGCGGGGACCGCCTGCTTGGATGCTTGAGGACCTACGATAGCCAGCACTTCGTCCACGGTGATCAGCTTGGTGTTCACCTTCACCGCCGAATCCGCTTTGGACTCGTTGTCCTCGATGGCCAGCTCGACCTGGTAGGTCTTGCCGCCCACCTTAATCCCCCCTTTAGCCTTTACGTCCTCCAGCCACATCTGGGCGGCAAACTTCGTTCCCTCGCCCACTTTCGGGATGTCGCCGGTGAGAGGCGCGTTGATGCCGATTTTGATGGTATTTCCCGCGGCCCAACTCATGGGTGAAAAGATCAAACCCGCCACAAAAAGGGAAACGACAAAAAAAAGACCTTTTCGCATAGCTACCTCCTCCTTTCCTCACTGTTAAAGGTTCATTGTGCCGACTCACCCGGAACCGGGTAAGGATCACCCCGGAGCGCAACAGTCCCAAGCTTTTAACACAGGTTCAAAGTGTTTTCAACCTGTTTCTGACTCTCAGAGATCATCCCTTCGGCCGGGCCTCAAAACGTTTCGGCAACTCGTGATCAAGTCGCAACCAACGGCTCAGGAGAATCCGCTTTCGCGGATTTAATTAAGAGAGAGGCGAACCGTTTGACAGGTGCTTCTGTATGCCGTAAAAATCAAATCAGAAAGAGCAGAGGTCGCGAGTGCCTGAGACCTTTAAGATCATCACGCTGGGATGCAAGGTGAACCAGTACGAGTCCGCCTGTCTGAGGGAGGCTTTCTCTGCGCTCAGGCCGGACAGAGGTCGCGAAAGGCGAGATGTCCGGCCTGAGCGTGGTGAATACCTGCATTGTCACCCAGAGGGCCTCCTACCAGTCGAGGCAGGCGATCAGGAGGGCGATCAGGGAAAACCCCGAAGGGACCGTTGCGGCGGTGGGGTGTTACGCCCAGGTGTTTCCTGAAGAACTCCTGGACATCAAGGGGCTGGACATAGTGGCAGGGAATCCCGTGAAAGCGCGGCTGCCCGAGTTCCTGGGAAGCTTCAAGAAGGGCCTTCAGCCTGTGGTCATTTCCGGAGGTTTGTCCGTCCAAGCTTTTTCCTCTGTTCTTCCAACCTCTGAGCGCACCAGAGGCCTGCTGAAAATCCAGGACGGCTGTGATTCCTTCTGCAGCTACTGTATCGTGCCCCGGGCCAGAGGGCGCGTGAGGAGCCTTGAGCCTGAAAGAGTCCTGAGCGCGCTCATGGGCATGGCGGAACAGGGACATAAGGAAGTGGTGCTCACAGGCATTCATCTGGGGCGTTACGGGGCCGACCTGAAACCCCCGATGGGGCTCAAGGACCTTCTCTTTCTCGTCAGCAGGCAGAACCTTCCATTGAGAATCAGGCTGAGCTCCGTGGAGCCTAAAGAACTGGACAAGGAAATCGTCGAAATGGCGGCTTCAGAGGGGTGGCTGTGCCGTCACTTTCACATTCCTCTTCAGAGCGGAGACAGCGGAATCCTCAAGAGTATGAACAGGCAATACAATGCCGATGAGTTCAGAGAGCTTATTGAAAACATCCACGCAAGGATCCCTCTTGCCGCCCTCGGCGTGGACATCATGGCCGGGTTTCCGGGTGAGGACGAACAGGCTTTCCTTCGCACCTACCGTCTTGTCGAGGATTTGCCTCTCTCCTATTTCCATGTCTTTCCCTTCTCGCCGAGAAAGGGGACTCCTGCATGGACATTCGCCGAAAAGGTCCCCGAAAAGGAAGCCGGGAAAAGAACCGAAGCTCTCAGAAGCCTGGGAGAGAAGAAGCGACGGATGTTTTACGAATCGTGCCTGGGGAGGGAATTCGAGGTCCTCACGGAAGGGTGGCACGAGAGAGGAAAGATGGTCAAAGGTTTGAGCGACAACTATGTGCCCATCGTTCTTCCTTCCTCACGGATGCTGCAGAACAGAATGTTCAGGGTTCGAGCAGAAAGAGTTGAGAAAAGGATCGTCGTCGGCAGACTGATCAACGACTAATGCGGGCCTGACTTACCATTTCAACGCGGCTTGCGATGAAGTTACGGCCTGAGCGCTTAGTGGGCACCAAATTCTACCCTTGGTGGATGAGCCGGATGAGTTTTGCCGATTCGGAGTAAATAGTTGGATGATAACGTTCAAGGACAAAAGTCTTTTCTTGCGTTCCGAGGCTCCCGGGCTGGTCTTTTCTACAGTTTATCAGTGGGGGAGTTCTACTCCCTCCCGCTGTTCCCCTCGGCTACGCTCGGGGCCAGGGGTTTCCCCCACAGATAAACCGTGAAAAGACGGCGCCCTCCCGCCAGTCACTTCAGAAAAGGCTTTTGCCTTGAACTCCCCTTCAAAGGGGCATTCCTAAGCTACCGGGAATGCGCCTGTTCAGCCGAGGATGACTCTCGCATCCAGGACCAGCGCCCCTTCTCCTTCCCGAAAAACCCTCACCGGATTGATATCAATCTCCCGAATCTCGCGATGATCGACCATGAGCTGGGAGAGCCTCACCAGGAGGTCGGCAAGGACCTTTGTGTCAGAAGGCTTTTCTCCTCGCATGCCTTGCAGAACTCTGTGGCCCCGGATATGAGCGATCATCCCCAGCGCGGTTTCCGGGCCGAAAGGGGCAACCCGCCAGACAAGATCCCGGAGAGCTTCGACGAAAACTCCGCCGAGTCCGAAGAGGATGACGGGTCCGAAGCAGGGATCGCGCTTAGCGCCCAGGATCACATCTCTGCCTTCGCCGGCCATAGACTGGACAAGGACCTCGGTTTCCTGTCCGCCGAGACTGAGAAAACTGCCGAAGTTTTCCGTAATCTGCTCTTCTGAATTCAGGTCCAGACGAACAGCACCCCGGTCGCTTTTGTGGGATACGTGGGGCCGATTGATTTTCATGGCCAAAGCACCCTTCAACTCCCTCCATGCCTGAAGCGCTTCGAGGGGAGTCCTCGCGAGGCTGGAGGATGCAACGGGAAAACCATAGGAACGCAGGAGCTCCAGAGATTCGTGGAGAAGGAGAAAGCCTTCCTGGTGCGAAGCCTTGAGCAGATTCGCGGCCTTTTCGGGTTCGATCCCCTTAGGAGGAGACAGCTCCGCGCTCCGAGGCTTCCGGGAAGCCCAGCGGTACGAAAGAGACAGGGCTCGCATGGCATTTTCAGGAGCAGCAAAAATGGGAATCTTGAGGGTTTTCTTGAGATAGTCCTTTTCCACCGCGTCCGTGAGAACGAATGTGGCTACAGGTTTCCGATACTGCTCCACCAGGTGCTCTACCCTCTTGAACAGCTCCCTGGAAGCCTCCTGTTCGTATCCCTGCCGATAACCATGGCCGAGAAGAACTCCGTCCACATCGTCCCTCTTGAGCATCTCTTCGACGATGTATTCGTAGAAATCGAGCTCAAAGAGATCGCCCAGGTCGAGAGGATTCTGCAAGCGGATGACATGTGCCCTGAATCGGCTCTCGAATTTTTTCAGGAAATCGCCGGGAAGCCGGGCGAGGTGAAACCCGTAGTAAGAACAGGCATCCGCTGCGATCACGGCGTGCCCGCCGGAGCGGGAGACCACAGCCAAGCGGTTTCCTCTTAATGGGGGCAGATTCTGTGACTTAATGCAGTCCATGGCATCGTCGAGTGTGTTGATCCGAATGCACCCTGCCTGTTCAAGGGCGTCGCTCACTAGGCCGTCATCCGTAAAAAGTGCCGCCGTGTGAGAGTGGGCAATCCGCGAACTTGCCTGGAAGCGGTTGGATTTGTAAACCAGAATCGGTTTTTCCGAGCTTGAAGCTATTTCGACGAACCGACTGCCGTCGGTGAATCCCTCGAGGTAGATAAGAATGGTTTTCGTGCCGCTGTCATGGATCAGGAAGGAAAGGAGATCATTCTCATCCACATTCAGCTTGTTCCCCATGGAAACGAACTTGTTGATTCCGATCCCCTCATCGGCGAGGAAATTCAGGAAGCTCAGGCCGACGCCGCCGCTTTGAGACAAGATCGAAACCGGTCCCAGTCTGAGATCGCGCCGCAAGGGCATAAAGGGAAGGACCAGCCCCTTTTCAAGGTTGGTGACGCCGATCCCGTTCGGGCCGATGAACCGAATGCCATACTTCTTCGCGATGTCCCGGCAGGCTTTCTCGATGGGTTTTCCCTCCTCTCCCATCTCCGAGAACCCGCCTGATTCAATGACTACATGTCTGATTCCCTTTCGGCCGCATTGCTCAAGAAGGCCGGGGACGGTCCCGGCAGGCGTCAGGATGACGGCCAGATCAATCTCACGCTCGACCTCGTCGAGGGATGGATAGATCCTCTGACCGAAAGCTACGCCTTGCCGGAGCCCGACAGGAAGAATCTCCCCCTCGTACCCGAAGGCCAGACAATTCTGAACGATAATCCTCCCGAGATTGGAGTCTTCCGACGAAACACCGATGACGGCTATGTTTCCGGGATAAAAAAAAGGCAACAACTGGAGATGGTCTTCCCTCAACGTCTTTTCCTCCTCATTTTCCTCGAATCTTCCTTCCACCCCTTTGGTTTTCTGCCTTTGAGATGCCGCCGGGTCCGGTCGGTGTCTCTGCTCAGGTCCAGGACAAAAGAGCCGGGAGTGAAGTCGTGAACGGACTGGGGTTTTTCCTTCCCGGCCCGGGCAAGCTCCCGGGCTTCCTGAACCTCCTTGGGGACGGGAGGCCCGGAGATGCATGAGGGAGGAATAGGGGTAGCCAGAAAAAGGTCACCGAAAGCATAGAAGACAACGGCCTGATTTCGTGCGGCTGTGGTCATGATCTCGATGATCACAGGCTTTTGATCCCGCCTTCTGCCTATTCTCAGGGCCATGTCGCGGTCCGGGGAGAGTACAAGGAGCCCGGGGGACAAGAGCCCCTTTTCCATCACGCGAGGATGAGCCCTTCTCCTGATGGCCGCGAAAAGGAGCTTGGGCACCTCGGGGGCAGGACCGTCAAGGTTGAGGGCCCACTGTCTTTCCGCGGACCTGATGCGTTCCTCCTCCCACTCAAACAAGAGGCGATCCTTTCCCAGGAGGACTTCACGCACATGGCCTTCTCCGACATAACCCCAACCCGGTTCTTCGTGAAGGGCCCAAAGGAGTTCCTTGAAGGACACGAATCCCCTCTCGTCGGGCACGAGACCGAACTCGTCAGGCCTGCGGCCGAGTATGTAGAGCATGAAACGGCTCAGGTCATTTACTTTAATCTGGGTCTTCTTTTGCACGTTTCTTCGGCTTCTGTCTACCTCAACATCATTGCGGGGAGAAAAAGGGCGAATTTTGGAAAGAAAGTAATCACGAAAACGACCGCGAAAATAGCAAAAAGAAAGGGAGCAACGCCCCTGAATATGGTCTCCACGGGAATATCCCTGGCCACTCCCGCGACGGTGAAGATGTTTAGGCCCATGGGGGGAGTGATGAGGCCTGCCTCCATCATGAGAACGGCGATGACGCCGAACCAGATGGGATCGAAATTGAGCGCAACAATCATCGGAAAGATAACGGGCATGGTGAGGACCATCATGGAAATGGAGTCAAGAAAGCATCCCAGAAAGAGATAGATGAGAATGATGATGGCCAGGATGACGTAACGGGAGACTTCAAGCCCGACGACACCGGCGGACACGGCCATGGGGATCGTGGAAAGGGCCAGGAAATAGCTGAAAACACTCGCACCGGCCACGAGAAAAAGAACCATCACGGAAATCCGCACCGCTTCCTGCAAAGCCTCTTTCATGGTCGCCAGGGTCAGTCTTTTCTTGCACAGAGCCACGAGGAAAAGCAGGGTGGCGCCGATGGCGCCGGCTTCCGTGGGGGTGAAGAAACCGAGGTAAATGCCGCCCATCACCACAACGAAGATGGACAGCGGCTCCCAGATGTTCAGAAGGGAGGAAAGCTTGTCTTTCCTGGGCGCAGGCTCCGGACTCGACGGCGCCAACAGGGGATTCAGTTTGACCAGGAGAATGACAATGAGGATATAGGCGAGGGCAAGAAGAAGTCCGGGGACGACACCTGCGATGAGAAGCTTTCCGATGGACTGTTCAGTGAGTAAACCGTAGACGACAAAACCGATGCTCGGAGGGATCAGGAATCCGAGAGTCCCGCCGGCGGCAATGCTTCCGGTGGCAAGCCGCATGTTATAACCAAAGCGCTTCATCTCAGGCAGAGCCACCGTTCCCATGGCGGCGGCGGTGGCCACCGACGAACCCGACACCGCCGAGAAGCCCGCGCAGGCTCCTATGGTGGCGATGCTCAGCCCTCCCGGAACCTTGCGGAGCCATTTGTCAAAAGTTACGTAAAGCTCCCGGGTCATTCCCGAGCTGCCGGCAAATCCTCCCATAACGATGAAGAGGGGAATGACGGTATAAGGGTAGTAGGCGGAAACTTCATAGGCCGTTCGGGCCAGAACCGGCAAAGCCGCGCCGAATGAAGTCAAATAAGCGACCCCTACAAAGCCGA
This sequence comes from uncultured delta proteobacterium, assembly GCA_963740905.1. Classification (GTDB taxonomy): domain Bacteria; phylum Desulfobacterota; class DSM-4660; order Desulfatiglandales; family HGW-15; genus JAFGDM01. The sequence goes on from CAVUFY010000005.1 coordinate 129,555, forward strand.
CAAAGAACATGGCAAAGGCAATCGGCATTCCGATGAAGAGGAGCAAGAAGACAAGACCTGTGCCCACAACGCCCGCAAGAATCGGATCCACTATGATCTCCTCACCAGTTGCCTGATCGTCGTTAACAGGTCAATCAGAACCTCCAGCCAGAGAAAGAAAGCCCCTAACGCCACAAGCAGTTTGAAAGGCCGTTGGGGGATCCTGAGCATATCCGAGACGGCCCGCTCCTCCATGCCTACCGCCCAGCCCTGCCACGCCAACAGTGCAATAATGAACAGGCTGAGAAGGCTGGTGATGACTTCCAGGGTTAACCCCGCTCGCTTCGAGAGACGGGAAAGCAGCATGGAGACGCGAACGTGGCCCTTGACCTGGTGGGTGTAAGCGATGCCCAGGAGGATGAATACGGCGAGCATGTAGCTTGATATCTCCACCGCGCCCGGGATCGGCCGCAGCCACAAGGCGCGGCCCGCCACGTCTACAGTGGTGAGCAACATCATGGGAATGAGAAAGATCATCCCCACATAGCTGACGTAACGGGTGGCTTGCTGAATGTATTTCCTGACGATCTCAAAAAAGGACACGATAACCCCCGGTACGCGGCGCGCCTACTCCTAGAATGACTTCAGTGCCCTGGGGCGGTTAAGAGCGCCGGGTCTATTTCCGGTTGCTGACTCGTCAGAGACCTTCCCACGGGTCGGCAGCACGTAACTTCTCTGCATTTGAAGAAGGATTCCGGGAGGGAACGGCTGCTATTTCGCCCATTCCGGGGGGAATGCAGTGCACTCAGTCCCACAACTCTTGGCTTCCTGGTTGTAAAGCTGGACGGCTTCTTTCGCAGGGAGTCCTTTGCCCTCGAGACCCGCGACCCACTTCTTGGTTTCTTCCTGAAAGAGCTTAAACCATCGAGCCTGTTCTGCGTCGGGCAGGCGGAAGAGGTCGACTCCCTTGTCCCTGATTTCCTTTACCATGGTTTCGTATGAGTCGCGGTTGAGACCTCCGGTGGTGCGAAAAGGGTTCTTGCATACGTCCATGATGATGGGCTTCAGATCATCGGGAGTATTCTTCCAGCTCTTTTCGTTCATGATCACACCCTCGGTCACGCACCCGAAGGTGGCGATCGTCCCGTGCTTGGCCACTTCATAAAGCTTGAAAGCAAGGAGGGAGGGAGCACAGGTCACGAGTCCATCGATGGTCCCGGTCTCCATAGCCAGATACACATCTACAAGGGGCATGAAGACAGGCTCGGCCCCAAGGGCCTTGATGTAGTTGGTCTGCTGGCCGCCGGGCGATCTGATCCTCAGGCCTTTGCAGTCTTCGAGGGAACGCACCGGCTTGGTGGTCCACAGGAAGGATTGAATGCAGCCGTTCAATTCAATCATCTTAACACCGGGGAATTCCCGCTTGAGCATCTTTTCGTACATGGCATTGCCGATGTCGGTGCCCACGTCCTTTCCGTCCACCCAGGTCGCTACTGATAGAACGTCGCTGAGGGGGAAGCGTCCGGGCGTCCAGGTAGCGGTAAAATAGCCCATGTCCGAAAGCCCCTTGGCCACTATGTCATAGTGTTCAGGGCCGCTGCCAAGGGCGCCGCCTGCATAGAGGGTATAAGTGATTCGGCCGTTACTCCTTTTCTTGAGTTCTTCGAGCATAGGAATCCAGACCGTCTTCACTTCTCTACTTAACGGTGGGTGCCAAGTGGTGAACTTGATGTGCATGGTCGGTTTTTGTTGGGCGGCGGCAGTCGTGGGCAAAGCCATGACAGCCCCTGACAGAAAAACCAGGAACAGCGAAAGGATTTTTCTCATTACAACCCCCGGTTGCGCATGATTGATAGATTCGTGCTCTTAAGGCATTCGAAAAACGAACGTTTTCGATCTTATCCAACGCTTGACCGCCCGTCAAGCCGGAAAAGCCCGTCAGGGGCTGAAGCGCGAAGCCGCTCAGGATAATTTCCTTGACACATGGGTGCCCCGTTGTTATAGCCGCATCAAATAGGGTTTACGAAAACAATACTGCCGCCCGGCTCGACTGGCACAGCGTTTGATTGCGGTCGCAGGCCTGCATGGAGTCGGATTCGGGGGAATAAGGGTCTGCGAGGAGTTTCCTCCAATGAGTGACAAAAGCGCCCTTACGGACAAAGTCATATTGGTGGTGGATGATGAGCCGGACGTGCTTGAAACCGTTGCTGACTTGCTCTCTATGAGCATTGTTCACAAGGCGCCGGACTTTGAAACCGCCCGGCAGTATCTGTTAAGCTACACTTATGATGTGGTTATCCTTGACATTATGGGGGTGAACGGCTTTGAACTTCTCAAAATCTCAACGAAGAGGGAATTCCCGACCGTCATGCTCACAGCCCACGCCGTCACACCGGAAGCCGTAAAGAAATCCATCCAACTCGGGGCTGTTTCCTTCCTGCCTAAAGAAAAGCTCGCCGACCTGAAAGAGTTTATCGAACACGTAGTGCTTCACGCCGGGAGGCCCATGTGGATAAAAGTCTTCGAAGAGTTAGGTGCCTATTTCAATAAACGCTTTGGCCCTGACTGGAAGGAGAAGGACAGGTTTCTCAGCGAGTTCGAGCAAGAACTGAGGGCCGGCAGCGAAAGCAAACCCCCTCGCTAACGGCGGTTAAAAGCGTCGAGTCTATTGTCCGGCTGCGGACTCGTCAGAGACCTCCCCATGGGTCGGCAACATGCAACTTCTCCGCAAAATGGAAGGAATCCTTATGAGGCTAACAGCATCCTGACCGGCTGCCTTGCGCATCGCACGAAGGCTTCCCGTCTTCCGGTTCAACCACGCAGCAACATGAGGAGCTTTTCCGACCCAGGGCCGCGTTGATGATCGCCTCAGCGCACCCGACGCCGGATCGAACAGTGATCGCTTCCACAGGACAATTTTTCGCGCAGGCGCCGCATTCCATGCAGGCATCCCTGTCTCGAATCGCCACCTTGCCGTTGACGGCGGCGAACACCGTGTGCGGACAAACCGTGACGCACATGCCGCAGCCGATGCATTTTTCCCGATTGAAAACCAGAGTCGCCACATTCCTCAGATATTTTGTGTATCCCACGATTCAGACTCCTTGTCCGGAATAAACGGAATAGACCCACAGGCAAAGACCCAGAAATCCAGCTCCGATCTGGATCGGCAGAGCCAGGCGAATCTCCTTCTTGACTCCCGAAAGCGAAGTGTAAGTGGATGCGCCGGTGAAGTTCATGGCCAGATAGGTCGCGGTTGCGGTAATGAGCAGAAACCACGAAAGCATCTCGATAAATCCGGCCGCATTGAGGCCTCCGGTCCCACGCAAGAGGAAAAGCACGACGGCGCCGAGGATGCCCGAGGGAAGGCCTTTAAGCGAGAATGCTCGCCCCGGAAGCCATGGCAGCAGAAAAGGCGTGAGCACTGCGCCGCAGAAAACAGCGGTAAGAAGCGCTTCAAGGGCGAGAAGGCCGTGGCTCATCACATTCCGCCAAAAGCCGTGAGGCCCCAGGAGGCCGCTCGCGATCAGAAACGCCGGAATGACCAGGAGGGCGACCTTGAGGGCGCCTACGAGTTCCACCGGAATAAGGGCGATCCTTTCGCGAACGGGGAAGGTCTTGACCCGCATTTCTGGCGTCGCCTTAAGGCCGCCGGTCAGGAATGCGGGCAAATCTTCGGCGCGAATGGGGCCGTAAATCGTTTGAAATCCGGAAGCCTTCCTGATCAGATGCGCTGCAACCCCGGGGCCAGCGAGCTGAGGAAGGATGAGCTGCCTGTGAGAAACGACCTCGGAAAGTCCGCTGCTGTCGATTCGGCTGAGAAGCTCCGACGTCCCGAAGGTCCCCTTCCCGGCAGCACACCAGACATTAATCCCTTTGGTGTCGAGAACGAGGATCCAGGCATCGGAACCCGGTAACGCCTTTCTGAGTCTGTCAAAGCTCATCTTGTAGTTAGCCGTAACCAGAACAGGCGATGTCTCGCAGGGAGTCCCGAGGGCATAGAGACCGGGGTCTACCGTGTAGTGCATTCGACCGACTCCCCACCGCGCCTTGAAGGTCCCCCAGTAGTCAGCCCGATCCCATGACCAGGGGATGCGGGGAGCTTTTCCGACCGGGGTTTCGACTGAACCGGAGACAAAGGGCTGATCAAGTCTCGGAAGGCTCGCCTGAGCCTCTTTTTTTGAAGGTCAGCAGAAGGAATCCAGGGTGACTATGGGTGACAATTCGGCCATGATTCTCTCTCATTTGCTTTGGATGGCATATGGGCTGCCGTCGTACGACTTCTTCACTCGCGGAGAAGTTGCAGACAAGAATTCTTAGTTATATTATAGCACTACATCTTATCGCTTCAAGGGATGATTTGTGACCAAACCATCCACCCTTGGTCAAGGCCACGGGTAGGTTCCACCTCGGACTGCAAAAACATGACCGCTTTGCAGAAAATATCTCAAATACAAAGAGGCAAGGAGGACCAATCTTAGCATGGAATCAGGCCTGTCAGAAGAAAGAATCCGTTTCCTCGCTGAAGACTACGCACGGGGTTTCATCAGGTATTGCCAGTTCGAACCCGATAAGATCGAACGAGGCTATTTTCAATCCAGGGTTGGTATCCGCGAGCATCACCGGCAGCAGGACGGATTCATCCACGCGGGCGTCATGGCTACCATGGCGGATCATACGGCGGGCTATGCGGCTTTCACCACGGTGCCGGAGGAATTTCAGATCCTGACCATTGAGTTCAAGATCAACTTCCTGCGGCCGGCGTGTGGAGACGGCCTGGTGTGCCGTTCCAGGGTCATCCGGGAAGGTACTCAGGTCATTATCTCGGAATCTGAAGTCTTTGATCAGAGAGAGGAAGGCGAAGTCCTTGCCGCCAAGGCCCTTGTGACCCTGATGGCGGTTCACAAGGACAAACTCAAGCCGAGCGTATGATTACCCTCCCTTTGAGTGAGAATGGGAGAAAAACCGTCGTCTTTAAGCGAAGACTCCTGTAATACGAACGTATTAAGTCATTTGTCATCGAGGCCGCCTTGCAGGGGGTGGTCTCTTAAGAGTCGCAACCATCGCCTGAGTGCCTCTGTCACGGCGCGATGAACTCATAGGGTCATTCAGGTAGCCCCGAGATGACCTTTCCGGTCGAGGTGAGTTTTGCGCCTGCTTGTCGAAGACTTGAGATCATCGGGGCGGTTGACGAGGCCAGTCCATTTCCGGTTGCGAACTCGCCAGAGACCACCCCCTGCAAGGCGGCCGAGAGTGATCAACACATGCCGGCGAATCGAATCAATTCCATGAAGCCATGGCAGGCCGCCAGGCTATCGGCTTCAGCCGATAGTAGTTGATTCTTGAAGGGCTGATTCGATTTCCTCGGCCACTCTTTTCGCGGCATCCCTGGGGTCTCTGGCATCTCGAATCGGCCGACCCACCACAATGTAATCCGCGCCGTTCCTGACCGCCGAAGCCGGCGTAACGATTCGCTTCTGGTCATCTTTGTTCACCACGGACCACTCCGGCCTGATACCGGGGGTCAGCGCGATCATGTCACTGAGTTCTTCCTTGATCAGCGCCACTTCGTGTCCCGAGCAAACGATTCCATGACAGCCCGCCTCCTTTGCAATACGCGCCCGCAGCAAGACCAACCTGCACAAATCCTTGACGTACTCCTCCACGAACCCGAGCCTTGCAATGTGCTCAGCGTTGAGACTCGTGAGAAGGGTGATGGCCAGAATTTTTGTATCCCCGGGATTTTTCTCAGCCACCTCTTTGAGGAAACCTCCCCCCATGTCGCAGTGGACGCTGACGAACTCCGGTCCGTATTCGGAAGCTGAAAGGAAGGCTCTCTTCATGGTTTCCGGGATGTCGTGCAGCTTGAGGTCGAGAAAGATCCCGGCATCCGTGATATCCCGGATTCCCTTGAGAACGGCAGGGCCCTGGCTCACAAAAAGCTCCAGGCCCACTTTGAAAAGACCTACGCTGTCTTTCAGGAGAGTGACGTATTTGATGGCCTCATCATGGGTAGAGACGTCCAGGGGAAAGATAATAAAGTCTTTTCCGGGTTTCATCGCAGCGGCCTCCGATCGGTGAAGGTTGTCGGTTAAACCAAAATGCTCCTTTTCCGTGTCCGGTCGTTCTTCCATGCAGCCGTCAGGGCAGGGGTGGTCATGATTTATATCGCAGTCTTTACGATAAGTGAAGAGAGATATTTTTTGACAAAGTGACAACCCGTTATATAATATGACGTTATGTTCACATTTACCGGGCAAGGATCTTGTCCGCAAGGGGCGGGGCGGTGGAATACGAGAAGCTTCCAAGACGGGAAAGGGAGAAATTAAGACAGCGTAAAGAGGTGCTCGCGACGGCGCTCCGGCTTTTTTCGGAGAAGGGATACCATAAGGTCTCCATGCACGAGATCGCTCAGAAGGCCGAATTCGCCATTGGGACGCTTTACAAATTCTTCAAGAACAAAGAAGAGCTTTACAAAATCCTTTTGCTGGAACTGGCCGACAAGTTTCATGAAGTGCTCACCAAGGCCGTTAGGGAGCCGGATGACGAGATTGAAAAACTCAGGAGTTACGTGCGAGCCAAAGGCGATCTCTTTCGCGCCAATGCGTCCATGATCCGCCTCTATTTTTCAGAGACCCGAGGTGCGAGCTTCAACGTCATGACGGGTCTTGTTCCAGAGATCCGCGAACGATACGGTCAGTTTCTGCAAACAACCCTGGCCTCCGTGTTTGAAAGGGGCATGAGAAAGAAGCGGTTCAAGAAGATTGGAGACCCCTATTGTTTGGCCGTCGCCCTTGACAGCCTTATCAATACCTTCCTTTTTCTCTGGCTTGAAGCCCCGGAACGCCACCCCTACCCGGAAGACCCGAACACTATCTTGGACATTCTCTTCAAAGGACTGGTAGAATCCTGAACTATCGTGAACCCACTCATAAACAGGACCGATCTTCAGAATTCTCGGTTGGAGGTTTTTTGATGCAACTCAGTCACCATTTTCCAGAAATGCAAACGCGGGACTTGATCCTGGGAGCACTATTCGTCGGTCTGCTTCTGAACGGCTGCGACCGGCCGACACAGTCTCAGCCGCCTCCCTCCGTCCCGCAAGTAGCCACGGTGACGGTATCGACGGAGTCTGTGGTGCTGACCACGGAATTGCCGGGTCGCACGTCACCGTACCTGGTCGCGGAAATCCGTCCCCAGGTCAACGGACTCATCCAGAAACGCCTGTTTAAGGAAGGTTCCGATGTCAAGGCCGGGCAAGTGCTTTACCAGATCGATCCCGCGCCGTTTCAGGCGGCCTTCGACAATGCCGCGGCGAACCTCACCGCCATCCAGAAGGCGGCCGACCGGGCGCAGGCGGGGCTGGGGGCGAGCATCGCCGGAGTCACCAGGCAGCAGGCCACCCTTAAACTCGCCCGGACTAACCGCGAGCGATTCGAGGAGGCGTACAAGGACAGAGCTGTCTCCGCGAGCGAGCGAGACCAGGCCGCAACCGAGGCCGAAGTGGCCGAAGCTACGCTGCGGGCAGCGGAAGCACAGGTGGAGAGCGACCGGAAAGCGGCGGCCGCAGCGGAAGCGGCCATACGCCAGGCGGAAGCGGCGTTGGAGACGGCTCGTATCAACCTGGGTTACACCAAGATCACCGCCCCCATTTCCGGCCGGATCGGCAGATCCAACGTCACCGTGGGGGCGATCGTGACGGCCTATCAGGCCCCGGCCCTTTCAACCATTCAACAACTTGACCCCATTTACGTTGACGTGCGCCAATCCACATCTGAACTGTTGCGCCTGAGGCGCAACCTGGCGCACGGCCGCCTCAATCAGGATGGAAGGAACCAGAATAAGGTCAAGCTTGTTCTGGAAAGCGGCACAACTTATTCCCTGGAAGGGACGCTCCAATTTCGCGACGTGACCGTGGACCAGACCACGGGTTCCGTTATCGTGCGGGCCGTTTTTCCCAACACCGACGGCATCCTGCTGCCGGGCATGTTCGTCCGCGCGGTAGTAGAAGAAGGCATCCATGAACGGGCCATCCTTGTTCCTCAGCAGGCCGTGGCCCGCGATCCCAAGGGGAACCCCTTCGCGCTGATCGTGGGCGCCGAGGGAAAAGTGGAGCAGCGCGCCCTCACTCTTGACCGGGCCATCGGCGACAAATGGCTTGTGTCGGCAGGTTTGGCTCCCGGTGACCATGTCATCGTAGAAGGAACTCAAAGGGCGCGGCCCGGCGCCTCTGTGAAGGAAGTCTCCTTCGAAGCCGAAAAGGGTTCGAAGAACGGGAGTACGGCTGATCCGTCTCCGAAATCGAATTGACGGAGGCGCGTGATGTTATCGAGATTCTTTCTGGATCGTCCGGTCTTCGCCTGGGTCATCGCTATCATCATCATGCTGGCAGGCGGCCTGGCGATCTACGGTCTGCCCATATCGCAGTATCCTCCCATCGCTCCCCCGTCGATCTACGTTACGGCCTTCTATCCCGGGGCCTCGGCGGAGACCGTAGAAAACAGCGTGACGCAGATTATCGAGCAGAAAATGACCGGTCTCGACAAGATGCTCTATCTCTCCGCTACCAGCGATTCGGCCGGTTCCTGTCGCATTGAACTGACCTTCGCTCCGGGGACCGATCCGGACCTTGCCTGGGCCAAGGTGCAGAACAAGCTGCAGCTCGCCATGGCGAGTCTGCCGGACGTGGTACAGCGCCAGGGCGTCAGGGTGGGTAAGGCCACTCGAAACTACCTGCTCATGGTGGGCCTTGTTTCGGAAGACGGCAGCATGGACAACGGTGACTTGATGGACTACGCGCAGTCCAACCTTGAAAAAGTGCTGTCGCGGGTTCCGGGCGTGGGAGAGGTGGAAAATTTCGGCTCCCAGTATGCCATGCGCATCTGGCTCAATCCCGAGAAACTGAACGATTACAAACTGACGGTAGAAGACGTCATCGGGGCGCTCCGGGCCTACAACGTAGAGATTTCCGCAGGGCAGTTCGGAGGGGCGCCGGCGGTGCCGGGCCAGCGACTGAACGCCTCTATCATCGTCCAGAGCCTGCTTAAGACCCCTGACGAGTTCGCCGCCATCCCGCTGCGCACCAACTCGGACGGCTCCGTGATCCAGATCAAGGATGTGGGCAGGACGGAGCTGGGAACCGAGGCCTACGATATCGAAGGCTTCTACATGGGCAAGCCTTCCGCCATGATGGCCATCCGGCAGGCTGCAGGGGCCAATGCCCTGGATACGGCTAACGCCGTAAAGACGAAAATGGAAGAAATGAGCCGGTATTTTCCCCCGGGAATGAAGGTCATTTATCCTTATGACACGACTCCTTTCGTCAAGGTGGCCATCGAGGAAGTGGTCAAAACCCTCTTGGAGGCGATCCTGCTGGTCTTCCTGGTCATGTACCTCTTCCTGGGGAACATCCGGGCCACGCTTGTCCCCACCATCGCGGTGCCGGTGGTGATTCTGGGGACTTTTGCCGTGCTCGGGCTTTTCGGGTTTTCCATCAACATGCTGACCATGTTTGCCATGGTCCTGGCTATCGGCCTTCTGGTGGATGATGCTATCGTGGTGGTGGAAAACGTGGAACGGATCATGAGTGAGGAGGGGCTTTCGCCCAGGGAAGCCACGGCCAAATCCATGGATCAGATTACCAGCGCGCTGATCGGCATCGGCCTGGTGCTCTCGGCGGTCTTCGGGCCCATGGCGTTTTTCGGCGGTTCCACCGGCGTCATCTACCGCCAGTTTTCCGTGACCATCGCCGCGGCGATGCTTCTTTCCGTTGCGGTGGCCCTGATTCTGACACCGGTTCTGTGCGCATCCCTTCTCAAACCGGTGCCGGCAGGGCACGAGCCTGCGGATCATGCGATCTTCTTCCTCCGTCCCTTTTTCCTTTGGTTTGACCGTCTGTTTTTCCGTTTCCGGGACCTGTATGTTCGATTCGTCGGCCGCGTGCTCGCCGGAAAAGTTCGCTACCTTTTCCTCTATCTCCTGATCGCGGCGGCCATGGGGTTCCTGTTCCTCCGCATGCCCACGGCCTATCTTCCCGAAGAAGACCAGGGAGTGATGCTCGCACAGGTGATCATGCCCACGGGCGCCACCCTGGAGCGGACCCACGAGGTCTTGAAGGAAATCCAACACTATTTCGAGGCGAACGAAAAGGAGGCGGTAGAGAGCGTCATGACCGTGGCCGGCATCGGTTTTTCCGGGAGGGCCCAGACCAACGGCATCGTATGGATCAAGCTGAAAGACTGGTCACTTCGTAACCGACCCGACTTGAGGGTGAAGGCCATTGCCGGCAGGGCAATGGCAAGGTTTTCCCGGAACCGAAAGGCCCTGGTCTTTGCGTTTCCGCCGCCTTCGGTGGTTGAACTGGGCAACGCCAGAGGGTTTGACTTCCAGTTGCTGGACCGTGGCGGGCTGGGACACGCGGCCCTGATCGCGGCGCGAAACCAACTCCTCGGCATGGCTGGCACATGACCCAAGATTGTCCGCCGTGCGGCCCAACGGCCTGGAAGATGTGCCCGAATACAGGATCGATGTGGATTGGGATAAGGCGGGCGCCCTGGGGATTCCCATCACTTCCATCCATAATACCATCGGGGCGGCTTTCGGCAGCGCCTATGTCAACGACTTTGTTCAGGGAGGCCGGGTCAAGCGGGTTTTCGTGCAGGCGGACGCCTCCTACCGCATGTTGCCCAAAGATCTGGAAAAATTGTACGTGCGCAATACTACGGGCGAGATGGTTCCCTTTTCTTCCTTTGCCTCCGGCCGCTGGACGTCCGGGTCTCCTCGGCTGGAGCGCTACAACGGCTTTCCTTCGATGAACATCTGGGGCGAGCCGGCGCCGGGGAGAAGCTCCGGCGAGGCGATGAAAGCCATGGAAGAGATCGTCTCGAAGCTTCCCCGGGGGATCGGTTTTGAATGGAACGGAATTTCCTATCAGGAGCGGATGGCAGGTTCTCAGGCGCCCCTTCTGTACGCCTTTTCCATCCTCGTGATCTTCCTGTGCCTGGCGGCCCTCTACGAGAGCTGGCCCATTCCCGTTTCGATCCTGCTGACTTTGCCCCTGGGCGCCATCGGCGGGGTAATCGCCTCGACCATGCGGGTCCTGCCCAACGACGTCTATTTCCAGATCGGCCTTTTGACCACCCTCGGATTGACCACTAAGAACGCCATCCTGATCGTGCAATTCGCCAAAGCCAGGGTGGAAGAAGGGATGGGGCTTATCGAGGCAACCCTGGAAGGGACGAAACTAAGATTCCGCCCGATCATCATGACCTCTCTGGCCTTCGGCTTCGGGGTCCTGCCTCTGGCCCTCACCACCGGCGCGGGCGCAGGGGCCCAAAACGCCATCGGGACCTCCGTGCTCGGAGGAATGATCACCGGTACTTTTCTCGTAACCCTATTCGCTCCGCTCTTCTATGTGCTCGTCGAGAAGGCCTTCGGCAAGAACAGGAGGCGGGAGACTGCTGCAAGGTAGGATTTAGCCGTCGTTAAATCCTCCACTTCTGCTGGAGGATCCGGATAGTGTTCGGAGTTCAGGATGGGCGAAATAAAGAGTTTTTCTGAACCCTGAACGCCACAAGAATGGGGCTCGATGAAATGAATAGGAATCTGTTTCTTCCGATGGTTGGTATGGTCATCCTGATGACGGGCTGCACCCTGGCCCCCAAGTACACAAGGCCGGAAGCGCCGATCTCCGCCGGCTGGCCGACCGGCGCGGCATACCGGGAAGCCGAAAAGAAGACCGGTGCTCCCGCAGCCTCGGAACTGAGGTGGCAGGAATTCTTCACCGACGAGAAGCTTCAAAGCATTATCGAAACGGCTCTGAACAACAACCGTGACCTGCGGATTGCCGCCCTCAATGTGCAAAGGGCGCGCGCGCTGTACGGCATCCAACGGGCAGAACTGTTCCCTTCGGTCGGTGCAACATTGTCCGGAAGCAGGCAAAGGGTGCCGGCCGACCTCTCGGGAAAGGACAAAGCGTCAACCACGGAACAATACTCCGTCAACCTCGGTATCGCTTCCTGGGAGATTGATTTCTTCGGCCGTATCCGAAGCCTGGAAGACCAGGCACTGGAAGAATACCTGGCCACGGAAGAGGCGTCGCCGCAGCGCACAGATCCTGCTGGTATCGGCCGTTGCAAACGCCTACCTGACCCTTGCCGCCGACCGGGAAAACCTGAGACTGGCTGAGTCCACCCTTGAGGCGCAGGAGACAGCCTACAATCTCGTTCGACGGCGCTATGAAATCGGACTTGTGTCGGAACTGGATCTGCGCCGCGCGCAAACGCAAGTGGACACGGCCCGGGGAGACACTGCACGTTTCACGCAAGGGGTGGCTCAGGACGAAAATGCCTTGAACCTTCTGATCGGTTCTTCGGCGCCCGGCGAACTGTTGCCGGCAGACCTGACCAGCGTGAGCGCTCCCAAAGAGATTTCTCCCGGCATGTCTTCTGAAGTTCTCCTGGGCCGGCCGGATGTTCTGGCAGGGGAACATCTCCTCAAGGCTTCCAACGCGAATATCGGGGCCGCCAGAGCCGCTCTTTTCCCTCGCATTACCCTCACGACTGCGGTCGGGACGGCAAGCAGCGAGTTATCGGGCTTGTTCGCATCCGGTTCGGGCGCATGGGCTTTTGCGCCGCAGATCGTCATGCCCGATCTTTGATGCCCGGTTGTGGTCGGCCTATGAAGCTACGAAAGTGCAAAAAGAAATCGCTATCGCCCAGTACGAGAGGGCGATTCAGACGGCCTTCAGGGAAGTGGCCGATGCTCTTGCCGTACGCGGCACGGTGGACCGGCAGCTGTCGGCGCAGCAATCCCTGATGGACGCCGCTGCGGTATCCTACAGGCTCTCCGTCATCCGCTATACCAAGGGAATTGACAGCTACCTGAGCGTCCTGGATGCGCAGCGCTCCCTCTATGCCGCGGAGCAGGGGCTTATCGCCATCCGACTGGCAAGGTTTGCCAATCAGGTGCAGCTCTATGCGGTATTGGGGGGAGGGGGTGGATAGAGACGCGAAAATTCGAAATTCGAATACCGAAACTCGAAAGAAATCCAAAAAGGCTATCATCTTAGCTCTATGTAATTATGGTAAGGATCATGATTCCCTTTCTCCCGTTCCGAGGCTCCCAGGTTGGTCTTTTCAACGGCTTATCCACGGGGGAGTCCCTTGCCCCCACTGCAGAGAAATTCTAGGGCCTGGCCGGAGGGTATGGTCTCTTCAGAGCCGCAACCACTTTTGCAGAGGCGTCAACCGGCGCCGAAAAGTCAATGGGTCATGGTGGTAGCCACAAAGGACGTGGCCTCCGGTTAGTGTGGACCAATGCGCCTGCTCCTAAAATAACTTCAGTACCCTGGGGCGTTTTGAAAACGTTGAGTCCATTTCCGGTTGCGGACTCCGAAGAGACCATACCCCCCGGCCGGGCCTCCACCGCCTGCTTTCGGGGCCAGGGGTTTCCCCCATAGATAAACCGTGAAAAGACGGCGCCTTTCCGCCAGTCACTCAAGAAAAAGAATCATGATCCTCACGGCTACTAGAAACAGCTAAAATGATACGGATTTCGATATTGGGATTTTCATCTTTTGCACTATTCTGAATCGCTAAGAATCAAATTGACAAGAGACGACACACGGTTCTTACCATTTCGCGATCTTTCGTTTTCCGGCCGGCATAAGGAAGACGAGAGGAATCCCGCACATCAGTCCAAGACCGAAAGCGATGAAGGTGATGTTAAAACCACTGACGCGATCGGAACTTGAGTGAAGGATAAGCGTGATCAGGGACACTCCCAACGCTCCTCCGACGGTTCTGAACATGCCCCGAAGTCCGACGATGGTGGCCACCCTCTCGGGCATCAGCTCGATGCATGCGTTATTGGAGGCAGGAAGTGCGACTCCCGCCCCGACCCCGGAAACCAGGACAAGGAGAGAGATGGCTCCCACGGTGCCCAATCGATGATCGAGCATCCGCCACGGAGGCAGACCGGGCGAGAGCAGGATGGTAGCGGCAGAAATAATGGCCAAACCCGTGACCATGGGCCATCGGTAGCCCCAACGCCTGAGCAGGAAGCTGGTGACAGTGGAGAGCGTAATGGTTCCCAAGGATCGAGGAGTGAGAATCATGCCGCTCATCAGGGTGGAGAGATTATGCACTGAGGTAGCATAGAGCGGAATGAAAGCGAAGAGGCCCATCACTCCTGCGCCTATGATCAGGTTTAAGAGGTTTGCCGCCAAAAAAGGTTTTGATCTTAACAAGGCCATATCCAGCATCGGATTCGTTTCTTTCTTCTCTTGGCGAAAGAACAGCAACCCGAATGACAAGCTGACGACCAGGAAAACTCCTGAAAAAGCAAGGCTGAGGCTGGAGAGGCCCTCCGCGACGAGATTTAATCCGAACATGACAAACAGCACCGCTCCGCTGAAAAAGGAGGCCCCCACGAAGTCTATGTGGGCGCGGGAAAAAACTCTGTTCTCCTTGAGGAGAATCATGATCAGGATCAACAAACCGATGCCGATGGGCAGGTTAATGTAGAAGACGTAACGCCAGGAATATCGACTCACAATCCATCCACCCAAGTTCGGCCCAATGATGCTCCCTATGACGAAGATGCTGGTGAAAAGTCCGATGGCGGTCTCGCGATTCTCCGGAAAATGATCGCTCACAATCCCTGATGCAGTAGGAAGAAAACACGCTCCCCCAACGCCTTGGATGAATCTGAAGGCTATCAATGTATAGATGTTCGGTGCGAGACCACAGGCGAGAGAACCGGAGGTGAAGAGGACGAGAGAGACGAGAAAAATTTTCTTCCGACCGAAGCTATCACTGATTTTTCCGGCTAAAGGCATGGCCGTGACGACGCCGATATAAAAAATGGACATGGTCCATGCGGCCCAGAGAACATTGGTGCCCAATTCTTCTATGAATTTCGGGAAGGCTACAGCCACAGCCGTACCGTCTATGGTGTACATCAGCAGGCTTAGGGAGACGCTAAAGAAAAGAAGGTAACGCCGCATGTCGAGCACAACCCGCAGACTTATGGGCTAATCTCCGAACCCGATATTCTCTTCTCCCCGGAGTGTCGGAGGAATCCCATACACCCAAACCGTCGTCTTGTCTATCGGCTTTGCCACCGCGCGGCTCCAGCCTGAATAGAGATAACCATAAAATTGTCCGTCAGGCCCGAGTATCTTCCAAACAACGGGATAGTAGAGCTGGTTGGCCTGCAAAGAGCTGATAAAGGCTAACAAAGCCTCCTTGGTCTCGACTTTGTGCCATATGTCGCCCACGAGTTTCCTGCCATCGCCTTCGGGATCGAACAGGAGAGCCGTGGGTTCACCAAGGGAAAGACCGGTCCAGGAAACATCATATTCTTTCCAGTTGTTCACCAGGGTCTCCACGGTCATTTCATTACCCGTCGGCTTAATAAACCCGTAGTTTGTGCATCCGTAAGCAACAGCAAAAGCCGTAAGCATTGCTATTAGAGAAGCGCTGGGCCTCATAGCTTTTTGCCTCCTTTTATTCTGATATTTTAATAAGCTCTTTTCCCCTGATCACAAGGCCCCCCCGTCTCTACCATAAAAACCTCTGTCAAACCATTAAATGGATTGACGGCATCGGCACAGGGAAGACACGGAGATCAGACCTTCATGACATTCAGGGCAATGCACACAGCACATTCGTAAGGTATGCGTTAGAGCCCTCAGGCGAGGGTACTTAGCAGTGTCCTGCCAGGGGAAAAGCACATATCACGGTAACTCTGTGCTGGACGGACTCCCGGTGTCTGGAGCCGGGCAAGATCGTCACCGGATCGATGCAAAATGTATTCGCCCTGTACGCCTAAAATACAGGATACGCCCCATTTACTTAGACCCGTCTCTTCTTCGAAAATAGAAACGAAGATCATCACCGGGCCTGATGCTGGTCCATTCGTTGATTAAAGATGGAACTAATAGGAGGGGAGAAATGTTAGAACCTGAAATTATCATGGAGAAAGGTCAAGAAAACAT
Source organism: uncultured delta proteobacterium (assembly GCA_963740905.1). Classification (GTDB taxonomy): domain Bacteria; phylum Desulfobacterota; class DSM-4660; order Desulfatiglandales; family HGW-15; genus JAFGDM01. Next base: position 145,534 of record CAVUFY010000005.1, read on the forward strand.
TCCAGGATCGCCAGAGAAGAGGCAATTGCTAGTGGTTGACGATAGTGAGGCCATCCAGAAGCTCCTGCTAGCAATACTCTCCTTTATGGGCTATGATGTAACTCTGGCTGGCAATGGCCTTGAAGCTTCAACTCTTTTCCTCACCGGCTCTTACGATTTGGTGGTGACCGATTTTCAGATGCCTCTCATGAACGGGTTTGAGTTGTCTCGCATCATCAAGGAACAATCCCCGAAAACACCTGTGATCGTTGTAACAGGGTGCTGTGACGATACGCAGAGGGAGAAGTTAAACACTAACGGTGTTGATGCCATAATCCCCAAACCGTTCAAGCTGAAAGAGATCGAAACGACCGTCCAGAGGCTATTGAACACGAAGCGTAAAACAGCATAGGAATCGAATAGACCGGCTTAGTGACTGTTTTATCCGGTTCCAGTTCAACTTCCGGACTGTAGAACTATCGGGTTCCTACCTATCTCATGGTCTCGGGAACATCTCCGCTTTCCATGATGGGGGCTTTGGTCCCCTTGTGAATCTTCCTAAGCCAATACCGTTCCAGCTGTTCTCTTTGTTCCTCGGGTGTGATATCCCTTTCCTGGTAGGCCTCTATCGTTTTCCTGGACTCTGCTGGCACATTAAGAATCTGTACCTCCTCTATCATCATTATGACGAGTTCAAGGTGGGGTGGGTAATAAGGTGAATCCAGGATTTCCTGTTGCAGAGGAGGGGATGTTTTTTTGATTTGGAACTCGGAACAGCTTGTGGTAGGGTGCTGAAAACGGAAACAAAAGGGGTGTGAGGACACACTTTAAACACATCCGGTTCTTTGAGAGGAGAGGAGAAATTAAGCAGGAAAATTGGGACACTCTTTCATTCCCAATGATTCCAACTGATTATCCACCATCAACTTCTGCAAAGCCACCGTAGCTCAGTCGGTAGAGCACCTCACTCGTAATGAGGATGTCCGCAGTTCGATTCTGCGCGGTGGCTCCATTTTTTATCTTAGCCGATCAAGCAGGAAGACTTCGGGGATATCCGCAAGGCCCCCTTATCCGCCGGCCGGTACCACAACTTTCTCACAAAAATACGACTTTTCACTCATATACAAATCGGAATGCCATGCACATTATTTTTGTTGAGCAGGCTTACAGCCGCTCAATTACTCAATACATGAAAAGCGAAATAATCGGAGGTGTATCATGAAGATGAATATGAAACCGGTTTTTGTTCTTGGTATCATCTTCGGGTTTGTCCTGATGCTGATGAATGTGCCTGCGATAGCTGCGCAGCAGTCGGCTGCTCCAACGGAAAAACAGATGGGGACTAAGTCGCAGCCAATGCAGAGTTCGCAGCCCGGAAGCAAAATGCAAACGAATACTCCTGGGAATGAGAATTCGCAGTCGAGCATGATGAAAAGCACAGGCAAGACATCCATGATGTCAAGCCAGGAGGTCAAGTCTCTGCAGGAGGCGCTTAACAAGGATGGTTACAAGCTCAAAGTAGATGGCGTTCTGGGTAACCACACCCGCAGTGCTATCAAGGACTTCCAGAAGAAAAAAGATCTTAAGGTCACGGGCAAGCCTGACTCAGAGACTCTGGCCAAGCTCGAGGTCAAGTAACCAGAGTTGAATGTTAAGAAGAGGCCGACATCTCTGAAAAAGAGGAACGCCTCAAGCAGTCGATGCCAGCGAGGACCCGCAGGGGCAAACTACATTGCCGGTGCAAAGGTCTTCGCTGGTTTTTTATGGCGCCCACCACTCAACCCCCTTGGTTGCCTTTCCGAAAGGACCCGGAACCCTGCGGGTCGATGCGGCCCATAGGTAAGCAGACCTATCCTCCACGCAGTCGCGTGGCCTGACCAGGGCGGCTTTGGTCAAAAAAAAGAGGAATGATTTCAAATGGAACATCCATTGGTCCAATCGAGCAGGCTTTCAAACACGCGGGTCTTAATACAGGATGCACCCCATTGACAGTCAGTCGCTTCCCACGCATAACCGGCTAAGCTTCCAAAGCCAGCGGACGAGGAAAAACACCCGGTGATAGAGACATGAGAAGACGCCATTTGTACTTGGGCACCATCGGAGTCGTTCTTGCAGCTGTAGCGATGTTTGCATGGCTAGAAAAGGGTGAAGGACCTTTTAAACTCAGAAACGAGGGGCCCCATTACACCTCACCTGAAAGAATTGTTGTGGGATCCACCCGCGACTTCTATTCACTGCCCCTCCTCATAGCCCAGACCCAGGGCATCTTTGCCAGGAATGGCTTGGCTATTGAGATGGTAGAATACGAATCCGGACTTCTTGCCCTTTCGGGTCTCTTCAAAGGCGAAGTCGAGATTGCCACGGCGGCTGATTTCGTTTTCGTGGGTGAGAGTTTCAGGCACCAGGACCTCAGAATCCTTTCCAGCCTTGCTACGTCAGCATCAGAAGAGGTTGTGGCGAGAAAGGACAGGGAGATACAACACATTCCGGACCTGAAGGGGAAAAGGATCGGTGTGACCCTCCATACGGCCTCTGACTTCACTCTTATGCGTTTCCTGACTCTCAACAGGATCTCCCGGAGCGAGGTCACACTTGTCAACCTCAGTCCAAGAGAGCTTGAGGTGGCCATTTCGAGCGGGAAGATTGATGCCATGATTTCCTGGGATACGTGGGTATATGAAGCAAAGAAACGCCTTGGGACGAATGCAGTAACTTGGCCTGCGGGAGTAGGCCAAGACTTTTACTGGATGCTCGGTGTCAGGAAAGCTTTGATTGATTCAAGGCGAGCCGCTGTTGAACGATTTCTTAAATCCATGGTACAGGCCGAGGAGTTTATCCGACGCCACAAAGAAGAATCTTTGGACACATTGGTCAGAAAATGGAATTTCGACCCGGAATACACTATGTACGCCTGGCAGAGGAACAGGATTGATGTTACCCTGGAACAGGGCATCTTGACCGCTATGGAAGACGAGGCGGAATGGAAGATCGCTGAGATCGGCGGGAAAGAATTGGCAGTTCCCAACTATCTGCGGTTCATCTACTTTGCTGGGCTCGCCGCGGTCGATCCCAAGGCAGTCAGGATTTACCGGTAGGGCGGTCATGCGGATCAAACTCAGATTACAGCTGGGCGCCATAGCCTCCGTAATCGTACTGGCGGCCATCACTTCCGCCATTTTTGTAGTGGCAAAGGCGAGCGAGAAGACTCTCAGGTCGAGTGCCGGGTTCTCACGATTGGAGCACCAAGTATTAGCATTGAACCTATTGTCCAAATCCTACCTGCTCCACCCCCGTGAACGGGTAAGGGAGCAATGGGAATCAGTACACAATTCCTTCGGAAATCGCCTGACCGAAATGATCCTCGAAGAACCGGATCAGGCATCTTCTCTCAGGGCTATCATGAAGGACTACGAGGAAGTCGCCCTCTCCTTTGCTCAATTGGCGGATATGCAAAGGAAAGGGGGGGATTCTCCACTTGTTTCGAACATCAAGGAAAGGCTTGAGCACCGGATCGCCGTTCAACTTGAAGCCATGCTGGATCGCACCTCCGATCTCGCCGATATGCTCGGTGAAAAGGCATTGGCGTATCAGCAAAGACTTGATTTGTTTATCGTTGTCGCGATATCAGTTGTCGCCGTTATCGGAGTGCTTTTTCTTCTTTCGACCAACCGGATACTGAAATCGCTGTTGAAAATACACGAGGCGACAGATTTCATTTCCAGGGAGAAGTGGGAGCACAGGATAGGGGTGGCAGGCAAGGACGAGGTCAGCGAAGTTGCTCAGGCTTTCAACGACATGGCCCTGAGACTGGGTGAAACGCATGCTGCTCTGGAACTGGAAATTGCCGCCCGCAAAAAGGCTGAGAAGGAACTTCTGCGCTCCAACGCCGACCTGGAGGAATTTGCTCGTGTGGCGTCCCATGACCTCAAGGAGCCTTTGCGAAAGGTTCAGGCGTTCGGGGACATGCTGGTTAAGAAATGTTCTGATTCGCTGGGTGAAGTGGGCCGTGATTATCTTGGACGGATGAAGAATGCAGTAGAAAGGATGCAGGGCCTCCTGAATTCTCTCCTCGAATACTCCCTTGTAACCAATAAGCTTCAACCCTTCGCATCGGTCGACCTGAACGAATCAGTCCGGGAGGCTTTATCCAACCTGGAGATACTGGCCCAGGACAAAGAAGCCGCTGTGCACGTGGAGCAACTGCCGGTGGTTCATGGCGACCCTGTCCAAATGGTTCAACTTTTCCAAAATCTCATCGGCAATGCCCTCAAGTTCCAGCGTGACGCTGAGCACCCTCGCATAAGGGTCCGCGCTCGCTCGATTGGAAGCCAAAGACCGGGAAAAGATGAGGCCCATGAAATATGGGTGGAGGATAACGGCATCGGTTTCGAGGAGAAACACCTCGACAGAATTTTTGCGCCTTTTCAGAGACTGCATGGGAGAAGCGAGTATGAGGGTTCCGGGATAGGGCTGGCCACGTGCAAAAAGATCGTGGAGCGCCACGGCGGTGAGATTACTGCAAGAAGCGAGAAGGGGAAGGGTTCCACGTTTATTGTGACATTACCGGCGTAAAGGAAAACGCGATGTTGGAATCTGTGCGATGACTTCAGACTAAGGCGCAAGGGGTCGCAAACGAAGGGTCTAACGTATGAGGCTCGGCAGGTACAGAGCGACCTGGGGAAATATCATCAGCACGGTAATACAGAGCATAACGCACAACACAAAGGGTAGCGCGCCTTTGAATATGGTCTCCAACGGGATTTCTTTAGCAATGCCGGACAGGACGTAAACGTTTATGCCAACCGGGGGGGTCATGGCGCCCATTTCAGCCACCAGGACAATGATAACGCCGAACCAAATAGGATCAAAACCCATCGCAGTCACCAACGGGAAGAGGATGGGTATGGTAAGAAGCACCATGGCAAGTGCATCCATGAAACAGCCGCCGATAAGATAGATAAAAACAATCAAGGCCATGATCGCCTCTTTGGGAAGGGGGAGCGTCACGACCCAGTTTGCGGCCACAAACGGAAGCCTTGTAAAGGCAAGGAAATGGCCGAATGTTATGGCGCCTGCAACGATTACAAGAATCATGCAGGATATGCGGGTGCTCTCCACCAGTGCGAGGGTCAACCCCTTCCACGACAACTTCCTGCGGACCACGCCCAACAACACGGCCCCGCCAGCCCCGACGGCCCCGGCCTCGGTGGGGGTGAAATACCCGAAGAAAAGACCGCCCATCACGAGAAAAAAAAGCAGGATGGTTTCCGTGATGCCGGACACGGATCGGAACTTCTCTCGCAGAGTTGTCCTCTCCGCCCTGGGGGCCAGGTCCGGCTTGAAATAGGTCCATATGACAATGGCGATGCAGAACAAAAAAGAGAGGAGTATGCCGGGGAGGATGCCCGCGGCGAAAAGCTTGCCGATGGATTGCTGCGTTGCAATGCCGTAAATGATGAACAGGATGCTCGGAGGGATGAGAATCCCGAGGCTTCCGCCGGCGACGACCGCGCCCGCGCCCAGGGTTGCACTGTACCTGTATCGTTTCATTTCAGGAAGAGCAACCGTAGCCATGGTGGCCACAGAGGCGTTTGTGGAACCGCATATGGCCGCAAACATCGAGCAGGCCCCTATGGTTGCTATGGCGAGCCCGCCCGGCAGATAATCCAATAGCTTGTTGGCCGTGTCAAAGAGCCGCCTGCTAATTCCGGCGTGAAAGGCTACCTGGCCCATAAGAATAAACAGGGGAACAACGGTCATGTCGTATGACCCGAACATGGCAAAGAAATTCTTGGCCAGGACATGAAGCGCCGTTTCGAAAGATATCATGTAACTGATGCCGGCGAGACCCACCATGGCCATACCAAACCCGACCGGCATTTGCGAGAAGAGGATGACGATCAACACTAAGATACCTATGAGGCCGATCTCTGTCGGAGTCATGCGGGGTCTCCCAATGGAGGCTTACGTCCGCATCTTAAGGGATGCGCAGGAAAGGTCATAAAGAAATCGCAGGCGGATGTCCCAGGGTGCAAGTTACGATCCCTTTCTCGAAAGCACATCATACAGCTGCGTGAATAATACGATGCTCACCACAAGAAAGCAGAAAGACATGCCATACAGCAAAGGATGAAGCGGCCATTCCAAGGTCAGGGACATTTCTCCAGAAGCCTTCAGTTCTCTTCCATACCGAACGCACTCGAAGGCCAGAAATGCGAACAGGAGCAAGCTCAGAAGGTGTGTCACAACGGAAACCACGAATCGGGCTCTGGGTGGGAATTGCATGACGATCAATGACACGGACACGTGTCCACGTTGAACGGTAGTGTATGCCGTTGCCAGGCTGGCAGTAGCAGTCCCGAGAAAACCGACGATCTCGTACACCCCCAGAATGGGGTGCCAGAAAAGCCTCATCACCACGTCGCAACAGGTCAGCGCCATCATGCCGAACAGGCACGCCCCGGCAACCCAGTTGAGCAAACTCGAGAATCCGGAAACCCGATCACCGAAAGTCGCCATACGAACGCCCCTTCCGAAGGGGTTATACCCGTCAACAATGAGTGACAAGACGCTTCGCTTAGGCCTTGCGAACGCAATCCTCACCAGGTAGCGCTCCGGAAATCCTCATTTTCAGGAGGGGCACTCCTTTGGCCCCGGCCGCAAATCCATCGCGGGATAATGAAGCAGGATCCCCTTTACAATACCGTCTTCACGTCCGGAAGGATGATCAGTCCTTAAAATTGTCGATAAGGTCCCTAATCGTCCTGATGTACTCTTTTCCGGGCAGACCCTTGGCCTCGGCCGCCTGTACGTATTCATCGACAACCGGTTGCACGGCCTTGGCCCAGCGGGCATTTTCCTCCTTGGACAGTGGAATGATTTCATTGCCCATCTTGCGAATATAGTCCCTGGCGCCGGCGTCAGCGGTGTCCCAGACTTGAGCGGCTTTGGGTATCCACTTAGGGCTCACCTCATCGAAGACCTTTTGGACCGCGGGCGGCAACGAATCCCATTTTTGTTTGCTCATGGCCACGTAAAAGGTGGAAGTATAACCAATCCCGTAACATTCTGTGGTGTATTTGACGACCTCGGCCTGTTTCCATGTCATCATGGCCTCAATGGGGCTAAAGGTGCCCTGTACGACGCCCTTCTTGAGAGCTTCGTACGTGTCGAACATGGGCATGGCTACGGGTATGGCTCCCAGTTCAGTGGTGGCCTTTGCGGCTGCTCCCACGGCCCTGATTTTCATTCCTTTTAGGTCCTCCAGCTTGCGCACCGGCGTCTTTGTGTGAAGGATGCCCGGACCGTGGGCATGCAGGAAGAACACTTTGAAGTCGTCGAATTCAGCGGGTTTGAATTTCTTAAAGAATTCGTTGGCCACATAGGTAGCCATCTTGGCTGAAGAATAGCCGTTTGGGAGATTGACCGCCTCCATGGCAAGGAAACGTCCGGGCGTGTAAGCGAGGACGCCCGAGCCGATGTCAACGACGCCTTTCAAGATTCCCGCAGGGATCTCTTGACCCTTCACAACGGTTGACCCCGGGAAATAAGTGAACTTCACTGCGCCGTCGGTGCGCTTTTCGATTTCGCTGCCCCATGCCTCGATCATAGGGTAGAGAGGATGGGTGGCAGCATAAAAGGTTCCCCAACTCAGCTGAATCGTGTCCTTGGCGTAGGCAGTTGAGGAGAGAAGTGAGATCAGGGCAAAGAAAACAAAAACCAGCGATAGGCCTCTCATGTCTTTTTTCATTTAAATCCCCTCCGTTGAAGAAAGTTCCGAAACAAAAGAAACAACTTCGCTCTTAACCCTGTTGCTCCAACCTGTTCACCTCCCTTTTTTGGTGTAGAATCGGTAATAACACCGGAAAAGTCTCTTTCGCCATCTCAGTGGTGAACCGGCCTGGACAACCACGCGTTGATCACAGCGGCTTCACAGGTTCCATAGGCAGATATTCTACTTCTGTCCGGGCGCTAATCGAAAGCGATACCGTTATCTAGCGGCCGAGCAGTAGAGAGCCATCGTGCCAGGCAATAGGTTATTGTTGTGTTAGATAGGGAATGCCTCTTCGGACTTGGACCATACGAGATAAGGCATGGCGTGTCAAGGATAAAGACAGTTGAGGAAACTTAACTACAAGTCCCAGAAAAGGACAGCGGAGACCTCCCATCACACGATGTCGAGGTTTTTGAGGGAATTCAGTGCTTCCCGCCAATGATCAGGGGGAATTTTGTCTTTTACCGCCATTAAAAGCTAACACGACATTCCTGCCTGTTTCCTTCCCCCTGTACAGGGCCTTGTCAGCTTTGTCCAACATATCGTTCCAATCAGCGATACGGTCGTCCGGACCCGTCGCAATTCCAATGGTGCAGGTTATGTTGATAGCTTTTCCATGCCATTCAAAAGATGTTTCTTCCATCAAACGTCTCATCTTCTCCGCAACTTCCATCGCCTCGGATTGGCCTGTTTCCGGAAGCAGAATGGCTATCTCATCACCACCATATCGCGCAACCACATCGGAGCCCCTGAGACACCCTCTGATGAGGGAACCTGCCTTTATTAACACGGCATCGCCACAGCTGTGACCGTAGCTGTCGTTGACTCCTTTAAAGCGGTCGATATCAAGAAGAAGGATTGAGAAGTTACGTTTGTACCTAATGGCCCGGATGAACTCCGCCTCAAGAGCCCGGAGGAGATAGCGGCGATTAAAGAGCCCTGTCAGATCATCTGTTATAGACAGCTCCCTCAGCTTGGCGTTTGCTTCTGCCAGTTCAGCTGTCCTTTCCTGGACTTTTTCTTCCAGTTCACCACGAGCTCTTCTCAATGCATTTTCGGACCGTCTGGATTTCTCGTGAAGCAAAGCATTTTCGATTGCCACGGCGGCCGGACTACTGATGCTGGTGATGAAGAAAAGGTCCTCTTTCCTGAAGCCTTGTGGAGAATTACTCGAATACACATAGATGACTCCTCGTATACCGGCCTTTGTAATGAGAGGGACGCACATAGCGGAAACGATTCGGTTGACCTCAACGCTTTTTGCCAAATTCCCGTCCTTATCATTCGAACTATCCGTGATCATCACTGCCTTTGATCGTTCTATTGCCTGTCCTACTATGGACCGACTTATGTACAACCCTCTGCTCTTGCGTTCATCCCGAACCTTGGAGGCAACCTGACTTAAAGAGCCGGAACTTTCATCCCGCAACAAAATCGCTCCGGCTTCCAGCTTCTTAAAATGAAGAAATAACGAATCCAAAATCTTCTCGTAGACTTCCTTTATGTCCAGTGACTGGGACAGCGACTTGGAAATCTCAAAGATTTGCTGAAGCTTTCTACGGTTTGTCATCAGCGTGTCGTTAAGAATGGATTTTCCATCGCACTCTGAGGTGGATCCCACAAGATCGATGCAGGCCTGGGTGGAGGCAAAAGCAGGAGGGAGGGCCTTCTCGACACTCACCAATACATTCCCGAGTGAAATTGGAACCCCGCCCTCTATCTCGACCCTCTTGCTGCTTGGTATCAGACTCCCATCGACCCATGTTCCATTCTGACTCCTAAGATCTTCAATCGAGTATCCCCTGGGGGTCTTGAAGATCGTGGCGTGTCTCTTAGAGACAGAGGCTTCATCGATCCTTAAATCATTTTCAGGGCTCCTTCCAATCGATGCAGAGCTCTTGTCGATTTGTATTGAACGACCCCCGAGCGGCCCGTTATGAATGAATACCGTAATAGTCATGCTATCCCTTATATCGAGAAAGCCAGGTTGGTTTTTGCGAACAAATCGTAAATCTCTCAGTCAGACAAAGGGGGGAAGCGGAAAGGACTGTGATCTCATCTCTGATATTGAGCAGCACCTGAAGGGCTATATCTGTTTTCGTCTTTTCGGTCATGGCCTTAACTTGCCTGGTTTTAATCTTAGATTGAACCCTTCAGGGTGTCAAGGGATAAGAGGCAGGCGAAAGGCGGGCAAGGGCTTGGACGGGCATTTCGAGGCATTGTTCCAAGGCTGCGGCCTTTTTGCGGGATGCAAAAGCAATCGCTGTTTATGAACTGCCCAACCCCGCCCTTTCTATACTCCCGACGCCCCCCAATCGGGGCACGGTGTCTGACCATGAGGCAGGAACGAGGGCAAATTGCCCCAACTACCACCGATTCGAGTGCAAGAGTCACTGCCAAGGCAATTTGACAGATCTACCCCGGGCAAAAGGTCAAGGTTGACAATCATTCACAATGGGAGTAAATTGCCCCAAACTTCGGCAATCCTTACAAATAGTTACCTAAGAAAAGCAGACTCACCGGTGGACATGGCCTATTTCAGAGAAAAGCGGTCTATACCAAAGAGGGAGAGATAAAGGACCCCATTTCTCAGGTTGAGGGATTGGTGGGATTCAGAAATTGTTGTCGATAAAGGAAAGAAGCCTCCAGTGACCCATGGCCCAGCTTGAACACATCGAAGCTATAGAAAAGCGCCTCTGGAACGCCGCCGACACGTTGCGCGCCAATTCCAACTATGCAAGCAATGAGTACTTCATGCCTGTCATGGGCCTGATTTTTCTCAGGCATGCATACAGCCGCTACCTTTCTGTTAAGGATGAAATAGTGGCCAAGCTCCCAAAGCGTGGCGGCAGGACCCGAGAATTGACCAAAGAGGACTTCTCGCAGAAGAGCGCCATCTACCTGCGGCCTGAGGCACAGTTCGATCACCTCGTCTCACTCAAGGATGGCGATGACCGTGCCAAGGCGATCATTGCCGCCATGGAGTCGATCGAGGACGAGTATAGCAATCTGAAGGGGGAACTGCCCAAGGCCGAATATCAGGAGTTGGATAATGACGTTCTCGGGCAGCTTTTGCGCAGTCTTGATCCCGACGAACTCAAACACACCTACGGCGATTTATTCGGACGCATCTACGAATATTTCCTCACCCAATTTGCCGACCTGAAGGCGCACGACAACGGCGAATTCTTCACACCCGTGTCGCTTGTATCGCTAATCGCCAACGGGGGAAGTGGGACGCTCTTTAACAATTTAATTCAGTGATGTCAGCAGAGATGGAGACTCGGTGCAGAAGTAAAGAATCATTCACCTGAAGAATAGATATCGAATTCTGAAAGAGCGTCCCGCTTCCGTTCTCGAAAACTCCCTCCCCAGAACGAATTGCATGCGCTCGTCAAGTCCCTGAGGAGCCTAAAGTACGGCACTATCCTGGAGGAAAGCGCACGGATTAAGAAGACTACTATAGACCAGCTTACACTCGGAATGGCCGCCGAGGGGATCGTAGAACTCAGCTCGCTCCTCTCCCTGAAAAAACACAAAGACATCATTGACCAATATAGGAAAGTCAGCGGAAAGGTCGACCAGAGTGTTTCGGAGATCTACCAGGCCGTTATGCGGGTGAAAGACGTTCTTGAGATGGTCAATGAAGAGTTGCTTGCCTCAATCGAAGACCTCTTTAGTTCTTATGGCAACATCCTCACCAAACTTCATGTTTCGAAAATGGATCTGGATACCTTGGCCCTTCTAGGCCGACTCACGGGTCAGGAGGCGAAAATCTGGAGATGGATTCAATTGCATTTTGTCCTCTCAAAAACCATGTCCCTTGAGACCCTTCACGATGAAGACCTGGATTCCCTTTGCCGAGTCAATCAGAAACAGGTCGAATACCAGAATGACCTTCGGCTCAAGAACCTCAACAACTATCTTGGGGAGATGGCAAGAATCAAGGTCTGCGTTGACGGTGGGAGGAGGCTCACCCAGGAGCAGGCAAGGGTGCTTCTTGCGAATGTATCGGCTCTCATTGCCGAGCCCGAACTCATATCGAGACACTTTCCCATGGAGGAGAACCTCATTGACCTCCTCATCATTGATGAAGCCTCACAGGTTTCCATTGCCGAATCCATTTCCCTTATCCTCCGGGCAAAGCAGGTCGTGGTTTTTGGCGACGAGTACCAATACGGGGCCGTGGGAGCGTATAATGTCAACTCAAAATACTCTGCGGGGTATTTCAAAGATATCATCAACGCTTACACCGGCGCCTACGGTGTAGCAAGCTCAGACCAGGAAAGAGAGTCCCTGATCCGCGAGGTCTCAAGGGAAATCAGCGAGGATGATCAGGAAGTCGAACAGGTCCTTCGGCCCCAGGATAATGCAGGGGCCATCCTCTGGCTCAAGACCTTCAATATCCGCACATCGACCCTCAGCTTTGCCAAGGCCATCGCAAACTACACAACTTCGCTCAGGGAACACTTTCGCAGTTTTCCTGAGATCATTGATTACTCCAACGAGTTCTTTTACAAGCCTGCCCAGCTTGAGCTGAGCATCAATCGGATTCGCACCAAGCCCATAGGCCAGGTCTTGCAATTTATCCAGGTAGAAACCAAGGGCAATTCCGGGAACAACGTGAATCTGGATGAAATAGATGCCGTTATCGATGATCTGGATAGACGCATCAAGAACGGCTTCAAGGGGACTGTTGGCATCATTACCTCATTCAAGGAACAGCAGGCCAGGATGGAGCAAGCCCTTAACGAGAAGATGAATCTGCCATCCCTCAGGAAGAACCATGACCTGGCTGTCTGGTTTGTGGGAGATGTGCAGGGTGAAGAGCGTGATCTTGTCTACTATTCCCTGGTGGAGGATGAAAAATTTGGAAATGGAGACTTGAGGAGCATCTATCCGGTTATTGGAGGAACAGCGGACTCGATCAGGAGCCTCAAGATGCAGCGCCTCAACGTAGGTTTCAGTCGGGCGAAGGATTCCATGGTCTTTGTCCACAGCATGCCTCTTGAGAAATACGCAAAGACCAGACTCGGCGATGCACTCAAGCATTACGACAAGGCTCTTGCAGAATGCAAAAAGAGTGACTTCTTTGTGGAAGACCCGTCTGTCTTTGAATCACCCGCTGAAAGGGACCTGTATGCCCTTCTGATCAATACAGGGTTTGTGAAGGCCAACAGGGATCATGTCAGGGTCATCCCCCAGTTCAAGATCGGTGAATATCTCCAGGCCGAGTTCGCCAGGCATATGCCAAAATACCGGGTCGATTTCCTCATGACCTTTTCCAAGGGCGGCAAGGAACAGACCCTGATCCTGGAATATGACGGCGTGGAATACCACACCAAGAACCCTGAACTTGTCACCAAACATACCTTTTCCCAGCAATACCTTGACTATGACGTGAGCAGGCAACTGGAACTTGAAAGTTACGGCTATCGGTTCCTGAGACTGAACAAATTCACGCTTCAGCCGGAACAACTAGCAGAGACAAGGGCCGAAGTGCTGGACAGGCTTTTGAAAAAGGCGTTTGCCTTGGACTAAGGGGGCCACTCAATGGCAAAGACAAAGATCACGGAAGAGGAGAAAACAAAGATCATTGAAGCCCTGAACAGGGATACGGAACCGTCCCCCGACTTGATGGAAAAGCTCTTTCCGTCTGTGGCAGAGAAATTCGATGTGACGAAGCTCGATCGGGCAAAGGTGGTCACCTTGGAGTATGCCGGGAAGAGAAGCGAGACTGCCATCCTGAACTTGGCTTCCCCCACCGATGCAGGATCGCCCCTTCAGGTTGAAAGGTGTTTTTCAGAAGGCACAGTCACATGCGAAAGTCAGCTCGATCTCTTCAGGAGGGCTAAAGAAACAGGAGATTGTGAATGGCAGAACCTGATTGTCCAGGGGGACAACCTCCAGTTCCTCAAGACGGTCTATCTGAACCAGGACCCCCTGATCAAAGGCAAGGTCAAGGGAAAGGTCAAGCTCTTTTACAGCGATCCCCCGTTCGCCACGAAGTCGGACTTCAAATCCAAAGAGGGCGCCACAAGTTACAGCGACAAGATCGAATCAGCGGAATTTCTGGAAGAGCTCAGGGAACGCCTCATCTTCATGCGGGAGACCCTGGCGGAGGATGGGAGCATCTATCTGCATCTGGATACGAAAAAATCTCATTACCTGAAGGTCATTCTGGATGAAGTGTTCGGGGTCAATAATTTCATAAATGAGATTGTTTGGCGACGAGCATTCGGTCATAGCGACGCAAATCGTTTCGGCATAATCCATGATGTCATATTCTTTTTTTGCAAGAGTGGAGAAAGGACTTGGAACATAATTCTTCGACCACCTGATAAAGAATATATTGATACTTTTTTTGATCAGTACGATTCTGATAGAGATGAAAGATATCAGCGGATTAGCCTTTCAGCGGGAGGGCTTAGTGGAGGAGGCTACGATTACGAATATAAAGGGGTTCGTACGCTTTGGAGATGCCCCAAGCACACATTGGAACGATATGATTCAGAAAATCGCTTACACTGGCCAAAGAAGAAGGGAGGTGTTCCAAGGCTAAAACGCTATGAAAGCGAAAATGAAGGAGTACCATTACAGGATATTTGGACCGATATCAGCAAAATACACAATCAGTCAAATGAGTTGACAGGCTTCCCCACCCAAAAACCCGAAGCCCTCCTCGAACGCATAATCCTGGCCTCCTCCAATCCGGGCGATCTGGTAATGGACTGCTTCGGCGGTTCCGGCACGACGGCTGCCGTGGCAGAAAAACTTGGCAGGCGGTGGATTGTCTGCGATTTCGGAAAGCATGCCATTTACACGATGCAAAAGCGGATGCTCAGGATTGCTGAGTCGAAGGCTCTCGGAAAGGATGTGAAGAAAAATCAGAAACACGGCCAGCCTCCCAACCCTTTCTGTGTGGTCTCGACCGGGGCCTATGATTTCTCCCGAATCATGAAGTTGCGGGAATACAAGGATGCTTACATTGATTTCGTCCTTGGCCTTTTCCAGCTTGTCCGATCTGAACAGGACCTGACTCTCAAATACAAGCTCCCCAACATCTACGCTGAGAAGGACGGCGACCCGGTCGAGGTCTATCCCGTGTGGGAAGATGATTACCTGAAGAACATCCGCATCGACGACCGGTACCTTCAGGGGATCATTTAACAGTCCAGGCGACGCCTAAAGAACAGCTACTACATCATCACGCCGGAGACCTGCACTCTTGTTGGGGATAGAACCATGCCAAACGGGAGTGGCGAGAAGGTGGAGTTCAGGTTGCTCAAGTTCCCTTACAAGATCTTGGAGGATGTATCGCGCAATCTCCAAATCCATGAACAACCCAGTTCTCCTGAAAACGTCAATGAGCTGATCAGCTCAACAGGGTTCTACTTCAACGATCCAGTCGAAATTGAGGCCAATAGGACAAAGGATGTGCTAAAAATCACCAGACTTGAGACGAAGATCCTTAACAAACAGGGGGACCGATTCAAGGGTCTGGATGGTCTGGCCATGCTCCTATTAGACCTTGATTACGATGGCAAGCTCTTTGAGGTGGACCGAACGATTTTTGGAAATGACATTGGTGAAAACGGAGAGGTTAAGATTGGAGCGGTGAGAGGCAACGTGGCTGTGATTGCCATTGATAAACACGGCAATGAGAGCAAGCCCCTTATCATCAAAGGGTAGTCCCGTGGCAGAGAAACCCAAGAGGCAAAAGGCCATCAGTCGGATGAACCTGTCCGACCACACCCTGGATATCAATATCCGGAAGTGCAACTACAGCAAGTTCGATTTCCGGGAGATTGCGGAATACGCCCAGGAACTGGCTGGGTCCCGCGGATACCAGTATGAAGCCATCAAGCAGGTCATGATCTACCTTTGGGGTCGCGGCTACAAGAGCGTTTCCGATCTAGCCAGGGAAAACTTCAGCAAAAAGGGGCAGATTCAACATCGCTTCGGCACAGAGGAGAACTTCCTCTATCATCTGCCTCTCCCTGACAGACTCTCTGGGGTTGTCCATATGGCAACCGGCACCGGAAAATCCTATGTCATCTTTGCCATTGCCTACCTTTCCATTGTCATGGGGCTCACGAAAAGAGTTCTCGTGCTCGGCCCAGCCTCAACGATTATCGAGCAGGGGCTCCGGGAGAAATTCCGTGCATTGATGCACAGGAGCGAACTGAACAGCAAGCTCCCGCAGAAATACCGGGGGAAGGTGGTGCAGCTTCTCACGGACAATGACCCTATTGAAGACGACTCTATCGTCATTGAGAATATCAACGCGGTCTTTACCTTTGGAGGAATCACGGATACGCTCTTCAAGAACACGGGGGAAGTCCTGGTTTTGGGGGATGAGATTCACCATGCCTATTCTCACCTCAGATACGCGGATAACCGGGTGGTTCTTGATGCCGATGAGGGCCAGGAGGGCAAGGGAGAAGCAAGGGATGAGCGGCTTTGGATGCGCTTCCTTAGGACACATAAGGAGATCGCAAGGCACATTGGATTTACAGGCACGCCTTACAACCAGAACGATTATTTTGCCGACATCATCTACAACTATTCCATCAAGGACGCCACTGAGGAAAAGTACATCAAGAAGATCAATGCCATCATCCGCACGGAGACCGACGAAGCGGACCAGAGACTTTCTCCGGATCAGCGGTTCGAGATGGTACTCAAGAACCATTTGGAGAACCTTCAGAAATATGGCTATCCGGACCTTTCAGGAAAAAGCACCGTAAAACCCATTACCATCTTCATCTGTCCCAATCAAAACAACGCTCAAAAAAGGACTGACGAATTCGTTCGTTTCCTCGCATCCTATGAAAAGAAGCAGGGTCTCGTCACGGAAAGTGATTCTGAAATCGAGGACACTATCCGAAAAAGGGTAATCTGTGTGATCGCCCGGATATCTCAGTCGGAATATAAGGTGGATCTGGACCACATCGAGGAAACGTCTCCCGATAAGCCGGGAGGTAAGGTGGAGTTCATCTTTGCGGTGAACAAGCTCTCAGAGGGCTGGGATGTGGAGAATGTCTTTCAGATTGTACCCATGGAAGAAAAGGTTTTCGCCTCCAAGCTCCTCATTTCCCAGGTCCTTGGAAGGGGGATGCGTCTCCCCCGGCATGTGCCCCATGCTCAGATTCTTCAGAATTACCCGATGCTCACCGTGACCAATCATGACAGGTTTGCGGAGCACATCAGAGAGCTCGTCGATTCTGTGACCGAGAGTGATATGTACCTGACCTCCTCGGTCTTGCCCGCTCGTGAAGAAGGGAGAGGTGCCCACCATTTCACCCTATTCAACCTGAATTACATCGCAAGCGCGCGCCCAGAGCAGGCCGAAACCGTTCGAGAAACAAAGCCCCCTGAAAAACTCACCTTGACACCTTTTGAGGAAAACCTTGGGGTCACGGTCATCCGGACAAGGGATGAAAAGCGCTATGAACTGGCTAAGAATTTCTACACCCTGGACCAGGTTGTCTATGACGTGCACGGTCGCTTTCAGATCAGGACGTTTGAGGCGCTCCATTTCGACTTCGGGAGCGTGGTAGTTGATGAACGGTATCCCGAAGAAGAGGAAATCAGGCAGGTCATTGAGGAGGCGATGAAAGAGGCCGCCATTGAGGGAACGAGACTCTCCCCGGACAACAGAAAAGAGATAGACATCTTTTTCAACCGCTTTCTCCCTCCAGGTAAGAAGAAGCGCGTCTTTGAGAACATCGAAGGCGATATTGTGCCGGTGCCCACCTCACAGATGGCAAGGACGGGCATCAGACTGAGTGAACTGGAAAGAGACAGGGCCGCATTTCTGAGCGAGGATTATGAGAATGAGATCGGCGAACCGGGCAAGCTTGTCCTGGAATTTCTGAACGAATCAAGAGGGCGGCCCGAAGAAAAGCCGCAAATCTCCCTTTTCCAGCCCGAAGAATACGTGGAACGACGGCACGATATTATAAGGCCCTTTGTGAAAGGCGATACGCGGCCACCCTATGTTGTGAACACCTCAATGCTGAAGAGCCCACAGACCACTATCCTTGTATCCCATTCCCCTGAGAGGGAGTTCGTGTTTCAACTGATTGAACACTCGGACTACATCCATTCCTGGATCAAGTCCCCAGACAAGGGCTTCTACAGCATCGACTATGAATACTGGAGGGGAGGCAAGGACAGGGTCAGGCACAGCTTCAACCCGGATTTTTTTATAAAGATCGAATTGGCTGAATACATTTCGAGGCTGGAAGCCACCGGAGAAGAAGATCACTTGGACGCCCTGAAGGAGTTAGAGAACCAAGGGATAGACACGCTGATAATAGTGGTGGAAATCAAGTCGGATGAGGAGGAAGACGAGGCAACGCCATCCAAACAGGAGTACGCAAATGCGCATTTTGAGAGGCTGAACACAAGACTGAAGTCACTGAATCTGGCTGACTTAGAAGCCCAATATCGCAGTGGCGCGAAGGTCCACTATACCTTCGACCTCCTGACACCCAAAGGTTTTGCCGGGTGGTTCGTGGATTTGAAAAAAGGGAGAGTTGTCGAAGACGATGTTTAGCTAGGACATAAGGACGGAGGGCACTTATGGGAGAGTATGTAAACTGGAAGGGAATAAAGGTAACCCGTGAAGATGTGATGAAGGCAATGGAACGCTTTGATCAGGATCTCAGGGCGTCCTTTCCAGAGACTCGCTGGGTAACCTATGCGATAGAGAATGACTGCAAACTCTATCCACCGAAGGAGACTCTTCGGATTGCCACGGGGATTGAGGAAGTACCGGGTGGCGATCGACCAACCAGCAAATTGTCGACAATGAGGCGCAGTTCGCGTATGTGCTTCAACTGATCGATGGACCCTGGAGGGAACCTGCTTATCGTGGCAAATCAAATGAAATTCTTCGCGAAATGCATAAGATCCGAGCTATGCCCGCCGCCAGCCTCTGTCATACTTTTGGAGGCTCCACCCCCCCAAGCTGAGCTTGTAAAGGAATTGGCACCAAGAATCAAAGAACATTATGTGACTAGAAAAATCCTCAAAAACTGGGCGCGTGATAAAATAGCTAGGTATCTCGTGGAAACTGCTTGTTAACCAACAAACCAAAAGAAATCTCGAGAGCGGCCTTATTGCGTTGATGGACATCTTACTTCAAGGTTTAAAGCGGAAACTTGGCGCAGGAACAGATATGATCGAATTTGTGATGAACAGCAGTTGTATTTGGGATGACCCACCAGGCGAAAAAAATGAAGTGGCTGAATGGAAAGAGGCATTAACAGTGCTCGACATAGCACTGATTTCGCTTATCGGAGAAGAGGATTGCGGCCCGGGTGACGTGGCGGGTGTGCTTGACAAGGTATTGGCGTCATCATTTCTGCGTAGGCGACTTCAGAGATATCGTGAGACGTATCAGAATCTCGTTTCTGAGTGCTTTATAGCCCGAGCACGATACATCTGCTCGAATACCTCTGCGAGACAACGGCGGGGATATTTCTTCTCTGGGGTGGGGCTTACCGCTGGGCGCAAGGGGACACCGAAATTGACGAAGCTCAGCTCATCGCACAGAAAGTCCATGAGCTGGCTAATTCCGGATACCGATTTGACGAGATCGCCATCCTGGCCCGGCTCTATCGGCTTATGCCTCTCATTGAAGGGACTCTTATCAAGGAAAAGATCCCCTACAATTCGTTTGGCGAGTTCTTCTATGATCGCCAGGACATCAAGTCCGCCGTCGCCGCTATACAGTATCTCTTGAAAGGAGGCCCTGATGAGATATCGGACCGTGAATTGCTGGGCGGAATCAGGGCGGACCTGTACCCTCACCACGAGAATCTGACCCTCAGATGTGCCTCGCACTTCAGGGTCTTGGCCTCGTCGTCGATGAATTCGCCTCCTATTCGAATCATGGTATACGCGCTGGCGATTTCGACGTATCTGGATGCGTTGGAATATCTTGTTTCTGAACATGAAGAGGTGAGCGACCTTCTGGCCCATATCGAGGAGGCAAGAATGATCAACAGATCACCGCAGGGAGGAAAGGTAAATCTCATGACCATCCATCAGGCAAAGGGGCTGGAATTCAAGTGCGTCATAGTCCCTGGGCTTAACGAGGGGATCTTGCCTCATGTCAATTCGGTTGAACAGCTGACGAACCTGGAGGAGGACAGGCGGCTGATGTATGTAGCGATCACCAGAGCCATGGAGATGTTGATTATCACCTACAGAAAACGACAGATTGGACAGGCGGTCACGTCGCCATCGAGATTCCTGAAAGAGATTGCCGGGTAGCTCTGTCCCGAGAAGGACAAGCCCAGGATCGCGTGTTGGCAGATATGGTATACTCGGAAAAGAAAGGCTAGAACCGGAGCGGCGCTGCAAATCCGGCAATCAATGAAATAGACATCAATATGGCTGAAATCGGTGCTTGGTGGATTTTGACAAGAAGGAGTTCGAGAGGCCAAAAAGCAAAATAGTATGGGAAGACATCCTGAAAAATCTTGACAAGAGAAAACTTAGAGTTGCATATCACTCGGAGCAAAGGTTGCTTTAGGCCCTTTTGTCCCTGATAAGATGGGCAGAAAGTCTCAAAGCCTTTGGGATCGGAGAAGGATATCGAGAGGACATGATGAAGAAAAGAATGTTTAATCAAGACAGGAGGCACGCTATGAAATTAAGACGACTGGAAATGGTGGCAGGGATTTTTCTGTCAGGGCTTCTTTTGATCATGGTCCCTGTGGCGTCAACTGCCCAAGAATACCCGACCAAACCGATCAATCTTATGATCGGAATGGCACCTGGGGGCCTTATCGATCCAGCGATACGTGCGGCGGCAAAGGCTGCTGAAAAGTACTTGGGCCAACCTTTCATCGTGGAAAATAAGGCCGGGGGAGGCGGAACCACTGCCTTCGGAATCCTTGCAAAGGAGAAACCGGACGGCTATCATCTTGCCGGCGCTGGTTCGCCTCCACTGACATACGTTCCTCATTTCCGTCAAGTTTCCTACACACTTAAGGATTTCATTCCCATCTGCAGCTTCGGAAGAGGTGCGCCCTTGGGTGTGATCGTCAGAGCCGATTCGCCTTTCAAAACACTGCGTGACCTCATTGAGTATGCAAGAAAGAATCCCGAAGCGGTCACTTATGGTTCAACAGGGGTCGGCATGCCTTTGCATCTATGCGCGGAATATATTGCTCTTAAGGAAGGAGTCAAATTCACGCATATCCCCTACAAAGGGAGCAGCGCAGCATTTGCAGCCCTGCTAGGAGGGCATATCACTTTCCAGTCGGGAGGCGTTGCTGACGTCAAGGATCATATCAGGGCGGGTAAAGTTCGCGTACTGGTAACTTACGGAGATGAGAGATGGAAGACATTTCCGGATATTCCTGCGATGAAGGAATTCGGATATAATTTCCCCAATGAATCCTATATCAATGTGGCAGCGCCCAAAGGGACACCGCAAGCCATTATAAAGAAGTTGGAAGACGCTTTTCACAAAGGGATAGATGATCCCGAGTACCGCAAGCTTATGGCGCAACTGGAAGCTCCGGTGGCTTTTGTAGGCTCAGACGATCTGACAAAGTATTTTGAAAGGCATTTCAAAGAGGTCGGAGAGTTGGCCGAAAAACTTCACATTCCAAAAGAAAAGGGTACCCTGTGAGTCGTTGCGGTTGGTTTTGAGCACCTGGTCAAAGATGGCGACCTTTGTTTCTTGATCGCGTCGACGAATAACGGCGATCATCAATGATGAAAATTTATGATCAATTAGGCAGCCTTTTTTGGCTGCTGATGGCTATTTACGTCTGCATGGAATCCGTTCGGTTGGGGCTGGGTACACTCCGAAATCCCGGCATGGGGTTTATGACCTTTGGCGCTTCGGTGCTTTTGGGAGTCTTTTCTCTGATAGTCTTCCTTCAGACATCCCTCAAAAAGGAAGAAAGACCCAAAGCTCAAGCCCCTTCCACCGGAGGATTGTGGGTTAGAGTCTTTTTTGTTACTGCCGGCCTCCTGATCTATTCCCAGGCAATGCCCGTTCTGGGTTACCTGATCAGCACCTTCCTCCTAATGACATTCCTGTTTGGAGTCGTCAGGAAAACGAAATGGTGGTGGGTTTTGATTTCTTCATCTCTGACCACCCTTGCCACCTATTACCTCTTTTCGAAATTGTTAAACTGTCAATTTCCTGACGGCTTCTTTGGAATGTAGGTGAGGAGATATGGGGGTCTTTGATAGCATCTTCTTAGGTTTCCAAGTTTTCTTTGAGCCAACCAATCTCCTTTTCTGTCTCATAGGGGTGCTGATAGGCACACTGATCGGAGTCTTACCCGGGATCGGCCCCATAGGTACCATCGCGCTGCTCCTTCCCGCAACTTTCAATAGCACACCCACCGCCAGCGTCATTATGCTCGCAGGAATATTCTATGGGGCGCAATATGGAGGATCGACTACTTCGATCCTGGTCAATATTCCCGGAGAAGCCTCCTCGATCGTTACCTGCCTGGACGGATATCAGATGGCAAGGCAGGGACGCGCTGGGCCTGCCCTGGGAATGGCTGCATGGGGTTCCTTTATCGCAGGGACGTTTAGCGTCGTCATGATGATGGTGGTTTCGGCGCCTCTTGCCAATGTCGCTCTTAGCTTCGGCCCTCCTGAATATTTCTCCATGATGGTCGTCGGGTTGATTGTCGTTACCTACCTAGTTCGTGGTTCCCTGTTGAAGGCCCTTATGATGGCTATGGTGGGGATCATCCTTGCGAGTGTAGGGCTCGATGTCATTACTAGCCTTCCGAAGTTTACCTTCGGGATCGACGAACTCGTGGATGGAGTGGGTGTCATTCCTGTGGCTATGGGGCTCTTCGGAATTGCGGAAGTCCTATCAAATCTCGACGAAAACCTTGATCAAAGGGATATCTTCGAAACCCGCATAGACCATCTCTGGCCGTCCGTGAAGGATTGGGCCAAAGCAAAATGGGCTATTGTGAGGGGATGTATCCTTGGCTTTGCCCTTGGACTCATTCCGGGAGGAGGACCAGTCCTGTCGTCATTTATGTCATACGCGGTTGAAAAGAAGATCTCAAAACATCCAGAAACGTTTGGGAAAGGTGCCATCGAAGGAGTAGCCGGTCCGGAAACGGCCAACAACGCGGCGACCGGCGGTTGCCTGATTCCTCTCCTCTCTCTGGGCATTCCTCCGAATCCGACGATGGCACTGCTGTTCTCCTCACTGATCATTCATGGGATCCAACCGGGTCCTCTTCTTATCAAAGAACATCCCGACGTATTCTGGGGCTTGGTTGCCAGCATGTATATGGGGAATATGTTCCTTCTCATCCTTAACCTTCCATTGATCGGGATGTGGGTCCAGGTCTTAAAAGTCCCCTACCGGATTCTCTTTCCTCTGATCCTCCTTTTCTGTTTGATCGGGACTTACAGCGTCAATAATTCCACCCTGGATCTCTTCGTGATGGTCCTGTTCGGGATCGTGGGTTATTTTATGAGAAAAATCGGCTACGAAGGAGCTCCCCTTATCCTTGCGTTTATCCTGGGTCCCATATTGGAACAGGCTCTTCGCCAGTCCCTTCTCATGTCAAGAGGCAGTTTTATGGTTTTTGTCGACCGGCCGATCTCTGCCGTCCTGTTGGCTATCGCATTTCTTCTCCTTTTTTCCGCCCTGCTTCCGTTTGTGAAGAAACGCCGCGCGGCGTATGGTGAATTGCAGGAGTGAGGCACGCCGAAGGCTGTCATCTCTCTTGTGTTCTTAGACGAAGCAGAGCATTCTCTAATGTAGATTAGTGCGATATGCCACTCGGAACAGCCGAACACTCCAGTTCCCAGGCGGGTGACGGAGACGTGAAGACCCATTTCTGTAATGCAAATTCTTTTGCGCCAGGCAATCATTGATCCTGGATTTATGTATCGGACAAGATGAAGTTTTGAAATGCCGAAAGGAGAGACACAGGAGATGAACAGTGTGAAACAGGTACCCACGAAATCCATATCCACTGCTGAACTACAAAGACGGTGGAATGAAGTCAGGAAGAGAATGAAAGAGGAGAGCATTGATATTCTTGTCATGCAGAATGACAACGAGTGGTGCGGGGGGTACGTCAAGTGGTTCACCGATATCCCGGGAAAGGGCGGATCGCCCTATACCGTTATTTTCCCTTTAGAGGATGAAATGACTACGATTATGCACGGAGGCAAGCCCCCGGGAGATTTTGGTCCTCCTGCGGGGGTAATGCGGGGCGTAAAAAAGAGGCTGACGGCGCCTTTTTTCCGGAGCTTGACCTACACCAGAGCCCTCGATGCAGAGCTTGCCGTGGAAGCCATAGGCAACGAGAGGTGCGAAAGGATCGGGATTGTAAACACGGCGATGGTGTCTGCGTCATTTTATGACTACCTGAAAAAGAACCTTCCAAAATCAGTTTTTGTAGATGCAACGGAACTGGTGGATCGGATCAAAGCCATCAAGAGCGAAGAGGAAATTGCTCTGATTAGAGAAACGGCCGCACTTCAGGACGAAGTAATGGAGTATGCGAAGAAGGTCATACGGCCTGGAAAGATGGACTCTGAGATCGTGGCCGACCTTATTCATAGGGCGACTTACCTAGGAAGCCAAGAGCAGTTAGTCATGGGCAGTTCAGGACCCTTGGGAATCCCGGTCCCCTTAAAAAGGCGGCAGTTTCAGAACCGGGTCATCCAAGAGGGAGATCAATTCACCTTGTTGGTTGAAGTCAACGGTCCGGCAGGATTGTACACTGAAATTGGGAGGATTTTTTTTATTGGAAAAGTGCCTTCGGAATTATATGACACGAATGAACTATGCAAGGAGGCACAAAAGGTAACACTGAAACTCCTCAAGCCCGGGGCTACCCCCGGCGATCTTTTACGGGCCAATAACGAGTTCCTGGGCAGCAAAGGATTTTTTCCTGAAACACGGTTGTATGCCCATGGACAGGGATATGACCTCGTGGAGCGCCCTGCCATTCGAGAGGACGAGCCGATGAAGCTGAAGCCGGGAATGAATATCACGGTCCATCCCATCGCTGCAACGAAGAAAATATGGGTCTGGTTGTGTGATAACTATCTGATCACCGGCTCAGGCGCTAGCCCATGTTTGCACAAAACCCCAAAAGAGATTTTGTCAGTTTAGCTTTTTGGTGAGAGCAATCAGGGAAGTGGGAGCATCTTGGAGGTAATCTTCTCGGCGTGATCCTAGAGGATGGTTACAAGTTCCTGGGAAAAGGGAAATCGTGTCCTGAAGACGGCAAAAGAGCTGGATTATTTTGCCTTAGGTTTTCACTGATACCTCATCACCCACAGTTCAGCCTTTGCTTTGAGGAAGGAGGAATCATGACATTAGCGAGGAAAGAAATGGAACGGAGGCAAAAACTCGTCTCCGAGATTCTCGAAAGATTGCTGCTGGAAGGCATGATTCTCATCGGCGATGAAAATCGCACGAACAGCTACTGTAGTGATCTACGGTATTACACAAATCATCGGCTCTTCGCGTCCCGGTGTGTGGCGGTCGTCTTTCCGCGGACGGATCCTGTTGTGTTTTCCAGCAGCGAGAATCAAAGACAGGGCGTATCCCAAAGAGGCTTCATCAAGGATTCACGGGTCAGTGAAGATTTACTGACCGATCTCATCGGCCTGTTGAAGCAGCGAGGCATTTCTTCTGGTAGAATCGGAGTCAGTCTGGAGATGCTCCCGACAGCTTGGTATCTTCGACTGAAGCAAGAATTCCCTCAGGCCGAGGTGGTTGAGATTCATGATCTAATTCTCCAGCTTCGACTTCACCGCACTTGGGATGAAGCAGAGATTTACAAGGAGGGGAGCGTCCTGGGTGATGTCGAGTTCGAAGCCGCTTTAAACGTGATCCGGCCTGGAGTGAGCGAATTTGAAGTGGCCTCAGAACTCGAACAGTCTGCCCGCGCTCGTGGAGCAGAGAACCATTTTACTCTTCTACAAACCGGCAAATTCATATTAGGTAACCAAACAGTGTTTTTCCCCCCGGCGCCTCCTTCCGACCGAAAAATCGATTTGGGTGATAGTGTTTCGATGGAAATCACACCCCGGTATGAAGGTTACTGGACGCAGCTAGTGCGAACCGTTAACGTGGGGCGAACCAATCGCGATCTCGAAAGGATCCACAGGGCGTGCTGTGACACCATCAGCAAAGGGTTGGAGGCTTTCAAACCTGGAAACACAATCAGAGATGTTGTTCTCGCCATGAAATCCTGTGTGGAGGATACTGGGTATCTGCTTGTACCTCCACTGGGCCACATCAGCGGTTTAGACTTGCTGGAGGGCCGTGTCGCGCTACAGAATGAGATGGTCCTCGAACCTGGGATGTCTGTGATTCTTCATCCCAAGCTATCTACGCCAGATGGGAAGAACGGTTTCTTTTGGGGGGAAACCTATCTGGTAACAGACGATGGATACGAGCGACTCCATCGTGCTACAGATGAATTGCTGACGCTTTAGAATTCGGAGGACTGGAAGAAGATCAATAATCCAGGATCCTGACTAATGTGGCTCCTACAATTTTATAGAACTTCGGCAGCCAGGGCAGTCCGTACCGGCGGCGGTATTGCTCGTGGGTGGTTTCGTGGACGATTTGAAGGTGACCATTCAATGTCCCATAGGTCCTGCCGCATAGCAGGCACTGAATGCCGCCGGGATTGGAGAAGTAGTGGTCAACCTCACGCTTGGAGGCGAACTTGCCCTTCCAGGGGGGCAAGGATGCTTTCGCCTCAATTCTACAGGGATCTAGGGCGCCTGAGGAGGAAAGGATTGGGCTATGAGAAGATTGCCGAAAAACTTCAGGTGTCCAGGAATACAGTAATCGAACGTCTCAAGAAACTAAAACAGACATGAACGATCATGGATGAAGTGGAAGAGCTGTATAAACTAGAGGAAGGGAAGGCTACTTTCAGGGAGTACGTCATCCTGGCCACAAACAGGCACAGGTTTGAAGGTACTAGCGGGGGGCGAGTCCTGTACGATGGAGAGTCCTATCAGGAAGCCAGGGCTCTGTATGAGGAGTTAGGTAAGGCGTGACAGGGCGGAAGGAATCCAGGTGTGAGGTGACGAGATTAGCCCCTGTCTCGTGGTTAGCGGGACCGTAGCTGGCGTCATTCTGGTCTGCACCGGCGACGGGAAGCGGGGGTTCATCGAGAACTCAGAGTGTACAGACAGGGTGGACAAGAAACTTTGGCTAGAGAATAACGCGCCGTGCGAATTTACTTTGAAGACAGAAGCAGTCTGCCAATAAAGGGGAAGTCGGGAAGTCAGTGCCCGAAATTTGCCACTCTACGGCATGAGCCCTTCTTCGCATCAGCTCATCCTCTCATTAGATGGCGCGTCGTCTTTGGTAGGTAAGTAATGAGGAAGAGAACTCTACTAAGTTGGAGCAGCGGCAAGGACAGTGCGTGGGCGCTGTATGTCCTGCGTCGTGACCCGACGGTCGAGGTCGTGGGCTTATTCAGCGTGTTGAACGAACGCTTCAACCGTGTCTCCATGCACTCCACCCGTGCGGAACTCCTTCGTCGGCAGGCGGAGGCCGCTGGCCTCCCGCTCGACACGATCAATCTGCCCGACCCCTGCACCAACGAGCAGTGCGATGCGATCATGGGGGAGTTTGTAGCGGGGCTCGCGGCAAGGGGGATTAAGGGCGTCGCGTTCGGAGACCTGTTTCTTGAAGACGTGCGCCAGTACCGTGAGAAGCAGATGAAGGGCACAGGGGTCGAGTTGTTCTTTCCGCTGTGGGGAATCCCGACGGGAGATTTGGCTGAAGAGATGCTAGACGCGGGCCTGGTGGCATACATCAGCAGCGTGGATCTGAAGAAGCTGCCCGCCGATTTCGCCGGTCGCCTATGGTCGCAGGAGCTGCTCAAGGAACTTTTCACTGGTGTGGACCCGTGCGGGGAGAACGGAGAGTTTCACACCGTCGTTGTCGGCGGCCCGATGTTTGGGCGACGCATTCCGGTGGATGTGGGGATGTCGTTTGCGGCGAGACGGATTCGCCTTCGCCGACCTCATCCCAGTGGGATGACGTATAGCCGCCGTCTGCGACACTGGAGATTGCGGAACTTTCAGAGCCTGGACTTATGGAGGGGAACTGCCAATGCCCACGAGCCTGCGCCTTCCCTTCGACCGGCGCTCCGGAGATGACCGCCGCGTGGAGTGCCAAGCCCGATTACTTCTTGCGGGGTGGAACCGGGCGGAGAAGCTACGAAGACAGGAGAGCCCGTGATGGCGGAGACAGATTGATCAGGGTCTCCGAGTGGTCGAGCGTCTGTGCGGGAACTCTTCGAGCCGGAAGAGTCTGTAGGTAATTATAGCAAACCCTGGTCACCGTTTTCTTTTCGGCAAGTCGCGTTCGGCCTTTCCTTGCCCTTTTCGACAGGTTTTCTTGGGAAGTCTTAAGTCTGGCCCGTCCGAAAAACGATAGATTACTAACACAATACTTGAAGAATGAGATTCAAGGCATTGTGTCAGTCTGCACTCACTCGCGCTATCATCCAAAGGAAGAACTGTCCAGGGTTGATTGGCTTCAGGATTTGAGACCTTTTCGCTTTGTCTCTCCATTCAGGATTCGATGTTGGACGTTCGATACTCGATATGGATCTTGAATTCTACAGCCCCGAAGAGCCCTTTTTCTCGCGGAAGGCTTTCTCCATTTTGCTAAGATTTTCGCCGAATTCAATGGCATGTTTTTTCATGGCTTCCGCCGCCTTATCCGGATTGCGTTCCAATACCGCAGAAACGATGGGCTTGTGCATTCCGGCCGGGTGCAACCACAGTCGTTTAGGCTCAACTACCTGAACCACACGCCTGGTCAGTGCCATCAGCGAACGTTCCAGGGCTTCCAAAAAACGAT
The DNA here is from genome assembly GCA_963740905.1 of uncultured delta proteobacterium. Taxonomy (GTDB): domain Bacteria; phylum Desulfobacterota; class DSM-4660; order Desulfatiglandales; family HGW-15; genus JAFGDM01. The sequence continues at coordinate 174,168 of CAVUFY010000005.1, forward strand.
TTCCGCACATCTCGGCCAGAATGTAATGCACTTCGGTCTTCCTGTTCAGATCCTCAACCAGGGTGCGACTGGACAATTCTTCAGCTTCTAGAGCCTCCGTCAGGAGCCCTGCAGATTCTCCCTCTGCCTGCAAGGCGGCCAACCGGGCTATTTCAGGCTCTACGAGAACCCTCACGTGAGCCAATTCCGGGATAGAGATCTTTTCTGCCAGGAACAGGTCGATGAACGCGTTACTTAAATGTTCAAAAGTCAGGTCCGTAACAAAGGTGCCACCCGTAACCCCTGGCCGGGTCGTGAGGAACCCTGTAGTCTCGAGGACCCGCAACGACTCCCGAACTGCAACACGGCTCACCTGAAACTGTTCGGCCAACTCGCGCTCAGGCGGCAATTTATCCCCCGTTTGGAATTGCCCAAGGAGAATGGCATGCTTCAACTGCTCTGTTACTTCCTTGGATACCCGTGACTGCTTGATAGGTCTAAACGCCAGCATACCCGATCCCTCTTTTCTTTTTGTAACTACAACGAACTAGACGGCAACGCAAGCAATTTTTACAGTTACCAAATTATTATGTTGACAAAATTATTAGACCAAGTTAGCTTCACCGCGTCGGGTTTCTGCTTGAAATTGTCTTCTGCCAGTCTTTTTAGGGAAGAACCGATTAAAAACTCCAGGGCTTCCTTATTGGTAGAGGCATCGAAAATGTAGCGCGTCTCGTCTGCAAGGGTCTTCTTCTGCTTTCCTGGAACTTAGGCTTAAGGAGCTCCTCCATGAAAACCATCTCTAGCCCCGCAAGACCATCCCTCATGCCTGGGGTAACGCTGGTCCCAGGAAGCGCCGGGCCCTTCAGGCCCTTAAAAAGTTCACCCCAGGCACGATCCGTTAGAGATGACCAGGGAAGTACCACTCTTTGGACAAGTGTAAAAAAGGGAAAAAGGGGTGAAATCTATCGCTAGGAAATCTTTACCGTAAAGGAGGTGATATAAGACGATTCTTCATAGAATCAACCAGCTAAGGGATATACCGAAGAGACGACAATTCAAAGGCACATGTTAGGAGGAGCCAAATGAAAAACAGTATCTTTCTGATAATAGGATTGATCATGATGTGTCTGATAACGCTCTCGAACAATAGCGTCGCAGCCGCACCACCAACAACTGCAAAACCTATAGAGTTAATCTTTGCCCACCACGTTCCCGTTTCCAACAAAATTACAAAGCCTTTTGATGAATGGATGAAAAGGATCGAAGAACAAAGTCAGGGTAGGGTTAAATTTAAGTATTACCCCGGCGGTACCTTAGTGAAGCCACAGGAAGCTTATGATTCACTTTTGGGCGGCATTTGCGATATAAATTTTGTTTATGCCGGTTATGAACCAGAACGCTGGGGACTTAATTCTGTATTTGGCCAATCAGCCATTAGACTTCCCGCCAATGAAAACGCCTCTCGCGTGTGGGATGAGCTGTGGAATAAATTTCCAGAAATGCGAAAGGAGTTTCAAGGTGTAGAAGCTTTATACAAGGTGGTCGGTATAGGATCAACCATACACCACGCGAAGAAAGAAATACGACTACCGAAAGACATTATTGGATCGCGAGTAATTGTCACCGGCTTCAACGCAGATTTCATTAAAGAGTGCGGAGCCAGCCCAGTCGACCTGCCTGCACAAGAGTTTTACATGTCCTTAGAAAGAGGCGTGGCAGATTCGATTATGGTAAGCTGGCTTACTCTCACGGGCCGTGGATGCTCAAACGTAGTTAGATATCATACCGAACTTAATATGGGTCAAAACGCATTTTGTTTGCTGATGAACGCCAAAAAGTGGGCTAGCCTTCCCGAGGATATTCAAAAAATAATAAGGGATAATACGGTCTGGGCCCGTGCGCAATATTACATTATAGAAAATCAGGAACAAATTCTAGCCAAAGAAAAAACGTTGGCTCTACCAGGGCACGTAAACATAGTGCCTACTCCAGAGGAAATGGATCAATGGCTTCAATATGCTATGCCTGCCGCTCAGAAATGGATAGCGAAGCAGGAATCAAGCGGGAAGCCAGGCAAGGCTGTATTTGAAGAAACCCTACGACTTTCTAAATCTATAAAGTAGCAGTTGTCAATGCTGAGGAAATGGCAGTTCTAGCACGCTCTAATACCTTTCTATTTCAATCTTACGAATAATAAGGGACTAAGGGACATGGTGAGCTCTTATTATGTATAAAAGGACTTTTATTGCTAGTTAAGCTAGCTTGTGCTCGTTGTCAGAGGCCGTCCGCAGGGTAATCTCAACCAGTAGCTGGAAAGAAATATGTCCTATATGACATATGAGGAAAAGTCTATGGTTAAAAGATCGATAGAACGTATAGAGGGATGGATTAGTATAATGGGGGGGACTATAAATTGGATAGCTATGGTATTTCTATTCTTAATGATGCTGCTTACTGTAGCTCATGTTTTCTTACGGTATGCTTTCAACTCGCCGATCAACGGTTTCGTTGAAATGATCAGTCTTATAATGATTGTAATTGGATACTTTGCTTTCGTGTGGTGCACAATTAAGGGAGGACATGTAAAGGTGGAAATGCTCTCTTGGTTACCGTCGGCTCCAAGAACATTTCTTGATGGTGTGTTTTACCTTGTCTGCTCGGGAATTTGCTTTTTGACATCGTGGCAGAACTGCCTACAAGCGAAGGATATGCTTTTCAGAGGGCAAGCTTCGGCGCTGCTAAGGATTCCCAGTTACCCCTTCTATATTGTGATTGCCATATCATTCGGAATAGTTTCATTGGCGCTCTTCGTCGGGTTTATTCAGATTGTAGCTAAAGCGGTGGGTAAATGGGAATGAGCAATCCATTGGTTGGGGCTATTGGAATACTTATTTTGCTAGCGCTCATTTTCCTTCGATTGTGGATAGGATTTGCGATGTTAATTATGGGCTTTCTTGGCTATGCTTATATCGCTGGATTTGAGCCTGCATTGAAGGTCTTGGCTATTGTGCCATTTAGCACTCTAGCTGAATATTCCTTCTCAGTGATGCCCATGTTTCTGTTTATGGGTGTAATCACTTCGAAGACGGGAATGGGCGAAGATCTTTACCGCTCTGCTGATGCATGGGTTGGCGAATTTCGGGGGGGGTTGGCGATAGCAACTACCGTCGCATGCGCTGTGTTTGCTGCTATTAACAGTACAAGTATGGCAGCAGTCGTTGGGCTAGGTCCTCTTGCTGTACCGGAAATGAAAAAACTAAATTACCAGGAGTCACTGGCCACGGGTTGTATAGCCGCCGGTGCCACATTAGGGATACTTATCCCTCCGAGCATGGGATTCATACTTTATGCCATTCTTACAGAACAGTCAGTAGGTCATTTATTTATTGCAGGCATTCTGCCGGGAATGCTGATGACGGCACTCTTTATTGGTTGTATCTTGATCATTACCAGGGTCAATCCTCTTGCCGGCCCAGCGGGACAGAAGAAAAGTTTTAGTGAGAAGCTCTTCTCATTAAGGTACTGCTTGGGAACAATATTATTGCTGCTTTTTATCATGGTGGGGATATATTCTGGAATTTTTACCCCTACAGAGGCAGGAGGCGTAGGCGTTTTTGGGGCCATGGCAATCTCTGCCGCAGGAAGGCGCCTGACGCTACAGCGACTTACTGACTCGCTGAGAGAGACGATTCAGACAATGGGTATGATTTCGTTGATTATCGTTGGCTCTTATATCCTTATGAGGTTTATGACCATAACGGATTTGCCATCTGTCTTGGTCCAAATTATCTCCAGTCTATCTTTATCTCGATATGTGGTCTTAGCAATCGTTATTGCCATCTATATAATATTTGGTATGTTTTTCGACGTAGTGGCGTCTATAGCTATAACCATTCCTATACTGTACCCTGTCATTTTGGCCTTGGGTTTTGATCCTATATGGTTTGGAGTTATTCTGGTGATGCTGATAGAGATGGGCTTGATAACTCCTCCAATAGGATTGAATGTCTATATCCTTTCAGGAGTGAGCGGAATTAACCCTAATATAATATTCAAAGGAATCTGGCCATTTGCAGCAGCAATGCTAGCTTGCATAATACTAACAGTGATTTTTCCAAAAATCGCTTTGTTTTTGCCGGGCATGATGAGTTTCTAGGTGAAACTGGGCTAATCGGAATAACGTGCTTACATACACTATAACAGGAGAGGAGATTGGAAAATGAAATACACTGTACTAAGCCCACGAGGCCAACGTCCTGTAAAGGAAAGAATACCAATGGCACCACGTCTTGATACTCTGGATGGAAAAACTATATATATTCTTGATGTCCGTTGGCCATATACAGAGAAGTTTGTTGAAGAGCTGCAGAGCGCGCTTTTGAAAAAGTGTCCCAATACCAACTTTGTGCTTAGGGATAAATTGGGGTCGTACTTTGATAATGATCCGAATCTCTGGATGGAGATCAAAGAGAAAGGGCATGCTGCTATAGTTGCGGTAGGACACTGAAGTACTTGTGCGCCGGCGGTCGTCGTGCACTGCAACACATTGGAGAAAATGGGGATTCCTACTGCAGCTATCGAGGGTGAGGTTTTTGTAACTCTAAGTGAAATGTATGCTGACCTGGTGGGAATGCCGCGTCAGCGGATAGTGGGTGTCCCTCATCCCACATCAAGGGTACCTGCGGCAGAATGCCGTAAATTTTTGGAAGGGAATGATCCGGTAACGGGGAGACCTATCCTCGATGAGATCGTAGAATCTCTAACAAATCCATTAAGTAGCGAAGACACACGTACAGCTTTTGTTGAGACCGTGGAGCCAAAGGCTTTCGGACCGGATACTGAGGATGCGTTGCAGCGTTTTTTCCTTGAGAATAATTTCACGGACAAGCTTCCAGTTGTACTGCCGACGCAAGAAAGAGTGTCTCTGATGCTGAAGGGAACGAGCCACGATCCCGGGGAAGTGGTGGGTGAGTTGCGTTCTGGCTTTGAGGCGTGTATTTTCACTGTTGAAAAAGTTGCTGTAAACGCCGTCATGGCAGGAGCCAAACCAGAGTATCTGCCAGTAATATTAGCTATGGCTGCATCTGGAATACCTGTTATGACTACTTCTACGCAATCTTTTGCTAAGATGATAGTTGTGAACGGGCCGATTCGGAACGAAATAATGATGAATTCCGGATGTGGCGCGCTAAGTCCCTTGAATCAAGCAAATTGCGTTATTGGAAGAGCGGCGACGTTACTGTCCATTAATCTGGGCGCAGGAGGAGTGCCGAACGTAACTTATTGGGGCTCACAAGGGAACGGTTTTGATTATAATCATGCTACGTTTGCCGAGAATGAGGAAGAGTTGCCTTTCGGATGGGTGCCTTTCCATGTACAAAAGGGCTTCAAACGAGAAGAAAGTGCGATCAGCTTCTTTCATGGTTACAGTATGTGGCACTGGAAGAATACCTATGAGCGTGAAAAGAACAAGGCTATCCTTCATCTCGCTAACTGGGTTCTGCCTTCTGGCGCGTTTAAGAGTGGTCTAGCTCTATTGTTAGACCCAATTGTTGCTGGAGATCTCGTTAGGGAGAACTTTCCAACTAAAGAGGCACTCAGTGAATATATCTGCAAAAAGAGTTCGCTGCCTCTTGACGAGTTCTGGCAATACCACCTCGCAGAAGGCTTCAGCCTTCCAGCGGCGAAGCAGGGAATTGAACCATATGCTTCCTGGTCTAAAAAAGCAAGAAATGAACATATTAATAGATATCAAAAACCTGACGAAATCAGTATCTTGGTTGTTGGAGGAAAGACTAATGACTTTTGGCAAGCTGGAGATTGGTACCATATTGGTAGCTTCTCAATAGATGAGTGGAGGTGAAGGTGGGGCGATCGAATGAATGGGTATGCTTTTTGCGTCAAATGCAATTGTTAGTCTTGTTAGAAAATCAGCGACTTTGAATGATAGGAAGGAGGATAGCCATGAGTGACGTAACGCCATTGAATCGTTCGGAAAATGAATCTCCCATCCAGGGCACTTCCTTTAGCAATCCTCTGCCCCTTGGCGCACCATTTAGGGTAAGGACCGGACGGGACGATGTATATTCGATGCATGAGATATATGATCTCCAAATAGCTATCAGAAAAACCACACGCGGCAGCGATGCTTTGGAATATGTCAAGACGCGGGGCTTAATCGGCAAAGATCCGAGGGTTGGTTTCGACTATGTTCTTGCGTTTATTACGATTACTTATTCTAGGAGGGGGAAAGGTCGCGGGAGTGCGACTTATAAGTTAGATGAAAATCAACTAACTACTTACTCGTGTGGCCGAAAAACGGAGTATCGTCTCCCTAATGTATTGCAGCAGCCAACACCAGATTTATTTGGCCACGTTTTTCACGTTGGAGAATCATATGAAGGGTGCGTGTTGTTGGAGGTCCCGACGGATGATGAGAGGCCACTGCTTATCTTCCGACGTAATAGCAGTATGGGAGGGTTGACAGGCAGATGGGGGAACATTTGGTTTCAGCTTAGTTGATTAGACAGCAAGCGATAAAAGGCCTAGCATTGGGCGGTTGAAATTTCATATAGGTGAGCCATTCTATCGAGTTTTATCGTGTGCTCCTTGACAATTTTTACCGAGATTCCATAGTACATAGGAAGGTCTGTTTCGTCCTTCAACAGGCGCGAAAAGCCTTGGGCAGATCAGTGTGTGTGTGATTCGAGGAGTTGGTTAGGAGAGGGTATCTGGCTTCTTCGTTGTCTTATGTTGCCGCTGCTTTTTGGTATCGGGACGGCCTTTTGGGTGCTTATGCCAGGCAAGGAGAAGTCATTGAGATAAGTTCAGTTTGGCAAGTAAGAGAACTGCTACGGAGGTTGTCTGTATGGAACTACTGGAAGGAATCGAAACGAGAAGAAGTTATCGTGCTTTTAAATCAAATCCAGTTCCTAAAATAGTAATTGAACGAATTCTAGAGGCGGGCATAAGGAGCCCTTCTTGTGCAAACTCTCAACCTTGGGAAGTTGTGGTGGTAAGCGGGAATAGGAAAGATGAGCTTAGTAGAATTCTTTCCAAAATGGCAGAATCCGATGTGATTCCAAATCCCGACTTACCACTGCCGGATGTTTGGCCGCCTGAATTAGAAAGACGAGTTAAAGAACATGGTGCTAAAAGATACAAGGCCCTCCGAGTCGAACGTGAAGACATGCAGACCAGAAAGAAGTTCCGTCTAATGAACTTTGAATTCTATGGAGCACCTTGCGTTCTATTCTTATTTTTGGAGAAAGGACTTACTCCCTACTCAATTTTTGACATGGGTTTGTTTTCACAGGCTCTTATCCTGGCAGCTCATTCCTTTGGTGTAGGGAGCTGCATACAGGCAATATTAAGTAACTACCCGGACGCCGTTCGTGAATTTCTTGGAATTCCCAGAAGTAAAATAATGATGCTAGGTATCTCGATGGGTTACCCAGATATGGAAGCTGTGATCAACACCTATCAAAGTAGTAGAGTTGGCCTCGACCACTTTGTACAGTGGTGCGGTGGAGAAATTAAAAAGTAGAGTTCCATGCGTTTTGCGTGCCTGTGAAGTCGAATCCGCGAATGGTTGCATTGTTGGAGGTCATCCCCGATTAAAGATGGGGCCAGTGGTGAGCCAATAAGTCGGGTTCATCCGGTTAATGAGTACCGATAATTGAAAAGAGGCCAAACAGGGGTTACTCTCTCTGGTAACCAAACCAAGGGGGGTAACAACCACGTCGGCCTCTTTGCTCTATAATGCGTTTGGATGGAGAGGAGTCAAGTACATCTGCACAGGATGCGAAAAACGATAGACGATTTTTTTGCGCAGAAGTGACACCGAACCTTCCACGTAGTGTTTCGCTTTCTCATATTACACAAAAAGTAAATGCAATCAATGGGATTCTACGATACCGAAAGGATGATTCAATACATGAGCGATTTGACAGGATTGCAGGATACTCCCATTATCTGGATGGACGCTCCAAGGTATGAATTTGACTGGAGTTGCAGGATAGATTCTTGCCAAATGGCCATCATTCGGTTTTGATTACCATTCCAATGCTTGAAAAATGGGCTGGTTGTGATTTCGATACGAAATCAATCTGAGCACCATGTTCCTCGCCCATGCGGACCGTAAGCCCACCTCTGAGGCCCTCACCCCTGATTCTTACCGCTCCAATTCCTTGAGACGCTTCGCCACCGTCTTCGCAGACACCCCCAGCTTCTCCCCGATCTCCGTGTTCGATAACCCCTTTGACTTTAGTCTTCTCACCTCCTCGAAGAACCGAGTCGAGAACATGTCCGCCCGCGCCTGAACCGAGTAGGGAAGGGCATGGTACGTCTCCAGTAGTTTATTCGTAAAGGTCGGCCTGGATTGAGCGTAGCCGAGCACCGTTGCCCCACTCGGAAGCTGGTTGTCTGCGCAAGCCTTAGCCAAGTCCCGGCTTGCTAGGAACGTAAATAAGCCATGCGATTCCGGCGTTCGGTTCCTCCAAAAGGCTATTTTCTGTCCGAAGCCAGTATTCCAGCGACGGAGACATTATGCCTGGGGATTTCATGCAGGATGATGTGAACTGCATCCGGCCTAACTTCCAGGGAGTTGACTACAGCATCAGTCATGGCTGTAACCAACTTTCTCTTCTGCTCAATCGTTCTTCCTTCGTACATGTCGACATGAATGACAGGCATGGCGCACTCCTTTTTTGCCCCTCTAGAACTGGGGATTCTCTGGTTAAGAAAACTCCGTATGTTACAAAGGATCGTGTCTCAAATGAAAGACTAATCTTCTAGTCGGGATTTTTTGAGGGAAAAGGCGCAAAGGTTCCACTTCGCGGCACACCTCGGGTTCGATCTCAAAGACGGAGAGCCGACGGGTATATCAGATCCACACAAAACACGTTCTCAGAAAGGGGGACCAGGGAGTCTCGCTATATCGACGCCGGGTGATGTCAGAGTATTCGTTGAGAGAATTCGCCCTACCCAAGCAAATCTTTTCATAAGCCGTATTTTGCTCTTACAAACCGAGGCAGAGGAGAATGAAATTCTTCCGGATATTTCAGATCAGCCTTTATCAAGCTCATCACCTGGTGCACCATTTCCTTGGTCGCATTCACCGCATAAGTGTTGTTCGCAATCTCGCCTTTTGCTGAAGCATACCCTGAGGCAAACTCGGCAAAGAACATATGGTTATAATTGAAATACATGTGAAAAATATTGGCTGTGTTTAAGCAACCCCGGCCACCCGCTACTGAAACCAGCCCGCCTACCTTGTTCATCAACTGTAACTTTGGAAAACCAAGGGCGTATGTTCTGTCCATCGCTATTTTTGTCAGGCCAGTCATTGACCAGAAATAAACCGGGGTTGCCCAAATAATGCCTTCTGAATCCAACATCTCCTTATATACCTGCTGCATGTCATCCTTGATGACACATTTCCCCGTTTTGAAGCATTTTTGGCAGCCGTTACACGGGGCAATCTTCATGCTTCTCAATGAGATTTTGGCGACCTGTGCCCCGTTTCTTCGAGCCTCCTCTAATGCCAGATCCAATAAAATCTCAGTATTTCCTTTTTTCCGTAAACTTCCCAGAATACCAACAATCTTCATCTTTACCTCCTTGAGGGTTCTACGCTTTCGCCCCTGATTCTCACCGCTCTATTTGCCTGAGACGCTTCACCACCGTCTTGGTCGGGCTCGGGGTACTAACCTTTGGGGCTAAGCGTTGAGTTCATTGATTATACCATGTCTTGGGAAACTCTGGGCTGTTTTTATAAGGATAGGGGATGTCCATCATGCTTTCTAGGCGTGGGAAAAACAGGTGCATACAGGGCGGCATGGGACTCCGGCTTAGGCGATGGAGGGCCTCTTGAGTGGCACCCCCTGCGGGGGGAGTTGTTTTCGGGTTGTGAAAGGCAATAGACCCTTACACGATAAAGTCCCCTGAGGAGAAAAGATGTGTGGATACCGATAAGCTGTAGGACTTGTCGATGGCGGGAGAGCGCGATGACGCACACGCTTTCAAAGAGGTAGTATCTCCTCAGTGGTGTAATTTTGATTGAGTAAGGAAATCAAAGGGCTTAACCTTCCCGATAGTTATCAACCCGGGGTCTTGAGAAAGCCCCAATTCAGGAAGGAGAAGCCCCATGAGCAACCTAGCAAGAAAAGAAGTCATTAATCAAGCCTCTTGTACGAGTCGGTTGGATGAAACCACAAGTCGGTTCAAAAGTGTCACTGAGTTTCTTGACCACGTTGAGACGGGGGTCAGAGAGTTCGTGAGACAAGTGCTGCAAGGATATGCGGAGGAAGAGTTCCTCCGATTCATCGGTGCCAAGCGTTACGAGCGAACCTCTCTGCGAAAAGACCTTCGCAATGGGTCTCGGGCAAAGAAACTCGAGACCCGATTCGGTCTGATTGAGGATCTGCGCTTGCCCAGGGGCCGCAAATTGGGAACAGGGTACAGTACCATTGTAGGCCGCTACAGAAGACAGGACGAGCGGATCGACCAGATCGTCTCTGAGATGTTTCTGCGAGGAGTTTCCACCCGTAAGGTAGGGAAGATCTCCCACCTGCTCTGGGGCAGCAAGGTGAGTCCTGCCGAGGTGAGCAGGATGAACAAGAGCGTCAAGCGGGAGTTGATCCGGTGGCTGAATCGCCCTCTCACTAAGAAGTTCGCTTATCTCATTATTGATGGAGTCTACTTCAAAGTGCGCAGGAAGCGGATCAGTAGAGAGGCGGCCCTGTGTGCTGTAGGGGTCACGGAGAAGGGGGAGAGGGAGCACTTGGCTTTCATCCAGGGTCACCGAGAGAGCCAGAAAGCCTGGGAGTCCCTGCTCACTCAGTTGGTTCGTCGAGGGTTGGACCCTAAGGCTGTCCTGATGGTGACCTCTGATGGCTGCCCGGGGATCGCAGCGGCCATCCGAACGATTCTCCCCTACAGTGATTATCAACGCTGTCTCTTTCATAAGATGGCGAATCTCAAGGCCAAGTGTCCCAAGAGTGAATGGTCTCTGGTCAAAGCAAGGCTTGATCGAATCTACTATGCTCCGAATCTCATGGAAGCCAAGGCTCAGGCAGAGAGTTTCTCCCACGAGTACACGGTTATCCTCCCAGCTCTTGTAGACTGCCTGGAGAAAGATCTCGATGCATGTCTGGCCTACATGAGTCATCCGGCAAACCGGTGGAAGCACATACGAACATCCAACCTCATTGAAAGGAGTTTCAAAGAGGTTAAGAGACGGGTGAAGGTGATGGAGCAGTTTCCAACGGAGGAATCCTGCATCCGTATCCTGTTCACTCTGCTCCAAGCGCAAAACGAGGTCTGGGAAGGTCGTCCTATCAGGCATTTTGGAAATTACACCAATTGACAAACGTTACCATATTCAGTTTTACGGAGCTGCCCCTGCCAGGGCCGGTGATGAACCCTATTGGGTTTGTGAAGCTGATTGGTCTGTCTTTAGATGTGAAGGGGTGATTTGATCTGACATTGCAGCTTTGGCAATTTGGCCACAGCTTTGGACAGCTGCAACAGGGAAAAAGTATGTAACATCTCAGCCCCGAAGGGGCTGTAGCTGCCAACTATGATCGGGATATTGGTGTCAGATTGTCAGATTATTAAAGCTGCCCGAGTGGATACGGATAAAAAACACTGTCTTTATCACACATGGGTACCTCTTTTTCATCGGTACCCTAATTCGATACCCTATGGGCTAGGGATCGCCACCCTATCGACACCAGCGGGGCGAGTGATTTCAGTCACTTACCTATAAGGGTGTCGATGGTGTCGATCTTTTGCACCACTTATTCTATGTCTCCATGTTAATAAACTCTCTCTCTTCTCTCTTCTCTTTCAGATTAAGTATGTACAATCATCGCCACCATCGGCACCCTGGGCTGGTTTCCACCGTGATATCAAGCAAATGGGTGAAATAAAAGATCGACACCCCCATCGCCACCATCGCCACCCTGAAGGATACAAAATCCGTATATTCAACAAGATGACTTATTTTGAGGGATCGCCACCCTGCAGCTTGATTTCCCATCGCTTGATTCCTCTGACTGTCTTTGAATCAATATCCATTCCAGCCTTCCGAAGCGCGTCAGCGATTCTGTTGAGCTTATTTGTCAGCCCATTAGGCGCCTTTGGCCAGTAATCTCCGTAGACGGGGTTCTGATCAGACATGTGCTCCTTGGCATGCGCTTCCAATGCCTTCTTGAGCTCGGTAGCCGTTCCAGCTCCCCACTCGCGATGCAGCTCAATGAAATGTCTCAAGACAACTGCAACACTGTCCGACTCAAGAGAGGACAGGGCAGACTCATCACGGTTTTCGTTGTAGCACTTAAGGAAGAGCCCCTTTTTCCAAGGCAGCTTTGATTCAGCTGCAATGATCCACTTAGCAAAGTCTGCCATCCTCGGATAGCCACTGGACAGCTGACCTCTTTTTCTTTTGAACCTCACCGGGGTCTCCCACTCGTGATCAATGTAGATGTCAACCGCTGCTCTTTCTCATTGACAACCACCTCCTTCTCAAACCAAGGCGGGTGCATGCCCAACATCTTTGCGAAGAGCGATTCCTTGTCCATGACTCTGAGATATCAAAAGAGCTAGGCGTTGCGTATACCAGTTAAAAACCTGGATGCGGCAAACGCGCTTTGAGAGGAGGTTGTTATGTGGAAAATATCATCTTCCTTAATAGATGACGCCAAAAAAATCGCCGCAGAAATGTTAATAACGGGCGATACGATGCGAGCTGTCCCTTTTGGGAAGAGCGGGGACGACTCAATTGTTGTTTCCAGAGATAAGAATCTGGTGGAATTCTTGGAATATTTCGATGTTCATGGAACCACCTTCTATTTCGGAGACAGGAAAAAATAGAGCGCGAGTTTACCGAGAGTCCAAACCAGCCTTTCTTGAAGCTGAAGCTGAATCAAGTGTGGGATTGCCCTTCAGAAGGACAGAGGGGTTTTGGTTGACACCCAGGATCGAATCCCCTATGATCCGAAACCAAATAAAGCGGATTCTATCAGCACCACGTCAAACAGAATACTCGTCATCCACCCAATGACCGAAGAGCAAGCCCGATGGCGAAAGCCGATTACATAAAGGCGCTTATTCGCTCCCACGCGGAGGGCGACGATGAACGCTTCTATGCCATCGCAATGCAGGTCGCTGCCCAGGCGGCCCGGCAGGGGCATACTCGCTTTGCACAGGAACTTCGGGACCTCGTGGACAAGGCACGCGCAAGAGAGCAGTCCGCCGCGAGTCACCAGCAGACGAGACCGGTACCTATTGTCCAGCCGCGTGGAGAGCTCGCCGGGCTTCTAACGGCTGCCTTTCCCAAGGCCAGACTCGCAGACATGGCGCTTGATGACAGGGTGCGCAGCCGCATTGAGCGCATAATCATCGAGTACCGGCAGCGTATGGCGCTTCGCGAACACGGACTCGGACCGCTGAGGAAGGTCCTCCTGTTGGGACCGCCCGGCACGGGCAAGACCATGACCGCAACCGTGCTGGCAGGGGAACTGGGGCTGCCGCTCTTCGCCATTCAGCTTGACGGGCTCATTACAAAATACCTTGGCGAGACCGCGGCAAAGCTCAGGCTCATCTTCGAAGCGATTGAAGAAACGCGGGCGGTCTACCTGTTCGACGAATTCGATGCCCTCGGCAGCGAAAGGGCTGCGCGCAACGAAGTTGGCGAGATTCGTCGCGTGCTCAACTCTTTTCTCCAGTTCCTGGAACAGGACGATTCCGAGAGCCTCATCGTCGCGGCCACGAACCACCCGCAGTTGCTCGATCGTGCGCTCTTCCGCCGCTTCGACTCAATCGTCGAGTATTCATTGCCGTCCCCGGCCTGTGCAGAGCAGGTGCTTCAAGCTCGGCTCGCCCTCCTCGACACAAAGGGTGTGAATTGGCCAAAAGTCCTTGCTGAGGTCGAAGGACTAAGTCATGCGGATTTGACCCGCGCAGGCGAACAAGCTGCAAAGGACGCGATCCTGTCAAGCCGACTTCGTGTTGAGACCGCGGATATCATCGAAGCCCTCAAAGAGCGACAGCGGGCTCGGCACAGACCGGCCTCGAGGAGCTAGCCTTGCAGGCCCCGCGAAATCGCAGGCATTTAGTCGTCCCCAACCCTCCTACAACAGATCCCTACCGGCCTCACGGCAAAAAGATCAAACCGAAACCCTTTCCCGGTCCGGCAGACCGTTTGGCGCATGCAAAAGCCCTCCAGGAGGCGCTTCGCCGTGCAGCAGAGGAAACAACCGAACGTCGGGCAGAAACTGACATCACGGTACACGGCGCAGAGCCAGGCCTCTACATCCAGTTCGAAAGCCAGCCCGGGATCGAGCTGAAGCTTGAATCGCTTGAGGACCGGCGCAAGGGCATCGAGCTCGTGGCGGTGCAGACTTTCAAGCCTGAGCCGGAAGGCGAGGTGGAACAGCGTGCGACCGTGTTTGTCCCTGACGGCAAGCTCAAGCATTTCGTCAGTCGTTTCGAGCAGTACGCCAGCGAGCAGACCAAGAAAGGCGAACCCCGGCACAAAGACCTGGTGGACCGGATAGCCGGCTTGCGTCGGGCGACCTTGCGCGCTTTGTGGACGGATGAGGCAAAAGCTTATCCCCCGGAGGGCCGGGCGATCTGGTGGGAAGTCTGGTTACGCCGCCAGAACGGACGTGAACTTGAGCGACTCTATGAATTCGCTCAAGCCGTTGGGCTCGTGGTCGGTGAGAGACGGTTTGCGTTCGAAGGCGATGTCGTTCTGGTTCATGGAACAGCGGAATAGCTTTCAGGTTCTCTCGACGTGTTGAACGATGTAGCCGAGCTGCGGCTGGCAAAGCAGAGCGCTGCATTATTTGTGGATGCGCCCGCTGACGAACAAGCAGAGTGGGTAGACGACCTTGCCAGGAGGACGACCCCGCCGTCCGATGATGCGCCGGCGGTGTGCATCCTCGATACCGGAGTAACGCGCGCTCACCCGCTGTTGGACAAGGTCATTGCGGCAGCGGATGTCACGGCAGTGGATCCCACGTGGGGCCCCCACGATGACGGGGGAGGCCCCACAAATATGGGCCATGGAACCGAGATGGCAGGGTTAGCAGCTTATGGCGACCTGCTTGAACGATTCCTTTCCGGGGATCTCGTGCGTTTTCGTCACCGTTTGGAGTCCGTTAAAATACTGCCACCGACGGGTGCCAATGACCCGGAGCTTTACGGAGCGATCACGGCGCAGGCGGTTGGCCGTCCCGAGGCGACTGCTCCTCACCGCCCACGGGTGTTCTCGCTGGCTGTCACCGCTGACGAACGCGACCGCGGCCAACCGACATCATGGTCGTAGCGGTGGATGCGCTCGGCCGCCGGCCCCATTTTCGACCCCGCAGACAAGAGCCGCGCACGGAGCGCTGACGTAGGGGCGGGCGACGTTCCTGGTCAGCGCCGTAACGTACCCTCAAACCGCATCCAGGCGGATTATCTGGGCCGCAGCGACCTCGAAGCGGTGCACGACCCTTCCCAGGCATGGAATGCCCTTACGGTTGGCGCATGCACGGATAAAGCCCTCATCACCCACCCTGATTGGGCTGGTGGTCCCCCGTCTCGAGGCCTGGCGATCTTTCGCCCTGGAGCACGACGTCGGTGATATTTCAGAACCTCTGGCCGATCAAGCCGGAAGTCGTGTTTGAAGGCGGAAACGTAGCTCTCGATCCGAAGTGGATTTTCCTGTTCTCATCTCTGCCCGTTGTCCACGCATTTTAAGCCTGCGGAAAAGCTGCTTGTCTTGTCCTATGCGACCAGCGCATCCACGGCGCAGGTTGCCCGTATGGCGGCCATCGTCTTCGTGAGATCCGGAATCTGGCTGGAAACGGTCCGTGCGCTTCTCGTCCACTCTGCCAGATGGACGACGGCGATGCAGACGCGTATTGGAAATGCTCAAGGAAAACGTGCCAAAGCCGCGTTGGTTCGCCGTTACGGATTTGGTGTCCCGAGTCTGGACGGGCACTGCGCAGCGCGAACGATGCTCTCACTCTTGTAGCCCAGGCCACGTTACATCCCTTCCAAGGAGGCCGCATGCGCGAGATGCATCTACACCGACTTCCTTGGCCGATTGAGGCGCTCCGTGAAATTGGCGGGGCCGAAGTGCGTCTCCGCGTTACGCTTTCCTATTTTATCGAACCGAATCCGGGCAGGCGCGGCTGGAGGCACCGTCATCGCTATGCCTCGCACGGACTGCGCTTTGACGTAAAGTCGCGCACCGAGACGGTAGACTCATTCCGTAAACGATTGAATCGACGGGCCCTCGAAGAGGATGAGGAAAGACCCGGGGGAAGCGCTGATACGGAAGGCTGGCTGTTGGGTGAACAGGCCCGCAACAAAGGATCCATTCACTCGGACGTCTGGGTAGGTACGGCAGCGGACCTCGCCGAACGGGGCGTTATAGGCGTGTATCCCGTATCAGGGTGGTGGAAGGACCAGCCAAAGCGCGACCGTAGCGATCACGGAGTGCCCTATTCTCTTGTCGTGACCATCGAGACTGATGCGGAGAATGTGGATATCTGGACGCCGATTGCCGTTCAGGTTCAAGCTCCTGTTCAGGAAATTACTCTGGAGTGGTCAAGTAGGGCATTCCATTTTTAGATCGGCTGACTTCTCTCGTAGGCTCATACCACAGGAGATGCGTGGAAACACGCTGAGTGAACACCAGCTATGCCGGAACAGCCTAACACAGCCGTCAAAGCGTTGATCAGGAATGAAAGGAATAAATACCTCTTGCTTTACCGTAGTACCGAGGGCTCAGGAAGAAGGCGTTCAGGCGTTATCCTCTTCTGCGAAGGATCCTCTTCCTTATGATCATCGCTCTCATTGAGTATCCGTTTGGCTGCTTCTTCCAGGAATGCTGAAAACCGCAATACTCCGCCTTTATAAATCAACGGGAGTTCCTTTTGCTTGGGAAAGGGAATGACTTTTCGATTTTTCATCTTTGACCTCCGTTGGTGCCAGTCTGAACGGGAATCAAGTCGAGGTAAGCCCCCTCGATCAATTGTGAAGCCGAAATATCCAACCGGGACATCAGGTCGTAGGCTTCCACCATGCCTGTTTTGGTAGGCTCACTGTCCGAGAGCATCACTTCAAGTTCAAAAAGGTCCCCGAGTCCTTGGACTCGGTCGAGATGAACACGCGTACGGCCGACCATGTAAACCGTGCTTTTTTTTTATAACTCTGCCTGTTTGGCCATAGGCCAATGTCAGTAGATCTCTCAAAATAAGTGTCAGGAGATGTTGTCTGTGAGATCACATAGAAGGACTCTTTCTGGTCCTGTCTGGTCCGATCGGCGATAGAAGATGAGTTCTCCTGCTTTCCTTTGAGAGCATCCGCAACTTCAACCGGCCGCTCGAGCAAGAAAAAAACGTGTCGTCCTGGGCAAACTCAAAAGGCTCCTCAGTTGCCAGCATCGACACCTTCGGTGCGAGTGCCGACACACTCTCGATGCGGGCTTTGATTTCGATATTGCGTGCCATATGGGGAATGGGCGTACCGGAGCCTATATAACAGAAAAAAGCATTGCCAGGCAAGTTCCGCCTGCCGGGCCCACGCAGGGCCGGCTCGAACTTGAAGCCGGCCCCGTGTTTCAGCTTATGGTCGGAAGCTTCGCATCCCGCCCATTACTTCTTTTGCCCCTGAATGGCTGCCAGAATCGCCTTGTCGTGGGCCAGAGCCCTTGCATCCTGTGGCTCGTAGACCGGGAAGAGGTTGACCGCCAGGCTCAGGTACTTCTCCGCCTCTTCAAGGTCCCCTTTCTTGAAGCAACCGCATCCCTAATGTTCCGTTGTTATATGGCGAATCCGGGAAAACCTGGACTGCTTGTTCGGCATATCTCACTCCCTTTTCAAGATCGATGTTCAGGTCGATCAAAGTCCACGCTAGAGTGTTAAGCGCCCTGTGGTTGGCAGGGTTGAGGGCCACCGACTTTTCAAAGACCCGGATGGCCTCTTGCGTTTTTCCCTTCTTCAGCAAAGAGTATCCTTGGAGAAGTAGCGTCTCCGATTGATCCTGCCCTTTCATGTCACTGTCGTGGTAGTAAAAGTCCCGAACTACGCCGCTTGAGAGTTCGGCATACACTCTCAACACCCTTCCCCCTCTGGATATCTCACTGTCCTGTACGCCCTGATCCATTGCAAGCGTAGCAAGGCCCACCACGGGAATTACGCTGAGGGCAGCCATGCCGACCGTTCTTTCATGCCTCAGTGTTTTGGCATATCGTAGGTGAGAATTTCGTATTACCCCCTCACCTGAAGACGTGGGGCTTCCATAGCTTTCCAGAACCTGCCTTTTCGTTGTAGGCAAGCGTATTGGAATTGCAGCAAAGGTATATCAACAGGGCTTGGAGATGGCACTGGTCCAGCATGAACTGGTTTGGATCGCGGAGTTTTCACATGCAAGTATTCTCGTTGAGCCTTTTCTTCGTGAGCTTCGAGGCTTTGTGTGGTACGAATGATCCTTGAGGCATTATCTGTCCGGTTTGCGCACGAATTTGTTCATAAGGTACGTATCCTGTCCTGGATAGCGTCCTTGAGAATCCTGAAATTATGCTCCCGGTAATATCTTCTCTTTGATGGCTCAATGAGATAACTCAAGTTGACGCCGTACTCTGTTGGAGAGAGAGACTCTATCCGGCCCATTATGTCCGCCAGCGTCTCTTTTCCTCCAACAGGAGGGATTCCGCGCTTGACCAGAAATTCCATGTCATAGGCATCGCGTATCTCGCCCCGGTCCAGTAAAGCAGCAGTCTTGGATGCCATCATTTCGCGGAGGGTGGGAACCTGCACCAGCACTTGTCGCGTGGAATGGGAACTATAAGCAATAGCCGATTCCGTGGCGAACTCACCATCCTTCTTGCGGATTTCGATCTTCAGGCTGCGTGGATAAGCGGGAGATCTGAATTCAACGAGGAGGGTATGGAACTTCTCTGCCGCATCCTTCAACAAGTAGCCCTTTGAAAGAAACAAGGACAGTTGCTGCAGAAGGTTCCTGCCCTTGGCCGGATCACGCATCCAGAAATCCAGATCAACGGAATATCGGTCTAGGCCTTGGCCCAGGCGTAGCATGGTGCCTCCACAAAACACAAGAAATCGGATAAACCGCCCGGTATTCAGGTTATCCAATACCTCCATTTCGAAGCGTTCCTGCTCTATGAGATCCTGCATTTCTCAGCAATCCTGATCTTCAACTTGTGTGGAAAAGGCACGAGCAAGGCTCTGAGCTTGGCCATGTCCAGGGCCTCCAAATTGAGAGAACTCCAATCCACGGAATACCGCCCGATGGAGTCCAGGTAGGCGGCATCCAGAAACGCCTTCTCCGGTTCGGCGACGAAAAAACCTTCCTGCCTTGTGAATCCGAAGACAAGCGCAGGTTGGAACTTGTGGTAAATAAATGAAATCCCTCTTGCCTCCACACTGGTTGAGCGTTTCATGCTAATATTCTCATACCAATCCCGCTGAACCTGCGT
>CAVUFY010000006.1:0-334679 GCA_963740905.1 uncultured delta proteobacterium
CCTGCTGTGCCTTCTGCCCCAACACCGGTTCCCCGCGTGACTCTACCCGAAGAACCTCCTCCCGCCATACCCCAGGTTACGCTCGCGGCCGGGCCGGCCTTTGAAGAAAAGGGCACACCTTTCATGTGCGTCAAGAGGGGAGCTGAGGCAAAGGTCGCTGAGCGGCTAGCCGGACTCGAGGGTGAGGGTGTGCTGGGCATCCGCTTTCAGATTTTCGTACGCTACACGAGCGTGAGCCTCTCGGATATCCCGACCGCCCTCAGGGGTTCTCTTTCCGGATCGGGCGACCTGGAGGCTCAGATCTGATATCCGGATACCCGGCCCAATGGATAAAGCCAGGGCCGAAGGGCTTTGTGAATCATTGCCCGGCTTGCCAGGCAGCACCTATGTGGCTAAGTTCAAGGTAGTGAAGCGAGAAAATGGCCTCGACGGAGAGGTATAAAGCTAGTGTCCCATGACCAACTGGTTTGATGAAAAGACCCTGGATCAACTGACCCTGCCTGAGCCAAGGCTCCCTGCCTTGGAGAAATGGCTGTTGGAGGAAGTGTGGACAATGGCTCGATTCCAGGCAAATGGCATGGTTCCATCCCAATACCTGAAGTCAGGCGAGTCCCTGGTGAACGGGATAGAGTGCATGCTCACGGCGACAGCCGATTCCTATTTCGCCGAGTTATGCGCCCGCCCTGTTCCTTCCCGGACCGTGGCCGATTTCTTTGCTCAGCATAAAGGATGGGTGTGTCCTCGTGCTGGATGGCTGTTCTCTGAGGGAGATGCCCAGGCTCATAGAACTCGCCGGGATATCTCGCAGACCTGTGATTGAGGCATCATGCAGCCGCTCTGCCATACCGAGCACCACGGAGCGCTTTGTCGGTGAAAGGCTTGGTCTTGGTCTGCCCGTGACCGCGCCATCCCGGCTGGCATCACGGCATGAGTTACGGGAGAAGAATATCCGGTTTCATTTTTTCCAGAGTCCCAACGAGCATCAAACCATCTCGGATGATGCAGGGCATGTTCTTTTGTGGCACAGGTTCCCGGATAGACGCTTCATGGACAGCACCGCTTCCACAGCAGAGTTCTTTGACAGTATTTGGGACACCCTTGAAATCGTCTGGAAGAAGACCGTGCAGGCGCTTCCGCCATCGCGGCCTGTGCTGGTGACGAGCGATCACGGGTATGTGTACTTGGGGTCGGGCTTGAGCGACAGGAGTCTGGATGGGAAGGATCGAGCCTTGAACGGCAAACGCTCCAGGGAATTCAATCAAGGGGAACCTCTTCCCATGGAGGCTCCAGAGCTCTTTATCGATCGGGAGCGAAGAGTTGCCGCGATCAAGGGCCGCTGCCATAACCGGCCCCAGGCTCCTTCACCGGCTCAGTCTGTATATCGCCACGAAGGGATCAGCCTCATGGAGGTGCTTACCCCGTGGATGGTATTGGGGCCAATGGAGACGCTCTCCTAACCAGCCGTCACTCCGGTGAAAACCGGAGTCCAGGAGGTTTGCAGATTGACGAAAAGACCGGATTCCGGCTTTTGCCGGAATGACTGAAGGCGGACTTTTCTGCGTGTATCAATGGAGGTGTAACCATGAAACGAAAGGTAGGAACGCTTCTCGAAGAAGATGTCATCAGGCTCGCCAAGCGGAGGGCCGTTCAAGAGGCCAGGCCCCTTAGCGACCTGATTCAGGACGCCCTGGTTGCCTATCTCAGCAAGAAGACGCCTGACCCCAAGAAGCGGGAGGAGGCTTACAGAACATTCTGCGAACAGCCCATCCGCATCACCAAGGAGCAGTTCGAAACCATCCTGAAGGAGGATGCCTGGGATCTATGAACCTGGACGACATCCGGAACGGAAGCCTTTGTGTCGCGGATACCAATGTTCTCCTTTATGCAGAGCAGGGGATATCCAAACAGTGTCAGCGCTTTCTCAGACGCTCCGGCACCGGTGACATCATTATCCAACTGCCCCAGACGGTCTGGCATGAGATCTGCCACAAACTCATGCTGGCAGAGGCCATGATGACCGGAAAGATCACAGGCCCCGCGCCCGCCTTGAAGCTTGCCAGGAAACCCGATGTGGTCAAGGGTCTTGGCCTCTATCGGGAGAAGTTGCGGGCTCTCGCGCAATTGGGGCTCGGGTTCGAACCTTACACCAGGGAGGACCTTTTCAGCGCCGCATTCACTTTTCAAGAAAAGTACGGACTTCTCACGAACGACTCCCTCATTCTTGCTGCGGCAGTCCGCCTCAAGGCTGACGTGCTTGTAACGGCGGACACGGTCTTCCGGAACACCCAGGAATTGCCCGTGGCCTTCCCTTCGGACTTGCCGCCATGAGCACCCAGGCTGATGTGCCCCGAGCCATTGAAGTCGGCTTCCCCATCGTGGAGATCAACCGGCTGGCGGTGCCGGAGCGGAACTCCTTCAAGCCCATTTACCAGATGCACAAGTGGTTTGCCCGCCGCGCCTCGTGCGTGTTCAGGGCCATTCTCCTCGGCGCTCTCAAGCCTGCGTACCATGCTGACGGGAGTCCCGTGGACCTCATGGAGGAGTTTTACAAAGATCACACCGACGATCCGGATACCAAGGGGATGACCGTTCTGGACCCCTTCATGGGCGGAGGGACAACCGTAGTGGAGGCCCTGCGCCTCGGATGCCGTGTGCTAGGGATCGACCTCAATCCCGTGGCCTGGTTCATCGTGAAGACCGAAGTGGAGCCGGTGGACCTGGAAGCGCTGCAGCAAGCTTTTGACCGCCTGGCAGAAAGACCGGTTTCGTGGAATGGGGGCAAGCCCCTGAGAGAGACCCTGCTCGGTCTTTACAGGACCGAGGTGGAGCCGGGTCTTGAGGCGGATGTGATCTACACCTTCTGGGTGAAGCACGCCGTCTGCACAGACCCGACCTGCGGCAAAGAAGTCCCCCTTTTCAAGGATTACATCATTGCAAGAAAGATCCCATCCGTCCGCTACAACCCGGACGTCGCCTGTCCCCACTGCAAGAAGACTTTTGACTGGGAAATCGAAGTCGCCTCCTTGATTGCAGAGCCGAGCCTGATGGTGTCGGCTCCCCGTGGGAGCGCAGGCGAAGGCAGGCCCACGCAGGCATGGAGCTACGCCCCTCACCCTGGGGAGAAGATACGCGCCAGGGTACCCTGTCCCCATTGCGGAGTTGTGGGTCAGCCGAGCAGAAAGCAGAAGAAAGCGAAGAGAAAACGAGTCTCACTGACAGTGCTCTTTTGTCCCAGTTGCGAGGCGGTCTGGCAGTGGCGCGGTGACCTGCCCGACGGAGAGATGACCTGTCCGGCCTGCCGGCACTCCTATGACCCTCACAAGGGAAATGTGCCGGAAAAAGGGAAGTTCCTCTGCCGGTGCGGGAACAAGGACAAGATCATCGAGAGCATCCGGAGGCTGCCGAAAGACCGAAGACTGCCCGTCCGGCCCTACGCCCTTCAGGCATACCTGCCCTCATCAAACGGAGAGAAAGGAGACGACCCCCAGACGTCGATCTTCGCAGACATTGTAGGCCCCGACAAGCACCCACCTCCCAACCCCCTCCCGTCGAGGGAGGGGGGGATCTATTCTCTCGTCTCCCTTGGAGGCAGCTGTGACCTCCTTCTCTCCTCCGCTGGTGAGGGTAATCCACTGTGCCCCCCCTTCCCTGGCGGAAGCGCAACATTACCTCTCCCCTCCCCTCGCGGGAGGGGCAGGGGGTGGGGGAATCGGGTGACCCAGGAAAAGAGCGCGCGGTCAAACAGAACTGGACGTGATTCGCCAGAAAGCCTTCTGCTTCCTAAGAACGGAAAGTTCTTTAAGAGCTTTTCCAGCTCCGACCGGGCCAGGCTCCAACAGGCGGAGGCCCTTTGGGAGAAACACAAAGGCACTCTTCCCTACCCAAAAAGCGAGATACCGATTGGCGAGAAAACCAAGTCGGGCCTTCTTGCACACCATTACAACCACTGGCACGAGATGTTTTTCTCAAGACAGCTCCTGGCCCTGGCCACATTGCTGAAGGGGATCATGGAGGAGGAAGATGAGAAGCTGAGGGAGATGCTTCTTACCGCTTTTATGATGACTACGGAAGCCAACAACCAGTTCACATGGCAGATCAAGACAAGAAGCACACCCGGTGGGACTGCTCCCGGTGGGGTCTTGAGAAGACATGACTTCGCCCCAAAGACCGATATCTGTGAGCAGAATGTCTGGGGAACCGTTTCGGGAAACAACACCTTCACAAACCGCTGGGAGATGCTTTTGGAGGCTCAGCAGTTTGCGCAAGCTGTATATGACCTGGGAAGCGGTATCTCTGCTAAAAAAACGGCGGAGCGGGTGGAATCTCTTGAGACATTCCAGAAGCCAGAGTTTGCAAGATTATTGTGCATGAATTCTAATTTCGATTTACATACAATTGGCAGTTCAGCCCTTTGTGTTACAGACCCTCCTTATGTCGGAAATGTTAACTATGCCGAACTCTCTGACTTCTTCTATGTGTGGCTTCGTCTATCTCTCAAGGATAAATATGCCTGGTTTGCACCGGAATACACTCCAAAGGCTGAAGAAATTATCCAAAACCCGACGAGAGGTAAGAGCGTAAGAGATTTCTTTATGGATCTGACGGAGGCTTTCAGACATGCCAATAACGGTTTAGCGTTGGATGGTATGCTTGTCTTCACGTTCCACCACACTGATTTAGAGGGCAAAATTTGGGAGGGTCTCCTAAATACGCTTTGCGAGGCAGGATTTGAGGTGGTGGCCGTTTATCCCATCCACGGAGAGCGCGAAGCCTCTCTCCACCTGATGGACAAAGAGAACGTCTCGTATGACCTGATCCATGTGTGCAGGAAGCGTAGAGGTTTGCCCGAAGGCCGCTCGTGGGCAGGTCTTCGCCAGGAGGTGAAGAAGCGGGCAAGAGAGGAACTGAAGGCCATAGAGGGCGGCCGTTACGGCAAGGAACCCCTGAACCCCAGTGACGTGAGGCTCATTTGTATCGGCAAGTGCCTGGAGGTTTATAGCCGCCATTACGGTAAGGTGCTGGACCATGAAGGGAAGGAATTCCCGCTTCATGCGGCCCTTCAGGACATCGGCACAACCGTGGATCAGCTTGTCACCAGGGAGCGGCCCCTGCCGGCGGAGCTGGAGGACATTGACCCTCTCTCCTATGTCTGGTTCCGTGTCCTCATGGAAAAGAAGATGGAGATCAACGTCAATGATCTCAACAAAGCCCTGCGGGGTGTGCAGGTGAGCGCGGACGATCTCAAGAAGGCTGGCCTCATCATCAAGGGAAGAACCGGCCGGGGGAGGTTCTTCAAGGTGAAGCAACCGGAAGAGAGGCTTGGGGCTCTGAAGGAAAGGCTGGAGCCGGCCTCCAAGCCGGGGCAGGCCCAGTCCACTCTCTTTGACGAGATGAACCGGCCTATAGAGCACTCAGTGGATCTTGTGGACATAGTGCATCTCCTGATCGGGCTTGCATGGGCTGGGGAGTCGGTTGTGCCATGGCTTGAGAGGTATGCGGGCCTTCGCCCGAAACTGAAGGCGGCCCTTTCCTTTGTGCGGGACCACAGGAAGGACTGGAAGGATTACATCGACAGGGTCCTGAACCTTGTGGAGGGAAAGCCTCTCTTGAGGGGTGCAGGTGAAACAAGTCTACAGTCAAACTCCAAGTGAGGGGATCAGACGATGTCTGGGTATATGCTGATCGAAGAAGGAATGATGCAGCCTCATCGGCCAGATGGAATCAAACCGAATCCTGTCCGGATGGGCATTCTCGATTACGTGCGGGAACTTAGGCACGAGGTCCTTCCCTTTGATCAGGAGCACCAGTTGATGGTCGTGGGGCTGGAGGAGGTCCTGCTGGCTGCAGGCCCCAGGCTCATGGAGGTGTCACTCCGTATGCGGCGTTTCCTGACAGCCAAGGCGAATGAACTGGATGCGGCCAACATCGGATTGGTGCAGATGGTGTTCCGGCGACCTCTCAAAAGGGCGGACGATTTCTGGTTTGAGGCAGGAGGTGGGAACCGCATAAGCCTGCGGCCCATTTTCGATTCGCCCGTGAAACAACCGGATGCCTTCGGAAACGAATACTACATGGTAGGGTTCAATCTGACATGACCGAGACGGCAACAGCATATAAAGGCACACCTGAAATCAAACCAAACCAGCGGGTCATGGTGCCAACAAGACCCGAACTGGGCGTTGGTGAAGTTCTCAGAATATCCGAGTTCGCAGGGACCTATCGGGCGGACGTGGTCTTTGAGGACCCCTCGGGCAGGCGACTGGAGACCCTGCCGCTTGAACTTCTAAAACCCACGGGCGACATGTGGGAACGGCTTTGGGCTGGCGATGTTGACGACCCCGAGGACTATCGCCTGAAACAGATCTGCTATGAGCTGGTCCATTCGAACAACGGAGGGGAGCTGACTTCAAGCCGGGTGAACCTGCTTCCGCACCAGATCCTGCTTGTCCACGACCTGGTGGCAAGGGACGACCGTTCGGTCCTCATTGCAGACGAGGTGGGACTCGGGAAAACCATTGAGACAGGTATGCTCCTGAGGGAGTTGATGGCAAGAGGCGAGGCGGAGCGGATCCTCATCGTGACGCCTGCGGGACTCACTCGAAACTGGCGCCAGGAGCTTGAAGAATGCTTTCGACTCCACTTCGAGGTCCTGAACCACGACTTCTCGGACCATGGCTCCGCAACGTGGGAGAAGCACCACCTGGTGATTGCCTCCATCGACACTCTGAAACAACCGAGACGAATCCAGAGACTTCTCGGGGCTCCTCCATGGGATCTGATCGTGTTTGATGAAGCGCACCATCTCTCCCGGACGAGGTCGGGGAACAAGACCAAGACTACCCAGAACTACAAGCTGGGCGAGGCATTGAAAGGACATACGCGGGACCTGATTTTTCTGAGCGCAACTCCTCACCAGGGCAACGCCTATCAGTTCTGGTCTCTCATCCAACTCCTGAACGACCGGCTCTTCAGCGGTCCCGAAGACCTTTCAGGTCACAGGGGCTTGCTCTCGCGTCTGCTGATCAGAAGAACGAAGCGGGAGGTAACGGATGCCAGAGGTGAACCTATCTTCTGCAGGAGGCAGGTCTATACCGATCCATTCAGCCTTGCACCCAAGGAGCGGTTCTTCTACGACAGATTGAGCGAGTACCTGCGGGAAGGTTACGATGCGGCAGGTCTCAATCAGGCAAAGACCACATCGAAACAGCGGGCCATAGGCTTTGTCATGGCGACCTTCCAGAAGATCATGTCATCCAGCCCAAGGGCCATTCTGCAAGCCCTGAGGAGAAGGCTCCTGGTTCTGCTCTCCAGAAAACAGATCCAGATCGAGACAAAGAGGCAGACCGGTGCGAGGGTAGCCGAAGAGATCATGGGCATCCAGGACGAGATGGTTCGACTGGCCGGAGACATCCTCGGATTCGAAAGAGAGACGAGGCTTGATGCAGAGGCATACGTTGCGCGGGTTCGAAGGAGGATACTGAAAAAGATCGAGGAGAGCTACGAGACCACGAGTTGGTCTCTCGACCCGGACGAAGAGGCGGAAGACGGGGTCTTTGCCGAGGCGGACATTCCCAACGAGATAGAGAAAGTCAGGGAGCTCATCGGCCTTGTCCCCGATGGAAGAGACCGGCGATTTGACACGTTGCTCAGGGCTGTCAGTGCCCTTTCAAAGGAAGGCCCTTCGGAGAAGTTCGTCATCTTTACCCAGTACCGGGACACCCTCGAATTCCTGAGGGCGGAGCTTGGAGGCATTTTTGGAGTGGAGCGTATCGCCACCATCAAGGGCGGCCCCATCGAGGACAAAATAGCCGCCATGGAGGACTTCTGGAAGGAGGATGGTGCCCGCTTTCTCATCAGCACATCGGCAGGCGGGGAAGGTGTAAATCTTCAGGTGGGAAGGATTCTATTCAATTACGACCTGCCGTGGAACCCAATGGCCGTGGAGCAGAGGATCGGACGGGTACACCGCTACGGCCAGAGGGACACGGTGCAAGTGTATAACCTCCTTGCTGAAGACACCGTTGAAGAGAAGATTTACGGCATCCTGGAGAAAAAACTTCAGGAAATCGCCCGTTCCATAGGACACGTGGATGAAGCAGGGAGGCTCAGGGAAGACTTCCGATGGGAAATCCTGGGGTACCTCGGCAGCCGGCCTGATTACCAGGGCCTTTACAAGTCTGCTCTTATGGACAGGGATTACACGCGTACCGAGACAGAACTTCAGCAAATGATCGAGGAGGCGGTGCGGGCACGGGAAGCCCTGAACTCATTGACTCAGGATCTGAGCGGGTTCAACCTGGAACACTTCAAAGCCCTGGAGGGACGTTATTCTCTGGAGGAACTGGGCGCATGGGTGCGAGATGTAGTTTTGAGGCTGGGCGGCGGTGTCATACCTGATGGCGATTTCTGGGCACTGATCACACCCGAACCCATGAGGCACAAGTACCACCTTGCACCACGGTTTGAAAAGGTCTGCTTTGAACGGAGCCTGGCCCTGAGAACGAGGGGGAGTGAGATAGGCGGATTGGGACATCCATTGGTCAACGCGCTCACCGAAGAGGTTCTGAAACCGGAATTCCGTGGGAGTGTGGCCATGGACGGAGGGGAGGAGGCAGTTTGTGCACATTACCTGGTGACACACCCGGACCAGAAGGGGCACAGGCACGGGAAAGTCTTGAGTTTCTGCCATGAAACCAAAACCGGGAAGGTGAACGTGTTGAAGCGTTTCCCGGCATTTGCCCACGGAGGCCAGGTGGGTAGAACCTGTACTCGATCAGAGGCGCGCGAGTCGATTGAATCGTCTCTGCAGGAAACCGTTATCGAATGGCTCCCCGATCGACATGCCCGTGCAGGCCTGCAAGTAAGCCTTGTGGGGCTTCATTGTGTATAATGATAATCTCTTGGGTGGAGAAAACCACGGCGGTGGACCTTAGAGGTTGGACAGTCTGAGAATGGGAATAACCTCCGAGGCAGTGGTGGTTCAGGTATTATCATGAGCTAAAAGATTTGGTAGGGGATTTTGTCCAATCACACTACTGGGACTCCATCAATGAGGTTCGATCGAGACTTTAAAGGGCGTAACCAGTCTTAAAAGGATATGATATTCGATCGGTATTGTTCCCCTTTTCCGCCGTCATTTCAAGATGAGCAGATTTATTCTGGACAATGCCTAAAGAGCTTTCTTCCGCTTCAAAGGACTTTTCTCTCGTTTGGAAGCGTCCAGAATAGTCAACCCGACCATTCTATCTCCGCGATACCTGAGGATAACTCCGTCATCCAGCATCTCTGAGTCCGTTGCCTTCTGGGGTCGCTGGAAGCTGATATAAAGGACGTCCGCTTCCCTGTCATAGTCAACCCAGAATTTGGCGACGGGAAAATTTAAAATATGAGGCATTGCCTTTAAAACGTCTTCAATACTCTCCCTGCTCATGATTTCTTTTCCCATAGGACAACCTCTTTCTGGATTCGGACTTTACTTGTCAAAAACGCTGTGATGACGAATCCGTCCTTCCTATCGATTTCTTTGTAAACGACGGCTATGAATCTCGTCTTGCCCATCTTTTTGAGCGCTACGAGCGCATCCCTGTATCCTCGAACAATGTAATCGGGCGCTTCGATGGCTGATAAGACTTCATCGTAGCGGCCTGCCATTTCATCGTGGGTTTCAACTATGTGAAACCATCTCTCCTCAGTTAATCGAATAGGAACGCCGGTTATCGATATGGCCGCGTCCATGGAATGGACCCCTTCATCCGCCGATGACGCCCTGCCGTATCACGCCCAGGCAGTCAATCAGAGAAAGCCATCGACATTTAAAGCCAAGAAGGGAATTAACCCTCCTCTTTCTTCCTCTCGATCGCCGCCAGGATTTTGTCAGGTGTCATGGGAAATTCTGTGGGGGTGGCACCTATAGCATCAGCAATGGCTGAAGCGTAGGCCTGGGCTGCACTCATGGCAATGGACATGGCCGCCTCTTTCGCGCCGAACGGACCGGCCGGGTCATGAGACTCCACAAGGATGTTGTTGATCTTGGGCATGTCTGCTGCAAGAGGCACCTTGTACTCCAACTGGGAGGGATTGAGACACCTCCCCTTGTCCCAGAAGTGGTATTCGGTCAGCATTCCGCCCTGCCCACCCATGGCCACGCTTCCCTCAAACTGGCCTTCCAACACCAGAGGGTTAAGGGCAAAACCGAGATCCTGTGCTGCGGTCACTTCCAGGGTCTTCACCATGCCTGTTTCGGGGTCCACCTCCACCTCAGCGATGGTCGCCCCAAAAGAGAAAGCTTCGGAAAGCTGGCCTTTAGGATTTTTGACCCATTCCCGCCTTTGATCTACTTTTGGTGCATAGTGCCCTTCTCCGGAAACGGGTCGTCCTTGAATCAGGCCCATTCTCACGACCTTCTTTAAAGGAAGAAATTTGTCGGGACTGCCGGCCACAAAGATCTTTTTATCCTTCAAGACCAAATCCTCGGGATTCGCCTCCATGGCTTCCGATGCAATCTCAAAGAGTTTGTTGCGGGCATCCACTGCCGCCAGGCGCGCTGCGTTGCCGCCGGCAAAGGTGCTCACCATGGAATAGGATCCCGGGTCATTCGGTGTAATCTCCGTATCTGCCGTGATGAGGGTAATGTCGCTCATTTCCAGCCCGAGTTCCTCAGCCGCCACCTGAACGAGCATG
This sequence comes from uncultured delta proteobacterium, assembly GCA_963740905.1. Lineage (GTDB taxonomy): Bacteria > Desulfobacterota > DSM-4660 > Desulfatiglandales > HGW-15 > JAFGDM01. Next base: position 10,681 of record CAVUFY010000006.1, read on the forward strand.
TTGTCGTTGCCCTGGCCGTTATCCACCACCCCCGAGATCAGCGTGACTCCCGCATCTTCATTAAATTTAATGAGTGTTTGGGAACCACCCCGAATACCCAGGGGAAACCCTGTCTGCACCGAATTGATTCCAATACCTATCCCTCGCCACGCAGGCAATTTGCCATATTTTTCTTTCCATGCAGCCTTCTCAGCCGCCTTTTCGATACACTCCGTCAATCCGCAGGAGGCCACATGGCTTCCCGTAGGAGTGTTTTCGCCGGCTTGCCTGGCGTTCACGAGCCTCATGGTCACAGGATCGATCCCCAGCTCTTTTCCCAGCATGTCGAGTTGAAGGTCGACCCCACAGGCAAAGGACCGACCGTGCATGCGGATCATTCCCCTCACAGGCTTATTGGTGAAGATTCTGTAGCCATTGTAGCGGACATTTTCCAGACGATAGGCCTGTTCCATGCATAGGAACGGAACAGAGGTGGCTATGGGACCGGTGGATGAATAGGCACCGCCGTCCATATAACAGGTAATATCCCTGGCCATAACGCGGCCCCCCTGGTCGACTCCCGTCTTTATAGAGGTGACCAAGGCATGTCCCATGCGAACGTTGACTGAGTTTTCCTCGCGGGTGTAGACGACTTTCACCGGACGAGCCGACTTCTTGGCCAGCAGAGCACAGATATAGTCGGCAGGAGATATTTCAGATCGCCCTCCAAAAGCGCCGCCAATGACGATTTTCCTGATCCTCACCTTATGCAGAGGTATTTGGAGAAGATTGGCGAGAGGCTTAGACTTCATGTGAGGGCCGGCATTGGGCATCCACATTTCCAGGTTCCCCCCATCATCAAAACGGGCGACGGCGGCATAGGGTTCTCCCTGAAAGTAGCTGTCTTCGGCGGCAGTAAAGGTATCCTCCCTGATCAGGTGAGACTCCTTGAAGCCCTTCTCAATGTCTCCCACGTCAATTTGTACGTGAATATTGATATTGTTGGGATAGCCTTCATGGATGAGAGGACCCTCCGACGCCATGGACTCAAAGGGATCATAAACTGCCGGAAGCTCTTCAAGGTCCAGGGTTATCAGGCTGAGGGCCTCCATGGCGGTCTCCTCGTCCACGGCCGCCACAGCAGCAATCTCTTCCCCAAAATAGCGAACCTTGTCCCTGGGGAGGAGCTCCATGTCCTGGGTATAGCCAAAAACCCCCCACTTTATTCCCGCCGTGTCGTTCCCGGTAACGACTGCTTTCACGCCTTTGAGTTTTTCGGCCTTTGTGGTGTCCACATGAAGGATGCGGGCGTGAGCCAGAGGGCTTCTCTTAACCATGCCCACCAGCATCCTTGGAAATATGAGATCACCGGCAAATTGTGCTTCCCCGGTGACTTTGGAAAGCGAATCGACCCTGGGTACTCTTTTACCGATTAGAGTGTGCTCTTTTTTCATTCGGCGTATCCTCTACGTTTCGTTCAGTGTGCCTTCAGTTTCGTCCGTCACGGAATTCTCGACATCGGACACTGGATGACCTGGTGTCAGAGCCGAGATAATTTGCGCAGCTCCCTGCGGGCTTCCCATCTCAAGGGCGGCTCTTTTTTGCCACGTTCATGATCGCTTCAACAATCTTGGTATAGCCTGTACATCGACATATGTTGCCACTGATCCCCTTGCGTATGTCGGCTTCATTGGGATTGGGATTTCGGTTCAGAAAGGCTTTGGCGGACATCAACATCCCCGGCGTACAGAATCCGCACTGAACTGCGCCGTGGTCAATGAAGGACTGTTGTAAGAGATCAAGCTGACCATCCTCCATTCTCAAGCCTTCCACAGTAGTGATCTCGGCCCCCTGGACCTCAGCGGCGAGAGTGAGACAGCTCCTGATGGGAAACCCATTGCACAAAACAGTACAGGAGCCACAAACGCCTTCGCCGCAACCCTCCTTTGTTCCTGTCAGTTGCAGTTCTTCGCGCAATACTTCGAGGAGAGTCCGATTGGGAAAGATGTAGATATCGTTTTGTTCACCGTTAACATTGAGTACGATGGGTATCTTTTTCATGATGTTCGATCCTCTTGACTTTTCCGTCCCTTCACCACAGGATGCCCAAGGCATCTGTCCAATGCCTCTTCGATGGCCCTCTTGGCCGTCACTGCCGACATCTTCTTTCGGTATTCGAGGGTGGATCCAAGGTTGTCAACCATAAAGGCGGACGCATGATTGCTCACTTGTTTTGCCGTTTCCTCCACGGCATGCTTATCGTGAACCTCCTTCCCCACCAGTTTATCCGACGCTTCTTTGAGAAGAAGAGGGGAGGCGCCTGCACCACCTACAGCTAATCTCACCTCGGAGATCCTGCCTTTGTTCACAGCCAATCTCGCAGTCGTCGATACCAGACAATAGTCGATAGCGGAGCGGTACGTCAGCTTCTGAAAACTGTTACCCTCACTCTCTGCCGGAACCGGAATCCGGATCTCTGTGACCAATTCGTCGGATCCCGCCGCGAAGGGCGTTTCTCCCTTGCCGGTGAAAAAATCCTCGATAGGGAGAGTCCGTTTGCCCCTCGTGGACTCCAGGACAATCCCGGCTCCCAACCCCATTAGCGCGCAAGCCCCGTCCGATTGGTTGGCAGAGCGGCAGCGGTCGCTGTTTTCTTCCGCATAACATATCTCTCCTTGATCTTTGTGACAGGGAAGCCTGCCTGACCGCCAGCCCGCCGACTGGTTATAGTAAAGGCACCTGGTTTGAAGGCAGAGATTGCCGCCGATGGTGCCTCGAACGTGTTGTATGGGAGGCGCACCGATCAGCTCCGCCGCAGTGGCAAGAGCCGGGAAATGGGTCTTGATGAGTTTTGAGTCCTGCAGCGAAACCAGGGGAGTCATGGCGCCGATCACGATGAGCGCGTTTTCCTGGCGAATGTAGCTCAAGTCAGTAAGATGTTTCAGGCTGACCAAGAAAGCAGGCTTCACGAGCCGCTGTTTCATTCTCACGATTAGATCGGTCCCTCCTGCCACAACAGCGGCCTGGTCGGCATGGTCGGCCAACATTTTGAGGGCCTCTTCCACATTCCTCGGTTCCAGGTATTCAAAGCTTGGTAGTCTCAATTGCCTTTTCCTTCCTTGACGACTTCGTAAAAAGTCCATCTGCTGCGTTGCGCTTCATCTTTCGTCATTGCAGCGTACTTCTACGTACGCTTCATTCCCCAAGATTCGCGCGCCTTGCATCTGGAGCTTTCTACTGTGCCGTCCACTTTGACGACTCTTACGAAGTCGTCTTCCTCGTTTCTTCTAAAGCGGCCGGTATCTTTTCTGTCGCAATCGGCGGGCTTCCATCCTCACTCCTATCGGGGCGGGATCAGTATTTTTCTTTCACATACGCAAGGGATTCCTCGATGGCGTTCAGGGTCAGGCTCAGGTCTTCTTCCGTGTGCCGGAAGCAGATATAGGCGTGATGGAACGGTGTGAAGAAAAACCCTTTACGGATGAGTTGCGTATAGAACGCCTTGCGTTTGTCTTTGTATGCCCCGGTTTCATCCTTGTCAAAGGTGATGTAGAACATGGGGGCCACGCCGGTCAACTTTGCGCCCACATCATATTTGCCGAGCAGCGTCCGGACCTTCCCGACGAAGCGTTCGCCCTTTTCCCAAATATTCTCGATCACCTTGTCTCGCTCAAGGATTTCTATGGTTTTCAGCGCGGCGACAAACCCTTCGCTGTTACCGAAAAAGGTTGATGAAATAAAAAGCTTACTCGTAGCCGCCGTCATGACATCCTTCTTACCGGTCACAACCGATATCGGATATCCATTGGCGATCGCTTTTCCCAGCACACTCAGGTCGGGAGTCACGCCGTAAAGTTCCTGTGCGCCGCCCATCCTGAGTCTGAAGGCGGTCCGTATCTCATCAAAGACCAGCACAGCGCCATACTTGTCCGCCAAATCCCTCACGCCTTCAAGGAACCCTGGTTTGGGTTCCTGCATCTCCTCATGGTTCGGATGACCGAAGGGCGTCATGATGATAGCGGCGGTCTCATCACCATGGACCGCCATCAGTTCCTCCAGTTGATCCAGTCTGTTGTATTGAAATTCGAATACATCTTCGTAGAATTTCAAAGGAACCCCGCCTTTCATTTCAACGCACCAGTCATGCCAGCCATGGTAACCGCAGCGCATAACTTTGATTTTCCCGGTATGGGCTCTTGCGATACGGATACTTGCGGTTGTGGCGTCTGAGCCTGTTTTCAGGAAAATGCTCATCTCCGATGAGGGCACAAGCTCGTTAAGCTTCTCCGCCAGCGAATTCTGGAATTTTTGTGTCAGCGTGAAGCAGAACCCTTTTTCTTTTATCTGTCTGCAAACGGCGTCATCCACCTCTTCTTCACGGTAACCTAGGATGATGGGGCCGTAACCGCACAGAAAATCTATAAATTCGTTGCCGTCAACATCCGTCAGGCGGCAGCCTTTGCCGGTTTCCAGAAATATGGGGTATTCTCCTTCGATAAAATCGCTGGGCTTTCTGGCTCCGAGAACACCTCCCGGCACCAGGCCGGACGCTTTTTTGAAGAGTTCTTGGCTTCTGGTGATGTTCAGTTTTTGCGCCTCTTTCATGGAAAGTCTCCTGTCTTGTGTTAGACTTCAAACATGGATGATATTTTTTCCGTCTGATGGATCTTTGCGCCTCGCTTTAAGAACGCTGCGAGGAATTTGTCCGGATCAATGCAGCCCTCAGGAGCCGTCACGCCCTTTTCGGTCACATCCCCTGCATTCATCATGAGCGCCGCGATGGATGCGGGAATGCCCGTCCCCGGAGCCATCCTTCCCACCATATCGGCTGTGTATATCACCTTCTTGCCGCTTCGTTCGCCTTTGACAATGACTTTGAGGCCAGAAGCCTGCGGCCCCTTGTCTCTGCCTTCCGGGATGGTCTCCCAAAGCTTGAGCGTAAGGTCGTAGGGTATTACAGTCTTGCCATTGACATCCTTCGGCTCTTTACTCAAGAAACCCGTATTCTTTTGTTCTTTGATCAATTCATCCACCCAGAAAGGTATGAGGGCTCCTTTTATTATGACATTCTTTACTCCTTTGATGTATTTGGGGATGGTCAAAGGCTGCGGATGACCCACGTAGCGAACTTGGCACGTCTCGAGAGGTTCCAGGAACTCTTCCGCCACTGCTTCGGTCCCTCCTTCCACGTATACCAGCTTACCGTTGATATACTGCGGGATCTTCCCAAGGGTCATATGAAGACCGTGATCCCAAGCCGCTCCTGCAAGTTCGGCAATGCTCACGACCCAGTAGAGGTAAATATCATCAACACGATCCAGGCGTTCCGCGTACCACTTGACTAGGACATTGTTGGTTCCCGGGTCCGACCCCATACCCGTAAGGACGGTAATGCCGGCTTTTCTCGCCATTTCATCTATCTCGGAGTTGAAAAGGATTTCGGTTCCCTCGTAATCATCACAGATGTCAATATAGTTGACCCGCGCCTCAACCGCGGCCTTGGCCACCAGCACGGCAGTCTTGTAAAAGGGACCCGCGCAGTTGATTACAATATCCGAGTCCTTGAATGTACGCACCATCCCGTTATGATCGTTTACGTCCATCTTGAGCAGGGTGACCTTTGCGCTTTCGCGTAATTTCGGTGCCAGTCTTTTCGGGTCCGGGTACAAATCTCCCAGGACAACATCCGTGATCGGCTCTTGTTTTATCAGGTCCCGCGCCACGCCCTGCCCCATACCTCCTGCACCACCCAACACGAATACACGCATGTTTCACTCCTCCTTTACGTCGAGGTATTCCATTCTAGAAAAGTTGCTTTGTTGAGCACCGAATATAGATAAACTCTCATTGTTGGTCAAGCCTGAAACATCCCACATCTTATAGTCGTCTTAGTTACCTCGTGTTGACCGGCGCACTTCTTCGGTGACGCCGAGGTCAACTCTCATGGTGCCGGGATCGATGACGACCCGATAGTCTTCCCTTGCTTTCTCGATGCTTACATATCCCTGGATGACGTCCTCCTGCACCATTTCCGGGTCTCGTTCCAGCGGGTTCCCGAAGCCCCCTCCTCCTGCAACATCGATCACGATCACGTCTCCCGGCGTCATCCGGGTGAGGCCAAAAGGATTTCCCGGTTTGCCGTTCACCAGGAACTGCGCCTTGGCCCCGTGCCTGCCCCCGAACAGCCCTTCGGGGGGATGCCGGTATCTTCCGGACTGGATTCCAAGGTTGACCGGCGGCATAGGAGCGGACTCATCATCAGGAATTCTGAAAACAACCCTGCGACCTAAGCCCCCTTTCATCTTGCCGGCCCCTCCCGAGTCGATGAGAAGTTCACGCTTTTCTACGATGAGAGGGGTGTCGCTTTCGAATATTTCCACGGGGGTGTTCGCTCCATTGGCCGGGAAGATGGCGACATAATGGCCATCTTTCGAGGCGCTCGCACCCATTCCTCCTCCCCGGATAATCACAGAATGCCAAGGCTTTCCGTCTTTCCTTCTTCCGTAAAAAACATTCATGGTGGCCGGGGTGCCCCCACTTGCGGCGATCACCTGATCGGGAACCGCTTTGGCCAGAGCGCGATAAATGATTTCGGTCATGAAATGACCGATCTGCATCCGTGCAGCCACCGCCGCAGGAAACTTGCAGTTCACCACAGTTCCTTCCGGTATTCTGAGCGTAATGGGCTTTGCGCAACCGTCGTTGTTGGGAATGTACGGGTCGAACATGCTCTTCACAGCCATGTGGACATAGGCATAGGTGAAGTTAAAGACCACGTTTCCACCCCAATCCACCTGGGAAGACGATCCATCAAGGTCCACGATAATGTCGCTTCCTTTTACTTGGACGGCGGCCTTTATGACGATATCCGCCCTGCCTTCCATCTGCTCCACGATGCCTTCCGCTCGATAGATCCCGTCAGGAGTCTTTGCGATGGATTCCCTCATGCTGTTCTCTGTCCTGCCGATGATCTCTTCCGCCAGATCATCCAGGTTGTCCAGATCATTGTCTCGAAGCATCTGGCAGATTTTCTCGGCGCACACATGGTTGGCTGCAATCTGGGACCGGATGTCTCCGATCACTTCGTCCGGAGTCCTCACGTTCCACCGGATCATGTCCAGGACGGACTGGTTCAGCACCCCGCCGTCATAGAGTTTGACCAGAGGGATGAACAGCCCTTCTTCAAAGACCTCGTGATTGTCCGAGGAAACGCGGCCGCCGATGTCCGAATGATGGAACACACAGGCCGTGAACGCCACAATCTTTTCCTTGTAGAAGATAGGGCTCATAACGCACACGTCGTTCAAATGGCCGGCTAGGGCCCAGGGATCGTTGGTGATGAACACATCGCCGGGTTTGTAACTGCCCGCGGGAAGTTTGTCTACGAGATTCTTGACCCCTAAAGCCGTGGCTCCGGACTGCCCCGGTGTGGCAAACGTTCCCTGTGCCAGCTCTCTTCCTTTTCCGTCGGTGAACATGCACGTGTAGTCGTGAGCATCCCTCAGGAGGCTCGAGAACGCGGTTCGCGCGACCGTGCTGTCCGCTTCATCGACGATGGAAATGAGTCTTCTCCAGAGTATCTCCAGGGTTATGGGGTCAAACTTGCGTGCCATACACTCCTCCAGAAGCGGTGCAAGGGGCAAGGCGCACGGCTCACGGGAACCCCCCCAGCTTCGTTCGTGCCCCTAGCCTTCCGCATCATTCGCTTATTTTCTTTTTTGTGCCGTTCTTCTTTTCTTTCCCTTTGTCGTTTTCGCCTTGAGCTTTGCGCCTTTTGCTTTGGTCTTTGATTTCGCCGCCTTCGCTTCCCCTTTTTGCCCTGCGCCCTGCGCCGTGTGCCGTGATCCGTGCGCCGTCGTGAGATCAATCCACAGAAATCCGTAATCATCCACCGTGACGGAGGCATCCTCGCCGACGATCACCGTGGACTCCTTCTCTTCGATGATGGCAGGACCCTTGAACTTGGCCTTCGGAAAAAGCTTGTACCGGTCATACACCGTATGGGGAACGAAATCCTTCGCGATTCCCGAATAGGCAGGCCGCTTTCCCTTGACGGCCTCCTTGAGAGACCTTCCTCCGGTTTCCAGCGTGGAAAAGTGGAAAAACCTCTCGGGCAGGCTGGCCCTCACCTTGAAGTTGATGAATTCCACGGCTGATTCGGGATACGTCCTTCCGTAGAGTTTTTCGTAGATCAGGTCGAAACGACGTCGCACGTCTTCTTTCTGAAGTTTAGTGAAGTTCTTTTCCGGAAGAGGCACGTTTGTCTCCGACCCTTGCCCCACGAACCTCATGTCCAAAGATCTGTCGAACCGGATGGCCTCATTCCTCCCGGCTTTCTTAAGTGTCTTCGCCCCCTGCGCCTCCAGCTCCTTGAAGATCTTCTCGATCTCTTTGAAGTCGACCTCCGCCAGGGACACCTTGTGGCTTCTCACCAGGTCGAAGGCTCTCGGGGCGGTGAAGAATCCCAGGGCCGAACCGACCCCGGCATTGGGAGGAACAATCAGCCGAGGAGCGCCCAGCTTCTTTGCAAGCCCGTACGCATGAACCGGGCCGGCACCGCCGAAAGCGGCCACCGTCACAATCTTGGGATTTCCGCCCTTTTCCGCGATGTGGGTTTTGGCCGCGGCGGCCATGGTCTCGTTGATCAGATCGTGGATGCCCCAAATCGCCTGGATAAAGGTCACTCCCAGCGGCCTGGCGATTTTCTCTTCCACGCCTCGCCTCGCCGCCTCCCGGTCAAGTTTCATCTCTCCACCCAGGAAATAGTCCTCATCAAGGTAGCCGAGGAGCAGGTCCGCATCGGTCACGCAGGGATCCTGTCCTCCCCGCCGGTAACAGATCGGTCCCGGGTCCGCGCCGGAACTCTCCGGTCCGACCTGAAGCGTTCCCAGTTTGCTCACCTTGGCAATGCTTCCTCCGCCGGCGCCGATTTCCATCAGGTCCACCACAGGCACTTGAATGGTCAGCCCGCTTCCCTTCATGAACCGTTGAACCCGTCCCACCTCAAAGGTGGGAACCACGCCGGCCACACCTCGCTGGATCAGGCAGGACTTGGCCGTTGTTCCACCCATGTCGAAGCAGAACATGTCGGGAAGGTTGAAAAGTCTGCCGTAGTACTGGCCGGCAATGACAGCGGCCGTCGGCCCTGATTCGATGATCCTCACGGGAAACTCCGCCGCCGTGTCCACGGAGGTGATGCCTCCGCTCGAGAGCATGATGAAAAGTTTTCCCCTGCTCCCGATGGATTCGAGTCTTCCTGTTAACTTAGAAAGATATTTTCCTGTCAAGGGTTTTACATAGGCATTGGTGACAGTCGTGCTCGTCCGCTCATATTCTCTGATCTGCGGGAGGACAAGGTAGGAGATGGAGACGGAGACCTGCGGCGCCTCCTTTTCGATGATCTCCTTGATCATGAACTCATGGACCGGGTTTTCAAAGGAGTTGATGAGGCAGACGGCAATGGATTCAATCCCCTGGTCTACCAGCGCGCGCACTACGGTCTTTGCCTCCTCGTGGTCCAACGGTTTCAGGATGGTCCCGTCACTGCGGACCCTCTCGTCCACCTCGACACGAAACTGACGGGGCACCAGGGGTTTCGGGTATTCGGAGAAAATATCGTAAGGAGCGTAACGCATCTCTCTCCCTAACTCCAGGATGTCTCTGAAACCCTGGGTCGTGATAAGGGCTGTCTTCGCACCTTTTCGCTCGATGATGGCGTTGATGACCAGGGTCGTTCCGTGAATCACCTCATCCATTTTTTCCACAAACCCGGGCACCTTGACCGTCAGCTCCATGATCCCCTGTTCCACCGCATCGGATGGATCTTTCGGTGTGGTCAGACACTTGTTAATGGCGAGTTCTCCGGTCCTGTCGTTAAGCAGAACGAAGTCCGTGAAGGTACCCCCGATGTCACAACCGAGGCGGTAAAATCTATCAGTCTTCATGAGTAACTCCGAGTGCAAAGAAAATCCAAAACTCGAAATTCGGTATCATTTTAGCCGTTTCTAGTTGCCGTGCGGATCATGATTCTCTTTCTTGAGTGACTGGCGGAAAGGCGCCGTCTTTTCACGGTTTATCTATGGGGGAAACCCCTGGCTCCGAGCCAAGGCGAGGAGAACAGCGGGAGGGGGCAAAACTCCCCCGTAGATAAACCGTAGAATGCTTCGGATTTACTTATTCTCTTTTTCTTTCATTGCTTTGAGAATCCGCTCCGGTGTCATGGGCAGCTTTTTGAGCCGGACCCCCACGGCATCGTAGATGGCGTTGGCAATGGCCGGCGCCGAGGGCACGAGACCCGGCTCCCCGATCCCCTTGGCCCCATAGGGGCCTGCTTCATCCATGCTCTCGATGATTACGGGCTCCACCGGAATCACGTCCTTGGCAGTCAGAAGCTTGTAGTCCCTGAAATTGGGGTTCATCACCTCCCCCTTCTCGAGGATCAGTCGTTCCGTCAAGGCGTATCCCACCCCCATGGCCGCTGCGCCGTAGATCTGCCCCTCCAGGAGCATGGGGTTGATGGCCCGCCCCACATCGTGGGCCGCCACGTACCGGAGGATTTTCACCTTGCCCGTTTTGGTGTCCACCTCCACTTCCGCGCCGTGGGCGCCATAGGCGTAGGCCTTGGAAAGGTTTCCCTTGAATTCCCTGTCCAAGTTCTCGTTGTCCGGGTCATAGAAGCACTCGGCCATGATCATGGTGCCGTTCTTCTCATAGTGGGCGCCTCGCAGGATCTTGCCAAGGGCGATTTTTTTCTCCGGCTCTTTAACCGAGTAAACCATCCTGTCCTTGATGACGAGGTTCTTGGGATCCTCGTCCAGCTTGACTTCGTGCCTGGTCCCGTCCTTGTCCTTCCATCGGTCCACATACCCGGCGGCGACCTCAAGAATCTTTTCCTTCACCTTCCTTGCCGCCATGACCGCCGAATTGCCGGCCACAAAAGTCGTCCGGCTTGCATGGGCGCCCACGTCCCACGGGCACACGTCCGTATCCCGATCAAGGATGTTCACATCCTCGGAGAGCACACCCATCTCCTCGGCCACGAGTTGAGCGATGATCGTATCCGCCCCCTGACCCATATCCGTTGCTCCGGTAAACACATCCACGTTCCCGAAGTCATCCACCTTCACGATCGTTCCGCACCCGTCCGATTTGTACACCCGGGCGCCTCCACCCACGTGGATCAGGGAGGCCAAACCGATCCCTCTGCCCGGTCTTTTCCCGCCTTTCTTCTTGTTCGACCAGTCAAGCCTTTTCCCCACCTCTTCGATGCACTCCTTGAGGGCGCAACTCGTCACCTTGAACCGCTGGGGAGTCACTTCCCCCGGCTCGTTGGCATTCCTCAACCGAAGCTCCAGGGGATCGATGCCCGAAGCTTCCGCCAGTTGCTCCATGTTGGATTCGATGGCGAAGGTTGCCTGGGGATTGCCGTAGCCTCGCATGGCCTGGGACCAGGTGTTGTTCGTATAAACGCATTTTGCCTCGTAGCGAACATTGGGCACTTTGTACAAGGATGATGTGGGCATCATCATAACCGAAGGCGTCGTGGCTCCCCAGGACGTGTAGGCTCCGTTGTCGAGAATCATGGAGATATTACGGAAGGTAAGCTTGCCCTCTTTGTCACAGCCCTGGGCAATCTTCATGATCGCCGGCTGTCTCGTGGAGGTGTAGCGGAACTCCTCTTCCCTGGTCCTGATGATTCGTACCGGCTTGCGCGTCACATAGGCAAGAAGGATGGCGATGTATTCAAAACCGTAAGTGTCGAGCTTACTTCCGAACCCTCCGCCGATGGTCGGTTTGATGATCCGCACTTTGCTGTTCTGAAGCCCCATGACCTTAAGGGCATCAAGGAAATCCCTATGCGCGAGGGACGGAATCTGGGTGTTTCGATGGACCGTCAGGTTGTTCCTGAGATCAAAGTCGGCAATGACGCCCTCAGTGCCGAGGCAGCAGTGGGTGACCCAGGTCACCTCGAATTCACCCTCCGCCACAAAAGCGGAGTCTTTTCTCGCCTGCTCCACGTCTCCGGCCACCAGCTTCCAGGGCAGCTTCAGGATATTGCTCTTGTTCTCCTCGTGAACCAGAGGTGCATCTTCTTTCATGGCTTCAACAGGGTCGAAGACGCCCGGGAGGGCTTCGTACTCCACCGTGATGAGATCCAGGGCCTCCTCGGCAGTCCCGGGATCAATGGCGGCCACGGCCGCTACTTCGTCACGGTAGGAGCGCACTTTGCCGGATTTCAGCACCGGTTGATCCTTCATGAACCCGTATCGAATCTGGGGTACATCCTCGGCCGTGATCACCGCCCTCACACCCAAGAGTTTTCTTGCCCGGGATGTGTCAATCCGCACGATTCTGGCATGGGGATACTTGCTGCGGAGGATCTTGCCGTAGAGCATGCCGGGCACTTTCAGGTCCTGGATGTAGGTTGCCCGCCCTGTCACTTTATCGATGGCGTCCCGCTTGGGGATGCGTTTTCCCACACTGCTCAAAGTCTCCATGGTAGCCTCCCTGACTCTCTATTCCGCTTTTCTCGGCCTGACTTCCCCTTTGCTGGTCGTGGTGTGGGCGGCCTCTTTCACAGCCTCGATAATCTGCGTGTACCCTGTGCATCGGCACATGTTGCCGGCCAGAGCATGCCGAATCTCCTCTGCCGTGGGGTTCGGGTTTTCGTCCAACAGGGCCTTGGCAGACATGATCATGCCCGGCGTGCAATAACCGCACTGAACAGCTCCCTGTTCCACAAAGGCCGTCTGAAGAGGGTGAAGCTCGCCGGTCCGCTTGGCCAGCCCTTCGACGGTCAGCACGGTGGCGCCGTTGATTTCCACGGCAGGATACAAACAGGCATTGACCGCCTTCCCATTGACGATCACGGTGCAGGCGCCGCATTCGCCGCTTTCACATCCTGACTTGGTCCCCGTCAATTCGAGCTCTTCCCTCAGAAGATGCAGCAGAGTCCAGTGTGGTTCGATCTCCATTTCCATCTTGTTTCCGTTAAGCACAAAGGATATCGCCTGTTTCATTGAATGCCTCCAATCAGCGACAGCAGCCACTGGTCATTGGTCAAGGGCACATGGCACACGGCGCAAGGCTCACGGAGAAAGTAGCATCCATGAGCTTTTTGCCGGTTACCCGTGTGCCGTATGCCGTCATTTCGCTCTTTCCATGGCTACGCGAGCCATCCTCGGGACGAGGACCTCCACCATCTCCCTCCGGTACCAGGCCTCACCCCGGATGCTGTCCCTGGCCTTGCATTCCTCGGCAGCAGCTTTTCCGGCCTTTTTCAAGGCCTGGTCACTCAATTTTTGACCTTTAAGGAGGGCCTCCGCGTTCTTGGCACGCATGGGCGTGGGAGCCAGAACGCCCAGGCCGATTCTCGCCTCCGCGCACGTCGTCATGTCTTCGGCAAGGGAAAGGAGCACAGCCACGCCCAATAAGGGCAGTTCCATGGCCTCTCTCCTGGTATGCTTCACGTAGGCCGCGCCGGTTCTCGGCAGGAGTTGAGGAATCACGAATTCAACGAGGATTTCCCCGGTCTCCAGAAGGGTCTGTCCCGGACCGATAAAGAGATCTTCAAGGGCCAGGCCTCTCTCTCCTTTCGGCCCCCGGATACGAACCTGAGCCCCCACCGTGATCAAAGGAATCGCTCCATCCGCGGATGGCACGGCGTTCACGATATTGCCCCCGATGGTGGCCACGTTCCGGATCTGCACCGAGCCGATGTTGGTCACGGCGTCAACCAGGATCGGGAACTCTTTCTTGACGATCGGAGAGAGTTCCAGCATCCGGTGGGTCACTGCGGCCCCGATCCTGAGTTCTCCATCCTTGTAGGTGATGTGGTCAAGGCCCTGCACCCGCCGCAAGGATACGAGATATTGAGGATGGATCTTTCCCTCTTTCACCTTCACCATGACATCCGTCCCACCGGCAATGTACCTTGCCCGCTCCCCGTGGCTCACCAGCAGGGAGATGGCCTCGTCCACCGTCGTCGGCATGAGATATTCGAATTTTTGCATGGCTATGCTCCTTAGAACTCTCTATTGTCAAAGACGCGTTTGCTCTTTCTTTCAGACCTCGGCAAAGCGCCGTAGTCAACGATCTCCACGGCGGCGCTCACCAGGATCTGTTTCTTGATCTCCTCTCCGATCTTCTTGCCGGTCTGCGCATCCTTGACCCTGTCACCGGCCTGATCCCGCTCCACCTTGATGGTCATGTAGTCTTTGCCATCTTCTTTTCGATCAAGGATGATCTGATACTCGCTTCCGATGCCAGCTATCCCTGAGAGGACGTAGTCGATCTGCCCTGGATAGATGTTAACCGCCCTGAAGATGATCATGTCATCGGATCGGCCCAACAAACGATCATGTCTCGGCAGAATGGACCCGCATGCGCATCTTCCTGGAATGAGTCTTGTGAGGTCACTGGTTCTATAGCGAATCAGCGGCGTTGCTTCTTTCTTGAGGGTGGTCACCACCATCTCTCCGATCTCCCCTTCGGGAACCGGCTCCAGCGTTTCGGGGTCCAGGATCTCCAGGATGTAATAATCAGCCCAATAATGAATGCCCGTATGATAAACGCAATCCAACCCGGTTCCTGGACCGTAAAGTTCCGTCATGCCGGGGATGTCAAACAGGTGCTCCAGATTGAGGGATTCCTTGATCCGACTCCTCATGGCATCGCTTGACCGTTCAGAGCCGATGATGATTTTTTTGAGACGAATCTTGTCCTTGATGCCCCGCCGATGCACCTCTTCAGCCATGAGAAGACCCATGGACGAGGTGCAGCACATGGCGGTTGTCTGAAAGTCCACGAGGAACTGACACTGCATATCGAGGTTGCCCGGACCTATCGGAATAGCCATGGCACCGAACCTTTCGCACCCCAGCTGAAAACCGACCCCTGCGGTCCAGACCCCGTAACCGACGGCGATCTGCACCTTGTCTTCCGGGGTAAGGTCGGCCATTTCGTAGCACCGCGCGAAGATGTGAGCCCAATCATCTATATCCTTCGAGCTGTAGGAGAGGACTTTCCTCTTTCCGGTGGTGCCCGAAGAAGCGTGGATTCTCACCACGTTCTCGAGAGGAACGGAAAGGAGAGGGAAGGGGTACCCTTCCTGAAGATCCTTGGACGTGGTAAAAGGAAGCTTCTTCAGGTCATCCAGGGAACGAATATCTCCAGGTTTGACTCCCGCTTCGTCCAGTCTCTTTCGATAGAAGGAAGAGCCCTGGTATGCGTGGCTGACCGTCCATTTCAGCCCTTCCAACTGCAAGGCCTTCAGTTCTCCTTCAGTCTTCACCGCAGGCATGAATCGCTTTTCCATCGCTTATTTCACCCTTTGCGAACGCAATGCACCACTCCTGGTTCCTCCTTCTACCCGCGCAGCATCCCGGGCAGAACCAGGGCAATCTCCGGGAACACGGTCAAAATGATCATGCAGATAACGGAGGCCAGGACAAAGAAGCTGACGCTCTTGAAAATCGCACCGAGGCCGATCTCGGGAGCCAGCGCTTTCACCACATAGATGTTGACTCCTACCGGCGGCGTGATGGCGCCGAGGGTGGTCACCATGGTAAGGACGATAGAGTACCAGACCGGATCGAAACCGAGCGCCACCCCCAGAGGGAAAAAGATCGGAATGGTGATCACCAGGAAACCAAGAGCATCCATCACGCAGCCGCCTATGACATAGATGAGCAGCACGATGGACAGGATGATGTACTTGGACACGGGCAACGCGGCTGCGAAATCCGCCACAAGGAAGGGCAGGCGCGTAACAGCCAGGAATTTGCCGAAAATCGTGGCGCCGGTGATCAGGAAAAAGCACATACAGGAGATCCACAGCGTGTCCCTGATGGAACTCGTGACCCCTTTCCAGGTCAATTTTCCGGTGCTAAGACTCACCAGGAAAGTACAGAAAACGCCCACCGCTCCTGCTTCCGTGGGCGTGAATATTCCCGCATACAAACCACCGATGACCAGAACAAATATTGCGACCGCTTCAAGGACACCGGGAAGGGACTCCATTTTTTCTCTTAAAGTGGTTTTCGGCCCGGGAGGTCCATAGCTCGGGTTGAGGCGGCAGATGACGAAGATCGTCCCAATGAAAAGGATGCCAAGAAGAATGGCCGGCAAGATGCCTGCGAGAAACAACTCCGCGATGGACTGTCCGGTCTGCAATCCTATGATGATGAGGATAACGCTGGGGGGCATGATGGTCCCCAGGGTCCCTCCTGTGGCCACTGTTCCGGTGCTAAGTCGAGGATCGTAGTTGTACTTCTCCATCTGAGGCAAAGCGACGGTTCCCATGGTGGCAGCGGTCGCTGTATTGGAACCGCAGATGGCGGCGAACATCTCATCTGCCCCGATAGTCGCAATGGCCAGACCTCCCGGCCAGTGACCCACCCACTTGTAGGCCGCTTTGTATAGCCTTTCAGCGATGCCTGAGTTGAAGGCCAGGTAGCCCATGAAGATGAAAAGAGGCACCACCGTGAGTCCATAGGAGGAAAAGCTGGACCAGATGTCACCGCCCACCATGGTGATGGCCGCTTTGAAAGACACGGTATACCAGAAGCCCGCGAATCCCACGATGGCCATGGCAAAACCCACCGGCATTCCGAGAACAAAAAGGACGAGCAGAAGGACAACGATCCCGATAAGTCCGATCCACACCAAACTCACTTTTCGCCCTCCTTTTGGGGCCGGAGAGATTTCACAAGCTCCGTGAGGAAGACAAGGGAAAGCACTGCGCAACCCAAGGCCACTCCGTAGGAAAAAGGATAGAAAATGACGCGAAGCGTCTCGCTCACCTCTCCCGTCTCCCAGATGGTGGTCGACCATTTGGCTATTTGCCAGGCTGCCAAGGCAAAGAAAGCCATGCAGATCAAACTGTTGATGCCGCTCAGCGCCCGCTTCACCTTATCCGGGAAAAGGTTGACCACCACATCAACCGAGGTATGCCCTCGCCTCATCTGGGTGTAACCAAGGGCGAACGCGGTGACGATCGCAGAGAAATAGCCAACGAGCTCGACGCTTCCTCGAATCGGCACCCAGACAAGGCGCAACAACACGTCCGAGCAAGTGAGGAGGACCATCGTCACCATGGAAAGGCCGGCGATCCAGATCAGGATGCGATTTAAGAATCGGCTTATCCGGTCCAGAAAATCCATTCATCCTCTCCGACGCAATCCCTCTGAAAACATCTCCATTCACTCTTACTTGGAATACTTCTTGGCAAAGGCCTTCATGTCCGCGAGGATCGCATCGGCCGGCAGGCCCTTTGCCTTTGCCTCTTCCAGCCACTTGCCGATCATCGGCTCCACCATTTTATCCAACTTGGCCATCTGATCCTTCGGCAAATGGAAGATTTCGATATTGTAGTTCTTTTTTGACCACTCAATCGATTCCTTGACATGGTTGTCCATGTACTCCCCAGTCCATTTGCTTTGTTCCAGCCCCATGCCGTCCATGACCTTCTGGACATCGGCCGGCAGTTTCTTCCATGAATCCCAGTTCATGACCACGGAGAAAGGATAGATTGGGCCGTCAATAATAGTGACGTATTTACAAAGCTCGGCGAATTTGAAATCCATAAGAGTCTCCAGGGACGAGACTGCGCCCTTCACGACGCCTTTCTGCAAAGCCTCAGGAGTCTCCGACTGGGGCATTCCCACAGGGGTCGCACCAAGCAGCTTCAACATCTCCGCGACATGACCTGAAGCCCTGAGCTGCAAGCCCTTGAGGTCGTCCAGGCTCTTCACTGGGACTTTCGCATAGATGTTGGAAGGAGCGCAGGTGAACATGGTGATCACTTTGGTTTTTGCGAATTCCTCGGGCTTATACTTGTTGTAGAGGTCCCAGAGAACAAGACTTGCCACCGTGGCGTCGGGAAATCCGAGGGGCAGGGCGGTTGCATTGGTCACCATAAACCGACCCGGTTGATAGGCCATACAGAGGTTGCCGATATCCGCTGTACCGGCAATGACGCCGTCCATCATGTTCTTGGCGTCAAGGAGGGTACCGCCCGGAAACGTTTGGATGGCCACTTTTCCGCCCGTACGCTTCTCCACTTCCTTTTTCCACCTCTCCATCTGAACGCAGGGGAAGGTCGGAGCAGGCGAAAAGTTGGCATAGGTAAGTTTGATGGGGCTTGCTGCTGTTGTGTTTCCTGGCAGTGAGACAAAAATCATGAGTGTGGCTACAAAAACTCCGGCTGTCAGCAAAGCGATCTTTCTTCTCATCTTTACACCTCCTTCTCGGTTAAGGACTGTTCTACCCCCTCTACCATTCTATTGCTGCTGTTCACCCCCTTTCTATCGATCGTCCGTTGTGAGTTGTCCGTATGTTGTAAGTTGCGACTCCTCCACAGCGAAGCATCCATTGCTGGCTCACAAAAAGCCCGAAAACACTTTCTCCGTCATTCCGGCCTCGGATGAACTCCGGGATAAACTCCAGTCGGAATCCGGTATTTATGAATACCTGCAAAACACCTGGACCCCGGCTTTCGCCGGGGTGACGGCGGCCTCACGAACATTGGGACACAACAGACTACGGACCACTTACAACGGACATGTTAGAAGATGCTTGGTTCCTTGTGTTCCCCGAAAACTTCTCTGAAGACGTTCGCCATTTCTCCCACCGTCGCGTATGCTTTGCAGCAGTCCACCAGGTACGGCATTACGTTTCTTTTCTCTGAAGCAGCCTTCTCAAGGGCCTTCAGAGTGTCCTTGACCGTCTTATCTTCCCTGGTGCGCTTGAGTTCCTTGAGCCCATCTATTTGTTGTTGAGCCCAGGCTTCGTTGTATTCGTGGAGTTCCACTTCCATGTCCACGCCCTCGGTGTACTTGTTGACACCCACCTTGATGACCTTTCCTTCCTGGAGCTTCTTCTCGTACTCATAGGCTTGCCTGGCCACTTCTCTCTGGACGTAGCCGGAAGCCACCGCTTCCACCATGCCGCCAACCTTCTCCACTTTCTCCATCTCCTCCCGGATCTTCTCTTCCATCTCCTTGGTCAGGGTCTCGATGAAATAGGATCCGGCCAACGGGTCCACCGTGTCTCTCAGGCCGATCTCGTCCATGAGAATCTGAAAAGTCCTTAGCGAGAGCAGAGCCGCTCTCTCCGTGGGGATGGTGTAGGCCTCGTCAAAAGAACAGAGAGCCGTCGTCTGCGCCCCTGACAAGGCGGCTCCAAGGGCATAGTAAGCGCCTCTTATGATGTTGTTCTCAGGCTGCTGCTTGGTCATGCCCGATCCTCCGCCTCCGAAGATGCCACGGAGAAAGAGAGCCTTTTTGTCCTGAACATCGTAGCGCTCTCTGAGAAGCTTGGCCCACAGTTTTCTGGCCGCCCTGAATTTGGCCACCGTCTCCCAGAGGTTGCCGTAAATATTCAGGTTGAAGGTAAACCCTCCCACGAAATCCTTTGCCTCGTAGCCTCTTCTGACCACCTCATCGATGTAGGCGAAGGCAATCTCGAAAGCGTAAGAGATCTCCTGGACCGGGGTGCATCCGGACTCCCGGATGTGATAGCCGCAGACTGAGACAGGGTTGCACCGAGGCAGTTCCTTCATGGAATACTCGATGGTGTCTCCAATCAGGCGGACCGCAGGTTCAACAGGGTAGATCCAGGCCCCTCTTCCCACCATCTCTTTCAGGATGTCGTTCTGGGGTGTAGCAGAGATCTCTTCTTTCTTGTACCCGAATTTCTCGGCCATCGATTGATACATGGCGAGCATGATCGAGGCCACGGCATTGATCGTCAGGCCGGCTCCGATCTTGTTGAGCTTGATGTTCTTGAAGGCGATCTCGAAGTCCCTGAGAGAGTCCACAGCCATGCCGACGCGGCCCACCTCTCCCTCAGCCATGGGATCATCGGAATCGTATCCCATCTGGGTGGGGAGGTCGAAGGCGACGTTCAATCCTGTCTGGCCGTGGGATATCATCAGTTTGAATCGCTCGTTGGTCTGTTCCGGCGTGCCGAAGCCGGTGTATTGCCTCGTGGTCCAGTTGCGGCTCCGGTATCCGAGGGGATGGATGCTCCTGGTGAAAGGGAATTCACCGGGCTCAGCCAGGTCCTTGCGGTAGTCGAACCCCGCTCTTTCAAGATCCTCGGGCGTGTAAACCGGTTTTACCTTGATGCCGGACTGGAGGATCACCTCCTTGATCGCATCTTTCTCATCCTTGATATAAGTCGCTACTCCCATGACAACCTCGCTAATTCGTTATTCGTCAGTTGTTATCCCTATTACTCGTCACTCGTGACTGGTCGTCCGTGACTTGGATGGTTCAAGGCCGCGTATTCTCCCTGATAAAGGCGGCGATTTCGTCAAACCGCGTTCCCCCGGGGAAGATTCCTTTGACTCCCAGGTCTTTCAGGGTAGACATGTCTCTGTTCGGAATCACACCGCCCACCACCACGAGCACATCGCCCAGCCCTTCGTTCTTCACCATGTCCATCAGCTTTCTGCAAATGGGAACATGGGCGCCTGACATGATGGAAAGACCGATGACATCCACCCCCTCTTGCATGGCCTGCTTGACAATGCTCGGCACCGTTTGATGAAGACCCGTGTAGATCACCTCCATGCCCGCTTCCTTGAGGGCATGAGCAACTACCTTGGCTCCCCGGTCATGGCCGTCCAATCCCGGTTTCGCCAAAAGCACTCTGATTTTTCTTTCGGACATCACAATACCCCCAATGCTTCCTCTACGATTATAAACTCTCAGAGTTTCCAATAACGTTCAAAATCATATTATTTCTCTATCCTTTCCTCCAGAGCATTGAGCACGATTCTGCGGCCTCTCACGATGTGTTGCTTCACCACCCTTTCCACCCGATTCCCATCCCTCTGACGGATCGCTTCCAGCATCTTCCGATGATCCTGGTTGCTCACCTCCGCCCATTTATCCTTCTTCAGTAGAATCTTCCTGAAACGGTAGATCTGGTCTCTCAGGTCATTGATCATTTTGATCAGCCTGGGGCTTCTGCTCAAAGCATAAAAAAGGCTGTGGAACTCCGTGTTGATTCTCGGGAGTTCGTCTAATTGCCCTCTATCAAGCAGTTGTTGAAACTCCCGTATTTTAGTTTCCAGAGCAGAGAGCTCTTCCTCGTTGTAATTCTGAGCGGCCAGCCTCGCCGCATAACTCTCCAACACGCACCGGATGCCGAAGGTCTCCTCGATATCTTCCCGTGAGAGATTCATGACCGCGAACCCGCCCTTGGGCAGCTTTTTGAGGAGCCCTTCTCGTTCAAGTTTGTGGATGGCTTCTCGCACCGGTGTTCTGCTGATATCCAGCGCGCCTGCAAGGCGGCTTTCCACCAGTCGATCTCCAGGAGCCACCTCGCCGCGGATGATGGCTTGCCTGAGGTGCTCGAAGACATGCTGGCCCAGTGACTTTCTTCCGTGAACCGTCCCCAAGTCCCAGTCTTTGATGTGTCCGACCTTAGATTCCGCCATACTATCTGACCCAAGAGGAGTGTTCGGTGCGAAGGCAAGGCGTTTCAACCATCCCCGAAAGGGACACTAAACTCTGAACCTCTTACTGAACGCTGAACACTTTTAAATCTAAAGCCCCGCCCAGCGGGCGATGTTGGGAAGCAGAACCTCGTGAGTCCCACCACCATAAAGGAGGAAGCGGTTATCGCGATAGTAACGCTGGGCCGTGTATTCCATGGAATATCCGTAGGCGCCGAAGATGCGTGTGGCGTAGTCGCCGGCCTTGCACGCCGCTTCGGTTGCAAAATACTTCGCTATGGTCGCCTCTGGCAGGCACGGGACCTTGTCATCAATCATATGGGTAGCCTTGTAGGTGAGCAGTCTGGCGGCCTCGAGATCCACGTACATTTCGGCTACCTTGGCCTGGATGAGTTGGTAGTTGCTGATGGTCTTGCCGAAGGCGGAACGTTCGTGAGCGTACTGAATGCAGTCCGCTAGGGCGGCTCGGACCAGGCCCAATGCGAGAGATGCTGTCATCGCCCTTATTTCTGCTAGAATGGACAATAGGTTATCCACACCGTGACCTTCGGGGCAGAGCATATACTCTCTCGGAATCCTAACATTCGTGAGTGCTAATTCACATATGTGAGTTGTCCTTGTGCCCAGAAGATCAAAGGATTTGCTCAGGGAAATCCCTGGTGTCTCTCTGGGAACGAAAAAGAAATTGAGACCTCTGAGTCTTTTTGGAGGATCTGTCTGAACGAGGACAGTGTAGAACGATGCTATGGGACCATTTGTTACCCAAGTTTTCAGTCCATTAAGGATGTATCCATCAGCAGTCTTCGTTGCTGAGGTACTAACATTTCCGAGGTCTCCTCCTGCTTCCGGCTCGGTCAGGCAGAAACAGCCGATCTTCTCTCCTCTCATGGCGGGCAGAAAATATTTCTCCTGCATTTCCGGAGTCCCGAAATGGAAGAGGAAGTTCGTCCCCATAAGGCACTGCATTGCGGTCGTCGCAGCAACGCTCACGAGTCCACGGGCCAACTCTTCGACGATGATGCAGTAAAGCGTTGTGTTTCCCCCTGAGCCTCCCCGCTCCTTTGGATAGCGAATCCCGAGCACGCCCATCTTCGCTATTTCCATGAACATCTCTCTTGGGAATTCGCCTTTTTCATCAATTTCTTGAGCTCTGGGTTTGAGCTCAGTGTCTACAAAGCGTGCGATGCTTTTTCTTACCAGTTGCTCCACGTTGGATCTCATGATTCAGCCTCCGCAGGATGGACCCTCATTCATTTGTTCTTAAACGCTTCGGTCATCTCAGGGACCACGTCGTGAACATCACCCACGATTCCCCAGTCCGCTACCTGGAAAATGGGTGCCCTGGGATCCTTGTTGACCGCGATGATGTACCTGGAGTTCATCATCCCGGCCCTGTGCTGAATCGCGCCGGAAATTCCGCAGGCGATGTACAACTCCGGCCGCACGGATTGCCCGGTTTGTCCCACCTGGCGGTCGGCAGGAATCCAGCCTTCTTCCACGGCCACCCTGGTTCCTGCCAGTTCTCCACCCATCACCGCTGCCAACTCCTCCAGAATTCCGAATCCTGCGGCATCCCCCACCCCTCTTCCGCCCGCGACAACCACTTTGGCCTCTGCCAGATTGGCCTTTTTCCTCTTTTCTCTGACCACTTCGAGGACTCTTGTTCCGATTTCGTTTTCCCTGAGAAAGACCTGATGGCTGATCACATCCCCTTTCGGTCCCGATTTTCGCGCGGCTTCCATCACCCCGGGTCGAACCGTTGCCATCTGCGGTCGGGAATAGCGGTTCGCGATGGTGGCCATCACGTTGCCACCGAAGGCAGGCCTCGTTTGGAGGAGGATACCATCTCCCGGATCAATAGTGAGTTCCGTGCAGTCGGCCGTGAGACCGACCTCCACCCTTCGTGACACCCTCGGCGCCAGATCCCTGCCCACATGGGTCGCGCCCATGAGAAGGATATTGGGCTTGTGAGTTTTTACTAGTTCTTCGATCACTTTGGTATAGGCATTGGTCCGGTAATCCTTGAGAGTTGCGTGTTCCGCGAGATAGACCGTCTCCGCTCCGTACTCCATGAGCGTTCCGGCCAAATCCTGGACCCTATCGCCCAAAAGCAGAGCCGACACGCTCTGATTGAGGGTTACGCCCAGTTGCTGGGCTTTTCCGAGAAGCTCCAGACAAACTGAGTTTAATCGCCCGTCTCTTTGTTCCGCAAAAACCCAGACCCCTTTCCGGTCGCTGAAATCCGGGACTTCCCTCGGTTTCGCATCTGTTTGAAGCGCTTTCTCCTTGCATACCTGGAGGCACGCTCCGCAGGAGGTACAGCGATCGCGAATATGCGCCTTTCCCTCCCTCATTTCAACGCCGCCGTAGGGACACGCCCTCACACACCGTTTACAACCGCTGCAAAGATCCACTTCAACCCAAACTGCCATAAGCTAAACTCCATTTTTCAATTGTGGATGGTGTCATATCAATTTCTTTTCCCTGAGCTTGCCCACCAAGGTACTCACTGCAGTCCTTGCATCCCCCTGAATCATCTCGGTCTGCCTTTGAAGCTTCGGGGCGAAGGTCTTGATCACATGAGTTAACGAACCATCGAGACCGACGTCCCGGACTTGGACGCCGATGTCCGCAGCATTCCAGATTTTGATGGGAGCTTTTTCCATGCAGGCCTCGATCAGGCGGCTAACAAGAGGATATCTGGGGCTGTTTATCTCCCCTATGACCGTGAGAAGAGCAGGAAGATCGCATTCCACTCTCTCAAATCCATCCTCCAGCCGCCGCTTCACCACGATGCTCTTCTCCTTGATCTCCTCGATACCGATCACGTAGGTCACCTGGGGCACCTTGAGATAATCGGCGACCTGGGGGCCGATCTGCGCCGTGTCCCCGTCAATGGCCTGGCGACCGCACAGGATAAGGTCAAAGGCGCCGATCGTTTCAAT
This sequence comes from uncultured delta proteobacterium, assembly GCA_963740905.1. Lineage (GTDB taxonomy): Bacteria > Desulfobacterota > DSM-4660 > Desulfatiglandales > HGW-15 > JAFGDM01. The sequence goes on from CAVUFY010000006.1 coordinate 35,071, forward strand.
GGCCTTCCCGAGAGTCGACGATGTAGCCCACGTATCTGCACCGGCAAATGCCCTGTCCGTCAACAGGATTCCCTCGTCGGCGCCCATACCCATGGCCTCGGACACCGCGTCAATGGCTTGCGGGGGTCCCATGGACAGGACCGTCACTTTAGCTTTTGCGGTCTCCTTCAACTGTACGGCTGTTTCTAGGGCATGACGGTCGTCCGGGTTAACAATGCTCTCAATGCCTTCCCGGATCAGATTCCCTGTTTTGGGGTCCAGCTTGACTTCGGTGGTGTCGGGAACCTGCTTCACAAGTACGATGATCTTCATCCGTTTTTATCCTCCGAAGCTCATATAACCTTCTTCTCCTTGAGGCGGGCCAGGTCCGCGTCAGAGTAACCGAGAACCTTTCCGTAAATCTCCTGGTTTTGTTCTCCAAACCTTGGCGGGAACGACATCTGGCGATGGATTTCCTCCAGGTGGGGTGTCATGGTCGGAGCCGGAGCCAGGGTGAGCTTCATCCCTGTTTTCGGATCCGTGGAGTAGAGGAGTCTTCGCTCCACAAGGGGGTCCATGACCACTTCGGGAATTGCCTTGATCTTGCTGATGGGAATGGTGAGGCGATTGAACAGCGCGACCAGTTCATCGGTGGTGTGCTTCTCGGTAATCGCATTGAGTGCCTTGTTGAGATTCTCAACATCCTTAATCCTTCCCGCGTTTTTCTCATACTCGGTCTTATCCAGAGATTTGAACATGGGTTCGCTCACCAAGGACTTCCACTGCCGATCGTTGCCCATGGCCACGTAAGCAAAGCCGTCTTTGGTCTTGTAAACGCAAACAGGGCTGAAGAACTCGTGGGTATTTCCCTTTCGCGTGATCCTTTTCTTGAACGTGACGGTCATGGTGATGGGCACCGTAAGCCAAGATACCGATGATTCAAGCATGGAGATATTGATGCAGGAGCCTTCGCCTGTCGCCTGGCGCTTGAAAAGCGCTTTCATCACCTCTCCATAGGCGTGAACGCTGGTTCCCATGTCAGGGAGAGGGATCCCCAGAACCTGTGGATCCCCCTTGGGCTCTCCCGTCACTTCCATGAGCCCCGAACGGGCCTGAAGAATGGGGTCATAGGCGGCTTCGTTGCTGTCAGGACCGAAACCGGTGAGGCCGAGCCAGATGATATCCGGCTTCACCGCTTTGATGGTTTCGTAGTCAATGCCGAGCTTTTTGTAATTTCTTGGAAGCTGGTTTGTAGCGAAAACGTCCACCTCGAGCTCCTTCAGCATGCGCCTGAAAATCTCGTGGCCCTCCGGGTCGGAAAGGTCAAGGGTGAGGGCCTTCTTCCCCGAATTAATGCATAGAAAGTAGGCATTCATCCTTTCCTCTCCAAGGACATTTTCTCCGATGAGACGGTTGGGGTCACCGTAAACAGGATGCTCCATTCTATAAACCTGCATACCGTCCTGGGCCAGACGGAAAGTCAGATAGGGAAGTACTGTCGCCTGTTCCAAGGACAGTACCTTGATGTTTTTGAAAAGATCCATGGGGGTGCCTCCGAGCTGAAAAAAGAGTTGGGATGAAAGAAAGGGAACGCTTCTTGAGCCTAACGCAGGATTAAGGGCTAAAGATTTGCAGCTTCGTTATAGATACTTCAGGTCGGTATACGGTATACAATCATTCATGTCAAGATGTTTTTTTGCTCCGCCGCTTCTGAAAGATTTCCACAGCATGGTTGTGTTCCGAAAAAGTTCTGGAAAATTGGTGGGTACCGTCATTCTTCGAAACAAAGTAAAGGTAATCTGTCTTTGCGGGATGAATAACGGCGCTGATGGATTCAAGACCCGGGTTGCATATAGGGCCTGGGGTGAGGCCCTGGATGAGATACGTATTGTATGGAGTTTTTCGGTTCAGATCGTCCTTTGTGAGATTGCCGTCGAACTCATCGAGCCCGTAGATGACCGTAGGATCACTCTCCAATCGCATGCCGCGTTTCAGGCGATTCAGGAAAACAGAGGCGATGAGAGGTCTCTCCTCAGGACGGCCTGTCTCTTTTTCCACGATGGAAGCAAGGGTAATAACCTCCTCCATGGGCATACCTGTTTTTTTCTTCGCCTTGTCCACAAAAGGGCCGACCATCTGCCAGAAACGCCTGACCATCGTATCAACGACAACTGAGGGAGAAACACCCCGGCCGAATAGGTAGGTGTCGGGAAAGAGATAGCCTTCGAGAGTATGCCCGGAGACGCCGTAGTGTTTCAGGATCGAGGCATCCTCGGTAAGAGCCAGGAACTGATTCCTATCCGCCAGGCCCCTCTCATACAGTAGGTCCGCGATCTGCTGTCGCGTGTACCCTTCAGGGATGGTGATGATATGCGTCTGGATCAAGCCCAGCCTGAGTTTTTCGAGAATCTTCACCGGCGGCATGGATGCACTCAAGATGTACTCTCCCGACTTGATTCCCTTGCTGTAGCCCATAAGCCTGGACCAGAGGACGAAAAGAGTCTTGCTTCTTACCAAATGCCTTTTCTCGAGGTCCAACGCCACGTCTTTCAAGGAACTTCCTTCCTTGACGATGAAAGTCTCCTCTTTCCCTTCCCTGTCCGAGGGGCTGATGAGAGAGATACCGACACCCAGGGACAGAAAGACAGTGAGAATGAAGACGAATGAGATCGAAACGATAAACAGGCTTTTTCGAGAAGGGCGAATCATATGAAGAAACCGTAGATCATCGGTTTTTACCAATTTTTTTTAGTTTAGTGCCCTTATCCTGCCAAGTCAAACAAAAGAAGGGTTGCTTTTTGGGGGCCTTCTGGTAAAACATATCGTCATGTAAAGCCTGCCAAGGGTAGGCTTTTTGAGTTTTTCCAGGAGGGATTGTCTTTGCCCGATATGCCCGCAAACCATGAAGCCCCTTTCCGGTCTCAAGTGGGCCCCATGGTCTATCTGGTCTTGATTTTTCTCGTCAACTTCACAGGAAGGGTCGTCCTTGCTCCTCTCATGCCCGCCATTGAAGAAGACCTGAAACTCACCCACAGCCAGTCGGGATCTCTGTTCCTCCTCATCACGGCTGGATATGTCCTCACCGTCATAGGCTCCGGTTTCGTTTCCGCCCGTTTGAATCACCGGAGAACGATCGTCCTCTCCGCTTTGACGCTTGGCCTGGCTCTATTGTTTGTCTCCCGGTGTCAAAGCCTTTGGGCCCTACGCATGGGGCTTCTTGGTTTGGGCATGGCCGCAGGTCTTTACCTTCCCTCCGGGATTGCAATGCTCACCACCCTGATAAGCTCCCGTCATTGGGGAAAGGCCATGGCGATTCACGAACTGGCTCCCAACCTGGGCTTTTTGCTTGCCCCTATCTTCGCGGAGACTTCCCTCGGGTACCTTTCATGGCGAGGAGGTCTTATCCTGTTGGGGCTCGTCTCTATCCTGTTTGCCATCGTCTTCCTGAAGTACGCTCAGGGAGGAAAATTCAGAGGCCAGATTCCTAACATCAGGGCATCCAGGAGTCTCCTGCATCTCCCGTCTTTTTGGATCATGGCAGTCCTTTTCGGCTTAGGGCTCAGCGCAAACATCGGGTTGTTCAGCATGCTTCCTCTCTATCTCACGGTGGAGAAAGGCATGGATCGAAGTTGGGCAAACTCCCTGATTGCTCTTTCAAGGGTGGCCAGCCTGGGGACTGTCTTTCTGGCCGGGTGGGTAACGGATCGCATAGGGCATCAGAGGACGATGACGCACGTGCTGTTCCTCAACGGTTTCCTGATTGTTCTCCTTTCAGCACTGCCAGGATACTGGCTTGTCATCCCTTTTTTCCTGCAGCCTATGTTCGCCGTCTGTTTCTTCCCGGCAGGGTTTGCCGCCCTGTCCTCCATCACCACGCCTGAATTGCGGGGCGCCGTCGTCTCATTTACCGTTCCTCTCGGTTTTCTGTTTGGAGCCGGCCTTGTCCCCCTCGGCATTGGAGTAAGCGGAGATGCGGGTTCATTTGCTCTCGGCATCGCCGTGGTGGGAATACTCATTGTCCTGGGCTCGCTTCTTTCTCGCCACGTCAGGTTTGCATCTGCCTCGTGACGAATAATAAATTACGAGATCAAAGCATCAACTTGTCACTCGCGACTCGTCAGTTGTCACTTCACTAAGACGAGACGGCAAGGCCGCTTGAGCTTTGTGAAATACCGGATTGGCGAGGAGATGACGCCTGGATCGCGATTGGAATCCGGTTATGACCTTGACAGGGACACACTTATCCCTTAGATTTTTACTTTTGTGCGAACCGGAAAGAAGGTGGCAAGCTTAGTTTATTCGCTTCTTCGCAAGTCGCGGAGAAGTTCTAAGGCCTGTTGGGGGGGGTGGTCTTTTCAGAGCCGCAACCACTTCCACGGGGGCGTCAACCGGCGCCGAAAACTTAACGGGTTATCGTGGCAGCCCCAAAGGATCGGTTCTCCGGTTGGCTCTGAGGAATGCGCCTACTCAGAAAAAGACTTAAGATCTCTGGGGCGGTTGAAAGAGATGAGTCCATTTCCGGTTGCGGACTCGTCAGAGACCACCCCCCTCCCAAAAGGCCTGCATAGCCTTTGGCTGTGGCCAAAAGCCTGCATTGGGGATAGGTATAAGGATTATTTTGATGGCATCGGACTCCCAGCTTGCAAAGATACGCAACATCGGCATCATTGCCCATATCGACGCCGGCAAAACGACGGTGACCGAAAGGATTTTGTATTACACGGGCCGGGTGCACAAGATGGGAGAGGTTCACAATGGTGAGGCCACCATGGATTGGATGTTGGAGGAGAAAGAAAGGGGCATCACGATCACCTCCGCCGTCACTTCCGTGGCCTGGCGGGGTCACGCCATTAATGTCATAGACACTCCCGGGCATGTGGACTTTACCATCGAGGTGGAAAGGTCATTGAGGGTCTTGGACGGTGCTGTGGGCGTCTTTTGTGCCGTAGGAGGCGTGGAGCCTCAGTCAGAAACCGTGTGGCATCAGGCAGACCGCTACAAGGTTCCGAAGATCGCCTTCATCAACAAGATGGATCGGATCGGGGCGGACTTCTTCAGGGCTGTTCAGATGATCAGGGATCGTCTCGGAGCCACGCCCCTCATCCTTCAGTTGCCTTGGGGTGCGGAGGATACGTTTACAGGCATTATTGATCTTCTGAAAATGAAGGCCGTGGTGTGGCAGGACGAAAGTCTGGGCGCTCAGTTTCAGGAAGTGCCCATTCCTCCCGATCTCATGGAAGAGGCCTCTTCTTACCGGGAGCAACTCCTGGAAACCCTGGCCGACAAAGACGATGTGATCATGAACAAATACCTGGGGGAAGAAGAGATCGACCCTCTGGAGTTGAAGCGAGCCATCAGAGCGGTAACGATCAGGCTCGAAGGGGTTCCCATCCTATGCGGCGCCGCCCTCCGCAATAAAGGCATTCAGCCCTTGCTGGAGAACATCGTGGACTATCTTCCCTCTCCCTCGGAAGTCCCTCCCATCAAAGGACATGATCCTGTTTCCGGGAAAGAAGATATGCGGGCTTCCACTTCCAGGGCTCCCTTTTCCGCTCTGGCTTTCAAGGTTCAGATGGACCAGGGTCGAAAGCTTACTTACGTTCGGGTCTACTCCGGATCGGTCAAGGCCGGGGATACCGTCTACAATCCGGGAAGAAATGCAAAGGAAAAACTGTCTCGCCTCTTGAAGATGCACTCCAACAAGCGGGAACGCATCGAACTGGCTTCAGCAGGCGACATTGTGGGTGTGATGGGTCTAAAGCTGACGACGACAGGAGATACCCTCTGCGCTGAAGATCATGCCATCCTGCTCGAGCCTATTCAGTTCAATGATCCCGTCATTTCCTTGGCCATCGAGGCGAAGGGGGTTCAGGATCAGGACAAGCTGATGGATGCTCTCGGAAAGCTTTCGGACGAGGACCCCACCTTCAAATATCGGATTGACGAAGAAACCGGACAGACGGTGATCTCAGGGATGGGAGAACTTCATCTGGAGATTGTGGTCCACCGTCTCAAGAGAGAGTTCCTTGTGGAGACCAACAAGGGAAAACCGCAGGTGGTTTACCGAGAGACCATCTCCAAGCCGATCCGGCACGAGGAGATCTTTCAAAGAGAATTGGCAGGACAGCAGCATTTTGCCGGGATAAAGATCGAGATCAGCCCTCTTGCTCGGGGGAGCGGCAACCGTATCGTGGATCGATGTGAGAACTCCAACCTGACAGAGGATTTCTTGAATGCCATCAACGAAGGGCTTGAGGAGGCGGTGAGCACAGGGGTTCTCATGGGGTATCCCGTTATCGACGTTGAAACCTCTATCGTGGATGTGAAGATTCACGAGCTTCATTCCGATGCTCTGGCCTTCCGGGTGGCCGCGTCCATGGCGTTCCGAAACGCCTGCGTGTCTGCCGGCCCTGTCCTCCTCGAACCCATTATGAAGGCGGAAATCCTGATTCCTGAGGAGTTCATGGGCGAGGTAATCGGAGATCTCAATGCCCGACAGGGAAAGATTGAACAGATCACGAACAAAGGACCAGTTCAGGTCCTCGCCGCAAGCGTGCCCCTTTCCAAGATGTTCGGTTACTCAACGGCCCTTCGCTCCGTATCGCAGGGCCGAGGGACCTTCACCATGCAGTTCAGCCACTATGACAAGGTCTGAGGGCGTGATCTTACGACTCACAGCCTGCCACACGCATATCAACATTCTAATTCCGACTCTTCATGCTGACCACAGGCTTCGGATACGTTCCTGATCACCGGCGTCAGATGCAGGCCGGAGATTTCGTAAACAGCCGCGCCGCACATTTTGCCCCTTGACAAGCCAAGCCGGAACCTCCTATAGTCCGGCCCTTAAGTGAGAATAATGAGTTCAAGAAAGGAGACACTTTTATCGATGAGAAGAGGGAATTGGACGCTCATTTTCTTGGTTATTGCCGGTTTGGTTTTTCTGTTCATCGGAACCCTTCAAGCGCAATCGGATGTGAAGCCGCCAAAAGAAGTGAAAATCTATTCGGATACCTTTAAGGATCACAAGAAGGGGCCTGTGATGTTCAACCATGAGGAGCACGTCGTCAAGGACAAGATTGCCTGCACGGAGTGCCATCATGTTTACAAAGACGGCAAAAACACGTGGAAAGAAGGAGATCCGGTCCAGAAATGCGACGCCTGCCACAGTCCCGTTGAAAAGAAAGGCAATGCCGATAAACTGCAACTGGCTTTCCACAACAACTGCCATGGATGCCACAAGGAACTGAAAGACAAGAAGGCCCCTTACAGGAAGTGCAATGACTGCCACCAGAAGAAAGACTAAAAACTAGCTCCCTTTCTTTCTGGTTGTGATGAAAACAAAAGCCGCTCGTTCGAGCAGCTTTTGTTTTACCCTAAAGTACACCGCGCGATTTCAGCGATGTTTCTTTTCAAGACAAGAAGAATATACTAGACCTCCGTCACCGTGATCGCTTCCTGATCACACACTTCAACGCAGCTCTCGCAGCCGAGGCATTCATCCGCGTTCACCGGCACCGACTTGCCCTCCTGCATTTCATAGACGTCAACAGGGCAAACCTCGACGCATTCTTCGCATCCTTCACACTTATCGTGGTCGACGTTGACTTCATAAGCCATTTGATTTTCCCTCCTCTGAATTATTTAATCCGGCGCCTTTCGAGCGTTTTCCAAACAAAAACGTCATGCCTCTTTAGCAAAGTAAAATAGGGGTGTCAAGCTTTTTTGTCCCACACCGGCAGCAAAGGGACTCCCCGGGATATCACTCGAAGTCCCGGATACTTAAGCCGAATTAGGAACGCTAGTCTGTGTCTGTTTACGCAAGTTCCGAAGAAATGTGAAGACCAGGCCGTGGGGTGGTCTCTTTAGAGCCGCAACCATTTCTCCCGTGACCTGGAACCGGCGCCGAAAACTCATTGGGTTATGGTGGCAGCGCCACAGGATCACGTCTCCGGTTGACTCCGTGGAATGCGCCTACTCCGAAAAGACTTAGGAACCCTGGGGCGGTCAAAAGAGACAAGTCCATTTCCGGTTGCGGACTCGCCGGAGACCACCTCACGGCCTGGTCGGTAAGCGTTAGGCTGCGGTTAGAAGGGCTGCGTTGCGTGATGATCCAACAAAAAAAGGGCTCCCTTCTGAGAGCCCCTTTTGCGGTTTCTGTTCCGCTTCTCACATCGCGATCTCTTCTTTGACCGCTGTCGCCACCTTGTAAAGAACGGTGAGGACGAAAAATCCTATGGCCCAAACGCCGATGCTGATCATCATCTCCGGCGCCGTAGGCCAGTATTCGGTGACGCCTTCAAAAGGATTGGGAATGAAGCCGCCGATGACGAGGCCGAAGCCTTTGTCAATCCACGTGGAAATCACGACGGCCACACATGCTACGGCAAGGATATCGTCCCTTCTTCTTGTTGAAGGAATAACGAGGAGGATGAGGGCGACCACGGCGAAAAAGACTGCGGTCCACATCAACGGAACCAGCTTTGAGTATCCTTCATACCCGGCGAACAGATAGAGAATAGGGTCCATGTGACTGGGGATCTGGCTGTAAAAGGCAGTGAATATTTCCAGCAGAAAGAAAAATACATTGAGGATCATGGCATAGGTAACGATGCTCCCCAGCGTGTGGATTTGTTCTCTGCCGGGGTCGAAACGGGTCATCTTCCGCACGATCAAGCAGAGCAGAATCAGGATGGCCGGCCCTGAGCAGAAGGCAGAAGACAGGAATCGGGCCGCCAAAATAGCGGTGAGCCAGTAGTGCCTGCCGGGAAGTCCAGCGTACAGAAAGGCTGTCACGGTGTGGATGCTGAAAGCCCAGGGAATCGAGAGATAGATGAGGGGCGTGACCCACGTGGGATAGTGAATGCCTTTCCGCTCCGCGCTCAGAACATTCCAGCCGACGACGATGTTGAGCAGCATATAGACGTTCAGGACGATCATATCCCAGAACAGGATGGAGGTCGGGTTCGGATAGATAATGATGTTCAGCATTCTGGGAAGATTTCCGAGATCGACCATGACAAACAAACCGCACATCACAATGGAGGCCACCGCGAGGAATTCCCCCAGGATGGTAATCCTGCCGAACGCCTTATAGTCATGGAGATAGTAAGGCAGGACCACCATGACGCCCGATGCGGCCACACCCACGAAATAGGTAAGCTGGCCGATATAGAAACCCCAAGACACATCCCTGCTCATGCCGGTGATTTTCAGACCCACAGAAAACTGGTAGAGGTAAACTGCGAAGCCTGCCCCGATCACGGCAAGCAGAAAAATGATCCATGCCCAGTACGTCGGACTTCCCTTTAACGCCTTCTCAAGCATAACTACCTCATATCAAATAATAAACGTTTGGCCCAGTGCCCAGATCAGGTTTTCGCCGAAGCGAGTATCGCTCGCGGAGCGCCCTTCGCAGCTCCGATTTCGGATCATCCAGATCACCGAAAACCATGGCACCGGGATGAACCGCATTGGCAGCTTCCACGCAAGCAGGATACTGACCTTTGGCCAGCCTCTCCGCGCAGAAGATGCACTTTTCCACCACGCCTTTGGAACGGGTGGGATAGTCCGGATTGGTGGGAAACTTCGGATTGAGCTCCTTGGGAGCCAGCCTGGGGTCTCCCCAATTGAAACTACGGGCACCGAAGGGGCAGGCTGCCATACAGAACCTGCAACCGATGCACCGATGCATGTCCATCATGACGATGCCGTCCTCTCTCTTCCATGTGGCCTTTGTAGGGCAAACTCTACAGCAGGGAGGGTTGGTGCAATGGTTGCACAGAAGAAGAAACCTCCTCTCTTCGTACCCTTCTGAGAGATACTCGTTTTCCTGCTCCGGAAAGGTATGGTCGAAGGTGTCTGTCCAGATCCACTTAATCTCCTGTCTCTTATTTCCGATGTCGGGAACGTTATGGTAGGTGTGGCACGCCTTGATCGCTTCATCCATCGCCTTGTCGTCGAGCAGGCGCAGGTCCAGAGCCATGCCCCATTTTTTTCCTGCGGTTAAGGGGAGCTCCTTTACGGTGGCTTCCACTTCCCCCGGAGCAAGCAGTTGGAAACCCGCCTTTCCTCCAAGCCCCAGCAGGGCGGTGAGGCCGGTTATCTTAAGGAATTCTCTTCGATCCATAGCCATCACTGATTCTCCTTAGGCGCAATGTGGCAATCCCAGCAATAGGGAGAGACATCCATGTAATTATGACACTGGTCGCAAAACTTGGTCTTGTTGGAGTGGCAGTCCATGCAGGTGTCCTGGAGGCTCATGTAGTAGGTTTTCCCCCCGGTTCCCTTGTAGTACCACACATTCTGGCGGACGGCCTCGTCCCGCCATTGGTCCAGCACCTTCATGTGCTCCGTTCTCATGTAGGACTTGGGTTGCACACACTGCTGTGCCGCTTTGGCCTTTGCTGTGAGCTCGGGCTCCGGCGCCTTTGCCGCCTTTCCCGCATTGTAGAAGACAGGAAACAGCAACAGACCCACTCCGATAACAAGGCCGGTTATGATCTTTCCGCCATCATACATCCGCTTCTTCCTCCTCCATCCCAGGGAGGGGTTCACCCCTGAGATCGGTTTCTCTTTCCTTCTCTCCCTCTAAGATGAGAGCATTTCCCACCAGCTCATGCACACCGGTGACCCCAACGCCGGGCACCCAGTAGTCCATGAGAGGCGGGAACGCCGCCCTGTCGATAGCACAGATACACGCCAGCATGTTCACCCCGAATTTTTCGTGCACGTGCTTGACCGCATTCGCTCTCGGCAGACCGCCCCGCATCCTCAGCTCCATGTCTTCTCCTGCATTCAGGCCTGCGCCGCTTCCGCAGCAGAAGGTCTGCTCCCGGATGGTGTTCTCGGGCATTTCATAAAAGTAGTTACAGGTGTTCTTGATGATGTAGCGCGGTTCTTCGAAAATCCCCATTCCCCTCGCGGTGTTACACGAGTCATGGAAGGTCAGCTTCAAGTTGTCGTTCCGGCTCGGATCCAGTTTCAGCTTGTTGTTCTTGATCAGGTCCGAGGTGAACTCCGTGATGTGGACCATCTTGGTCGTCTTGGCGTTTTCGAACCTGGTCCCGGTAATGGGCGAAACCGGCTCCTCGAGAAAATCGGCAGGACCGTTAAATGTATCCATGTACTGGTTGATCACCCGCCACATGTGGCCGCACTCTCCCCCAAGGATCCATTTCACTCCCAGGCGCTTGGCCTCCGCATACATTTTGCTGTTGAGCCGCTTTGCCATCTCGTGGGACGTGAAGTAGCCGAAGTTCCCTCCCTCCGATGCAAAGGTGCTCCAGGTCAAGTCAAGGCCGAGATTCTGGAGATAGTGGAAAAGGATGAGGTAGCCCATGCAGGTGTAGGTTCCCGGGTCCGCAAACACGTCGCCGGAAGGGGTGATGAAGAGGATCTCCGCCCCCTTCCTGTTGAAGCTGGGCTCGGGTCTGACGCCGGTGATTTCCTCAATGTCGTCCAGGAAGAACTCGATCATGTCCTTGTAGGCATGGGGCTGAATGCCCAGGTGATTTCCCGTCCTGTAGCAGTTGGCCACAGGCGCCGAAACCCAGTCGGTATTCAGGCCCACCAGATTCAGCAGCTCCCGGGCGATGATCGTGATCTCCGCCGTGTCAATCCCGTAAGGGCAGAAAAGGGAGCAGCGCCGGCATTCGGTGCACTGAAAAAAGTAGTACCACCACTCTTTGAGAACATCAACGGTGAGCTCTCGCGCGCCCACCGCTTCGCCCATGATCTTGCCTGCCGTAGTAAACTCCCTCCTGTAAACAGATCGAAGAAGCTCAGCCCTCAAGACAGGCATGTTCTTAGGATCCCCGCCGCCGACGAAGAAATGGCACTTGTCGGCGCAGGCGCCACATCTTACGCAGATGTCCATGAAGATCTTTAAGGATCGGAACCGCTGCAGCCTCTCCCGGAGCCCTTCCAGAATGATCTCCTTCCAGTTGGGAGGCAGTTTCCAATCCTGATCGGTGGGCGACCACTCGCGGGGATTGGGCAGCCCCACATATTTTAAGTTGGCAGGTTTGCCTGCATAGCAGAAGATCCCACTCTTGATTTCGACAGGCCTGTGCATCCACCCCTTCAGGAGAGGAGGCGTATGGCTAATTTTAGCCATGTCTTGGGGTTTCATCATTTTTTCAGCCATGTTTACTCCTTTTCTTCTTCCGATGATCCGGCTTCTTCGGCCATCTTTTCCACGGGCAATCCTGCTTCGATCATCTTGTCCCTGAACTCTTCTTCGTACTCTTCGTAAGTGTGAACCGGGACGGGATAATTCCAGGGGTTAATGTGTCGCACGAAACGGCTGTTGTTGGAGAGGTTTCTCGTTGGGCTCAAAAATATTCCCGCCATGTGCGTGATTTTGCTGAATGGAATGTAGGCGATCAGAACGCTCACAAGAAAGAGATGAATATAGAACAGGACGCCAATACCTTCCGGAACCGTGGGGCGAAAGGTCACCAGGCCCATGGTCAGCTCTTTAACGCTGATGATGTCCAGCTTGAGCAGATACCTCATGAGAATGCCCGTGATGGCAATGCCGGTGATCAAAAAAAGGGGGAAGTAGTCATTCGGCAGGGACAGATAGTTCATCTGGGGGATGAGAATCCTTCTGAGGATGAGAAGGGTGACGGCTCCCAAGAGCACGAACCCGCTGATCATCACCCCCGGCAGCATGTAGCCCGGCAAGGGAGCAATACCCGCCTGGATAAAACCGTCCACATTCTCGACGAGGGTGACAAACCCCGGGACGGGTTCCGTGAAGAACCGGAGGTGTCTGATGAGGACGACCAGGAAAGAGTAATGAAAGGCCAAGGCGAAAAGCCAAAGCCACTTTTCCCACTCGTAACCTATCTTCGGCCCCGATCTGAACTGCAATTTGGTATTCCGGAAAAGGGAACGGAAGGTGAGCACTTCAAAAATCATCCTCAGAACCACCCCTGCGGTACCTTTGGGGTTATCCACACGGCTGTGCTTGAGCCACGGCAGGCTCCATTGCTGTCCGGCCGTGGTAGGAATCCGGAATGGCACCGGCGACCGGGCCCAGCCCACAACGCGGCCGATGATGCCGACAAAAAAGGTTGCCAGCGCAAGATAGGGGATAACCACCCCGAAAAGAATGTTCAGCTTGAGTGCCCATACGCCTATCAAAGGGATCAGCACAAGAATGAGGACTGCGACGGAGGAAAGCACAATGCCGAATATAAAATTCATGGACAACTACCTCGTTTTTATTTGGTGCACGTTCAAGCCAGAGGACTCTTTTTAGGATCCGAGTCCCACTCGGGAATCTCCGCCGTCAGGCCCGCTCTTCTGAGCAGTCCCGATACGTGGTTTCGCGCCTCCCTGGCCTGGACCTCGAACACTTTCTCTTTGCACGCCATGTAAACGTCAAACGCCCGCAGGGCCAGATCATCCAGCCTTGATTCGAGAGCCAGCAACTCTTCCGCAACGAGACTGTCTTCCCGGACCTCCTTGTCCGTCTCTTCTCGAAGGATTTTCTTGAGAAAGAAAACAAAAGCTACCGCCTCTGAAGGGGCAAACCCCTGGATCGCCCTAACCCTGATAATCCCGTCCAAGGCGGAAGCCATTTTATCAGCGTCTGCCTTCCCTAGAAATTCCCGGTATAAAATCTCCAACTCGCGGGAGAAGGTGGTTCCCACCGGGTTGGCAAAGGGGTCCTTTTGCTTCCGAAGAAATCTCTGGGCGTCAACCGGGTAGGTTTCGAGAATGAGGTCCAGCCACCTCTTCAGAATCCGAGATGCTCTTTGTGTCAAAAGTTCTTCGAGTTTCATAATCTCCTCCCGGGGCCCGGAACCCCAAAATGGTCGCTCCCCAGGGAAAACGTCCCCGACTGATGGTGGAATCTGAGCCTCTTTTTGTTGTAATCGACTAAGAGGTAGTGATGTCGCGATGTGCTCAAGAATACATCACCAAGGCGGTCTTCTACGGGCGTTGGACTATAGACAAATTGTTCCATGGTGTCAAGAAAAAAGCATTCCACCTTCCCTTTGTGTCGTAATTCTCTTTCACGATCCATCCGGAATGAGGGAAGCTAATTTAATGACTGTTTGCACTCATAGCAAATGTTATAATTATTTGCAAAGAGTTGAGTAATATGGTAGGAATTTTTGGCTATTTTCCGCCCTGAATCATAGGAGCAAGGCGTCTTTTTGACAGTCAGCGTGAAGAGGCTAAAAGGAAACCCCTGGGACGATCATTATGCCCGGCGTGCCAGAAAGGAACAGTGGCTTGCCAGGTCGGTATACAAGATCGAGGAGATCGACAGGAAGAACAAGTTGATCCGAGCGGGGCATCGCATCCTCGACCTGGGCTGTTACCCCGGTTCATGGTCTCAGTACTGTTTAAGCAAGGTGGGCCCGCAGGGCGAGGTGATAGGCATCGATCTCAAACAGCCCGACCGTTTCTCAGCGCCCAACTTCAGGTTCATCCAGGCTGACATCCTGGATATGGGTGCGGAACGGTTGCGTAAAGAGGTCGGAACCAGAGACGGTGTGATCAGTGACTTGGCTCCTCAGACGAGCGGAATCCGGGTAACGGACGCAACACGTTCCCTCCGGTTGGCTGAAGCGGCGCTCCGCGCTGCGCTCGCCGTCCTGAGGAGGGATGGCTATTTCCTATGCAAGATTTTCGAAGGAGAAGAGATCCGGGTCTTCAGAAACGAGGTATTCCAACATTTTCGTCAGGGTCGAACGCTGAGGCCTGCGGCGGTGCGCAAGGCAAGCAGAGAAGTGTATCTGCTCGGTATCGGCCTTATTGGCCGGCAGGATGCTGAAAAGGACAATTTCCGATAGGCTATTGGGCTATCGCAACAAGCGTGCGTTATTGAGCATTTGTACCCCGGTGCTTCGCTGCAGGGGCGTTTATGAAAGAAACTTGCTTTGCAGCCGGAAAAGTTCTGAGGCCAAGTTCGGGGGGGTGGTCTCTGACGAGTCCGCAACCGGAAATGAAACCTGCTAAGGCAGGTTTCATATGACGCCCCATCGGGGCTTCTTCCCCGCCGAAGGCGGGAATTATCTGAAATCCGATGGAGTCGGATTTCAGGAAGAGACCACCCCCCGAGCTTGGCTGGCACGGAGTCTGGTTGGGGTCGAAGGCCTGCATTGGGTGGCTGAACACTCTCATTCCCTGGTGCATCGAAAGTGACGATCGACTTTGATTTCAGAGTCCGAGCGAATTCCAAAAAAAGATATGTCTAGCGATTTTGTGGGAGTATCAAGCGGTCAATAGAGGAGGAAAAATATATGTCCGGCCATTCGAAATGGGCTTCCATCAAACACAAAAAGGGCGCCGCGGATGCCAAGAGGGGCAAGGTCTTCACAAAGCTTATCAGAGAGATTACGGTGGCCGCGAAGTTTGGAGGGGGTGATCCTACCGGGAATGCTCGTCTTCGGGCAGCCATTCAAGCAGCCAAGGCGGAGAACATGCCCAAAGACAACATTGAAAGGGCGATCAAGAAGGGGACGGGCGAGTTGGAGGGCATCTCCTACGAAGAAGTTAGCTACGAGGCTTACGGTCCGGGCGGCGTTGCCGTGCTGATTGATTGCCTCACAGACAACAAGAACAGGACAGTGGCCGATCTCAAGCACGCTTTCGACAGGCATGGCGGCAGCATCGGGACGCCGGGATGCGTTTCCTGGATATTTGTGAAGAAAGGCCTCATCGTATTTGATCAGGACAAGGTTAAAGAAGAGAAGATCCTGGAAATCGCTCTGGACGGCGGCGCGGAAGACGTGAGACAGACGGGCACACAGTTCGAGGTAGTCATGGAGCCCGTCGACTTCGAGAAGGTGAAAAGGGCCTTTGACAGCGCGTCACTTCCTTACAACCTTGCGGAAATTACCATGATACCCCAAAACACGGTAAGGCTGGAGGGAAAGAAGGCGGAACAAATGCTGAACCTGATGGAACTTCTTGATGACATGGACGACATCAGCCATGTGTATGCCAATTTCGACATTCCCGATGAATACTTCGAGGCCCGGAGCTGATGCTTGTCCTGGGGGTGGATCCGGGATCCAGGGTAACCGGATACGGACTGGTTGAAAAGAACGGCCGTCAGCTCGTTTGTGCGCACTGCGGTACGATAGCCACCTCCACTCACCTCCCTTTCTATGAGAGAATCAACGAGATCTTCCAGGCCATGACCGGGATCATGGAGCGCTTTGGACCCAGCGAAATGGCGGTTGAAGACATGTTCTTTCACAAGAATCTGAAGAGTTCCCTGAAGATCGGCCACGCCCGAGGGGCCGTGCTCATCGCCGGCGTGCAGTGCGGGATAAGGATTTTCGAATATTCACCGTTGGAGATCAAGAAATCGGTGGTGGGCTATGGCCGGGCAACGAAGGAGCAGGTTCGCGCCATGATTCAAATCATGCTGAAGCTGAAAAAGCCTCCTGTGCTCGATGCTTCGGATGCTCTGGCTACGGCCGTGTGCCACCTTAACTGGACCAGGCTGGAAAACGGTAGGCACTAAGCAGTAAAGAGCAGAGGAAGAAACACGATGCTCTCAACGCAGGCACGTGGTCGCAAACAAAAGCTGAGTGGGCCCGGCCGGGCCTGAGAACTCCTCTGCGATTAGAGTTGCTGACTTAGATTTTTCTGATGAGAATACATGGCCCATGATCGCTTTTCTGAACGGCATTCTTCTGACCAAGGCTCCCCACCGGATCGTCATCGATAACGGCGGGATCGGGTACGAAGTCTTCGTGCCCCTGTCCACTTTTTACACCCTCCCGGATATGCAGGAAAGGATAAGTCTCCACATTTACACTCATGTGAGAGAGGACGCTATCATGCTTTTCGGCTTCCAAACGCTCCTCGAGAAACAGATCTTTGCGCTCCTCATTTCCGTTTCCGGCATTGGCCCCAAGCTCGCCACGAATATTCTTTCCGGGATCGGGCCCGAAGAACTCCTGGAAGCCATGGCTCGGGGAGATGCGGCGAAGATG
Source organism: uncultured delta proteobacterium (assembly GCA_963740905.1). Lineage (GTDB taxonomy): Bacteria > Desulfobacterota > DSM-4660 > Desulfatiglandales > HGW-15 > JAFGDM01. The sequence goes on from CAVUFY010000006.1 coordinate 52,023, forward strand.
CGGTCCATTCCCGGCGTGGGGAGGAAAACGGCGGAGAGAATCGCCCTCGAATTGAAAGAGAAGGCCCTTAAGCTCATGGGCGAAACGGAACCTCTCCCGGCGCCAGAGGTGCCCTTTGAGGACAAGCAACTTTATGAAGATGCCCTGTCCGCCCTCGTCAATCTCGGCTACTCGGCCAAGGCGGCCAAGGACAGCGTAGAAAAAGCGCGGTCCCGGCTTAAAGAACCCAGTCTTGAAACATGGATAAAGGAAGCGTTGAGAATACTCACTTAGGTTCAAAGCAAAGACATGACCGAGCAGAGAATCATCGATCCTGTACCCAACATCGAAGAAGTCCCCGCAGAACTCAACCTGAGACCTAGAAGCCTCGATGAGTACATCGGCCAGGAGGAGCTGAAGCGCAACCTGCGGGTGTTCGTAGAAGCCGCAAAGGGCCGTTCCGAAGCACTGGATCATGTTCTCTTTCATGGCAGCCCCGGTCTCGGCAAGACCTCTCTTGCCCATATCATCGCCCATGAACTCAACGTCAACATCACCAGCACTTCCGGCCCGGTGCTCGATAGACCGGGCGACCTGGCTGCCATCCTGACAAGCCTTCAGCCAAGGGACGTTCTCTTCATTGACGAAGTACACCGTCTCAACCATGTGGTGGAAGAAATTTTATACCCGGCCATGGAAGACTTCCAGCTCGACCTCATCATCGGGCAGGGTCCTTCTGCCAGAACGATGAAAATCCCGCTCCCTCCCTTCACTCTGGTGGGGGCCACCACGCGCACAGGCCTGCTGACTCCTCCGCTCAGGGAGCGTTTCGGCGTCCTTCTCCGGGTGGATTTCTATGAACCGGGGGATCTTCAGGAGATCGTCCTGCGCTCCGCACGCATCCTCGATATCCCGATCCGAAAGGAGGGAGCACTGGAGATTGCGAGCCGGTCCCGGGGGACGCCCAGGGTGGCTAACAGGCTGCTCAGGAGAGTACGGGACTTTGCCCAAGTGCAAGCGGACGGCGTGGTTACCAACGAGGTAGCCAAGAGAGCTCTGGACATGCTCGGGGTGGATGACAGGGGACTGGACAAGATGGATCGCAATATCATGCTCACCATCATCGAGAAGTTCAGCGGAGGCCCCATCGGCCTCGATTCTCTTTCCGCGGCCGTCAGCGAGGAAAAGGACACTCTGGAAGACGTGTACGAGCCTTTCTTGATACAAATCGGCTTCGTGAAGAGAACGCCCCGGGGAAGAGTGGCGACCAGGCTGGCTTACAAGCACTTCGGCATTCCCTTGGAGGAGAAAGAGGAATCCCAGAAGAAATTGTTCTGAACGGGCGACAAGTGAGAAGAGACATTTCACATGACAGGGATGTCTTGTTTCTGGTATTCACCGATCTTGACGGAACATTGCTGGACCATGACTCGTATCGGTGGGATGAGGCTGAGCCGGCTTTGAGTCTGTGCAAGAGTCTGGGTGTCCCTGTCATCCTGGTCTCCAGCAAGACCCGCGCGGAGATGAATCCCTTGCGTGTTGAGATGGGGCTTGATTCGCCCTTTGTTTCCGAAAACGGGGGCGGCATCTTTTTTCCCAGGGAAAGCGTTCCTAAGGCTCCCCCGGGCGCCCTTCTCGCCGACGATCTCTGGAGGTGGTCTCTGGGACCGCCCTATCCTGCCCTGGTCAAGGCACTTCATGAGTTGAGGGAAGAATTGGGATGGGCCATCCGGGGATTTTCAGATTTTACCGTCGAGGAGATTGCGCGCTTCACCGGCCTTGAACCAGCCGAAGCGCGCCTGGCGGCAATGCGGGAATATGATGAGCCCTTTGTCCTCGACCAGCCTGAAGGTCCGGAGATGAGAGGGCTCATAGATGCTGCGGAGAAGCGCGGCCTCCGCATCACGGAGGGTGGTCGTTTTTACCATCTTCACGGGGATTGTGACAAAGGGAAGGCCCTCGAAAAGCTAGTCCATTGGTACAAAAGATCCTTTGATGACGTGAAGGCCATCGCTCTTGGCGACAGCCCTAACGATTTCAGCATGTTGAAAAGGGCGGACTACCCTGTTCTTGTTAAATCGATGTCTGACTATCCCGACATTGGGAAGGACATTACTGCGCTCAGAACCACAGAGGAAAGAGGGCCCGCCGGCTGGGGGGACGCAGTGACAGACCTTCTTACGGTCAAATGCAATGGAGGAAATTCTTGAAATGTTCGAAGCCGAGGTCAACCCTGAAAGAGTGGACAAAGCCGAACTGGTGATCGCCATCCCATCCTATAATGAAGCTGACTCCATCAGCTATCCCACCTTCCAGGCGAGTGAAGGGCTCTTCAGGTATTTCCCCGATAAAAGCTCCCTGATCATCAACTGTGACAATAACTCGCCTGATAACACGAAACAGGCTTTTCTGGATACGGTTACCAAAGTGCCCAAGATGTATCTTTCCACCCAGCCCGGAATCACAGGAAAGGGAAACAATTGCAGGAATCTTTTTCGGAAAGTCGTAGACCTTTCGGCCAAAGCCATCGTTGTTGTGGACGCGGATTTGAAGAGCATCACGCCGGAGTGGATCAAGCATCTGACCGAGCCCCTTTTCAATGGTTTCGCCTATGTGGCGCCCCTCTATGTTCGGCACAAATATGACGGGACCATCACCAATGGAATCGCCTACCCGCTCTCACGGGCCCTTTACGGGAGAAGGGTTCGCCAGCCGATCGGAGGGGATTTCGGATTCAACGGCGAGCTCGCCCGCGCCTATCTGGAGAGCGAGATCTGGGACGAGGCTATCGCTCATTTCGGCATCGACGTTTGGATGACTACCCTCGCCCTCAGCCGGGGAGCCGCCGTGTGTCAGTCTTTCATGGGAAGACCTAAAATCCACCGGGCCAAAGACCCGGCTGCGTCTTTAGGGCCTATGTTCAGGCAGGTGGTGGGGACGATTTTTTCACTGGCCTGCCGCTTCGAATCCTTCTGGCTTCGGGTCAAGTACAGCAAGCCCACCGCGATTTACGGCTTCGGCCTGGGTGAAGTGGAGCTGCCTCCAAAGGTGGATGTAGACACGGAACGGCTTCTCAACGAATTTCACAAAGGATTTCAGCAATATACCGAGGTATGGGAGAGCATTTTTGCCAAAGATATCTACTCCAAGCTTCTCGAGATCAGGGGAATGAAGAGAACCGTCTTTACCTTTCCCACAGATCTCTGGGCCAGAGTCCTTTTTGACGCGATCGTAAGTTACAGGGACAGGGTCTGCGATCCTGACCTGATGATGGATTCCCTGATTCCCCTGTACTTCGGCAGAACCTTCTCATTCGTCAAAAAAACGAAGAGGATGTCCACCCGTCAGGCGGAGGATGCCATCGAGGAAGACTGCATGACCTTTGAGATGACCAAGCCTTATTTTGTCAAGAAATGGGTGGAAAAGGACGGTGAGCAGTAGGTTGCTTCCTTTCTTATCTTACCAGCACCAGCCGCACGTCCATGACATTCGTGTTTGTAGGCCCTGTCACGAGGAGCTCATCGGTCTTTTCAAAGAAATGGTAGGAGTCGTTGTTATTCAGAAAGTTTGCGGCATGAAGCCCGAGGCCCGATCCTCGTTTCACAGTTAGAGGATCGATTATCGCGCCGGCCGCCGAGGTCGGCCCGTCGTTTCCATCCGTTCCCCCGCTCAAGACGACAACCCTCTCGGGCATTCCGGTGATTTCCAGGGCCGAGGCCAAGCAGAACTCCTGGTTTCTTCCGCCGAGCCCTTTGCCTTGAATGGTCACGGTGGTCTCTCCCCCTGAGATGATACAGGCGGGTCGGGGAAGAGGATGTCCCGTATGAAGTATCTCTTTGGCAACGGCTGCATGAACCTTGGCCACCTGCCGGGTTTCTCCTTCCACCATGGATGAGAGGATGAGGCACCCATATCCCATGGCTTCCGCTGCCTCCTTCGCCGCTTCGAGAGCGAGGATATTGCTGCCGATGATGAAGTTGTGGACCTTCCGGAAAAGGGGCGCTCCTTCTTTCGGCGTCTCGGGCGCCCCTCCATTCAGACCCTTCGCTAGATACTCTCTCACCGATTCCGGGATGGAGAGATGGTACTTGGATATGATCTCACATGCGTCCTTGAAGGTGCTCGGGTCGGGGACAAAGGGACCCGAGGCAATCACGTCCATCCTGTCGCCTACCACGTCCGACAGCATGAGGTTCACGATGGTTGCAGGAAACGCGGCCCTTGCCATCTGCCCGCCTTTGGAAAAAGAGATATGTTTCCTAAGAGTGTTGATCTCCTCAATCGCCGCGCCGCACTCCAGGAGCCTCTCTGTCACCTCCTGCTTTTCACGCAGAGAGACCTCTTTCACAGGAGCCGGGAGCAATGAGGAGCCTCCCCCGGAAATCAGGGAGAAGACAAGATCCTTCTCATCCGCCTGTTCCAGCAGGCCGAGGATTTTTTTCGTGCCTATGACCCCGCTCTCGTCCGGCATAGGATGACCTGCTTCTACGATCTCCGTCCTGGAAAGGGTTTCACCAAAACCGTGCTTCACGTTGATCAGCCCCTTATCTATCCTAGTTCCCAGGAGATCCTCCAGCGCCTTGGCCATGGGTGCGGTCGCTTTTCCTCCCCCCACAACAAACACGTGATTAAAGCGGTTCAGCTCAAGCTCCAAATCAGGTCGATCCTCTCGTCCCAGGCTAAGCCGACCGTTTTGCAGGCGGACGAATTTTCTCACTGCTTCATAAGGATCCGCTCTCTCGACAGATGCCCTGAAGATCTTTTCCGCTTCCTTGCGCATCTCTTTCAGTACATCTTTGTTCTCCCCGGCCATGATTCCCCCTTCTTTCTATCCTGCCAATCGGCGGCGAAAACTCAGTGGGTCATCGTGGTAGCCCCATAGGATCACATCTCCGGTTGGCTCCGCGGAATGCGCCTGCTGCTAAAATGACTTCAGTGCCCAGCATCACGCCTTCTCACCCTGCTCCTTTTTCTCCTCGGGCTTCTTCTTGCCGAACATCTTCGCTCCCATGATGCTGATCTCGTAAAGAATGATGAGAGGTCCTGCCATCAGGCACTGATTCACCGCGTCGGGCGTTGGCGTTACGATGGCTGCCACGATAAAAAATAAAAGGATGGCGTATTTTCTGTTCTTACTGAGAAACCGAGGCGTCAACACCCCCACTCTGGCCAGAGCGGTAACCACGAGGGGAAGCTGGAAGATAAACCCGAACGCAAGGAGAAGCGTGGATGCCAGCCCTAGATACTCCCTCATAGAGGGGAGCGCTTCAACGAGGTCCGTCGAAAAACCGAGAAGATATTTGAAGGCAAAGGGGAAAATAATGAAATAGGCAAAGAGGACTCCGCCCGCAAAAAAAACCATAGAGAGGAAGAGCATGGGAAAAGCAAGCCGTTTTTCATGGCTGTAAAGCCCCGGCGCCACAAAGAGCCACATTTCATACAGAATCACCGGAGCCGCCACGATTACCCCGGCGAGAAGGGCTACCTTCAGATAGGAGAAAAACGCCTCCGGAAGAGCGGTGTAAATCATCTTCTGCCCGGGCGCCATGACGATTACCAGAGGATGCATCAAGAGACTGAAAACCTTCTCTTTGAATGAGTAGCAGACGGCAAAGCCGATGCCTACCGCAATGCAGCATATGATCAGCCTCTTTCTCAGCTCCTCGAGATGGGCCAAGAAAGGCATCTTTCCATTTTCATCCATGGTAACCACCGCTTAACTGTCTACCTGAACATCCCAAATACCTTTGGCAACAACCAAACGCTGTGCAGCCTGCTGTGGATAGTCTCTAACGAATCCGCAACTGGAAATGGACTCTTCTCCTTTAAACGCCGCAATGGTAAGAAGTTAACTGCTAGAAATCTAAGTATGGTATATTTTTTCGAATTAGAACTTATTTTCTATTAGTGCTCAACTTTTTTTGCACCATATATTGTATTTTCTCTTGACACAGGCCCCTACAAGTTGTAACCGGTGCTAAGCTCATTTTTTCTTATGTTTAACATCTATGGCCTAAAATACCGTAAAAGAATGGATAGAAGAGAGTTTATCATCAATGCCGCTTCTTTTCTATTAGGTAGTTTCTCCGGCCTTAATTTATTCACGAGAGCTTTTGCCTGTGAACGTCCCGGGGGGGGTGAGCTTCCACCCCCGCGCCTTTCCCTGATCATAGACGATATCGGACCCAGCGTATCTAAAGCTAGACTTTTTGCCGACTTCGGCATTCCGATGACTCTGGCTGTCCTGCCTAGGTTTCCCAAATCCGAAGATCTGGCTTTGGAACTTCATAACCTGGGCCATGAAATCATGCTCCACCAGCCCATGGAACCCAGAGACCCGGACATTGATCCGGGGCCGGGTGCCCTCTATGTCGGGGACATCCCGAGCAAGATCATCAAGGTCATGAAAGAGAACATTTCCTCTCTTCCAATCGCGGCAGGGGTTAACAATCACATGGGCTCGAGGTTCACAGCGTACCAGAAAGAGATGCACGAAACACTTCAGATCGTCAAGGACAGCGGACTTTTTTTTGTCGACAGTCTGACTTCCAGCGACTCCAAAGGATACCAGACGGCGCAACGGCTTCATATGCCCGCGGCTTGCAGAAATGTCTTTCTGGACAACGAAATCGATGTGACCTCCATCCTACGTCAGCTACACAAGCTGGCCCACTGCAGCATCAGGTATGGACATGGCATTGGCATCGGTCACCCCTTTAGTGAAACAGCGGAAGCCATCGGCCTCTTTCTCAAGAGTCTCAAGAACTCCCCGATCACTTTCGTTCATGTATCCAAACTGGCGCTCTCCATCTAGAATCCCAAAGAAGCGGGGCATATTAGGCACTTCCTCTATGATCCTTTCAGCTTACCAGCCCTACTTTGCCCCTTATCCGGGCTATTTCTACAAAGCTTTCCGGTCCGACCTTTTCGTCCTCCTCGACGAGGTCCAGTTTCCTCGGGGCACGACCTGGATCTCAAGAAACCGGTTCAAGAATCATCAGGGCACCCTGGGGATCACCATACCCGTGTGGAAAAAAGGCCTGGGGTTGCAGAAGATCAACGAAGTCAGAATATGCCACCAGGGACGGTGGCACAAGAAACACCTGGAAAGCCTCAAGGTCGCCTACGCAAGAGCTCCCTATTTTGAAGATCACGTGGATTTCATAACAGAAGTGTTTTCCCGCAAGTATGAATGCCTCGCAGACCTGAATTTAGCGGTCATTCGATATCTCATGAAAGCTCTCCACATCGAGACTCGCATGATCTGTTTGTCCGAGCTTGGCATTTCCTCTACTGGCCCAAGGCGTCTCGCTGAGATTTGCCGAAAAACGGGAGCCTCTCAATTCCTCGCTCAGTCGACAGCCAGGAAATATCTCGATGAAAAGGCCTTTCTTGAAGCAGGCATAGAGCTGACCTTCTTCAACCCCCCTTCTCCTGTCTATCCTCAATTGTGGGGCGACTTCCTCCCCAATCTTTCTGCTTTCGACCTGGTCTTCACCTGCGGTCCCAAGGCCCATGACATCCTTCTGGGCTGCGCTTCCTGACGATGCAGACCGTGAGTCAATGAAGTTCTTCACATACTGTGAGGAAGTTGTAGGGCCAAGCCGGGAGGCGGTCTCTTCAGAGCCGCAACCACTTTTGCGGAGGCGTCAGAGACCGCCTCCCGGCTTGGCCGGCACAGGGTTTGATTACGGCCAAAGGCCTGCGTTAGGAGAAAGCTCTCACTTCCGATCAGGATCTCGAGACTCGTCCTGCAGGAGGAATGTCCCCCTTCCGAACGAGACCAACAGGGGCTCTTCTGCGCAAAACAAGGGATAAACCTCGAAGGAGATTCTATTGACTTCAAAGCGCTTGTGGGATAAACGTTTCGTGTTTTGACCATCCTGTAAAGGAGACCGGCATGGACAAAAAGAAAATGACGCTTGCTGAACTTCAGCGAAAGAAGACCCAAGGGGAAAAGATCACGATGCTGACCGCCTATGACTATCCTTCCGCAAGACTCGTGGACGAGGCAGGCATCGATGTAATTCTCGTCGGAGACTCCCTGGGCATGGTCGTCCTGGGTTATGATTCCACCGTACCGGTGACGATGGATGAAATGATTCACCACTGCAAGGCCGTTTACAGGGCGGTAAAGAGCAGTTTCATCATAGGAGACATGCCTTTCATGTCCTACCACGCAAGCATAACTCAGGCCATTGAAAATGCCGGTCGCTTCATCAAGGAAGCACGGTGTGATGCGGTCAAGCTGGAGGGAGGAAGCGAAATGGCTCCCGTGGTCAAAGCCATCGTTAAAGCCGGCATACCTGTCTGCGCCCACATCGGCCTTACGCCTCAGACCGCCACCATGCTGAGCGGTTTTAAAGTGCAGGGCAAAGACGCCGACAGCGCTCGAAAGCAAGTCAGATCCGCCAAAGACCTAGAGGAGGCCGGCGCATTCATGATCGTCATGGAGTGCATTCCGGACCTCGTAGCGGCAAAAATCACCGGGGAACTCGCGATACCCACCATCGGGATCGGAGCCGGAAAGGATTGTGACGGTCAAGTCCTCGTCTACCACGATCTTGTCGGTCTCTTTGAAAGATTTACCCCCAAGTTCGTCAAACAGTATGTCAACCTTTCGCCGCTGATCAAAGAAGCCTTGATCCAGTACAAATCCGACGTTGAAGCCGCAACTTTCCCGGGTCTCGAACACACCTTCTCCATCGCCCCCGAGGAAGCATCGAAGATATAATTCTGACAGAGGTCCATATGCATTTCCTTGTCGTAGGCGCAGGAGCCATGGGCTGCCTCTTTGCAGCCCGTCTCAAAAGAGCCGGGTTTGAGGTGGATCTCTCTGAAAAGGATTCGGAAAGAGCTAAACGGATCCGTGAACAGGGCATCATGGTTGAAGCGCCGCCCGGAGACTACAGGGTGATGATTCCTGTTCTTTCCGGAAAACCAGCCGTTTCTCCCCAGGCCGTGGTGATCTTCGTTAAATCCTATGACACGGAAGAAGCAAGCCGGGAGATCGCCCCTTGGCTCAAGGCCGACACCGTGGTGCTCACGTTACAGAATGGGTTGGGCAACGTAGAGATACTGGAAAGGGTTTTCGGAAAGCCTAGAGTCCTGGGAGGTGTCACCTCCGAGGGCGCCACCGTTCTCGATCACGGCAGGATCCGGCATGCAGGCGAGGGTCATACGTCCGTAGGCCCCTCCGGAGAGGCGGCTGAACGCATCGTCTCCGCCTTCCGCAAAGCAGGTTTTTCCTCTGAAACGGTTGCTGATGTTCACCCGCTCATCTGGGGAAAACTCATCGTCAACGTGGCTATCAATGCTTTGACTGCTTTAACAGGGTTGAGGAACGGCCGTCTTCCCCAGGTTAGAACCCTTCGGGTGATGATGGAAATGGTGGTAAAGGAAGCCGTGGCCGTTGCAGAAGCAAAGCATGTGCGTTTGCCCTACCCGGATCCTATGTCCCGCGTCACAAATGTGTGCGAGGCCACTTTCGATAATGTATCCTCCATGCTTCAGGACGTCCTGAGCAAGAGGAGAACGGAGATAGATTTCATCAACGGTGCGATCGTGAGAGAAGGCGCTGCCCTAGGGATTCCCACCCCTGTAAATTTCACGCTTACTTCTCTGGTGCAAGCCATCCAGGAAACTTATCCATGAACAATCCAACGAGTTCATTTTTTCAGAGCTCTCAGTGCCTTTTTGTCATCCGACGTCTTGAAAATCAGCGTCATTTTCCCTTTTGCAGGGCTGCCGTAGACATAGCGGACGTCGACCCCGGTGTCCGAGATTTGCTTTGCTACCTGCCGCAGTTGTCCCGCCTTGTTTGGCACCTCAACCGCGATCACCTCTTCCTCTTTCACCTCTGCTCCCGCCTGAGAGATCACCTTCTTTGCTTTGCTGTTGTTGTCGGTGACGATCATGAAATAACCCTCGTCGCCCATGCAATACGCGCATATGGCCTCAATGTTGATCTTTGCCGCGGTAAGGAAAGAGGATAGCTCCGAGAGCAACCCGATCCTGTTGGGCAGTGAAAAGCTCAGCTGTTTTATCTTCATCGCATTTGCCATGTCGTTTTCCTCCTCTCAAGGTTACACGTTCGTTTCTATGGGAAACTGACAGACCTATCCTTCTTCTCTCAACTCCCAGACTCCACGATTTTGGCTACCTCTTTCTTAGTTTCCTGATGCTTTCTCATACCGCTTTTTTAGCTTAGTCTCTATTGCCTCATAGTGACCCAGGTGTGCCCGCATCAGACTCTTCCACAGTCGACCATGGTTCGGGACGAAGAAATGCAGCAGCTCGTGGACGATCACATAATCGCCAAGCTCCCGCTCCATCTCAAGTAGTTCATCGTTGAAACTGAGCGTTCCCGTTGTAGAGCAGGATGCCCACTTTCGGCGCATCGGGCGCACATACATCGCGCCGGCCTTTACGCCGAGCTTCGCGGCCCATTCGAGCACGCGAGCTTTGAACTCCTCTCTGTCGCGCCACGCACTCATGGGAGAAAACTCTTTTGCAGCAGGATGAAGAGGGCATCGACGGTGGCCGTCACCTTCGCCACGTCGTCCTCTTCGGCCAAGATGGCGAATGTCACTTCTTTGCGCACCTCGCGGAGTTCCGCCTCGCTCCGCTGCCAGTTTGGGAACTTCGTGAACGCTTCACGCACTTTCCTGCTCACCGACTCCGGGTTTGGGATGCCGTCGTCGGTGAGCTTGCAGAGCACGAAGTAGGTCAACCCATCCAGTCCTTTAGCGGCCTGTTCCTTCTTCCGCTGCTCGTTCTTCTCGATCTCCTTCAACAGCTCGGCCAGCGCCTCGGCGGTAGTGGTCTGCCGATCCTCGAACCTCTCCTGCACCGCCTTGGCCCGTTCCGAAAGCGCCACCAGGAACGGATCATCTGTATGCTCCTCCGCTGTCTTCTCGATGGCTTTCACGAGGTTGATGACCTTCGTGGCTTTCCCCTCCTCGCGTTGCTTGATCGTCTCGATGGTCATTTTGTCGATCGTTACATACCCGGCGGCTGGTTCGGCGATCATCTGTGCGCCGATGTGCCGTTGAACCAGTTCGTTGGTCTTCTTCTGGAAAGCCCGGTCCACGTAGACCCGGCGAGCGTAGGCGTTGCGCACCACCTCATAAATGCCGGAGAGCGTGGCGTAATTTTCGATGAACGGCCGCAGGAACGCATCGGGCGAGATGATCTCGTAGAGCATCTCGATCTCCTTGTATTCCTTGAAAAACTCCGTCCGCCGCTCCTTGTCGCGGAAGTGCTCGATGAGGTTGTCCACATCCTTGTCGTTGAAATTCCGGGTCACGAGCCCCAGATACGCAGGGGCCTTCGTCTCCATCTTGGCTTTGAAGAGATGCTTGAGCAGCCCCAGGTCCTTGACGATGGCGTTAATCTCGTCGCTGTCGAAAGCGAGCGCCTTTTCCAGCTTGTCGAAAATGCCCACGAAATCGAGGACGAAACCATGCGGCTTCACCATCTCCGCCGCCTCGTTTTCGTAGGGGCGATTGACCCGCGCGATGGCCTGGAGCAAGGTGTGGTCACGCATCGGCTTGTCCAGATACATCGCGTAAAGGATTGGCGCGTCAAAGCCGGTGAGCAGCTTCTCGGTGACGATGAGGATCTTCGGCCACTCACCCGCCTTGATAAAGTCCTTGCGGATCTGCCGCTCCCGTTTCGGGTCGAGATGCCACTTCTTCAGGTGTGGCGGGTCGTTGTTGTTTCCCGTAAAGACGATCTCTGAATACTTCGGCGGCAGAATCGAATCCAGGGCCTCCTTGTAGAATGCGCACGCCTCGCGATCCACGGCCACGAGGAACGCCTTGTAACCGAGCGGCTCGATGTTCTCCCGAAAGTGATGCGCCACCATTGTCGCCACTTTCCTCACGCGCTCCTTCCCCTTGAGGAAATTCTTCAGGTTCACCGCCCGTTCGAGGATCTTGTTCAGCTCCTCGATGTCCGCAATGCCTTCCGTCGCGGCGAGCGCAAGGAACTCCTTTTCCATAATTTCGTGCGGCACCAGCATCTCGTTCGGCGCCAGCTGGTAGTAGAGTGGCAGCGTAGTGCCGTCCTCGATGCTCTCGGCGATGGAATATTTGTGCAGGTAGCCCTTGTCGTCCTCGCAGCCAAAGGTCTTGAACGTCCCTTTGCCATAGACCGTTTTGTCCACCGGCGTGCCGGTGAAGCCAATGAATGTAGCGTTGGGCAGACCGGCCATCAGGAAATTGCCCAGGTCGCCGCCCGTGGTCCGGTGTGCTTCGTCGATGAGCACGTAGATGTTCCGTCGCATGTTGAGGTTCGCCGGCATATCGCGGAACTTGTGGATCATCGTCACGATGACGCCCCGGTGGTCTTCCCGAAGAAGCCGGTTCAGCGCCGCGATGGTGCCGGCGTGCGCTACGTTACCCAATCCCACTGACGCGAGATTCTTGAGCATTTGATCTTCCAGCTCGTTCCGGTCGATCATCAGCAGGATGGTCGGCTTCTCCGCCTCGGGTATTTTAAAGAGCAGTTCCGACGCCTTGATCATCGTGTAGGTCTTGCCGCTGCCCTGCGTGTGCCATACCAGGCCGCGGGAGCGTTGCGGGTCGAGCGCCCGTGCCACCACCCTGTCCGCCCCGGCCATCTGATGCTGCCGCAGGACGAACTTTTGCAGTTCCTCTTCTTTTTCCGCGAAGAGGATGAAATCCTTCAGGGTGCGCAGCACCTGCTTTACTTCGCAGAAGCTCTTCACCTTGACTTCGAGGTTGCCGGCCTTCTCGTGCTTCCAGTTGAAAATGTTTCGTCGCACCGTGTTCCACGTCACCCCGTAGGCGAAGCCGATAGCTTCCGTGGCGGTGAAGATCATCTCCGGCACCATCACCTCCGGCGCCTCCTCGTGGTAACGGCGGAGCTGATCCACCGCTAGCGCGATCGCCTCGTCCTTGCTCGCGTTCTTGCACTCGATCACCAGGACCGGAATGCCGTTGACGAGAAAGACCACGTCTTCCCGTGTCCCGAAGCGGCCGTTGTGGACGTAAAACTCTTCCGTCACCTCATACACGTTGCGCCACTGTTCGGCCGAGCGGGTGATGTCGCCGTAATCGATGAGCATCAGGTCCAGCTCCCGGTTCTCTTCGGGGCAGAAGAATTTCCCCTGGTTGCGCAGGTAAGTTAAGAAGTCGCGGTTGCCGGCGATGTCCGCGTTCAGCCGCGCAAACTCGCCCACCAACGCCCCTTCTGCTTCTTTGTACTTCGGATTAAACGCACGCACCTGAGCGTGGAGCAGATCGCCGAAGTAGAGCGACGCGCTCCGCGCTCGGTCCTCGGGCGTGGCGCCGTCCGGGTCAAACCCTCTCCGCGCCTCCGCGTCTCGTCGCGAGACATACCTCCAGCCGATCTCTTGCGCGTAGGCGAGAATGCGGGCCTGGACGGTTTTGTGTTCGCCGGGTGAGGGCATGGCTATTTGCCGGTCCTTTCCGGAAGGGCGGCACGGACGGCCTCGGAAAGCTGTTTCGCCGTTGGCAGCTTACCCCTCAGATTGCCGGGCAGTTTCGATTGAAGTTGATACGCGGCCACCCCGATGGGATTGCGTTTGGTTCTCAACGCGTATTCAACCTCCACATCGTCCTTTTCCGCGCAGAGGATGATGCCGATGGATGGGTTATCGTCGGATGCGCGCTCCTTGTCGTTCAGCAGATTCAGATAGAAGTCCATCTTGCCCGCGTATTCCGGCTCAAACGGCCCGACCTTCAGTTCGAAAGCCACCAGCGCCTTGAGAAACCGGTGATAGAAGAGCAGGTCAATGAAATATTCCTTCTGTCCCAGAGCTAACCGGTACTGGCGGCCGACAAAGCAGAAGCCGTAGCCCAGTTCGAGAATGAACTCCTTCAGCCGTTCAATCAGCCGGTCTTCCAATTCACGCTCTTTGACCTCGCGCTGGATGCCAAGGAACTCAAGGCAATATGAACTCTTGAGCGTCTCCTCCGCCTGTTCCGCGAGGTATTCCGGCAGAACAGCGGGGAAATTGTGTGTCTTCTTCCCTGTCACCGCTCGTTCATATGCCCCTGCTTTGATTTGGTTGAGCAGGACATTCCGGGTCCAGCCGAACTGCGCCGTGGCGCGGAGGTAATAGATGCGGGCGGTTGGCTCTATGAACCTGTCCAGTAGCAGCAGATGATGACCCCACGGAATTTCTTCAACAAGCTGTTGAAGAAATTCCGCTCCTTTGGCCAAACCGGCGGACGATTGCGGTTTGCTCCGCAATTTTGGACAGGCTGTCCCAGAATTGCCGCATGCTTCTTTATCGTCTAATTCTTCAGCAACCTGTTGAAGAATTTTCGGATCCCGGCCATATTCCAGGTAAAAACGGCACATCGCCCAGGATTCGCAGTCGAAAACCCCTCATCCCTGGAAAAGCCTTCTGCAAATCTTTCGCCAGCATCTCGACAACCGACTTGCCCCAACCAAGAGTCTCCTGCTTTTCCACGATGCCACGCCCAATGTCCCAGTAGAGAAGGATCAAATCGCGGTTCACCGCCCGCGCCGCGTGCAGGCGGGCGGCGGCGATGCGGCTTTTCAAATCAGCAACGAAGGCCACGTACTCTGGGCTGATCAGTGCTTTAGCTTTCATGGCTTGGAATCCATTTCTGCCACAGCTTGTGCAAGAAGCCCCTCCAGGTCAAGGTCATGTACCCGAATCTGCGCCGTCATCAACTGGTGCAGCAGGGTGCGGAAGAGGTCGGTTAGGGTGGCCTGTTTGCGTTGCTGCACAGCAAGTTTCTGGTCAACGCAATCAATATTGCTGACGATCTTGTCCTGCTCTTCGGGCGACGGCAGGGGGATGGGAAAGCCCCTAAGTCGCGTCGCGTTGATATTGCTCTGGCTAACGGCTCTCGTCGCGATGGACTTTAGCCGCACCTGCGTTTCATTCCAGTTGAAATAGTGATTCAAAGAAGAATGGACGAATGCGAGACAGCATCCGTCCGAGCCGAATCAGGTAGGAGGCGAACACGAAATCTCCTTCGAGATCGAAGATCGCGGTTCGCCCAACCAGATCGAGGCTGTTGGTGCGATTGAACAGAATGTCCTGCCTTTCAACGCGGAACTTCGCAAACTGTCCGGGAGTCAGGCCGACGTATTGGCAGATTAGCACCTGAGATTTGTCCCTGCTGCTGATTGGTCATCCGTAGCACGGGATACCGACCAGTCTCTGCACCCTTTACGGAAATGCCGTATTGGGCTTCAGTCAGGTGATCGCACGAGCGGTTTCATGCCTCCCAACTCTCCGGCACAGGGCCGATCTCGGTTTGTTTTTGGGGTTCGCCACGCAGGCCTTCGGTAAACAGCTTATGCAGGAGCGCCTTTTTCAGTTCAGCGGTCAGCGCCAACAGCCGCTCCTGCTGCTCCATCGCCCGCTGCACCACCCTCAAAACCCCAGCGATCTTCCGCTGCTCGGGGAGCGGTGGATGCCGAATCGGAAAGTTCCGGATAACGTTCTGGCTGATATTGGGCTGAGCGCCACCGTATCGCTGCTTCAGAAGTTCATGGCGTTCGCCAATCAGAAAATAGCGGAGGAAATCAGCGTCAGCTTTCTCTTATCGGGAAAAATTGCACAGACCGCCTGGTTTGTCGCCGCATCCATCTTAAGGATGGCAGTCTTTCCCACCGTGGCTCCATACATGGCCATCAAGAGTGTGCCAACTGGGAAGAGTTTTGCCGACGAGTGCCTCAGTCCTTCCGGCGTTAAGGTTTCTTCAGTCGAAAAGATATAACTGTCGTTTAACTCTCCAGACTTCACCCAAGGAATCTCGCCACCATAAAACTCCGCCCGCTTTCGGTCGGGCGTTCCACCGCTTGTTGTCTGCGCGATTGATTCCAGTGGACACTGACTCCACGCGTCCATTAACCCATCCTCATCATCTTTCGCAGTTCCCTTCATGGTTAGGATTCAATCACTTTGATGATGCTTTTTAGGGCGGCGTTAGTTTCGGCAGCTTCTTCCTCCATCGCATCCAACTCCTCCACAATCTCCGCAATCGGCCGGTATTTGTCCGCTTCGCCCGTGTGGATGTAGCGGCTGGGCGAAATATTGAAATCGTTCTTCGCTATTTCCTCGCGGGTGACGATGCGCGAGTATTTCTCCACTTCCTTCCACGCGATGAAGGTGTCGGCGATGCGGCGGATGGCGTCGTCGGGAATGTAGTTCTTCGGGTCGCCCTTGGCGAACTCGCGGCTGGCGTTAAGGAGAAATACCTTTTCCTTTCGTTCCTTCGGTTTGGCCCGGTTCAACACGAGAATGATGCCCGGGGCGGTGGTATTGTAAAAGAGGTTTTCCGGCAGGTAGATGACGCCCTCGATGAAGTCCTGCTCCACGAACCATCGGCGCACGTCTTTTTCCTTGTTGGTGTTGGCGTTGCCAGAGCCGCGCGACGCTGCGCCGGTGTCGAGAACGATGGCGGCGCGGCCCTGCGGCTTGAGGCTGGCGAGAATGTGCTGTACCCAGCCCCAGTCGGCTTTGCCGCCGGGGAAGCCCGCACCCTTGGGAAAGCGGTCGAGTTCATCGGCGTCGTAGTCTTTTTCCTTGAACTCGGTCTGGTTCCACATGGGATTGGCTACGACTCGGTCGAAGGTCTGGAGTCGGTTGCCATGACGAAACTTCGGCTTGCGGAAGGTGTCGCCGATCTGGATCTCGCCCTCCATATCGTGGATGATCATATTCATGTTTGCCATGGCCCAGGTGCCGGGCTCGTTCTCCTGCCCGTAGAGCTTGATTGGGGCGGCGTTCTTCTTCCCGGCCACGCGCAGCTTTTCGTCGTGAATGAAGCGGCACTTTATGAGCAGGCCGGCGGAGCCGCAACAGGGATCATAAATGTCCATTCCGGGTGCGGGGTCCATGATGCGGGCCATAATGAAGCCGACCTCTGCCGGTGTGTAAAACTCGCCCGCGCTCTGGCCGCTGCTCTCCGCGAATTTTCGGATGAGGTATTCATAGCTTCGCCCGATGATGTCCGGCTCCACGTCGGCGAGCCCGAGCCGCTTGGCGCTGATGGCCTCGATGAGGTTGGTCAGGCGGGCGTCGTCAATGTCGCGCTGGCCGTGGGTGGTGGCGTTGAAATCAATGCGGTCAATGATGCCCTTGAGCAGCGGGTTGGCGTCGGCGATAGCGCGTAGATGCGTCGTGAGCTGCTCGCCGATCTTGTCCGAGAGCGTGCGGATGATGGACCAGACGTCGTCATCGGACTTCTTAGGCTCCAGCGGCAGGAAAAAGCGGACGAGCTTCTTGTCGTGCTTAACCAGCTTGAACGCCTTGGCTCGCGAGCCGACTTCCTCGGCGATGCGGTTGATCTCGTCATCAAACACATCGCACAGACGTTTGGTGAAGATAAGCGGGAGGATGAACTCTTTGAATTTCGGCGCATCTTTAGCGCCCCGGATGGAACACGCGGCATCCCAGATCCAGGATTCGAGAGATTTGCCGTTCAGATTATTCGTGGGCATCGTGGGATCAGTTTTATCGACTTAACATCTGGAAATCAAGACAAATTTCCTGATTCGACATGACAGACCGCCTCGGTGCTCGTGTCATGCTTTCGCCGTAGTCGCGATCATGGCTTTTGCAACGGTCATGCTCGTGGCTTTTCTGAGAAGAGACCCGGTTTTGGCGCCCCATCTCCCTGAGTTATTCTTTTGACAAGGCGCTCAGGGCCATGCTAAACAAAAGAGTTCAAGCAATTCAAAACCTTGGAGGTCCATCATGTTCGAAATTCTCAGACGCGAGGAAATGGCCAATGGAACGGTCGTTCTGAACGAGATCAGTGCGCCCCGGATCGCAAACAAGGCGAGGCCCGGGCAGTTCGTGATGCTGAAGGCCACAGAGACAGGCGAACGCATTCCCCTGACCATGGCGGACACCGACCCGAAGAAGGGCACAATCACCATGATCTATGCCGTGGTCGGCAAATCGACGGCCCTGTTCAAGTCCCTCCAGGTGGGCGAGAAGTTCCAGGATGTGATCGGCCCCCTGGGCCAGCCCACGCACATGGAGAAACTTGGAACGGTGGTCTGCGTCGGCGGAGGCACCGGTATTGCTGTCCTTCACCCCATTACGCGGGGACTCAAGGAAGCAGGAAACCACGTAATTTCCATCATCGGCGCCCGCACCAAGGACTTACTGATCCTGGAGGACAAGATGAAAGCGGCCTCCAACGAACTCCACGTCTGCACGGATGACGGGTCCTACGGACACCATGGCTTTGTTACTGATGTGCTTAAGAGCATCATGGACAAGAAGGCTGTGGAGCTCGTAGTCGGCATCGGCCCGGTCCCCATGATGAAATTCGTCTCCAAGCTCACCAAGGAATACGGAGTCAAGACCCTGGTCAGCCTGAATGCCATCATGGTGGACGGAACCGGGATGTGCGGTTGTTGCCGTGTGACCGTCGGTGGAGAGACGAAGTTCGCCTGTGTAGACGGCCCGGAATTTGATGGACACAAGGTCGATTTTGACGAACTCGCCCAGCGCCTCGATGCCTATAAAGGCCTTGAAAAGCAGGCCTACGAAAGATACATTAATGAATGTCAATGCAAGGCAGGTTGATCAAATTCGAAAGCGGGTCTCGCGGCCCGAAGCTGGACTTGATCAGTGAGCTTTGACACGGAGGAGTGAGATGGCGGAAAAGACGGAAAAAAAGGAGAAGATTCCCAGACAGAAAATGCCGGAACAGCCTCCCGAAGTCCGGAGACGAAATTTCCTGGAGGTGCCGCTGGGCTATGAAGAAAACGAAGCGGTTGAAGAAGCAAAACGATGCCTTCAGTGCAAGAATCCTTCCTGCAGGGAAGGGTGTCCGGTCGGTATCGACATTCCGGGTTTCGTCAACCTCATTGCCCAGAACGAGTTCACCAAGGCCATTCGACACGTCTGGCAGAGCAACAGCCTGCCGGCGGTCTGCGGCAGAGTTTGCCCTCAGGAGGGTCAGTGTGAGGGCAGA
Source organism: uncultured delta proteobacterium (assembly GCA_963740905.1). Classification (GTDB taxonomy): domain Bacteria; phylum Desulfobacterota; class DSM-4660; order Desulfatiglandales; family HGW-15; genus JAFGDM01. The sequence continues at coordinate 70,970 of CAVUFY010000006.1, forward strand.
TGCATCCTGGGCAAAAAGGGCGATCCCGTGGCCATTGGAAATCTGGAGCGCTTTGTAGCTGATCGGGAGCGAACCAAAGGCAAAGGCGACCTGCCGCCCAAGGCGGCCCCCACGGGCAAGAGGGTTGCCGTGGTGGGATCAGGACCATCCGGGCTGACCGTTGCGGGCGACCTCATTCTCAAAGGCCACGACGTGACCGTGTTCGAAGCTTTCCATAAGCCGGGAGGCGTTCTTGTTTACGGGATCCCTGAATTCAGGCTCCCGAAGGAGATCGTTTTCTCGGAAGTGAATTTCCTGGAGCGCTTGGGGGTTAAGCTGGAATGTAACGTCGTGGTGGGCAAATCCATTACCTTGGACGAACTCTTCGAGGAAGAAGGTTATGACGCCGTGTACCTGGGGGTGGGAGCGGGATTGCCCCGGTTCCTGAATATTCCCGGTGAAAACCTGATCGGCATCTATTCAGCCAACGAATACCTTACGAGATCCAATCTCATGAGGGCCTATCGTTTCCCTGAGTACGATACGCCCCTTGTTCTCGGCAAAGACGTAGCGGTCTTTGGGGCAGGCAACGTGGCCATGGACTCGGCCAGGACAGCCATGCGACTTGGGGCCGACCGGGTGCGGATTGTCTACCGCCGATCCAGAGAAGAAATGCCGGCCAGGTCCGCTGAAATCCATCATGCAGAACAAGAGGGAATTGAATTTCATCTACTAACGGCACCCACCCGGTTCATTGGGGACAACAGAGGCCGGGTCATTGCAGTGGAGTGCATCCAGATGAGGCTTGGCGAGCCGGATGAATCCGGGCGTCGGCGTCCCGTCCCGGTCGAAGATTCCAAGTTCCGCCTGGATTGCGACCTTGCCGTAATCGCGGTGGGTGCAGGCGCCAATCCGTTGTTGACCTCGACCACTCCGGATCTCAAATTGAACAAGTGGGGATATATCATCGCTGATCCGGCAACCGGCAAGACAACGAAGAAAGGAGTGTGGGCCGGGGGAGACATCGTCACGGGTTCCGCCACCGTTATTCTCGCCATGGGAGCTGGAAGAATGGCTTCTGAATCGATGCATAAATACCTGAGCCTGGGGTGGTAAACGCCTCATCTCCCGTCAGCCTCCTTGTCAAAATTGAAAGGGCCTTGCTTCTCAAAGAAGCAAGGCCCTTTTTGCTGCATGCCAAGAAACACGGATACGTCAGGAATCATGGGCATCCTCTTGGATACCGGACCATTTTACCGCTTTCCGGGAATGATCCAGTCAAAATCCGCGAGATTGCGAGTGACGCCACTTCTTCCCGCCTCACCTCATTTGCGCCGCCTCATCTAATCCTGTTATTTTTTTTATGGGGCTCGGCTATCCGTTATTCGAATGATTATCCACTCCTGCGGGTCGCCGCAGAAGTAGCGGTGAACTTCAGGAAAGGAGGCGCATTATGTGGCCGTTCAAAAAGAAAGTTGTAAAGAATATCGACGGAGCAGCATGGGGCCATCTGGTCCACCATCACGAGATGGACGTAGACACCCTCTACCGGGAGATGCGCTGCGTGGAACGGGAAGTGGCCGAGAAGGGCAAAGAGCCGATCATCTATCTTCGCATTTTCAAACCGGCCGAGGCGGAGCGCAAGGGTGTGGAAGTGGAAGGTTGGAGGACCTTTGACCACCATCCGGACTTGATTCATTTCGAAGGTTACGTGAAGAAGTATTCAAACGAAGCTTTCTTGGAACGAAAAATCGATTAGGCCATCAATAGCGCCTATTCAAAGCCGTCCCATTCGGCAACTTCGCCTAAAGCCTCTCTCTGCGTGCGGGACTGATTTACCGGATTATCCCGGTCCGGACGGCCAATCGCTTAATGTGAAGCTGGTTTGGCGACCTTTTATGACCTCTCACTTCTCATATCCCTATCACCGTATGATATTCACCGCTTCCGGCTTCATAACTTTAAGAGCGCCTTCGTTAATATGATCCAGGAAGTTAGGCACCTGGTTTTCGCTTGTAAGGTTGCTCTTGATCATCCACCTCGCCTGGTCTTCCATGGCAGTAATGAGCGACTGGTCGAGCCGGAGAGAAAACTGATGTTCCGGCCAGATGGCTTTGATGTACCTGTCGTCGTAACCGAGTCGTTTTTGCACGATGGCCCTCGCCTCTTCCCCGTTTTGGACTAGGTAATCCTCGGCCTTAAGGAGCGAATTCATGAACCGTTTCATTAAATCGGGATGTTTTTCAGCCCACCTTCCGGTCGTGAGGAGCAGACAGTATATAGGCTGCCCGCTCTGAACGTCCCAGATCACAACGTCCTGCTTCAGCCGGTCTTCGATGGCCATGACATAAGGCTGCCAGGTGACGACTGCATCGACGGATCCTCCGGCCAATGCTTCAAGGGCTTTGGGGGCCTTGACGTCTAAAATTGTTATCTTAGCCTTGTCGATACCGTTCAGATCGAGGAACCGACTAAGCTTGAAGTCCGCCGCGGTTTTTATCGGCACACCGATTCTCTTTCCGACAAGGTCGGGGATGCCCTTGATTCCCCGGTCCTTTCGGCCGATCAGTTTCATATGCGTAAACATGTCGATGCTTCCAATGGTGCGAATTTGTTTTCGCGCAAACGCGGATCTGACTAGGACAAGCTCGGCCGCGGTAGATATGTCAACGGCGCCTTCCACCATGCGATCCGTTGCTTCGGCCCCCGAAGGATAGTTATCTTTGATGTTTGTCTTGATGCCGTTGGCGGCAAAGTACTTCTGATTATCGGCTATGCAAATCAGTGAATTGACCGCAGTGGCCTCCATGCCGATGTTGATTGATTCTTCTCTCCCCGAATCACCCTGGCGGGAACAAGATCCGAGACAAAGGTTGGTCACCAGCATCAAGACGGAAACTGCGGTTTTCAGCCTGGACTTTCCGATCGGTTGTGCATGCCCTTTTGGCATAAATTCAGCTCCTCAGACGGTGTGATCTCCTCCGGTTCTGCCGGTAGGTTTGTGATCAAAGTCTTGGCGTGAACATTCAGAAGATACGTATACCAAAATCTTTCCAGATTCAATTGCTTAGTTTTCTCCACAAATAGAGAAGGAAGAAATCGAAGACGAGGAATGCGTGCCCTCTGGTGACCTTGTATCGCCGGGAAGCCTCAAACCTTCCGGAGTATAGTGCCTAAGCAGGCACTTCGTCCAGCCTCTAGAGTCTTGATGACTTGTATGTACGCTGCGTTGAAGTTCTTGATTTCTTGAAGCCGACCAGGAACCTCGATGGTCCGCCTTGCGGGAGGGGACCGTTTTCAACTTGACAAAGGAGGGTTTAGGATAAAAACTGCTCCGAAACGAAAGACGCCGGACTACCCGGCGCCCGTGTGAACTCTGAAGAATGAAAACGCCAAAGGAGACCAAGAACGCTGCAGAAAAAGAGCTCCAGTTTGGAAAGAAAGGGGGCTGTTATTACCCTGTGACGAGGTCCGGATTTCTCAAGGATGGGGGCTTCGGCCTGATCCACGTTTATTACGGCCAGGGCGTCGGAAAGACGACAAGGGCCGTGGGCCTGGCTGTGAGGGCTGCGGGAGAAGGGTTGGAGGTTCACTTCGTCCAATTCATGAAGTCCGGAAAATCCGGCGAAACACTCCTTTTCTCTCGTACACCGAACATCCATTTCTTTTGCCCGGGCGAGCACCCTTTCATCCTGTCATCCGGGCCGCAGGCCGAGCATTTTGAGCATGCTGCGCGAGCTCTGGGTCATGCCTTGTCCGTTGCGGATAAGGAAGCCCACTTGCTGATATGCGATGAAATACTGGATACCCTTATCTTCGATACTCTTCAAAAACAACAGATTGTTGAACTAATCGAGAAATGCAAGGGAAAGGTCGAACTGGTCATGACCGGCCGATGCCCGCCTCCTGAAATACTGGAACAGGCCGACTATGCGACGGAATTCGTGCAGGTCAAGCATCCTTACTATAAAGGCTCGGTAGCACGAAAGGGCATTGAATTCTAGCCAAGGTCCGCTTCCCCCGGTTGCCGTCCTATAGGCCTGCGTCAGAATCTTGGATGCAACTCCTTACCCAGCTGTGAAAGATCTCTTTTGATCCGGCCCGGGGAGAGTGCAAGAGCACGCCCGAGAAGCCGGGTTGAGTCGTTTAGGGTAGAAAGATGGATAGTGGGGAAGGATGAGGACAACACCGCAGATGGGCGTTTTTCAGCAACCTGCTAGAGGGAGGAGAGTCATGTGGAAAGAGTCGGGGAATGGGTGTAGTCGCCAGGCGTTTGTGATCGGTCTCGGCTTGATTTTCCTGCTTCAGGGCGGAGCATGGGGCCAGGAGAGCAACAAAAAGAAGCTCATCCTCGGCCTGGACCAGTTGATAGAAATCGCTATTGCAAAAAGTCCCGAGATCGGGGTGAGCCGCAGCGAAATCGAAGCCGCCCGAAGCGATCTGGCGCAGGTGGAGGCGGCTTATTATCCCCAGATTGAGAGCACTGCTGTCGTCGGCCCTGTCCCGGATGCGAAAGAGCCGCTGATTCGGGATAACAAAATATATGATCCCTCCCCGGAGACGAGCCTGTCCAACATAGGCGTCTTCGGAAGGTTGGACGTTGAGGTGAACCAGCCTCTGTACACCTTCGGAAAGTTGTCCAACCGAAAGGAGGCGGCCGCCAGGGGCGTCAATGCCAAACAAATGGACACGGAGAAAAAGAAGGACGAGATTATTCTGAGAGTCACGCAACTCTATTATGCCTTGGTTCTTGCCCGGGAGGGGGTGCAATCGACTCAGGAGGCGGATGAGTTTTTCCAGGATGCCGGCCGAAGGATCAGACGACTCCTGGACTTGAGCTCTCCCATGGTTTCCCAAAGTGATCTTTACATGATCGATGCCTTCCGTTCCGATACCAGCAGGTCTCAAGCTCAAGCGCAAAATGGAGCGAAAACCGCTTACTTCGCGCTGAAGGCTCTGATTCAGCTCCCGCCTGGAACGGAGTTCGACGTGCCCGGGGAGGAGCTTAAAGTGGAAGAGAAAGATTTGAAGGACCTGGAAGCCTACACTCAAATGGCTCTTTCAGAGCGGCCCGAGTTCAAGGAGCTGAAGGAAGCCTTACAGGCGCAGAAGTTCCAGGTGCAGGCTTTTCAGAGCGACAGATACCCTTCTATTTTTGTGGCTCTAAATGGTTCTTTGGCCGGAGCCCCGGGCCGTGACACTCTGGACAATCCCTACATTCCTGACGAGTTCAATCATGCTTACGCGGGTGTGGTGGCCGGCCTGAAGTGGGAATTCGATTTCGGTATCAAGAAGGCCAGGATCGACAAGGCCCTTGCGGAGTACAGGAAACTCCTCTACACCAAGGAATCCGCCGAAATGAATATTCCCATCCAGGTTGCGAAAGCTTATCAGGAAATCCTGGAATGGAAGGAGGCTGCAAAGGCTTATAGCCGGGCGGCCGTTGCTTCAAGGAAATGGCTCGTTTCAGCCTTCGGGGATTTTGACATGGGCGTCGGCACCGCGGACAACATGATGAGAGCCATTGAGAAATACAGTCATAACCAAAGCAACTACATCGAAGCCCTTTTCAACTATAACCTGGCTCTGGCCCAACTCAGGTATGCCGTCGGCATGGAGAAACTGTAGGGGCGTTAGAAAATGAATATTGTGCGCCGGATACTACAAAAAATCCTGATCGTTCAAATGCGGCATCCCGTGTATGCTGTTGTTGCAGCACTGGGGCTGGCAGGGCTTTCCATTCTTTATACCGTCAGAAATCTGGATTTTCAGACCGGTCAAACGGATCTCATATCGCCACAGAACAGGCTGATGAAGCTGGCGAAACAAATAGATTCGTTTGATAGCCTCGACACCTTCGCAGTGGTCATCGAAAGTCCCGACCCCGCCCGTTCACTGAAATTCCTCCATGCCCTGGTTCCTCTCCTGGAGGCGGACCGTGCGAATTATGCCCAGCTCTTCTACCGCGTGGACCCGAAGACCTTCAAGCCATGGGCTCTCCTGTACCTGGACAAGAAGGAACTCCTCGCCCTTCGTGACAACCTGCAGGAGCACCGGGTTTTTATCAACGAACTGTCCCGGGCGCCTGACCTTTCCCATTTTTTCAGTGCCGTCAATCATGAGATGACCTCGGCTATGGTGGGAGAGCTGTTTACCGGGTTTCTTGATGAAAAATCGACGGACAGCGGAAAAGAACCGCTGGATCTTGACTTTCTCATCCGAGTTCTGAGTGAAATGAGAGACCGGCTGTCCGGGGATGGTTCGTTCAGCTCGCCGTGGGAATCTTTTTTCACCAGGAAATCGTGGGGTAGCGCATCGGAGGAAGGCTACTTTTGGACCCAGAACAAGAGATACCTCCTTGCCTTTGTCACACCTCGAAAGACCGAAAAGAGTTTCTCCGATGCTCTGCACTCTCTGAAAGCCCTCAGGGCAACGATCTCAGGGTTGCGGGCCGATTTCCCGGACGTCAAGGCAGGAGTCACCGGACAGGAAGCTTTGAACGAGGACGAAATGGGGGCAGCCTTCCATGACATGAGCCTTGCAACTCTGATCTCTCTTGCCGGTCTTGCCATGCTCCTTATGGTCTTTTGGCGGGGAGTCCGCCGGCCTCTTCTGGAGTTGATAGAACTGCTTGTGGCTCTGTCCTGGACCTTCGGCCTCACCACCCTTTTCATAGGCCATCTCAACATCCTGTCGGTCACCTTCGCCCCTCTGCTCCTCGGACTGGGCATCGACTATGGAATTCACTGGTTTGCCCGGTACCAGGAAGAGGAACAACGGAAGGCTTCTTCCAAAAAAGAGGCCCTTCAGGTCACCATGCTCAAACTGGGGCCGAGCATCCTTCTTGCCGGATTCACGGCCGCCCTTTCATTCTTTCCCCTGGTGCTCACGGGTTTCAAAGGCCTCGTGGAACTCGGAATGATCACGTCAATGGGTATGGCTATGACTACGGTGACTACCTTGTGCCTTCTGCCTTCCCTCACCCTCCTGTTTGACCGATCCGGCATCAAACCTCCTCAGTCTGCCTTGTCCGGCTCTCGCCCGAAGAATCTGCTCACCTTCAGCAGGAAAAGTGCCCTTTTCGTCCTACTGCCCGCAGGAATCTGCTTCGCTCTATCCCTGTGGGGATCGGGCGGCGTCGCCTTTGACCTGAACATGCTGCATCTCCAATCCAAGAGCGCGGAATCGGTGATCTGGGAAAAAAAACTCCTTGAAGGCTCCGAAAGGTCAAGCATGTCCGGCGCGATTCTGGCGAAATCTCTTGAGGAAGTGCGCCAAAAAACGCTCGCGCTCAAAGCTCTTCCCACCGTTTCGGAAGTCAGGAGCGTGAGGAGCCTTCTCCCCGAGGACCAGGAAGCTAAGATCCATTTTCTGAGAGAGATGAAACCTTTGATCGCAGGACTTGGAGCGTTTTCAGCTCCCGATGGTTCCATCCATCTCTCTGAGCTGGACAGTGTGCTGGGCAGAATCCGGTTCAAAATGTCGGACGCGAGCGAGCCCGAGTGGGGCGGGAGCAAGCCTCTCGAATCCCAGATGGTTCGGGTGCGAGAGCTGATCGATGAAGTGCGCCAGCATTTTGAAGTGGCAGATACCGCTCCCTTGATCCGGAATCTGCGAGGATTCGAGCAGAATTTAATGGAAGACCTGAAGGACAAGATGCACATCCTTCTAACCAACGTAGACACGACCCCCATGGGCCTTAAGGATCTTCCCGAAGTGCTGCTGCAGCGGTACGTGGGTGAAGACCATCGCTATCTTATCCGCGTTTTCCCGGCTGTAGACGTCTGGGAACCGGAGTTCCTGGGCAGATTCGTGCATGACCTCAGGTCGGTGGACCCTGACGCCATCGGAGATCCCGTCACCCTCTACGTTTTCACCAAAGCCTTTCGAGATGCCTCTATCAAGGCGGCTGTGTATGCAGTTGTCTTTATTTGTACCGTGCTCCTGCTCACCTTCAGGAACATTCTTATTGCCCTGATGGTCATGACGCCCCTGGCAATAGGAACGGCGTGGACCGTAGGGCTGATGCAAGTCTTCGGGATTGACTTCAATCTCGCAAACAGTATTTTTCTGCCCCTCATCGTGGGCGCCGGCGTTGAATACGGCATCATCATCGTGCAACGCTGGCAGCAGCAGGGAGTCGACGCCGGGGAAAAGGTGGCTCTTCCCCTGAGCACCGCCAAAGGCGTCATCCTCGCCGGGCTCACTACAACCGTGGGCTTCGGGAGCCTCACTCTGTCAAGCCACCGGGGCATTTACAGCCTCGGATTGCTGGCCATGGTGGGGAGCCTGAGCATATTGGCGGCTGCGATCTTTTTCCTGCCTGCCCTGTTGCAGGTGTTGTTGAAAATCCTGAAGAGGAGGGAAAGCAGTGGTTAGGATTCTATTTCGCCCTTCGTTTGTTATTTGCCTGGTCCTGTGCGGCCTTTTCTTCTACGCGCCCTGTCACGCCGGTGAACCCGGCGAACGGGTGCGCGCTATGCTCGATAAGGTGATGTCGATCCAGACGGACCCCCAGCTCCAGGGCAATGAGTTCAGGGCAAAGAGGAGATCCGCCATCAAAGAGATTATCGGCAAAAACTTTGATTTCGACAGAATGGCGGAGGCGGCACTCCGTTCTTACTGGACTGACCTTGATGAAAAGCAGCGTGTCGCGTTTAAAGGCATTTTCAGGGACCTTTTCCAGGACTCCTATACCAGGCTGGTGCTGAATTTTCTCAAACAGGAAAAGATCCGCTACGCCGAGGAAGAAGCCCGGAAGGATGCGGCCGTGGTGAAAACCGTCATCCTCCGAACCCAGGAGCAGATCCCTGTGGATTACTTCCTCGCGCCCGCAAAAGGACGATGGCGCGTCCATGACGTGAAGATCGACGGCGTCAGTATCGTGGAAAATTATCAAAATTCTTTTGCCAGGGTGATAAAGCGTGAATCCTACGGTGCTCTGCTTGAAAAAATGCGGCTACAGCAACAAGCCATCGCCGCGGAAACCACCCCGTAACAGAAAGGAGATCACCGTTCCCTTGGAGGTCGTAGGTCTTCTTCTTTTTTTTCTTGTCCTGCTCTCGACAGGCTATGCCGTGTATGCGGCCTATTGTACCTGGGCCTTTTTTCAAACCAATGAGCGCATGGAGCCTGAGCATGCCGACTTGCCCCCGGTTTCCGTGATCAAGCCCGTGGCCGGCATGGAAGAAGGGTACCTGGAAAACTTCATGAGCTTTTGCGTGCAGGATTATCCCGTCTTCGAACTCGTGTTCGTGCTTCCTCCAGGGAGCGATGACCTGATCCATCTTCTTGAAGAATTGAAAAGCCGGTTTCCCCGGGTGGACATGGTCTGGGTCTTCGCCGATTCAAACAGGGGCCCGAACTACAAAGTCGGGAGCCTGATTGCCGCAGTGAAGAAGGCCAAGTATTCAGTGCTGGTGGTGAGCGACAGCGACATGCGGGTGGAAACACAACGATATCTCAGGCAGACCGTCGCCCCTTTCTTGCAGCAAAGGGTGGGGCTTGTCACAGCCCTCTACCGAAACAACCATCTGGCCGGCCTTTTCGCGGGTCTTCAAGCGCTCACCGTCCAGACCGTCTTTGTTCCCAACGTGCTTTTCAGCCGAAAAATGGAAGGAATGAGCTATGCCTTTGGAGCCACTCTTTGCACGAGCAAGGAGATACTGGCGAGCCTCGGGGGTATGGAAATTTTCCTCGATTACCTGGCTGATGACTATCAAATCGGGAGTAGGATTCACGAGAAGGGCTATGAGATCCACTTGTCTCATGCTATGATCGAGCAGGTTTCACAGACAAAGACCTTCAAACAATACTTTTTCCAACAACTGCGAGCGGCGATCACCCAGAGGGTATGCCGGCCCCTGGGCTATCTCGGCTCCCTTCTCACCCATCAGGTCTCACTCGCCTTTCTGCTGGTTGTGGTGGAGAGATTCTCTTTGTCCTCTTGGGTGCTCTTCGCCACCGTGTGCGCTGTCCGCATCCTAAGCACAAGCCTTCTCAACAGGACAACGATCCATAACCGGGAACTGAACCGGTATCTGTGGTTGATTCCTTTCAACGATCTTATGAACACCCTGATCTGGTCGCTCGGCTTTCTGACGGATACCGTGCGCTGGAAGGAGCGAAGGTTTCGCGTCCTCAAAGGGGGAAAAATGGTAGAGCTTTAGTAGTCGTCAAAGTTCTCCATGTCTGCACCCGCTCGAGACACTTTCCTTTGAGAGAGGTTCACCACCCACGAGGCGATGTTGGCTTTGGTGAGGGGCAACGGCAGACGCTTGATCATAGAAGGGACGCGGTAAAAGTCCTTGTAGATATTCCTTACGTATTCCTCCAGTTCTTCCGCAGAGCAATAGGAAGGCTTGATGTAACAATGGAGCCCGGGCCACCTGCCCATATGGTGATCGTCGAGGATTCGCTGTTCCGCCTTCATGGTATCGTAAAGCGGTGTTCCCCGGTGGGGGGTCAAAATGTTGAAGTACGCCACCGGGACCCTGTGCTCCATGAGAAAGGCCAGGATGGACCCGAACACGTCCCTGGTCTCAGTGTCCCAGCCGAAGATGAGATTAACCGAATAGCTGATGCCCCTGCTCCTCAGAGTCCGGAAAATTTCCTGGTATTCCTTCACCCTGTTGACCTTCTTGTTCATGCCGGCCAGGGTGGACCTGTCTATGCTCTCGATTCCCAGGTTCACGTGGAGAAGACCGCTCTTCTTGGCCAGATCCACGAATTCCCGGTTCTTGCAGAGGTATGCAGACCACAGGGTTGACCAGCGAATCTTAAGAGGGATGAGCGCTTCCATAAGCTCCACGGTGTGAGCTATCTTGCCGGCAAAGTTACTGTCCGCGAACAGAATGTTCTTCGCCTTGTTGCGTTTGATTTCCTCGACTACATCCTCCACTGGACGGTAGCGATATTTGTGGCCGAGATAGAACCGTTCCGAGCAAAACTCACACCTGAACGGACATCCCCGGGAAGACTGCACCGAGAAGGTCTTTATGATGCCGTACTTTCGAAGATTCAGGAGATCGTAGCGCGGGAAGGGAAGACGGCTGAGGGGGTGGAAGCCTTCGGTACGGTAGGTCTTCTGAAGCCGTCCTCGGCCGGCGTCTTCCAGCATCTTCGGCCAAATGGTTTCGCCTTCTCCAATGCCCACGGCATCGCAGTGTTCGGCTGCTTCCTCGGAATAGAATGAGGTGTGGGGGCCGCCCATGATGACCGGGACCCCTCGCTCCCTGAAACGATCCGCTATCTCGTAGGCCCTGAAGGAATTAATGGTCCAGGTCGTGATCGCAACGAGATCCACGGCCGCTTCGAAATCGATATCCTCCAATTGCTCGTCGACAAGGGTGACGTCCCACTCCTTAGGGGTGAGGCCGGCCAGGTAAGGCAGGGTCAGTGCCACCAGAGTCCGCTTTCTGGTTTTATGGAGCGCCGGGTTGGACTTGCTCCTATGGTGAGATGGTTGGATGATGAACAGCTTCATTTGCTTTGCTTTTCTCCCTCCTACTTATTCCTCCTTCAGGCATTTGTCCGTCCCCAAACCCTGTGCAGGCGTAGGGAACGGTAGTTCGTTAGTTGAATATTCCTCGCCTCGATTCTCTCTCTTACTCTGGGGCTGAGCAGAGCCTCCAGTTCCTTTTCGTATTCATAGTGGGGCGCCCATTGCCTGAGCTCCGGCGGCAATGCGAGCGCCGGATGCAGGCCCATTTCCGTTATTCCGGGCCCCAGACTTTCGATGATTCTGAGAAGGTAAGATTCGGTCATATGCCCCGAGGCCAGCAAGCCGAAGAAGCGATCGGGAAACAGCATACTCAGGGGCCGCAGTCTTTTTTCCGCATGCGAGCAAAGCCATCGATACACAAGAAAATACAAAGATTTCATTCCAGGATTTCGATGGTCCGCCCGGAGGTTGACGGCCAGAGGCTCCCTGGGAAGCCTGAACCCCGGAATAGAATACTTCCCGGCAAGGTCCAGGAGGATCTCCAGGATGGTCGGGTGCACATGGAAATGCAGGTGTCCGTCCATGTGGGAAGGGGTGAGACCGGTGGAGAGGAATTTTTGAATTTGAGCCTCCATTTCCCTTTCAAGAAGAGGCTTCGCCTTCTTTTGAAAGAAATAACGCAAGCCTGCTCTGACAGGCTCTTCGTAGAATCGGCCGCTCCCGTCCACGAGAGGAGTTAGTTCTCTCGCGGAAAGGGTGGAAGCTCCGCGCACCAGGGTGATGTGGATCCCTACACCCAGCTCAGGATTGTCTTTCGCCAGAGCTACCGCCTCGTGGAAGGCGCCCCCGTTGACCATGAGGCTTGCACTCGTCAGTATCCCTTGCCTGTGAGCCCGAATGACCGCTCCATTCACCAAAGACGAAAGCCCGAAATCATCTCCCGTCACGATGAGGAACGTCCCGGTTTTGGTCATGGGGTTTGATCCTCAGCGGCCCGGTTGCCAAGGATACTCACGGCCCAGAGGGCGGCGGCAAAAAGAAAGGTCCCCACCGCGGCACCCTTGAGAAACCAGCTCAGGCGGTTTGCAAGCGCAAGAGCCACCACAAGATAAGCGAAATCCCGGTTGGTCACGAGGGCCATGAGTCGAAGGGTTGCGGGTGATTGTCTCAGTTCATCAGGCTCTCTTTTCAAAATAACGTAGTACACGGACACGGCACATGCCACGAATCCGGCCAGGAGAAAAAGGAGAGCCCGCATGTACCCTGCATCTCCCGTTTCCCTGTAGAGGCCCAGCGCGATGGCCACGAACAGGACAACGTGAACCGCATTATCTGTGACGATATCCAGATAGTGCCCGAACGGGGTCTCTTGTAGCTTCAAGCGGGCCACTTCACCGTCAACGCCGTCCACGATCACGCAAAACAGGAACAAAATAGCGCCGAGCAACCTGGCCCCATAGTTCGGCTGTGCCAGAAAGTAGGCCCCGAGTAATCCGATGGTCACGCCTATGATCGTGATCTGATTGGGTGTGATTCGAGTGTGCGCGAGCCTTCTGCTGAAAAAGCGGGAAACACGTCGATCAAGGGTTCGGGCCAGAAAACCGTCATCGGATTCCGTTTGGCCGGCAAGCGCTTTCATCAAACGATCCTCCGAAACTGCGCTCCGCTCCCCTTCACCGATGGCGCGCGGCAGACCGTCGGCGCCTTTCAGGCAGGAGGACTCTTCGATGATCCGGGCTTCGAGGGGCTCGCCGGACCATAGAGCCTGCATGATCGGGAGGATAGTTCCGGGGCTTGCCAGAAACACGCTGTCCGGTGCGGTTTTTCCGTCGCCTGACAGGAAGATAACCTTCTTCTTGCTTTCTTCCTCGATCAGACGGGAAAGGGAAGAGGAATCAACGACAACATTCGCTCGCAGGACCAGAACCCTCTCTTCATCCTTGAAACCAAGGTCGTCCATGACTTGGGCCAGCGATGATCGGTCTTCCACTTCGTGGAAAGCATGGGGCGGGAGGAGATCGGACAGTACCGGAACGTAGGGCTTCAAGCGGCCGACGACCCGCACTGAACCGTACCTCTTGCGCTGCGCAAGAAGAATGAGCCTTCGAACCGCGGGAGTGCCGTAGATGAGTTGAAGCCCTCTTTGGTCGGGAGCCAGTATGATAGCGGTCTTTTCCATATTGTGCACTCTGATAGAATTCACGAGGGGAAGCGATTCATTCCTCTCTTTCCCGCAACTCCAGGGGTGGCTGCCACTTCTTTACCCCGGGCACTCGCCGGCCCCATGTGTTGCCCCGCACGTCAGGGCGTTCCAGGAAAAACCGCACGAGCATGCGGTGGATCATGTCCATGTTGGGCAAGATGCCGTGGAAGCCCGCTGCCTGGGTGAAGATCTTATCTTCAAGTTCCCAGTATCCATAGTCATCAGGTGTAACGCAAACAAGATTTTCTTCCTTGAGAAAGGAAGGAATCGCTCCCTCGAAAGGTACGGTGCCGTCTCCAGTCAGTCTACGCAGAAGAGGGTCTTTTTGTGCGGCCCACTCGTTCATGCGATCCCTGGATGCCAGGACGAAATCCGGCCCACCCCCGCGTTTTACGATTCTGAGACGAACCCTCGTGGTGGCATCAACTCCTATTACCGCCAGCCAGTCTGCTGTTTTGAGTCCCACCCGTTCCAGTCTGAAGCCGTTGATCCGGTCACGATGTCGCCGGGCCTCGGTCAGGAGCCTGCTGAAAAGTGCCTCAGCATCTTCCTTTCGCTGTTTGGAGGGAAGACCTTTGAACCGGATGAATTGTGCGATGGTCTCCACGACACTGCGTTGCCAGGCTCCCGGATCGAAAAGCGACGTCGGGATCCCCGATTCCACCTCCAGCCCGCTCTTGAAGCCCGGCAGGAGATAGTAAAGGGCAGGAGTGAGCCGCGCCGCCTCACGCTCCCTGGAACTGGGAGGGGAAGTGCCGAGATTGGCCGTACCCGTGGCTACCTGGATCACCGCTTCGAAAGATCCCTGATAAGGGGTTGCCAGAGTGGCCACCTTATGCACCGGAGCTTTTGCTCCTTTTCTTTCCAGATAACCTGCAATGATGAGACCTCCCATGGAATGGCCAACCAGATTGACCCTCGGGTCTTGGCCGTATCCGGCCTTGTGATAGTGCCGGAGCAAAAGCGTGCGCTGGATCACTTCGTCCACGAATTGATCCAGCTGGTTTTCAACCCTTTCCAGGGGCAATCGCCAGTCATAGCCGAATGGATAGACGGGGACCGGTTCGTCTTCCCGTGATCTCAGGTTGTAACGAAGCTCTTCCACGAGCTCTTTATAGGCGACCTCGAAGACCTGTCCTGTCCTCAGGCGGACCGGCTCTTGTGCTTCATAGCGAAGATCATTGGGGTGAAGCGCGATTCTCTCATACTGCTTTTCGAGGACTTTCCATACCGTTTCCGGAGGCAGGGGATACTCGTCTGTCAGGTAGGTTGCGGTAATGCCCGGAACGACGATCACAGGACAAACGATAGGCATAGACGTACTCCTCGATTTGGTGCATCATGAAAACATACCACCTCGTACGGGGAGTGTAAAGGAGGGTTTCAGGTGATGAGAGACTGGGATGTGGTCGTCATCGGCGGCGGCCCGGGCGGTGATCCATCTACTGTCTCAAGGAAGAGCGTTCGGTTTCAAATTCGATAACCTTTATGCAGCAAAGAAAAATGCTATCTACTGCTTAGTGCATACTTCTTATTTGTTCTAACTCGGCTCTGAGGAGACCACCCCCAGGCCGAGCCTCCATACACTTGACGGGAAGGCAGAAGTTCCTCATCGGGGAAAAGGCCTTGACAGACCCGTTACCGGGGCGGTAGGATGGCTCGTATTATAATACTTTATCTCGTATTATGAGATCGCAGCCCCCTAAAAACAACGCCGTGGACAAGACCCTGATCATCCTGTCCTCTTTTGCTTCCTACAGCCATGAGTGGGGAACGATTGAGCTCAGTCAGAAGCTCGGGTTTCACAAGGCCACCGTTTCCCGCATTCTTCTCTCCCTGGCCCGGCATGGGTTTCTCAACCAGGACGCCCGGACGAGAAAGTTCACCCTCGGTCCCGAGATCATGAAGTTATCCGGCGTTCTCCGTCGATCCCTCAAAACGAACCTGGTCTATGCCGCGAAGCCTTTTCTGGATGACCTGCGGGACAGGCTCAAAGAAACCGTGATTCTTGAGGTGCTCTCCGGGACGGTCGGCACCGCCATGGTGTACATTGCCGAGGGGCCCCGTCTGGTGCGCCTGGCCGGCACCCTGGGGACTCCCCTTCCCATCCATGCAGCGGCCCGGAGGTAAGGCCATTCTGGCCTTTTTGCCTCGCGAAGACAGAACCAGGCTTCTCCCCGGGAGATTGAAGCATTTCACCGCCAACACCATGACCGGTCGGAAAGAACTGGAGAAGGAATTGCTGCGCATCAGGGAAAACGGAGTCGCCTATGACCGGGAGGAGATCGACGAGGGGACCGGGGCCATTGCATGCCCCATCTTTGACGATGAGCGAAGACCCGTAGCATCCATTGTGGTGGCAGGACCATGCGAGAGGATCATGGAGAAGTGCGACATCATGGTTGTTCCGGCATTGAAGGCGGAGGCCGCCAGGATCTCCGGGGTCTTGGTCTGCGAGGGTCAGGAAAAAGCGTTCTTGCCCGGATGGGAACGCGCTGTTCGTTACCCTGCTGAGGAATAGACCGGCAGGAGAAGGCCGGCAGCCGGAGAAGTTCTGAGGCCAAGCCAGGGGAGGTGGTCTCTGACGAGTCCGCAACCGGAAATGAACCCTGCTAAGGCAGGTTTCATATAACGCCCCTTCGGGGCTTCTTCCCCGCCGAAGGCGGGAATTATCTGAAATCCGATGGAGTCGGATTTCAGGAAGAGACCACCCCCCCGAGCTTGGCCGGCACGGAGTCTGGTTGGGGTCGAAGGCCTGCATTGGGTGGCTGAAACAGCAAGTTTCTCCAGAGAGAGGAAAGGATTATGGCATTCGCAAAGACCCAGCTTTATTTTCTGCTTCTGGGCCTCGGAAAATTGATGAACCTTTCGGCCAGGAGGCATCCCGCCTTCCGGTCTCGACTCAAGCAAAAGAACCTCATCGCCCAGATCAAGCTGCGGGACCATTCCCAGGGAAGATACTTCATCTTCAAGGACGGCAAGGTCCGCTCCAAGCAGGGAATTCATTCCGGTCCGGACATGACGATCACCTATGACAGCGCCGAGTTGGCCCTTCGTCTCATGAGACCCGGCAGGAGTCAGCTTGAACAGATCAACGCCATGAAAAATTTCCAGATCGGGCTGGAGGGTCCTGACGAAATAACTTCCTGGTTCATGGAGACTCTCAGCCTCATGCTCTCCGCAGGACTGAAATACGGTAGGGAGACGAGAAAGGGTGTCAAGCGGTACACAAGCAATACCAACGGCGGACCCGTCTTTGTCCACGTGAAACAAGGCAAAATCCTTCGCATCACTCCAATCGATTTCGAGGAGGGGGATGCTGCGCCCTGGACCATTGAGGCCAGAGGGAAGAGGTTCACTCCGCCTCGCAAGACAACCATCTCGCCCCATTCCCTTGCTTGGAAGTCGATGCTCTACTCTCCGGACCGGCTGCTCTACCCCATGAAGCGGGTGGACTTCGACCCCAAGGGACTCAGGAACTGCCGCAACAGGGGCACCTCCGGTTACGAGAGGATCTCGTGGGACGAGGCGCTGGACCTGGTGGCCGGCGAGATCAAGCGGGTAAAGCGCGAGCACGGACCCGGCGCCGTCATGAACGGAACCGGCTCGCACCATACATGGGGACACCTGGGATACTGGCTGAGCGCGCGAATCCGGTTTTTCAACCTGATCGGGTTCACTCCCGTAGTCCACAACCCCGACAGCTGGGAAGGGTGGTATTGGGGCGCCATGCATCACTGGGGCCAGAGCATGCGTCTGGGCGGGTCCGAGGCTTACGGAACCGTAGAGGACTGTCTCAAGCATTGCGAGATGGTGGTTTTCTGGTCCAGCGATCCGGAGGCCACCAGCGGAGTCTATGCCGCGTTTGAGGGGACCGTGCGGCGCCAGTGGTTAAAGCAACTGGGAGTGAAATTTGTCCACATTGATCCTTACTTTAATCACACCGCGGCGTTTCTGGGCGGCAAATGGTTCGCTCCCAGACCTGCCACAGGCAATGCGCTGGCCCTTGCCATTGCCTACGTTTGGATCACCGAGGGACTCTACGACAAGGAGTACGTGGAAACGCTGACCGTGGGATTCGAAAAGTGGCGGGACTATATCCTGGGCAGCGATGATGGCTGCCCGAAGACGCCCGAGTGGCAGGAAGCGGAATCGGGCATTCCGGCAAGAGACGTGAAAGCCCTTGCCAGGGAATGGGGGACAAAGCGCACCTACCTGGCTGCCGGCGGAATCACGGGTTTCGGGGGAGCCTGCCGCTGCGCAACGGGAAACGAGTGGGCGAGGTCCATGGTGTGCCTGATGGCCATGCAGGGTCTCGGCAAGCCCGGCGTCAACATGGGCGGCATGCAGCAGGGAACGCCGGTGGACCATCACTTCTTCTTCCCGGGCTATGCGGAAGGCGTGATGTCAGGAGATTTGCAGGGTACCGCCCTGGCCGTGAACATGTATCAGCGCATGCCCCAGCTTGCCACCGTGAACACGGTATACCAGAGGGTGCCCAGGTTGCGGATTCCGGAGGCCATCCTGGACGGCCGCACCTCGGGGTATTCTACGGACCCCAAGACCATCGAAGGCCAGTTCCTGGAATACGGGTACCCCTCGCCGGGTAGTGCTCCGGTCAGGTTGTACTATAAGTACGGCGGCTCCCATTTCGGCACCATGTGCGACACCAACCGCTACGCCAGGGCCTACCGTTCGGACAACCTCGAATGTGTGGTGAACCAGTCCATATGGTTCGAAGGGGAAGCAAAGTTTGCCGACATCCTGCTGCCTGCCTGCTCCAGTTTCGAGCGCTGGGACATCAGCGAGTTTGCCAATTGCGGAGGCTACATCCAGCACAGCTTCAACCAGTGCAACCACCGGGTAGCCGTGCTCCAGCACAAATGCATCGAGCCGCTCGGAGAATCCAAGTCGGACTTCCAGATCTTCTGTGACCTCTCCAAGAAACTCGGACTTTACGGTCTCTTTTCAGAAGGGGTGACGGAGTTGGACTGGTGCAAGCGCCTGTTTGAGGCCACGGACCTGCCCAAATACATCTCATGGAAGGAGTTCCTCAAGAAAGGCTATTTTGTCATCCCGCCCGCGCCGGAGGAGAGAAAGGCGCCCGTATCTTTCCGGTCCTATTCCGAAAGCCGGCTCAAAGATACGCCCGAGGTATCCCCTCTGCCCGGCGACTACACCGAGCAGTTCGGGATGGGGCTCCAGACACAGTCCGGCAAGATCGAATTCGAATGTTCCAGCCTGAAGAGATTCGACCCGAATGATCCCGAAAGGCCTGTCATCAGCAAGTATGTGCCTTCCTGGGAGGGGCACCATACGAGCGAGCTTTTTGCCAAGTACCCTCTTCAAATGATTTCACCCCACCCGAGGTTCAGCTTCCACACCATGGGCGACGGAAAAGACAGCGTGGTGAATGATGTGAAGGACCATCGGGTGCTGATTGACGGCTACTACTACTGGATTGTTCGTCTCCACCCCGGCGATGCCTCGGAACGGGGCATCCGGCAGAACGATCTGGTGAAGGTGTTTAATGATAGGGGCGCGGTCATCTGTGCAGCACAGGTAACGGAAAGGGTGCGGCCCGGGACGGTCCATTCTTATGAGTCTTCGGCCGTGTACGACCCGCTGGGAAAGCCGGGTGCTTCAGCGGACCGGGGTGGCTGCATCAACCAGCTCACCTCCAGCAGGATGATGATCAAGAAATCCCACAGCCACGCGGCAAACTCCTGCCTGGTCCAGGTCGAACTCTGGAAGGATCCTCCGGCGCAGTCCTCCGGCCGCAATGAAATGAAATCCGATGTCGCAGATTTCATATAGCGCCTCTTCAGGGCTTTGATCCCGCCGAAGACGGAAAATGTCTGAAGGCCGATATCGGAGACAGGAGTACTTTTCTTGCGTTCCGAGGCTCACGGGCTGGTCTTTTCAGCAACTTATCTGCGGGGGATCTTGCCCCCTCCCGCTGTTCTCCTCGACTACGCTCGGAGCCAGGGGTTTCCCCCGCTGATAAGGTGCGAAAAGACGGCGCCCTTCCACGCTTCAAGAGATCTCCTTTCAAGGAAGTGGATGAGTCGAAGTGGCTGAAGTAAAGACGGATCCGGCCGGGACAGGCAGAGGGCTCTTATGAATCTTCTGGGCATATGAAATGGGAAGCAGTAGACTCAAATACAGAATTGACCCCATTGTTTTTGGATGCGTCATTTGACATGGTGGCGGGGATTCAAGTCCGTGATAACCGATTCACAGGAGGGCCGGACAATGCAAGGGTTAGACGAACTTTTCGCTATTTTCACTTCTTCCAAGTACAAGGTTCGCTATATGAAAGCCAAGGCAACGGCCACCTGCCTTGTCTGCGGCAAGCCGGCGGCCCGATTTTCCAGCAACTCAGCCATACTGGAATACAATGTCTCAGCGCTTTGCGAGAAGTGTCAAGACTGGTACTTCAAGGGAACGAGACCCCCGTGCTCTGACACAACGCCACTGAATGCCTACTCGATTCAAGAGAACTGCTAGCGGTCCATCACACCAATTCGCCTGGCGGGTGGGGGTTGACGCCGCCGGGAATCAGCAAGGTCGCCTTTCCGGAAACGATTCCCCGGGGCTCACCATTATGAGGGAAAGGGCCGCGCAGTTCGACGGGACTTTCACGATCGAGTCGTCCGGAAAAAGAACTCAGGTGATCGTGGAGATTCCTGTGTGAGCCATTTTTCTTGACTTGAAGGTGATCACTTCGTAAAGAATAATCTTCCCTCAGCCCCTATCTTCGGAGCGGTACGCGAAAAATCTTTGATGATGCAAGGAGTGAATCGAAAATGAACGATCCAAAAGAGATACTGACCCAATCCGTATCCACCCCCGAACTGGAAAGACGGTGGAAAGCCGTCCGAGAAAGAATGGCGGTCGAGTCGGTCGATTACCTGGTCATGCAGAACGCCGATGAATGGCTTGGAGGATATGTCAAGTGGTTTACCGACATTCCTGCTCGAAACGGTTACCCCATGACGGTGATTTTTCCTGTCGATGACGAAATGACTACCATCACCTGCGGCGGAAAACCTCCGGGAGATCTCGGCCCGCCTGCCTGGACCATGAGGGGAGTAAAAAAACGACTGACCGCCCCTTACTTCCGGAGCCTTGCCTACAGCAACACCTACGATGCCGAACTTGCCGTGGAAGTCCTTAAGGGAAAAAGCAAAAGAAAGATCGGGATTCTTGGAAAAGGAACCATGGGGGCGACCTTCTACGAACATCTCACGAAGAATCTGCCCGGAGCCTCGTTCCAGGAAGTCTCTGACCTGGTGGACGAAATCAAAGCGGTCAAGAGTGATGAGGAAATCGGCTTCATCAGGAGGACGACGGCCCTTCAGGATCAGGCGATTGAGTATGCGAAGACGGTCATTCGACCGGGACGAAAAGATTTTGAGATCATTGCCGACATCGTTCACAAGGTGACTTCTCTCGGAAGCGAAGAACAGTTGGTTATCGGGGCGTCTGGAACACCGGGGCGCCCTGTTCCCATGCAGAAACGGCACTTCCAGAATCGCACGGTGCAAAAAGGGGATCAGTTTACTCTCATGATCGAAGTCAACGGACCGGGAGGAATGTATGCGGAGATAGGGAGGATTTACTATCTGGGAAAAGCGCCCGGGGAGCTTTCCGAGGCTTATGAACTCTGCAAAGAAACGCAGAAGGTCACCTTGGGACTCCTCAAACCTGGCGCAGACCCTGCGGACATCTGGAACGCGAATAATGAATTCTTGACGAGCAAGGGCCAGTTGCCCGAAACACGGCTGTTCGCACATGGCCAGGGCTATGACCTGGTGGAAAGACCCGCCATCCGTGACGACGAACCCATGAAGCTGAAGGCGAGGATGAATATCACGGTCCACCCCATCATCGGCTCGGACAAGGTCTGGGTTTGGGTTTGCGACAACTATCTGATCACGGAAACAGGCATCGAAGCTTTACACAGATCGCCCCAGAAGATATTTGAGATTCCGGTCTGATCTTTACCCATACTTGACACATGGGGTTCGTTGCAAAAACCCAGGGCGGAGGAAAACCGGGAGCCTTGGAACGGAAGAAAAGGTGTCATCGGTCGATTAACTTAGCGCTTATGCATCTCAGGGGAGAGATAGGCTGGCAGAACCCACTGTGTCATCTGTGCAAAGGTGAGCTTTTCATCACCCCTTAAGTGTGGCCGGGAAGACCTTTCTGCGGTAATACTTCAGTTCGTTGATCGACTCCTTGATGTCACTCAGGGCAAGGTGGGCCTTTTTTTTCCGGTAAGTCGGAACTTGGGGGTACCATCGTTTAACCAGTTCCTTGACGGAGCTCACGTCGATGACCCTGTAGTGAAGATACTCCTCGAGGGCGGGCATGGACTTGATCAGGAAACGGCGGTCCTGCCAGATCGTATTCCCGCAAAGGGGCGATCTTCCCTTCCGGCAGTATTTTGAAACAAAAGCGAGGACTTCTCTCTCCGCTTGCGCGCAGGAATAGGGGGAGTTTCTTGCCCGTTCGAGAAGGCCTGACTTTTTGTGCTGCGCCTCGCTCCAAGCCTCCATTCTGGAAAGAACCTTTTCCGGATAATGAATGGCAATGCTCGGACATTCGGCCACGATCTCGAGGATGCTGTTGGTCACCACGGCTGCGATCTCGAGAATCACATTCTTCTCGGAATCGAGACCGGTCATCTCCAGGTCTATCCAGACAAGGTTATCTCTCAATACGGCCCTCACGGTTTGCCGGAAAAACGACGAAAATACACCGATGTTTAACCTCCATCGGTGTCAGCACGAGGAAGGCAGTGTAGAAGAAAGGACCCGCGGAGTCAAGGAATAAACAAGGGACCCCTTCGCCTTCCGGAGTTGTGCCACAAGCCGTCATTCTCCGACGAACGATGCAGGGCATTGTGAGACCCCCACGGGCGGACAACTCCGGAATCGGGTAAGACCAAGTAATTCTCCGGAAAATCTCGCATCCCCCGGCTCCCGAACCGAGCCGGGGGATGACCAATTGCGACACGAGCCTCTCTCGTGAGTGAAATCAGAAGCATGGCGAGGACCGGACCTGACGAAGATGGCCTTCAGAGACAGGCCCTCTTGTTTTTCACTTTTGAGATATGCCCGCCGATCTCGCAGCAGTCAGGATCGCATCGTACTCTTGGGGCAAAATCTTCATAAGCTCCTCGGTCCCCGCATAATCCGGGGTAGACCCCGCCTTTTCTATCAGGGTGACTACGGATTCGTGGGTGGAAGCTGCCTTATAAGCGTCCTGGAGGATTTTGACTCTGTCTTGCGGCGTTCCCTTCTTCACCCAGGCCCCGGTCCAGCTCAAAATACCTATTTTGGCGAATCCCTGCTCCTTAAAGGTTGGAATATCCTTTTCCACAGGATGCCTCACGGGCGAACTTGACGCAAGAGCCTTTACGCTGCCCGCCTTGAGGTGGGGGGTCAACGAAGTCAGTCAAGTTATCACTGAATCCACATGGTTGCCCAGCAGGGCGGTAATTGCTGCGCCGTCGCCCTTGAATGGGATGATGTTGAGATCCAATCCTGCCTCTTTAGCAAAGAGAGCCACTACGAGGTGCTGACTCGTCCCGATGCCGGGGGTGCCCACCGTCACTTTTCCGGGATTCTTCTTTGCCGCAGCGATGAACTCTTCAAGGTTTTTGTAAGGCGATTCCTTGCCCACCGCGAGAATCAGAGGACCGGAAGTGACACGTGCAACCGGAATAAAATCCTGCAAGGTATAAGGGCAGTTCGGGGTCACAATCGGCACCTCAATGAGCACGGTGAGCCCTCCGTACAGGATCGTGTAGCCGTCTGCGGGTTGTTCGAGAGCGTAGACTCCGCCGACCATACCGCCGCCGCCTGGTTTATTGACGTGAACCACAGGGACGGAGAGGACCTTCTGAAGTTGGCCGTCAACGATTCGGGCCGCAATGTCATGGGTTCCTCCGGGGCCATAGGGGATGATCACTTGAAGGGGTTTGTTTGGAAATTCTGCCGCCTGGGTGAACGTGGCAACAGCGACCGGGAACACTACGAGCACCAACAGACAGAGTAATGACACCTTTTTCATTACGATCTCCTTTCTTGGATTGTTTTCAGCCTTCAATGGGTCACAATATCTTCTTGCGAAAGGCCACCTTCCATCATGATTTGCATCGACCGGACATACCTCAAGGCACTGATGGCATACGAGGCAGCTATCGATATCCAACACGTAGGCCTTTTCCTTTTCTGCGTCAAAATCAATGGCCATGGTGGGAACACACCTCCGCGCACATCTCACAGCCGATGCACTTGTCCTGATCGATTTCGTATTTGAAGTCCAACATCAGTCTTTCCCTCCTTTCAGCCCTCCCGCCGGCGGTCTTCGCCAGATCAGGTTCACCGGCCTCGTCGACAGCCTCATTCCTCCCTCTGAAGCTTCCAGCACGACGTTCTTTAGCCAGTTGACGTTTTTCTCTTGGGGATAGACGAGTCTTTGATGAAGGCCCCGGCTTTCGGTGCGCAGCCTGGCCCGACTCGGCAATCATCCTGGATACAACGATCATGTTGTAGACCTCATAAGCTTCCTGAAGGCTTCGCATTGCCATGGCGAAGAGATGCGCCAACTGCCCATTTTTCTCTTGACAGACGATTTGAAAGGAGGATAAGAACATTGACGAATTTTTTCAAGTGTTTATAGTAAAAATTGACAACTAAATCTTCCTCATTTTTTTTTTCTTTAGGACCCAGCCACCCGTTTTCTTTGGCGTACTTTTCGAAAAACGGCTCACCCAACGAGTTCCGCAGCTTCCCGGAGATCACGTCCGTAAGAGAAGAGGGATCCACCACTGGGGGCACCCCGGCTCCGCAATCGTCCAGTTGCAGAAGGCCACCAGTTCCATTTCCCAGAGTTCCGCACCCGCTCGGTATGCCATGGCATACCCATCGCCAGTGATTCGAGTCGGGGAATAGGTTCGCCTGTAAACCTGGGCGCAGCCTCCTGACGCCATGATGGTCGCCTTGGCCAGAATCGCCACCATCCTTTGGCTGGTCATTCTGAAACCGATCACGCCTACAACCCTGTCTTTTTGAAGGATGAGATCAGTGACCACCGTCTTTTCCATCGTGGCACCGCCCATCTTCTTGAAGTACTCCACCATGGGCAGAATGATCGGCACCCCCATGGACACCGGCCTCCCGATGACAGTGTTGGCTGTAAGGATCCTCAAGCCCGAAGTCCCTGACTCCTCCTGTCTCAGTTTGTAGTCCACTGCCACGGTCATGAGGATTCTTTGATTGTCGATATAGGGGTAACCCCATCCGATGGAGACGCCTTCCTCGAGCATCTTGTCAAAAACCTCTTCAATGGTGCCGTTGAAGTAGTCGGCGAATTTCTTTTCCTTGCCGGCTCCGTGGTAGGGCAGATGCTTCGGAAGAATTTCAAGTCCCAGCCCGCCCGCATAGCTGGAACTGGAAGCCCGCCCGAGAAGGCTCTTGTCAACCAGAAGTACGTCGAGGCCCGAGCGTCTCGCCTCAATGGCGGCTCTGAGGCCCGCCATGCCGCTCCCTATGACCATGACATCGGTCTGAATCGTCTCTATCTCTTTGGCAATTTCCATCTGAATCCTCCTGTCGTCCGTTAAGCGGCAAAGGCACCGCCGCTAGCATTCATCCGTACTTGGTGTGGGCTTCGCCCGGCTCGCTTTAACGAGCTTCGACATCAAAGGCGAAAACAGCAGAAACGCAGCAGACAAACAGAAAAACAAGCGCGATAGGCCTGTGAACGACATGAGAAGATGTATCCTCCAAAAAACATGAGGGATTGCCGCAGGGAATTTTCTAACAAGGGGACGAAAACAGATAGCCGGAACCGGCAGAGGTGCCGGGTGGTACTGGAAGAATCGCATGAGATACCCGACCACTCCGAATACGATCACGATGAGGATTCCTGCAACGTTATTGTTGATACTGTACGCGCCTATGAGACAAAAGATTGTGATGATCGGCCCCAGGATCTGGATTGGCACCCTCAAGTATTCTCATAAAGAGACCGATCAGGGGCACATTCAGGATGAGCAGCAGAAAATTTCCGATGTACATGCTCGTGATGATTCCCCAGAAAAGCGTAGGGTTGTCTTTGATGAGAAGCGGTCCGGGGTTGACGCCGTGGATCATGAACGCTCCGACAAGAAGTGCCATAACCACATTGGCTGGAATCCCAAGGGTCAGGAGAGGAACAAATGCTCCCACCGCGGCCGCATTGTTTGCGGACTCAGGACCAGCCACCCCTTCGATGGCTCCTTGGCCGAACTCTTCCGGGTGCTTCTATACTCTTCTCTCCAGGGCATAGGAAATGAAGGAGGCCATGACGGCTCCGCCTCCCGGCAGAACGCCCATCAGGAAGCCGGCGATGGAACCCCTCGCAATGGGCAGGGAGGATTTCTTCCAATCTGCGCGGCTCGGAAGAATGCGGCTCAATTTTCGGTTGTCCACAATCTCCCCGGAGGACGTTCCTCCAGCGATCAAATCAAGGGCTTCCGCCAGTCCGAAAAGGCCCATGGCCACCAGAGCCAGGTCAATACCATCGATCAGAACGCCCGATCCCATGGTGAAACGCATCTGTCCTGACACAGGGTCCATGCCGACCGTTCCCAGCAGGAGGCCGAGAACGCCCATCAACAGGGACTTTATCATGGACTTGCTGGACAGATAGATGACGAGGGTCAACCCCGTAATCATCAGGGCCGTGTATTCCGGAGGGCCCATCATGAGCGCTACCTTGGCAAGAGGAGGCGCCAACAGCATCAGCACGACGATTCCGAAGGTGCCTGCGATGAATGATCCGAATGCGGCGATTCCCAGAGCCGCTCCGGCTCTGCCTTTTCGTGCCATCTGGTAGCCATCGATGCAGGTGACGACTGTCGATGCCTCCCCGGGTATGTTCACCAGCACGGATGTGATTGTTCCGCCGTACTGCACTCCATAATAGATGCCGGCGAGCATGATAATGGCCGGCAGCAGGTCGATCTTGTAAGTAAACGGAAGCAGAAGCGCGATGGAGGACACGGGCCCCAGTCCCGGCAGGACGCCGACGGCGGTACCCACCGTGACGCCGAAAAGGCAGTACAGGATGTTGGTGAGCGAGAGAGAATTGGAAAATCCTATGGCTATACTTTCCAGCATGTCTCAGTGAACAAGATAATGGAAAATGAACCCACGCAGAACACCGAGGGGCAACTGAACACCCAGTGCGTACACAAAAGCGACATACACGAACAAAGAGCCGAGCACCGAGATCGATATTGAGACTCTGAAACTCCTCTTTCCCAGAAACAACAGGACACCGAATAGATACAGGAAGACCGTCAAAAGGACACCGAGCGGTTCAAACAGAAGGCAAAAGCAAAGGAACGAACCCAGAACGATGGCGAATCTTCCCTTTTGGGGAAATGCCGAAGTCTCCAGCTGTTTTGATCGGCCTTCCGGGCGACGAAAATGGACTGCCGTCTTTCCGAGAAGAAGTATGCATAGAACGACAAAAGCGATCCCCAAAACCAGGGGGAAGAACCCAGCCCCCGGACCGTATCTGTCCCAGAGGGGGAACTTTAGAGCGCCCAGGATAGAAAATCCCCCCAAGAGAAGAAAGAATGTCCCGCTTATCAGATCCCTTTTGGCCATTGGAAGTCATCTTCTGGCGAGACTTTTTTTCCGTCCGGAATCCCGCCTTTCCCACATCGTTCAATCCAAAATGCTTTTCTCGGCCTCCAGCAGGCTCACAATGGTCTCACCGCTTCTTTCGAAATGCCTGCGAACGACCTTTTCCGCTTCTCCGGCATCGCCTTGAACCAAAGCCTCCAGAATGCTTCGGTGGTCCATGACAAGGTCGGCGAATTTTTCAGGATACCGCCGGGTCACGCTTCGAAATCTCTGAAGCTGTTGCCTGATACTATTGATGAGATTTTGGAGCCTCTGACTCTCTGAGGCTTCCCAGATCACTGAATGGAAATCGATATTCGCTTTCTCATGCCGGCTGTGGTTGCCCTCCTGAAAATTCTTCTCCAACTGCGCAATGCACCTTTCCATTCTGGTGATTCTGTTCTTGGTTAGATGAAGCGTTGCCTTTCGCGCGGCCAGCCCTTCAAGCACGCTTTCGATGCCATAAAGATCCGACACCTCCTCCTTGTTCAGCCTTTTCACAAGCGTCATTTTATACGGAACGATCTCAACGAAACCGATTCCTTCCAGAAACCGCAACGCTTCTTTAACGGGGGTCTTGCTCGAAGCATATTTGTTCGCCAGATCGGTTTCCCTTAAGTTCTCTGTCCAGGAAGGTGCAGGCCGGTGATAATATCTTCTTTGATCTTATCGGCGATGGTTTCCCAAATGGGCTTGTAGGGCTTCTCGTTCATGAGGGCTTTCCTGACGCTATAAGGTTGTCCTCTTGCCATTTTTATGGGCGAATATAACTGAGATAAAAGTTAAGATTTCAGCATGTTATCTTATGAAACATAAAATATGATATATCAGATCTTGATATATAGCATTTTATTTGTCAACCAAAAAGACGGAACGAGTTTCATTGAGAATGACCCGAATGAAGGCCGCGACTTCGTCCAGATGTACAAGAGTATCGCTCAGGAGCAGATTATTGACGGATTCTACTTCGGTCCGGCGCCTCGGAATATTGAAGGGCGTACGGATTGGATGGGCGCAGGGCAAGATTCCCTGATACATGCGAAAGCCCAGGTGGCGATCTCAGAAACTCTCTTTGAGCGATCTGATGATCTCTGCCGCGCCCTTTGAAAGGAGATGATCCGCAAGCTCTATTCCCAAAGATTCCGGGCCGGTCAGGCCGCCCACTCTTTCCTCCTTGAGAACTCGTTGACCGCCAAGCTCCGCCACCATGGCTCTTAAATGGATTTTTGAATCGACAATTTCGGCAAGTGCGGCTGCTGAGGTATAACATTCAGCGCCAAGAGCTCGCAGACAAGCTCTTTCGGCCTGGATGCAGATCGATGCTGCGAAATCATTCAGAGGGCTTATGAGATTTCTTGCCTCTTCGTCATTCTTTCTGATCTCCACCCCAATGGAGCCTTGTCCTCCGGCAGGCAGGCAGATTTCAGGATCAAGGGGATAAACATGGATATCTTTGAAACCCATCCGCCGGATTCCGGCCATGGCCAGGACAACGGCGTCCAGGTTCTGTGCTTGCATCTTTTTGATCCTTGTATCCTGGTTCCCCCGAATAGGAACGATCTGGATGTCGGGCCTCGCGTGTAGTATCTGACTCCCCCTTCTGAGACTGCCGGTCGCCACTTTCGCGGCACCGGGCATGTCTCCGAGGGATGATAGGCGATCCTTCGAAACTAATGCATCCCGGTGATCTTCCCTTTCCGTGATGGCGGCTATGTCAAAAATCTCGGCGATTTCCGTTGGCACGTCTTTCATGCTGTGCACCGCGAAATCAATGAGACCTTCTGCCAGAGCCTCCTCAATCTCTTTAAGGAATAGCCCCTTGCCGCCGAGTCTGTAGAGAGGAGAGCCTTGGATTCTATCCGCCGTTGTTGTGATGGTTCTCAGGGTTGCTCTGACAGTCGGGTTCATTTCTTCTATTTTCTCTTTGACATAGTTCGCCTGAATGAGGGCGAGGCGGCTTCCCCTCGTTCCGATTCTCAACTCCCTCTCTCCTGAATGTTTTCTCATAGGAAGATCTTCTCTCCTTCCATGAGGGCAGGCACATTTGCCACGATTGTCCCTGATGGTCTCCTGGCACTTCGTGATATACCGCTGCATCCAACATCGGCAATGCCGGAAGGATGCGGCCATCGGTCCATTGAACCACTTTCGAATTTTCCGATCATGGTAAGGGGCCTCACTTCCTCCGGTATTTTTCGATGACTCTTTCGTCTATCTCCACCGGCAGAGCGGTCCTCTTATGCCCGGCCCATGACCAGCGCCAGCAGGGCCATGCGAACAAAGACACCGTTGTGCGCTTGCCGGAAATAAGCGGCATTGGGGAGTTCGTCTACATCCGTAGTGATCTCGTCCACCCTTGGAAGCGGATGCATGATGGTGACATCCTTCTTGCCTCTTTGCACGATTGCGCGGGTGAGGATGTAGCTTCCCTTCAACTTCTCGTATTCGACAGGATCGCTGAAACGCTCCCTTTGAATCCGGGTCATGTAAAGAACATCGGCCTTCAAGGCGTCTTCAATCGAGGCCGTCACACGGCAGCTGATGCCCTTCTTTTTCATGTCGTCGATAATGTGATCAGGCATCTGAAGGGCATCCGGGGCGCAGAAGACGTATTCCTCGGGAAAAAAGGGCGAGAGCGCATAGGTCAGGGAGTGCACCGTCCTTCCGTACTTGAGATCTCCCACCATGGCCACTTTGAGTCGTTCCAGCGATCCTCTCTCTTTCTGCACTGTGTACAGGTCAAGAAGCGCCTGCGTGGGATGCTGGCCGGCACCATCTCCGCCGTTGATGACGGGAATCTTCACCGCATCCGCCATCACCTTGGCTCCGCCGATCTGGGGCTGCCGCACCACGATGCAGTCCACGTAACCTTCTACGGTCCGCGCCGTATCGGCCAGGGTCTCCCCTTTGGCAGTGGAAGAACTCTTCGCATCAGATACGGTGATCGTTCTGGCTCCCAAACGGTTGATCGCCGTCTCGAAAGAAAGGCGCGTCCGGGTAGAAGGTTCAAGGAAGAGCACGGCCACCACCTTGTCAGCCAGAAGGTCGGAAACATGCCGGGTCTTGCACAGTTCTTCCATCTCCGCACTGACGCGCAGGATTTCAAGGATCTCCTCTCTGCTCATGTTCTCCGTGGAAAGAATGTCCTTGCCTTCAAAGTCCATGGTTTTCTCCTTTCTGTTTGCATGGATCTTATTTCACTTCGTTATCGTCGTTCCCGCCTCCCCTCGAACCGCCTTCAGCAAGTTCTCGGGAGAAGTGATGATCGCCTTTTCACCGCCCCCTTCCAGGAACTGGATGATCGCCTCCACTTTCGGCTTCATGGAGCCGGGCTTGAAATGCCCCTCCTTCATGTATTCTTTCATCTCAGAAAGCGTCACGTGCCGGAGAGCCTTCTGATTCGCTTCGCCGAAATGGAGGTAGACTTCGTCCACCGCCGTGGAAATGATGAAAGTGTCCGCGCCGAGGTTTCTCGCGAGCAGGGAAGAGCCCAGGTCTTTGTCGATCACCGCCTCAACGCCTTCAAGGTCTCCTTTTGCATTCTGTATCACCGGAATCCCGCCGCCTCCAGCGGCGATCACCACGTATCCTTGTTGAACAAGCAATCGAATGGCTTCCACTTCAAGGATTTTTTTCGGGATCGGCGAAGGCACTATCCGTCTGAACCCTCGGCCTGCGTCCTCCAGCACATTCCAGCCCTTTTCCTTTTGTTTTACAAGGGCCTCTTCCTCGGTCATGAAGGACCCGATCGGTTTTGTGGGCCTGACAAAAGACGGATCATCCTTGTCTACCACGGTCTGGGTGACCACCGCAAGGATCCGTTTGTGGATGCCCCTCTCGCGGAACCGGTTGAGCAGAGCCTTCTCGATCATGTACCCGATGGCGCCCTGCGTGTCGGCGCCGCAGATGTCAAGCGGAATCAGGGGAAGCTCGCGAACCGCCAGTTCCCCTCGCCGATAAATGAATCCCACCTGCGGTCCGTTCCCATGGGTGATCACCATGTTCATGCCGGCTGCGATCAGATCGGAGAGATAGACCGCCGTTTCTTTCACTGCCTCATACTGATACCACAGGGCGATCTTGCTTTTGTCTTTGATCAGGGAGTTTCCACCAATAGCGAGAACGGTCAGTCTCGTAGTCATCGTAGCCTTATTCTCCTTTTTGTATGAGGTTCTTGAAGATTTGCCCGAGCACAACCCTTCATGGTCACATCGAACGGCTCATTACGTATCACTTTGGCGTTTTTCAAATAATCGTGAGGGTCATGATTATCTTTCTTGAGTGGCCGTCGTTAAGGCGTGATGCCTCTTTATTTTCTCTTACCCAGGTAGGCGGCCTTGACCTTCTCGTTATCCAGAAGCTCCATGGCCGGGCCTTCGGTCGCGACCCTTCCCGTATCAAGAACGTAACCATAATCTGAAATTGCCAGAGCCAGGCGAGCATTCTGCTCGACCAGGACCATCGTGATGCCGTCGTTGTTCAGTTCCGTAAGGGTCTTGAAAATTTCGCTGACAAATATGGGCGCCAGCCCGAGAGAAGGCTCGTCCAAGAGAAGAAGCCTCGGTCTTGCCATCAATGCCCGGCCGATGGCTACCATCTGCTGTTCTCCGCCGCTCAAGGTGCAGGCCTTTTGCCCGGATCGTTCACGCAGAATCGCGAACATGCTAAAGACCTTCTCCAGGGTTGCCTGAAACTGGCTTTTCCTTTCCTCCCCGGAGAAGCGATAAGTCCCCAAAACTAAATTGTCGAAGACGGAAAGAGGTCCGAAGAGCTGTCTCCTTTCAAGCACAAGGACCACTCCCTGCTTGATGATCTTGTGGGCAGGGAATCGCGTAATGTCTTTGCCCTCGATCATGATCCGGCCGGACTGGGGTTTGACCAGCCCGACGATCGCTTTCAGAAAGGTCGACTTGCCGGCGCCGTTTGCGCCGATGATGCTCACAAAACGTCCCTTTTCCACTTTTGCTGAAACCTGCCGCAGGGCCTGGATGGATCCGTAGTACGTATCAACTTGTCGGACATCCAGCATCGCTTCAGGCATATTCCCCTCCCCCGAGGTAAGCCTCGATCACCGCCTGATGCTGTTGAATCTCACTCGGCGTCCCTTCCGCGATCATCTCTCCGTAGTTCAGAACCAGGATGCTTTCGGAGATATCCATCACAAGGTCCATGTCGTGCTCGACCAGAAGAACCGTAACTCCAAGGCCCTTAATGTCTTTGATGAACCCGGCCAGTTCCTGGGTTTCCTTTTCGTTGAGCCCTGCCGCCGGTTCGTCGAGGAGAAGCAGGTCCGGTTCCGTGGCCAGAGCTCTCCCGATCTCCAGGAGCCTCTGTTCCCCAAAGGGAAGATTTCCCGCCATCTCAGATGCTTTCCTGGCAAGCCCAGCCATCTCGAGAAATGCGTAGGCCCTTTTCCGGATCTTTTCTTCTTCCCCTCGCGATCCCAGCACCCCCAGTCCGGAGTAGAGGAATTCACCCCTGGAACGGGTGTGCCTGCCCACCATTACATTCTGAAAAACCGTGAGATTATCGAAGATGAGCACGTTCTGGAACGTCCTCGATATGCCGAGAGCCGCTATTTCATGAGGCATGAGCCCTTCGACGGACACTCCTTTGAACACCCTTTCTCCTTCCGAGGGCTTCAGGAGCCCTGAAATCATATTGAACACCGTTGTCTTGCCCGCTCCGTTGGGCCCGATGATCGCCTTGATCTGTCCCTTTCTGACCTTGAAAGAGAGATCCTTCACCGCGGTAAGACCGCTGAAACGCTTGGTCAGATTCCGTATGTCCAGGAGATATTCAGCCCCATCCATGGATTTTGCCTTTTCAGTGTCCTAAGAGAAATTTCCTGCCCTTTTCCGCCGCTGCAGCCATCAGGCCTGCAAGCCCCTGCGGCATGAACATCAGGATAAAAAGGAGAATAGCCCCGTATATGACCGTGCTGTAGTCCTCAAAGGACTGCAGCACGTTCGGAAGGACGGTGAAAATGAATGCCCCTACTACTCCTCCCCAGACGGAAGACAGGCCTCCGGCGACCACCATGGTTACAAGAACGACTGAAAAAAATACGTCAAAGGTCTCGGGGCTGATCACCGTCACATAATGAGCGTATAGAGCTCCTCCAAATGAAGCCAGCGCCGCTGAGAGAACAAAGACCTTGATCTTGTACCGGGCCACAGGCACGCCCATCATGGCTGCGGCGTCTTCACTCCGCTTCAGGGCCTGAAGACCTCTTCCCACCCTGGAGTTTGCGAGATTGATCAAGAAAGCAACAATCAGGAGAACACTCACCCACACGATGAAGTAGAAGCGCAAATCGCTGTTCACCATGAAAGTCCCCAAGCTCAGCTTCGGAATCCCAACGAAGCCGGAAGGCCCGCCTGTGATGCTCCCCCATTCCTTGAAAACAATATTCACGATCTCTCCAAACCCCAGAGTGGCCATGGCCAGGTAGTGTCCTCTCAGTTTCAACGCGGGTATGCCGAGAACGAGCGCCACGGAACACGCGAGCACCACCGCCAAGGGAATTGAAAGCATAGTGGGGAGCCCGACTTTGACTGAGAAGACGGCGCTCCCGTAAGCGCCAATGCCGTAGAAAGCCGCCTGGCAAAGGGAAAGCTGTCCTGCGAATCCCATCAGCATGGTCAACCCCAGAGCCACAAGCACGTGGATGCCCACGAAGATCATCACCGTCAGAAAATAGACGTTTCCCGAGAGTGAAGGGAACAGAAGAATCGTGACGCCGAGAAGCCCCAGCAATGTGGTGTGTTTCTTTGTCATCTATTCGATTTCGTACTTGCCCAGCAGGCCTCCGGGTCTGATGAACAGAACCAGAAGCATGATCAGGAATCCGAAAGCATCTTTATATCCCGAAGAAACGAACCCGGCGGCAAAGGACTCCACGATGCCGATGGTCAGTCCCGCCACCATGGCTCCCATAGAATTCCCGACACCGCCAACCACCGCAGCCGAAAAGCCTTTGATGCCGAGCACCGCCCCCCGGTCATATTCCATCAGGGTCATGGGCGTGATGATCATCCCGGCCACGGCTCCGATCGCCGCGCTCATTGCAAAGCTGAGTGTAACCATCCATTTCACGTTGATGCCCATACAGGCGGCCGCATCACGGTTCATGGCGCAGGCCCTCAAGGCTTTTCCCATGAGGGTAAACTTGAAGAAATAGGTCAGCAATAGGACGACCGCCAGCGTGATCCCCAAAACCCACAGCATCTGGGCGTTGATAACCGCCCCCCCGATGAAAATGGGCTTTGTTTTTGAAAAGGACTCCAGAGGATAAGAATCTTTTCCCCATGCGAGCATGGCAAGACCTTTGAGCAGGATCGAGACCGCGATAGTGATCAGGATCACGGTGACCAGAGGGGGCTTCTTCAGAGGGTGAATCGTGAGTCTTTCAAAAAGGATGCCCACCACCGTCACGAGAATCATGGCAAGCAGAAAAGAAACGACCATGTTGATGCCCAGGCCTCCGTGGAACATGATTATCGACATTCCACCAAGCATCACGAATTCTCCCTGGGCAAAATTCAGGGCGTCGGTCGCATTGTAAATGATGTTGAACCCGATCGCCACCATGGCATAGATGCTGCCCACGGTGATCCCGGTCAAAAGTAACTGAAGACACTGGGAGGATAGAGTCAATTCAGAAAACCTCTCTTTTCAAAAATCATTGGGAGGCAAGCTCCTAATGCAGGCCACAACCAAACGTTTGTCCAAAGCCGACCCGTGGGGAGGTCTCTTCAGATCCTAAACAATGCTTACTGAAGGATCCTGGCTTCCTTCCTCCGGCTTCAATTGCTTCCCGTATCCCAGGAACTGATCCATGAACACTATCGCACTGGGCAAAAAGTTCCGTTCAGCAAGATAACGCACCGATTTATGCAACACGTTGTTCGGCTTGTTCCAGGGGCAAACCCTGATGCAGACCGAGCAATGGGTGCCGTTCTTAACCCACCAGTCAAAGCATTTCATGGCCTTGATAGGCCATTTCATCATGCCCTCGGCGTTTGATTGGTCCCAGGGCTTGTCCGTTCTTTCCTCTGTCATGAGGGCCCTGCTGGGGCAGTGCTTTGCGCAAAGCCGGCATTTTTCGCAGAAACCCTGCACGCCTATGTCGATGGGAGAATCGGGAACCAGGGGAAGGTTGGTGAAAACCTTGCTGATCCTCACCCTCGGCCCGTACTCCCGTGTGATCAGTTGACCGTGCCTACCCAGTTCACCCAAGCCGGCGTCGACCGCCATGGGAATGCTGAGCCCAAGCTCATTCACGGATGGAATCGCCTTGTAGCCCAGTTCGGCGATGAACGTGGCAAGGGACGTGGCACACCAGGCGGCCTTTGAATAGCCGATGTCGGTTTCAGGTTCCACATTGGGGGTTCTCCGCATCATGTCGTAGCCCATTTCATGGATCATGACAATGACGGTGTCATACTCCGGCGAGATCTCGATGGGATCCCCGTGCCTTGCCGCATTGGTGTACGCCGCGTTGTGTTGACCCCAGTGCGAGTAAATCCAGACGGGATTGAGCCTGGCAACTCCCACCAGATTCGCGCCGACCCATCGAGCTGCTTGCTTGATTATCCGTGTCATTGCCGTTGGATCGGGGTTTCTGAGCCGGAACTTGTGATTGTAAATGGGCGGAGTTTCTCGCGCCAGTATGCTCTTTCGCAGCACGTAGTCTACTGTGCGCCCTGAAACCCACGTGGCGTGATCCAGGATCGTTTTCCCCGGTATGAGCTTTTCGATATTTGAAATGCTCCGCTCGTGCATGATCGTGTACCTATCACCCTCAAGGGCTCCGCGGCTGAAACCCGTGTTCTTTTCGTCAAACCGTTTCAGCTCCCCGGTTATAAAGCGGGTGTATGTAGGTTCTTTTACGCGTCTCATCGAAATGTCCTCTGCCTCTGTTCTTGTCCCTGCGGCGGTATGATTCCGGCAGTGTGGCACATGGTCCGACGTTTCATCGGTGAAGGCGTGCCATGCCTCAATTCCGGAGGGAACGGGTCAAACCCGTTCCCTCCTTTCAAACCTCACTCGAGGAGTTTCCAGTTTCCGTTGACCACCTGAACCATGACGAAGTAGTCCTTGGTCAGCCCGTTGTGGTTTGTCGGTGAGTAGCTGTACTTGCCCACGACGCCGAGCCAGTTTTTCAGGTTTTCCACATGATCCCGGATTTTCGACCGGTCCGGTCCCACCGCCTTGAGTGCATCGATCACGATCCCGATGGCATCATGGGCGTTTCCTCCGAACTTGCTGACATCCTGTTTGAACATTGCTTCATAACTCTTCTTGTACTTGAGCAGGATCGGTTTCTGCGGGTCGGAGTCCGGAATCTGATCCGCCACGATGAGCTTCGGTGCCGGAAAAATAAGCCCTTCTCCGTCCTTGCCGGTCATTTCGAGGAATTTCTTCGAAGCCGCGCCATGACTCTGGAACATGGGAATTTTCATCGCCAACTGTTTCCAGTTTTTCGTGACGACCGCCTCCGTCGGCCCCACGGTCCAGCAAACGACCGCCTCGGCCCCCGCGCTCTGAATCTTAACGAGCTGAGCCGTCACGTCCGAATCCTTTTCACCGAACTTCTCATCCGCAACAACCTTCAGTCCATATTCGGGAGCGATTTTGAGGAGTTGCTCCCGCCCACTATCTCCGAAGCCGTTGGTCACTGTGGCAATGCCCACTTTCTTGTAGCCCTTTTTGTTCATGAATGCATAGATGCGGGATATGGCATTCGTGTCGGTTTGGACGGTGTTGAAGATCCATTTTTTGGGGGGCTCGACGATCTTCATGCTGGCGCCGAGGGCGATGTTGGGAATCTGCGCCTCTTCGATCGTGGGAATGGCCGCCAGCGCAGAACCGCTCGACATGGGTCCCACGATGGCACACACGTTGTCTTTCTTGATGAGTTTCTGTACCAAGGTCACGGTCAGGGTGGGCTTGCCCTCCGTATCATAAACGATGAGGTCGAGAGGATGGCCGTTGATCCCTCCGCCGTCGTTGATTTCCTTTTGAATCATGGTCACCGTATTCTTGGCAGGTTCTCCCAGGAAGGAAAGCCCGCCCGTCACTTCCAATACGGCCCCGACCTTGTAAGACTCCGCCGCGAGTCCGGCTGCTGCGGTGAAAAGGCCCAGAACCGTGAATCCCAACAACAGGCACAATATCTTTGATCTCATGATTTCCTCCTTGCTATCCAACATTCATGACTTCACAAAAACTCGTCACCTTTCATCTCAAACGGTTCTACAATGCTCCCCCGCTGTCAAAGTCCGTTTCTACAGCTACCACCTCCTTCCCGGTTAGAACTTCAGGTGTTCCCCCTTGCAGCGTCGATGAGAGCCCTAAAATTTTCCTCCGGTGTGTCAGCGATGATCTCGCAGCTCGCAGAGAGCATGAACCGGCCACCGGAGCCTGCCGCTTCGATACACTCCAGAGCTTTTTGCCGCACTTCCTGTGCGCTGCCTTTTCGCAAGGGGCGAAAGACGTCTACGTTACCGATCAGACAAATTCGGCCTCCCACTTCTTCTTTAGCTTTTCGAAGGTCCACGCCACTGTCCACGCTAAGGCCGTCATAGCCCGTGTCTGCAATAAGCTTGAGTCTATCCTGGGTTTTCCCGCAGATGTGGAGAATGGTCTTGATTCCCTCGCGCTGAAAAGCGGCCACCATTTCTCTGTCATAGGGATAAACGAACTCCTTGTAATGCTCCACGGAAATAAGATTTCCCGAAGCCAAGGGGTTCGAAGGCATGAGAATATCGGTGCCGCATTCGAAGAGCTTTTTTCCGTAGGAAACGGCCATCGCGGTGGTGAACCGCAGCAGCTCGTGCACGCCTTCCGGGTCTCCAATAAGGTCGAGCATAAAGTCGTTGAGTCCTCTCAACATGGCGGCTGACCGAAAAGGGCACTGCACATTCCCGTAGATGGGGACCTCATCTCCCAGGCGGCTCTTCAGCGCCTTAACCACATTGAATTGCCTTTGAAGAACCGGGAGTTTTTCAAAATCAGGAATCTGCAAATCTTTCACCGTGTCATAGCGGTGAATCCGGGGTTTCATCACCGCAGGGCTCTTGTCCTCATAAATATCCAGAACACACCCCAGAGCTTCAGACTCCGCGTTCACCCCCTCAAGATCCATGACCCCGTCATACCCATAGGCCTTCCATGAATCTACCTGGGCGCCGGCGTATACTTCTCCACTCAAGTCTTCCAGACAGGTCTTGAAGCTAACGTTCTTCCGTCTGATGGAATAATGTCTGCTCATGACAAAAACCGGAACTCTGTCTGGAATACCGCCTTCCAGAGCGGTTATGACTCTTTGCTTTGAATTCATACAACCTTTCTTCCGGAAACTTCCGCACCTTCACTCCTCTGCTTTGCTCACTTTGCAGAAAATACCCCTCAGGGATGGAGTCCCCATCTCCCGATTGAAGGGCGGCCTGTTGCTGGTCAGCACGTTGATGTTGGACTCATCCCACGCGAAGAGATAGCTGTCCTTTTTTTCCGGGTACCACCATGCGTAGTCGAGGACCACCGTCCGCGGGTCCAGGCTTTCCAGCAAGCGAGTCTTCAGCCGGATGGTTCCCCGTCGTGTTGAGACCTGGACCCATTCTCCCTCTTCTATTCGAAGCCTTTCCGCTGTAAGGGGATGAATTCTCACGGCAGGTTCGGGAACGGCCTTTCTCAGAGAGGCAATTTGTCTTCCTCCGGAATGCCTGTACACATCGTCCTTGTGGCTCGTCATGATGAGAGGATATTCCTCCGAGGCTTCAGGTTCGCTGTGAGGGGTTTCTGGGGGCTCGTGATACACCGGAAGCGGATCATACCCCCACGATTCCAGGCTTCGAGAGTAGAGTTCCACTTTCCCGGAAGAAGTGTCGAACCCCTCTCTTTCATAGTGCCTGTACCTTTTCTCACCCACAAGGATCCCGATCCTTTTGAATGCTTCGAAAGTGAGTCCTGCTTCCTTCAGCACCAGATCGAGAGGCTCCTTCATGTCGCTCCAGACGTGCTCGCGAAATCCCATTTTCCCGGCAAGCTCGTTTAGAATCCACCCGTCCGAGCGGCACTCACCGACCTGGGTGACCCCTTGCTGGGCTCCAGCCATGGGAAAATCCCACGGCTGCTCCACGCTGTCATATTCAAGATAAGTGGCTGCCGGCAGCACCACGTCCGCCAGCATAGCCGAAGGCGTCATAAACAAATCCGACACGAAAAGAAAATCCAAAGTCATAAGAGCCTGAAAGGTCTCGCGGGCATTCGGATAGTGAGTCAAGGGATTGGCCGCTTGCACATAAGCGGCTCGGACGGGATACGGGTCATCATGAAGAATCGCGGTCATGATGGATTGCGGCAGGGCATAATAGACTGTGGGGAGAAGATGGTCCTTCTTGCTGAGCCTTTGGTCCCGAACCTCTTCGGGGATGAGATGAGGACTCGCCAGGTCCGCGCCCCAGATATTGATTCCCCCGGGCCGAGAGGTTTTCACTTCTCCGCCGGGCACACCCAGATGCCCCGAAATGGCGCGCAGCATGCAGATGGCGCGCGCGGTCTGCAGGCTGTTCACGTTTGACTCGACGCCGTTTCCCCACGGAATGCACGCGGGTTTGCATGAACCGTAGGTTCTGGCCGCTTCGACGATCTTATCCCGGGAAACCCAGGTGATCCGCTCGATCTCGTCCAAGGAGTACCCTGACAGATGGTTCCTCAGTTCCTCGAAGCCCAAGGTCCAGGAACCTACGAAGTTCCTATCATGGAGCGACTCGTCAATTATGACTTTCATTAAACCCAGGGCCAGGGCCAAATCGGTACCCGGTCTGAGCTTGATCCACAGGTGAGCCTTCTTGGTCAACTCATTCTCTACAGGATCGATGACGATGAGCTTCGTCCCTTTTTCCAGCGCGGCCAGAACCGCTTCATAGTCCGGAAAC
The DNA here is from genome assembly GCA_963740905.1 of uncultured delta proteobacterium. GTDB lineage: Bacteria > Desulfobacterota > DSM-4660 > Desulfatiglandales > HGW-15 > JAFGDM01. The sequence continues at coordinate 111,230 of CAVUFY010000006.1, forward strand.
CGGGTGTTCTTAAGGTTCACCCCCCAGACCATGATGCATCGGGGCGGATGTTCATAGTCCGGATAGGCATAAAACCCGTAGGTGAGCTCTGATCCTTTTACGAGCGGCACGAAACAATAGGGGGCCGGAGACGTGATGTTGGGAGACCCGAAGATGTTCGCGAATCTCGCCAGAAGAACATCGGAAAGCCCTTTTGAAGCGCCTCTCATGAAAACAACCGACCGGGCCCCGTACGTCTCTTTAATCTTCCGGAGCCCTGTGGCCACCGTTTCAAGCGCTTCGCTCCAGCTCACTTTTTCCCAACGGCCCTCCCCTCTGTCTCCCGCTCTCTTGAGAGGAGCCAGCAAGCGATCGGGGTGGTTGAGATACTCAAGAGAAGCCCACCCTTTGGGGCACAGCTTCCCTTTGCTGAAGGGATGTTCAGGATCTCCCTGTATTGCAACCGGCACCCCTTTTTGCATGGTTATAAGCACACCGCAACTATTGTAGCAAAGCCTGCAAATGCTGCGGATGACATGCTCGCTTCGAGAACTGGGCATAAAACACTCCGATTCACACGGTGTAGACCCCTTCTTTAGACCCCAACCCTTCGCAAGTTGCCAAGAACGTATACGGCCCGCATCGCGTTTGGTTGCGGCCAAAACCTGCATCGGGCGTTTATCAGATCTTTTTCAATGCCCGGAGGATCCTCTCCGGTGTGAGGGGAAGTTCCCGTATCCTCACACCGATGGCGTCACATACCGCATTGGCCAGTGCCGCGGCAATGGAACAACACGAGGGTTCCCCGACTCCTTTCGCGCCGAAAGGTCCCGCGCCATCCTTCGACTCGATCGTGATGGTCCTCACGTGAGGAGCATCCAGAGCAGTGGGAAGGAGATATTCGGAAAACGACGGAGTAAGTGTAACCCCCCGGTCCAGGATGACTTCTTCCGTCAGTCCGTAACCCAGGCCGTAGATAGCGCCTCCCTCAAGCTGGCCCTCGGCGCTGAGCGGATTGATGGCTTGCCCCACATCATAGGCCGCGACCAATTTGAGCACCCTGACTTTCCCTGTTTCGGTATCCACAGCTGCTTCCACCGCATGGGAGCCGAAAGTGAAATCCGGAAAGACCTGTCCCTGTCCGGTCGTGAAGTCGATGAGCTCTCTGAAAGGCGCGTTGAACTGGGCCGCACTGTAAAGAGGGATACCATCAGCCGCGCAGGCCTTGACGACCCTGTCCAGCGGAAGGGCCTCGGCCGGCGCCCCTTTCACGTAGATCTTCTTGTCCTTAAGAACCAGATCGGCAGGGTCTGCCTCTAGCAACCGGGCCGCCTTGTCGAGAAGGTTCTTGCGGACCTCAACAGCCGCCTTCATCGTGGCGTTCCCTGACATGTAGAGCATCCGTGTCGCCGTGGTCGTCCCGGCCAGAGGCGTGAGGGCCGTATCTCCGATGAAGGTCCGAACATCCTTCACGGAAACCCCGAGGATCTCTGCCGCGATGGAGGCCAGGGAGGAGGCTTGCCCTCCGCCGATATCCTGGACCCCGCACTTGACCATCACACTCCCGTCCATTTCAATGCTCACGAAAGACCGCGATGTGTCGTGGAGGAACACCATCCTGCCGTAGCTTGTCATGCCTGAAGCCAGACCCCGCCCGATACGCTCCCAAGGCGAAGACGGCATGGAAGGCTCTCCAAGGGCTTGCATGGCCTTTTCCGCGGTCTGCTCTGTTTCCACCCCGTATTCGAGAACCTGACCGGTGGCCAGAGAATCTCCCTTCCTGAGATAGTTCCTCATGCGAATTTCAATGGGTGTCAGACCCAGACGTTTAGCCAGTTCATCCATTTGAGACTCGTAGGCAAAGCAAACCTGGGGCGCCCCGAAGCCCCTGTTGGCACTCGCAAAGGTGTTGTTGGTGAGCACCGTGCAGGCATCCACCTTCACGTGCTCAATGTCGTAGGGACCGGTCGCATCCACCGTGGAGTAAAGAAGAACCCAGGGGCTCAGGTAGACGTGGGCGCCGGCGTCGGAGACGAGCTCGGCTTCCATGGCTACAAGTTTGCCGTCTTTCCTGGCTCCTGTCCTGTATTTCATTACATAGGGATGCCGTTTGCTGGTGGCTAGAATGGACTCTTCCCGAGTGAAGGTCATTTTCACCGGCTTCTTGGTCTTTACGGTGAGAAGGGCGAGGAAGGTTTCCACCGTAATGTCTTCCTTGCTTCCGAATCCGCCCCCCACCATGGGCACAATGATCCGGACCTTGTTGTGAGGGACGCCCAGCACATCCGCAACCCCCCTGAAGTGCTCCATGACCTGTGTGCTGACGCGAAGGGTGATCACGCCGTCTTCATCGATCCAGGCCGTACCCGACTCGGGCTCCATGAAGGCGTGTTCCACGTGAGGGACCCGGTAGGTATTTTCCACGATCACATCCGAGCGGGCGAAGCCCTCCTCCACGTTTCCCTTTCTCACTTTGTAGTTGCAGATGACATTGCTCTCGGTTTCGCCGACCTGATACGCCCGGGGCTTCATGGCTTCTAGGGGATCAAAGACTCCGGCCAGGGGCTCATAGCTGACTTTGATGCATCTCAAAGCCTCTTCGGCTATGTCCTCTGTCCTGGCAGCCACCAGAGCGACCGCGTCACCCATGGACCGCACCTTCTTGTCTGCAAGGACCCGGTACAGACCTTCGAAACCTCCCACCTGATGGGTCTGCCCGAAACGTGTTACTGTTTCATTGTGGGGAACGTCCTTGGCCGTCAGCACGGCCTCCACGCCAGGCAGCTTCTCTGCGTCCGAGGTTTCGATGGAAAGAATGTTCGCCGCAGGATAGGCGCTTCTCAAGACTTTGCCGTAGAGCATGCCCGGCATGTCGAAATCATCGGCGTACTTTGTTTTTCCGAAGGCCTTGTCCCATGCGTCATGTCGGGGCACAGGCTTGCCGATGATCCTGTACTCGTTTTCTTCCATGATCGGTTCCCTCCCGATGAAATCTGCCTCGTCAGATTTCATCTAACGCCCCTGCTGAGCCTCTGGACGTCTAACAAAGAGCAGGCAATAGGCAGCGATTCTTGCTGCATACTCCCTACTTCGTACTGCTTACTCTCCCCTTTGCCGTGGCTTCTATGGCCTCCACGATTTTCTTGAACCCTGTGCACCGGCAGAGATTCCCCGAGATGCCTTCCCTGATCTCCTCCCTGGTCGGGTTCGGATTCCTGTCAAGAAGCGCATTGGCGGAAACGATCATCCCGGGCGAGCAAAATCCGCACTGAATGGCGCCGTGTTTGACGAAGTTCTCCTGAAGAGGATGGGGATGATCCTCCGTGCCGATGCCCCGAACCGTGACCACCTCGCACCCGCTCGCCTGCACGGCCAGAACGAGACAGGCGTTTACCGCCTTTCCGTCGAGAAGGACGGCGCAGGCCCCGCAATCCCCTTTGGCGCAGCCGCTCTTGACCTCCTTGGCTCCCAGTTTTTTTCTGAGAACGTCCAGGAGGGTTTCATGGGCCGCTGCCTCCGCTCGCACCAACTCGCCGTTCAGCCTGATCTCCACAGGATAGGTTTTCATGCTCGACCCCCTTCCAACGCCGACTGGATCCCCCTTCGAAAAATGACCGATGCGGTCCATCGCCTGTATTGCGTCGAGGCCCGGATGTCGGAGATGGGGGAGATCTCGTCCCTGATCATGTGCGCGCATGTTTCCATGATCTTCTCGTCGATCTTTCTTCCCTCCAGGGCCTTCTCCACACTATAGGCTCGCATGGGTGTGGGAGCCACCGACCCCAGAGCAACCCGCGCTCCGCGGCAGACCTCGCCTTCCATTCGGAGCAACAGAGCGAGGCTCGCCACGGATACGGCCGATGCGTTTCTGAGCCCCAGCTTGATGTAGGCGCTCTTTGAAGGATCTTTCGGCTTCTGAAAAATCACCCTCTCCAGGATCTCCTCCCCTCCCAAGACCGTACGATGAGGACCTGCGAAGAAACGATCCATGGGGATCTCCCTTTTCCCGCCGCCGGCCTGAACCGTGTGGACAACGGCTTCGAGACAAAGAAGGGGAGGCGCCGAATCGGCGGCAGGAGAGGCGTCTGCGAGATTTCCTCCCAGGGTGGCACGGTTCCTGACCAGGGGGTTTCCCATCTTCCCTGCCGCCGAAGCCAGCGCAGGCGCCCACGTCTTGATAATCCCGGATTCTGCCAGTTCGGTCATGGTGGTAAGAGACCCCACGGACACAGCCCCCTCTTCCTCTACGATCCCGGACATGCTTGGAAGACCCTGGAGGTCTACCAGGAACTTCGGCGAAACGGCCCGGGCACGGAGATCGGGAATCACATTGGTACATCCCGCAACAAATTTGACCTGCCCCGCCTTGCCATTCAAATCCTCGATAAGCTTGTCAAGCGTCCTGGGCGCCAGGTATTCCATGGGTATCATCCCTGTTCTCCCTATTTAGTACAACTCTTAACGGCTCGAACAATGCTGTTGTACCCGGTGCAACGGCAGATGTTGCCCCGGATGTGCTCCCGGATCTCTTTTTCCGAAGGGGAAGGGTTGTGATTGAAGAGATCTTTGCTGATCATGACCATGCCGGGAGTGCAGAATCCGCACTGGATTGCGCCGTGATCGAGAAACGCATCCTGGAGAGGATCAAGCGTCCCATCCGGCTGAACCAGCCCCTCGACGGTCTGAATCTCGGCACCGTTCGCGGCCACGGCAAGGACAAGACAGCTCAACACCGCCTCACCGTTCATGAGGACCGTGCACCCTCCGCACTGGCCGACACCGCACGCATACTTGGCACCTGTCAGCCCCATGTCCCTCAGAACACTCAGCAGTAGAGCGTTGGGTTCCACGAGCAGTTCATGCTCGTCTCCGTTCACTGTAAAGGTCACTTTTTCTTTTTTCATACCTCTTCTCCCGCAGCCCTGCGCCACGCTCTTGAAAACACATCTTTGAACAGGGTTTTCGTCACGTCTCTCCTGTACTCGGACGTTGACCGCACATCGTCAATCGGCCTGATCTCCTGCGCCACCTGACGGCCTGCCTTTTCAACGACCGCTTCGTCCACCCGGGCTCCCCGGACGATGTCTTCAGCACCCTTTGCCCGCATGGGAACCGGCGCCACCGCGCCGAGAGCAATGCGACAGGACGAGCACCGATTTGCTTCCCTTTCCACTGCCACGGCACAGGTGACTTTTGAGATGTCGGCGCCGACCCTTGCCATCTTCATGAATGCGCTTCCTGCGCGCTCCGGGGTCTTCTCCGCCTGGATTTCCGTCAGGACTTCACCCTCTTCCAGGGCCGTCCGGTTAACCCCTTTAAAGAACTCCTCCATCTCCAGAATCCTCTCGCCGGCCTTGCCGAGCAGTTTCACCCTGCCGTTGTAAACCAGAAGGGGCGGCGCCGTGTCTGCGGCAGGCGATGCGTTGCAGAGGTTCCCCGCCATGGTGCCCATGTTCCACACCTGGGGTTTTCCAAGCACCGAGATGGCATCATGGAGGGCGGCATATCTTCTTTCCTTCGCGCAGTAAGCCCTGATCGCCCTCAGCCTGGTCGTCGCACCTATGCGCAGGCCACCCTCCTCTCTGATGTAGTTCAGCTCCGTTATCTTCATGATGTTGATGATGACCTCCGGCGCGATCTTCTCCATCTTGAGCAGCACCAGAAGATCCGTTCCACCTGCCATGATCTTGGCCTTGGATCCATACCGTTCGAGGAGATCCAGGACTTCGGAAACACTCTTCGGCGCCATGAAATCGAATTCCTGTGCTATGATCCTTGTATCGACCATTCTAGATCACCCCCTTTCCCCGTAAGCGCTAACTTAAACAAATACCGTGGATCAGTTATGAATGTCGGATGTCGAAGAAAGAATTTCGAATCACGAAGTGAAAGTGAAGGAATACACTTTCTGTCTCACGCCCGCTTCGCTGGAGCGCACAGAGGCCCCAGGGTTATCCTGTTCATCCTGTCTCATTTCTTTCATTCTTTGTGATTCTTGTGTGCTGTGTGTGAGATAACTCTTTCCTTCCGCATTCATTATTTCTTGTTCGATATTCGATATTCTGATAGCCCAAAACTATTGCGTACGTAAGTGATCGCTTATGACCTCTCTCTGCCGGCTTTTTCTTTCAAGGCTTTCAGAACCTTTTCCGGTCTCATGGGCGCATCCTTGAAGCGGATGCCGATGGCGTTGTAAACGGCGTTCGCCACCGCCCCCGCCGTGCAGTTATTCGCCGCCTCGCCGACGCCTTTTGCGCCGAAGGGACCTGAAGGTTCATAGGTGTTCGCGTAGAAGGTCTTCACTTCTCCACATCGGGCATGTCCACAGAGGTGTAAACCTTGTAGTCCACCATGCTTGCGCCGCAGGTGAGTTTCCCGGTCTCCAGGTCGTATTCCGTGCCTTCCAGGAGAGCCAACGCGACCCCCCGGCACAGTCCCCCTTCAAGCTGGCCCGCCGCGAGATCCGGATTCATCACCGTTCCCGCGTCCACGGCCGCCACGGCCCTGGTGGGCCGGATAACGCCGGTCTCCGTGTCCACTTCTACCTCGATGAAGTTGGTGACAAAGCACGGAGGACAGTTCACTTGCCTGTGACTTTCAACGGCGATGGCCGTTCCCCAGCCTTTGAGCTGAGCGATCTTGGCCACTTCTCCCACGGTGACGGATTTTCCTTTTGCGCCCTCCAGAAAAATAATGCCCTGACCGGATTCATCATCGGGCCGGATCTGGAGCGCGTCGGGGTTCACTTCGATCAGCCTGGAGGCAAACTCGAGGAGGATCTTCTTGGCCGATTCCGCAGCCTTTTTGACAGCCGCCCCGCCGCAGTAAACTCCTCTGGTAGCATGGGTGCAGACATCATAGCCCGTAGTCAGCGTGTTGGAAGGCGAGATGCCCACTTTTTCCAGGGGCACCCCCATCACCTCCGCGACAATCTTTGCGCATGCCTCCAGGGTTCCGCCGCCGTGGCACATCAGGCCGGTCAGGAAATCCACGGAACCGTCCTCGTTCACCTTGACCATGGCGGTGGAGTAGTCGATCACTTCTCCGGGCATGGGGGCGCCTGTGCCGGACGTGTGAAAGCTTCTCCCCACCCCGATTCCACGACGGTATCTTCCGGTCTTCTCCTTTGGCTTTCCGCGTTTGTCCCAACCGATCATGTCTTTGCCTTTGAGAAGCATTTCCTCAACCCCGCAGCTCCGGATGATGGAGCGAACCGTCGGGCCCTGGCCCCAGAAAGTCTCCCCCAGACCCACATAGTTCTTCAGCCGGACATCAATGGGATCCATGCCCAGTTTCTCGGCGATCATGTCCATCATGGATTCCACGGCAAAAGAAACCTGGGGGTTGCCGTATCCCTGCATGGCGCAAGCCGGAGCCTTGTTGGTATAGACCGCGGTTCCCAGAACGCTCAGATGAGGCATTCGGTAGAGGGAGACAAACCACCCTGCCATGCACCCCAGCAGGGGATAGGCCTGGATGTTGTGGCCGCCGATGTCGACCACCGTTTCCATCTGGCCGGCGGTGATGGTGCCGTCTTTCTTGACCCCGTATTTAAGGCGAATATAGGAAGGGTACTTGCAGTGATCGTACATGTCCTCTTCCCGGGTAAGGCTGAGCCTCACGGGCTTCCGCGCCTTCAGGGCGAGGGCCACGCAGATGGCGATGGGCGTGTTCATCTGGATGCTTGACCCGAAGGCCCCGCCGATAGAAACACGGTTCACATTCACCTTGCTCAAGGGGATGTTGAAGATGCGTCCGAGAAGCTGGCGGGTATTGTGAATCGATTGGGCCGTAGGCCAGACTGTGATGCCCCCGTCAGGTTCCGGCCTACAGACCACCGACTTCGTTTCCATTTGCTGATGGTAAACCCGGCCCGTGGTGAACACGTCCTCCACGATGAAGTCTGCTTCCTGGAAGCCTTCCTCCACGTTTCCTTCGCTCACCTCCCTGGCACAGGCAACGTTTCTTTCAATGGGCAGGGTCACCTCCCCCAGCATCACATCCTCATACAGTCGGGTGGAGGTCTCTTTCATGGCATCGAAAGGATCAAGGACCGCCGGCAGGATCTCGTACTCGACCTTGATGGACCGCATGGCCTTCTCGGCCAGGGCCTCGGTTTTGGCCGCCACCGCGGCAACGCCCTCGCCCACGTGTCTCACCCTCTCCGGCAAGACCGTCCTGTCCCGGTAGGTTTTCTCGGGAATGCTCACCTGTCGCTCGTTGTAGCGGACCTTGGGAATGTCCTTGTAGGTGATGCAGAAGGCGCCCATTTTCTCCGCTTCCGAGGTGTCGACGGAAATGATCTTCGCATGGGGATGAGGGCTTCTGAGCACCCTCGCGTGGAGCATGTTGAGAAGGGAAACATCCGAGGAGTAAATCTCTCTTCCCGTTACCTTGGCGATCCCATCCTTTCGCCGCGCCACCAGGCCGACACTGAAATAACTCTTCTTTTCCATACCCCGCTCCATGTCTTGGGCTTACCAAATAGGCGGACTGAACACGAACAGCACTTCCGCCGTCTTTTTCGCCCTGTTCAACCAGCTATGGGGCAATGTGCCGTCAAAACTGAGGGTGTCACCCTCTTTCAGGCACATTTCTTTGCCGTTCACTCTGAACTCCAGTTCTCCTTTCAGGACAAGCACGAACTCCTCGGTCCCGGGAGGATGGACCATTTTTTCCGCCTCATCTGAAGATCCGCCCGGCTGAATCATGCTCACAAGGGGTTCCAACTTCTTTGTAGCGATTCTCGTCACCAGCAGCTGGCTCGACACTTTCCCGTCAGGATAGTGGATCGTTCTCCGGTTTTTTTTCTCCATGTACCAGTCTGCATCCGACCCGTTGGACGATTCATGGAAAAGGTCAATCACCTTGATCCCGAGAGCCGCCGCCAGCTTGCCTACCATGGATAAGGAAGGCACGGTCATTCCCTTTTCTATCTGGGAAATGTAGGAATGCGTGCAACCCGCCCTTTCGGCGAGTTGCCTCACCGTGAGACCCCGCTCCTTCCGAAACTTCCCCAGCTTTTTCTGAACCTCATGCTCCATGAGAATTCCAGGATAAGGCTTCTCTGCAAGTCGCCCAGCCATTCAGTGGCCCAGCCGGAGGTTGGACTCTTCGAAGCCGCAACCACTTTTGCAGAGGCATGAAACGGCGCGGAAAAGTCAGTGGGTCGAGATGGTAGCCCCAGAGAGTCCCGCCTCCGGTTGGCGCAGAGTGATGCGCCTACTCCGAAAATGACTTCAGCGCCCCAGGGCGTTCAAAAGCGTTCAGCCATTCCCGGTTGCGGACTCCTCAGAGACCAACTTCCGGCCGTACCCGCACAGCTCTTGACTTCGACCAAGCCTGTCTCGGCACCAAACCTACTAAACTTTGGTTACAAATAGTGACCATAACCCAGGAGCCCCCATGGGTCAAGAAGAAAACACGCCCAGCTCAAAACCCTTTGACTTCGCCTGCCCTTTTTCCTAGACTTCTGCGTTGTAAGTTGGAGCCTTAAGCTGCAACTTCTTCGCGGGTTGCGGAGAAGTCACTTTGCCGGTCCATGGGGAGGTCTCTGGCCAGTCCGCAACCGGAAATGGACTTGCCTTTCTAGGCCTGCATTAGGACTTTCTGCCGCAGGTTGCCTGGCAAGCAAGTCACAGAGGGCGGAAATGTTTTTCACGGATAAGGAGGGAGAACAATGAAAAGGAGTTTTTGGAAATTCGGCATGGTGTCTTTTCTCGTTTGTCTCACTTTTATAATGCTGGTGTTCGTAGGTCCTTCCTCGGCAAAAACCATCAAGATCGCCTTTCTCGGCCCCCTTTCGGGCGCTAACGCTGCCCAGGGCAATGGGGCGAAAAATTGTTTTGATCTGGCCGTCAAGGAGGCGAACAAATCCGGAAAGTTCCCATTCACCATTGAGATGGTCGCGCTGGACGATGCTTCTGATCCCGCGGTGGCTGTCTCAGCAGCGCTGAAGGCGGTGTCCGACCCGATGGTCGTTGCAGCCAGCGGCCACTGGAACAGTTCGTGTGCGCTGGCCACGATCCATACCTTTCATTCTTTCAAGGTGCCTTTCATGGTGTGGGGAGCCATCAGCCCTGCGGTCACCGAGTATAACTATCCCGAAGTGACGCGAAACTGCCCCACCCTCGTTCAGGAGAACGTGCCCTTTGCCAAATGGGTCATCCAGGACCTGGGATACAAGAAGTTTAGCATCATTTCCGATACAACCGATTACGGTGAACAAAACACGAAGGCCTTCAAGGAGCTGGCTGCAAAAGACGGCGCCCAGATCCTCTCAGTGGACGCCGTTCCCACCGGGACAACGGATTTCCGGCCCATCCTGACCAAAATCAAGGGCCTGAATCCTTCGGCGATTTACTTTGGAGGCGTGGTCATGGAGGGGGCTCTGTCGAGAAGCCAGGAGGAAAAACTGGGGATTGACAAGCTTTTTTGTGCCGTCTCGGGTCTCGCGGATGAAAAATTCAACGAGGTGGCCGGCAAGGCTGCGGAGGGCGTGATCATCACCAAACCCGGCTTCGATCTGGACGAATTGAAAGGCGGTGTCGATTTTAAGAAAGCTTATGACGCTCAGGACTACAAGGAACCCATGGGCGCTTACGGCATTTACGCCTACGAGGCGGCCAACATCATTCTGGCAGCCATCAAACAGGTCGGCCCCGACGACAAAGAGGCCATTGCCAAGGCCATCCGGGGAATTAAGTACAACGGTGTTCTCGGTACCACCGCTTTTGACCAAAACGGGCAGACGGAGCTCGCTCCGGTCACCAAGCTGGTAAGCCAAGACGGCAAATGGGTGAAATGGGAGAAATCCGAATACGCCACAGGCAAACGTAAGCTCCCGAAGCCGTGACCTGCGCATTCGTACGCGGGTGAATGCCTGCTCCGGAGAAGGGGGGTTGACTCCGCCGAGGCGGATAAACCCCTCTCCTGCGTTATTGCATTTCGTTCATGTTAACTTGGAACCCCTTTGTCTGAAATCATTCAACAGATCATCAACGGTTTGCTCCTGGGTTGCAACTATACCCTCATCGCCATGGGGTTCAGCCTCTTCTTTGGCGCTCTGAATGTGGTCCACTTTTCCCACGGCGATGTGTGCATATTGGGGAGCTTTCTGCTCCTTTTTCTTTACAAGGTCCTCGTGGCATCAGGGCTCCTCCACTTTCTTCCTGCGCCGGCGAGGATCCTGATCACCATTCTGTCGGCGGCTATACTTACCGGCCTTCTCGGCGCTCTATTCGAAAAGGCTGTAATCAAACCTTTTCGCCACGCTCCCCTCCTGATGGTTCTGGTGGCCACCGTCGCTCTGGGCACCATCATCAGGGAGAGCCTCCGTCTTTTCTACCCCCAGGGAAGCAACCCACAGATCTTCCCGGTTCTGCTTCCGGGGGGAGGCTTTTCTGTTGGCGGCTTGACGATCCGTTTTGATAATCTCCTCATTTTTCTGTGTACGGTAGCCCTCATCACGGCCGTTTTTCTGTTTGTGGAGCGCACCCGCGTCGGCATGGCCATCCGGGCCATATCCCAGGACATAGAAGGCGCTATGATGATGGGCATCAATCTCAACACCACGGTAGCCGTCACGTTTCTCCTGGGATCGGCTCTTGGGGCCCTGGCCGGCATTCTGAACGGCGCTTATATCGGCATCATCCGTTTTGACATGGGGCTCATGGGCGGCATCAAAGGATTTTCCGCTGCGGTGGTGGGAGGTCTGGGAAACATCTACGGCGCCATCTTCGGAGGGCTTCTGCTGGGCATGGTGGAGACCTTTGCCTCGGCACTGATTCCCGGCGGCACAGCCTACAAAGATGTGTTTGCCTTCCTGGTGGTCATCTTCTTCCTTGTTTTCAAGCCCTCGGGGATTCTCGGCGAGAAGGTTTATGAAAAAGTCTGAGACTTCTTTTCACCGCGGGAAAGCATGGGGCCTGGTTCTTCTGGGAGAAGCCTTCGCCTTTTTCTCTCTTATCCTGTTCCTGCGGGCCCAAGGTGCCTTACCCACTATGCTCATCCTCTTGGGGCTCGGAGCGTGCTGGGTCCTCTACAACAGGTCTTCTACGTTGCAGAATCACATGGCTTCAGCCTTCCGAGAGGCAAAGGGCTTCGCCGGCCTCTTGGGCCTGCTCTTTCTTGTAAGCATTCCTTTCCTTCTCAGAGATGCGCCTTACCTGATCCACCTTTGCCTGACCGCCGGCATCTACATCATGCTCGCCACGGGCTTGAACTATCAACTCGGGAGCACCAATATCGTCAATTTGGCCACTGCCGCTTCCTACGGTGTCGGGGCTTACGCCTCCGCCCTTCTCTCCAAGCACCTGGGCTTGCCTTTCTGGGTGGTCATCTTTGCAGCCGGTGGAAGTGCAGCCTGCATGGGCTTTATCCTCGGGCTTCCTACCACCAAGACCAAGGACTATTATCTCAGCCTCGTCACCATCGCTTTCGGCCTGATCGTCTATCTCCTCCTCAACAATCTCCGGTTTACGGGAGGGCCCAACGGCATCGGCGACATCCCCGCTCCTTCCCTTTTCGGGCACAGTTTCAAAAGCGAACTGCATCTTTTCGGCTTCAGGCTTCCCTTTCATGCCAACTATTATTACCTGGTTCTATTCTTTGTTTTTCTGTACACCCTTGTTTCTCAGCGCCTCAGCTTTTCGAGAACAGGGCTCACCTGGAACGCCATAAGGGAGGATGAGATCGCAGCCAGGTGCGCAGGCATTAATGTTTCGAACTACAAGATCCTCTCCTTCTGCATCAATTGTTTCATGGACGGCGTCACGGGCGCTGTTTATGCCCACTACATCGGTTTCATCTCCCCTGAGAATTTCCAGTTCATGCTCTCCGTGGTGGTGGTCACTATGGTGATCCTGGGAGGAATGGACAATGTTTTCGGGGTCATCTTTGGGGCGGTGTTGTTGACCCTGCTGCCGGAAAAATTCCGGCTTTTCAATGAATTTCGTTTGCTCATGTTCGGAATCATCGTGATCGCCACCCTTGTTTTCCGACCGCAGGGCCTTTTCCCCCAAAAACTGAGAAAGTACTGACCCGGAAGATCGAGCATGTCCTATTTACTGGAGACGAAAGACCTGACCATCCGATTCGGCGGCCTTGTGGCAATCAAGGAACTGAACGCCCATGTCCGGCTCGGAGAAATCCTTGGCCTTATCGGCCCCAATGGTTCCGGAAAAACCACCTTCCTGAATCTCATCACGGGTATCTATAAACCCACCTCCGGCGACATTTTTTTTCAGGGGAGAAGTGTTGTGGGCACTCCTCCCTACGAGATGCTTCGAAGAGGCGTTGCCCGCACCTTCCAGAACAACCGCCTCTTCTCCAATCTTAGCGTCCTGGATAACGTCATCATCGGCATGCATCACAAACAGCGCTCCCAATGGTATCACGCCGTCTTCAGAAGCGGCTTTGCGAAGAGAGAACTGCGCGAGGCGGCACGCAAGGCGACGGAACTTCTGGAGTTTTTCAGTCGGGAATTGGTGGAAGATCGATACAAGAAAGCGATTGAACTGCCTCAGGCCCATCGAAGAAAGCTCGAAATCTGCCGGGCTCTTGCTTCAGAGCCTCTTTTGCTCCTCCTGGACGAACCCGCGGCGGGGATGGACCCCGAGGAAACGCGACACCTCATGGAGGACATTCACAAGATTCGGGAGAGAATGCCGGATATTGCCGTGATTGTGATCGAGCATGACATGAACGTGATCCGAAATATTGCGGGCCGGGTGATGGTGATCAACTACGGACAGGAGATAGCGGAAGGGACTTTTGACGAGATCTGCCGGGAATCGTGTGTGTTGGAAGCTTACCTGGGAGAGGCTGCATGCTGAAGCTCGATCATGTCTCCACCGAGTACGATCGGGTTCCCATGTTGAGGGACGTCTCTCTTACCATTGAGAGAGAGAGTCTCGTCTGCCTTCTCGGGAGCAACGGGGCAGGCAAGTCAACGACGGTGAAAACGATCATCGGCCTGGTGAGACCCAAGCAGGGGAACCTCTATTTCGATGAAAAACCCATCGGGCATGCCCGGACGGATCACATCATCCAACTGGGTATCGCCGTCGTGCCCGAGGGTCGACGGCTGTTCCCGAAGATGACGGTGCTGGAAAATCTCAAGCTCGGCGCCTACTTTTTGAAGGATCGCCGGGATGTTCAAACCAGGCTGCAAAGGGTGTTTCATCTCTTCCCTGTCTTGGAGAGTCGAATCACCCAGACGGCGGGAACATTGAGCGGAGGGGAACAGAGCATGCTGAGCATCGGGCGGGGAATCATGGGCAAGCCCAAAATCCTTTTACTCGATGAACCCTCCCTCGGTTTGGCCCCAAAGCTCGTGCAGGAGTTTTTTGTGACGATCAGTCGCATCCATAGGGAAGAGAAAACATCCATCCTTCTCATCGAGCAGAATGCGGCCAAAGCCCTCTCTGTCGCGGATCGTGGGTACATCCTTCAAAAGGGCCGGGTCATTGCAGAGGGAACGGCCCAGGAGCTCATGAGCTCCGATGCGGTAAGGAAGGCCTACTTCTGCCAGACAGAGAATTGAAGACCGCAAGTCGCGGACTCGCCAGAGACCACCCCCCCGGCCGGCCGTCACAGGGTTTGGTTGCGGCCACCGTGTGAGGTGGGAACCCAGTCTGCGTTACACCGTGGTGGCAGTCTCCTTTTTGGCGGCGCCCGAGTTGGAGCCGTTTTTTTCCGAGGAAACGTAGGCCATAATGGTTTGATAATCCTCGGCGCTCAGGAGTTCCACTTCCCTTAGCCAGTCAAAGGCTTCGGAAATGTTGAAAAGCACGTGCGGTTCGATACTCTGCGCTCGGAGATAGTCCTTCCCCCCTTGCTCCCGATCGAGAAGCACCACGAGTTCACTTACGATGCCTCCCTGCTCTCTTGCAGCCCCGGCCGCCTCAATCACGCTCTGGCCGGTGGTGATCAAATCGTCGATCATGACGATCCGGTCGTTGCGCTCCATGTCGCCTTCAATTTTTTTGCGGACGCCGTGCTCCTTTCTTTCCTTACGGTAATACAACATGGGGATGGCCAGCTTTTGACTCACCAGGGTGGCGAAAGGGACTCCGGCGGTAGGAACGCCCATGATCTTGTCCACCTTACTCTTACCGATCTCATTGGCCACGATTCGAACCAAAGCGTTGGCAATCCAGTCCATGGCGATGGGATTGGATATGGACTGGCGAAGGTCAACGTAATAGGGACTCTTCTTTCCAGAGCTCAGGGTATAATTCCCGATCTTCAAGGCTTTGCCCCGAATCAGGCTCAGGGAAATGTGCTTCATCAGATATCTTTTCTCTTCTTCCCAGATCTTCCTCTCAATATCATCAAAGTAACCGACGGACATGGATGGACCTCCTTCTCACCGTTATCCTTGGATTCATTGTTGTAAGGGAAAAAATAACTGTCCAAATCAAGGGTAGGGGCAGGCGTGTATACAGTGTCTTTCGTTTCATTCCAGGTCACCCTTCAACGCGGGAGCATTGCAGTGGCCGTTTCAGTTTTCGGCAATACAAGCACAGTCCGAGCTCTCTGTAAAGAGTTTAATAGGCCTGATTCCATACTTCTCCGAAACCCCTCGTGTTTGCTGCCGAATACCTGCGTCAAGGTTGGAAAAAGGTTGACAACTCTATCCTGTTAAATTTATACCTGAAACCCTATTTTTCCCTTTCGCTGACGATGAGAGTCCAGGCGATGCGAATTCTTACGGCTGAACGACTGCGAAACTGAAACAAGGAGGGGAACCGATGATCATTCAGGTTTTGGTGAATGGGATTATTCTTGGTTCCCTTTACGCAGTAGTTGCTCTGGGTTTTTCGCTTGTGTGGGGCGTCATGGACGTGATCAACATCGTTCATGGCACCATGATCGTCATGGGCGCTTACGTGGCCTTTCTGCTTTTTCAAACCATCGGGCTGGATCCCTTTCTTTCCATTCCCGTGGCCGCGTTTGTCCTCTTCTTCTTCGGATACTATCTCCAGAAATATCTCGTCAATTTTGTGGTCCGCGCCGGCGTGTTCATCAGCCTCATACTCACTTTCGGGATGGATCAGGTGGTGATCAACGTCCTTCTGTTGATTTTTACCGGAGACTATCGTTCCGTGACCACCTCTTACGCGGGAACCAATTTCGAAGTGGGCGGAGTGGTTATCCCCTATGTTCGGCTGGCTATCTTTTTCATCTCCATCCTGCTCACCGTGGCCCTGTATCTTTACACAACACGCACCAAAATCGGCAACGCCATCCGGGCCACCGCCCTGAACAGGGACGCTGCAAGGATCTGCGGTGTGAATGTCCCTAAGATCTATGGGATCACCATGGGGATCAGCGCAGCCCTGGCAGGGGCCTGCGGATGTATGTACGCCACCCTTCAGACTTTTACTCCCTTTGACGGAGGGTATCTGATCGGCAAAGCGTTCGTCATTTGTGTTCTCGGGGGATTGGGTACGGTCATGGGCGCCATCGTGGGAGGCATCGCTCTCGGGGTGGCTGAAACGCTCGGGGCGACCCTCGTCGATCCCCGGGCGCAGGAAATTTTTGGGTTCATCATTCTGGTTCTGGTCTTGATCTTCCGGCCAAGGGGGATCCTGGGAACCAAGTGAGACCACTTTATAGAACGTTATCAAGAGGAAACGGGAAGAGCCCTTAATGCAAGAAGCCAAAAAGAACATCGTCATCTTTCTTCTCATCTGCCTGGGGCTGATCATCTTTCCCTTCTTGATCGGAGGGTATTGGCTGAGGGTCACCACAGGAATCATGATGTTTGCAACCATCACCCTGGCCCTCAACTTCATCGCCGGCTTCGCCGGCTATGCCGCCTTCGGCAACGTGGTGTTCATGGGAATCGGGGCCTACACCACGGCTATTCTGATGGTCAAGGCGGGGATTCCCTGGTGGATCGGAATCATCGCCGGCGGACTTATCTCCTCTCTGTATGCAGTCCTTTTGGGTCTCCCTATCCTGCGACTGAGAGGGCATTACTTCGCCATCGCCACCCTGGGCATCAATGAGGCGACCAAACAATTTACACTGATTTACAGGAATCTCACTGAAGGGGGAATGGGCATCACCCTCCCCCTGACCTCTCTCAGCATCAATGCTTTCAATAACCTGGTCTACTTTATCATGTTCGCCATTCTCCTGGCCTGTTTTCTTACCACCTACGTCGTTTCCAGGAACCGGGTCGGCTACGCCCTCCGAGCCATACGCGCCAACGAAGACGCGGCCCAGATGTCCGGTATCGAAACGACCTACTATAAAGTTCTGGCATGGGCCTTCTCGGCCTTTTTCACCGGCCTGGTGGGAGGGCTCTACGCTTACTGGTTCACTTTCATTGAGCCGTCCAACGTGTTTGACATCATGATCTCGGTGAAAGCCTTTGTCATGATGCTTCTGGGCGGCGGCGGCACGGTGCTCGGGCCGGTCCTTGGGGCTGCCGTGCTGGAGCTGGTTTCCGAGCTTGTCTGGGGAGAATTCCTGACCATTCACATGCTCATTTTTGGTGCCATCATCGTTCTGGTCATCCTCTTTCTTCCCTCCGGGATGATGGAGCTTTTTCGGAAGCGTTACTCTTTGTCCGCTCTTCTCTCCAATCTCAAGGGGAGGAGCATATAAGAACGGCCTTATGGTTTTGATCCAGGGGAAAAAACTTACCAAGCACTTCGGAGGCCTGCCGGCGGTTGACCAGGTGGACTTCCAGATTGAAAAGGGCGAGATCCTCGGGCTCATCGGGCCGAATGGCGCCGGCAAAACCACCCTGGTCAACGTGATCACCGGTGTGTTTCCTGCCACATCCGGACAAGTCCTTTTCAAGGGAGAGGACATCACGAACCTTAGTCCTCCCAGGGTGGTCAAAAGGGGGATCGCCCGGACCTTTCAGATAGTGCAGCCCTTTCCCGGCATGACGGTGAAGGAAAACGTGGCCATTGGCGCACTCTTCGGCAGGGCCGGTCATGAAAAGGACATGAAAGCCGCTTTACGGGACGCGGAAAGATGGCTGGAGTTCGTCAATCTCGGCCAGTACAAGAACGCAGAAGTCAATGAGATCAACATCTCTCACCGCAAAAGAATGGATCTCGCAAAGACCCTGGCCATGGAGCCGGAACTTTTAATGCTCGACGAAGTCATGGCCGGCTTGAACTCAAAGGACATTGAGGAGATGATGGCCCTGGTCCAGCAGATCAACCGGGAACTTCAGAAAAGCCTGGTTGTCATCGAGCACGTCATGAAAGCCCTGATGGGCATCTCGCACCGGGTCATGGTTCTCCACCACGGGCAGAAAATCGCAGAGGAAGTCCCGGAAAGGATCGTCCAGGACGAAAACGTCATCAAGGCCTACCTGGGAGAAAGGTACGCCAGGCAGAGAGCGAAAACCGCATGACACCCCTCCTCGAAACGAGAGCCTTGAACGTCGCATACGGCGACATCCAGATCCTGTGGGACATCAATATGAGGATAGACGAAAGGGAGATTGTCGCTCTTGCCGGTTCAAACGGGGCGGGCAAATCCACCCTGATGCGCGCCATTATCGGACTCATGAGACCCCGTTCCGGCGAGATCCTTTTCAGGGGACGGGACATCTCTCGCTTGCACAGCCAGGACCGCATCAAGCTCGGCATCTCCATGGTCCCGGAAGGAAGAGAGATTTTTTATGCCATGACGGTGGAAGAAAATCTGCGCATGGGAGCCTTTACGCGAACAGATGCGGCGGGTACGGAAGAGGATCTGGCCTGGATCTACGACCTTCTGCCCATCCTCCATGAGAGGAGAACCCAGTATGCAGGCACCATGTCCGGAGGAGAGCAGCAAATGTGCGCCATCGCCCGCGCTCTGATGGCGAACCCCAAGCTTTTTCTGGTGGACGAGCTTTCTCTTGGCTTGGCCCCTGTCATCGTGGATCTTTTGACCGAAACCATCAGAAAGATCCACCGGGAGCGAGAAATCTCCATTTTCCTCGTGGAGCAGGATGTGCAGATCGCGTTTGAGCTGGCCAGGAGAGGCTATATTATCGAAACGGGAAAGATCGTGGTGGAGGATTCTTCCGAAAACCTCTTAAGAGACGACAAGGTCAGAGAGGCCTATCTCGGCATTTAGAAACGAAAAGGAGGAACAAAAATGAAGAAACTGCTTTTGGTTTGTCTGGTATTGGTTGTAGGCGCCGGTCTTATTACATCCGAGGCCCTGGCCGCTGAAAAGATTCTTAAACTGGGCGCCGCCGTGTCCATGACGGGGCCCCTGTCCAAAGAGGGGGGCTATGTGAAAGACGGCTACACCCTCTGGATGGAGGAAGTGAACAAGAGGGGCGGCATCAAGGTCGGAAACGACGCTTACAAGGTAGAAATCATCTTCTACGATGACAAGGGCGACCCGCAGACAGCGGCCAAACTCACAGAGAAGTTGATCACCGAGGACAAGGTTCAGTTTCTCCTCGGCCCTTACGGCAGCGGGATTACCCTTGCCACCAGTGCCATAGGCGAGAAGTATCACATGTTGACACTCGCTTGCGAGGCGAACGCCAACAAGATCTATGAGAGGGGCTTCAAGTATATTATATCCATCCTGCCTCCTGCGACCTACGGCCTCCGACCCATTGTGGACATGTCACAGGATGTGAACCCCAAGGTCAAGACCGCTGCCGTGATCTGGGCCGACGACCTTTTCCCTACATACATCGGCACTGGGGCCAGGGACTATTGCAAACAAAAGAAGCTCGATGTGGTTTATGAAGGGACATACCCCAAAGGTGTCAAAGACCTCTCTTCCATCCTGCTCGCGGCCAAGGCCAAAAAGCCCGACATGCTGCTGGGAGGCACCTATTTCAATGATTGCGTGCTCATTGTGAAGCAAATGAAAGAACTCAATTTTGATGTAAAAATACTCGGGGTCTCTGTGGGACCGGAGCTTCCCGCTTACGTGAAAGTCCTCGGAAAGGAGGGAGATTACGTCACAGGATTTGAGTGGTGGACCCCAATAGCCAAATGGCACGGCGCCTTCTGGGGCACCCCGGCCGAATTTGCTAAGAAGATGGAGGAGCGGTTCGGGTACGTCCCCAGCTATCATCCCACTTCTGCGGCGGTGGCAGGTACCGTACTGGCCACAGCTATTCAGAAGGCCGGAACCCTCGATACCGACAAGGTGACCGAGGCCATCAAGAACATGAAGATCACTACCGTGTGGGGACCCATGGCATGGAACACGCAAGGACAGAATATCGAAGTTCACAGCTCCGTCGTTCAGGAGCTGAATGGAGTGGTGAAGGTTGTTTATCCTTTTGACTCCAAGAACGCGGACCTTGTGTACCCCTTCCCCGAGTGGGGCAAGAGATAATATTAATCATCCCGAAACAGTATGGACGGTTCGTTTCCCCTCACTCTGCCGGAGGCAGGGTGAGGGGCTTGTGCGCGTAAAAACAAATAGGAGACCCTTTATAAGTCATGAAAGAGACCTATGACTGTTTGATCAAGAACGGCCTGGTTGTAGGCCCCGGAAGCATCAAGGCGCAGGACGTGGCCATTCAGGCCGGCAGGGTCGCCGCTATGGCTTCCGGGATCAAAGAAAACAAGGCGAAAAAGGTCATCGATGCCAGAGGAAAATATGTTCTCCCCGGCCTCCTCGATGTCCACGTCCATCCCGTTTATGTGGATAACATCCAGCACTGCTCCGTTCTGGGCGCCTTCGGCGGGATTACCACTATGATCCATTATGCCTATGCCCGGCCCGGCATGAAGCTGGCCGACACGGTGAGAAAATTCATCGATGAAGGCATGAAGACATCCCACACGGACTTTGCCATACACGGCTCCATGTTCGATGCAGAAAACCAGATCCAGGACATTGCCCGGTGTTTCAAGATGGGAGTGACAACTTTCAAGATGTTCATGACCTACGCCAAGCTGCGTTGGATGACGGATGATTACTACCTCGCAAAGGCCATGGATGTGATTGCTCAGCTGGGAGGCTTGTCCATGGTCCATGCCGAGGACGGATTGGCCATCGACTACCTGGAAGACAAGTATCGCGACCAGCCTCAGAAGGAAGTCTTCCTGAAGGTGAGGCCCGGCGTCCTTGAAGCCGATGCATCTTACCGAGCCATTTCCCTTGCCGAAGTGATGAACTGCCCGCTCTACATTGTCCACGTTAGCGCCAGGCAGGCCCTGGATCCCATCAAATGGGCGAGGGACAGGGGCCAGCTGGTGTACACCGAAACCTGCCCTCAGTATCTCTGTCTCTCCGACAAGGACTTGCAGAAAAAAGGTCCTCTGGCGAAAATCGGCCCTCCCCTGAGAACAAAGCAGGATAACGAAGCTCTTTGGCAGGCACTCAAGACAGGACTGATTGACGTGATCGCGAGCGACCATGCGCCAAAGGACAAGAAGGTGAGCGACGATTTCTTCGACGCCCCGTTCGGCTCTCCTTCTTCGGAGACCATGTTCACAGTGACCTATCAGCGGGGAGTGAACGAAGGACGCCTTGATCTCTGCACGCTCGTGCGGACCATGAGCGAAACTCCTGCCAGGATCTTCGGTCTTTACCCGAAGAAAGGAGTCCTCCAAAAAGGCTCGGATGCGGATCTTGTTCTTTTCGATCCTTCCGGAAAACACCGTATCACACAAAAGACCCAGCATTCCAATGCTCCCTACACGCTCTACGAAGGGTTCGAATGCCTGGGAACTCCCACGATGGTGATGCAGAGGGGAGAAGTGGTGGTGGAAAGTCAGGAACTGAGGAGCTCGGCCGGGAGAGGAAATTTCCTGGCCACTTCCATAAAGAAGCAGGCAGTAAACAGTAAGGAGTAAGCAGTGATTCTTGCTGCATACTGCTTACTCCTTTGACCCGACCGCGCGAGGGCATAAATCCCGAAAGCGCTCAAATAAAACATCCGCGGACCATCGAACAGCCAAAGGCCAAGATCCCTTTTCTGAAGTGCCTGTCGAGATCCCGGCCACGGGGGCGAGAGTACGCCGTCTTTTCACGACTCATTCGCGCCCCTGTCTATCTCAACCGTCTTGCGCTTGCTTTCAGCCTTAAGGCATTCAGCCTGATGAAGCCGATGGCGTCTTTCTGGTCGTATCCTCCGTGGATGTCCATGGAGGCAATGTCTTGATCGTATAGGGATTCTTCAGACTCCCTGCCTTTGATGATGGCATTTCCCTTATACAACTTGAGATAGACCTTTCCGGAGACATGCTCCTGCGCTTTGTCCATGAGCGCGGTGAGCACTTCCATTTCCGGGCTGTACCAGAACCCGAAGTAGATCAGCTGGGCGAACTTGGGAATAAGACTGTCCCTGAGAAGTTTGACTTCTCTGTCCATGGTCAGCCCTTCCAAGTCCAGATGAGCTTGCAGCAGAATGGTGCCTCCGGGAGTTTCATACACTCCCCGGGATTTCATGCCCACGAAACGGTTCTCTACGATATCGACACGCCCGATGCCGTGTTTTCCTGCCAGCAGGTTGAGGTACTGGAACAGCTCCAGAGGATCTGACTTTGCCGTTCCGTCAGAAAGATTCCGAACCATGACAGGAACCCCCTGTTTGAACTGGATCATGATCTCCTCGGGTTCGTCCGGCGCATCGATGGGATCCTTTGTCTTCAGGAACATATCCTTGTGAGGTTCGAACTTGGGGTCCTCCAGGACGCCTGCTTCATAACTGATGTGCATAAGGTTTTCGTCCATGCTGTAGGGCTTGTCCTTTGTGGCAGGCACGGGAATCCCCTTGTCTTTAGCATAGCTGATCATGTCTGATCGTCCCTGGAAGGTGCGCAGATACTCTTCGTCTTTCCAGGGACTGATGATCCTTGCTTCGGGCATCAGCACGTAGTAAGTCATCTCGAACCGAACCTGGTCATTGCCCTTGCCGGTGGCGCCGTGAGCCACAATCGTCGTCCCTTCAGCGCGGGCGATCTCGACTTGCTTTTTCGCGATGAGAGGCCTGGCAAGAGAAGTCCCCAGCATGTACTTCCCCTCGTAAACCGCATTTCCTTTGAGCGCGGGGAATATGAAGTCCGTCACAAATTCCTTTTTCAGGTCTTCTACGTAGACCTTGGAGGCCCCGATCCTGACGGCCTTTTTCCTGGCCGCTTCAAAATCCTCCTCCTGACCCACATCCGCAATGTAGGCCACCACGTCATAGCCTTTATCGATCAGCCAGTTGAGGATGACCGAAGTGTCCAAGCCCCCTGAATACGCCAGCACAACTTTCTCTTTCATTGAAAACCTGCCTTTCATGAAATCTGTCTTTGCAGATTTCATCCCAGGGTGGCCACCATTACCGCCTTGATGGTGTGAACGCGATTCTCCGCCTGGTCAAAAACTCTCGAATGCTTGCTCTCGAAAACTTCATCCGTCACTTCGCATATGTCAGGGTTCTTTCTCGACATATCCGTGTCAGTATTATGAAAGCTCGGCAGGCAGTGAAGAAAAATCACATCGGGATTGCCTGTTTTCCGGATCATGTTCATGGTGACCTGATAGGGCTTGAGGAGTTGAATCCGTTCTCCGATCTTGCCCTCCTCGCCCATGGATGCCCAGACATCCGTGTAGATCACGTCAGCTCCCTTGACTCCTTCATCGGTGTTCGAACTGAGAGTTATCTTGGCATTGCTCAAAGCCGCAAAGTCTTCAGCCTCTTTGACCAGAGCTTTGTCGGGAAACAGCGATTCCACGGAGACAATCCTGAAGTCGAGACCCATCTTGGATGAAATGACGAGTAAAGAGTTGGCCACGTTGCTTCGTCCGTCGCCAACATAGGCAAAACGAACGCCTTTCAGCGAGCCTTTGCATTCAATGACCGTCATCAGGTCAGCAAGGACCTGGGTAGGATGATACTTGTCGGTGAGACCGTTCCATACGGGAACCCCGGCATAACGGGCGAGTTCCTCCACAGTCTCGTGCTTGAAACCCCTGAACTGGATCCCGTCGAACATTCGTCCAAGAACCCTGGCCGTATCCTTCACCGTTTCCTTTTTTCCGAACTGGATATCCTGTATCCCCAAGTATTCGGAATGAGCCCCTTCGTCCACGCAGGCGACGACGAAAGCGCATCGGGTTCTCGTAGAGGCTTTCTCAAAAATGAGAGCGATGTTCTTTCCATCAAGGTTCTTGGCCCTGATGCCCGCATACTTGTCCTGCTTCAATTTGACGGACAGCTGGAGGAGGAATTCGATTTCTTGAGACGAATAGTCCTTTAATGTCAAGAGATGTTTGCCCTTAAGGTTGAAAGCCATGTCTTCCTCCCTGATTAAATGTGTTGACCGAAAAACGCCGAAAGAAATATTTTTATATCAATTGGGACCATTCTGGCAAGTAGCAAAGTGGGGATTGATTTTTTTCTTCTCAATCAGATGAAATGAGTTTACCTTACAGGGTTCACATTTCGGGAACCATCTTTTTTTGAAAAATTGAATTAAATGAATTATACTTGCGTACTTCTTATAGCGTCTCCAGGCCGTCACTCCCGGGAAGGCGGGAGTCAGAAAGCGCCCGAACTCCCTGGATTTCCGTCTTCACAGGAATGTCAGGAAAGGGCGGTTTTGGATTTTTGACCGTAATTACGAAAGAGGGATTAATGCCGTGATCAGAAGATATACCCGCCCTGAAATGGGCCGGATTTGGGAAGAGGAGAATCGTTTCGCCAAGTGGCTTGATGTGGAAATTGCGGCTTGCGAAGGCATGGCTGAAGAAGGGCTCATCCCGAGAGAGTCCCTTGAAAATATTAAGACCAAAGCCCGATTCTCTGTGGAACGCATCCTGGAGATTGAAGACCAGACGAAGCATGATGTCATTGCCTTCCTTACCAATGTAGCGGAATACGTGGGCCCCGACTCCCGATTCATTCATATGGGCCTGACCTCTTCGGACATTCTCGACACAAGTTTGGCCCTTCTTCTCAGGGAGGCGATGTCCCTCATCATCCAAAAAGCAAAGGAATTCATGGTAGTAATCAAAGAGAGGGCCTATGAGCATAAGTACACAGTCATGATAGGGCGCTCTCACGGCATCCATGCTGAGCCCATCACCTTCGGTCTGAAACTCGCCGTGTGGTATAGCGAGATGAAGCGGAACCTCAGGCGACTGGAAGAGGCGCTCGATGTCATTAGCTACGGAAAATTCTCCGGGGCGGTAGGTACTTTTGCGAACGTGT
This sequence comes from uncultured delta proteobacterium, assembly GCA_963740905.1. GTDB lineage: Bacteria > Desulfobacterota > DSM-4660 > Desulfatiglandales > HGW-15 > JAFGDM01. The sequence continues at coordinate 136,359 of CAVUFY010000006.1, forward strand.
CTCCCGCGATTGAAGATTTCGCCTGTAAGAAGCTCGGTTTGAAGCCCGCGGAAATCTCCACCCAGATCCTTCAGCGGGATCGTCATGCCCAGTACTTCAGCGCATTGGCCGTCCTGGCCGGAACCATGGAGAAGATCGCTGTTGAAATCCGGCATCTGCAGCGCAGTGAAGTGCTCGAAGCTGAAGAGGCTTTCGAAAAGGGACAAAAAGGCTCCTCCGCCATGCCCCACAAAAAAAACCCCATCGGGGCCGAAAACATCTCCGGTCTTGCCCGCCTTGTTCGTTCTTACGCTCTTGCCGCCTTGGAGAACATGGCCCTCTGGCATGAAAGGGATATCAGTCATTCTTCCGTGGAGCGGGTGATCGGGCCCGACAGCACCATCCTCATTGACTTCATGCTTCACAGACTGACCCGAATGGTCAGGACCCTGGTGGTCTATCCCGAAAATATGTTGGCCAATCTGAACCGGCTCAAAGGCCTCATTTACTCTCAGCAAATACTCCTCAGGCTCAGCTCCATGGGACTTAGCAGGGAAGAAGCCTACGAGCTCGTTCAGAGAAACGCCCTGAAAGTGTGGGAAACCGGGAGAGAGTTCAAGTCTCTCCTCTTGGATGACCCGGAGCTCAGGAAGCACCTGAGCGAAAAGGACCTGAAAGAACTCTTCAGTCTTGACTACCATCTCAAGCATGTGGATGCACTGTTTGAGCGGGTTTTTGCCTAGGCTTCGTAACGCGTCGCCGAGAAAGGCAGGCGTTGGAAATCAAGGGAGAAGAATGGCAACCGCCGGACCCGGGGCCCCGCCCGTAAGAAAAAGAAAGGACTTTGAGAAAACCTTCACGGTCATGGTCATGGGAAGGGCGAGTAAGGTGCGCTCATTCAGGATATCCCGCCGCCTTTTCTTCTGGGCCGTTCTTTTCTTTCTGGCCTACATGCCCTTTTCCGTCTACCTGGTCAATCGCTATTTCGAGCTCTACCATACCGATATGGATCAAAAGGAAAGAATAGAGCTTTTGGAAAAGGACAATCTTCGAAGCGGTAATGCCCTTTCCAGAGCCAAAGACCACGTCGCTTTTCTTGAGGATTACATCCTTCAGCTGGAAAAGCAGGGTGAACAAGCCGCTGAACCGTCTGAACCTCAAGCGGGTCGGGCCGATGCAGGTTCGGAAAAGGTCACCGAGGCAAAAGCATCGGAGAAGAAAGGAGAAGGCATCTCCATAGAAGATATGGTCATGGAGAGGCAAGGGACCAAGCTCACATTCGGCTTCAAGCTCGTCAACCTTGATCCGGAAACCGCCGGTGTGGGGGGTTATGTCCATGTGATCGGGAAAGGCAAAGAAACCGCTGCTCGCGCTGAGTGGACCTTTCCCCAGCAAAAGCTGGTCAACGGTCTTCCAGAGAATTTTCGCCGGGGTCAGGTTTTCCTCATCCGGAAATTCAAGCCCATTCAGGGAAAACTCAACCTGGGTTCCGGGCCTGAGACCCCCACCATTGTGGAGATCCTGGTGTACGATCAGTCCGGCCAGATCGCACTGCAAAAAGAGTTTGAGATCAGCGCTGGTAAACCCTAAGGAGCTCGGGCACTAAGCGTTTTTCTTCACGCATTTCCGACGTATTCCACTCTTAGAAAATCCTCCCATGGATCCGACTTCTTGATCCTCACCATGATCTTCTGGCCTTCTGAAAATTTCTGGCTGTTTTCGATCTTCATTTCCGACAACAAGAGCAAGTCCGGTAGTAGGATGCGGCATCTGCTCTTCATCACGTCGAGAATGAACGCGAAAAAATGCTCTCCCGCATGTTGAAGCAGGTATTTGTAAATCCAGTACCTGTTTCGGTTCCTGGTCATTCTTTCCACATCTCTCAGGGTCGATTCAAGCGCCATTCGCCTTTGTTCCAGGTCTTCGCAACTGTAAAGAGGCGCTCCCGTAAGCAGAAAGCTTCTCAATTGCCGCTGGACAAGAAGATCAAAATATCTCCTGATAGGGGAGCTCGCCTGTGTATAAGCGTCCACACCCAGGCCGCTGTGGGGTTTCGGCTCCGTAACAATGCTGAGGGGGCTCAGTTTACGTCGCTGCTTGAATACATAATAGACATAGTCCAGCCCCTCTGAAGAGAGTCTTTCGCTCGGCTTTTCCTGGCTCCGGAAAAGCACCGGGATCCCGTGATCTCCTGCGAATCTCGCTGTCAGCTGGTTGTGCAAGATCATGAACTCCGCCACCATCATGCGCGAGGGGGTATCCTGGTCGATTTTCTGTACGGAAATGGGCTCGTCGGAATTGATTTCTATGACTAGTTCAGGGAGCGTGAGGAGAAGAGCGCCGCCATCGATGCGCTTCTGCCGCAAGATACGGCTCAAATCGAGGAGCTGCCGGAAGTGATCTTCCCGTATATGATGCTCGTTCACTTCGTCGTAGGTATACCTTTTTTTAACCCTGATGAGACTTGGCGAGAAACGATAATCCAGAAGGTTCCCTTCCCTGTCCAGCCTGCAAAGAAGGGAGATGGCCCATCTATCGCAGCCCTCCTTGAGGCTCAGAGTCTCTTGGGAGAGGGCGGGGGGGAGCATGGGGATTTGCCGGCAGGGAAGATAGACCGAAGATCCTCTGCGGAATGCTTCTTCATCGACCTTGCTGTCCGGGGGAATAAGCCCGGCCACGTCGGCGATGTGAATTCCGACGTGAATCGTGTTATCCTTCGTTTCTATGCTCAAGGCATCGTCAAAATCCCTGGTCAAGGGGCCGTCGACAGTGAACACGGATAGATGCCTCAGGTCTTCCCGGTTCTCCGCGCTGAACTCCACCCCGCCGATCCTTTCCGATTCACGCAGGTCTTCGTCACGGAAAGCGGTTGGAATCCTAAAGCGAAGCAGGTCAAGGTTCTCGTCCTCGGCCCAGATCCCCAGTTTGACCAGGATTTGCCTGGCCTCGGCCATCGCATAGCCCCCTGCTCTGTGGAGCAACTCTTTCCCGAATTTCAGGTTCGAAGCTTCCTCCTCGAACAAGGCCATCTCCATCAGGGCCTGTATGACCTCCTCTTTGCAGGGAGGATCTTCCGCTTGCTGTTCACTGAGAAGTTTCTTTAGCCACTCACTTCCCTCCGCAAGTTTCTTCTCCCTGCGCGCCTCTTCTTCCATCTGCCTCAAGGTCTGCTCAACCTTTTCCTCAGACTGAGGAAAGAACTGGTCCTCCTTCATCTTGAAGTGGATTTTATCTTCAAAGAGGGCCCTTACAAGGGCTGAGACGTGCTCGTCCGTGATATCCTCGCCAAAGCAAAGTTGGGCCAGGTATTTGTGGTCAAAGCTCTCTTTCTCGTCTTTCACCAATTCCCAGAGTTCCCTGACATTGATTGCACTCTTAATCCGGTTTCTCTCCTCTTCCGCTTTTTTCAACCTTTGCAGCAGCTCGGCTCGAGGAGCCTGGGTATTGAGAGACGCTTTCGACACAAGCAGGGCTCTCTTGACAGGAAGGTTCACTTCCCTATTCGTGGGAGTGAGAAGGTGGAGTCTGCTTATTTCATCCTGAAGGCAAACGGCGATGTTGAAGTCTCCGTGATCTATGTACTCTATGATTTTCCCTTGACTCATCTTTCTCGACGATGAAATCCGCTGACGCAGATTTCAGACGACGCTCCTTCGGCTTTTAACCCGCCCGAAAGCGGAAGATAGGTGAACTTTGATGAAGTCGGATTTCAGTGACATGAGTAACAGGTACCCAAAGTCCTGTCAACTTAACATCACCCGAGCTTCTCTCCCGTTGATGGAAATCAGCCGGTGGATTTGGATTGACTTATCGTGGCTTGTCTCTTATACATTTTGCCGTATGCGCTTTTCATTGCTTCCAAGTCTTGTTCTTGCTTTCCTCTCCCTGGCAGCAGCGCTGCATCAGGGAGGTTCGGAGGCTTGGGCCGACGGCTCCCCCGCAAAGGTTGAGGCCGCTTCCACGACCGATCACTCCGGATTCAACCCCGGCTCCTGGCTCATGGGCCTCTATAGAGACAGTGTGTCTCGTGTTGACGGTGACAGATGTCCCAGTTTTCCCTCCTGTTCCAGTTACAGCGTCCAGGCCATGAAAAAGCATGGCTTCTTCATGGGCTGGATGATGACTGTTGACCGGCTCATACACGAGGGAAAGGAGGAGACAAAGGTTTCTCCCGTCGTTTACTCGGAAGGGAAGTGGAAAATCTTTGACCCCGTGGAAAACAACGATTTCTGGTGGTACCCTCCTGACAGGAAGGATCATGACTAAGCGGTTGTGGCTACCTGTGTTCTTCGTTCTTGCCTTTCTTCTCCATACGGCCACTCCCTACGCAGCCCAAATCATCATCGACAGCGAGAAGCAATTCCATTTCGCCGAGCAGGTGATGGCAAAGGGAGAATACCTGCGGGCTGTCGTCGAATTGGAGCGCTTCATCCATTTCTTCCCTGACGACCCAAGGGTACCCGAAGCGCGCCTTCTTATCGGCATCTGCTACCTAAGGGCCAAGGAGTACGAATCCGCCAGAAAAGTCTTCGACGGCCTGTACAAGGCCTATCCGGAAGACCTTATGGGCGGGAAAGCGCTTCTCTTTATGGGAGAATCTTACTATCGACAGGGCATATACAAAGAGGCGGAGCTTTACTTTCAAAAAGTGGCTGAAACCTATGCCCAGCCCGAACTCAGGAACAGCGCCATCTACCGTCTGGGCTGGTGCCGAATGCAGACCCGGAACTGGCAAGAGGCCTCCGAGACTTTCAAGACCGTCGGCTCCCCCAGCTCTCTCTATGCCAGCTCCCAGGATCTGGCGCGAAAGAGCCTCGAAGGAGAGACCCTGCCCTACAAGAACCCCACCACGGCCGGCGTCCTGGCAGGTCTTCTTCCGGGTCTGGGTCATGCCTATTGCGATCGTTACAGGGACGGGCTCGTCGCCTTTCTCTTGAACGGGCTCTTTGTTTGGGCCTCCCTCGAATCCTTTAACAACGACAATAACGTGCTGGGGGGAATGCTCGCTTTCCTCGAATTGGGATGGTATTCAGGAAACATCTACAGCGCCGTCAACTCAGCTCAAAAACTCAACCGAAAACTCAAGGACGACTTTCTCCAGGGGCTTCCCGACTCCCTGAACCTGGGTCTCCTCTCGACCCGGGAAGGCCATCTGGGGCTGGCCGTGAGCTTCCGTTTCTAGCAGGCTGCCAGTCCAACCCCTCAGCTTGCCCTCTGCCCCTGTCGCTAGCTTCTTCGCAAGTCGCGGAGACGTTCAAAAGCGAACCGCAGAATATCCAATAATGAAATCTGCTGCGCACATTTCATGAAACGCCTTGCTGCGCAAGGCTCTCACGCGGGAGCCCGCGTTGTATAAAATCGTGAAACGATTTTATGTCCGATTTCGAAGGAAAGATTCTCGGGAACTGACTTCACGATTCGATATTCCTTGTTCGACATTCGTTATTCGGTCGGAGGCTTGGTTGCGGCCGAATGCCTGCATTAGGGTGAGGGGGCCGACGGCAGGTTTCATCACGGCTTCTTGACGAATTGGTCAGGGGAAATCATGATCCGGCTTGCCTCGTACTCGGGGACCAGGAAAGGGAAGTCGTTCTGAGACGAGATTGCAGGATAGTCATCCTTGTCCTTTTCATCCTTGGCAAAAAAGGACAAACCATATTCTTCCTCCCCCTTCAGTTTGATGCTGTAAAGCGGCTCCTTGAAATCGCTCTTTTTCTTTTCATAGATATACGCCCTGCATTTCAGGTTCGAAAGGGCACTCAGGAGTTGCGCCACCTTGGACTCATCCACCTTGCCTTCGGCGCTCTCCCAAACTGCCTGTGCCTGGTTTGAAGGAGGCGGCTCCTTCTGCCGGCTCGCACCCACTTCAACGGGAATCTGCTTTCTCCCCATCGTCAAAGTCTTCTTGCCGTCGCTGAGCTCTATCGACTCCACCTTGGACGGCTCAAACTTGAGAACCGTCTTGTCCCGGAGATCGTCCACCGTCTGATCAAACCGGTTCTTCAGGTTTTCCCGGGCATGAAAAACACGGTCGTCACCAGCCAGCCTCACAAAGGTGTGCTGAAAAGAAGAAGCCGTCTTCCCCACGTCGAAAGCCCGTTTTAACTCTTTTCCAGTCCACGCTTTCACACCGATTTTCTCCTCTTTGCTCAGGCCGTACCGGTCATAGCTTTTGGACTCGGAGACAAGCGCGGTCAAAGTCAAGTTCCCTATGGCCTCCAGCATGGCGCTGACTTTTCCGCTCTCCGCAGGGTATCCCTCCGGCAGAATGACCCACCGGTGGTCCTTTCTTTCCATCGTGATCGTGGATCCGCCAGGTTTCACGATTTCGATCTTGGTGATATCGGACATGGGAACCGCCTGCACAACCGGAAGTTGATACTCGGTCCTGTCACGCTTGTGCCATAACAGGTAAGAGGAAAGCGCCACGATGAGCACCGCCAGAATGATGTATTCTTTCTTCACCTTCATAGGTTCTCTTCCTATTTTCCGAACATCATCTGAATTCTTCTCTTGCGCGAGTGCCTCCGGAACCAGACACCCATCCCGAAGAGAATCACCAGGACAGGAAGCCCCGCGATATTGAAGGCCTTCACAAAAGTGCGGGTCCCAGCTCCCGTCTCCATCAGGGGATTGAAGCGCTGCTCTTTGCTTCTCATGAGGGCGATTTCTTCCCGGCCGTTCATATAGTCGAGGGTGTTCAGAACGAACATGGCGTTAGGCGTCCTGCCCTGTTCGTCCAGCATGTTATCCTGGATCATTTCCGACGAGGCGATCAGAAAGATCTTTCCCGGCTTGCCCTTGGCCTGGACCACGCCTCCGCCCTCGATCTTGGAGAGGTCCACATTCGGATGCGCTTCGCCCTCCTGCTTCTTTTCGGTTTTCTCCTGTGCCGGAGGCTTTTCAGGGACGGGCTTTCCGGCAAAGTAACTCTCAAACTTTCCCTCCAGGACATAAGCCAGGGGAAAGCTTTTCATGCCCTCCTTGGATATGGGGGGCTGGATGAGCATGGGGTTCAGGTTGATCCTGTCGGCCATCTCCCACGACTTGTCCGAAGAGCTGAACACCCTGTAGGCTTTCAAGCCAGCCTCGTGGATCCGCTTGTCCTCCGTCTCCAGGGGCGAAATCTTGAATACCACGAGCCCCTTGATGTTTTTCATGAAACTCAGATCCCTGTTGATCTCCTCGCTCTTGATCAGGGGAGCGTAATAGATAGCTTTTTCGCCGCCGCCGAGTTGAGCGGGCATTCGTTGTTTGTAGCAGTTTTCATCCATGGCATAGGACTTTTTGATCTTGATCCCGTAGTGATCGAGCAGTGTTTCGAGCCCCGTGTCAAGAGGCGTAATCCTAGGAGCCTGGCCGGGAATACCGGGTTGCCCGGGAGGAGTGACTTCCTGGAACCGGTCGAGAAAAAGAGTCAGGCTCTTTCCACGCATCAGAAACTGGTCTATCTGAAACAGCTCATAGTCCGTGAACGTCTCCGTGGGGCCCGCGATGACAAGGCAGTTAAAACTATCCGGGATGGAATCCTCTTTCAGGTTTACCGGCTTGATCGTGTAGTTCTCGGAGACCAACGTGCGGAAGTTTTTCACCTCTTCCCTCGTCTGTCGGCCCCTTTGATCCGGCGAGGAGCCGTAGAGATCAAGGGCTCCGTTGCTGACAACGTAACCCAGGTCTTCATTGATGTTGATGAGAGACTCCACGTTTTCGTTGATCGTGTCTTCTATTTTCTGTGCGTCCGCCATTTCGTACTGTGTCCCCAGCAACGGGATTCTCAAGGCTCGGATAAGCGGAACCGTGACGGCCTTTTCACCGTGCTCCAGCACAAGCCCGATGCTCCCTTCTCCCGCTTGAATCTTGCCGTCGGAAAGGCTGGGCCATTTCAAGTTCATGAGATTGTATTTCTTTGCCAAGTCAGCGAGTTTCGAATCCTTCGAAGGATCCAGGTACTCGAACTCGAGCTTTCCGTAGAGTTTCGTGTTGAGTTTCTTTACGATGCCTTCAACCGTCTGCGGAAGACGCGGTAGATCGTTCAAGCGCATGTACGGCGCCACCGAGTCAAGAGAGGAAGAAAGGAACAGACGAACCCCTATTTTATCTTTCAAGCTCAAAAGAGCGCTGATCTTGTGGTTCAGCTTCTCCATGGCCATCGTCAGCTTGTATTCGAGGCCGTCCGTGCTGGTGACCGTAGGGATCCTCTCAATGAGATCGCCGTGAATCAGTACGAGCCCCATGTACGCCTTCCGGAATTTGACCTCATCGTTTTCCACCGCTTGGATCTGAACGGGTAGAATGCCGTAGTTTCTTGCCATGACCTGGTTTTCTTTGGCTTCCTTGCTGATGTCGCCCTCTTCGGCGCTCACATTGTAAAAACGGTAGTTGAAGTATCGGTTCGCGTAGTTGGAATACTCCTGGAGGAGGTCATGCAGATAGCGTTCCGTGTTGTTGTAAGGGGCAGGCAGGTTCTCCGTGAAAAAAACATTGATGGTGAGCGGCTCGGAAAGGGTAGAAACCACGCGCCGGCTTGCCTTGGATATGGAGTAGATGTCGTCATGTGTCAGGTCCACCCTCAGCAAGAGGGTCATACCTGCCAGATTGATCAGGATGACGACGACCATGTAGATCATGAATCGGATATATTTCCCTGGTCCTCTCCCGGCCATGCTAACTCTTTTCCTCCATAACAAGGTGGGTCGCGTAAAGACCCACGAAAATGACGCTCAGAAAGTAGATGACATCCCTCGAATCAAGGATGCCCTTTGAGATGTTCCCAAAATGAAAATCCGCTCCCAGATATTGGAGAACGCCCACGAGCGGGGCGGGAAGAAAGAATAGGATCTTGTCGATAAGGACCAGCGCAAAGCAGATGGCCACGCCGATGATGAAGGCGACAATCTGGTTCCGCGTGAGCGACGAGGCAAAAAGACCGACCGCGGAAAAGGCGGCGCCCAGCAGAACGGCGCCCACGTATCCGCCCACTACGGGTCCCCAGTCAAGGTCCCCAAGAAAATTGATCGTCACAGGATAGGCCAGGGTCGGCAGCAGCATGGCGGCCACAAAGGCAACTCCGGCCAGGAATTTCCCGAGAACGACTTCCCTGTAAGTGACGGGCATCGTGAGAAGAATCTCGTAGGTCCCCACATTCAGCTCCTCTGAAAACAACCTCATGGTCACGGCAGGGATCACGAAGGCAAAAATGACGGGGAGCAGGGTGAAGAAGTTTCTCAGGCTGGCCTGATTGAACAGAAAGAAGGTGGAGAAAAAGAACCACCCTGTCACAATCAGGAAGATGGAGATGACGATGTAGGCAATAGGGGAAACGAAATAAGTACGGAATTCCTTTTTGAAGATGTGAGGAACCTGGCGCATGTCAGCTCTCCAGAGTCAGTTTCTGAAAGATATTTTCCAGGGATTGGGTCTCCTGGTAAAACTCGAGAAGGACCCAATCCCTCTGCTTGATCCTCTCGTAAATCCCGGCCCGAAGGTCGTCCGAAGAGCGGCAGGAGAGCCTTACCCGGAGAATGCCTCCGTCCCCTTCTACGGCCGAAAGGCCGGCCACGCCCGCCACGGAGCCCAGTTCCTTCTGAACACTCTCGGCGTCTGCGTTCCGGAAAGCAAGATGGATAGAATAGTCGCCGCTTGCCGACTGCTTGAGGCTTTCCACGTTGCCGTCAGCCACGATCTTTCCCTGGTTGATGATCACCACCCGGTCGCAGGTCGCTTCGGCTTCGCTCAGGATGTGGGTGGAGAGAATGACGGTTTTTTCCTTGCCGATTTTCCGGATGATTTCCCGGATCTCGATAATCTGATTAGGGTCCAGACCCGAGGTCGGCTCGTCGAAGACCAGGATTTCAGGGTCCTTTATCATGGCGTGAGCCAGCCCCACCCGCTGCTTGTACCCTTTGGAGAGTTCGGCCACCGGCTTGTGCATCACTCCGTTCAAGCCGCAGAGTTCAGCCATCTGCCGGATCCGTGAAAGCTTTTTCGTCTTTTCCACTTCCCGGATATCTGCCACGTAATCCAGATAATCATAGACAAGCATGTCATGATACAGCGGCGCCGATTCGGGGAGATATCCCAGGAGTCTCCTGATCTCCAGGGAATGGCTCTCAATGTTGTATTCCTTAACGCTGATGGTGCCGGAACTGGGCCGGAGAAAGCCCGTCAGCATCCGGAGGGTGGTGGTCTTCCCTGCACCGTTCGGCCCAAGAAGGCCTAGGATCTCGCCCCTCTGGATATCCAGATTGATCTGGTCTACCGCGCAAAGACTCCCGTAATACTTCGTCAGATTCTCCACATGGATCATGCTTCACTCCTTTGCACCCATGCTTTCAAGTCATCCTCTCCTGCCTGATCGAATATCCCTTTGAGGATCATGATCCTTGCCATAGTCTCAGAAATTTTAATTAGTACAATCTTTAAGGAAGCCATTCTGATATGTCAAGTGGGGGTTTGATCATTGCAATTCCTCGGGTGCTCTGGTAGATTCAAAGGACTGCAGAGAGCGAGTCTTGTTCCTCAAACCTGAACCGAAGGCCGATAAATGAATAAATCCTCTTTTCGAAAACGCATGAAAAAGCTGAGAGAAAAACTGGAAGCAGGTCCTTTCGACACCATCTGGATCATGCAGCCCGAAAACCGGAGATACCTGTCGGGATTCAAAGCAGGGGACGGTCAGCTCACCGAATCTTCGGGGTCTCTCCTCATCACCAAATCGGCATCTCTCCTGGTGACAGACTCCCGGTACACCACCGAGGCGGAGATGGAGTGTGTGGATTTTGAAGTGATCACGCTGCAGAAAGGCCTCTCTGAAGGGCTTCCTGGCTTGCTCACCCGTCTCGGCACCAGGCGCCTCGGCTTCGAGGAGGATTACGTCACCTGGGGCCTTCACCGGGATATGACGAAGAAATTGAGAAAGCTTTCTCCGGCCGTTCGTCTTGCCCCTCTCAAGGAGATGATCGAAGACCTGCGGGAGATCAAAGACAAAGAGGAAGTGCGGGCCATGAAAGCCTCGGCCGATCTCATGTCCCATATTCTCGGCGAGGTTCTGGGGATGTTGAAGCCCGGCCTGACAGAAAAGCACCTTGCCTGGCAAATCGAAGGGCTGGCTCGGGAAGGGGGCGCAGAAGGCCTTGCCTTTCCTTCCATCGTGGCCTCGGGTCCCAACAGCGCCCTGCCTCACGCGGTGCCTACGGACCGAAAGATCCGGCCGAGAGAGCCGGTCACCTTTGATGTGGGAGTGAAGGTAGACGGTTACTGCTGTGACATGACGCGGACGATGTTCATCGACGGGCCTACGGCCAGGTTCAGGAAAATATACAAAACCGTGCGAGAGGCTCAGCTTGCAGGTCTTGAAAAAGTCCGACCGGGCGTGGACAGCGATCTGCCGGATTCCGCGGCAAGGGGCATTATCACAAAAGCGGGATTCGGGCATTACTTCGGACACTCTCTGGGGCATGGCGTGGGGTTGGCCACCCACGAGCGACCAAGGCTCGGGCCTTTAAAGCCTGTTGAGCTGAAGGAAGGGATGGTCGTCACGGTTGAGCCGGGGATTTACATTCCCCGCCTGGGGGGCGTGCGGCTCGAGGAAATGGCGGTGATCGAGAAAAATGGGGCCAGGATTCTGACCGGAGACAGCCACTTCTATGACTTCTGATCCCAATCGAACAGACCAACTTGCAGACCAGTTCACCTATCACCTGAGAGTTGAGCGGGGTCTTGCAGCTAACACCATTGAGTCTTACAGCCGGGACCTTACGCGGTTTTTTGAGTTCCTGGAAAATAGACATGTTTATCCTCCCTCGGCCTCTCAGGTCGATCTCATGGATTATGTTTCCTCGCTGGCAGGACAGCTCTCGATGAGGAGCATCGCCAGGAATCTTTCCGCAGTGAAAATGTTCTATCGCTTTCTCGTGTCGGACGGAAAGATCGAAGGCAATCCCGCAAGGCTTCTCAGCTCACCGAAGCTGCCACGGCGACTCCCCGATGTGTTGAGCGCCGAAGAGGTGGAAAGACTCCTTTCTCAGCCCGACCCGGACACCATCCGCGGAAGACGGGACCGGGCCATGGTCGAACTCCTTTATGCCACCGGACTGAGGGTCTCGGAACTGGTCAACCTCAAGATGGCTAATGTCAATCTCGAGGCGGGCTACTTGAGAACGGTGGGAAAGGGCTCCAAAGAAAGAATGGTGCCCGTAGGGGCAAAAGCCATTGAAGCGCTTAAGCAGTATCTCATCCAGGGACGAGCTTCTTTCCTTAAACAAAAAAATTCTTCCTACTTGTTCCTCAATCCCAGGGGAAAATCCTTAACGAGACAGGGTTTCTGGAAGACCATCAAGCGCTACGGGCTCCTCGCCGGCATCAGGAAGAAAATCACGCCCCACTCAGTGAGGCATTCCTTTGCAAGCCATCTCCTTGAGCGCGGCGCGGATTTGCGATCCGTCCAGATCATGCTGGGCCATTCGGATATCTCGACCACCCAGATTTACACTCACGTGACCCGGGAAAGGCTGAAGCAAATACATGAAAAGCACCATCCGAGACCGTAGCGAGCTGATGAAAACCACGCATCTGCTGGATTGCCCTCTTTCCCCCTCGTTGCTGAGTACTGGCGAAACAGAGGTGCAGGTGCAGCGCGCACGGCACACGGAAAGGGATTTCAGCCTGGTATGTATTTCCGTGAGCCGCTAATCATGAGCCTTAAGCCGTTCTTTTGGCATTTTAGGCACTTTTTATGGGTAAAGTTCTCAAATTTAAAGAGGGCACCGGATCTCCGCCTGACAACGTGATCGCTCTCAAGCCCTGGGAGTTCCGTTCCGCCGATTGGGGAAGCAGGAATTTCATCCAGATGCTCAAGTCTCAGTCAGCCAAATTGGAAAAACACCGCGCAGAAGTCTACGAAAGAGGGACAACGGTGTCTGAACTGCCTCCCCACTTCGTGCTTGATGGCAGCATGGCTCACACCATCCAGGGAATATATTCCTACAGAGACAGCGAGGAGAGAATGAGAGAAGTCTATTATCTGGCGGGGCTCATCGACTGTATGATCAACCGGGTGACTCCTCTTTTGAGAACCGAGGTGATCAAAGACATCCACAAGAAGGTCTTGACCCTCAAGTCTTTGCTCAACGTGAACTGGTACGGCTCCTTGGATCAGGTACTTCTTCCTCTGGATTCCAGTTTTTTCAATGAATTTGAATACAGGAACAAGATTGCCGCAGCCTGTTCTGTAAAGGAGCTTTACCGTTTCATCAGGGAAGAGACGGGTGAGATGTTTGACATCCTGGCTGCGGAATACTCTTTCTATACACCCGGAAAAAGGACCTGATCTTCGTTTACCCTGCGCTTGCTCTTGGCCGCGAGGTCATGAATCCTGCGGCAGACCGGATTTGATGAGCCCGTACGTAAAAGAAATTTTCCTATTGACTAACCCCCCCTCGGATGGTAATTATTATTTTTGCCGCGGGGTGGAGCAGCCAGGTAGCTCGTCGGGCTCATAACCCGAAGGTCACAGGTTCGAATCCTGTCCCCGCTACCAAGAATATCAAGGACTTACATCGATTTCGGTGTAGGTCCTTTTTCGTCAGTGGGCTACTTTTGGGCTCTCTTTTTGAGATGACTCTTTCGTCAACCATAAATCGCTTTTCTCCTGCACCGATTTATAGGCTCTCATCATGGCGGAACCGTCATTTCTCGTCTCTTTCGGCATCCAGGCATAATATTTCGTGAAAATCATCTGAAGGGAACTGTGGCCCAGCATGTGCTGAACCCATCCGATGTTTTCCCCCTCGGAAAGACTGATGGTGGCGAAGGTGTGCCGGGTCTGCATCATGGGTCGGTATTCAATCCCTGCCTTTTCAAGTGCCGGTTTCCAGATGACCTCCCTCATATGGTCTGTGGTCAGGGGTTTCCCGTGAAGATCCAGGAACACATGGCCGGACTTTCGACCTGTCCGTTTCCTTTGGTCGATCAGCGCCTCCATCGCCGGGGGTAAAAGATCGATGTCCCGGTTTGATTTCTTTGTCTTTGTCCGCCCCTCTTCACCATAGACGAGGGTCTCACAGATCTTGGCGGTCTTTCTGTCCAGGTGGACATTTTTCCATTTCAACGCCGCCATCTCCCCGAACCTCAACCCTGTGAAGAACAGGATCGTAAGGCAGTTCCTGTAATGGGGATGGACGCATTCCAGCACCTTTATGACCTCATCCATGGATAAAGGGTTTATCGTGGGCTCCTCGATCCTCAGATTATCGACCCTCGCCATCACATTGTCTCTGATGATCCCCTCTTTGAATGCCATGGTGAAGACCGACCTCATCGGCACCAGGATGTTGTTGATCCTTTTTGTCGAGACATTCCAGTCCCGCCTTGAATTCCTCGATATCAAGGTAGGATGATCCCTTTATGGGTCGATTGCCGAACTCGCGGCAGGATATAAAGGTTCATGCAGCTCCTGATAATCCCTCATGGTGGATGCCTTTATCTGTCTTGACCTGATCCGATACCACTTCTCCGCCAACTCCCCGAACAGAGGGTTTTCATCCTGGACTGCCTGGGGTCTCCGGATATCCCCGTATAGAGCCATATCCTTCAAAAGGTCATCCCTCAACCTTCTTGCCTCTGTGACCGATGTTGAAAGGGCTTTCCTGATGACCTGCTTTCCCTTCCGCAGGCGGAAGTACCAGACATCCCCTCTCTTCACCAGATTATGATTCTTGTCCTTCGCCATGGGTTATATCCTCCACCGTTTTTTGATCCGGTTGGAAGACAAACCGGGCTCTTCCCTTTTGACGGGCTCGGGCCTCTTGAACTCGATGACCTTCGCTCTCTTGATGTGTTGTGTTTCAAACCGGCTGATTGTCTCTGCGGGGTATAGAACCCGCGACGAGCCGGGGACTTGAAAATAATCCAGGTAGCCCGCATCCCTCCAGTTCTTGACGGTGCCAGGTTTTACACGGAATAAATCGGCGACCTCCTGTTGGGTCAGGTATTTTTTGTCTAATTCATACGCATTCTCCCTGTTCATAAGGTTGAACCTCCAATTATCTTTCCATCCGACAGACCATCTGCCGGGGGCCCGGAGTTTTCGGCCCTGTTGTTCGGTTCCCCGATCTCAGTGAGAGCGGATAACCCTTAGCGATAGCAGGTGAGGAATTAATGTCCCCCCTACTTAATAGAGGTTAGTTTATTCAGGTAGGCATGAATGGGGTGATACGTGGGTCAATGAAGCGGGAGGAATAGGTGCAGCCAGACTTCAAGCCGGTCTCAATGTTTATGGGATATTCGTATTACGATATATTGGGTACAAACAGTTCAGAAGGCAGGTTTGCGGGTGGTCCGTTTTTGTTCGTTTGGCTATGGGCTCCCCCCGCCAGAATGCGCCACAATCGACGATCTCCTCCAATAGACTACTCTGCTATTGGGTTTCCAGATCGACCGCCAGTTTTGAGATTTTCTGTCATTGAAGCCGGTGATTTCTGAGGCGAGAGTAAAAATTATGGCGGGTTCAACATGGTCTTCCGAAACCTTCATTTCGCTTCATTTGGATGCGTTTCAGTTATTTCGGTTCATTTCCGTCCAGAGGGTAGCGTATTGGTAACCCGGGATAATTCGGAAAGTGGACACGATCTCGTAATAAAATACAGAGATTGTCCGAACGCTCGGAGGTCGGTGATCCTCGTCCAAAAGGTCTGCTGAACGAGAAAAACAGAAAAAATCGTTGTGTGCTATATCCGAGAGACATCTGTCGGTCTAAATCAAATTCGTGGCTTGAGAGAGGCATACCGCGACGCACCCTTGCTGGCGGCTTGCTCTGGCCGGGCGCGTCGCTTAGTCAATTCCCCAGTTCATCTTGTACAAGAGAAACCGGGGGGTCCAGGGGGATACGTTATCCCCCTGGGATGGTCTGATCTGCTGCTCCAAAGGATATTATGCGTTATAGAGCGGGCTGGTTCTCAAAGCATGAACATGTTTGAGCCAGCCAGTATTTTTTTAAGTGTTAAAGAAAATAATATACGGCCGGCAAGATCTTGCCGGTATTAGCGGCAAAGGTTTGCCGGTATTACCGGTAAATTCTTGCCGCTAATGAACGCACCCCGGATTCGGCTGCCAGGAGATCTCGCCCGAATAATAGAACAGTTCCTTGTTGTCGATGACCTCTCCGAGGACATAAACGCTCTCTTTCCCTTCCTTCAATTTCCTTATGACGCCGCTTTTGTGAAGCGCGTTGGTCCAGTTGCGGACAGTCTTTTCATGGACCCCAAGATCGGCACAGATTTTCTCGATGCCGATGGATGCCACGATTAGCCTCTTTTTCAGGTACCAGTTTCCGTATGTGTCATGCTTATCCTTCTTCCCCTCCCAGGCTCTATTTTGAAGGAGATAAAGAAGGAGGGTGGTAGGATTTCTCAACTCGCTGTTTCCCCTCGCCACGTTGAAGAGCCCTGCCTTGACGGTCGAGAATTGATCATTCCTGTAATGCCTGGGTTCAAGGCGTCTCTTTTCCCGGATATCGGTCCAGCTCACTTGGCTGATCCTCGGTTCCTGCGTTTCCTGGTTGGGTTGAACATGCGGCCTGACCTTCACCCTTCTCGCCGGTGATCTCCCCTCGTGGATCCTGTGCATCTCTGCGATAAGGCTCTTCGGGATTCGTTCCGCATCGGAAAGATATCTCCTTATCTCATTGGTGATCTTTGAACCGTATTTCTGGGACATGTCGTGTTCATTGGACATCTCTCTCGCACCCCAATCGTACATGGGCACTCCCTTGTAATAAGCCTCAGCTTCCCTCAACTCTTCTTCCAGGTTGATTTCCTCTCTTGGGACCAACTTCCTCAGTTCCGTGAGCTCAGCCATCAGCTCGGTGACTTCAGCGTCTTCCTTTTCCCTTTGTATCCGTCTTTGTGCGGCTTCAATTTCAGATTTTTCCTCCAGCTTACGCTTGAATTCTTCGATTTCCTCGTCAGTCATTTGGCATATCGGCGCTTCTGAGGTGCAGCCGCTCGGCTTTGCACATATGACCCTTTCGTCCATTCTCATAGCGCACCTCCCAGAACAAGCTTGGCCTTCTCGACGGCGGCACAAAGCAAGAAACCTTCCTTTTGGTACTCATTGATCCTCTGAATCAGGGCGGCATCTTTCTCTGAAAATCGTCTGTGAAGACGGCTCCCGACCGATATGGTCTGGACGTCCGGCAGAAATCCTTTGTCGTGCCATTCCCGTATGCGGTTCTTACTGACCCCGGTCATTTCACTGACCTGAGAAATGCTGAATGTCTCGATTTTGTTTTTCATGTTTCCAACCTCCATAAAGTTTGGTTTGCAGGAGACAATTCATTGCCTCCCTACTACTAAAGGTTGGATAATTAGGACTTGGATGACAGGGTTCAGGGGAGTGGAATTGTTAGTGATTACAATTCAGGCAGGACAGGATGGATCGGGGGGACGGACTTCTTCACACTTCAGATTTTACGGGAAGGTCGACCGAGGTCTAATCTATTGGGGTAGCCGGTTTACAGGTTTCAGCGGTTGAAGTGTTGCGGGAGCAGTCCAATCCCCGTGCCGCGTATCTAATGTCTTCGTCCCGCAACGTCAGGAGGCCGTGTGCAAAAAACAATTTCAACAGTAGCGATACTTCCTACCTCTCTTTAGTTGCACGTCCACTCCCACATAAAATGATGGTAGAGCCCGACAACCCCAAAGGGATACTCAAATCCAGCGCAACCACAGACGGAGCCCGAGAGATCTTCTGTGTAGGGCCACTTTGAACAGGTTGGGCCGTGGTATCTAAGGTAGGCAATAGTCCCTCCAAACCAGCAGTCCCTATACTTATATCCTCCAACCACTACTTCTGAGCAGGGATAGCAATCACAGCCTCCTCCCTGAGGGTCAATTTCTCCGCAGTATTCCTGGTGTATAGGATCTCCCCATGTGCCATTGTTGGGCTGCCTTACAGACGCTTCTCCATCATCTCCGCAATTTCCTGAAACTGTGATGCTGGCTGACCCGCAAGCGCTATTGTCCGCCCATAATTGAAGAGGCTCCCCATCTTCGAGAGTGGTTTCACCAGCCGGACCGGAGATACTATCGAAATGAAACCCCGTTCCGCTCACTTGCCAGTTGCACGTTGGATAGCCGTGACTGTCTGACTCTACCCACACCTCGACGTGGCTTCCCCGGCTGACGGGAATATTCTTGCAAAGAAACGCAAGATTACCTGCTGGAAGGACAAAGAGGGTAACACCGTTTAAGCGTCCCAGTACTACACGATAAACGTTCCCTTAATTCGGTTCCACGATCCTGATGTAATCCACCCTCATTCGCTGGTGGTGCACCTCTGTCGAAGGCTCGGTCAGCGTCCACAATTGTTGGTAGAGATCAATATCCTCCAGGTAAAGGGGTTCGGGAATCTCGATCCCTTCCAGTTCAAATAATTCTTGTATTCCCGCTTCAAAATGCATTCCCAAGTCAAACGTAGCATAGACTGTCGTATCGTTATAATAGACAAATTGACCCTCCTGCGAAAATTGCAAATAGCGCCCTTGATTAAAGCGAATCCACAATCCCTGCCAGTGCGCCGTCGTCCCCGGAGGGGCAGGAGGAATAGCATTGATGGACAACTCGTCGATCTTGAACTGGAGCAGCGTGTTTGGTGTAATCAATATCCCATCAGGGTTCTGCGCATCCGTAAAAAGGAAATACGACTCATTGCACCTCCCACTGGGATAACCTTGCCACCTTATGTTGTCCTTGATAAGTCTCCCGGCTACAACTTCGTTGTAAGTTTCACCGTTATCTGGCTGGGTACTCGCTAGGGTATGTTCCCATGGATAATTGCCGGTAAGACCGTTATTCCATGGCTCATTGAAGATAGCAAGGGGTACGTATTTGCTCTTGCCAACTACCGCCCCTTCCTCGTTCCCGAGCGTCCCTCTGAAGGCAAGTGTGCACTTTACTGATGCCACGTTATAAAGGAGTATGCTCTGGCCTTCCCTAAAATTGAACACGTGCTCTATTTCGTGTTCATTGCCGTAGAGAAGCTCATCTACATGGAAATCATTAGAAGTGGCAAAGACGTCCTCCCCCGCCGCATTCTTGTAAGAGCAGACGAGGCTAAAGGTTCCGTCTGTCATCGCTTCCTCAGTCGGAGTCAAATTACTGATCCATACTCTGAGGCCAATCACGCTATTATAAATAGGGCTGTAAACAGGGAGGACCCTCAGCCCCATCTCGCCTCTGAAGAAATACTTGAGGAGATCTGCAGAATATCCAACAGCACGTGGAATGAGGTGAGATGCGTATTCTTCGTAACAATAGGGATCCAGACCAACCGGAAGGTACGAGTCGTTCCCGGGAAAATACCTTTTGCGATAAGAATACAGTGGGCTGACAGCCGCCAAGTGGTCCACCTGCTGACCTGTTCCTCTACTCGAAAGGTATTGACGGTTGTTGCGGCTATCAACGCTGATGACACAGTCGTTTATGCAGGGGGAGGGAAAGACCCCAACAAACATCGTATCCGGGCTGAGAAAATTGGCATTCGTGTATTCTGAAAGGCCGATGCCAGCTTCCAAGGTTGTCGAAGGGGTGGGATTCGATAAAACATACTGGTTGGTATCGAACAGGTTGGCGACTGGAACGGATGCAAGCGGATTGGGGATACTTATTTGTGAGAAATCAAAGAATCGAGGAACAATTTGAACACCTGCAATTGAGAGCACTCCCTCTCGCCGATCGATATGAACATTGGGTTCTCTCGCCCATCGCTCATAATGAACAGGCAAGCCTAACCCGCCGATATAATGTCCATCATCTCTAGCATGTTCAGGGACCGACAGGTCCTGAACAAGGTGCATGAGTTGGCCAAGCCCTCGGAAAGTTTCAGCAAAAAGGCGGTCTTTCATGGCTGTGTCGGTAGCCGTGAGAGCATTGTAGTAATAGTCTCTCACATCGTTCCATGAATAGTAGCCACCTGGGGTCTGGGTCTGTAGCGGTTTCTGGGACCAGACAATGGACGAATCCCCTGAGTAAAATCCCGTCCCCCATACTCCGCTGAAACCCTGGTCGGTCAAGGGATTGTGAAAGTGATTCGCTGAGCGGGCCCAAGAATAATCTTCCCTAGGTCCGCCTTCGCCAAACCATCGCCAAACTTCACCGAACTTCGACTTACCATCTAGGACTCCCTGAAGTTGGTATTCCACGCCTTGCTGAATCCCCAACTCATCTTTGAGGTAGGAATCCAAGGAGAAGCCGTCCATGGTCCTTGTGACGAGATATTCATTTATCTGCCTATGAGTAATTGTATCTAAGGCGTAACTTCGGACAATAAACGCAAATCCGATTAATTGAGTAGTGAGAAGTCTAATCAGGTGCTTTCGACTCATTCTCTTTCCCCTCCCAATTGGCCCGAGGCCAAAACGTTTTCGTTCTTCATTTATTGCCTTATACAAAAGAGGCGCCTCATCTTCATCGATAGATCCAAATGGAAAAGAGGGAATTGCCCTGAGCCTTTCCTCCTTCGTCTCCAGCTTTGGAAGTTCCACTATCCCGAAAGTCACTGGTATGATTTTTGACTTGCTCCCAGACTGCCAATGCATTTCACCTTTGGTCCCGAGTTCCTTTGAGAAATACACTTCTGAATTAACATAGTATTGAGGTGTAACCGCATCACTCGGAAAACTAATGAAACCTGGCTTGTATATAATAAAGTCGACAGTGTCTCCCACAGAGTTTGGTTGTATAAATGTAGTGTACGAAGGAATGCGGAATATCCCGTTCTCATCAGTCACGGTCTCTTTGACGTGTGTGACAGAGGAACTGCCTCCCCCAGGTCCGCTTATAATCGGAGAACTATAATAGATGACTACGATTACCGCCCCTTTTATAGGCTCCTTGCTCTCCGCATCTACCACCTTCCCGTTAAAAGCAGGTTTATGATAAACAAGCCAACTTGGAAAACACTGGACATAGCTCACAATTACCAGGCACTGAGTCATCAGTGCAATAATGAACGCTTTCTTCATATATCCCTATCCTCCTATCAGAAGAATGCGACTTTCCAGATGCCATCCGGATCCTTCACAAAAAGGACGTAGAACGTGTACATCTGCCCGTCCTGCTCGGCACACACCTCATACTCCGCCATCCTGTCCTTAATGTTCACCATGGCGATATCTTGTAACCCGGAGGCGATTTCCTCAAGATAGGCACTCATCAGGTTGAAGTTATACTGATACATGTTTTTTGACCCTTCTGAAATATAACCTACGGCCTTCGCAATATCGCCGGTATTAAGAGCATCCTTCATCTTATTCCATTTCTCTCTCAACATCCCGTCCAAATTTCGGCGTCGAGACCAGGACGCTAACAGTATCGGTGTGCAAATTGCTTTCATTATCGGTCACCTCCACTGTAAAAGTATAGAGGCCAGGTATAGCCATCCTGACCAGGTACTCGGAAGGGTCCGGGTAACGACCCTCCATGGGGCCCCGGTCACACACTCAGCGGCGAATGTGGAGGACCACCATGGTGGCGGTACTTGAATAAATTAACTTGAGAATTTCTCAGTCCTAGGTCACCTCATCCCTACTCCACAAATATAGCATGACCTCAGGTGCTTTCATCCTCACGTTTTGGGTAATCCGATTCTTCCATGTGTCGTTTCAAAAATACGTTCAAGTAAATACTCACAACGAAGAGCACATAAAGGAGAGCGGAAAATATTTCAATAATCACCAGAATCCTTGAGCATGTCCCTACCGGACTTATATCTCCATAGCCCACCGTCGTAGCCGTAATTGCACTGAAATAGATGGAATCAACAACAGATAGCTTAGAAGAAAAAGACTTAGGGTCAAGAGCGCTTAAGGCGTAAAACACAGCCGCAAAAGTAAGAACCAGGATTACGCCGGATTCAGTAATCTGTCTTATACTCAGTTTGTGAATCGGATTTTGCAATATCTTTAAAATTCCATTCTCCTTTTCCAGTTCTCCAAGGACGATTCGGAATGTCGCTATCCCAACAACGGCGGCTATCACGATCCCCAGGATTGGAGATTCTCGGTAGCTATAGTAGTAGCTCAGTGCCAAAAATAATCCTTGCCATGCTTCGTAAAAAGTCACGGGTAGCAACCAAGAAATTCTTGTTCCCCACCGAAACATAAGGGACATCCTTAATAAGGCTATTGGAAACATGAAGGCTACAGATATCCCTTTAAATATCGTCCATGCTTGTGAGATGAGAAAAGGTTTAGTTTTTCGCAACTCCGAAATAGGGATATTGAACTTACTGTTCTTCATCTTCTCTACTAAATCGTCTAGTATTTCTTGTCGCCTTTCTCCACCTTCTGCGGCTCTTAGCTTCTTTATGAATCCTATTGCCTTTGGGGCGACCAACAATAGAACGAGAATCAGGGGGAAGATGTAGGCGATTGCTAACGGCATGTTTTTAGCGCTTCGTAAGGTCTAACAAGTCATTGAAAATCTGGGTATATCTTCCGGCATGGAATGACGCAAGGAAAGCAATCTCTTTGTTTTAGTTCTTAGACCAAAGAGTGAAAAATGTCAACCCAAACTGCCATACTTCGAGCGAAGTGCGACAGTTCTGCCTCTCCGCAAGGGGTTCAAGACCCTCTCTTGATGATTTGCGCCACAGATTGCGGGTGCCAGACCTCATTCCCTCTCTTGGTCAAATGTCCCGCCTTTTCCAGCTCTCGGCATATTCGCCTGAGCGAGTATCCGTCTCTGTCGAGCCTGCGTATAAATCGGATCACCTCTTGTTCGGCATCGTTCTTTATCAAAATTCCGGCGGGGGTAAGGTCATAGCCATAAGGGAACATCCCCTCCTGTCTTTTCACTCTTTGACCTCTTGTGTGCAAGTGCCGCCTTTGTTCTCTCCCCTATCAGTCGCCTTTCCATTTCTGCCAGTGCGGCGGTCAGGGTGAAAAAGAACCTCCCCATGGCACTCCTCGTATCCAGGGTTTCTTCGATAGAGTGAAACGATACTCCCCACTTGTCGAACGCCTTGGTGGTCTCCAGCGCATCTACTGTGGATCTGAATATCCGGTCCAGTTTGTAGACCACTACGGCATCGACTTCCTTTCTGCGTGCCAGTTTCAAAACCCTCTGAACGCCGGGACGCCTCAGGTTCTTGGCACTGATACCGGCGTCCTCAATGACTTCTCGCAATTCCAAATCCTTCAATTGGCAGTATGCCTCTATCTTGGATTTCTGATTGTCCAAGGACCACACCTTCTTTGGCCTGGTCTTCGGTTGATACGCGCACATATCCTATGGTAGGCATGATGGATTACCTCCTATTTTGTATTTTTACTATTCGACCTTATGCGGAGTGGGAAACTTGTTTCCTGCGGAGTGTAAGGTGCCTAATCAGTATGAGGCGTGAGAATGGAATGATGGAAGTGTATTCAAAGACAGACGGCACAGAGGGAAGGACTTCTTGCCCGGGATGGACGGTCCTAAAGCAAATTCATGGGTGATGCCGCTGGCGTTCCATTCCCAGGCGGGTGGGGCAGAAGGCTACGATCTCTTATGCTACTCTATCGTTTAGGCTTAGAATAGCAACCTCGATAAGTGGTCTTTAATTCCTGCGAGACCTCCGCACATTGGGGGAAGTCAATTCGACCATGGGTCAAATTCACTGATTTCCCACAAACTCTGAAAGCGATGTTCCCCTGGCGGTCCGATTTACGGCTATTGTCAGGCGGAAGTGTTTGACTGTTCGGAATCTTCACTTGATAGTCAGGATGTACTTACTTTCAAGAGCTCTGGCAGCCTTGGATTTTGAAATAGTACTGGTTTGTTTATACGTTTTTGTCTCTCCGTATTCCTGTAGAATACCTTTACCTCCATCATCCCATTTAACGGTATGCCATTTCTCAATAGATAGAGAATTACGAGATACTTCAAAACCATCTTTATCACAGAGCACGTAGTCCAGCGATTGTATCTCGATAAGAGGATTTCGTTTGTCTGGCATAGGTTTGTCATAGGGATCTACTTCGACGGTCACCTCCCATCCCCAATCATAGGTATCTGATTTATCGTCAGCAGCTCCGATAATCTTCCATCCATCTGAAAGCACGTGCACGTTTCCAGTTCTAATTTGCGGGCCTTGGACTGCAAAATCTCGTTTTTCATATTTGTGCCATTTGAGATCGACCTTTTCGCAACCATTCACGACACACGCCGCCGCTAACAGCATTGCGATAGAAAAACAGATTGGAATTTCATTATTCTTCCAAAGCACGGCGAACCTCATTATAGATTGGTATATGAATATTACTGCAACAAATGCCCCACTTGAGCAGCTTGTCCGCTCGGAGCGGTGGTTGGGAGAAATCCTGTCAAGTCATTCATAGGACTCATCAATGCGAACAATCCTCCCGGCTTTATAGGGATGAATCTTAGACCCACAATTTGGGCAGATATAGGCGGGGGGGCGCTGAAACTGCAATGGATAGCACTTTTTATCCTTAAAGCACTTTACACATGCCCAATGACGGGCCTGATTAGATTGCATGATTGGCTTGTACACGTAGGCAAAGTTATCGGCCCCGACATTCTGAAGCGTGTAGTCTTTCGCTGTACGCTCCCAATCTTCGCGCTTTGCAATGTCCTCTTCAAGTTGGCGTATTCTATTGGTGAGCGTCAGTTCATTCTCCTTACTGGCCACAGCAGCAGTAAGGAAATGGAGGAGCTTTGTGTTAACCTCGGAGACTGCTGCGACAAACTCATTGTAGTTGGAAAGCGACTTAGCCGCTTTAACGATTTCAAGGAATACTTCCGCGCTTTTAATTGCGGCAGAGATTTCAGCGTACATTGTCCACCTCTCGCAAGGACTAGGAGATAACCCATGAAGGTTCTTGATCGAAGAAAAGAGTACGAGATGGAAGATGCCTATCTTTCGCAAGTGTAACAGGCATCAGTATATTCCTGATCGATGCGGTTTGGCAATCATTTACCCTGTCTTGCCACTCGGTAAATAATATATGAGACAATTGCTATCGTGCCAAAAATGCCAACTTCGATTAGAGTACCGTAGGTCTTAGCATCATTTGTATAGCTATATTGATTTATTACAACGATACCACCAACAAAAGATAATGGGGCGGCAGAAACGAGTAATGCGCCAATGCCTCTCGCAGTCGACGATTTTACAGTGTATTTGTCAGCGACGATCCAGATCTTTCCTGTTATCAGTGCCCATAGTCCGGTAATGACAATTGCAGCCTGTAGAATTATGGTCCTAAATGGTGAAAGGATAGCAATAATCGCAAATAGCCCTAGCACAATGGAAATAGCCTTTCTTACTACTACTAAAATAGTGTTTTCAGCGCGTGAATTATTGATATTGCCTGTCATGTCCTTCTTAGGTATCTCATCAGTCGATACATAAGACTGCTCGTGGAATGTCCTAATTGACGGGGTGTGGTCTGACTTCATTTGGCTTCTGTCAATGTGCGTTTGGGTGTAGTTTTTTAGCAGACCCTTGACTTTGCATGCAGGTACAGATTTCGTCCCACCCTCCTTCCGAATTGGAGTATCAGGATATATTTTTCCTGCTTCGGCCAAGCAACGAAGCGTTTGAGATGACATAGGTCCCTCCTCAACCCCGTTCAAGTGAATGTACCATTGAGGTCGTGTTGCTTCTGCCATCGCATACCCCCACTTTTAGTTCAGTCTGTGCGCGTGGATGCCTAATCGCTGTGGATCAGCAACAAGACCAGAGACATGGTTGTTTGCCCACGGGACTGGCTTCTGCATTCGCTGGTTGTGAGGCACGAAGGGTCCTCGACAACAAGCGATTATCCGGGTCCGTATATCATCAGCTTCGCAATTTTATCCCAACCCAGATAAATGGAAATCGACGTTCCTGTAGGCAAAAACCCCACCTCTCTATCACGAGAAATGGGGTCTTGATTTAGTCGATGCGAGTCTCTGGTCATGATTATCTTAGAGTCGTATCTGTGTCATTCAAATTGAGGTTCAAATATTATTCGATTTTTCTCTATTGCATGTCAGGCACAAAAGCTGAATGTTCCTTTCGGTATTACTGCCACCCTTGGACACAGGAATTATATGATCGAATTCCAGATTCTTATTACTTCCACATTTGACGCAATGGCCATCATCCCGTCTCCAAACTGCAAACCGGACCTCTTCAGGGATCGGTTCTCTGGATTTCAGGTCGGACGTTTCCAACTTCTCAAATAATTGTACTTCCTTCCTTAGCTTTTCGAATCTCTTTTCTTGTTTGTAATAGTGTTCCTTAATCAGTAGCTTTTGTTCAGCCAGCGCATATGGACTTCCAGCGGAAAAGGAATAAAGGCCATTTTTGTAAAGGTAGGAAAAAGCACGACCATCTTCTCCAAAGAGAATAATCAGCTGTGGATTATCTAATTGATCCTCCAAGATTGAGGGAACGCTTTTGGATTCCGCTCTGGGAGAAAAGGGAACAAGACTTGTTAACTTTTTCTCCAGTATGTCCACTTCCGCTTTTGTATTGATCAGAGCCCTCTTGGACCATTCAATATGGGTGTCGTGGGTGTCGAACAAAGTATTAAGTCTTTGCTGAACCTCAGCTCTTTCCAGAGCTACTGTAAGGCCTCTACGTTTTTCTAATTGCCTCAACTTTTCCCTGAGAACGTTGGCCTCAGTTTTTGCGTCCTCCGGCAACGATTCAATCGCAAAGATGGTTTTCTGATGCTTTCTTTCCCTTAATTCCTTTCGCTCTCTCTTTATTTTCCCCTCTAGCTCCAATATTTCTCTTCGGAGAGAGTCAATTTTGTTTTCTATCTCCTTATGAACCATAATGAGTTTTTCAGCAGAAAGCCATGCCTTTGACACTAACTTAAGACTCATCATTTAGTCCTTTAACTGAGAACGGATGATCGTATACTTGGATTATCAACCACAAAACCCCACCTCTCACTCGAGAAATGGGGTCTCTGACCGCTACTCTTTCATGTCGCCGCCTTGTCAAAAGGTCGATATCGTTGGATCGTCTATTCCAGTCCTGTATGACTTACACCTTTAGGAGAATCTTGGGTGGATTTTATTGAGATCGCGGTTTGTTGTCAACCTCCTTGGGTTTGTTTGACTTTTCCAGGCAATTTCCGGCCTTTTATCCCCACTTTTTTGAATCGTCGGCGGGTTTTCTTGAGGCGACCTGCACGGAGTTAGTGGCACGGGGCACCGCGCCCCTATTGGGTTTGGGCATTTTTAAACGGTTCGTGTCTGCGGTGCGCCCTCTATGCCGCGCCAAATAGTTCAGAGGCAATCGATGATGAATTCTCGGCAATAACCCTGCCTTTTTGCCCAATTTTGTAGGGCAGTTTTGGATCGTTCATTTGGTGCGGTGATACGGGACGCCCGGAACGGGGCGGTGGAGGGCACCTTGCCGGGCGTGGGTTTGGGCATTTTGGAGTTGTTTTGCCCGGGCATGAAGGCGGGCCATCCGGGGGCCTAGATTACACACACTCACTGTTCTGAAAAAACTCGAATCGATTCGGGAGAGGATTTCGCGAGAGGTCGGGTCCGGTAAAGATCGCGATAAGATGCGGCGATTTTGTTCTTGAACCATCATTTCGGAACCTTTCACACACACGATCTGCCATCCATGTATGTGTGTGAAGGAGTGTCGGGCCAGGGAATAAATCGACATAGAAATTTCCTTGGTATGCAGAAGGGTCGACCACATCGTCCGGATCGTCCAACCATTTGTAATTGCCCGGATTATTGAGGACGATACTCAAGGCGATTTGTGGGGCGACACCCGTTATGGATCGTCCAGACCAGTCAAATCGGCATCGTTGATGTGGGCTACTTTTGGGCTCTTTTTTTTCAATATTGGGTGATTTTATTGCGGATATTGCGGTTATTGAATGACTTGGGAAATGAACAAATCGCCTGAGATTACGGATAATTATTGGCATAACAGGCAGTTGGGTGGTTTTTCGTTGAACACCCTCATAACCCGAAGGTCACAGGTTCGAATCCTGTCCCCGCTACCAATGAATTCAAGGACTTACATCGATTTGGTGTAGGTCCTTTTTCGTCAGTGGGCTACTTTTGGGCTCTCTTTTTGAGGTCTGCACCGTTTCAATGGATTTATCCTCTTCGTGGACGATTACCTCACCTTAGGCACAACAAACAGCCATTCTCTGCTATGAGGACCTCGTAGCCATGGCAATTCATGTGGATGGCCTGATATGTGTGATCGCGGGAGGGTAGTAAACGGAAGGTCCTTGCTTTTTGAACCAATTAGGGCTATTTTGGCTATCACAATAGAAGCAATCTGCTTGTCAGTGTCCAAATCTGAAAGGAGAGTTTCATCATGGCTCCTTCGGTCAATGAACAGTACATCGTCGATGAAAAAGGCAACCCGACCGCGGTTATCCTTCCAATAAAAGAGTACAAGAAGATGCTTTCGGTCCTGGAAGAAGTCGAAGACCACAGAGAAACCAAGATTCTCTCCCAATCGGCAGAGTTCAAGAAATTGGTCAAAAGGGGACTGGAGGATATCAAAGCTGGGAGAACCAAACCATGGAAGGAAGTTTGGGATGACCTATGATGTCCATTTAGCGGACACCTTCCAGAAGTCGATAAAGGTTCTGAAAAAGAAGTATCCTCACGTCAAGGATGATCTTCTCAGTCAAATCAAGACATTAGAGAAAGAACCCTCAGCTGGAGACCCCATACCAGGCTGGAACAAAGAGGTATGGAAGGTGAGGGTTTCAAGCTCTGATGTAAAAAAGGGAAAACGCGGCGGCTATCGGCTTATCTACTTCTGGGAGGCTGGCGAAAAGAAAGTCTACCTCCTTGTGGCCTATTTCAAAGGCGAAAAGGCAGAAATCACCAAGAAAGAGATAGGGACCTTGCTCAAGAAGCTTGGTGAGGAATTAGGGTAGCTGGCGTGACCTGTTGTTAATGATCTCGTTTTTCTCCCGCACCGATTCATAGGCTCTCATCATGGCAGAACCGTCATTTCTGGTCTCTTTCGGTATCCAGGCATAATATTTCGTGAAGATCATCTGAAGGGAACTATGCCCCAGCATGTGTTGAACCCAGCCTATGTTCTCCCCTTCGGAAAGAGTGATGGTCGCAAAGGTGTGCCGGGTCTGCATCATGGGTCTGTATTCAATCCCTGCCTTTTCAAGCGCCGGTTTCCAGATAACCTCCCGCATATGGTCGGTGGTCAAGGGTTTCCCGTGAAGATCCAGGAACACATGGCCGGACTTTCGGCCTGTCTTTTTCCTTTGGTCAATCAGCGCCTCCATCGCCGGGGGTAAAAGATCGATGTCCCGGTTTGATTTCTTTGTCTTTGTCCGCCCCTCTTCACCATAGACAAGGGTCTCACAGATCTTGGCGGTCTTTCTGTCCAGGTGGACATTTTTCCATTTCAACGCCGCCATCTCCCCGAACCTCAGCCCTGTGAAGAACAGGATCGTAAGGCAGTTCCCGTAATGGGGATGCGCGCATTCCAGCACCTTGATTGACGTCCTATTTTGCGATGAGGCATAGGATTGAGATTACAGAAGTCTGTGACGAAATTCTTGAAGAGCATAGGAAGATATCAGGCAAGGAATTCCTTCGACACCTTTATGAAAAGCATGTTGATGAGAAGCTTCCATTGGGAGAGTATGGCTCTTCTGAGAGTCTACACAGACATGCTCATAGTCTCTTCGGGGGCAGGTATGGAGCGTATAGACTGGAGAGGGATATCGTCCTTTCAGATATTCTTGCAGCGGCGCGATTGGAGCAAGACGTGCCTTATGTCTGCGATAGAGGCACTTGGATTCATACTTCATTCGGCGGCTGCAAGGAACTAATCGATTTTGTATCTGAGGCAGTACTCCGCGCTGAGAATCTTGTGCGGGAGAAGTTAGGTGTGCCTGAGAGGGGGAAGGGCTGGTCGTCAGAAACTGAGGTATTCTTGTTCACGAAAGATTGTTTTGCTGGGCATGACGTTTATCTGCACTATTCTCCTGAATGGTTATCGCCTCAGCATTTGGATGTGTATGTCCCTCATCTCCGATTTGGAATCGAGTATCAGGGTAGCCAGCATTATAAACCAGTCAGTATTTTCGGGGGAGAGGAAGGTTTCGTGAAAACTCAGGCTCGTGACAAGAGAAAGGCTTATCTTTGCAAGAAGGACAACGTGAGACTGCTATATATTCGGTTTGATGATGAGAATGCCGAGCATACAATACTGGATTTCGCTGGGCTTAATTTCCCTGGCAACGATTAGGTACTATGGAGGAATCGCGATGCAGAACAAATGCTGAAGCATATGCTTACGCAATAAGATACGCTAACCAGGCAGGGACTGTGATAACCCATACGATGATTAATGTGCGCGGAGTGTGAAATACGGGGGTACCGCGTCTCTATTGGATTTGGGCATTCCTGAACCTGGGTGCCCATCATGCGCCCTCTATGCCGCGCCGAATGGTTCAGCGACAATCGGTGATGAATTCCTGGCAATAATTCTGCCTTTTCGCCCCTATTTTGGGGACAGTTTTGCCCGTTCATTTGGTGCAGTAAGATAGGTCGCTCGGAACGGGGGCGGTGGAGGGCACCTCGCCCCTATTGGATTTGGGCATTTTGGGGTGTTTTGCCCGGGCATGAAGGCGGGGCGCCGGGTGCCTATTACACACACTCACAGATTTTAGAAGTCTGAACGCTCGGACTCGCACACGGTTCTGAAAAACTCGAATCGATTCGGGAGAGAATTTCGCGAGAGGTCGCGATCCGGCAGTCGGCGGACGATAAGATACGGCGATCTTATTCTTGAACCACCATATCGGAACCTCTCACACACACGATCCGCCATCCGTGTATGTGTGTGGAGAGTGGCAAGGCTGGGAAGAAGATGTTTTACCCACACCACAGAGACGGCGAAAGGAAACGATCTGCATTGTCGGCTATTTCTCTCCGGCCCTTTTGCACAAAAGATCGATGACAGAGTCCGCAATCCACATTCCTTTGGCTCGCAGCATCTCCAGTGGCTCGCGGACAGATCTCAGCAGGCTGTTTTGCTTGGCAAAGATAAGGATCGCCCCTGTTCCAAATGTTCGCAGCGCTAACGCTGTGCAACAAGCCTTCGCCGCCGAGTCATCCAACGGGGGGGAGGATCCGTTTCCCCTTTGCCGAGATCCCACGACTGAACAAGCGGTTGAAGGGCGACCCTGCACAACGTGAAATCAGGCTGGGATCGAATTTTACGCGTTATATCATCCTCTTCATGAACGGAGATTTCATCCATGACGGCATCCGGAATGATGATGCTGGAGAATAAAGCAGGCAACAGAAATTCGAGGTCGGTTTTGTGCAACAAAATGAGCGGGGATGCATTAATGACGATCTTTCCCTTCATGCCAGTTCTCGATCAAGGGAGTCTTCGTCGTACTGGATCACAGAGACTTTGTAATCTCCCAATATGCGGAGAAATTCTGCCCGGCTAACACCACAGATTTCCGCTCCCTTGGACTGGGATATTTTTCCTAACTCATACCATTTCACCACTGCCGCCAGTTTCATCTCCCTCGCGAACTTCTCAGGAGTGGTTCGCAGAGCGGAAAAAGAACTCTCCGGAACCTGTACCGTGACTTCCATGGTTACCTCCTTCGTTTAGGGCAAAGCCAGCGGTGATTTTGCCCTTGAAACGCTTTGACTTGCTGCAGCGTTTTCAACAGCGGCGCATAGCTGTTGCTCGTAACTGTCGGTAAATTCGAGTAAAGTTATTGAGGATTCTATCAGAATGCCTGAAGATGTCAATTGACCTCTGGGGCTTCGCCTGTCATCACGGCGTCCCCTTTATTTTCCAGGCCAACCATCAACCCTGGCGCACCCCCCGGACATCCTTGCAAAAGGATCGTCCAGATCGTCCGCATCGTCCAACCTGTTGTAATAGCCTGGATTATCTAGAACGATCGATTGGGGGATTTAGAGGCGGTACCCGTTGCAGATAGTCCAGAGCGGTCAAATCGGCACCATCAATGTGGGCTACTTTTGGGCTCTTTTTTTTGAATCAATTTGACATTTCTCCAGCATAGAGCAATACTATGTAGGACTTTTTATCGGGGGAATCTTTGCGTATTGATGATTTTGAGTGGGATGAAGGCAACTCTCTTCATATTCAGCTTGGACATGGCATAGCTCCCGAAGAGGTTGAAGAGGTCTTCGCTTACAAACCCTTCTTTCGAAAGACCCAAAAAGGGCATTATGTCGTGTTTGGTCCGACACTGGAGGGTAGATTTATCACGGTAGTTTTCGAATTAAAGCAAAAGCGGGTTGTTCGGCCCATTACAGGATGGGATATGAACCGGGCGGAAATTCGGTATTACAAAAGACACAAGGGATAAACAGTGAGAAAAAAAGAGGAAGAGAACAAGGACTGGAAAGATTACTATGAGGGGAGAAATATTCTGGATGAGATCTCAGATGAGCCGGTCGACATTACCCTCAAGGAAGACCTTCGGCAGGAAATCCTTTCAGGCAAACGAAAAAGAAAGCTCAAGAACGTTACAATCAAGGTTGATCCCCTGCAGATCGTGGCTATTAAGAAGCTCTCCAATATGAAATCAATCCCATACCAGACGCTTATCAGGCATTGGCTGGCTGAGGGGATTAAACACGAGATGGATTCGGTGCTAAAATAGGTTTCTTTATACTCCCACAATGCTCCGATTCATAGGCTCTCATCATGGCCAACCCGTCATTTCTTGTCTCTTTCGGCATCCAGGCATAATATTTCGTCCAGGTCATCCTATCGTACAACCTATTGTAATTGCCCGGATTATTAAAGTTGTGATGAATTAGGGCCGACGTGGGTGCCGCCTCGCCAGGACCTGCAGGATCGTGTCCAAGACTTCGTCAAGGCGTATACCTACATCCTCTGCAAGGAACCGCAGCACGAAGTAGCCATCTTGCTGGAGCAAGCAGTCCTTTCGGCGGTCGCGTCGGTAAGCGTCAGGGTCTGATAGATGCTGAGCACCATCCAGTTCGATTGCCAATCGCGCATCGGCGCTAAGAAGATCGACTTCCATTCTGCCCCAACCGTCAAAAGGGATCGGCAACTCAACATTCAAACGAAACTTGCCGGCGGTCTCAGGCAGCGTCTCCAGCCGGCGATACAGGAATGCCTCGCTGGCGCTTCGCGCACGGCCCACGCCTTCCAAATCGGGACGAAATGAACGGGCCACATGGACAAACAAGGTCGCCAGAGGCGTGTCTACCCCGTCGCGAACCAGCCTCCGGACGCTGGCAGCGTAATCCTTCTTCCACTGAGGATCGACTGGAAGCGCTACGTCGGCAGGCCACCCCGCTATGGTGCTCGCCGGTAGCACGATCGTGTACCCGACCGCCTCATAGCCTCGGCAGCGCCGGTCGAACATCCTTGCAAGCATGGGCACATTGAGATCCGGGTAATCGTAAATGCGGACTTCGCGCTTTCGATCATGGAGTCGATGCAATCGGCCCGCATACTGAGCAATGGTCCCTCTCCAGGAAACAGGCAGTGTCAGGAACAGGGTGTCCAGCCTAGCTTCATCAAAACCTTCTCCGATGTAGCGCCCTGTCGCCAACAAAACCCTTTCTTCATTATCAGGGATGGTGGACAGGTGCGCCATCACGGATCAGCAAGTTCCTTCCGGTCCATACCTCCTCGTAAGATGATCAGGTGGCGGACCTCAGTGGCGAGTATCTGTGCCAGCCGTTCCAGATGGTTCGTTCGTTCCGTCAGGACAAGGGGCGACCGTCCTTCGCGTACTGTTTGAATGACATTGTCGCAGATGAGTCGATTTCGCGGTGCATCCTCAACCAATTCTTCATAAAGTTGACGGAACTGGGTTCGAGAGTCGGATTCGGCCGGCCGCGTAGGATAAAAGCCGGTCGGACGAACAACGACTGTGTGGGCAAAGGGGTGCAGATATGCCTGTTTCTTTGCATTTTCGCATATTGACGTAGACTGCACTTAGAGGTTTCAACAGGGATATTGTAAATGACGGACACCTTCTCCGGAGCGGTGGAAAGCGGGGCACTTCGCTGGGCACGGGTTTGGGCATTTCTGAAGTTGTTTGCCTGGGCGTGAAGGTGAGGCATTGGAGGCCTGATAAACACACTCTTTGTCCTGGAAAATTCGATCCGATTCGAGAGACAAGGAGGGGCTTCAAATAGCTTCTAAGGTTTGCAGATTCTTTCTATTCCATCCACCTCATCGAAGTCTTGATCAAAACTCACAATATGAGAAATACCCATTTCCCGTGCCGCGAGCACCATCAGTGCGTCATGGAAGTTTAATTTACCCTCGTGTTCCTTGATGACGGCCAAGATGTCGGTGTAGAGTCTCTCCTTACCTCCGAATACATCCAGCTAATGCGTTCCGCCGGGATCGCCTGCTCCATCTTCTGCAAAGCCGTGCTTTCTTCTTCTTCAGCGCCTTCTGAATGGAAATGGCGCTCTTTCTCCACTTATCCTTTTCGTCAATCAGCGCGACCAGAAAATTTGAATCGAGGATAGCCTTAGTCATACACTCTCTCAGTATCCTCCAAGGAATCCCCGCCAATGGAGACCAAGCCCGACAGCACATTGAGTTCCTGGGCATCAACAAACTTGGCGGTAACCTTCCCTTCCGTCCGGGCAAGTTCCTCTATTTCTCTCAGGAGAGATTCCAAGTCCTTTTTGGGGAACTTGGATATGGCTTGAAGGATGTCCGCCTTAGACACGGGTACCATGACCTTTTCCATTTCAGATCCCTCTTTTCACCTTCTTTTGAATCCGTCTTTAAAAAAACCTTATCATATGTAACTACTCCTAACAAGGATGAAAAACCGCATCAGCTTTCGAAGTGCGACAATTCAATGCCGGTATCCATATCGCTATGATTACCGGGACAGAGTAGAAATTGTCCCTGGTGTGCAGTAGGGTCGTCCATATCGTCCGGATCGTCCAACCACGCGTTTTTGCCCGGATTATTGAGGACGATACTCAAGGTGATTTGTGGGGCGACACTCCTTGTGCATCGCCCATGCCGGTCGAATCGGCATCATTGATGTGGGCCACTTTTGGGCTCTTTTTTTCAAATAACATTTTCGGTTTCTTGACCCGCGACGCAGATTTCTTTTATACTCACCCCATACGTTATAGAGCTCTGACACTGAAAATTTGACGCCCATTTTTTCTCTGAGAGGCATTCAGATCATGGGGAGAAAATAGCGGTAGTCCAAGGAGGTGACTAATGACGAAATTGCTCGATAGAGCCTTTCGGGAGGCGTCAAAACTTCCTGAAATCTCCCAGAATGCTTTGGCAAAATGGTTGATGGAAGAGATGGAGGACGAAAAAAAATGGGAGATGACCTTTGCTGAAAGTGAGGACATCCTCGAACGGCTGGCAGATGAGGCGCTGCTTTCCGACAAGCAGGGCAAGACGAGTGCCTTGGATGTGGATAAATTTTGATTTCAAGAACGACTGACAGTTTTTGGAAGTGCTATGAACATTTGCCTGTGGGAATAAAGAAACAGGCAAAAAAGGCGTATGTGCGTGCGGTTCATGGATAATCCTTACACCCCGAGTCTTCATTTCAACCGGATTCATTCAACCCGCCCCATCTTTTCTGTCCGAATCACAAAAAACTACCGTGCCATCGGGACTCAAAAGGAAAGCGAAATTATCTGGTTCTGGATTGGCTCCCATGCAGATTACGACAAGCTGGTCAAGCAGTTGCG
Source organism: uncultured delta proteobacterium (assembly GCA_963740905.1). GTDB lineage: Bacteria > Desulfobacterota > DSM-4660 > Desulfatiglandales > HGW-15 > JAFGDM01. The sequence continues at coordinate 172,082 of CAVUFY010000006.1, forward strand.
AAACCCATGATTTCCGCCCTGCACCGATTCATAGGCTCTCATCATGGCGGAACCGTCATTTCTTGTCTCCTTCGGCATCCAGGCATAATATTTCGTGAAGATCATCTGAAGGGAACTGTGCCCCAGCATGTGTTGAACCCAGCCTATGTTCTCCCCTTCGGAAAGACTGATGGTGGCAAAGGTGTGCCGGGTCTGCATCATGGGCCTGTATTCAATCCCTGCCTTTTCAAGCGCCGGTTTCCAGATGACCTCCCTCATATGGTCGGTGGTCAGGGGTTTCCCGTGAAGGTCCAGGAACACATAGCCGGACTTTCGACCTGTCTGTTTACGCTGGTCAATCAGCGCCTCCATGGCTGGGGGTAAAAGATCGATGTCCCGATTTGATTTCTTTGTCTTTGTCCGCCCCTCTTCACCATAGACGAGGGTCTCACAGATCTTGGCGGTCTTTCTGTCCAGATGAACATTTTTCCACTTCAATGCCGCCATCTCCCCAAACCTCAGCTCAGTGAAGAACAGGATCGTAAGGCAGTTCTTGTAATGGGGATGCACGCATTCCAGCACATTGATTGCCTCATCCATTCGCCGGGGATAACGTGCAAAGAGGAGCCGAGGTTCGGACGGATGCCTGGTCTGGGTATAACGGTATGGAGGTCATGGGCTACAGACATATTGTCACAAATATCTCGATAGCGCAGACCCTGCTCATGTCGTTATGCCTCGTGTTCACCGCATTGCATCCCTACTGAACCGATGGTGGCTTGGCATTCATCACGGTGCCATCAGACCGTCACACCTTGATTACTATCTCGACGAGTTTACGTTCAGATTTAACAGACGATCATCCAAAGCCCGTGGTCTCCTCTTCTACCGGCTAATGGAACAGGCCGTAGATTGGGGTCCCGTGCCGCGTAAAAAGATTATAGGTGGCCAATCGCAACATAGCCTATATGGTTTGAGCAAACTGCATACCCACTTTCCGTTATTTGTTTACAATGGAGAGATAGGCTCTAATGTCTTTCATGACCGTGATGTCCACCTTCCCCATGAAATCCACCGTGTCCCTTGGCTCCCCCATAGTGCCTTTGATGGTTCATCCCTCCATAATAGGAATGTACCCCATGTGGGTATGAAGGTGCCACGCCATAATGCCTTTTATGGTTAGCCCCTCCGTAGTAGGAGCGTTCCCGATACCCGTACGAGGATCCTGCTCCATAATGTCTAGCATGTTCCACTCTTCCCCAGCTGTGATGTTCCCAATATCGATCTCTCTCCCAACTCCGCCAACGCCTGTGCAGCTCAGCATAAGAGATGAGTCTTTCTCCTCTCGTGATAATCCGATAATCAGGAGGGAGATTGAGTAAAGCATAGGGCACAGTCGTTACATAAACCCAGGGACCGTCGTAGTTTGCTGAGCGATACCAATACCGATCATAAGGACGATACCAATATCCTCCGTAGAAGAAGATACCGAAATCCACGTTAGGACAATAGTAGACATTAGTATAAGGGACAACAGCCAACTCAGGAGGTGCTGAAAATACAAAGACAGGTGGTATTGGAATACCTATCCGTACGCTCACTCGTGCTGTGCTCTGGCCAGAAAAGCCCAGTAAGAGCATCAGCATAGTGCATATGATCATTAATTTCTTCATGGGTCCTCATCTCCTTCCATCTTTTGAAGCATTTAGGTCGCCCATGGAGTTATGTCAAGCCGAATAGAAGAGCAAATCAGTGAAGCTAAAAGCATGTAGCCTTTTCCCTGCAAGACTTACAGTCTTTTTTCTTACAAAATACGACGTCCACCTTATTTGAATCTCTTGTAAATGGCGAGATGGTCTGAACGGAAAAAAGATGCCCTTCAAAAAGGAGGTCTTCCCATTCTGGCAGCATTGTCAAATAAGAGCGATAGTGGTTCTTTCTTTCAGCAAAGACATTGTTTTCCAACATTAAGAACACTGGGAATCATTGCTTTGCTTTCGAGCGTAAGTTTTGGCCTTTCCCTGTCTGATGGTAGGACTCAACTACAGACGGCTTCGTCTTACGATTGGCAGCAATTCAACTTTGACTCCAAGAAAAGCGGCTTTAATACACGAGAAACTATGCTGACCTTACAGAATGTTCAAAATCTTCGCATCTTATTTCAAGTCAAACTGCCCGCCATTGCAGATGGCGCACCCGCTTATCTGAGCAAGATAGAGACACATTTGGGCAAAAAGGATCTCCTTTTCATCACGACTAAAGCTGGTCATATCATCGCACTGGATGGGCAGACGGGCGCCGAAGTCTGGGTGCAGGAACACGCGGCTGGATCTTGTCTGATCAACAATGGCTCCGAACCTTGCTATACGACCTCATCACCAGCCGTTGATCCCAATCGGCAATACGTTTACAGTTATGGTCTAGACGGCCATACCCACAAACATCGCGTGAGAGATGGCATTGAGATCACAGGAGGCGGTTGGCCACAGCTCACTACATTAAAACCGTTTGACGAAAAGGGATCGTCAGCACTCACGATCGCCAAGACCAAAGGTGGAAAGAGTTATCTTTACGTAGCCAACGGTGGTTATTTAGGTGATCGTGGCGACTATCAAGGCCATGTCACTGCAATCGATCTCTCAAACGGGATACAGCGCGTGTTCAATGCGAATTGCAGCAATCAGACCGTCCATTTCGAGGAAAAACCGGGGAAGCCCGACTGTGCCGAGGTAAGATCAGCCATTTGGGGACGAACCGGAGTGGTTTACGATCAAGAATTGAACAGAATCTATGCGGCCACCGGCAATGGACCATTCAAACCAATAGTCCATTGCTGGGGAGATACGGTCGTTGCGCTTAATCCGGACGGCACTGGCGAAAACGGAGATCCATTGGATAGCTATACGCCCAAAGATTACTCGGCGCTTGAGTTTCTTGACCTCGATTTGGGCAGCACGGCGCCCGTCATCCTGCCGGTTTCACAAAACAGTGCTATCAAACACTTGGCAGTCCAGAGCGGAAAGGACGGCAAACTTCGCCTGCTCAATCTCGATAATCTAAGCGGCGGGGGTAGACCTGGAAGAGTTGGTGGCGAAATCGGTAGAGTGTTTGATGTCCCGCAAGGAGGCATGATATTGACAGCGATTACGGTCTGGGTCGATCCTGTAAACAGAAGCACCTGGATCTTCGTTGCCAACAGTGAAGGGACATCCGGCCTACGGCTTACAATAGATTCTCAAGGAATTCCCGCTCTATCAACCGTCTGGGAGAATTCGAATCCCGGAACGTCTCCGATTATCGCAAATGGCGTGCTTTACACGGCATCGAGCCATCGTATACGTGCCTTGGATCCGAAGACGGGGAGTCAGGTCTGGGAAAACAACAAGATTGGCCCTGTCCATTGGGAAAGTCCGATTGTTTCTAATGGAGTTCTTTATATAACAGATGAAAACAGCCAGTTGACAGCCTTTACTACTTCGAAACCCAAATGATTGAAGTCCACAATCGAAAATAACCAATTTGATCACGATCGTGATACTCTCTGCGAGTGGAACGGCATCTTGCATCTATACGGGTTTAATGGCAGTGGAAAAAGAGCAGCTATACCAAGCGATCACATTTGTCATGGTTGTTGTGTTCTTTGACTTTCTGGAACGCCACCGTCCAGGATTTTCTGTACATCGACTGCGGGATTTACCTTTAAACATTCTTGCACTACTCATCGTCATAGTTGCAGGAGAAATGTGGAAGGCACTCCTCTTAAGCGGGTTCAATGCACTGACCTTGGGCGAAGGAATCCTCTTTGCCAGCCTTCACAGGCTCCCCGGTACGGTAAAGATAATTCTGGGACTCATCCTGGCTGACGGCAGTCTCTATTGGGTACACAGAGCCATGCATCGTCCAAGGCTTTGGCGTGTCCATAAATTCCACCACTCCATAAAAGAGATCTGGTGGCTCTCCGGCTCAAGGACGAGCTTCGTGCATCTGCTTCTCTTCGCTGGTCCTCAGATATTTATTGCCTACTTCCTCCTTGAACTAACCACTCGGGAGGCGGGCGTAGCCTTTTCCATAGGGGTGATCGTAAATATCTGGATCCATACGAATCTCTGGGTGAACCTTGGCCCTGTGGGAAAGATGATTATTACACCGAACTATCACCGCATTCACCATGGGGCTATGGGCCTTTCTGCCAAGAACCTGGGATTCCTCTTTCCTGTTTGGGATAAGATATTTGGGACCTATGTCGATCCGCAATCAATAGGGAAAGATATTCCCATCTTTTCTGTGTTAACGTCCAAAAACCTTTCCCGGATGATTGTAGGACTGTGAGAGTCTCGATGTAATAATCCCCCAAACAGGAACCTAAGTCCGCTTATCCTTAACAAGGGGATCCACGTCATCCGGGTTGGGCAAGCCAAGGTGCTCTGCGGGCGTCACATAGCAGAGGTAGTCTGCCCCAGCTGCCCCTGCGATCGCTCCTCCTATCGCAGATGTGATGTGATCGTACCCCGCTGCAATGCCGGTAGGAAGAGGTCCGAGGATATAGAAAGGCGCGCTGTCGCACAATTTCTTCTGCAGCATGATATTGGACGTGATTTCGTTAAGGGGCACATGTCCGGGACCTTCTATCATCACCTGGACGTTTCTTACCCGCGCCCTTCGAGCAAGTTCTCCCAGGATCATCAGTTCTTCCAATTGAGGCCCATCAGTGGCATCGAGTATCGCGCTGGGACGGAAAAGCCGTCCCCAAGGCTCAGGCTGACGTCATATTTATACGCAATGCTCAAAAGGTCGTCGTAGAACTCATAAAGGGGATTTTGTTTCTTGTTTTTGCGCATCCAAGCCATGTGTATGTAGCCCCCACGGCTTACGGATGGCATGATCCGCTCGTAAATATCGAGCTTTTTCACCGATTCGAGCGGGCGTCAATGAAAAAATTCTTTCTGTCCGTCAGGGCGGAGCCGGCACAGGAAGCTGCTGGAAATAGCCCCGAAATAGACCAAAAGGGGAAGGAAGCTTGGGTGCGAAGTTCCGAGTGCCGTCCGAAATGGTCAGGGGAGAAAAGGCAATATGCCCTACCACACGGCCATCCAATTCCGCGACGACCGATACCGTTAGGGCCTTGGCGACGCGTAGTGCCTTGATGATGAACTGCTCCGTGTGATTGCTGATCTCCAAGGCCCTAAACGCGGCAACGGTCACCTCGGTTATCGCGCTCACATCGGCATCGGTTTCGCTCCTGATAACGATATTCGGATTCATGGGTTTCTTCTTTCTCTTTCTTGCTGGCCAACGTTTTGATAACCGGCACGGCAAAGACTTTCGCCGTGCTTCCATAGGACCTTCACCCCTTGTCCAGCACCTCCCGGACCTTCTCGGCGAGGACTAGCGGCGAGAACGGCTTCTCTATGAAGTGGACTCCCTCATCCAGGACTCCGTGGTGGACGACTACGTCGGCCGTGTAACCGGACATGAAGAGGCCCTTCAAATTCGGACGGAGGGCTTGCAGCTTCTGCATCAGTTCGCGACCATTAATCTCCGGCATCACCACATCCGTCAGGAGCAGATGGATCTCGCCGCCGTGCTGCTCCGCCAGCGAAAGGGCTTCGCTCGGTGAGTGGGCAGCCAGCACCTTGTATCCCTGCCGTGTAAGAATAGTTCTGGTGAGTTTCAGGAGCTGGGCATCGTCCTCAGCTACCAACACGGTTTCTGTGCCAACGGGGAACTCTTTTTCCTCCGCCTTCTCCGAGACGATGACCGTCTCGCCTTCAATCCTGGGAAGGTAGATCTTGATCGTGGTTCCCTGGCCGCGCTCGCTGTACACGCTGATGAATCCGTTGTTCTGCTTCACAATCCCGTAGACCGTCGCAAGCCCTAATCCCGTCCCCTTCCCCACCTCCTTTGTAGTGAAGAAGGGCTCGAAGAGGTGCCCGATAACGTCCTTGGACATTCCCATGCCATCGTCGCTGACACCCAACATCACGTACTGGCCAGGGACAGCTCCAGCATGCTCTGTGCAGTAAGCCTTATCGAGCACCACGTTGTTCGTTTCGACGGCGAGTTTCCCCACGCCAGCAACGGCGTCTTTGGCATTGACCACCAGGTTGGCGAGAATCTGGTCAACTTGGGAAGGGTCGATCTTAACCCGCCACAGATCGTGCCCGGGCATCCAGGCAAGCTCAATCTCCTCACCGATCAGTTGCCGGAGCATTTTCAGCATACCCGAGACGGTGTCGTTTAGATCAACAACCTTGGGGCTGACTGTCTGCTTGCGGGCAAAGGCTAACAGTTGCCGGACAACTCCAGCGGAACGCTGAGCGGCTTTTTGAATTTCCTGGAGCTCGTTATGGATCGGCTCTGAGGGTTCCACTCCCATCTTGGCCATTTCCACGTTGCCGATGATGATCCCGAGCATGTTGTTGAAGTCATGGGCCACCCCTCCTGCCAGCCTCCCCACCGACTCCATCTTTTGGGCCTGGCGGAGTTGCGCCTCCAGCTTCTCCCTTTCCTTCTCCGCCCGCTTCCGCTCGGTGATATCAGTACACATTCCAATGGAAGCCCCAGTGTTGCCATCTTTGTCTCGGATATTAGATACAGATAAATCTACCCAAAGATCAGTGCCATCTTTGCGAAGATAACGTTTCTCTATACGATAGGAATCAACTTCACCTTGAAATAGCGATTCTAAGCGTTTACGGCTCAATTCGATATCTTCTGGATGGGTGATGGCTAGATTGGATACCCCGATCAATTCATCTTTGCTTGAACCGAGCATCAGTGCCATGCGATCGTTAACCATGGTGAAAGTCTTGTTTTTCCCAGCGATGGCAATACCAACTCCTGCGTTGTTAAAGATCGCCCTAAATATCTCCTCACGCTGCCTCAGTGCCTCTTCGGCCCGCTTGCGTTCGGTGATGTCCTGTATGGTCGAACGAATCCCAATAATCCGGCCACTTCTGTCTTTGGAAATTGCATCCTGAATGAGGACTGGAAATGTTGTGCCATCTTTTCTTATGTAAGTTCGCTCCAGATTCTTGCTGGGTGGCTCATCACCAGCGAGTTTCGCCTTGATTAATCCTTGGCTCTTTTCTTCTTCCATGACGAAATTCCACGCCGGCTCGCCCACCATTTCTTCGGCAGTGTATCCGAGCATTTCCAACTCTTTTCGATTGACCTTAGTGATACGCCCCTTGTTGTCATATTCCATATATCCCACCGGGGCGTCTTCGTAGAGGTTTCTATACTTCTCCTCACTATCCCGCAACTCCTCCTCGGCGCGCTTGCGCTCGGTGATGTCCTGAACATGGGTGATAAAGAAACGTGGGGAACCGTCTACCTTGCGCAAAAGAAAGGCGCGGACTGCCCCCCACACGACATGACCCTCTTTGTGAAGGTAGCGCTTTTCCAAGTCCACAATCGTTGTTTCTCCTGCCAGCAAATTGCTAACCCATTCAATGCTGGAGTCCAAATCGTCAGGATGGGTAATATCCTGAAAAGTTTTTGAAAACAACTCGCTCTCAGAGTAACCGAGCATGTGACAGATGTTGCCATTCACCTTAAGAAACCGGCCGTCAGGGTTCACCAGACACATGCCAACCGGCGCTTGTTCAAAGGCGACCCTAAACATTGTTTCGTTTTCCCTCAGAGCCTCCTCAGTCCGTATGCCCTCGCCGGATTCCTTCCCAAACTCCTTGATTCTTTGCTCCAATTCCTCATAGGTCGGTTTCCTGGCCATCGATAAATCCTCCGGTCATTCCTTATGCGTTGGAGTCCGTGTAACTGCTACGGCTTGTCTCTTCCCTTATCCCTCCGTGGTCCAAGAAGGACGGATTGCCCATGTTCAAAGCGGTGATTCGCTCGGGCAGTTCGCTCATGTTTTGCATTTCTATCCCGAAGGTTCTGGGCAGTGCCTGGTTCCCGCATCAATGGCGATCAATGGCTTCCAGCTCGTCAAGGTTTCCGATTCAATAATAACCTTATGCCACATCTCTCAACTCGGGCCAAATTTTATGAAAAAATCTCTTCCCTGGCAATAGAAATGCCCTTTCCCGTTCTAAAGGTAGAAAGAATACTGAAAAATACGCTCAAATGTCTATCCTTCCTATAAAGGTGAACGATGTGAAAGGCGGCCAAAGCCTAAGCCATGACCGCCTTCTCGTAGGATTGGGTTTTGGGTTATCTCTTGATCATGGGGAGGATGAGCCCGCCACTCATCATCCGGCGAAGGACAATTGTATCTGCTTTCTGATATTGACCTTCATCGCCTTCAGGGTGTCAAAGGTGATACCCAGCCTCTTTTGGATGCGGACATCCGACAGCCCATCCAGGGCCTTCGACTTGAATGAAAAGCCTTTCATTGTGGGAAAGTTTCTCAAAGAACCGGCTGAGGTCAATGCGGAATATCGCCTGCTCATCAACGGGGTCTTTACCATTACTCGAAACCGCCTCGGCAAAGATGCCGTCTTCAAAGGGTAAATGATCATAGTGGATGATCTTGAGGTTTCTCGGTTTCGGACAACGTTGTCCGAACTGCTTTGGCTTTGAATGGGGCTATTCGAGCTAAAGATTTGTTTGGAATAGTGAGGAAGATTGTGGTATAATTTTAAAAACTACCGAATTATTCGGTTCTCTTTTATCTTTAGAGGTGAATCTCATGGCCCAGATCATGATCACAAAGGAACTCGCCAAGTATCTCAAGCTCCACGAAATTACCGTGTGCAAGTACGCTGCCGAAGGAAAGATCCCTGCGGTTCGCATCGGGAGGGTCTGGAGGTTTGACAAAGATGCCATCGACGATTTTATTGCGGAGGGGACACCCCCGGTGATCAAGGTGGGCTCAAAGGAAGTTGTAAAAGGAAAGAAGAAAATAGGGATAAGACTGGGTGTAGTCAACAAAGGTCTACAGAAATCAACTGTGCCATCATTGACTTCCTAGAACCGAGCCTTATATTTAGGCTAATTGGATTGCCACCAGATTCAACACAGACTAAATGAACCATGAGATGGCTAAAAACCTCCAAAGGTTATACTGAAAAAAGGATTCTGTGGTGGCAGTTAAACAAAGGCTTCTCGGATGTGCGTGTGAAGAAAGTAACGGCATTTTAGGAGGCCATGATTAAGGGCAGGGTCACCACGTCTCTGCCTTTGTCTTTTTCGCATGAACAAGTTAGAATAAATCCCTGTTCCCCACGCTTTGGCCGACCTCGGCCGACGAATACCGCAGTTCATAGGTTGAGAACTCCAGAATCGGCATAACTGCGTGCCGTCACAAGGGAATGGCAATTCGAAAGGCCAGATTTATCCCAGTAAGTATTGCCGCCATCGCCGATGCTCCGGCTTATATTGTGATTACTCTTGCGATTGTGTCAGGATTCACTTGCTGACATTTTGGGGTTGGTCAGTTTTGGTCAGCGCTGTCTTGGTTCGTAGTGAAACAGCTGGGTGTAGTCATCCATCAATTTCAACTTCTCGAATGTCGACATTTTTGCCAGCCTTTTCCCATCCACTGGTACTCTTTTCTTATTCCTGCCCATCCTTCCTCCGCCAAATCAGGGCTTGGGTTGGTTCTTCAATGACAGAATACTTTTCTTCACGCCCATAAGAGGTAGATGACAATCCCAATCGCCTGAACGATGAACCCACCGAGGAGAAAAAAGAATCCGAGAAGCCTCATAGAAAAAGCCTCTCCTGTATAGTTTTCTTGGCCCTGCGGGTCGATAGAACCGAATCGGCGAGCGAGCCAGAAGGCGCTCTTTACCCATAAGTTTTCTGTTGCCTCAGCTCTGGACTGCCTGATTCGCGCTGCCAACGCAGTAACGTCATCTCTGATGAGCAGTCCCGTCCCCACGATTTCCAAGATCAAACCAACGAGTGCGAACCAAGCCACCACGCATTGTCCCCCATCAGCCCTCCCAATGCGGCGCTCTAAAATGACTTCCAGTCTGGCTACCCCGTTCAGAACTGAACATCAATAACCCGGCCATCAGATACCTCGCACATCCCAACGCCCCCGCTTGGCAGTCCCATCGATGAATCGACTGCGCGAAAATGACACTTCATGGTATGCCCCTTATTGCCGAAAAGAACCCCTTCAATGTTCCCTGAGTAACCTTCTACAACTGCGAATGTGGTACCATGCGCGGTACTCACTCCCGACTTGGCAGTACCAAAGCCTGTCACCAAGCCTGTGCTGGACTCTTCCACGAATTTACCTTCAAAGATTTCTCCGTCAGGAAGAGTTGCACTGAGTTTGCCGTATCCAAAGCCCGTGTCATCGAACTGGATATTCACTGCATGACCGTCCTGTCGAATCATCCCGCGCATGGACCCTGCGCAACCCGAAAGCAATCCGGAGAACAAAGCCAAGGCAATAAATAGCGCCCCGTTTCTCGTGAACATCATGCGTTTGCGCTCCTTTCGTTCATAGCACCCCAAGTAGTCCAGTCTCCTTGAAATTGTTGGCATAGAAATGCCAAAACTACTCGTCTTGGAAAATCATGTAGCAAGAAGAAAACCCCACCTCTCATTCCGAGAAATGGGGTTTCTGGCCACTCTGTTTCATGTCCCCGCCTTTTCAAACGTTTGGTATCGTTGAGTCGTCCATTCCAGTCCTGAATGCCTGCCATCCTTTGGAGAATCTTCGATGGATTCTATTGAGATCGTGGTTTATTGTCAATTTTGTTCTATTTCTTTCTCTTTTCCAGGGAATTCCGGTCCTTTTATCCCTATTTTCCTCTAATCGCCGATGAGTCTTATTTACAACTTGCCCGGAACTGGGCATCGGGGGCAGAGGATGGGCACGGGTCGGGCACTGTTGGGGCGTTATTAGGCATGGCATGGGCAGATCAATTCGGGAGCCGAAGGCACACACTCACGGAATTTTGAGGAAATCTGGAATCCACTTGAGAAAATTTCTGGCCCTCGATCCTCATGACCCAGTGGCCAGTCAAATAGATCGCTTTATAGGACACGCCATAATATGGTGATTTTATTCTTGAACTATCATTTACTATTCGACCTTATGCGGAGCTGGAAACTTGTTTTCTGCGGAGTGTACGGTGCCTAATCAGTATGAGGAATGAGAATGTAATGAAGGCGTGAATCTAGAAATAGGCTATAAAAGGGAAAGGCTTCTTGCCCGGGTTGGTTGATCCTTGATTAACGGCCCCGCGTAACCAGCGGAGCGAAGCGGTGTCAGGTTTACACGGTTATTCGGCTATCCTCCCCAGGTTAAGCGGCTACCTCTTGGAATGAGAACTCATGCAATCCAGCATTCTTGTGAGCATGCTCTATTGTCATGCTCACGAGATTGCCTTGACTATCGAGATCTGCATAAATGTTTTCACTGATTTCCTTTGTTTCTGCCACTTCATTGTCGGTGAACTCGACAAGTGCTGTGTCCGTATCTGGAAAGTATTTGACCTTCATGCTTGTTTCTCCTTGAATGACCTATCGAAAAATACGTTATGGACAGTTTCTCCGTCGTCCAGAAGAATGACTCGCAAGAACTTCTCTTCCTCAGCAATCCAAGCCCACTTTCGAACCCTTCCATCCGACTGGATGACGGTTTTGACGGGAGACCTTAAAACCAGAGCAATCCACTCATCCTTTATAATAGCCCTGTCCGGCCTCTTTCGCATGTGTTCGAAGTATTGAGTCGTTTTCACTGTCTTATTGTCCCTTTAGCCGAACAAAGATTATACTGATCCGCTTCAGATGCGGATTTCTCGTTTCCTGTCAGTATCATTTGCATGTTCCTGTAAGCAAAAACCCCACCTCTCATTGCAAGAAATAGGGTCTCTGTCCACTTCTGTTTCATGTCTCCGCCTTGTCAAAAGGTCGATGTCGTTGGATCGTCCATTCCAGTCCTTTATGCCTTACACCTTTGGGAAAATCTTGGCCGGATTCTATTCAGATCATGGTTTATCTGTCAACCTTCTCCGGTTTGTCCCCGTTATTCAGCCAACTTCTGGCCTTCTTCTCCCGCTTTTTGGTTTACCGGTCGGTCTTGTGAGGCATCTTGAGGCAGAGTCGATAAAGAGGGGCACCTTGCCGGGCTTGGGTTTGGGCACTTTGGAGTTGTTTTGCCCGGGCGTGAAGGCAGGGCGCCGGGGGTGCCTCTCCTTCTCGGCGCCCTTCGGACGAAGTAAATCACAGCGTTTTTCTAGCACTTATTTATTGAATATCAATTCCAAATGGTCCATATTTGAATCGGTTTGGATTTCTTTACCTTGCCAAGTGTGTGATTGCCCTGAATACTTCTCAAAATGCCAGCATCATTTCAGGGAAGTTGGTTATGATTGGAGATTACTTTTGAGGTCTGGAAGGCGTGAAGTCATTATGCCGCATGCACATATCATCGGAACTGGGGCAACCGCTCCAAAAAGGATTTTGACCAATGAAGAATTGGAACAGATTGTCGACACCTCGGATGAATGGATTACTCAAAGGACCGGCATTAAGGAGAGACACATCTCCCTGAATGGGAGAGAGGAGACCACGACTCATTTGGCTGCCGGGGCGGCACTCAAAGCCATGAACATGGCTGGAGTGGATCCAGACAACCTCGACTTGATCGTCGTTGCCACTGTAACAGCTGACCGGCAGTTCCCTTCCGCAGCCTGCTCAGTTCAAAATGCGCTCGGCAATCGAAAAGCGGCAGCTTTCGACATTTCTGCGGGATGTTCCGGCTTTCTTTATGCTCTTTCCATGGCTGACAATGCTATCAGGTCCAAGGCAAGCAAAACCTCTTTAGTTATCGGGGCAGAGCGTCTTTCGTCTGTCATAAATTGGGAGGATCGAAACACATGCGTTCTCTTAGGAGATGGTGCTGGCGCCGTGGTTCTTACCTCTAGGCGCAACAGCGATGGCATTTTGTCAACTCATCTCAGATCGGATGGAGCCGCCTGGAACCTTCTCTATGCTTCAGAGGGAAACTCCTATACGCCAGAAATCCTGAACGGCCTTGACAGAAAGTCGTTTCACCTCAGGATGGAGGGGCCAAAACTCTTCAAGAAGGCAATTGAATGCCTTACGTCGATAGCTTGCGAGGCCTTAGAACGAAACTCTCTTTCAAGCAAGGATATATCACTTGTCGTTCCCCATCAAGCGAACATTCGAATCATTCAGGTGTTGGCGGAAAAATTAAATATACCGATGGAAAAAGTCTTTACGAACCTCGAACGCTATGGAAATACCTCATCAGCATCCATACCAATTGCCCTGGATGAAGCCAACCGAGCAGGCTTGATTCAAAAGGGAGACAATGTGCTTCTTGTAGGCTTCGGTTCGGGACTGACGTGGGCTTCTTCCATCTTGAGGTGGTCTGCCTAGTCTTCCCATACCCGATCTTCTCAGAGGCCACTTCTCCCAATATAAGAGATTCGAAGGCCACTGTTCCGGACATGAGCATTACTACAAACAGCCCCATAATGTGAAATCGTGATATCTCGTCCTCGCCCAAACAATAGGCGAAGAAGACGGTGAATCCAATCCCGACCGGCCACACTGCCGATACTTACCTTGTTCGTCGCAGATCGGACTCGTGCTGACCGGAAAGTGTCCCTTAAGGCGATCTTTTAAAAAGCAATAAACATGAATTTTGCTCTCTCCGCGGCCGGAGTTCATTTACCTCTTATCCAGTACCTCCCGGACTTTATCGGCCAGGGCTTTCGGAGAAAACGGCTTTTCGATAAAATGGATTCCCTCATCCAGAACCCCCTGTTGGGCCACCACATCGGCCGTGTATCCGGACATGAACAGGCCCTTCACCGCCGGACGGATAGCATGAAGCTTCTCCATCAGTTCCGGACCGTTCATCTCCGGCATCACCACATCCGTCAATAGTAGGTGAATCTCGCCGACGTGCTCCTCCGCCAGCGAGAGGGCCTCAGTCGGCGAGTGGGCTGGCAGAACCGTGTACCCGACCTTCGTAAGGATTTTTCTGGCAAGGGTCAGTAGGGGAGCCTCATCCTCTGCCACGAGCACGGTTTCCGTACCTTCGGGGAGCTTTCTCTCCTCCTCCTCAAGAGCCGAGACGGCTTCCCCTTCAAATCTGGGAAGGTAGATCTTGAAAGTGGTTCCGCGGTCCGGCTCGCTGTAAACATTTATGACTCCGTTGTTCTGCGTCACAATGCCGTAGACCGTCGCGAGTCCGAGACCTGTCCCCTTTCCCACTTCCTTGGTGGTAAAGAAGGGGTCGAAGAGATGCTCCATGATTTCTTTACTCATGCCCGTCCCCGTGTCGCTCACCGTCAAACGTACATATTCCCCTGGAATGGCTCCAGAGTGCTGCCGGCAGTAGGATTCATCTAATAGGGTCTTCGCGCTCTCAATGGTTATTGTGCCCACGCCTGGGATGGCATCGCGGCTATTGACGACGAGGTTCATTAAAATCTGATTGATCTGGTTGGGGTCCATCCGCACCGTTTCTACATCCTTCCCTGGTATCCAGCGGAGTTCAACGTCCTCGCCGATGAGCCGCCGAAGCATCTTGAGCACCCTCGGCACCGTATCATTCAGATCCAGGACTAGAGGGCTGATGGTCTGCTTGCGCGCGAAGGCCAGCAGTTGCCGCACGGTCTCCGTCGAGCGCTGGCTGGCCTTGAGGATCTCTTGGACGTTTTGACGAAATGGATCTTCAGCCTTTGTTTCCATCAGGGCCAGTTCTGCATTGCCTATGATGACTCCGAGCATGTTGTTGAAGTCGTGGGCCACCCCACCCGCCAGCCTTCCCACCGATTCCATCTTCTGGGCCTGCAGTAACTGGGCCTGCAGCCGATCCTTTTCCTCTTCCATCCGTTTGCGTTCGGTGATGTCCTGAATGGTGACGCGAATTCCCACGATCCGGTCATTGTCGTCCTTGACGAACACGTCGTTGATAAGGACCGTAACCGGTGTCCCGTCCTTCCGCCTATAAGTGCGCTCCAAATCTTTGCTGGGGCTCCTAGCACTTGCAACTTTTTCCTTGATTACGTCTCTCGCCTCCTTTTCCACAACAAACTCCCACACGGGATGACCCAACACGCCCTCTGCGTCGTGGCCGAGCATTTCCAACAGCTTGCGATTGACCTTGGTGATAACCCCTTCGATATCGTACTCCATATAGGCCATCGGGGCATCGTCGTACAGGTTCCTGTACTTCTCTTCGCTCGTCCGCAATGCTTCTTCCGTACGCTTTCGATTGGTGATGTCGCGGACCACGCTGAGGAGGCAGGGTTTTCCTTCGTACTGGATTTTCTGGCTGTTGATTTCTACGGGGAACTCCGTGCCGTCCTTCCTCCGGTGGGCCGCCTCGAATACAAGCTGACCTTCCTCCTCGGCGGCCCGTATCCGTGCAGGGGCCAAGTGTGCGAAGTGCGGGGTATCAATGTCTGCGGGCGACATCCGCAGGAGTTCTTCGCGGGTGTAGCCAAGGCGTTCGCAGGCGGCCTGGTTTACTTCCAGGAACCGGCTGGACAGGTCGAAGATGAAGATTGCGTCGTTCGAACTGTCGAAAATAGTGCGGAATCTTTCCTCGCTCGCCCGCACCGCGTCCTCCGCCTGCTTTCGCTCCGTGATGTCATCAACGATTCCCAGTCTGTATCTTCCCTGCTCCGAGGACGAGAAGACGGTCGATGTCAAGCCGCCCCATCGGATCTCACCATCCTTTCGGACATAGCGTTTCTGCAAGCTATATGTGCCGATCTCTCCCTTCCACGCCTTTTCGGCAAATCGGGCCTGCTCTGCCCTGTCTTCCGGATGGGTGAGGTCGAAACTGTTGATGGACAGAAGTTCTTCGCGCGAATAGCCGACAAAATCCGCAAATGCCTTGTTGACATCAACGTATTTGAAGTCCGGACCGACAACGACGATGCCCAAGGGCGCGATCTCGAAAACTTTTCTGAAGCGGACCTCATCGTCCCGCAATGCCGCCTTCGCCCGGTGGCCTTTGGCGGATCCCTCGGATCCCTCTTCGAGGTCTTTGATTCTTTGTTTCAATTCCTCACAGGCGGGTTTCTTGGCCATCATTGAGTCTCCCGGTCATTTCTTAAGTTTCCAGGCCGGTGCACCTGATACGGCAGCTTGTCTCTTCCCTGATTTCGCTAAGCTCCAAGACGGGTAGATTTCCTCTGTTCAAGAAGCGCATCCCTGCCCACCGGCAAAAACGACGGGTTACAGTCTTTATCCTGTAACCCGTCGAGAGTGGGAATGATTACCTGCTTCGGAATCTCCCGTTCTTCATGGACGCAGTGATCCCCTGCTGTCAAGGTTCAAACCGGTTGCGTGAGCTTAAATCCCTTACTTCGTCCGCATAACAAGGAGGACCTCCTCGGCCTGCTCATGGGTGAGATAACCAAGCCGAATCAGGATAACCCCAACCAGGCTGTGCGGCTTTCCCGACAGATCTTCCTGCACTTGAACTTTGAGGGCTTCGAAGAGCTGCTCCTCGTTGATGAACCCCTTTTCAACGGCAATCACACCAAAACGCTTATCCCTACCCTCTATCGTCATCTCATTCTCCAAGGCTGCACAAAGGCCAGCCATTCCATCTTGTAACGGATTCTACCTGCTTCACACTAGGCCGTCTCCATCTCCTCCAGGAGTTCTTCGGCAATTTGAAGGTAATCCTTACCCAGTTTTTCAATGATGTACTCTCGGCCGCTATCCGTCTCCAACACCTTCGATAAAACCAGCTTCAGCACGCTCCTTTCTTCACCGCTCACCATCAAAAGCTTTCCACGGGTTTCGGGGATCAGACACTCATACTTTCCCTTCGCGTCCGCCGGCTCCACGTCAAATTCAAGAAATCGAAAAGCGGTAACCGATGCATTCACCACAAAGGCCCTCATATTGTTACTTCTTGGATCAGCAGGAAACAGGAAAAAACCTGCTTCCTTCGGGTTGTACCCCAGAATGGACCCTTGCAGGACCTCCCCATCCGTAAAGGCAACTTCCACTTTGCGGCCTCCGGGACTATCTCCTTCTGAAAAGCGCTTCCTTTCCTTGTAATCGGGATTCCCGGCAAAGGTATGAACAAAAAAGATAGCCTTCAGATCACTTACTCGAACTTCCTCCGGTTCATCCGATCCCCCTCCCTGATTTCTGACGAGGTGGAATACCGACTTATTCGGAAAGAAATCCTGAGTGTAGCCTTTCTTGATTCGCTCATCCCTAAAGCGCACGACGATTTTGACCGGTTTCATCTTTAATGCTCCTGGCCCATGCTCCAGCCGCGGAATCGCTCCGCAGGGCGTAAAACTGGAAAAGGTGATGAAGGTACTTCAGATCCACAGGGGCGGTGACAAAATTGACGGCTTCTCTTTTCATTGTTTTTCAAGATCTGAATCTCCTCTAATGCCGGGGTGATTCCGAGAGTAGGTCAATATAGCACCGATGTCCGAAGACCGTCACTACTACGTCGGGAACCGCTAAGCTGTTAGTTTCAATCAAGATTTTACCGGATCTTCGTCAAATGAGACAGCGGAATCGATCGAGTCGTCTGTGGTATTGGACAACAATTTTATCAAAAAGCCAGGGAAAATCAATCTCTTTTAGAACCTCAAAAACTGTTTTGGCGTGCTAATCGAAAATTCAATGGGGCGTGAAGGCGAGAAGAAAAAACCGAGCTCTGCGGCCGGTACCACGTGAAAGCCCTCGCAGAACCCTGTTCTCTACCCGAAAAGATAGGAGCAAACCGCCACCGAGGCTATCACGGCAACGAGATCCGCCGTGAGGGCTGCCCCCAAGGTGTACCGGATGCGCCGGATCTGCACGGCCCCGAAATAAACAGCCAGGACATAAAAGGTGGTTTCCGTTGATCCTTGCAACGTAGAGACCAGGTAGCCTGTATAGCTATCAGGCCCGACTGCGGGATCCTGGATGATGGATGCCAAGATGCCGTATGCGCCCGAGCCTGAGAGAGGCCTCAGCAGCGCCATGGGCAGAGCCTCGGCAGGGAGGCCCATTCGCGCTGTCACGGGGCCCAGCCAGTTCACCATCCACTCAAGAGCTCCGCTTGCCCGGAACATCCCAACCGCTACGAGGATGGCCACCAGGTAGGGGATGATCTTCACGGCAACCTGGAAGCCCTCCTTGGCGCCTTCCACAAAAGTCTCGTAAACCCGCACACTCCTGATGGCGCCGAAGGCAAGGAAACCCGCCATGAGACCCGGGATAATCCAGGGAGAGATGAATCTTCCGTACTTCACCGCCAGGGGAATCATGGCGACGAGAAACCCAATAGCTGCAAGACTAATCCACAACGGATAAGCTTCGGCGGTGAATGAAGGAATTTCTTCCGAATCCTCAGCAGTTCGGGATTCCTCTATCTTCTTGTCTTCGGCCTCGGGGTTAAGGCGTCTTCTCCCGAATATCCTGCCGTACAGTTTCGCGGCAATGATGGCTGCTATGGTGGAACAGAGCGTCGCAAACAGGGTGGTAGGAAGAATGGCTGCCGGGTCCGCTGATCCTGCCGAGGCCCGGAGCGCAATAACACCAGTTGGCAGCAGGGTCACGCTGGAAGTATTGATGGCCAGGAAAAGCGCCATGGAATCCGTGGCTGTGCCCGGTGTGGGGTTGAGCCTGTTCAGCTCCTGCATGGCCCGGATACCGAAGGGTGTCGCGGCGTTGCCCAGGCCCATGGCATTTGCAGAAAGATTCAGGATCATGGCCCCCATGGCCGGATGCTGAGGAGGCACCTCAGGGAACAGTCTTACCATCAGAGGCCGTATGAGGGCAGCCAGGATCCTCAACAGACCTCCCGCCTCGGCCACTTTCATCAAGCCCAGAAACAGCGTCATGGTACCGATCAGCCCCAGAGCTAACTCCACGGAACCGGCTGCCGAATCAATCATTGCTTTTGACAGGCTTTCCATGGGAGAGATCTGGCCGCCGAGCCAATGGATTTGACGCCATGCGGTCGTAACAAACGACACAAAGACGATACCCGCGAAGACGAGGTTCATCTATCTCTCAGCTCCGGGTCAGGTCATGAAAAACTTATTCTGGCAGATTCGGGTTGCAAAATCCGGATGGGCAACAAAAGCGCGCAACTCCTCCCTTCTTACCAGTCGGTGCTCGACTTGCCGCTGATTTGAGGCCGTGCTCTATGGAGGGAATAGACTCTCTAAAAGACGCTTAAGATCTTGCTTTTTTCCTGGAAGCGTTTCCGGGAATAGCCTCAACTGTCATCCATTATCAACCTTGATGACAGGGATTCTAAGAGCCGGTATAAGCTTTTCCGCAGCAACTCCCGGGCCCGGCACAGCCGGCGCTGGCCGGGGAACTCCCGCAACAGGCTGTGTCTCCTGCCCCCGGCAAACTGTTCTTCCTCACGCCGGACAGAGATGAAAATGTGGAAAGCATTTTCTTAACATGGCCGCTGCCACAGGCCGGGCATTCCACCTTGTCTGCCGCAGAGGAAACAAGGACCTCGGTCATCTTCCCGCAATCAAGGCAAAGAAAATCAAATATAGGCATCTCTGTTCTCCTTGGTTCGACACGTTCGGGCGACCCGCGTGTTATTTCACCCTTCAAAAGACATCATTTTGCAAAAGTCGCCAAAGGGTTATAGCGCAACGCCGCAAAAACGGAATTCTTGCGAATCCGTCAAAAAAGGACGGCTCACCCGGCCCTGTGACAGGGCTCCGGGTTTGAATCGCCCTGCTGTGGTGCAATTCCCCTGTACTCGTTAATGGCCTTTTGAAGTGTTTTTACCGCCAGTCTGATACAGTGCTGCTTCTGATCCGGGATCTCTACTAACTCTCTGAAGACATCCCGGTCCTTCACCTGCATGGCCTCATCCAGTGTTTTCCCCTTTACCAGATCCGCCAAGGCCATGGCGGCGGAGATGGCCCCGGGACACCCAAGAACCTGGTACTTGGCGTCTTTGATTCGACCGTTCTCCATTTTGAGATAGCATTTCATGGTGTCGCCGCAGGGGCCTGTGAGTTCCGTCATTTGATCAGGGTCTGATATGATACCCATGTTGGGTTTGGTGAGATAATAGTCGATTGCCCGTTCCGCATATCCCGAACCGGACAAAAGATCCCTGATGAGCTTTATATCCTGTTGTGTGCTTTGATCGTGTTGGGACATTTTCCTTACCTCAGTGAACACATCCTCCGCCCGCTGCGTGGCCGGCGCATGTTTCCTTCATGTTGAATACGGGAAGGAATCCCGATTTGACAAGCTTCAGGTTTTCGGACACAGATCCTTCCACCGCCCTGTAAGCCCGTATTCCGACAGAGTCTAACTTGCTGAGAGCTCCGGCTCCGATCCCCCCGACCACAACGGCATCGATTTTTTTCCCTCCGAGGGCATTCAGTGGCTGGCAGTGGCCGTGCAGGTGCTCCCTGTCCCCGTTGCTAAGGATTTCAAATGTGTCCCCTTCTGTGTCTACGATGATGAAACGATACGCCGAGCCGAAATGACCGTAAACTTGGCTTTCCAGGCCCTTGTCTTCCTGTGTTGGAAAAGCGATTTTCATTCATATTCTCCTTGGTCTTAATGCCTGTTTGTGTTGTATAAGGTTTTTTAGATACTCCCGAATGGATTGGCAGTCAAGACTATTTCAGGAAATGAGTCCGGTTTGAGAGCTAATCACTAAGAGGTGATCTCATGGCAAGAAAAAATCCCGCGGCTGTACCGTCCTGCGCATCATGCGAACTGGAACGACCCAAAAGGATCTGCATGGCTGAGACGGGAAAGGGCTCGAAGGGTTGCCCTACCCTGACGCGCAAGAAGGTTCTCGAAGAGGCGAACAAAGAGTACGACGATCCTCAAACCCTCGAATTCGCCCGCCAGGCTTCGATTCAGGAGGCTGAATGCTATGCCAACCGCCACCAAAGGCCTTATGTCATGCAGCCATCCAAGACCCGAATCGTGGAGATCTGTGAGTTTGCAAAAAGGCTAGGGTACAAAAGACTCGGCATCGCCTTTTGCGCAGGCTTGATCAATGAGGCTGCCGTGGTCGAAGAAATTCTCAGGAAGAATGGTTTTCAAGTGGTCTCGGTGCTCTGCAAGGCAGGAAAAACACCCAAAGAGAGAATCGGGATCAAAGAAGAAGAAAAGATCTTTCAGGGAGAATATGAATCGATGTGCAATCCCATTTATCAGGCCAGACTTCTTAACCACGAGAAAACGGATTTCAATATCCTGCTCGGCCTGTGCGTGGGACATGACTCCCTTTTCTTCAAGTTTGCCAACGCGCCCACAACGGTTCTGGCCGTGAAAGATCGGGTGACAGGGCACAATCCTCTGGCCGCCATCTATCTTTCAGGCACCTACTACCAGAAACTCATGCGACAGTGAGGGAAGGATTTATGAAAAAGCCGGCGCCTCAGCTCCGGCTTTTCTGTACAGCTGGAAGACCCTCTCAGTGAACTTGGATCTTCTTCGTCTTGGACTCTTCTTTTATTGGAAGCGTCAGGGTCAGGACACCATCCTTGAAGGAGGCATCAATTTTGTCCTCGTGCACATCCCCGGGCAGTTTGAAACTCCTGGAGAAGGAGCCGTACACGGTTTCTTTCATATAATAATTGGCGTCCTCTTCTTCCTTCCTGGACTCTTTCTTCCCGCTGAGGTTGACGTATCCGTTACTCACAGTCACGCTGAGGTCATCTTTCTTGATGCCGGGAAGTTCCGCTGTGACATGGTACTTTCCGTCCTTTTCATAGAAATTCATTGCCGGGCTCCACTCCGAAACATCTTCTCCCATGTCCCTTCGCCATTCAGGCCAGAGGCGATCGAAAAACACATCACCCCAACCTTCGCTCCCAAAAGGGGTCATCCAAGACGGTCTTCGGGTTCGTCTGACTATCGATTTCTCCATTGGAACCCCCCCTTTCTTGTATTACCTCTCATCTTGGTTGGAAAATAATCACCACTCCATGGTTGTCAAGTTTGTGACAGGAAGGGCTGAAGAGGAGAAGTGCTTGTTAAAAGGATCTTTAACCGCACTTGGTGAATCCACAGAAATGACAGGTCATGCAGCCTTCTTCAAAGGTGATGGTCTGCCCACACTCGGGACAGGTCTCGCCCAGAAGACTGTTTTCATGTTTCCGCCTGCCGAGTTTCTTTTCCTTGAGATACCTCTTATCGAGAACACGGCTGATGGCATCGGGAATGGAAAGGATAAGGCCCTCTTTGGAAAAAACCGGGTGTTCCCCGCAGATACCTTTGAGTTGTTCCACGATGTTCTCTACCGGGACGCCCGATCTCAAAGCCAGAGACACCAGCCTGCCTATAGCCTCGGTCTTGGCGGTGGTCGACTTGCCTGATTTTCCAATGGTTGCGAAGACTTCAAAAGGTTTACCGTCATATTCCGTCACGGTCACATAGAGATTGCCCATGCCGGTCAGGACCTTGGTGGTGAAACCCTCCAGGGTCTCCGGTCGATCTCTTACGTCGCTCATGAGTGGTTTGATCTCTTTGCGTCCGTCTTCTACGCTCAGGACCTGGTTTTCTTTGCTGCCGTCGCGATAGATCGTGACGCCTTTGCACCCCAGTTCGTAAGCCAGGTTGTAGATTCTCAAGACATCCTCTACCGTGGCATCCTTGGGCAGATTCACCGTCTTCGAAACCGCGTTGTCCGTGTATTTTTGAAAAGCGGCCTGCATTCGTGTGTGCCACTCAGGCGTGATATCATGAGCCGTGACAAAGACCTCTTTCACTTCGTCTGGAATGCCGTCCAGGTGCCTGATGCTCCCTTTCCGAGCGATGGTGTCCATAAGGGCTTGAGAATAGAATCCTTTTTCCCTGGTGACCCGCTCGAAATAGGGATTGGTCTCCACGAGTTCATCATTGTCCATCACCCGCCGGACAAAACTGAGCGCGAAGAGAGGCTCGATACCGCTGGAGCATCCAGCGATGATACTCAGGGTCCCTGTGGGCGCAATAGTGGTGGTCGTAGCATTGCGGTAGCAGCAGTCCGGTTTGTCCTTGAACAGGCTCTTATCAAAATTAGAGAAAAGCCCTCTGTTCACGGCCAGGTCACTTGAGGCATCCCTAGACTCCGCTTGAATAAATGCCATCACCTCTTCGGCCACCTCGAGCGCCCTCTCCGAATCATACGGTATGTTCAGCTGAAAGAGCATGTCGGCAAACCCCATCACGCCAAGGCCAATCTTTCGATTCCCGCGCACCATTTTCTCTATCTCAGGGAGAGGATAATTAGACATGTCGATCACGTTATCCAGAAAGCGAACGGAACGCCAGACGATCTCCCTCAGTCCCTCAAAATCCACGGACGCAACCCCCTCCTTCCTCGTTACGAACTTGGCAAGATTGATCGAGCCCAGGTTACACGCTTCCATGGGAAGCAAGGGCTGCTCGCCACAGGGGTTTGTGCTCTCGATGTCGCCCAGCGCCGGAGTGGGATTGTCTCTGTTGACTCGGTCCAGGAAAATGATGCCCGGGTCCCCATTCTCCCAGGCCTGGTAAACGAGGCTGTGGTAAACTTCCGACGCGTCGAGCTCACCGGTTTTTCGGCGGTCCCTCGGGTCAATGAGATCAAAGGTCCGCCCCTCCTTGGCCGCTTCCATGAATGCATCCGTCACTCCCACGGAGATATTGAAGTTGTTCAACTCCTTGTGGTTTTTCTTGCAGTGAATGAACTCCACGATGTCAGGATGATCCACCCTGAGGATGGCCATGTTGGCACCCCTTCGGGTGCCCCCTTGCTTGACTTGCTCCGTGGCCGTGTTGAAAATCTTCATGAAGGACACGGGGCCTGACGCGATGCCCCCCGTGGTTCCAACCTTGCTGTTCTTCGGCCTCAGTCTGGAGAAAGCGAAACCCGTCCCTCCTCCTGACTTGTGGATCAAAGCCGCATTTTTCAGGGCATCAAAAATCCCTTCCATACTGTCTTCAACCGGAAGGACAAAACAGGCGGCGAGCTGACCTAATCTCCGGCCTGCATTCATTAAGGTGGGCGAATTAGGGAGGAACTTGAACTCTGTCATCATCCTGAAAAAGGCTTCCTCCATCTCTCTGGTCCGGCTGGCATCCCCATAAGCCCCCTCGGCTTTCGCGACGTGATGGGCCACTCTCCTGAACATTTCTTCCGGGGTCTCAATCAGTTTTCCTTCCGGGTCCTTCCTGAGGTATCGCCTTTCCAGGACCGTCCGGGCATTCGCACTGAGCAGCCATTGCTCTTTCTTTACGAACAGGGAGCTGTCGAGTTTCAGGTCAGAGGTTTTTGTGATTCCACACTCTCGGAGCTTGTCTTCAATAATCGTTTCCAGGAGGGGGATGGTGACGGTTTGGAGTTCTCTCTTTCGGATTTCTTCCTTAAGGGACCGGCTGATATCCACGGCTTGGTCTGAACTGATGCAGTTCATTCCGGTCAAAAGATCTGACAGGCGTTGATCATCCCAGCGGAAGGATGCGAGGTCCAGCACCTCTTCGTCTTTGGTGAGCATCTTTCTTTCTTGAGCCATGGAAATTCTCCTGTGAGACGTCTTTGCTTGGATTGATCACGGATAATGTAAAAAATGTAAAAGCGGACTGTTTTGATGGAAGGAAGACCGGAAATTGTCCATCTTGCCCAAGCCTCTCAGGCCTCCCTGCAAACATGGGATATGGATAAATGAGCATATTAGAACTCAACATGTAGTACGTCAATAAATTTATTTCTCCTGATAAGAATAACTGATATTACGGAGAGCGGATGGTAAGAAGATTTGAGTCCCAAAACAAGGCTAGGGCATTTTCGTGATCCGGACCAAAGAATGGCCGGCATCACGATTTGGGGAGGAACCCTCACAATGGAGGAGCAGAGGAATAAAGAAGTCGAAGCGATTCTTGACGATGTGGCCGCCCACTTGAAGGCATTCGGAAAAGAAAGAAGCCATCTCATTCCCATTCTTCAGATGATCCAGCAAAGGCATGCCTATCTTCCCCAGGAAGCGATCATGATGGTGGCGGAACACATGGAAATCGCTCCCTGCGAGGTCTACGGGGTGGCCACCTTCTACAATCAGTTCCGCTTTCATCCTCCCGGAAAGCATCCCATCAAGGTTTGCCTCGGCACGGCATGCCATGTGAGGGGAGGTGACATCATTCTCGAGAACTTCGCAAGAAAGCTAGGGATAGAGGATGGAGAAACGACACCGGACAGGGAGTTCAGCATAGAAAGGGTCGCCTGCGTCGGTTGCTGCGCCCTGGCGCCTGTCACTGTGGTGGGTGAGCGCGTTCTTGGACACATGGCTCCCAGCAAAGTCGAAGGTCTGATTCTCGGGTTCGAGATAGAAAAGCAAAAGCAGGAGAAAGAAAAGGAAAAACATGATTGCGGAACATCGTGACGAGGGCGCAGAGCTGACGTTCAGGGCACTCTTTGAAGAAGCGACGCGGCGACGCCGCGCGTTCCAGGAGGCGGCGGTCCCCAAGATTCATATCGGAATGGCCACATGCGGCATTGCTTCCGGGGCCCTGGAAACGAAAAACGCCTTCGAGGAGACCCTTACAGAGCGCCGGATTTCCGCCCTCATCCATCCCGTCGGGTGCATCGGCCATTGTTACGCCGAACCCCTGGTCGTCGTCGAGAATCCGGGCTTTCCGCCTATCCTTTACTATAAAGTCACCCCGGGCAAAGCCGGGATGATTGTGAAATCTTTCCTGGAAGAAGGCGATCCCCTTTTTGAGCACCTCCTCGGAGCGATGGTCGAAAACGATCTCATCCCTCCGGTCACTGACTTTCCCAGATTTAACCAGGAGAAACGGGTCGTCACAGAAAGATGCGGCCTCGTGAATCCGGAGGACATTTACGACTATTTGGCCGAAGGAGGGTATGCTTCAATGGCCAAGGCCCTCGGCCGGGCTCCTGATGAGATCATTCAGGAAGTTACGAACTCCGGGTTGAGGGGCAGGGGCGGCGCCGGATTTCCCACTGGAAAGAAATGGGCCATGGCACGAGAGGCCGAGGGACGTGAAAAGATCATCATTTGCAACGCGGACGAAGGGGATCCAGGGGCGTACATGGATCGGACCATTCTGGAGAGCAACCCTCATCAGGTTCTTGAAGGGATGGCCATTGGTGCCTACGCCGTCGGAGCGAGAAAGGCTATGATCTACGTCAGAGCCGAATATCCCCTGGCCGTGAAAATCCTGACCAGGGCTATTGAGCAGGCAAATCAACTGGGATTGCTGGGGGAGAACATCCTGGGAAGCCCTTTTGATCTGGAGATCACACTTTTTCAGGGTTCCGGAGCTTTTGTCTGCGGAGAGGAAACGGCCCTCATCCAGTCCATCGAGGGAAACAGGGGGATGCCTCGCCATCGACCCCCTTATCCGGTGCAAGAGGGGCTTCGGGGGCAACCTACAGTGATTAATAATGTGAAGACTTTCGCCTCCGTTCCAGTCATCCTTGCCCATGGTGCGGACGTGTTTAAAAACATCGGTACGGAACAAAGCTCAGGAACGGCCATTTTTTCCGTG
Organism: uncultured delta proteobacterium; assembly: GCA_963740905.1. Classification (GTDB taxonomy): domain Bacteria; phylum Desulfobacterota; class DSM-4660; order Desulfatiglandales; family HGW-15; genus JAFGDM01. The sequence goes on from CAVUFY010000006.1 coordinate 198,476, forward strand.
GTCGGCGACGTGGTCCATCCTGGATTGGTGGAGATACCTATGGGTGTTACCCTCCAAAAACTGATCTATGACATCTGTGGAGGCATTCCGAACAAGAAGGCGTTCAAGGCGGTGCAAATTGGAGGTCCCTCCGGAGGATGTCTGCCCCAAGAATTTCTCGCCACGCCCATCGATTTTGATTCTCTCACCAACGCGGGCGCTATGATGGGATCGGGGGGCATGGTGGTGATGGACGAGGATACCTGCATGGTGGATGTGGCGCGATACTTTTTGGACTTTACCCAAAAAGAGTCTTGCGGGAAGTGCACCTTCTGCCGCATCGGCACATATCACCTTCTTCGCATTCTCGAGCGAATCAGGCGCGGCGAAGGTCGCGAAGGGGACCTGGAACAGCTCGAACAACTGTCTCGAAGCGTCAAGGCAGGCTCCCTCTGCGGGCTGGGAAAAACGGCACCCAATCCGATTCTCACCTCACTCCGCTACTTCCGCGATGAATATGAGGCCCATGTGAAAGAGAAGCGTTGTCCCTCCGGCTCCTGCCGGCCTCTTACCGCTTACTACATCGACCTCGACAAATGTGCTCGTGGCTGTGATGCCTGCGTGGGAAGTTGCCCTGTGGAGGCCATCTTCACCACGACAGACCGGAAGAAGGCAGTGGACCAGAGTCTGTGCGTGAAATGCGGTGAATGCGTGGTTGCTTGCCCTCCGGAGTACCATGCAGTGAGAAAGATCTCGCCGCCTCACCTCGCGCCGGTGATTGAGCGCCCTCCGGAAAGGGAGGCCAAAGCAGCGGAATAGAGTCTTGAGCTTCACCTTGTTCGCAAGTTGCGTAAAGGTTGCTTGTTGCCGGCCCATGGGTCGACTGTGGAGAGACATTTGATTGCGGCTAGGTCTGCGTTGGGATGCAGATAGAGAGAATAGGAGATGCGTGAGCTTACCAAAAATGATCAAACTGGTTATTGACGGCAGAGAACTGGAGGTTGAGGAAGGGGCGGTCCTTCTTGATGTCTGCCTGGACCAAGGTATCTACATCCCTCATCTCTGTCACCTCAGGGGCACGGAAGATCATCACGCTTCGTGCCGGCTGTGCTTTGTGAATATCGAGGGCATGAGCGCCCCTTTTCCCTCCTGCACCGTGAAGGTGCGGGAAGGAATGGTGGTAAAGACAGACACACCCGAGGTAAGGGCCCTTCAGATCAGCGCCCTGCGTTTACTTCTGTCGGCTCACGATATAGACTGCGCTCACTGCCCTGCGAACAGGAAATGCGCTCTCCAGAATATGGCTAAGTTTCTGGGGGTCGGTTTACGGCCCAAAGGGCTGGAGACTTGCCTTAAGGAAATTTCCCTTGTGCAAGACCATCCCCTTTTTGACTACTATCCCAATCGTTGTGTGCTCTGTGCCCGGTGTGTCCGGGTCTGCAGAACACGAAACAGGCATCCCGGGATGACCTTTGCCAGGAGGGGATTTGACACAGTCATCAGCTTTTTCGGGGCAAAGGAAAGCTCATTCTGCGAGGATTGTGTTGCCTGCGTTGAGATCTGTCCTGTCGGCGCTCTTACCCTTCGAAAGAAGTCTGAAGCCTGATTTACTGGAGCACCGTTCAACCTTTTTCACGAGGCTCCCAAAATCCTTTTGTTCAGGGCCTCACACCCTTCATCCATCAACTCTTCTTTGTGCAGAAGATATTTAACGAGAGTTCTTTCTTCGAAGAAAGAAGCAAAGGGCGCCCATCCGCAACTCGCGAAGAGAGCACTGATTGCGACACTCATATTGTATTTGCCTTCCGAGTCCTTTAGAATACTTTCATGCTCCAAATCGGTTCACTCAGGCTTGCAAACGACCTGATCATGGCTCCCATGGCCGGATACACCCATCTGGCCTTCCGCCGCCTTGTCAAGAGACTGGGAGCCGGGCTGGTGATGACGGAAATGGTGAGTGCCATGGGCCTTGCCCTTGGTCAGAAGAAAACCTATGAGTATCTTAAGAGTCATCCGGATGAAAAACCCCTTGGTGTCCAGATCTTCGGTTCTGATCCGGACGCCATGGCCCGGGCCAGTACGATGGCTGCTGAAGCGGGAGCCGATCTGGTGGACATCAACATGGGATGCCCTGTGAAGAAGGTGGTCAAGACTGGTGCTGGTGCTTTTCTCCTGAAGGATCTGAAAAAGATAGCGGATATTGTCTCCACTGTTAGGAAGGCGTGTCCGCTGCCCCTCACCGTAAAGATACGGGCAGGTTGGTCCCCGAATGAGCCCAGGGCCTGCAAGGTCGCCATGGTCGTCGAGGAATGCGGCGCCGATGCCGTGACCGTTCACTCTCGGTTTGCCTCCCAGGATTTTTCCGTCCCTGCTCAGTGGGATTACATCGCCAGGGTGAAGGAAAAGGTGGGAATCCCGGTGATCGGAAATGGAGATGTATTTGAGCCTCCTCTTGCCCTTCAAATGAAGAATCGAACATTCTGCGACGGCATCATGATTGGACGGGGCGCGCTACGGAATCCCTGGATTTTCGAACAGACCATGAGCCTGAAGCAGGGAAGATCCATAGATCGACCTGGCCTGAAGGAACGTAGGGCGCTCATCTTGGAGCACTTCCGTCTCCTGTCGGAGACCCTGGGTCCAAACAAGGCCTCTTCTGTCATGCGCGGCGCGCTCCTCTCCTACACCAAAGGTCTCCCCTATAGCGGCCGCTTCAGGGAGCAGTTGGACCAAATAAGAGACTCGAATACTCTGGCTCAGACCGTTGATCGCTATTTCTCAACCCTTGAGGAGGACGGAAGCCATGAGAGTTAAGCTGGCCAAGACAGCCGGGTTCTGCATGGGCGTCCGTCGGGCGCTTGAAATGGTGCTCTCCGAGGCAAACAAGAACGAGGATTCCATTTACACCTATGGTCCGCTCATCCACAACGAACAGGTAATGAAGCTCCTGGAATCTAAAGGGGTGGTCACCTTGAGGGAGGTGCGGAACCTTGATAAGGGGACGCTGGTGATTCGGGCACACGGCATCCCCCCCCAGGATCGTAAGCTTCTCAAATCATCCGGCCTCAAAGTGATCGATGCCACTTGCCCCAGGGTGGCAAGGGTCCAGGCCCTTATTCGTTACCACACAAACAAAGGCTACACCGCGGTCATCGTGGGGGACAAGGATCACGCAGAGGTCATCGGCCTGAAAGGGCACGGAAACGGACAGGCTCATGTGGTCAGTGGCTTGGACGAAGTGAGTCACTTGCCTCATGCTGAGAAGGTGATCGTAGTCGCCCAGACTACTCAGGAAAAGCAAAGCTTTGACGAGATCGTAAAGGCAGTAAAAATGCGATTCCCCGGCGCATTAATCTTCGACACGATCTGTGATGCCACCCGTGACAGGCAGGATGAAGTTCGCGCCATCGCGCCCCAGGTGGATGCGATCGTGGTGGTGGGAGGATATCACAGCGGCAACACCCGACGTCTGGCACAGGTCGCCGAATCCACCGGGCTTCCGGTCTTCTATGTGGAAACGGAAGAAGAGTTGGACCTGACCCGACTTTCCTCCATGGAGGTGGTGGGGGTCACTGCGGGCGCCTCCACACCCAACTGGATGATCATGAGGGTTGTTCAGAAAATAGAAACCGTCCTGACGAAGAAGGATACACGTCTGGGACGGTACGCCAGAAATGTTTCCAAGTTTCTTTTTCAGAGCAACCTGATCGCTGCTTTGGGCGCTTTTTCCTTGACCTACGCAGCGATGATCCTTACCGGGAGAAGCCCTGATCTCCTCCACCCTGTGCTGGCCTTTTTGTATGTCTACGCTATGCACATGCTCAATCGTTTCCTGGACAAGGGGGCGAGCACCTACAACGACCCGGAAAGGGCTCGGTTTTACAGGAGATACCGTGTGCCCCTGGTGTTGTCAGGGCTCCTCTCCATTGCCGCGGCCCTCCTCCTGGCTGAATCTTTCGGATTCGAGTCTTTCCTGGCCGTGGCAGCTCTCAGTCTCCTCGGCGCGATGTATAGCTTGCCTATCGTCCCCATCAGCCGAAGGCATTTGTGGCGATACTCCAAGATCAAAGACATCCCTGGATCGAAAACCTTATCCCAGGCCCTCGCCTGGGGCGCCGTTATCGCGCTGCTTCCCTTGCTCGAATCGCCGTCCGCTGCTTTTGCTTCTTCGCTCATCGCTTTCTTCTTCGTCTTCTCTTTGGTGTATGTCCGATGCGCCCTTTTTGATATTTTTCAGATCCAGGGGGACCTGATCGTCGGCGCGGAAACCCTCCCCATCACGCTCGGAGAAAAAAGAACGATACTGGTCCTTCGAGGGGTCATCCTTGCGGGGGCTGTCGCCGTTTCGACTTCAGCCTTTTTGGGCTTATCCGGGTATTTTTCGTATGCCCTTATTCTGTGCTATTTGGCTCTGATCCTTTGCCTCATCGCCTATGAAAAGAGGTGGTTTCATCCCGGGACCTCCCTGGAAGCTCTGGTGGAAGGGAACCTCTTTCTGGCGGGGCTTCTTGGCCTCCTCTGGCAGTGGCTGAAGTAAGCGTCGTCATCCCTACGTTCAACAGGGCGCAGAAAGTGGCGCGGGCCATAATGTCCGTGCTGTGTCAGACGTTCACGAATTATGAAATCATGGTGGTAGATGACGGATCGAGCGATGAGACCACTGAAACCCTGCCTCGCTTTCAATCACGCATTACCCTTCTCACACATGGGAAGAACCAAGGGGTCTCCGCGGCCAGGAACACGGGTATCAGAGCTTCCATGGCGCCTTTCATCGCCTTTCTGGATTCAGACGATTACTGGCTTCCGAACAAACTGATGGAGCAAATGGCCTTTTTCGAAGCCAACCCCAAAGCCGTAGCCTGTCAAACTCAGGAACTCTGGATCCGCAACGGGCAACGGGTAAACCCGAGAATAAAGCACTTGAAGCGGGGAGGCGAAATATTCGAAGCCTCATTAAAGCTATGTCTGGTCAGTCCTTCCGCTGTCATGATCAGGCGATCCCTCTTCAGTGAGGTCGGCCTTTTTGATGAGACTCTCCCCGTGTGTGAAGATTATGACCTGTGGTTGAGGATATCCTGCCGGTATCCCATACACCTCCTCGACAGGAACCTCGTCGTCAAGGAAGGTGGAGCTCCGGACCAGCTTTCAAGACGCCTGAAAGGCATGGACCGATTCAGGATCAAGTCGCTGGTGACACTCATCAAGAGCGGCCGTCTCAACGAAACCCAGGCCGAAGCAGCCTTGAAGGAGCTTGCCCTGAAGACTGAAGTCTACGGAAGAGGATGCCTGAAAAGGGGGAGAAAGAAGGAAGCAGACCATTACCTCCTCCTCCCCGGTCGATTGCATGAAGACCTAAACAAGACCGATTAAACTATATTTTGCGATGTATCCTATAAATATGTATAACTATAAATTATTATGACTAATTAAACATAACAGATGATCATTTGCGCTTTCATAGTTGCCGCGATTCTGAAGGCATTGTGTCCGAGCCATTCCAATTCTTGCCAGATCATCCTCCTCTCCTCCATTCAGGGAGCGAGGAGAATCTTGTGATCCACGAGCGAAAGAGCCTTGATCTTTCCCTTCACCATGACCTCCTCCCCAAAAAGGCTCACCAATCTGATGTCATCGCCCCTTGATTCCAGGAGGTCCACACTTTCCAGAATCAGCCTTTCTTCTCCATCTTGCAGTAAGTAGGCCGCCGCTTCACACATGGTTTACCTTTTCTCTTATGATTCGTGCTACCCGCTCAACAAGGTGGGGTAAAGGATCTGGAGAGACACCTACGAGTCTCACCTTCTCCTGAGTGAGGGGAATGAGGATCTTTTCTGCCGCACTAGAGCAAACCGCCTCCGCCATCTTCGGCGTGACCTCACCCATCATGGCATGAGGCATGAGAATTGCCAGAGGACCGACGATGACGTCCGCCTTCGGACTGGTGTGAACAATGGCATTTTCTCCCGTGGCGCCACGGTTGGCTCCCGCTTTCATCATGCGAGCGGTCGCCGTAGAATTGGTTCCCAGAGCATAGACTTCCAGGCTCTCCATCCCAAGAGCCCTAAGAGCCTTGATCAATGCAGATCCAATCCCCCCTCCTTGTCCATCCATGACCATGACGAGCATACGTCTCTACCTGCTGATCAAAGATAACCCGATCCAAAAAGAAAAGTCTGAAAAATCTCCAACCAAGCCTCCCAAGACAAACCTTTGGCCGCAACAAAACGTTTGTCCAAAGCCGAACCGTGGGGAGGTCTCTTTCTGAAATCCGATTTCATCGGATTTCAGATACTTCCCGCCTTCGGCGGGAGTGAAGTCCCGAAGGGACGTTATATGAAATCTGACTTGGCAGATTTCATTGCGGACTCGTCAGAGACCTCTCCATGGGTCGGCACCATGCAGCGTCTCCGCAGTTTGAGACGAAGCCCAGAGTCCCTTTCTTTCGGATTTCAACTCAGCAGATCCAGCAGCCGATCGAGTTCCTCGTCCGAATAGAAGAAAATGGTGATGCGCCCGTGCTTGCCCCGCTTCATGACTTCCACCTTGGTTCCCAGGGATCTCTTGAGATTCTCAGCCAGGGACTGAAGATAATGATCGCTCTGGGCGCCTCTTCCCTTGGATGCGCTCAAATTCTCTTTGCCCTTGGACAGGGCTTCCACCTGGCGCACGGAAAGAGCCTTTCTAAGAATCAGCTCTCTGAGAGCCAGTTGCTCCTCCCGGCTCTTCAAGCCGGCCAGCACTCGCGCATGGCCCATGGTCAGCCGCTCTTCCACCAGGTCCTGCTGAATGATCTTGGGAAGCTTGAGGAGCCGTAGCGTGTTTGTGATAGTGGTGCGATCTTTTCCGAGTCTCCTGGCCAGGGATTCCTGACTGCTTTCCGTGTCCTCCAGCAACCGCTGGTATGCCAGAGCCTCTTCTATCGGATTCAGGTCTTTTCTGTGGAGGTTTTCTATAAGAGCCAGTTCCAGAGACTCCATGGGGGTAGTCTCCCGGACCACCACGGGTACCCTCTCAAGGCCCGCCTTCTGCGCAGCCCTCCACCGCCGTTCCCCTGCAATGAGACGGTATCCCCTTTCCTTTTTGCTGACCAGGAGGGGGGTGAGAATGCCCTTTTCCCGCACCGACTGAACGAGTTCCTCCAGTTCTTCTTCCCGAAAGTTCTGGCGTGGCTGATAAGGGTTTGGCTCAATGGCCTCCAAGGGGCACTGGAAGAATTGCGGTGCCCCGGCAAGATCGTCGGCTTCCGGGATGAGGGCGGATAACCCCTTTCCCAACGCTTTTCGGCTAGACATGGGCATGGGCTCCTCTGCTGATCAATTCTCTGGCCAAAGCCAGGTAACTCTGCGCGCCGCTGGATCGCACGTCGTAGAGAAGCGCTGGCTTTCCGTAACTGGGAGCTTCACTTAACCGAACATTTCTGGGAATAATGGTTTCGAAAACCGCTGCTTTGAAGTGCTGTCGGACCTCTTCCGCCACTTGCAGAGAAAGATTGTTCCTCGCATCGTACATGGTCAGGAGGATTCCGGCCAGCTCGATGGAAGGATTCAAACTCTGCTTGACCGCCTTCACTGTCTTTAAAAGCTGGCTCAGCCCCTCCAGAGCATAGTACTCGCACTGGAGAGGAACGAGCACACCGTCTGCGGCTGTCAGAGCATTCAAGGTCAGGAACCCGAGAGAGGGTGGGCAGTCCAGAAACAGGTAGTCGTAGCCTTCCTTGAGGGGGAGCAGTTTCTTCCGCAGGCGAAATTCCTTCTCCTCGGCAGTAACCATCTCCACCTCTATGCCGATGAGATCCGAACTGGCGCCCATGAGGTAGAATCCGGGCAGAACAGTGTTAGTCACCGCTTCGGCGGCCTCCATGGCGCCCATGATCACTTCGTAGACGCCTTTTTCCAGTTGACTTCGCTCCACCCCTAACCCCGTAGTGGCATTGCCCTGGGGATCGCAATCCACAAGAAGACAAGTCTTTTCAGCCACGGCCAAAGAGGCGGCAAGATTCACAGCCGTCGTCGTTTTTCCCACACCTCCTTTTTGATTCGCGATCGCAATGATGGAGCCCAAGCGCGCTTGCCTCCTTGGGGGCCGAATTGAGTCCCGACCTGTCCGGGACGGACGTATCGGCTAAAAATCGTGCGAGGACCTGTGACTCCCGCTCGTCATCAGCAAATAACACAGGTTGGCAGGATTGAAAAGGAAAAATGCATGTTTCACGTGGAACATAGGCTAATTTCGTCAACATCGCCCCGATGTAATCCTGGAGGATATCGAAGGTGAGGCAAAGGAGATTAATTTACAATAACATTAATTATGTCAGGCAGTTGCATGCTTTTGGCTCCCCAATCTCTCCAAATATAGGCCTTTGGCTGGAACCACTTTTGCCAAGGGGTCCACCGGCGCCGAAAACTCGGCAGCTCTAAGCAACCTGCTAGAACTCTATCGCCGGCCTTTAATTTTCTCCAGAGACAGGGCAATGAGCTTATCCACGAGCTGAGAAAAGGACATCCCCGCAGTTTTGGCGGCAAGGGGAACGAGGCTTGTTTCGGTCATGCCTGGAATGGTATTGGTTTCAAGAAGATACACATGCTCATCGGAGATTATCATATCCGTCCGACTCCAAATATTGCAGCCCAGGGCTCGGTGCGCCCTTTTTGCCGCAGACTGGGCTCTCACAGAGAGGGCCGGCGAAAGCCTTGCAGGGCAAATCTCCCTGGTGGCCCCTGGCGTATACTTCGCCCGGTAATCAAAGAAACTGTATTCGGGGTCGGGAACGATCTCAATGAGGGGAAGGGCTTCAAGAGTCTTGGTCCCTAAAACGCAGCAGGTAACCTCTGTTCCCCTCATGAATCTCTCCACCAGCACCTCCCGATCATACGCAAATGCCCGTTCGATACCTTCCTTCAAATCTTCCCTAGAATGGCAGATCTCCACGCCAAGGCTTGATCCTTCAGAGACTGGCTTAATAACCACCGAAGATGGCCCCAGCCTCTCCCAAATCAGGTCCACAGGCACCTTTTCCTCTGAAGTCACGTAAACATGTTCGACGATGTCGAGAGCCGCCCCCCGATAAACCTCCTTCGCCACCTTCTTGTTCATCGCCATGGCGCTCGCCAGAACACCTGAGCCGACATAAGGAATGCGCAAGAGATCAAGGAGACCCTGCATCGATCCGTCTTCCCCGTACTTCCCATGAAGCAGGACAAAGGCCACATCCAACCCTTCCCGGTCGCGCACAAGATCCTCCAGCCCGTCCTTTGGGTCATACCGCTTCACCGCATACTTTTCTGGATTAAGCGCTCTTTGCACCGACTCTCCGCTCTTCAGCGATACATCCCTTTCTCCCGACCAGCCTCCTGCAATCAACGCCACTCTAAGCCTTTTCATTTTCAGAACCTTTATCCATCAATTCAGGCAATAAATCAGCAAGTTCCTCTTCGCGGCCTCGGAAGAAGTTTTAAGGCTTTTGTTTCCGCCCCAAGGCTTCCATTAGAAAAGAACACACTTCAAAAAATCATATCTTCTCCTGAAAAAAAAACACAAGTAAAAATTCATTTGCCGTTAGACATAAAGGCTCAAGTCCTTAGATGAGGCGGCGGAAGCGCACATCCCTCTGAAAAATGGCCCCTAAAGAAAAGAAAATCGGCAAAACTCCACAAAAAGAAAAGAAAGCGGGAGATCGAAGAATGTGGATACATTTATACACTTCTCCGGAATGGACTCGAAGCCTCTGAATTGAGGAATAAATTCTCAGCCGTCTCTTTCGCGCGTCTGGCTGAACGTTATCGGTTCCTTCAGATATTTTAGCGTCATTTCAATGAGTTACTAAATGTCGAGAATGGACGGCGCGCTAAGTCACCTCTGCGTTACATCAGCTTTGACAGCCACTCCTCCATTTGAGTAGAAGGCATCTTGAAGTTGAGGTCATCCTAATTCTTCATGAAAAATTCTTTACCTCCAATTCGAGGCGACCATGACGAAAATTTGGGAAGAGGTCAAAGGTCAACTCAGAGAAAAGCTTCCGGACAAGAGCTTTTCTCTCTGGATCAATCCTCTCCACCTGCTGGACGAACGAGAAGACACCCTGGTGTTGGGGTGTCCAAACAAATTTTCCTTGAACTGGATCACGGAGAATTATTTCGGACTCATTCAGGACAATATCAGAGGGCGTGGACATACAAACTATCGCCTGGCGCTGAAGGTGCAACCCCTCGACAGAAAAGCGATTCCTCCCGGTACTCCAAATGAATCTAAACAATTGGCTCTCCTCAAGGTGCCGGAAAACGGAAAAGGAGGCCTCCGTACCCTCAATCGGGATTTCACCTTTGATCGTTTCGTCGTGGGCAAATGCAATGAGTTCGCTTACTGCGCGTCAAAGGCTCTTGCGATGGGCGAGCATATGCCTTACTCCTCCGTTTTTATCCTCGCAAAAACAGGACTTGGTAAGAGCCATCTCTCTCAGGCCGCTGCCCACGCCGTTCTGCAGACCGACCCGAGACTGCGAGTCTATTACATCACAGCCGAAGACTTTGTGAACGAAATGATCTCTGCACTCAGGTCCGGCCATATCGAGGAATTCAAGAATAAGTACCGGCGAGCTTGCGACGTTCTCCTGTTGGAAGGGGTCCATTTTTTAAGCGGGAAAGAAAAAACCCAACTCGAACTGGGCTATACCCTGGATGTGCTGGCGAATGAAAAGAAGAGGATTATTTTTACTAGTTCCCTCCTGCCCAAAGACATCCCTCACCTCACAAAAGAATTGTCCTCTCGCCTCACTTCCGGAATCATTACCATGCTGGAAAAGCCCGACTACGAAACCCGAATCAACATCCTTCAAAAAAAATCGTCCGAGCAAAGCATGATTCTCTCAGCGGAGGTTATTGACATGCTGGCCAAGGAGTTGACCGGCGATATCCGTCAGATCGAGAGTTCCCTGCGGTGCTTGAAAGCCAAGTCAGAACTTCTGAACGCGAAGATCGACAGAAACCTGGTTCAAGAAGTCTTGCAGTGCCACCTGCCTTCCCAGAATTCTATCACCATGGAGGACGTGAAGACAGTGGTTTGCCAGTATTTCAAGGTGGACCCTTTTATGCTAGAATCCAAGTCGAGGAAAAAAATACACGCTTTTCCCCGCAGCGTGTATGTCTATCTCTGTCGGCATCTGACTAGTTTGACCGTGGAGGAAATCGGTCGATCGCTTAACCGCAATCACTCTACCGTGCTGTATGCGTCGGAAGCGATCGAGCGTAGAATCAAACTGGACAAGAGAGTCAAGAACCAGGTTGACTTCCTCAGCCAAAAGCTGACGGAAAGAAAGAAATGAACCATCACCAACGCTCTCCCTCCAAGAACGCTCTTATCAAGTTTCTGATCATGTGTGCCAGCCTTCTCCTCGGGGGTGCGCTTCTTCTGGGCATCACTTCTGTTCGGGTCGGCTTGACTCACCCGGACCAGAACGGTTCCTGGGTACCCGTTTCGATCGGCGTTCTCGTCATCGGAGTGGCTGTGTGGTTCTATGTCCGGCTGCTCTACTCGCTTCTCAGAGCCATGAAACGTTCCGATATTCTCACTCCGTGAAGCAGAACGCCTATCCGCTTCTTTGAGGCCTCAACGCTTTGGCGGCCGTTAACCCTCTTGCTCATAAAAATGGGCGAGCTCAAGTTCTTCCTTGGGCGACAGATTGAACTTCACGGACGCTTGCTGAATGAGTTTCTTCATGGACTTGCTCTCGTCATCCATTTTTTCTCCGGAGATCCACTTGACAGCCCGCCTGACCTTTTCCCCTTTCGGTATGATGGTGGACATCTTCCCCTCCTTCCCGTTTTCATCGCAGCCTAATTCTTTATGATGGGGATCGAAGATTGCTCCTCCCTGTCAAATAATTTATAGTTGAGTCGTCATGAAAAGAAAAGGTTTTCAGTTTCTGATTCTTACAGTGATGCTTCTGGGTCTCCCGCCCCTCGGTATTTTTCTTGGCGGCGAACCACTTTCTCGCTACTTCGAGTTCCCGCCCAGCACTCAGGATGTAGGTCCCGCTCCGTTTTCCTGGTGGGCCTTTGCAGGGTACGCGCTTTTCGTCGCAGCAGTCATCACGCCGTTTATCCTTCGAGGCCTCTTCGGCCCAAAAGATCGAGCCCGGGCCTCCTTTCATCGTCGAGGCTTTCCCTGGTGGGGATGGGTCGGGGTTGGGGCGGGCATCGTCGCCTGGGTCCTTGCTTGGAGCCGCTTCTCATGGTTCAGTCCTCTGCAGCCTCACACCTTTACCCCTCTCTGGCTTGCCTATATCATCACGGTCAACGCTCTGACCTACCGCCGAGGACAACGACCCCTTATGCTCCATCGCCCGGTTTCTTTTCTTCTTCTGTTCCCTTTGAGTGCGCTTTTCTGGTGGTTCTTCGAGTATCTCAACCGATTTTCTCAGAACTGGCAATATATGGGAGTACGGTTCGGACCGGGCGAGTACTGTCTTTACGCCTCACTTTCTTTCTCCACGGTCCTGCCCGCCGTTATGAGCACCAGGAAATGGATCCTTTCCTTTTCCTGCATACAATCAAAATATGTCTCCTTTCTTCCCATCAGACTGCCACACCCGCGGCTATGGGGAGTCCTCACTCTGTGCGTTGCCGCAGCAGGACTTGCCGGGCTCGGAATCTGGCCCGGCGTTTTGTATTCACTTCTATGGACTTCGCCTCTTCTGATCATCGTCTCCCTTCAGGCTGTCATGAAACAGGAGAACATCTTTTCACCCTTGGCTCGGGGAGACTGGCGAGGCGTTCTCAGCGCTGCTTTGGCCGCGCTGCTTTGCGGTTTTTTCTGGGAAATGTGGAATGATTACAGTCTGGCTCAGTGGACTTACCAGGTCCCCTTCGTGCAGCGTTTTCAGGTTTTCAAGATGCCGATCCTCGGCTATGCCGGGTATTTGCCCTTCGGCCTCATGTGTACCGTCATTTCAAACATGGTGCTCGAAAAATCGGAACTGGGTTAAGTGCCTGGTGGACCCCATTCCTTCACTTCACTGTCTCCCCTTGTTTTGCGCCGCCCCAGTGACCATGCCTCACAATCTCCCCTTCAATGAGATAGATGACCTCTTCGGCGATGTTGGTGGAGTGATCGGCCACACGCTCCAGATGCCGTGAAGTGGTGTAAAGATTGATCAGGTACCCTACGTATTCCGGTTTTTGTGCCATCATGGCCTTGATTCTGTCATAAATCTCGCGATGCATCCTATCCACTTCATCATCCAGCGTCAGCACTTTGAAAGCAAGGTCCAGATCAAGATTTACCAGGGAATCGAGGCTCATGCGGAGCATCGCATTCGCCTTTTCGGCGAGGAGACCGAAATCGAATGAAAGATCGAGCCTCCTGCGTCTTGATATATTTTGGACCCGATTCGCGATGTTGACGGCTTCATCGCCGATTCTCTCCAGCTGATTGTTGATCTTGATCACCGCAATCAGGAACCGGAGATCCACGGCCACAGGTTGATGGAGGGCCAGGATTTTCAAGCATTCCTCCTCCACCTCGATCTCAAGCTCGTCAATCTCGTAGTCCTTTTTGGCAATTTCCTCCGCCAGTCCGGCATCCCACGACTCGATCGCTTTCGTGGCCATGCGGACTCGGTCTTCCACTATGGCACCCAGAGCAAGGATGCTCTTCTTTATTTTCTCCAGTTCTCTTTGCAAACGCTTGGGCATCCTGTTTCCCTCCTATCCGAATCTCCCTGTAATATACTCCTCTGTGAGCTTCTTAGCGGGCGACGTAAATATTTTGTCGGTCCTGTCAAACTCCACCAGTTCACCGAGCATCAGAAATCCCGTCCAGTCGGACATCCTAGCCGCTTGCTGCATGTTGTGGGTAACGATGATGATGGTGATCTCCGTCTTTAACTTCACCGCCAGCTCCTCTATCTTTGCCGTGGATATCGGGTCAAGGGCGGATGTGGGTTCATCGAAGAGCAGAACCTCGGGGTCGACGGCAAGAGCCCTGGCGATGACGAGCCTCTGCTGCTGGCCTCCGGATAGATCGTAGGCGTTTGCGTTCAACTTGTCCTTCACTTCGTCCCAGAGGACCGCATGGTTGAGGGCATTCTCGACCTTTTCCGAAAGTTCAGCCCTCCTCTTGATCCCCCTCAGCTTCAGCCCGTAGGCGACGTTATCGAAGATGGACATGGGAAAAGGCGTTGGTTTCTGAAAGACCATTCCTATCCGGCTCCTGAGATGGATGTGGTCGGTATCGTTCGACAGAATGTCCTTGCCCTGAAAGAGGATCTCGCCTTCATACCTGTTTTTCGGGTAGAGATCATGCATCCTGTTGAAGCATCTGAGGAGGGTCGTCTTTCCGCATCCGGACGGGCCGATAAGCGCGGTGAGGCTGTTTTTGTAAATCCGGAAATTGACTTTCTTCAGAGCATGAATATGGTCTGCGTAGAAGAAATTGAGGTTCTTCACCTCAAGTTCGACCGTCTCGGTCACGATTTATACCTCCACTTGATGATGAGCCTTCCCGCGATGGTGATGAGAAGCACAAAGATGGTGATCATAAACGACGCGGCCCATGCCAGGGCATGCCAGTTGTCATAAGGACCCATGGCGTACTGGAATATGGATACGGTTAGTGATGCGATCGATCGATTCATGTTAGTGGAAAAGAAGGAATTGTTGAAGGAGGTGAAAAGAAGAGGCGCCGTCTCTCCAGCCACGCGCGCTATCGAGAGAAGGATACCGGTAAGGATACCGGTTGCCGCTCCCCTGTAAACCACTTGAGTGATCACCTTGTAGTAGGGCGCCCCCAGGGCGAAGGCCGCTTCTCTTAAGGTCCAGGGGACGAGAGAAAGCATATCTTCAGTCGTACGCAGCACCACCGGGACCATTATGATGGCCAGAGCGACAGCCCCCGCCCATCCGCTGAAGTGCCCTATCGGCTTTACAAGCACGGCGTAGATGAACGTTCCGATCACGATCGAGGGGACGCTCACCATGATGTCCGAGAGTATGCTCACGACTCTCGCAATCCCTCTGCCGCGAGCGTACTCGGCCAGGAACGTGCCTCCCAGAAGGCCGAGGGGCACCCCGATCAGTGTGGCTGCAAGAGTGATCAACAACTGCCCGACAAAAGCGTTCCTAAGCCCCCCTCCTAGCACGCCGGCAGGAACAGGGTCTTGGAGGAACAGGGCCGGGGTGAGAGCCTTTATCCCTTGAACAAGAACATCTCCCAGGATGAAAACAAGCCAGAAAAGGCCCACAAAGGCTGCCAGGGTGCTCAGCGTCAAGGCAATTATCCCTTTGAATTTCCTGATTCTTTCCCTCGTCATCCCGAATATTTCCTTTCCGCCCTAAGAAGGAACAGCTTCGCGATCGCCAGAGTTACAAAACTCATGACGAAAAGCACAAGGGCAAGATAGAAGAGCGCCGAGAGATAGAGGTCCTTGTCCGCCTCGGCGAACTCGTTTGCCAGAGTGACCGTGATTGTAGCGGCCGCATCGAAAAGCGATGTGGTTATCCTGTGATTGTTTCCTAGAACAAAGGCAACCGCCATGGTTTCGCCTAATGCCCTTCCAAGGGAGAGGACGATTCCTCCGAATACGCCAAGCTTCGAATAGGGAATGACTACGTTCTTGACAACTTCCCACTTCGTTGCCCCGACAGCGTAGGCCGATTCCTTGACAAGCGGAGGAGTAAGGTTGAAAGAGTCTCTCGATATGCTCGCTGTAAATGGGATGATCATAATACTCAGGATGACGCTCGCCGTGAGTATGTCTATGCCCATAGGAGTCCCTCTGAAGAGTACCTCGACGACCGGTATTCCCGCCGTGATGCTTTTCAGAAAAGGCTCTATATGATCTCTCATGATGGGGGAGAGGGTAAAAAGCCCCCACATTCCATAGATGATGCTCGGAATCGCGGCAAGAAGCTCGATCGCTACCCCGATGGGGCCTTTCAGGAAGTTCGGCGCGATCTCGGTAAGAAAAATCGCGATGCCGATCGCAACGGGAATGGCTAGAAGGAGCGAGAGAACGGTCGTAACGAAGGTGCCAAAGATGTTCGTCAAGGCGCCGAATTCTTCTGTCACAGGGTTCCAATCCGTTGATGCAAGAAATTGGATCACCCCGAATTTGTGAATTGCCAGGGAAGACTCCGAGATCAGCACGTATAGAATGCCTGCGATGAAAAGGATGACTGTGAAAGACGCCATGCCTGTAAGAAAAGAAAACAAAAGGTCGATGATGTCTTTTTTTTCTGTCCTCGCAGCCATGGGTCCCTTTCAGTTCAGTTTTGAAAAACACCAAGCTTCTGCTCAGTCTTTTCCGGCATGAAAAACTGATGGGTCAGGCCCATGGTCCAGCCTGACCCGTTCGTTTCCTTTAAGCTACATTAGAAGAAAAAGCAATATTTGAACTCTACGAAAACTCCGACGGACCCGGCAACCGGGACCTGTTTCATAACGCCAAAGACACGAAAAACTATTCCACGCCATTCGCTTTCCAGTACGCTCTGATCTTTTCCTTCAGGGAGTCCGGTAGCGGGACATAGACCAGTTCCTTTGCCTTGGCATCACCCTTGTTGAAGGCCCAGTTAAAGAATGCGGTCACTTTCTTATTTGAATCCGTCTTTTCTTTGGCCAGGAGGATGAAAGTCGCGCCGGCAATAGGCCAGGCATTCTTGCCCGGCGCATTGACGAGCCAGAGATCAAAATGATTCTTGGCATCGAAGTCTCCACTGGCAGCCGCATCCTCGAAGGCATCGAAGTTCGGCACCACGAAATGGCCCGCCGAGTTTTTCAACAGCACATAGGCAAGCTTGTTCTGCTCTGCATAGGCAAACTCCACGTAGCCTATCGCGTTGGGAGTCCTCTTCGTATAATTCGCCACCCCCTCATTTCCTTTGCCCCCGATTCCCACCGGCCATTTCACTGAAGTTCCGGCACCGACCTTGCTTTTCCAGTCCGGAGAAACAGCGCTCAGATAATTGGTAAATATGGCGGTTGTCCCCGATCCGTCGGACCTGTGGACAACGGTAATTTCATCATGCGATAGCTTCACCTTGGGATTCAAAGACCCTATTCTTTTATCATCCCAATACGTTATCTCTCCCAGCCATATCCCACACAGAGCATCGGAATCAAGTTTGAGCTCGCCCGCCTTAACCCCAGGGATGTTCACCACGGGAACTACCCCACCGATGACCGCGGGAAATTGCAGAAGACCGTCTTTATCAAGTTGCTCCGGAGTGAGAGGCGCATCGGAGGCACCGAAATCCACGGTCCTATCCTTAATTTGTCTGATACCGCCCCCTGATCCGATCGACTGATAATTGACCTGTACAGTCGTCACCTTGTTATATGCAAAACCCCACGCCGAGTACACCGGGTAAGGGAAGCTCGCTCCGGCGCCGCTAAGGGTTTCCGCCGCCTCCGCATTACTGAAAGACAACGCAACAATAGTCATTACCAATAGTTTCAGAAAAAGCTTCATGCGATTCTCCTTTTCACAAAATAGGTTATGAGTGGAATGTTAGAATTTGGTTAGAATTCCGTTAGACTTTTGATAGTACCGTCCCTCTCGTGTGATGTAATGCTTTGTTCCAGGCCTTTCACCTCCTTTTTTGCTCATCCGGTTTTGAGCTTTATTCTATTCACATCACAGTGGGGAGAATTTGTTAGGATTTGATAAGGCAGATGTTAGGAGTGTGTGAGATTATCCTTCGGTTCACGATTGCTTGCCACTCCGGGCAGGTGCAAGGTGAAAGTGCTTCCTAGCCCGGGGTGGCTTTTCACGGATACACTGCCCCCGTGGGCCTGCATAATGTGCTTTACGATAGCCAGCCCCAGTCCGGTCCCACCGAGCTTCCGGCTTCTCGCCTTGTCAACCCTATAGAACCTTTCAAACAGACGATCCAGGTGTTTTCGCTCAATGCCGCACCCTTGATCGTGCACGTGAATAAGGATCACCGCCTCTTGAGCTTCCACTTCAATATGGACTTCTTTCTCCGGTTCGCTGTGCTTGACGGCATTGTCCAGGAGATTGACCATCGCTTGCTCGAGGAGGGGAACGTTGATCTTCGCCTTTACTTGTTCACCACAAGAGATCCGTAACGGGACGTTCTTTGACTCTGCCTTGACCTGAAGCGCTTGAGCAGCCGCCAGCAGGACTTCCTTCACCGTATGATATTCCAGGCCAATTTCTTCTCTCTCCTCTTCCCCTTCGATTCGCGAGAGACTGAGCAGGTCTTCGATGATGGTTTCCAGGCGCTCAGTGTGCTTCTCTACAATCTTGAGAAAACGATCCGCCTCCTCAGGGCTCTTGTCCGGCCCTTCTCTCAGGGTCTCCACAAACCCCTTGATCGCCGTAATAGGCGTCTTGAGCTCGTGAGAAACGTTCGCCACAAAATCTCGCCGGATATTTTCAAGTTTTCGGAGCCGCGTCACATCGTTGAGTACAATGAGAGCGCCTATTCTCCGGCCCTCTCCATCTCGCAAAGGAGTTCCCAGTCCCCAGAGAATTCTCTCTTCTTGGGAGTAAAGGGTTATGTCTTTTTCGATTCTTTCCTCGCTTGACAAGGCTTGCTGAACAAAGCGCTGCAGGTCCGAGTGGCGCAACACCTCCTGCACGCTTCGCCCCTGAACCCGGGAACGATCACAGCCGAGAATGTTGCCGGCGGCAGGGTTCATGCCGATGACGTGCTCCTCCGTGTCCACACCGAAAACCCCCTCCACCATACTGGAAAGCACCGCCTCCAGTTCGTTCTTTTGCTGCGTCATGGTGTGGATCCTTTCCTGGAGTTGAGCAGCCATCTGATTCATGGTCTCCGAAAGGCTGCCGATTTCCTCCAGGCGGGAAACAGGAATCCGGCATTGAAGATCCCCCTTGGCAAAACATTGAGCCCCCCGCTTGATCTCCTCGATGGGCCGCCTGACCCGGTGAGAGAGATAGTAGCTCAACATGACGCCGATTCCGGTAATGATCAAGCCTGCAAGGAGGATTTTCACTTGAATCGTGTTGACCGCACTTTCGACTTCATCAAAGGGAATGGACGTGCGAACGACTGCAAGACTCCGCCCGTCCTGGCGCAGGGGTACGGCCACGTAGAGCAGCTTTACGCCCATGGTGGGACTGTACCTTGCCGAAACCCCCAGGCCTTCACTCAAGGCTGCGATTACCTCGGGCCGATCCGAGTGGTTATCCATCCTGGAAGGATCTTCCCTAGAGTCGCCCACGACGATGCCGGAGGGAAGGATAACGGTGAATCTTGTGGATATGGAGTAACCCAATTCTTTGCAGATCCGGTCCACTTCCCTCTTGTCCATGGGATCAAGATGAGCTAGGACTTGCTTGCTCATGAGGACGCTTCGCTCTTTTAGATTGAACTCCATGTTCTTGAGAAAGAAACTCCTGAAGGAGCTTGATGCATACCAGGTCACGCCGACGAGGCAGACAACTATGATGAACAAATAGGAAAAAAAGAGTTGCCAGAGTAGTTTTTTCTTCCTCACCATGCCCTATTCCTTGAACCGGTACCCTACCCCCCGGACGGTCTCGACATACTTGGCCCCACTTCCCAGCTTCTTGCGCAACCCCACGACCTGGACATCCACCGCCCGGTCGGTTACAAAATACTCGTCACCGCGGACAGCATCCACGATCTGCGACCGCGTGAAAACCCATCCCGGCCTCCTGGCCAGGAAGTTCAGAATACCGAATTCCGTGAAAGTCAGCTGGACCGGCTTGCCCTTCACCAAGACTTCGCGCCGGCCGGAATGAATGAGAAGGTCGTGAACCGCCAGAAGGCCCTCCTCATCTTTGGGTGCCGACCCTTTTCTCCTGAGCACCGCCCTGATTCGCGCAGTCAGTACCTTCCGGCTGAAAGGCTTGGTGATGTAGTCGTCCGCGCCTATTTCCAGGCCCTTCACGATATCCGCCTCTTCGCCCTTGGCTGTGAGCATGACAATGGGGATCTCTTTGGTCGCCGCCTGGTTCTTTAGTGCCCTAGCCACCTCAAGGCCGTCGAGTCCCGGAAGCATGAGATCCAGCAGGATGAGATCGGGCGGTTCTGTCTTGACTTTCTCCAGTGCCTGTTCACCACTGCCGGCACAAGAGACTTCAAAACCTTCATGGGATAAATTAAAGCGAAGCAATTCCAGGATATCTTCTTCATCGTCCACAACGAGGATTTTTGAACTGGACATGCGCTGATCCTATAGAGGTAGAGTAAAGCGTACTTCCTTTGTAATAAAAATATGTTAGCATCAGGTTAGACCTCTGTAAAGATTCTGTTAGGCGAGTGTATCGACGAAATCTTCTGGAGGTCTCACTCCTCCCACCTGAGAGAGACATCTCCTGCGACGACTCTTTGAATGAGCCCCTGCTCCGTCTCAATGATGAGGGCCCCGTCGCGGTCGATGCGAAGGGCTGTACCGCGTATGCGTTCTTTACTGGATTCGATTTCCACAGGCTTGCCCAGGATGAAACAGGCCTCATTCCAGCGCTCGTAAAAAGGCTCGACCTTTCCTGACAATACCTCCCTGTAATAGCTTTCAAAGCGCTTGATGATCCCTATAAGTAGGCTATTTCTGGGTACCCTCACGCCCGTTTCAGAAAAGACGCTTGTCGCATTGACGCTCAGCTCCTGCGGGTACCAGTTGACATTCATGCCAAGTCCCAGAACGACCCATTCCACACATGTATCTTTTACGGAAAACTCCGTCAGAATACCCGCCAGTTTTTTCATTCCTCCGTAAAGGTCGTTGGGCCATTTGATCCTGGGAGAGAGGCCGCTCAACGCCTTTACCGCCTCAAGCGCTGCCAGCGCCAGAATCATGGTGAGCACGAAAACCCGGTCCGCTTGCAGGGCCGGTCTCAGAAGAATCGAGAATAACAAATTAGTTCCT
The DNA here is from genome assembly GCA_963740905.1 of uncultured delta proteobacterium. Lineage (GTDB taxonomy): Bacteria > Desulfobacterota > DSM-4660 > Desulfatiglandales > HGW-15 > JAFGDM01. The sequence continues at coordinate 219,332 of CAVUFY010000006.1, forward strand.
GCCGGAGAAGACCATGACTTACCCCTCCTGCCCCTGCCTCCGGTCTGCTCTTCGGTGATCACAAGGGTCCCCTCGGGAGCGGCATACTGCTCCACAAGTTCTTTCGCAAAGTTGTTGGTGGAATCCATCGAGGAACGGTAGTGAATATGGGATGAAAAAGGCGATGGAGATAAATTCTTCCGCAGAAGTTCGGGCTGGAGGGGATCACGCACGTCCTTTGGGCCTCTCTCAGGATATTCTTGTTCGCATTGAAACAAGAAATCGGGAGAAAGAGTCGACTTCCATATGTCTTCCGTTTCCCGTTTTCCCTGTTTTCTTCAGTCTTCGATCACCTTGGCCACGGCGACCACCTTTTCTCCTTCTGCCAGATCAATGAGTTTTACGCCTTGGGTATTACGGCCAATGACGGAGATATCCGCCGCTCTGAGACGAATGATTTTCCCCTGCTCCGCGATGATCATGAGCTGATCCTGATCCGTCACCTGGTAGGCATACACCACGGGTCCGTTTCGCTGGCTGGTTTTAATGGTCAGAATGCCTTTCCCTCCCCTTCCCTGGATCCGGTATTCCTCGGTCCTGGTGCGTTTTCCGTATCCGTTTTCCGTGACTGTAAGGATTGTGGCGCCCTCATCAAGGACCTCCATGCCCACCACTTCATCCCCGGACTCCATTCGGATCCCGATATTTCCCGCCGCGACCCGACCCATTTCCCTGATTTCAGATTCATGGAAGCGAATCGACTTCCCCTTTCGGGTAGTAAGAAAGATATCCTGGACTCCGCTGGAAACCCGGATCCCGATCAGCTCGTCTTCCTCATTGATCTTGATGGCCATGATGCCGCCGGTTCTGGGGTTGCTGTAAGCAGCCAGTTCCGTCTTCTTGACAAGCCCTTCTTTTGTGGCCATGATCACGTATTTGCTCTTTTCAAAATCCCTAACCGCGAGGGTTGTGGCCACCCGTTCCCCTCTCTGCAATTCAAGCAGATTGACGATGGCTTTGCCGCGGGATACGCGCCCCGCTTCAGGGACTTCATGCACTTTTTTCCAGTAAACCCGCCCCTTGTTGGTGAAAAACAACAAATAGTCGTGAGAAGACGCCACAAACAGGAGTTCCACAAAATCTTCCTCTTTGGGTCTCACGCCTGTTAATCCTTTGCCCCCCCGGCGTTGGGCTCTGTAAAGGCTGATAGGATTTCTCTTAATGTATCCATCGTGGCTGATGGTGACCACCATGTCCTCCTCGGCGATCAAATCCTCCACATCGATCTCTCCGGATTCGTAAAGGATCTCCGTCCGCCGCTCATCTCCGTGTTTCTCCCGGATCTCTTTCGTCTCGTCCTTGATGATTTGAAGAACCATGGCAGGACTTCCCAGAATAGCCTTGTAGTGGCCGATGTTCTTGATGAGCTCCTGGTATTCTGAGGTGATTTTTTCCCTCTCCAGCCCTGTGAGCCGTTGCAGTCTCATGTCAAGGATGGCTTGGGCCTGAATTTCAGTCAAGGTGAAATCGGCCATGAGTCTGGATTTCGCTTCTTTGGGGTCCGCAGAGGACCGGATCACCTCAATCACTTCATCGAGAAAATCAAGGGCCTTCTTGAGTCCCTCCAGGATGTGAGCCCGTTCCTCGGCCTTTCTCAGTTCGTAGAGCGTTCTTCTGACGATGATCTCGCGGCGATGTTCTACGAACTTCTCGATGATCTCTTTCAGGTTGAGCAACTGAGGTCTGCCCTTCACGATGGCTAAAAGAATGATGCCGAAGGAAACCTCCATCTGGGTGTATTTGTAGAGCCGGTTCAGAATCACTAGAGCTTTTCCGTCTCTCTTCACTTCGATGGCAACTCTCATGCCATCCCTGTCGGATTCGTCCCGGATATCGGATATCCCCTCGATTTTCCTCTCCTTCACTAAATCTGCGATTCTTTCGAGGAGCTTTGCTTTGTTGACCTGGTAAGGGAGTTCCGAAATGATGATCCTTTCTCTGCCCTGGCCGGGCTTTTCGATAAAGGCCCTGGCCCGGATCCTGATCACTCCTCGCCCAGTCTCATAAGCCTCCCGGATGCCTTTGGTCGCAAGGATAAAGCCGGCCGTGGGAAAATCCGGCCCGGGAATGATCTTTACCAATTGCTCCAGGGTGACGTCCGGATTGTCGATCAAAGTCACGATAGCTTCGCAGACCTCGTTGAGGTTGTGAGGAGGCACGTTTGTGGCCATGCCGACTGCGATGCCGGAGGAGCCGTTGATAAGGAGATTGGGAATGGAAGTGGGCAGAATCAACGGCTCCGTGAGAGAGGCGTCATAGTTGGGTATGAAATCTACTGTCTCCTTGTCGATATCGGTGAGAAAATTCTGGGTCAGCCGTGTCATCCTCACCTCGGTGTAACGCATCGCCGCGGGAGGATCACCGTCCACGGACCCGAAGTTTCCTTGCCCGTCAATGAGAGGGTAGCGCATGGAAAAGTCCTGGGCGAGCCGGACTATGGTGTCGTAAACGGCCGCGTCACCGTGAGGATGGTACTTTCCAATCACATCCCCCACCACACGGGCAGACTTCTTATAAGGCCTGTTGAAGTAGTTCTTCATCTCGTGCATGGCATAGAGCACCCGGCGATGCACGGGCTTGAGGCCATCCCGGATGTCAGGCAATGCCCTTCCCACGATCACGCTCATAGAGTACTCGAGATAAGACTTCTTCATCTCATCTTCGATATTGACGCTGTTTAACACACTATTCGCAACCATCCTTATTCTCCGAAAATAACTTGAGCACCCCGGGGGCCATTGAAAGCAAGGAATCCGTTTGTTTCCTGGCTCATAGGTGATGCAGTCAACGGTAAGAGGATATGAAGGGAGAAGGGATACGAGAATCTAGATATCAAGTTCTTTAACTTCCAGAGCGTTGGTGTAGATAAAATCTCTCCGGGGTTCCACCTGGTCTCCCATGAGAACTGTGAATACCTCATCCGCCTCCACCACATCATCCACTTTCACCTGAAGGAGCGTTCGCTTATCAGGGTCCATCGTGGTTTCCCAAAGTTGACCCGGATTCATTTCTCCCAAGCCCTTGTACCTTTGAATCGTAAGACCGCTCTTTCCCCGATTCATCAACTCATCGAGAAGGGCCTCCCACGTATCCACAATCTTTCCCTCGCCGTCGCCCCCGACTTTGAAGGTCTTGCCCCTGAGCTCGTCGAGCTGTCGCGAGACCTCCATCACCCTTTTGAGTTCCGGAGATGTGAACAGTTCCCAGTCCACAAAGAATCTCTGGCCTCCGTTTTTGGTTTCCGTGACTACAAACTCGTAGTACTCATGGCTCGTCTCCGACACATGGATGTCCGTAACCTGAAACCCATTCTCATCGAGCCTTCGGAACAGGTCATCCATGTACGTCTTGTTCTTGAAAAGGTCTCTATCTTTGATGCTGCCGGAACCCAACAGTTTTACAAACCTCTCACCATAACCTCTGGTGGCCAACTTGGATATATTATCGTAGTATTTGATGAGGCCGTTGAGCACCGAGGCTAGTCTTTTCCCTGAAAGGACGTTCTTCTCTCCTGCTTCGACTTTCTCTTTTTCTGAGATCCTCCTTATTATGAACTCATTAAAACTCTCCTCATCCTTGATATAAGATTCTCTTTTACCGTCCGCAACCCTGTACAAAGGAGGCTGAGCGACGTACAGGTGGCCCTTTTCGATGAGCTCCGGCATTTGTCTGAAAAAGAAAGTGAGGAGAAGGGTACGAATGTGCGCGCCGTCCACATCCGCATCGGTCATAATGATCACCTTATGATAGCGCAGGCGCTTGATGTCATACCCTTTGTCACCGATGCCGGTGCCCAGAGCAGAAATCATGGTCCTTATTTCGTCGCTTGACATCATCTTGTCGAAGCGGGATTTCTCAACATTGAGAATCTTCCCTTTCAAGGGAAGAATGGCTTGGAATTTCCGGTCTCTTCCCTGCTTCGCCGAACCCCCTGCGGAGTCACCCTCCACAATGAAGACCTCGCTCTTTTGCGGGTCCCTCTCCTGGCAATCGGCCAGTTTGCCCGGCAATGAGAAATCCGCCAGTACCCCTTTTCGTCGAGCAAGTTCCTTAGCTTTCCTCGCGGCTTCGCGCGCTCTGGCCGCATCGATCACCTTAGAAAGAATAGCCTTGACGACTACTGGGTTTTCCTCGAAGAAACTCGCCAATCTTTCGTTCACAAGGTTTTCCACAAGACCTTTCACTTCGCTGTTGCCCAGCTTTGTCTTTGTTTGGCCTTCAAACTGTGGGTTGGGCAGTTTCACGCTCACGATTGCCGTTAAACCTTCCCTTACATCATCACCGGTGAGTTTTTCTTTGAAGTTCTTGGAGAGTGGAGCGTTTTGTAAATATTGGTTAATACTCCTTGTGAGAGCCGACTTAAAACCGATGAGGTGGCTTCCTCCTTCCCGGGTGTTAATGTTGTTGGCAAAAGTAAAAATAATTTCGTTGTAGGAGTCGTTGTACTGAAAAGCCACCTCCATGATGATGTTGCTTTTCTCACCGCTCAGGTAAATGGGGTCCTTATGGAGCGCTTCTCTGTTTTTGTTTAAATATTCTACGAAAGACTTGATGCCTCCTTCATAGTGAAACTCCTTTTTCTTTCCCGTTCTCTCATCGGAGATTTGGATTCTTACTCCCTTGGTCAGAAAGGATAGTTCTCTCATCCTCCGGGCGAGGGTGTCGAAATCGAAGTCGATGTTCTCAAAAATTTCCGTATCCGGCCTGAAATGGATCTTTGTTCCCCTCTTCCCGGTTTCACCCAGTGTTTGCAGTTCGCTCTTCTTCTCACCCTTTTCGAACCGCTGCTTGTAAATCTTACCGTCGCGGTATACCTCGGCCTCTAGAAATTCCGAGAGCGCGTTAACCACAGAAACACCCACGCCATGCAATCCCCCCGATACCTTATAACTCTTGTTGTCGAACTTACCCCCGGAATGGAGTTTGGTCATCACGACTTCAAGAGCAGGTACCCCCTCGGTTTCATGCATATCTACAGGGATGCCCCGACCATTGTCCACAACGACCACACTGTTGTCAGCCAGGATTTGAATGTCAATAGAGTCGCAGAACTCTGCCAGTGCCTCGTCGATACTGTTATCCACGACCTCATAGACGAGGTGATGGAGCCCCTCAAACCCGGTGTTCCCGATATACATGGCCGGCCGCTTGCGAACAGCCGCCAGCCCTTCCAGAACCTTAATGTCTGCTGCACCGTACGTTGCGTCTCTTGCTACCATTTTACAGCCTCATAGGCATAATCAGCCCCAGGAATCCCGGGTCGTTTTCACCTTTAATGATGCAGGGAGTCGAATTATCGACAAAGCCAAGCTCGACCTTTTCACTCTCCATGCTCTGCAATGCATCGATGAAATACCTCGAGTTGAATCCGCTTTCCAGTCTCTCTCCCTTGAAATCGACCTGAAGCCTTATATGAGCGTCTCCGAGGTCGGGATTGATTGACTCCAGTTCCATGTATCCTTTTTCGAGGACCACTTTGACACCCCTGTAGGTCTCCGTGGCGAGAATACTCATCTTCTTCATTCCATCCAACAGGATGTCACGATTCACTGTGACGAGGGATTTTGCTTTTTTTGGAATCACGGCGTGATAGTCAGGAAACTTGGTCTCCAAAAGGCGTACCACAATCAGAGATTTTTCTTTCTTCACCACGCAATTGTTCTGTCTGAAGCCAAGCTGCAACGAGCCGCCTTCAGCGGCCAGTTTACCGAGTTCCGCCATACCCTTCTTTGGAATCATAACACCCGCGTCGAGCTTTATTTTTTCGATGTCTTTGACTTCCTTGTCCACCAGCGACAAACGGTGGCCGTCAGTTGACACCATTCTCAAAAGTGACTTGCCTTCATGGACAACTTTTTCAGTGAATATTCCAGAAAGCTTGAACCCAGCCTCCTCCAGAGTAACCGCATAAATTGTCTTATTGATCATCTCTTTGACGGTGGAGCCTTCTATTTCGAGCATGTCAACGCCTTCCGGCTCCGCAAAGGTGGGATACTCGTCTGCCGACAGTGAGGCAAGGTTAAACTTGGCTTGTTCATCGGAAAGAAAAACCCAGTTGTTTTCCTTCGATCTTACCCTAATGAAAGGATTTTTGCTTTCCTTCAAGATTTCGAAAAGCTTTCTTCCCGATATGGTGATATTTCCGGGGCTGACGACCTCAGCCGGGAGTTTCTGCCGTAGACTTATTTCCAGATCGGTGGCGGATATCGAGATCTCCGCCCCCTCCGCTGAAACGAGGATCATCGACAGGATAGGCATATTGCTTCTTTTCTCAATGATACTCTGTACTCTGGAAATTGCCTTGTAGAGTTCTTCCCTATCTACTTTTATTTCCATGAGTTCCTCCATAGATAATATAAATAATCATAGCGCCGCCGAATGTCGAAATATGCCTTAACCTACTGAAGAAAGCACTTTTTTTTTCAACAAGCCTGTCTCTCTTTCCTTCCTTTTTCCACAGGGCAATCAATTGAACCCGGCGTTTCAGACGAAAAGGCATAAAGACTACGAGAAAAGGTCCACTTCTTGTCTAATGAAGCAAATCCTCAATCCTTCTAAGGTCCTCTTCTATCTCTTTTTCGTCACCCCTTAGCTTTCCTATTCTCCTAAAAGCGTGTATGACCGTTGAGTGATCCTTTTTCCCGAAAGAATCCCCGATTTCCTTGAACGAGAGTTCCGTATGACTTCTCGCCAAGTACATGGCCAGTTGGCGTGGATAGGCATATTGACGCTTTTTCTTGTCCGAAACAAGGTCAGACAGTGAAATATTGAAATATCCAGCCGTCGTAGTCATAATGTCATCAAGTCCGATCTGAGCCCCATCCTTTCCTCTCAGGAGTGTTTTCACCGCTGATATAGTGATCTTTCCCTGGGTGAGAGATGCGTGGGTTTCGATCTCGATAAGATTTCTGACCAGGGTCTTGAAGTCACTGCTTGAGTTGGCGAGAAAGAAAACCACGTCGTCAGGAATATCCATCTGGCTCTCAAAGGCCCTTTTTCGAATGACCTCCATCTTTATATCCTGACCGGGAGACTGTATATCCGTAATGAGTCCCCATCCAAGCCGTGATGTGAGTTCAGGAGAGGTATTCATTATCTTGTGGGGAGGGTTGTCTCCGGTGATCACAAGTTGTTTCTTTGCTCCGTACAACGAGTTGAAGACGAACAGAAATTCCTCCTGAGTCTTTTCCCTGTGACCCAGCGAATGGATGTCATCGAAGAGGAGAAGGTCGAGCTCAGAGTATTCATGGCGGAAATCTGCAACTTTGTCATTGTTGATGGAGTAGGTAAAATCAGAGCTGAAAGCATCGGAAGACACATAGCGCAGCCTGCACGAGGGGTCTTTTTCAAGTCTTTGATTGCCGATAGCATGGAGCAGATGTGTCTTGCCTAAGCCTGGCTCCGAATGGATGTAAAGCAGAGGATATTGATCTTTGGTAAGATTCGCCACGGCTCGTGCAGAGGAGAACGCAAAGCGGTTGCAATCAGCCGTCAGAAAAGCCCCAAAGGTCATGGATGGATTGAGTCGGCGTTTGAGATTATTTTCGGAAGGAGATTTTGCAGGAAAACTATTAATTTCTTCCCCTGTCTTGGACCGCTCGAAAGTAAAATGGATGCTGGGGGAAGTTTTCGTCACCTGCTTGAAACTCTTTTTCAGGTGCGTGAGATAGCGGTCGCTCAGCCAGCTTGCAATGAACTTGTTGGGTACATTGATGACGACCGCATCGGAATTGAGCTTCTTAAGGGAAACGCGGGAAAACCAAGTCCTCAATTCACCTTTGGTGAGGTTGGTTTCTAAGGCTCCGATGATTTGATCCCAAATTTCTTTTTTTTTTGACGTGCCCATGGAAGGTGCAAGAAAACCTTTGAATTTGCCTGGATATTAAGGAAAGATTGCTAGAATAGCAACTAAAATTTCCTTTTAAAGGAGGAGACCATGCCTTATTCCATCGGCCTGGCCGGTAAGGGAGGAACAGGGAAGACGACCATCGCGGGGCTGCTCGTAAAGTATCTTGTTGAACGAGGCAGGATTCCCGTTTTAGCTGTGGATGCAGATGCGAATGCAAACTTGAATGAGGTGTTGGGCCTCGAAGTGGAAGAGACTCTGGGAAACGCCAGAGAGGAAATGAAGAAGGGCGTAGCGACCGGAATGACCAAGGATGTCTTCATGGAAATGAAGTTGGAACAGGCGGTCGTGGAAGCGAAAGGATTTGACCTCATCGTCATGGGGAGACCGGAGGGCGCAGGATGTTACTGCGCGGCCAATACCTTGCTCACAAACTACATTGACAGATTAATTAATAATTATAAATACTTAGTTATGGACAACGAAGCGGGGATGGAGCACATAAGCAGGCTGACCACCAAAAATGTGAATCTGCTTCTGGTGGTTTCTGACCCGACTCGGCGCGGCATACAAGCTGCGGCCAGGATTTATGAGCTGACCGCTGAGCTCGGCCTGAAGATAGAGGAGAAAAGACTTGTCGTGAACCAGGCTCAAAACGGTCAGGAGGAGGAGATTCTCAGAAGGGCTGAAGAATTCGGGTTGAAGGTGGCAGGGATCATCCCGGAAGATCCTCTGATCAGGCGGTTTGACCTGGAAGGACAGCCTACTATAGAACTCACAAGGGATAGTCGGGCCCTCAACGCTATTTTCGCCTTATTTGACACCGTGGTGCCCTCTTGAAATCCGCTTCGGCAGATTTAAGGAGGGTATTGAGGGCCGGCTGGGAACGAGGGCGGCCAGCAAGATATTGACAATACTTTACATAATAGAAGGTATTCATATTATTGGCAAAAAGTTCTTGACAACCATTGACGGGTTGCCTATGTTCTAAAATTCTCTGTGATAGAGGACATTTTTGCTGGCTCAGGGGATGGCTGCAAATCTTCCTGGTACCGCGCAGGGGATGTCACCTCTTCCAAGCTGACCCCAAGCGATTCAAATAAGAGAGGCTCTGCAGATCAATAAGGTTGGGCAGACCGAGCGACCCGGGGTGGATCGTTTGTGCCTGAAGGAGGCCGTGCGGAGGAGCCCCGATTTTTTATAGATTTGAGAATCGAAAGCATATGAAGCGCATCCATTGCCCCGAAGGAGCAATAGTAATAGTGATGCATTCATGGACATGGAGCGACTGTAATCCAAGAAGGAGGGATGGAAATTGGCTTTTCAAATTCCAAAGCAGCCCTATTCGGGCAAAATAGGGACCACGACCATCGGGACGGGTGAGCACGCTGCCACCCTCGGAGGGACGGATTGTTATCCGTTTTACCTGTTTGAAGGATCCATGCCCAATCTCCCCAAAATTGCGATGGAGATCTGGGACTATGATCCTTCGAATGATTGGCCTGCTGCTGCACTTGAGCCTTTCAGAGATGTCGTGTCTTCGCCTGAAGCTTGGGCCAAAAAGTGTGTTGATGAGTACGGCGCCGATTTCATCGTGGTGCAACTCAAGAGCATTGACCCGAACGGTAAGAACAGAGGGCCTGAAGAGGCCGCGGCGGTGGTGAAAAAGGTGGTGGATGCGGTCAAGGTCCCTGTGGTGGTCTGGGGAACCGCAAACAATCAAAAGGACGAAGAGGTTCTCAAAAAGATCGCCGAGACCTGTCAAGGCGGCAATCTTGCTTTGTCTCCTGTGGAAGAGGGAAACCATAAAGGCGTAGGCGCGAGCGCGCTTGCCTATAACCAGACTATTGTCGCCTCGTCCCCCATTGACGTGAATTTGGCCAAACAACTCAACATCCTGCTTGGCAACTTGGGCGTGGCAGGCAACAAGATTATCATTGACCCCACCACAGGAGGGCTCGGTTACGGCCTTGAGTATTCTTACTCCGTGATGGAAAGAATCAGGATGGCCGCCCTCACGCAGGAAGATGACAAACTCCAGATCCCTATCATCGCCAACATCGGTAATGAAATATGGAAGAGCAAGGAAGCTGGCCAGTCCTTGGAAAGCGCTCCTACTCTCGGTGATCCTGAAAGGCGAGGGATTCTCATGGAGGCTACCGCTGCGGTCTGCTATCTTCTTGCCGGTGCGGATGCCGTGATTCTGCGCCATCCTGAAACCGTTCGGTTGGTGCGGGCTTTCGTCAGCAGGATGCTCAAGAGTGGCTCAGCGGAAGATGTTCAGGCCATCGACAAGAGGCTGGAACTCAATGAAGTGGATCTTGCCGCCCTTGCTCCCGAGCCGATTCTTACCATTGAGGAGGGCGGGGCTGCGCCTGTTGCCAGGCCTAAGGAGAAGGCTGCCCCTGACAAGGCAAAGGAAAAGCCGAAAGCAGCTCTCAAAGCCGCGGAAAAAGTGGTGGAACTGAAGCCAGAGCTGAAGGCAAGAGACGAAGCCAAAGCCGAACAGGAAGCCAAGGCCAAAGCGGAAGCAGAGGAGAAAGCCAAAGCCGAGGCTGAGACCAGCAAGAGAGTGGAACAAGAGGAAGCCAAGGCCAGAGCCGAGGCCGAGGCAAAGGCAAAAGTGGACGCCGAAGCCAAAGCGAAAGCAGAAGTGGAAGACCAGAAAAAGGCCGCAGAAGCGGCGAAGGCCAGGGAAAAAGATGAGTTGGAGGCCTTAAGGAAGAAGAGGGCTGCGGAAAAAGGAAAAACCGCGGTCGAAAAAGAGGGAAGAAACGGTGGCTAAAGCGAAAGAGGAGCCCAAGGCTGAGAAGGAGGCCAAGCCGACCACCTTTGAACCTGAGAGTGTGGTGGAACGACTCGTAGCAAATCTGGAGCGGATGCACAAACATTCTTGAGATTTCTTGGTTGCTCCCAGGCTGATATCACAGCCGGGAGATAATTACATACCCACCAGCCGAAGCTGGATGAAATAGCAAATGAAAGAGAATGCCTCTTAGGAAGGGAGGAACAAAGTTATGTCGAAGTTAGTTGCGTTTGCAGCAATCCAGGGTGCGTACAATATTGTCTCCAAGGCGGAAGGAAAGTACAAGCAGGCTCTGGAAAGCTATGGCGGAAGCCAGAAATTGGAGTTTCCCAACACTGCCTATTTTCTGCCCATCATCTATTCCCTGACAGGCATGAAGGTAACGGATCTGGATTCGGCGAAAAAGCCTCTCGAATTCGCGCGGAAGCTTTTACCCCCGCACGTGAAGAAGGATTGTCACATTCCCTATCTTGGACCGCTCCTAGATGCGGGCATGGCCGCTCTTTTTGCAGAAGAGATCGTCGAGGCCATCCGCTACGTGGAAGATCCGGATTTTTACCAACCCGAGATAGAGGATCCGGATATCGATAGCGGAAAGTTGTGGCTCGGAGCCGCAGACGACAAGATCATGAGGAAGAGGGGCGTGGAGTTCGTGGACGGCACGGCGCCGGGCTTTGCCGCCATCGTGGGCTCCGCTCCCGATTCGGCAACGGCAAAGAAAATTGCCGAAGAGTATCAGCTCAAGACCATCTATGTGTTTATGGCCGCCACCCAGAACGGAACCACCTTTGCGGAGCAGCTCGTGAAGGAAAAAGTCCAGATCGGCTGGAACACCCGTCTGGTGCCGTTCGGGCCTGACATCTCGGCGGCGGTTTTCGCTCTCGGTTTCGCCAACCGGGCCGGCATGGCCTTCGGCGGCATCCAGCCCGGAGATTACAAGAGACAGCTCAAGTACCAAAAAGACCGTATTTTTGCTTTTGTGAACGCCTTGGGTGACGTGAACGCCGAGTGGGCCGCTAATGCGGCCGGCGCTATCAACTGGGGATTCCCCACCATTGCCGACACCGACATTCCCGAGGTGCTGCCCACAGGCGTATGCACGTACGAGCACGTGGTGGCCAATGTGGGTTACGATGACATCGTCTCCAAGTCCATCGAGATTCGCGGCCTCAAGGTGAGTGTGGCCAAGATCGAAATCCCCCTGGCTTATGGTCCGGCTTTTGAAGGCGAGCGGGTAAGGAAAGACGACCTCTATCTGGAGATGGGCGGGGGCAAAACCCAGTGCACCGAGCTCTGCAAGATGGCCGAGATGAATGAGATCGAGGACGGCAAAGTCATGCTCGTCGGTCAGGATGTGAAGGACGCGAAAAAGGGCTCACGCCTTCCTCTTGGCATCTACGTCCAGGTGGCCGGCCGGAAGATGCAGCCTGACTTCGAGCCCATCCTGGAAAGGCAGATTCACCACCTTATCAACTATGCCCAGGGCATCATGCACATCGGACAGAGAGACATCTCATGGATCAGGGTCGGGAGACCAAGCCGTGGAGAAGGGGTTTTCAGCCTCAAGCAGCTCGGGACCATCCTTCATGCCAAGCTCCATCAGGATTTCGGGAGCATCTTGGACAAAATCCAGGTGACCCTTTATACAAAGAAAGAGGATGTGGACAAACTGACCACCCGAGCAAGAGGTGAATACAAGCTGAGGGATGACCGCGTCGAAAAAATGACCGATGAAGCATGGAAACCTATTACTCCTGCACCCTCTGCCAGTCTTTTGCGCCCGAGCCACGTGTGTGTGATCAGCCCGGAAAGGACGGGACTGTGCGGAGCCTACAACTGGATGGACTGTAAAGCCTCCTTTGAGATCAACCCCACCGGCCCCAACCAGCCTGTCATCAAAGGGGAATGTCTGGATCCCGAAGCTCGGCCAGTGGAAGGGCGTGAATGATTTCTTGTTCAAGGCTTCTCGCCAGGCTATCGATCATTACAACTTCTATAGCCTCGTCATTGACCCAATGACTACCTGCGGATGCTGCGAGTGCATTGCCGCGGTCCTTGCCCGGCTGTAACGGCGTGATGACGGTGAACCGTGATTACACCGGGGAGACGCCCTGCGGCATGAAGTTCACCACCCTCGCCGGCGTCATGGGCGGGGGACAGTCGTCACCCGGGTTTGTGGGCCACTCCAAGTATAACATCACCCAGCGAAAGTTCATTACCGGTGACGGCGGCTTGCTCCGGATGGTCTGGATGCCCAAGGCGCTTAAAGAAGAGATCCGAGATCGGCTCCTCCGACGAGGCAAGGAACTGGGCGTGCCCGATCTGATCGACAGGATCGCCGACGAGACCGTGGGCATCACCGAAGAGGATATCATGCCTTTCCTTAAGGAGAAGGATCACCCCGCACTGAAAATGGACCCCATTGTAGGTTAACTGAAGGATAGGAGATTATTATGGCACTGACCGGTATTCAGATTTTCAAACTGCTACCCAAGACGAACTGCGGTGAATGCGGGGTTCCCACCTGTCTCGCCTTTGCCATGAATCTCGCCGCAGCCAAGGCGGAACTCGACTCATGTCCCTATGTGTCGGACGAGGCGAGGGAGAAAGCTGTCGGAGGCCTCTGCGCCTCCTATCAGGCAGGTGGCCATCGGTGCAGGGGTAAGGGCGCTGAAACTCGGCGGCGAGACCGTCATGTTCAGACACGAAAAGACCTTTTACAACCCCACCGGGATCGCCGTTCTGGTTAAGTCCGACGGGAGCCTGGAATCCCTGGATCAGAAGCTGAAGGCCTGGAACGCCCTTCAATACGAAAGGGTGGGGCTCAACCTCCGGCCCGAGCTGGTCGCCTTGAAGGATGTCAACGGCGACAAGGCATCTTACGCGGCGGCGGCAAAGAAGATTGCCGAGGAAAGTGAATTCAATCTCATTCTCATGAGCGAGAGTGTAGACGTTATGAAAGCGGCTGTAGAGACGTGCGCCTTCAAAAAGCCCCTCCTCTATGCAGCGACGGCGAAAAACGCCGATCAGATGGGTGCTCTGGCCAAAGAGAAAGGACTGCCGCTGGCCGTTAAGGCGGACGACATGGACGGCCTGATTGCCTTGAGTGACAAGCTCTCAAGCATGGGCCTGAAGGACCTTATTCTGGATTCGGGCGCCAGGGAACCCAAGCAGCTTTTCCAGGATCAGGTAGCGATCCGGAGAGCCCCTCTCAAGGCAGGGAACCGTTCTCTTGGCTTTCCTACCATCACCTTCCCCTGTGAAATGGCGAGCAATGTGGATGTGGAGACGATTCTGGCGGCCATGCTCATAGCCAAGTACGCGGGCATCGTTGTCCTTTCCGACCTGAAGGGCGAGAACCTCTTTCCACTTTTGCTGGAACGGCTCAACATTTACACAGATCCTCAAAGGCCCATGACCGTGACTCAGGGCATCTATGAGATCGGCACGCCCGATGAAAACTCGCCTGTCCTGGTGACCACCAACTTCTCTCTCACTTACTTCATCGTCAGCGGCGAAATCGAGGGGAGCAGGGTGCCGAGCTGGCTCCTCATCATGGACACGGAAGGGCTTTCGGTCATGACAGCGTGGGCCGCGGGAAAATTTTCCGGGGATGCGGTAGGCAGCTTTGTCAAGAAGTCCGGGATCGCCGACAAGGTAGCCCACAAGAAAATCGTCATCCCGGGATATGCCGCTTCCATCGGCGGCGATATGGAAGAAGAGCTGCCCGGCTGGGAGATCATGATCGGGCCAAGGGATGCTTCTCTCATACCGAAGTTTCTGAGGGACTCATGGGTAAAGTAGATTGAAGAGGGAGGAAAGCGATGCTACTGATCGGAGAGAATCTGAACGTGATCAATCGGGTCATCGGGAAGGCCTTTAAGGAGAAAGACCCGGGCCCAATCGCTGAGGAGGCGAAAAGACAACAGGAAAAGGGAATGGACTGGATCGACATCAATCTGGGGCCGGCAAGAAAGGGAGGCCCGGAATTGATGGAGTTCGTCGTGAAGACCGTGCAGGAAGCCATCGGTGACACTCCACCCCTTTGCCTGGATACTTCCAATGTTGAGGCCATGGAGGCCGGGCTGGCCGCGCACAAGGGCAAAGCGATCATCAATTCCATTATGTGCCGTGCGGAAAGATACGAGAAGATGATCCCGCTTGCCGTCAAGTACAAGGCGAACATGATCGCTCTCATGTGGGGGCCTGATGGGCTGCCTCGGGACGAGAACGAGCGAGGAGCGCTTGCCGCAGAGCTGATCTATGCTGCGAATGAAGCAGGCGTTCCCAACGAAGATATCTTTGTGGACGGGATTGTGACTCCGGTGAATATTCAGCAGCCCCAACTGATGAGCCTTCTGGCTTTCCAGGAGATGCTCCAGGATATGTTTCCGGGTATCAAGTCCACCTGCGGTCTTTCCAATGTCTCTAACGGTCCGCCGGATCATCTCAGAGGCATATTGAACCGGACGTTCATGGTGATGCTGGAAAGAAAAGGGATGTATTCGTGCATTGCGGACGCTTATGATGAGAAGTTGATCGAAATTGCAAGAGGACGCAGGGCGGACGTGGTGGAGGTCATTCACAAGATCATGGATGGAGAATCCGTCGATATCGGTTCTCTTTCCAAAGAGCTTCAGGGTTATGCGAAGACTGCAAGGGTGATCCTCGGACACTCCCTTTACTCTGATTCTTGGCTGGAACTGTAAGCTAGCCGGATTATTTTCTATCCTGATGAACTTCTCTCTCCCCGGGGAAAATTCTCCGGGGAGATTTTTTTTCGTTGAGGACATTCCATATTGCTAACTAAGATCCTGGTGGTATATAAAAATCGGAAAGATGTGGCCGGAATTCTGATCGTGTGACCACGTTGAAAGCGAGGAAAATACCCTCATGACGCTTCGAATTACGATCACCGAGGAAAAAGACACGGTAATCATGGCCCCTGCGGGGCGAATCGACAGCCTTGCCACCGACGAACTTCAGGAGGGATTCGAGCAGGTCAAACAGACAAGAAAGAGCAATATCATCCTCTTGCTCAAAGATCTGGAGTACATCGACAATAGGGGGACCGGGGCGTTTCTCTCTTTCTTCGAATGGACCAGACGGGCGGGAGCTACGGTCAGACTCGCGGAAGTGCCTCCCCATATCATGGAGCTTTTGAGCCTGCTCAGGCTGGATGGTGTTGTCAAGGTCTATCCCTCTCTTTCCAAGGCAGCGGAAAATTCCGACAGGGAGACTCCGGGGGAGGAAGTCTATGAAAAAGCAAACCTTGGAAGGAGGAATGGTCTGGAGGAAGTCATGACGCCGGAGAGGACCAGAATGCCCTATGTGCTCACAGGGGCCGGAATGGTGATCTTTGCCATCATCGTCTTTCTCTTCCTGAAACCGGCCAGTCGCCCCGCAGGGCCTGCCCGTGAAGTTACGACAAAACTGGATGCCATAGAGCGAAAGGTGTCCCAACTGGAGGGTCGAGGCGACAGTCTTTCCCAGTTAGAGAAGCGAGTGGAATCTCTCTCCACAAGTGTATCCGATCGTCTTGCCGGTATCGACAGACAGCTCACCGGATTAAGGGAAGAGGTGGAAGCCATGAAGAAGATGCCCGAATCGGTGGTTTCTGCCCCCAAAAAGGACCACGAGCCTTCCCAGCCAAGCGCCTACCATTTGGTAACGAAAGGTGAGACGCTCTACGGCATTGCGCTCCGCTACAAGATGTCACTGGAAGATTTGCGCCGTTTAAACAACCTCAAACCGGATCAACCTCTCCTTTCCGGCCGGAAACTCCTCGTGAAAACCCAGAAACCCAACTAGTCAGTCTTTCTTTTCCTTTGAGGGAGCATCTTCCTTAGGATTCGGCTCATCAGCGGATTTTCCTTCTGAACGTTCAGCAGAGCCGGCCGGAGGCGGAACGTTCTTTTGGGTCTTGACCGCCCGAGGAAGTTCCTTGTTGCCGGTCACCGGCCCGCCGGAAGGCTCTGAATTCTGGATCATCCTGTAAGCAGGGGGCAGAGGAGCTTCAGAGTCGGAGGAATGTTCGGGCGTTGGCACATTCTCGATCGTTCTGAAGGCATCCGGCAGGTTGGATCCTTCACTGGGTGCGGGATTGGCCTGGCCAGCCCGGGCCGCTGGAGGTTGAGGCCTGACTCGTGGCGAAAGGGTCCTGGACCTGACTGTAGCAGGGGCTCTCGTCTGTCCGGTGACCAGAGGGGAGGAGGAAGGAAGGCTGGGCCTTCTGACAACAGGACGTCGGCTGGCTGATGACATTGGGCCTGACGCTCTCACCGGTGCAGGCCTGACCTGAGCTTGAGGAGCGGAACTTTCGCCTCCCTGGGACATGATCATAACCGCAGCGATCTTGCCCTTTTTGTCGAACATGAAGCTGTAGCTCAAGTTGGCCAGAATTCTCCTTATGCCGTCCTCCAGAGGCAGATCTTTGAAGGAAACAGAGACCTTTTCTTCGAGCAGAGATTCGTCGCCCTTGAAAGAGATGCCTGCCTGACTTTCGATGTCTTTAGCGATTCCTACGAGGGAAGCCTCCTTAAGGTCTGCCGACATTCGGCCGTCCCGGATGGTGATATTCTCCGCCTGGACCGAAGCAGAACTGAGAAGCAGGCAGCCGATTAACACAAAAAGCAACACCCTGATATTATTCATGGATTTTCTCCCTAAAAGGCATAAAATCCCTTCTGCTTACTCGTTTCCAGAGGGGACGACATGGCAACTGGCAGTAGAACAAACGAGCCAGCAACGAAAGAAAAGATTATCATTGTTATAGTACCAGATTCTTGACAGGAAGCATAAAATATTCGCCCATAGCTTAGGAAGACAAATGAAGATGAACCAAGAAGCCTGTGCCGCAGAAAACGGCAGGCGTTCCGGCGACGAGGAGAAAGCCCTTTCAATCAGGAGACCTGATGATGATAAGTCGGCTCAACATCTTGTTTGATTTCCGGCAAAATAAGTGATATAAATCATAAATTCTAGCTATGAATTAAGAGAAATGAATTCTAAAAGGATCTTGCTTCTTGGAAACTGTCTCACGGCGGCCATCATTTTCTGGATCACCGTTTCAATCGTGGTGACCTGGATCTCCCACAGGCGAGCAGGAAATTTTGTTGAAGGAGACTCTGCGATGGCTCCGACAAGAGAGGCAATGCCTCGCCAAAGCAAGACCGCGGCGGATTACGCTGTTATTTCGGAAAAGGATATTTTTCAGAGCGCCAAAGGAATTTCGAAAGGGACGGTCGGGGAAGATGCAAATATCAAGGTGACGGAACTCAATCTCGAGCTGAAAGGGACGGTGGTGGGAGAGGGCAGGAAGTCCTACGCCGTCATTGTTGACCGTGATTCCAGCAAAGAGGACGTCTATTTTCAGGACGATTTCGTCATGGGCGCCCGCATTGCGAACATCACGAAAAGCAAGGTGATCCTTGATTTCAACGGAAAGGAGGAAGCCTTGCTCATGACAGAGGAGAGCCGGGCTATCCCTGAACTGGGTTCTTCTACCCAGCCGAGGCCTGCCTCCAGAGCGCTAAGACCTCTCAGGAGGGTGATTACTCCCAGAAGAAGTGTCACGACGCCGCCCAACCGGTGAAACAGGAGCCGAATCGGGCAAAATTTCTTGGCTGATTAATAACGTAGACTCTACAATCAGGAGGGGACACACGCACGTGATGATCCTCAGCACGAATTCAAGAAGAGTATTGCTTTCACTGGTCCTGCTTTTTCTTGTGGTTTCTCCGGTCCTAGGCTTCGCCCAGGAAGAGCCGGCCAAAGGAGAGCGAGGGAGTCCTTCCGGCAAGCCCGCCTACGTTACCATGAATTTCAAAGAAGTAGACCTCCAGGTGTTCATTAAGTTTATCAGTGAACTGACGGGCAAAAATTTTCTTGTTGATCCCAATGTGAAGGGGACTGTGACGATTATCTCCCCCCAAAAGGTGACGGTGGATGAAGTCTACCGGGTCTTCCTCTCCGTGCTGGATGTGAATGGTTTTGCCACGGTGGACGCAGGGGACGTGATCAAGGTTATCCCCACCGCGTCAGCAAGAACGAAAGCCACGGAAACGGTTCTCAAGAGGAGATTGGGCCCCCGGGAGGATAAGATCATCACCCAGCTTGTCCCACTGCAGTACGCAGACGCCACCTACCTCGGGAAGCTGCTTGCGTCCTTGGTGGAGAAGACGGGCCTTTTGATCCCCTACCAGGAAACCAACACGATCATCGTCATCGACACCCAATCCAACATCAATCGCCTGGTGCGAATCATAACCGAACTTGACGTGCCCGGGGATGAGGAGATCTGGGTTGCCTCCCTGAGTTACGCAAAGGCTGACGATCTGGCCAAGAAGCTACTCGCCGTGTTTCAGGAGAAGAGAACCGCCGCCACGGCGGGCAGGCAAGAGCTCAAGATCATGGCCGACGAACGGACCAATTCCCTGGTTGCGCTGGCGAACCCGGCTACCATGTCCAAGATCAAGATGCTGGTGGACAGGCTCGATCGAAAGCAAGCCAGGCCAAGGGAGAACATCCATATCTACCAGCTCCAGAACGCCGTGGCCGAGACTCTGGCCAAGGTGCTGATGGAGATTCCGGGCAAGGGCACTAAGGATGAAAAGGTGAAAGCGCCGGCCATATCCAAAGACGTTCAAATCTCTGCGGACAAGGCGACCAACACCCTTGTCATCATTGCTGAACCGGAGGAGTATGCCATTCTTGAGGATGTGATCAAGACACTGGACGAAGCGCGAACCATGGTCTACGTGGAAGCCCTCATTATGGAGGTGTCGGCGACCAAGTCCATGGACCTGGGCGTGGAGTGGCATGTAGGGAACACTTACGACGGCGGATTCAGCGAAGGCAGCAACGGAGGCGTATGGTTCGGCGGAGCAAGGGGGGACACCTCTATCGCCAACGACGTTGTTGCCACCGGAACTCTTCCCTCAGGTTTTGCAGCAGGAGTGATCGGAAACGGTATTACCCTAGGGAGTGTTACCTTTCCCGGTATCGCAGCCTTTGTTAGGGCGGTGAAGTCGGACACCGATTTCAACATCATTTCCACGCCGCAGATTCTCACCCTGGACAATGAAGAGGCAAGCATTGAAGTGGGCCAGAACATTCCCTTTGTCACCCGTGTGGATCTTGGAGACCAGACCACGTCCCGGGCCATACAGAATTTTGAGTACAAAGACGTAGGGGTCACACTCAAAGTGACGCCACAGATCAATGATGAGGGATTCATCAGGCTGAAGGTGGAAGAGAGCATCAAGGCCATCATTTCGCAGACGGCCCTTGGAGGGACTGTGCTCGCACCCACCACAGCGTACCGGACCGCCAAAACGAGCATCAACCTCAAGGCCGGTGAGACGGCCGTAATCGGGGGGCTGATCGAGACGAACCTGAACCGGGGGAAAACCGAGACCCCGTGTCTGGGTAACATCCCGGCTGCGGGATGGCTATTCAAGAACACAACTGACCGGGACGAGAAAACGAACCTCATGGTGTTTCTGACGCCTCATGTAGTGCGGAACCTGGACGAGGCAAACCAACTCTACCGGAAGAAGAAAGACTACATTGACAGCGAAGCGGAGAAGGCGTTGAAAAGTCAGCAGAAGGAAACCATAAGGCAGAAAGCTTACCATTAGATGTGGATGATCCATGTTAAGAAACCTCTTCTCCAACAACGGAAACAAGGACCAGCAGTCCTCTGAACCCAATCAGGTCGCCATTGTTCAGGATGAGGCGACGGAAGGAGAACGCCTGAACCACTTTTCGGAGACGCTTGGTATCCCTGTCAAGAACAACCTCCTGGAAGAACTCACCTTCGACAACAAGCTTGACATCCCTATCCACTACTTCAAACGTATGGGCCTGGTCCCCCTGTCAGTGGAAAACAGCACTTTGACCGTCGCCATCAATGACCCGACCAACTATCAGGCTGCCGACGAGCTGAGCCGCAGGATGGGCTGCAGCGCGGTAAGAATGGTCCTGAGTCCCATGGCCGAGATTCATGCCGCCGTCAATCTCCTCTTTGACCAAACGAGTGACGAGGCTGAAAAGATGGTGCAGGACCTGGAAGCCTACCAATCGGACAGCGAAGTTTTCACAGAACTTGAAGAGCTGGAAGATCTCATGGATGCCACTCACGAGGCTCCCATCATTCGCCTCGTGAACGTCATCCTCACACAGGCCCTCAAGCGACAGGCGAGCGACATCCACATTGAACCCTACGAGAAGGAGGTCAAGGTCCGTTTTCGCATCGACGGAATTCTCTACGAGATCTTCTCCCTTCCCAAGCGCTTTCAGGCACACATTGTTTCCAGGATCAAGGTCATGGCCAACCTGGATATTGCTGAAAAAAGAGTGCCCCAGGACGGACGCATCAAGATCAAGGTGGCCAACAAGGCGGTGGATATCCGCGTCTCGGTTATTCCTATGTCGTACGGCGAGCGGATCGTCCTCCGGCTCCTGGACAAGGGGGTCTCACTCCTAGGACTCGGAGACATGGGACTCCCACCGGATAAGCTCAAGACCTTTGAAAGCCTGATCAACAAGAATAACGGCATCCTTCTTGTCACCGGTCCCACAGGGAGCGGGAAAACGACGACCCTGTATGCCGCGATCAATCGGATCAATTCGACGGAGAAGAACATCATTACCATTGAAGACCCCATCGAATACGAACTGCAGGGGGTCGGCCAGATCCAGGTAAACCCCAAGACGGAGCTCACTTTTGCGAGGGGACTCCGGTCGGTGCTCAGGCATGACCCGGATATCATCATGGTGGGTGAAATCAGGGATCTGGAAACGGTTGAAATTGCCGTACAGGCCTCTTTGACAGGACATATGGTTTTCAGCACTCTCCACACCAACGATGCGGCTGGGGCGCTCACCAGGCTCGTGGACATGGGAGTGGAGCCTTTTTTGATTGCCTCCTCCCTTTTGGGGGTAGTAGCCCAACGACTAGTGCGCAGGATCTGTCCGGAGTGCAAGGAGCCGTTCCAGGTGGTGGAATCGGCTTTAACCGATCTCGGGTTGCCGAAGGATCAGGTTCTGTGGCGGGGACGTGGCTGCGACGCCTGTATGCAGAGCGGGTACAGGGGCCGGACAGGGATCTTCGAGCTTCTCGTCATGGAAAATGAGGTCAGGCATCTCCTCACTTCAGGGGCGGATTCGGTGACGATCAAAGAGGCGGCAGTCAAAGGCGGCATGTCCACCCTGTTTGCCGACGGCCTTCAAAAGGTAAAGGCAGGGGTGACCAGTCTTAATGAAGTATTGCGGGTAACACAAGAGTGACCATGAGATCTGCCCAACCAGATTTCATGCAGATATTCGTATTTGTATCACGGCCTTCGCGCCGCGTCAGGAGCGTATGCCTATTTTTGAATACAAGGCTTTGGACAGGAGGGGAAAGAAGACAAGAGGGCTTGTGACAGCGGAAGGCCCTACGGGAGCCAGGCTCAGGTTAAGCCAGGACTCCATCTATCCCACGGAGATCAGGGAAGTTCAGGAGGGAGAGCAAAAATCGGCCTCAAAGATTTTTGTCTCCCCTCTGTCACAGTTTCGCAGGATCAATCCTGTGGAAGTGACTACATGCCTCAGACACCTTTCCACCCTTGTTTCCTCAGGCCTTCCCCTCATCGAATGCCTCAGCGGAGTGATCGAGCAGACGGAACAGCCCAAACTCAAGAGAATCCTCTCCCAGATTAAGGAGAAGGTTCTCGAAGGAAGTTCTCTGGCTCATGCCATGTCCGCTCACCCTTCGGTTTTCGGGCACATTCATGTCAACATGGTGAGAGCGGGAGAGACCGGAGGCGCCCTGGATATCATTCTGCGGCGGCTGGCGGACTTTTCCGAGACCAGGCTCAAGCTCAAGAAGAAAATCGAATCCGCCATGGCCTATCCCATTTTTCTCCTCTTCATCAGCAGCGTGATTCTGGTTTTTCTCATGTCTTTTGTCATGCCCAAGGTGATCGGAATCTTCGAGGGGATGAAACTGGCGCTTCCCTGGTCCACCAAAATACTCATTTTTGCCACTCATTTCATCAGTCGCTTCTGGTGGCTTGTTGTGGCAGGCTTGGTGGCTGTTTCCGGACTCATCGCCGCTTTTGTCAAAACGGAGAGGGGAAGCAGGATCTGGGACAAAACTCGCCTTCACATCCCGATTTTCGGAAAACTCCATCACAAGGCGGTCATTGCTCGGTTTACCAGGACGCTTTCCATCCTGCTGAAAAGCGGCATTCCTCTTGTCAACGCCCTGGACATTGCCACGCCCTCCATGGGCAACCGCATTCTGGAAGATGGAATCGCCGAAACGGCGAAAATGGTGGGAGAAGGTTCGGATTTCGCGACACCGCTCAGGCAGAAAGCAGGGTTTCCTCCCATGGTAGCGCAGCTGGTGCGGGCAGGGGAGAGGAGTGGAGAATTGGAAGAGATGCTTGCAAAGGCTGCGGAAGTGTACGAAGATGATGTAGAGACAGCCATTGCCTCCTTGACTTCTATCATCGAGCCGATTGTAATCTTGTTCATGGGGGTAGTGGTCGGTTTTATCGTCATGGCCGTATTGCTGCCCATTTTTGAAATGACGAGCGGAGTGAGAGGGCTCCGGTAGATGAACTGCCGTATGAATGTGAAAGCCCGAAACTCGGAAACGGTCGCGTGCCGTCGTCCTTGGGAAATTGGATTTTTGGGTTTCGGTACTGGGGTTTTGCCACCCGAAAATTAAGGGTTGATGGGTCATTTGAATTTGTGAATTGGCCTGGAGTATTTAATGAAGAAGAAAGAACAATGCATCTGGTATGCGGAGAGGGGCTTCACTCTTCTCGAAATACTTATCGTCATTACGATCCTCGGCATCCTGGCCAGCCTGGTGGCCGTAAAACTCATGGACCGGCCGGGCGAGGCTCGAGCTCTGAAAGCAGAGATGGATATAAAGTCTCTGGAAACGGCACTCAAGCTCTACAAGCTTGACAACAGCTTCTACCCGACCACCGAACAGGGTCTTCAGTCGCTGGTGGAAAAACCCAGCACGGGCAGGATACCTGCGAAATGGCGGGAAGGGGGGTACCTTGAGAAGGACGTGGTCCCCAGGGATCCTTGGGGAAACGACTTCCTCTACATCAGCCCCGGAGAGCATAACCGCGACTACGACCTCTGGTCCTATGGTGCTGACGGAGAAGAGGGCGGAGACGGCGAGAATACAGATGTCACGAACTGGGTACAACAGAAAGAATGAGTCTGAGGGGTTCACCCTTTTTGAGCTGGTCATTGTGCTTTTCATCGTAGGCCTGTTTCTTGGGCTTGTGAGCGTTCCCATCGAGGGGGTTCTGGCTGGAGGGGACCTGGGGAGAGCGGCGCGCATGATCATGAGCGAGGTGAGCCGGCTGAGAGGGGAGGCCGCCTATACACGAAAGCCTCAAGCCTTGATTTTGAACATAACCGAGAACAGTTTCTATCCCTATGAGCCCAAAGACGAAAAGAAGCTGGAGGACCTTCTGAAGGAGAAGGGGCAGCTGACTACGGAGAAGCTAACCACGGAGAAGCAGGAGCTTCCTCCAGGGGTCACCATAGAGGATGTGGTGGTTCTTTCGAGGGGAAAGGATCAGGAAGGAGAGGCCTTTATACGTTTTTTTTCCAACGGTTGTGTGGAACACGCTCTGATCCATTTGAGGAACAATGCAGATGAAGCCCGCACTCTTGAGATTAATCCGGTCACGGGATGGGTCAGAATCCACGAGGGATATATTGAGAAGAAAAAGGCTGGATGAGGGATTCACTCTCCTTGAAATTGTGATCGCCCTGGGTTTGATCGCTGTTGCTCTTCTTGCCGTGTTCCATCTTCAGGCGCAGAATCTGGACATTCAATCGGAAGCGCAGTTCATGACAATAGCCAAGTGTCTCATCCAGGACAGGATCGCGCAGATCGAGTGCCGAGAAACGCTCTCCGAAGGAAAGACTTCAGGAGAGGTGGGAGAGGATTTCCCTGATTTCACTTATGAAGAAGAGATCAGCGCCCTTCCTGAAGAGGCAAATGTCTTTAAGGTCCGGGTGGGCATCATCCTGGAGAGAGAAAAACTGCGAAAAGATCTATGGCTAGAGACTATCCTTTACAGAGAAAAGGCCTAAGAGGGTTCACCCTCCTGGAAGTGCTTGTGTCTGTGGCGATTCTTGCCATTATCATGGCGGCGGTTTACAGTGCTTACACAACCAACGTGGAGGCTATTCAGATCGCCAGAGAAAACGGACAGGTTCAGCAAACGGCGAGGATCGTTCTTGACCAGATGTCTAAAGACCTCCAGTCCGCCATTTCAGAGCTCACGGTCCCCTCTGATAAGATTCGCCTCGGTCTGATCGGGAAGACCGAGGAAAAGGAAGGAAAAAGGCTCGACCGGGTTGATTTTACCACCTTGACTCATCTTGTCCTGAGCAGTCAAAGCCCCAATACGGACCTGTGTGAGGTGGGTTACAGAGTCGTGGAAGACCCGGATCAGCAAAACGTCCTGGTGCTTATGCGCAGGGATGAGGCGAGTCCGGATGTGGATTTCACAGAAGGCGGGGACCTTCAGGAAATGGCCAGAAACGTCGTGGAGTTCAAGATCACCTACGAGGACAGCCAGGGGGAGGAACTCGATCGATGGGACGCAGGGGACTCCGGATCGGCATCCCTGCTTCCGGTGCTCGTCAAGGTGCGACTGGTTCTGAAAGACAGTCTGGAGAGAGAACATGTTTTTATCACCAGCATCCATCCCGAGCTGGCTGGGACCAGGAGTCAGAGTTGATGCGGTATACTGAAAAGACCAGCAAAATCCTCCCTAGGGGAGAGCGCGGCACTGCGCTTGTGCTCACTTTGCTGATCATAACCACCCTGGCCGGTCTGACCATAGGCTTTTCCGGTGAATCCGGCGTCGAACTCACTCTTGCAGGATACTCGAGAGACAGCTACAAGGCTCACCTTGTGGCGCGTTCGGCCATCGAGGAAGTGATGGGACTCCTTGGCGCTGACGAAGACCTGGAAATGGACAGTTACAACGAAAACTGGCATCAACTGGAGAACTTGTCCGTGCTGCAAGGCTTGGGGGACGAAGGAATCACCCTCTCCGGCGGCGTAGTCGACGAAAGCGGAAAAATCAACGTTAACTTTCTCGCGAATGAGGCAGGAGAAATCGACGAAAAAAGAGAAGCCCAAGTGCGGAGACTTTTCAGGATTCTGGGTCTTAAGGAGGAAATGGTGAATCCTCTCCTGGACTGGTTGGACGCAGATGACGTGGAACGTCAAGACGGCGCGGAAGCTTACTGGTATCAAAATCTGGAAGAGCCCTATCCGTGCGCCAACGGGCCCTTCTTGACGCCCGGTCAGATCTTCCTGGTCAAAGGCATGAGGCAGGCCGAACGGTTCGAGGGAAAGAGGCTCATGGATTATCTGACTATCTATTCTGACGGCAAGGTGAATATCAACACGGCACCGAAGGAAGTCCTGGAGTGTCTCAGCGAATCCATGGACGATGCCATCGCTGCGGCGATCATCGAGTACCGCAAGGAAGAGGATTTCACGAGTATCGATGATCTCAGAAAAGTGCCGGGAATGAGCGACGAGGTTTTGGCGGAAATAAGAGACTGGATCACGGTGAGAAGCTCCTCGTTTTCCATGGAGTTCAATGTCAACTGCAACGGAGCGTCGTGCGTGGTCAAGGCTTTCGTGGTGAGGGAAGGAGGGAAAACCAAGCCAATCTACTGGCAGGTACTGTGATCATGGTCAATCCATTCAAAGACTTCCTAAAGCCGAAGTACGTGGTCGGCCTCCAAGTGAAGGACGGCTTTATCGGCGCCGTTCAGGTTTTTAACGGAATAAAGGGCCCTGAAATTGACAAGGCCGCTTTTAGAGAGATCTCCAGCCCTGATCGCGTGCAGGAAGAGTTGAAAGCTTTCCTGAAGGATGAAGATTTCAAGACAGAGTTGGTCATTAGTGCCCTTCCCGCTTCCCAGGTCCTGATGCGGGAGATCGCACTCACCATTGACAACCCAAAGATTTTGCAGAGGATCATCAAGTTCCAGATGGAGCCCTATGTTCCGGTGCCGATCGAAGAGATGATCGTCGACTTTCTCGATCCTGCGCCGGGTGGGTCCGTTCCCACCTTCGGGGTTGAAAAGAAACACGTGAAAGAACACCTCGCGCTTCTTGCCGGCGCGGGCATCGATCCTGACATAGTGACCATCGATGGGCTCGCCCTTCTCCATCTCTATCTTTACAATTATGGTGAACAGTCGGAGGAACCGGCGGCCATCGTTTGCCGCGAAAAAAACAGCACCTTTGTGGAGATTGTCTACCGTGGGCGCCCCGATTTCTTCCGCGTCTTTGCAGACGGGAAGCAGGCTGAGGACCGGATTGCGGACACCCTGCAACTTTACAAGCTCAAGAGGCCGGAGGCAACTTTGAGCGAGATCCTGGTCTCGGGCCTCTATCCGGATGATACTGACATGACTCAGGCCATTGAGTCAAAAGTCGGTGTGAAAACTTCACTCTGGAAGCCCTTTACCGACACCCTCATTCAACCGAGGCTCAGTGTTCCTCTGGGCCTGGCTCTTTCTGCGGCGCAGCCGTCCGTCAGGCTGGTTAACCTGAGAAAGGAAGAATTTGCCCCTAAGAGCCAGATGAACCTCAGGAAGATCTTCCTCTTCTCAGCGTCCGCGTTGGTTCTCCTGGCCATCCTCCTCACCGCGAATGTGTATCAGAAGGTCTATTATTTGGAAAAACAGCATCAGGCTTTGCAGGACCAGGTCCGTCAGGCTTTTGTTCAGACCTTCCCGGAAGCCGCTCAAAGGATCCCCAAAGGACAGGAACTGGTTCTGCTGGAGCGCAGGATTGCAGATGAGACAGGCCAGTATCAGGGACTCGAGGGATCTATCGGAAAAGAGAATACCCTGGATGTGCTCCTGAAGCTGACGAAAGTGATTTCCCAGGACCCTGAGGTGCACATAGAGAATTTCTCCCTTGAGGGAAAGGATATTCGTCTTGACGGGCGAACGTCCTCTTTTGAAGCGGTGGACAGGCTGACCAACCGTCTCAATAAGTCTGGAGACTTCAAGAACATCAAACTGGTAGGCGCGAAAACGGACAAGAGAGAAAATGCGGTGACCTTCAACTTCGCCCTGGAGGAGAATTGATGAAACTGGACAGACAGCAAATGACCTACGTTTTTTTCGGCGGGCTTGTTCTTGTCGCTCTTTTCTTCTATCTGATGGTCGTCTCACCGGGCCTTGAAAAGCAGCGACAACTGGAAAGAGGCATCGCCAAGAGAAAAGTCGACCTCGTGAAGATCACCGAACTGAAGAAAAAATGGGAAAGCTTCAAAAGGGACCAGAACGAAGTGGAGCAGACGCTAAGGAGCAGAGGCGATCGCTTCACCCTTCTTTCTTTCTTGGAAGGACTAACTCGGGAAATAGGCATTGACAAGAACATCCAGTACATCAAGCCCGTCACGTTTCCGCCGAGTGAGGCGGTATTCAAGCCCGAAGGAATCGAGATGAGTCTGGACAATGTAGGCATGGAGCAGATGGTCAACTTTCTCTATAAAGTCGAACATTCGGGAAATCTCCTGTTTATCAAAAGGATAAAGATCCTCAAAACCTCTAGAGGAAGTTCGAGCACCCTTAAGGTGACCCTCCAGGTCAATACCTATACCAGGATCTAGTTAGGATTCTTGCGCGTCCTCGAAGACCATTTCCGCCTGTTCGTCATCTTCTCCTTTGTCTTTCTTGCCTTTTCGTTTGGCAATTTTCTCTTCTGCCTTCTTCTTGCGCTCAATCTCTTTTATGTATTTTACGTAGCTATGTTTTGTACGTTTTGCCAAAATGCCTCCTTTCTTCGACAAGCGTGTTCCTGTTTTTTTCTGAAAAGCCTCCAATCGATTCGGCCGGCTCTGTCTGGCATAATCCCGCCCGCCTCCAAATTACCCTCCATATTTGTTGACGCAGGATGCAGCAGCACTTTTCAAGCGCCCCAGGCGTAGTGTCAGCCGACGTCGGCTTGTCACCGGATTGAATTGTTTTTTGGGGATGTCCACCCAAAAGTGTGGTCGTTTCACCAAGACAGCAGGCTGAAAATCAGCGAAGCGTGAAAAGGAATGATTGGGCCGAGCCTGGACCCACGAAAAGATCCCGATGATGATGGAAGCCTACTTGCTCACTAGGATGGGACTATCCCGACGCGCTCTGGATTTCATGATAGCATCTTCCGGGCGAAAGGCAAGGCATTTGTTCGGAGTTGCTTAAAACCGAATCCTCTATGCGGCCCAAGGCGGACTGCGACAGGATTCTATCCTGTTTGTCGGGTGAGCAACTTCAAAGCGTCCAACAACTGAACATCCTTGCTTTCCAACAGACGCTGTGGCGTCATGTCGCGCTCCTCTTCCGGCAACAGGGGGGAAATCCCTTGAGATAAGGGGACTACAACGTTTGGGCTAATTCCTTTATGCCAGATCGTGCTTCCATTTGGAGTGAGCCACTCCTGAATAGCGAGCAACAGAGCCGATCCATCGGAGAGAGGGAATTTTTCCAGAACCGTTCCCGTGCCGAAGGTGGTTGTCCCTACCAGGAGCGCCCGCCGGTGATCCTGGAGAGCGCCGGCTAAGATCTCGGCGGCACTGGCCGTTCCTTCGTTCACTAGGCAAACCATAGGGATGTGCAAAGCCATTCCGTTCTTTTCCACCGGTACGGGTGTGATCTGTCCCTTAGCGTTCCTTTCCAGGAGCACATTACCCTCCGAGAGGAACAGGCTTGCGGCAGAAACAGCTTCGGTGAGCACGCCTCCTGGGTCATTCCGCAAATCCAGGATGAGCCGCTTCAACCCTTCTGCCTTAATTTCACTCACGGCGATCTTCAGCGTCTCGGCGACTCCTTCGCTGAAGCCTGCAATCCGCAAGTGTGCGACTTCTGTGCCTGGGAGCGTGTGCCATGTGACGTTTTTAATGGTAATGGCGGCTCTTACCATGGAGACTTCACGCGTTCGGCCGGTGGCGGGAGTAAGGATGCTTAGGGTTACCGCAGTGCCAGCGCGCCCTGCAATCAATTTCACTACCTCGAGCAAACTGAGGCCGGCGACATCCTTTCCATTGACTCCGAGAATGATTTCGCCGGGCCGAAGCCCAGCCTTCTGAGCGGGACTGCCGTCGAAAGGCGCTACAATGACCACATGCTCACCTTTCATCTTCACCTCAATGCCGATTCCCTTGTATTTCCCCGTCGTAAATTCCTCTTGCATTTTGATCATGTCAGGAGAGAGAAAGGTGCTGTGGCCCGTATCTCCAAGGGCATTCACCATCCCGCTGATAGCTCCATAGGTGAGTGGGCGCGGTTTGACAGCCGCCCGGTCTACATAGCTTGTTTGGATGGTGTTCCAAGCTTCCGCGATTAAGCCGAAGTCCGCCTTTGCATTGGAGGGTATATTGTCTGAGGCATAGTAAGTGCACTGGACCTGCTGACCCAGAAAAAAGGCGATAATCAGCCCTCCTGCAATGCCAAGAAACACTGGGAAGAAGGACCGACTTCTCTTTTTGCGATTCATAGCGCGACCACCGAAGTAAAGAGTGTTTCTAAAAACGGAATTGGTGAAAAAGGAGTTCGATTTCAAGCGTACAGTCAAGGTCTGCTGGTGCCGCTCACGTGTTCGCCAGGGTAACATTGGAGCCCGAAAGAGGAATAAGGTAATTCCCGTATTCTGGTCCCGAAGCAAAGGTATTTTTCCACTCCGGTATCGAGGTCATTCTCACCACGTTTCAAGTACAGCCATTTGATACCTCAAATACAATTCTCACCCTATTGAATCTCTCAAGGATGGAGCTATGTTAGGCGTGAATCCCCTGTTGTGTAACCTTAAACCCCCGGATGGTCCGAAAGACGTTAGGGCCGTCCGGGGCCCTCCCAACTCTACGGATCTAGGAGGATCTCAGATGGAAACCAAAATAGGACCGCGTGAGCTCATGTACAACCTGACTGAAGAGGAAGCCTTTCAAGTGCCTTCTCCCAGAAGGACCCTCTGCCCAAGGTATGAAGATTGCCTGGATCATGCTGCCAGCCGTTTATGGGCATCCTTTACATGCAGAGGGTGCATGCTGGAGGAACTAATTCTATTGGGTGTAGTAAAGGAGCTTCCCGCCCCGGGGACAAGGGAAAGGAGGGTGTGGGATTACACTCGCCTTCCCCTCCATCAACATCTATCATCCTGATATTCGTATACTCAGTTTCGCAATGATGGTTACAATAGAGTTTATTTTATCATCATGGCCGTAGCCTGTACTCTGACTCAACTCAACGATACGGGACTGGAGATCTTGATCCATCCCGCACTCGGGGTGGGCTTCCCCAAGAAAAGAGGAGGCATTATATGAGACGTGTTCTTCTTGTGGCACTCGTGGTGGTATGTATTCTCCTGCCTGTTGCCGCTGCCGCCGCCACGCTCGAAAATGAGGATCTTCAAGAGTACAGGTATGTGCTCGTTGCTCCCAATGGGTTTCCCGTGTTGAGCGGAATTATCTACAGCCAATCCATTCTGTACGGTATCTGTCATTCCGGATGCTGGATAAGACTGCTGGAGACGGGACAAACCATCACAGTGCGACCGAATGATTATATCATCATTGACAATGGTGTCATGAGGCATAGCGAGCTTTGAGGATTCAGATGACTCAGATCCCAAAGTGCTATGAGCATTCTGAAGCCCTTACATATTAAGATTGAGATGGACCGTTTCGCCCCCGACGATATCAACGCTGGAAGCGGGGGAAGGAGTGTTATTGTCGTTTGAGAACACCACTTCGTACTTTCCTGCCGGTAGCCCTTCATTGTAGGTCCCTTGGTCAGCCATATAAGTCGATTTCAGTTCCATTTTTTCTCTGCGGTCGTTGCACGAGCCCTGTTCCCTGAAACTTATTGCCACATATTGTTCAGGTTGTCCGCCTGTCACGGTGCCCGACACTCTTCCCATTTCTGTTTTCTCCAGAAAAGGCAAGGAGAAGGTGCCGACTTGTGTTTGGCCGGACAGGGCTGCGACCGCACACTCCCAGTCCGAATCGTAGTTATCTTTGTATGCCACCACGTTGTAAGTTCCCGGTGAAGTGAGTAGCTTGAATTGTCCGTTTTCGTTCGTGAAAGTAGACGCTTCGACAACCACTCTGTGCCGGGGATTCCTCGCATCGGGATTAGTTACCTGAACGCTAACCGAGACTCCTTCCAACGGGTTGCCGGCCTCATCAACGACCTCGCCTTCGATGATGGAGCAGGTCTTCTCGTTAAGTACCTTTATGGTGGGCGTTAGAATCCATTGTTCGCCGCCTGCCATAAAGACTGATTTGGAGGCGTCGAGGTCCAATATGAGATTGATTTCCTGGTCGGCGACTATGGAAAAACCGTAGATCATCTTGATCCCTGTCTGGTATCCGCTGGGGACCTTCAATTCGTGAGCCTCTCCTCCTGTATCTATGACATAGTTGGCATAGGGATGGGCATGACCTCTAAGATTCTGCCTATTATCCGGGGTGTTTCCCAGTAGTAAACGCATCTCAGAGTAGTCGCCCACAGGTAGATCCGTTGCCCCGAGCTGCTGGAGCCTCCCGTTCACCAGGTTCAGCAGGTTGTAGGTATAATTTGGAGAAGCAGCCGCCTCCCACTCTCCACAAGGAGTATGAACCTGAACTTCCCTAATCGTCATATAGACAGCTTGGTAATCGTTGTTGGGTGCGTCGGTGAGAGCAAGAGACAGAGTCCCCATTTCTCTTGATGCTCCGTTGGATCCTCCTCCACAGGAGGCAAGAAGGACGAGTGTGGATGCCAATGCGGCGGCTAGCCATGAGCGTGATGTCGAGGTCTCCATATGATAACCCCTCGTTTTCTTGAAGAGGCGATGGTCTCCTCCCATCAAGGGTGCAAGATCTCCGCCAGTTGAAGACTTCTGGAAAAAGGAAGGAAATAGGAGAGTTAATGTGGGAGTTTCGCCTGAGAAAGGGAAATGCCCGATTAAAATTAGACACGAGCCGTACAGAAAAGCGCACTCACTTTTCTGTTCTCTTAGGGAGGGAGGTATTCTTGAGACGAGATAAAATCTCTAGCGGAACAGTCGATATTGCGTGAGGTAAATCGTTCAAGATCTTCGGAGCACTGCCCAACTTCTTCCGGAGAACGACGGTCGCAAGTGGCTTTCCTGGTTCTTTCTTGTGAATTTCTGTATAAGATATGACCTGAGAGCGTGCTCACGTGGAGATGCGAAGCACGTTGGATTGTGCGGAGGAAGGAATAACGAGAAGATCATGAGTCAGTACAATTTGAACAAGTTGTTGAGTCCGGAATCGGTGGCTGTGGTTGGGGCAACGGATCGTCCTGGAACCGTAGGATGCGTGGTGTTGGAAAACTTGAAATCCGCAGGATTTCGCGGCCCTATCTTTCCGATCAACCCCAAGCGCGAGCAAATACTGGGACTTCCCGCTTTCCCATCCGTAGGTGCTGTGGCAAGGCCGATCGACTTAGCGGTGCTTTGCACCCCCATTGCCTCCGTACCCTCTGTGATAATGGAATGTAGTGCTGCCGGCGTTGGCAGTGCGATTATTTACTCTGCTGGGGGAAAGGAAATGGGGGCGCAAGGGGCGGCCATCGAGGAAGAAATTCGGGTGGCGGCCTCCAAAAGCCGAATTCGGCTCCTGGGGCCGAACTGCATGGGGTTGTCTGTGGGCGCTATCAATATGAACGCCAGTTTCTTTCACGCCATGCCCCAACGAGGGCGAGTTGCCTTCGCGGCACAGAGTGGCGCCATGTGCTCTACCGTTCTGGATTACGGCTTAGGTGAACACATCGGGTTCAGCCACTTCGTTTCCGTGGGCTCCATGATCGATGTGGACTTTGCGGATCTCATCGATTATTTCGGCAACGATCCTGATGTGAGCAGTATCCTTCTCTATATAGAAGGGTTAAGAGAAACTCGAAAGTTCTTGAGCGCCGCAAGGGCAGTGAGCCGTATCAAGCCCATAATTGTTCTGAAAAGTGGACGGTCTCAGGCTGGGGCTGCAGCTGCCCAATCCCACACGGGAGCCTTGGCCGGTGAAGACATGGTCTATGATGCAGCGTTCAAAAGGGCAGGGATTATCCGGGCGAACATGCTGATGGATTTGTTTAGCTGTGCCGACCTGCTGGACAAGCAGACTTTGCCCCAGGGGCCGAACATGGCTATCATCACCGCGGCCGGAGGCCTGGGAGTGATGATGGCCGATTATCTGGCCGAAAATGGCTTGGAGCCTGCCAGACTCAGGCCCGAGACCGTCGAGGCCCTCGACCAATACTGCCCCCCGTTGTGGAGCAGAGGCAACCCCATTGACTTTACCGGAGCTATGAGATTCGAGAACATCCCCAGACTCATCTCTATCTGTGCCAAGGCTGAAGAAATCGACGCCATATCTGTTATCTTTATCCCCAACGGCCTGTTTCCCCCTGTCCGCTTCGCCGAGCTCTTGGTTTCCGAGAAGGTGGCAACGGACAAGCCCATGTTCGTAGTGCTGCCCGGAGGCGAGCAGGCCAAGGCGGGACGGAGCCGGTTGACGGAGAGCGGCTTCCCGACCTTTCCATCCCCTGAATCGGCCGTTCGTTCCTTTCGCTACCTGTTTGAGTATCAGCGCAGTCTGAAGATGCTCACCGAAGTGCCCAGACCTACCGGCACCGCCATCAGGGTGGACAGGCAGGCGGCGCGATCTCTGGTGGACGGCATCCTACGTTCAGAGCGCAGCCTAATGACGGAATTCGAATCCAAAGGCCTGCTGAGCGCTTACGGCATACCGGTAAACGAAACCTACGTGGCGGAGAGCCCCATGCGTGCGGTCGAGCTTGCGCGAAAGATTGGTTATCCTGTTGCGGCTAAGATTCACTCGCATACCATCACCCACAAATCGGACGTGGGTGGCATCCGACTCGATTTGCGCAATGCGGACGACGTGATCGATGCCTTCGTTCAGATTCGGGAAGCCATCAACACACGCGCACCTGGGGAGCATTTTGGAGGAGTCACCATTCAGAAGATGGTGAAGGAAAAAGGCCATGAGGTAATTCTTGGCAGCAAGCTGGACCCTGATTTCGGGCCGGTGCTTGTCTTCGGTATGGGAGGAGTTATGACGGAGATCGTTCAGGATCGTGCCGTTGGGCTGCCTCCGTTGAATCGGCTCCTGGCGAGAAGAATGCTCGATTCCACCAAGGTATTCAAGTTGCTCAAAGGCTTTCGTGGACAACCCGCAGTTGATCTCGATGTGCTTGAAGAGATCCTGATCCGGCTGGGCCAGTTGGTGACTGATTTCCCGGAGATTCGGGAGCTGGATATTAACCCGCTTCTCGCTACCGGCCGCGGGGCTTATGCTCTGGATGCCCGGGTGGTGGTGGGACCTTCTGCCAAGAGCGCGCCCTGGCACATGGCATTAAGTACCTATCCCGAGGAGTACGTGGAAGAACTGGAGGGCGGCGCAAGAGGCCGGCTTCTGGTGCGCCCGGCCCGACCAGAGGATGCTCCAGGGTTGACGGATTTTCTCGTAGACTTGTCCGAAAGAAGCCGTGTCGGTAAACTCGTTCGCCGTTTCGAAAATTTCGATGAGCTATTCGTCGCTCGGCTGACCCAGATCGACTATGATCGAGACATGGTTCTCGTGGCAGTGACCAATCCGGATGAAAGTGGGGAAGTAATCGGACTTGCACGCTACTTTGGTGATCCGGATCTCGTCGAGGCGGAGGTCTCCATCACCGTAGCCGATGTCTGGCAAGGGCAAGGAGTGGGGGCTAAGCTGTTGGATCTGATCCTGAAGGCAGCCAGGAAGCGCGGGTTCAAGAAAGCATGGGGTTTCTGCCGTCCCCAGAGTCGAGATATGATCTCTCTGATTGAGCGCCAGAGCAAATCCGAGGTCATTAGGGTGGAAAACGGGCAAAAGATGAAGCTCCTCGTGGACCTGACCACTTATTTAGAGCCATGAGCGGCGTTCATCGGAGCGGAAAACGATACTCCATGTCTACGCTGCAGCCCGCTGGATGCTCCTGACACTGAGAAGCGGTTCCGGGGAGCCCGCCGTTCATACAATGGCGCTACGATATGGAGACTGGCATTTGTCTGATATCAAGCCCGCAGCCGAATTCATTTCTGTCAGCAGGATTTCGAAGTTGGTTTTATGCGAGCTTGGGCATCTGTTGACTCACCACGGATGATATCCCATAGTAATTTCTGGCTACGGAAAGAAACATGTTTCTTTTGGGAGAGAGCAAATGATCTTCGAGTATTGCCAGAAGGCCATAGAAAAGGCGGAATACAAGAAACTGGACGATGGAACCTGGTATGCTGAAGTGCCCGGTTTCAGGGGAGTTTGGGCGAACGCAGAAACCGTGGAGGACTGCCGCAAGGAGCTGATAAGCGTTCTGGAGGAATGGATTGTTCTAAAACTGAGGGATGGAGATGTCGTACCGGAAGTCGACGGTTTGAGTGTCCAAATCACCCGTGTGGCGGCTACGTGAGCTCTCATGGCGATCTCCCGAAAAGAGCTCATACGCAAATTCAGGCCGAAAGAGGCATTGAAGGTCTCCATTCTGATCAAGACCCTGGCTGGAGACATCATCTTGCCAGTTGAGGTCTCGCATATTCCCTGCACGCATTTCGAGTCCATGTTCGAAAAGCTGCGTTCCACCTTGACTAAAGAAAAGAACTCTGAAAAATAGGAACTGCCAGCGTCGCTACGCTCCGGCTACCTGGGGCCGTTGCCATCGGAACAAGTGGACGGCTATTCCCGGAACAGGTGGACAGAATCCTCCGGAACAGCTGGACGATTTTCCCGGAATACGCACCCCGGTGTTGATATCCTGAACGGCCTTGCATGACTGCGTATCCGGCCCATTCCGTCTACCGATTCCGAGAGAGGATGGGGAGTATTCTTCTCTTCTCTGATATATAACGCCCGTTGAGTTATTGACACACTAAGCACCGGATAGTGAGGGCACGTGCGGCGCGGGGGCTTGGACTGAGTTGTGTTTCCCTTGCCAAGGAGCACAGGGATCAGAGCCGCTTCTTAGCGAACGACCTGCCGGATGGTGTTTTCAGGTATGACTCGAAATCAATCGCTCGCTGGCGATCGGCAAAAGCTATTGCCGTCTTAACACTCCAAGGTCGGTATTTGGAAGTATGGGGGACTTGTCCGGAATTGTGGGCTTTGACGCGGGCATCAAGGTTTTTCGTGAATCCCACATAGAAATGCTCTGGATAATTTTCAGATCGGAGGATATATACGTAGTAGAAGCTCATTGCGTAGACTTGGCTTGTCTGCCATCGCCAAACGCTTCAAAACGCCTACTTCTGTACTGGAAGCAAGCCCTCTCTTTGACGAATTACTGAAATCGAAAGCTGGCGTGCCGAGCCGTAGCTTGCAGATTCATAAACCAAGATCCCGCCCGACTTCGCCGATGGCTTCGTCGCGGCAGCCTCCGATTTCCGTTTCACTGCAAGCGAAGGCTGGTGGAGGCGGGGGGAGTCGAACCCCCGTCCGAAAGCAATCCACTTAAGCGTCTACATACATAGCCCGGTATTTAAGTTTCGCCCCATGGTTCCTTATCGGGCAAAGGCTCCGTGGGACTAACCTGCAAAAGGTTTCGCTTCACCAACAGGCAGGTACGTCGGTTCCACTATCCTGCTAGCCGTCGTCCTTATCAGTCCCGCAGGAAAAAACTGACAGAACGTTGGCCTTATGCGGCCAAGGCAAACGTGTAATCGTCTGCAGTTGTGTTTAGTCCACCCGTTTTTACGAGGCCAGGTGGGACCTCGGTATGCAACTCAAGCTTACTTACCCCCGTCGAACCCGTTTCGCCCCCTTTATATAAGCTTTGCGGCAGGTATAAAAACATAATAAACTCTTTGTCCGAAGCAGTCAATAGGGACCCCGAAATTCTCGCCTTGAGCAGACAAAAAAACCCCAATATGTGGAGCAACCCTTCACTATCCGCGATTGTCAATCGAGCGCGAGGAGTTAAAGCCGCTTGTGTAGAAAAGCAAGGCCGATGGCAGGTGAGATGCTCGGGTCAATACCTGCTTTTCTTACGCTCGCGGTCCATCTCTCTCTGCAGGTCCTTTTCCTTGATGGCCTGCCTTTTGTCCGCCTTCTTCTTTCCTTTGGCCAGCCCGACCTGAACCTTCGCCCATCCCCCGGTAAAGTAAACCTTCAGGGGGATCATGGTGTAGCCCTTTTCTTCTGTCTTGCCAAGGAGCCGTTTGATCTCCTTTTTGGTCAGGAGAAGCTTCCGGGGCCGTTTTGGATCCAGATTCACGTGGTGCGTGAAGGGGTATGGGCTGATGTGCATGTTGTAAAGGAACACTTCCTCTCTTTTGATCCTGGCGTAGCTGTCAACGAGGTTCGCGCGGCCGTCCCGCAGGGACTTGACCTCCGGTCCATCCAAGACCATGCCCGCCTCAAAAGTCTCTTCGATGAAATACTCGTGACGGGCTTTTCTGTTCTGGCATACGACTTTTTCAGACATGGCAGCGGCCTTGAACTCTTAACCGTTATTACTTTTGGTTGTTCGCGATTAGCCCTTTCTGGTCCAGCTCTTTGAGAAGCGGCTTCATTTTTGAAACGATGACTTCCCGCACCCTGGAGGCCCTGTCAAGTCGGAGGATTTCATCCAGAGACTTCCTGGATTCCTCCAGAGTGAGACTCCGGATAATCTTCTTGATCACAGGGATGCCGCCTGCGTTCAGGCTGAACTCGTCGATGCCGAGTGCCAGAAGGAAGAACGTACAGAGCGGATCACCGGCCATCTCGCCGCACAGCGACACGCTGATGCCCGCATTCTTCCCTGCCTCCACCACCTGGCGGATCATCCTTAGAACGGCGGGATGGAAGGGCTGGTACATGTAGGCGATATTTTCGTTCACCCGGTCGATCGCCAGTGCGTACTGGATAAGGTCATTCGTTCCGATGCTGAAGAAGTCTGTGTGCCTGGCGAGGATATCCGCTACGCTCACAGCAGAGGGAACTTCGATCATGAGACCCGTCTTGATGTGCCTATCGTACTCTCTTCCTTCCTTGTCGAGCTCAAGCATCACTTCATCGAGGATCGCCTTGGCTTCGAGCAACTCCTGGAGTCCCGAGATCATGGGAAACATCAGCTGGACATTGCCGAAGGCACTGGCCCGAAGGATGGCCCTGAGCTGGCACTTGAAGAGTTTGACTTCCTTGAGGCAAAGTCGAATCGCCCGCAAACCCAATGCAGGGTTTACCTCTTTGGCCGGCGCGATTTCCGAAGAAATACGGTCTCCTCCGAGATCCAGGGTCCGGATGGTCACAGGGTTGGGCGCGATGATCTCGGCCACTTCTTTGTAGTCTTCAAAGAGTTCCTGCTCTGTGGGCAACGTCGGTGACCGCAGGTAATGGTACTCCGTCCTGTAAAGGCCGATGCCCTCTGCACCATGGTCTTTTGCAGCGACGACCTCTTCTAGAAGTTCGATGTTTGCTCTCACAGCGACTCTGTGGCCGTCCACCGTTTCGGCCGGCAGATGACTCAGCCGGATGATGCTTGACTCAAACCTCTCGCGTTGGAGTTGCTTTTCCTGGTAAACAATGATCAAGTCATCGTCGGGATTGATGATGACCTCGCCCGAGTAACCATCCACAATGAGAAGGGTCCCGTCTTGAAGGTGGTGCGTCACCGTCTCCAGTCCCACCACTGCGGGGATCTTGAGGGACTGGCCCATGATCGCTGCATGAGAAGTGCGCCCTCCTACGTCTGTAATGAAGCCCATCACCTTGGCGATGTTGATGGAGCTCGTATCGGCAGGAGAGAGCTCATGAGCCACGATGATCACCCGCTCATCGATCTCGGAGAGGCTTTCCTGCTCCTTGCCGGCCAGGTTCCTCAAAACTCTTTCAGCTGCATATTCCACGTCCACGATCCGCTCTTTGATGTAGCGATCCTCGATCTGGGCAAAGAGTCTCTCGATGTTCTGTAAAGACTTCTTCAGTGCCCACTCCGCGTTTACCTTCTCGTTCACGATGGTCTGGATCGTGGCGTTGGAAAACATGCTGTCATCCATGATCATCAAGTGAGTATCAAGGATGAAGGCGTGTTTTCTGAGTTGCTCAGGCATTTTGTTCTTGATGGCGATGATCTGATCTCTTGATGCATTGAGAGCCTCTTTGAATCGGTCCACCTCCCTGGAGATTTGTTGATCGTTAACCAGGTATTGGTATAAGATTTTCACCCTGGAGCGTTCAACGAGACGAGCTTTGCCTATGACGATCCCGGGAGATACGGCAATGCCCTTCAACTTTTGCGACTTTTCCTTCTGGGATTGTGTCATTTCCCTTCACCGAACTTCTGATCGAAGAGCTGGGTTAGAGCCTCGATTAAGGCTTCAGAATCCTCTCCCACGGCTCTTGCACATATCTCGGTCCCTTTCGGGCAGGCAAGAGTGAGGATGGAGAGGATGCTCGACCCGTCCACTTCTTGCTCGTCCTTCTTGAGGTACAGCACAGAGTTATATTGCCCTCCGAGAGCAACGATCTTCGCCGCCGCACGCGCATGCAATCCT
This sequence comes from uncultured delta proteobacterium, assembly GCA_963740905.1. GTDB lineage: Bacteria > Desulfobacterota > DSM-4660 > Desulfatiglandales > HGW-15 > JAFGDM01. The sequence goes on from CAVUFY010000006.1 coordinate 259,595, forward strand.
AACTCGTTCTTGATCAACAGTTTCCTGACCCGCTCCATGGCACCCTGTTGCGCTTATCTGCCTTTCTTCCTCTCAATGCACGCCCTGTAGACCTTCCTGTAATCCAGCCCGGCTTCAGAGGAGATTTTTCGCGCCATGTCCCTGACGCTCATCTCGCCTGTCTTGAGCAGGCGATCGATGATGTCGCCGACTTTTTCTTCGAGCCGGCCTGTCTCATCCTCCCTTTCGCCGCCCTCGACCACGATAGCATACTCTCCCCGAATGTGTTCCTCCTTGATGAGGCTCAGGATTGAGCGCAAGGATCCCCGCCTCACCTGCTCGAAAAGTTTGGTCATCTCTTTGACTAGCACCACTTGGCGATCCCCGAGGATCTGTTCCATGTCCGAAAGCGTCGCAAGGAGACGATGGGGGGCTTCGAAAAACACAAGAGTGTAAGGCTGATGTTCTAAACCCTTCAGCTCTCTCCTTCTCTTGCCCGGCTTCTGGGATAGGAAGCCGAAGAATATGAATCTCTCGGCTCTCAGCCCTGCTACCGAAAGAGCGGCTGTCACGGCCGAGGGCCCGGGCACGGGTGAAACCCGGATTCCCTCTTTCAAGGCTTCGCTGATGAGGAGGACTCCTGGATCGGAAACACCAGGAGTCCCTGCATTGGTCACAAGCGCTACATCGTGTTCGGACTTCAGCCGCCTCACCAGCTCAGGCGCACGCTTTTTCCTGTTGTGCTGATTGTAAGGCGTCAACTTCGTCTTGATGCCGTAGCGCTCGCAAAGTCCCCTGGTGTGATCCACGCTTTCCGCTGCGATAACACTCACTTCCGCCATCACCTTGAGAGCTCTCAAGGTGATGTCCTCAAGGTTGCCCAGAGGGGTGGAAACAACGTAGAGGGTGCCTGTTTCTTTCACTCGTAGGCCAGGTCAAATGCGTTCCGGATCACTTCAATCTCTTCTGCTTTGCCTTCCAGGTTGATGACCACCACATCAAATCTGGCTCTGGCCTCAGAGCACCCGTTCGCTTTCATGTAGGCAAGAGCCACCTTGGATAGCTGCCTCCGCTTCCTCCTGTTCACAGCCTCCTTTGCGTATCCCAGGGATCTGCCCTTCCTCGTCTTGATCTCGACAAACACCAAGGTATCCCCGTCCCTGGCAATCAGATCCACTTCGCCCAGAGGGCAGCGATAGTTCCGGACAATGCACCGGTACCCCAGCTTCTTCACTTTCTGCAGGGCGAGATCTTCTCCCCACTTGCCCAGGTCAAGCCTCTCCCTCGTCACCTCATCGAACCCCTCGAAAAGTCAAACGGTGAATGGGGCAAGGGCCGTGTGCCCTGATGGCCGCGAGGTGCCTCGCCGTGGCATAACCCTTGTTCTGCCGGAATCCGTAGCAGGGATACAGGGCATCATAAGAGCGCATGATTCTGTCCCGATAGACTTTGGCTACCACTGAAGCGGCAGAAATGCTGAGGCTGATTCGATCTCCTCCTATCAGACACTTGTGGGACACAGACAGTGGGACGGGGTGATTCCCGTCCACCAGAAGAAAATCCGGAGCAGGATGGAGGGAAAGAACCGCCTGTTTCATAGCATCCAGGGCGGCCTTGAGAATATTAACCCTGTCGATATATCCCTGGGAAACCACGCCCACACCGATGGCCGTGACCTTCTCACCGATCAGGGAGAAAGCTTCCTCCCTGGCCTTTTCCGTCATCTCCTTGGAATCCTTCACTCCCTTCAGGTTGACTCCTTCGGGAAGGATCACCGCCCCGGCCACCACCGGGCCCGCCAGAGGGCCCCTTCCGGCTTCATCCACGCCTGCGATCAATTGATAGCCGTATCTCCGAGCCAGGGACTCATGATAAAGGACATCAATCTCGGTGGGGAAATCGTTCTCGGGGAAAAGAGATAAAGTGTCAGACGTTCTGGCCATCAAAAAGATGATCCCTCTTCTCGCAGGTCTTCTGTAAGGCCATGGCGACGAACGTCAAAGCCTCGGGTGAGACCTCTCCAGCGGGATTCCGCCGCACGCAATGCAACCCCGGGCACTTAGCGAAACCCGGGGACACAAGGTCTTTCACCCCAGATCACGTCGGGGAACAGCTTTGCGGCTACGTCCTTCTCTCCTTTATCCTTGCCGCCTTCCCTCTCAGCTTACGCATGTAATACAGTCGGCTTCTTCTCACCTTGCCTCTTGTGACGATCTCAACCTTGTCGATGTTGGGTGAATGAAGCGGGAAGATCCTTTCGACGCCGATTCCGTAAGAGACTTTGCGCACCGTGAAGGTGGCACCCGTTCTTCCTTTTCTCTTGCGGATGACGGCACCCTGGAAGACCTGAATTCTCTCTTTATCGCCCTCCTTGATTCTGGCGTGAACCTTGATGGTGTCACCCGGTCTGAAATCCGGGATATCCAGCCTCATCTGTTCTCTTTCAAGACCTTCAATGATGTCCATAATCCCTCCTTAGGACCCCCTCGGATGTCTGCCTGCCAGCCTGTCCAAAATGATAGCGGCTGCCGACCTCACTGAGAGGTGATTGTAATCCGTGTGTGTCGTGATGGGGTCGAGAAAATAATCCGCCCGGTCGAAGACCTCTTCATCAAGACCCCATGCGGTACCCAGCAAAAGCAAAATGACCTTGAGAGACCGGATCATGTGCGCGGCCTCGGAATATCCGAGAACTTCGGACTTCTTCCTGGATGCATCCGTCGAAAGCAGCAAAGGGCGCTCGCCCTCAGCAGCCGTCACGTCACGAGCGCATTCGTCGATGGAGGCGCAAACCTTGACGAGCTTCAAAGCCTCTTTTCTGTTCGGGTTGTAAGTTGCGCCGTAACCCTCTGTCCAGTGCCGGATAACTCGCTCAGCCAATTCTTGCTGATCTTCCAGGGGAGTGATGATATACAGCCTCTTCACCCCGTAAGTCTTAGCCAGCCTTGAAAGGTCGTGAAGATCAAACGTCGTAATCGCCGAGGCTATTCGGTCACGGTTCTTATTGTAAACCGGAAAATGGACCAGCCCCACGTAAAGTCGCATGGAACCTCAGTCAGCAAATCAGCACGAGTCTTCTTGTCACTCGTTACTCGTCACGTGCCCTTTTCCTTGACCAAGCTCGGCCAGTATCTCTCTGTCTTCCTTGGTCAAACGTGCCTTTTCCAAAAGGTCTGGTCTCCTCCCAAAGGTCCTTTTCAGTGACTCCATCCTCCGCCACCGTCTTATCTTTTCGTGATCCCCGGAAAGGAGAACGGAGGGGACCTCCTGATTTCTAAAAACCCTGGGCCGTGTATAATGAGGATATTCAAGAAGGCCATCCTCGAAGGTGTCTTCTCGGTTGGACCGCTCTCCCCCTAAAACACCGGGCACAAGACGGCTTACAGCATCCACTACCACCATCGCGGCGAGTTCTCCTCCGCTCAACACGTAATCGCCGATGGAGACCTCCATATCCACATTTTCCGTCCTGATCCTTTCGTCCACGCCCTCATAACGGCCGCAGATGAGAATGATCTGCTTCATCTCCGAGAGCGCCCACGCCACCGGCTGAGTGAAAGGCACGCCCTGGGGGGTGAGGAGAATAACTCTGGAACGCGTCTCCAATCTGTCAACGGACTCCAAAGCTCTCCATATCGGCCCCGCCTTCATGACCATGCCATCGCCGCCCCCGTAAGGCCGGTCATCCGTGACACGATGGGATCCTCTGGCAAAAGAACGGATGTCGATGAGGCGGATATCTACCCATCCCCTTTTGACAGCACGACCCAGGATGGTCTCCTTCAGAAAGGAGGAAAAAAGGTCTGGAAAGAGCGTGAGAATGTCAAATCTCATTCAAATCCAGCAGCCCCTCTATTTCGGTGATCAGCACTCTCCTGTTTTCGAGATCTACCTCCTTGATGACATCGTGGACTGCGGGGATCAACATCTCTTTCTCGCCCTGCTGCACCACCAAGATGTCATGGCTCCCGCCGGCCAGAATGTTTCTGATAAGTCCGATTCTTGCGCCCGTTTCCAGATATACGGGCAGGCCGATGAGCTCATACCAGAAATATTCGTCGTCGCCGCTTCGCCTCAAGCTCTGCTTCAGGATATATAGTCCCCAGCCTCGATAACTCTCGGCCTGTTCCAGGGTATCCAGTCCATCCAGTTTCAACACAAAAGAACGGCCACTGGGAGTGATGGAGACAACACCCCTTTCCACACTTTCTCCTGAACGACCTTTCAGGAACACCTTTCCTGCAATCAAGAAGGTCTCTCGGGATTCGGCATAAGAGTCGATTTTCAACAAACCCTTGAGACCATGCGGCCGAATCACTTTTCCGATGAGGAGCACGTCTTCAGGAGAAACGTTTCTCAACCCTATTCAATGATCTCCAAGACGGATCTCTTGTTGATCTTAGTCGAAGCTGCGCCCAGGATGGTCCTCATGGCCCGCGCGGTTCTCCCTTGCTTGCCGATTACCTTTCCCAAGTCTTCCTTGGCCACTTTCAGCTCGATTACGGAGGTCTGTTCCCCTTCGATCTCCGTCACATTCACCTCTTCCGGCTTGTCCACCAACGCCTTGGCGATGTACGCGATCAACTCCTTCATCTCCATATAGCCTCCATTCTTGCAGGCAAGGCCGCAGATCCCGTATGTGGTTTAGGAATCTTTCAGTAACCCTTCCTTCTTCAGGATTGCCGTGGCTGACTTGGATATGGTGGCCCCCTTCTGTAGCCAGAGACTCACCTTTTCCTTGTGCAGGTTGATCGTGGCTGGATTCTTCGCAGGGTCATAAGTCCCCAGGATTTCCAAAAATCTCCCGTCACGTGGTGCTTCGGAGTTCGCGGCTACGAGCCGATAAAAGGGTTTCTTTTTTGCTCCCATTCTTGCCAGTCTGATTTTCACAGCCATTTCTTTTTACCACCCCTTTTTTTCATCATTGAAAGATTGAAGGCATACCCTGAAAACCCTTCCTGGTGAGGTTTTCCATCATCTTTTTGGTCTGGATGAAGTTCTTCAAGAGTCGATTCACGTCCTGTACACTCGTTCCGCTGCCGAGAGCGATTCGCCTTCTTCGGCTGCCGTTAATGATCTTGTGGTTTCTTCGTTCCGCGATGGTCATGGAGTTGATAATCGCCTCGATTCTGGTGACTTCCTTTTCATCCGGTTTCAGTCCTTTCAGTTTCTTGAGTTGGCCCAAGCCGGGTAACATGCCGAGAATTTGCTCGAGGGAGCCGAGCTTCTTCACCTGCTTCAGCTGGCTCTGAAAATCCTCCAGGTCGAACTCTCTCTTCCTCAGCTTCTTTTCGAGTTTGAGCGCCTCCTTCTCGTCGAATTCTGCCTGGGCCTTCTCGATCAGGGAAATCACATCTCCCATCCCGAGGATTCGCGAAGCTGTCCGATCAGGAAAGAAGGGTTCCAAGGCGTCGAGCTTCTCGCCCACACCGATGAACTTGATCGGCTTGCCCGTGACGGCCTTAATGGACAAGGCCGCTCCGCCCCTGGCATCTCCTTCCATTTTCGTCAGGATAACACCCGTAAGGTCAAGGAGATCGTTAAAGTGCTTGGCCACGTTCACGGCATCCTGTCCGGTCATGGCATCGGCTACGAGCAAGATCTCCGTGGGACTGATTCTGTCCTTGATCGTTGCCAGTTCGGCCATCAGGGTATCATCGATGTGAAGACGCCCCGCCGTATCCACAATAAGGATATCCGCCCCGGCGCCGCCCGCCTTGAGCAAGGCGTCCTGACAGATGTCTTCGGGTTTCAGGTTTCCGTCCGAAGCATAGACAGAAACGCCGAGTTGAGCCCCCAGCTTCTGTAGTTGTTCGATGGCAGCCGGCCGGTAGACATCCGCCGGCACAAGCAAGGGATTTCTCCCCATCTTGCGAAGGTGGAGAGCCAGCTTTCCTGCTGTTGTGGTCTTACCCGAACCTTGAAGCCCCACGAGCATCACGATGAACGGAGTCCTGCCGGCAAGCAGCAGTTCCTGCCTGCTCTCTCCCATCAGGCTGGTGAGCTCCCCGTAAACGATCTTGATGACCTGCTGGCCTGGGGTTAAGCTGTCCAGCACGTCTTGTCCCATGGCGCGTTGACGAATGTTTTCCACAAATTGCTTCACCACCTTGTAGTTGACATCCGCTTCGAGTAGCGCCATCCGGACTTCTTTGAGGGCTTCCCGTATGTTATCCTCGGTTAATCTGCCTTGCCCTCTGAGTTTCTTGAATGTCCTCCCGAGTTTTTCCGATAGACTCTCGAACATGGGACACTTGTCCTCGTTGCTTTATCGCAAACGTATAAAATAAAGCGACTTTTCCGTTTATGTCAAGAGAAATCAGAGCACGCCCTGTGATCAAGGCTCTTCAGACTGGAATTTTTCGGATTTTAACACATCTCGCTATTCAATACCATGTTGTTTCCTGACAAGATCACATTTTTTGTTCTAATTTGCCCCATTTATAGAGTATACATTTTCTTGTCTGTAGAACTCTTACTGAAAGGATCCTGTAATCTTGCCCCAACAAATGACTCACGAAGAAGGCCTGATTCGTCCCAGGAAGAGGAAGACGGACCCTACTGTCAACCGAGACGCTCTCATGGTCATGACCCCATCGGAGATAGAGCACTTGCTGAAATTGAACCCTGCCAGAAACGCTGCATGTTTCGATCAGGGCTTTTTCAAGATCTACCAGATCCAGGGGAAAGAGAATGACTGTGCGACCTTGTGCGGGCCCTTTCTCGGGGCGCCTCAGGCCGTCATGGGCATGGAAAAGCTGATCGCTTTGGGCGCCCGGAGAATCTGGGCTCTTGGCTGGTGCGGGTCGCTGCAGCCTGATCTCAGAGTGGGAGACTTAATCGTACCGGCAGACGCCGTCTCCGAAGAGGGAACCTCGAAGCATTACCCTATAGACGGAAAAAAGCCAGCTACAGACAAAGAACTCAACCGCCTGCTGTTCCGGGCATTGGCCCGGGAGGGACGGCCCTTCCGTAAGGGCACCGTGTGGACCACGGACGCACCTTATCGGGAAACACCTTTGAAGGTAAGAGCATACCGCGAAAAGGGTATCCTCGGAGTGGAGATGGAAATGTCCGCCCTCATGACCCTTGCCGTGTTTCGCTCCGTCAGGCTGGCGGCGCTTCTGGTCGTGTCGGATGAACTCTCGGATCTGGGCTGGCACGCAGGCTTCAAGGACCCTGGCCTTGAGGACATGTCTCGCTTTGCCGCAGAATGCCTTTTGGGCCTTTTGGAAACAGGGGTTGATCCGAAGGAAGATTTCCCGTAACTTAATGTTTAAATGCCCGACGGCAGAAATATCGGCGCAGGTGGCGTCATTCCATGAGCGTATTTGTCCGCCCATGCACGGTTGGTAGATAAGAAGGCTTTTTATGACATGAATACGGATTCTTCCCGATCGTTCGAAGAAGAGGAAATTTTGCCTCGCGTCAAACACCGTCATCCCATGCTTTTTCCGGATGAAGGATACAGCGAGGAAGAATTCCTTCAGTTCAATCGTTTGACCGAGGAGCGTCTCGACGGAGAGGCCCCTATTCAATATACGGTAGAACCGAAGGTCCGTGGCGTGGCCGTGGAGATTGTTTACGAAAGAGGCGTTCTCAGCCATGCTCGCACCATCGGCGACGGATATCGGGGAGAGATCGTAACATCCAATATCAAGACCATTCTCACCGTCCCCCTGACGCTCTGGCACATCGGCCAGGCGCCTCCTTCTCCCGAATACCTGGAGGTGCGCGGCGACGTCTACATGGAGACCGAGTCTTTCTTGGCGCTGAACAGGGAAAGGCAAGAAAAGACTCATAGGCTTTTCAAGGATCCGAAAGAGGCGGCCATGGAGTCCCTCAGGCAGGTCAATCCCAGGATCACCGCGAGGAGAGACCTCAACATGTTCTGCCACGGGGTGGGTGAGATAACCGGACCCTGTCCCGGAACCTACTACGAGCAGATGGTGATCCTACAATCCTGGGGATTCAGGGTCAACAGGCCCCATATCCGGATTTGCGACACCGCCGGTGAAGCGCTGGAAGAGTGCCGTTCGATCCATGAAAAGAGAAGAGATTTCCCCTTCGAAATTGAGGGGGTCCGTGTCACAATTAACCGGTTGGATTTTCAGGAGAAGCTTGGATCTCCCGGAGGCAGCCCACAGTGGGTTTTTATCTATCGTTTTGACTCTGAATGAGCCTGAGAACACTTACCCGCTTCCAGTGGATCGAAGAGAAAAATCATGGGAAACATCAGGGTCAGGCTGGTCATTGAAGGCAGGGTCCAGGGAGTCTTTTTCAGGGATTCCGCGCGTAAACAAGCTATGCGCGCCGATGTCAACGGCTGGGTCAGAAATCGGCCCGAAGGAACCGTGGAAGTGGTGGCGGAAGGGCAGGAGGAGCAGGTCAGAAAACTGGTGGAGTGGTGCCGCCACGGTCCCCCTTCTGCGCGGGTCACCCGGGTTCGTGAAACACAAGAACACTTTTCGGGTGAATTCAGCGACTTTCAAGTCGTCTATTTTTGACTGGAGTAAACCAAAGAAGAAATTCTAGCTCAGGAAGGTCTTTTCATCATGGTTAGAAGTATACGAATGTTTTTTGTCTTGTGTGCAGTCCTGATTGCAGGAAGCTGCAGTGTTCCCAAATCGGTCTATGATTCGGTTTCTCAATCCACTGCGAATCTGTATGACTCGGTGCTCTCAGACACTCCATTGCTCAAGAAGAGGGTTCTCGTCCTGCCTTTCATCAACCAGGCCGGCCTTGAGCCGGCAAAGGTGGAGGAACTCACGAGCACGTTTATCTCCGAGTTCAATAAAGACGACCACTATCTGATTGAGAGGGGCTCAGTCGCTCCGATGCCGAGGGGAAAGCTGAGGTACCCCCAGTCAGGCATCATCGCTGATTCTGACCAAACGAAGAAAGCAGCGGACATGGGTATGAACGTCATGATTACGGTCTTGCTGAGCCCTCACGATATGCGGACCAGGACCAAAGGCTTCATCTGGCCTTTCAAGAGAGTGGTGGCGGACGTGGAAATATCCATGATTGTGAATGCCTACGATGTGGTGAATGGGACCCTTTTCGCGACCAACCTCGAAAGCGTCAAAATGGAAACCGAAGTAGATGAGTTCGATCAGTTCCAAAAAGAGCAGTCCGGAAAAATGCATTACCAACTTGACCCGGACAGAGTTGAGAAGGCCTGGGACACCATCGTTGTGCGCCAGGCATATGCCTTGAACAAGTCGCTGGCACCATGGCCATGGATGGGGCGGATCCTATCCGTGGACTCCAAGGGAGCGGTGATCAACGCAGGAAGTGACGTGGGTGTCAAGCCGGGCGTGGTTTTCGAAGTACTCGGCAGGGCTGAAATCATCCAGTCCGCCGCCGGCCAGCCCATTGCCTTGATGGGTCCTAGGATTGCAGAACTCAAGGTCACCGAAACTGAGGGGCAGCACGCCCTTGCGACCTCTCCCCTGGACAAGAAGGTTGAGGCGGGGCAGATCATCAGAGTAAAGCGGTAGTGAGTGCAGAGATCAGAGCCTCGGAGGCCAGAGGAAAGGAGAGAAAAGGCGAAGACTTCCAGTATGCGCCAAGAGAACCGAAACCGCAGAAAATCGAACAGGGAATATTGAATGTCGAAGTGGCCCCTTCGTGATTCTGCAGTTCTTTGTTCAATATTCGATATTCAATGTAGGCGACGGTCTCCGTGGGCTGGCAAGTCGAATTGATTCGACGAAGCCATGGCAGCTCGTTAAGCTATCCCGATGCGGGATACTGGTTGACTCCTCCTTGTGCCGTGAGCCGTCTTCACGAGAGCATTTCTCTGGCATGGGCCATGGCTTTTTGGGAAATAGTCTTTCCTCCCAGGAGACGGGCGATTTCTTTTACCCGCTCTTCCTGATCCAGTTCGGAAATGACGGTCCCCGTCCTTCCCTCCAGAAGCCTCTTTCTCACCGCAAAATGAGTGGAGCCCTTGCTTGCGATTTGAGGAAGATGAGTGATGCAGAGGATCTGGTGGTAAAGCGCCAGGGAGCGGAGCTTCTCTCCCACCACCTCGGCCGTTGATCCTCCGATGCCGGAGTCGACCTCATCGAAGATGATGGTTTCCACCGAAGAAGTCCTGGCCATAATAGTCTTCATGGCAAGCATGATTCTTGAAAGCTCGCCGCCTGATGCGACTCTGGACAGAGCTTTCAGATCCTCCCCCACATTGGGCGAAATCAGGAATTCCACCCTGTCCATACCGTCGGCCCTGACAGCATCCACGCTCCCCTGGGTAACTTCATCATAGAAGTTGATCCGGAACCGTGTTCCCGCCATGTCAAGCTGAGCCAGTTCCTTTTTCAGAGCCTCTTCGAATTTTCCCGCCGTCTGTTTCCTCTTCGAGGAAAGAAAGGCCGCTTCGGCCACCAGCTCTTTTTCCAGATCTTTGACTTTTTTGCGGACCTCCGTCAGGGCTTCTCTTTTCTCGTGCAGATCCGTCATCAGGAGGCAGAGACTGTCTCTGAACTGAAGGATGTCGTCGATGGAGGGTCCGTACTTCCTTTTGAGCTTGTTGATCAGCTGAAGTCGTTCTTCCACCCGCTCAAGCCGCTCAGGGTTGTCTGAGATTCCTTTCTGCTTTTCCCTCAGGTCGAGCGCCGCCTCTTCGAGTTCAACCTTGACAGCCGAGAGGCCCTTTGCGATCGATTTCAGCTCGTCATCCATTTCACCGCCTTTTTCCAGCCTCCGAATGCACCAGGAGAGTCGGGACAAGAGAGAGTCTTCCTCTTCGTACAGGACTCCGTAAGACTCTCTTAGGACTTCCTTGAGCTGCTCCACGTGAAGGAGCTTCTTCTTCTCTCCCTCCAGCAGTTGGTCCTCCCCTGGCCGCAGAACTGTCCTGTCGATTTCTTCACGCTGGTACCCGGCCAGGTCCTGCTTTGCCTCCCTCTCGCGAATTTCTTTCTCCAGATTTTGCTCTTTTGCTTTAAGAGAGACCAGACTTTCAAAAACAGCATTCAACTTCAGACGATCACCGGTGAGGGCGCCGAAATCATCAAGAAGATAAAGATGATTTTCCGGCTTGAGCAGGACTTGGTGCTCGTGCTGGCCCGATATACTCATGAGCGCCATACCGATTCGCGAAAGGATCTGAAGGGTGGCTATGGAACTGTTGATCGTAATCCGGTTCCGGCCTTCCCGTGACAGATGGCGCTTGATCAAGAGGTCCCCTTCAAAAGGCAGCCCGAGCTCCCTCAGCATCCCTTTCACGACGGAATTCTCTGGGAGGACAAACAGGGCTTCTACCCTGGCCTCGTCTGCGCCGGTGCGGATGAGGTCCGCTGACGCCCTCCCCCCTAGGATCAGGTTCACCGCATTGATAATGATCGATTTTCCCGCTCCGGTTTCACCGGAGAGAACACTGAGGCCGGGTTTGAAGTGAATTTCCAGGTGGCTGATGATGGCAAAATTATTGATGATCAGTTGGGAAAGCATCGCAATTCAGTGATGAGTCACAAGTAACGAGTAACAAGACTGAAGTTGGGAGTTGATAACTCCATCAGAAACCTGGCGAGCCGGCTTTTCGGGGTCCCGCCTGACGGGCGGGACGTTGTATGAAATCGCACGGCGATTTCATAGGTTTTCCCACGTGACCCGCAGCACTTCCTGATAAGACGTCTTACCAGCCATGAGTTTCTTGATGGCGTTTTCCCTGAGGGTCACCATGCCTTCTCTTTCTCGCCGTATCCCGTATCAGCTCTACGTCGCACTCCGAGTTGACATGCTTTCGAACGGCCTCGGTCACAGGAAGAATTTCATAGATGCCGGCCCGCCCCAAGTAGCCCGTGCCGCGGCACTTCATGCAACCCTTCCCCCTGTGAAGCGTCACCATCCCCTCTTTGCCCAGATCCAGACCCACGGAAGTGAGGTCGGCGTGGTCCATTTCAAAGGGCTCCTTGCAGTGGGGGCAGACTTTACGCACCAGGCGCTGGGCGAGTATTCCCACCAGGGTAGCCTGGATCAAGAAGGAGGGAACACCCAGGTCCAGCAGCCGGGTGATTGAGGAGGGTGCGTCGTTGGTGTGCAGGGTTGAGAGAACGAGGTGGCCGGTCAAGGCGGCTTGAATTGCGTTTTCGGCGGTCTCCATGTCCCTCATCTCACCGATCATGATAATGTCCGGGTCCTGCCTCAGGATGTTTCTCAGAATGGACGCAAAGGTAATGCCGATGACGGGCTGAACAGAGATCTGGTTGAAGTCCTCGTGGATCATCTCGATCGGGTCTTCTACAGTGGTGATGTTGATCTCCGGGGTGGACAGATACCTGAGAGTAGAGTAGAGAGTCGTGGATTTGCCGCTTCCCGTGGGACCGCACACCAGAACGATGCCGTTGGGCATGCTGATCATCTGCTGATAGCGGATGAGATCCATGGAAGTGAATCCCAGGTTCTCGAGCCTCTGAAAAAGCACGTCCGGGTCCATGATCCTCATCACCAGCTTCTCACCGAACGCTACTGGAACAGAAGACACCCTGATCTCTGCCTCCACGCCGCCCTTCTCCATCTTGATCCGACCGTCCTGAGGGCGCCGTTTCTCGGCCATGTCCAGGCGGCCCAGATTCTTGATCCTGCTTACCACTGCTGAGTGCACATTCTTGGGGATCTCGTAGATCTGGTGGAGGGTTCCGTCGATCCTGAAGCGGACAATGCTCTTGTCCCTTTTCGGTTCAATATGAACGTCACTCGCTCTCTGGTCAAAAGCATAGCTGAAGAGGTGATCCACGGCATTGACGATGTGTTGATCATTAGAGGGCAGCTCATCAGAGGACCGCAGGCGCACGTACTGCTCCAGGTTACCGAGATCGACGAGCGGGGTCCCGAACTGATGCTGGGCCGCGACAATGGAGCGTTTGAACCCGAAGAATTCATTGATGAGTTTGATGATGTCGGTCTTGGGGCTCACCACCGTTTTGACCTTCATGTGGGTCACCTGGGCGATATCGTGGACGACTTCCACGTTGAAGGGGTCCGGTGTGGCCACGGTAAGGCATCCTTCGTTGATCTCGATGGGGAGAACCAGGTGTTTCCTTGCAAAGGTGTGGGGAATGGTGGTGGTGACGAGATTCAAGTCCAGCTTGAGAGGGTCGATCCTGATGAAAGGAATTTTCCATGCCCTGGCCAGGGCCTGGTAGATCGTCTCCTCATCGAGAAGCTGGGCCGCATCGTCCGCCCGTTCAAGCTTGAGAGCTGCAATGACGTCTACTATCGTGACCGGGTTGCTGATGCGTCCTTTGACGGAAGACTTCCTCACGGCCCTGATCTGTTCGAGCTTGATCAGGAGACGATCCTTCTTTGCCATGATCTCTTTGGTTTGATCTTCGCTGATAAGCCCAAGCTTCAAAAGGACCTTGCAGACATGCTGCGGCGAAAACCTGTCCGATGCATTCTGCATTCTATGGACTTTTCTGGCTTCGATGGGCGGCTCCTCAAAACTCTATAGGAATAAAGTGTACCACGTCGGCTTCGTGACGACTTTTTATCGCTCAACCAATTGGTTCTGGATACCTTTTGAAGCCAGGTCCCTCTGATTCTTTTTCGCAAACTCTTCCCTGTCGAACGCGCCGCTGTACAAAAGGGTTCCACCATCAGCCCCTTCTATGGCGTAAGCGGAGAATCCCAGCAAAGTAAGTTTTGCTTTTTGAGATGCCAGCTCTTTTTCAGATCGGTAACTTCCAAGAAAATTGGCGTATTTTGTGTAGCCGGGCTCAGCACCCGCGATTTGCTTTTTTCTTATAAAACTCTCTGCCGCTTCCTTGTTAGGGAAAGAACCCGCGAAAAGCCGGAACCAAATGCCCTTGGTACCGAGATCCACTCGCGTCCAATAAGGAGAGAGCCCCTTCTTTTCAAAAATGGAGATCGCCTTTTCCACCTGCTGGGAGGTCTTGTAAGAGCCCAAGTAAATTGAATAAGGATATTGTTCCTGAATTAATTGAGCGTATGGAACTTCCCTTGCCGGCTTCGCTGGGGCTGGAGGCTGAGCCTGGACCGCCACCGGACGAGTTTGTCCCTTGGCAATATCTTCCACTGGTTCAGGCTGGCTTCGTGGAGAAGTAAGCGTCTCTTTGCTGAAGGTTTCTTCCTTCGGATGCGTTTCAGCAATGGGTGCAGGGGCTTCAGGTCCGCCTACTTCTTGCTTGAGTTTGTCCGATGCAGGTGTTTCCGCCTTCTTGGGTTCGGCTAAATTGGCCGGAACACTGGTCTGAGAGGCAAGGGCCTTGATTTCATCCTTATTCGACAGAGGTTTCTCCCCCTTCGCTTGTTTTTCAGGCGGAGCAGTCACAGGCTTTTCCGGAAGGGTTCGAGTGATTTTCTTGTGAGGTGTCGCGACGATCTTTGTCTTTTTCGAACCAAGGAAACCAGTAACGGAGGAAAGGTCCAAGACCCCAAAATAGTGCGCAAAAAATCCGGCAAGAAGCACCATCAAGATCACAAGCACAGTCACCTTCAGGCGACTCGACTCTCTTTCAGGCTTGCGCTTGGGCGAGGAAGGAATACTCTTGGCTGCCATTGGAGGTTTCGGTCTGACTTTTTCCGGCTGGGAAGAAGCTGCCTGGGTTTGCCTAGCAGGCTTATTCACTGCTGCGGGAGGCTTTTTTCTGGATTCAGGTTGGGGTTTGGAGGGCGCAGTAACGGCACGACGATTCTGTTCGACACTCGGCTTTCCTGCTTTCGGTTTTTCCGTCTCCGAAATGGCTTGCCTAAAGATATTTTCGAAAAGCTCGTTGCTGTCAGAAAACGAATCATTTTGCCTTTCGCCGTGATCATCTTCTTTGCTCATATGCTCATTCCCCGATACCATCCTCCAATGCGAGAATTATCATCCCCTTCCTCCCAAGCGCAAAAGCGCCCCCCTGTTATTCCTTGCCCATTTCATTCGCTAGAGAAACAAAGACTCCCTAAATGCACGTTACTTATCGAACTCACCTTTGGAGCCGGACTTAAAAGTGGCACATTGGTTGCAATTCTACATCATAAAGAAAGAGTTTTCAATCAGGAAAGCGCCCTTGAGGGCGCGAGATGTAATTCCGATGGTAGGAAAGATGTCTCTCAACCCATTTCCAGCGGCCCTGAACGGGGTGACGGAGTGTATCAGAAAACGTTCGTTCCGTAGTTTTTAATATACTCTTTCGCCTCATCTTTCTACAAACCCGACCGGGCAGGAGCGATTTAACCATATTTATTCGCTTTCCCGGTGAAGGTCCAGCCCCCGGTTGACGGTATCCGGGATCTTGGAAGGTGGAATCACTGTGGGGATCCGATCTAGAAACGAGAGGAACTCTTCTACGGCCAATAAATCTCGGACTGTCTTGATTCTGCCGTCAAGTCCCGAGAAAAGGGTTTTGAAGATTTCTTTGCCCCCCGCCTTGTTTATCATCTTTTGTGGTTTCATCGTGATCGTTCCTTTTCTCTCAGGTGCGGGCCTATGGAGTTTGCACCGGTATTTGCACCTGTCCGGACGGTCCCATCAGTTAGAGACCGAGAATCATAGTTACAAGACTAAAGTGGATGAGCAAACTAAGAAGATAGAATACTTGAGCGGGGAGCTTTTTGAAATCAGGGAGAAAGCAGGATTCATTCAAAAGTTTCTGGGGTTGAGCAACAGCGAGAGCGATGGGAGCGGCATTGGAAAAGGAGGGGTAGAGTTTTCCCCTAAGGCATCTCCTCCGCGCTTGAATTCGTCCATCTTGCGCCCTTTTCCGCGCAAGACTCGTGGCAGACTCAATAAAGTCAGTCTGGAGCCAGGCGACATCCACCAACTGAACCAAGACCTAGAGGAAATAATCACCTCCCTTGAAGAACGACAGCAGAGACTGGACAGCTTTCCGAGCATTTCTCCGGTAGATCCACAGGAGTCATGGCTTTCGTCCTCCTTTGGGGTAAGGATAAGTCCATTCACCAACAGGAAACAATTCCACCCCGGAGTGGATATCGCCGGCTCAAAGGGAACCCCAATCATGGCGCCTGCCAGAGGGAAGGTGACATTCGCGGGCAAGAACGGTTCTCTGGGTTTATCCATTGAGATACAGCACGATTCTTCTCTTAAAACTATTTACGGTCACCTTCTTAAAACAGAAGTCAAGAAAGGGCAACAGGTCCAACGCGGGCAGGTGATTGGATACATGGGTGATTCTGGGAGAAGCACAGGCTACCACCTGCATTATCAAATAGAGAAGAACGGGAAATGCGTCAATCCCTTTGACTACATGATGGACTGGCAAAAGAACCGTCTCTTACTCGCGGGAGATTGATATCACCTAGCTTGGCACGGAGATAAACATGAAGAGCGGCAATAAAAATCAAGTGGACACGATCATCGGCCAGGGAGTCAGCTTTGAGGGGACTCTAGTCAGCAAGGAAGGAATGAGAATTGACGGAAATGTGAAAGGAAGAATCGAATGTGAAAGCACTCTGATGATCAGCACCTCCGGACGGGTTCAAGCTGAAATCATCTGTGAAAACGCGTTCATCGCCGGTGAAGTAAAGGGAACCGTCGTTGGAAAAAGGGTTATACAAATCAGTCAGAGCGGAAAGATCATTGGGGACATTACCACGGCAGGCTTAATAATGGAACCTGGAGCGATTTTTGATGGGAATTGCTTGATGAATTACGAAAATCATGACCTAAACACCCCGGCTGGCGGACCTTCGACTGTTGGTGATCCTTATTCAACTGAACAAGCGGCAGTCGCCTGAAGTAATCATTCACCTTCATAAGGCATCCAGCAGGTTGCTGAAAAACGCCCATCTCCCCGTCAAGCCGGGATCTGCGAGCGGTGTTGCCCTCATCCTTCCCCTGCTTCAGGAGGCTCAGAGCCGAATTCTTTGCTCCCCTGGCGCTCAATTTTTTTTCTTGCCATGGCCGTCGCGACCTGATACAAACCTCGCCATAACAGTAAGAGCCTTTTCTTAAACGATAATACAATGCGCGTCCCCACGCGCCTAGATCTAGATAAAAAAGCAGATCCCCCCAACATTTTGTTAACTTCTCACCTTCGTGGAGGGAACATGAAAAGGTTGCAGGGTCTATCTAGTTTCGGAAGCAGTAGTCCGCAGGATTTGCGGACTCCCCAGGAGGGGCACACAGGGGTTCACCCTAATCGAGGTTCTGGTTACCATCATTATCATGGCGATTCTGGCCGGTCTCGCAATCCCCGGATTTTCAAGATGGCTCCCCCACTACCGGCTGAAAGGCGCGGCCCGGGATCTTTATTCCAGTCTCCAGATTGCCAAAGCCGGAGCGATCAAGGACAGAGCGAAATGGGCAGTCTTGTTCGATGCAGGGCAAAAGACTTATCAGATCGTGGGCGGATACGGCAGTACGAATCCCGTCGTGCATAAAACGGTTAGTCTTGCGGACTACGGAAGCGGCGTTTCATACGGGCACGGGAGCGCTACCAAAACCGTCAGCGGGGGGAGCCTGGGTGGCGTGATAACTTACTCCAGCCCAAGCTTTGCCGCCGTTTTTGACTCCAGGGGCATGCTTTCAGGCTTTCCCGGTTACACTTACATCCAGAATGACCAAGACGCTGTTTTCGCCGTTGGTACCTGGTGGTCCGGCGTCGTGGTTCTCAGAAAGTGGAATGGCTCGGCGTGGGAATAAACGCCCAAGAGAATGGGCCATATCGTAAGATTTCTTTACAGTTGTAACATTTTTTTACAGCCGTGCTGTATTAGAGCCCTTTTGGCAAGGCTTGGTTTTCAACCCTTTCCTTGCTCCACGGATCTTTCCGCCAGATACCCTTTAGGAGATATCTGAATACTTTTCTTGTAGTTAACTGTCAAGATCCCTCCTCCTTTATCCCTTTTCTGACATGATCTTGCCATCCTTTCATAAGGAAGGAGTCGAGTGGCACCTTTCTTGCTGAAAGACCTGTGAAACCATTTCTTGGGAGAAAATATGAAGAGCATAAATGGAATACCCGCCTTTCGCGGCGCCGGAGACGACCAGGGCTCGCCTGCCCCAGGCAGCGCCATAGGCGACCGGGGTTTTACCCTCATAGAAGTGTTGGTGACAATAGCGATTTTGGGCATTCTCTCAAGCCTTGCCATCCCCGGCTTCAGTGGATGGCTGCCTAACTACAGGTTGAAGGGCGCAGCCCGTGACCTCTACTCCAACCTTCAGCTTGCAAAAATGGGGGCGGTCAAGGAGAGAAGCGATTGGGCAGTTAAATTCAACGGCAGCAACTACCAGGTTGTGAGCGGTGGCGCCAATGGGGTCTATGACGGCGGTTCCGGTGATGACGTAGTCCAAAAGACTGTGAGCCTCAGTGACTATGGAAGCGGCGTATCATTCGGCGCCGGCGGCTCGAGCCCTCCTGCCGTTACAGGCGAAGTCCCAGCGACTTCAAATCCCGTTGTCTTCAATTCCAGAGGGTTTACTAACGGTACCAATGCGGTCACCGCCTACTTAACGAACAGCAGGAACACCTGTTATGCCGTGGGGACCTGGGCGTCCGGCGCCGTGGTTCTCAGAAAATGGAGCGGGTCCACATGGAAATAAGCAACAGTTCAGCCACAAAGACACGAAGGCACAAAGACGAGAATGATGTTTAAGCCCTTATCAGAAAGAGAGGAATATATCGCCGAGGGAATTGTAGACGCGGCATATACTGTGCACACGGCATTAGGGCCTGGTTTGCTTGAAAGAGTTTATGAAGTCTGTCTTTGTCATGAGCTGTCCAAGCGAGAATTAAAATACCAAAGACAGGTTGACATCCCGATTGAATACGACGGGATGATATTTGACGAGGGATTGCGTTTAGACGTGCTTGTAGAAGATCTTGTTATTTGTGAGCTAAAAGCAGTTGACGAAATGCACCCCGTATGGAAGGCACAGATCATCAGTCATCTAAAGCTGACTGGCAAGCGGCTTGGCTTTCTTATCAATTTTAACGTGCCCTTAATCAAGAGTGGCATCAAGAGAATCATAATATGAACTTCGTGGCTTGGTGTCTTTGTGGCTGACTTATTCTTTCCTATAAAAAGGACATGACTATGAGAATGAGAAAAGACTCCGGTTTCACCTTGATAGAACTCCTGATTGCCATGGCTTTAGGTCTGGTTATCATGGCCGGGCTTTACCAGGCGTTCCGAACCCAGCAGGATACCTACATTGTGCAGGACCAGGTTGCAGCCATGCAGCAAAACCTGCGGGGAGCAATGTACCTGATCACCCGTGATCTTCAGATGGCCGGCTGGTACAGCAACTTTGACCGGAACAACCGCGCGATCGACCTGGGAGACCTTGGTAATGGACGTAAACGGGAGACCCATTCTTTTTTCCGTGGACAACTCTGATGGCGCTGGGGGGGCCGTCAATGTCGGCACAGATGCGCTGGTCATTCTAAAGGCTGGAACCCAACCGGCAAAACTGCAGGTGGGGGAGTCCGCAACCGGGACAAGTGTCAATGTCGATCTTAGTGGTGCTGGGATAACACCACGAGCAGCAAATACGGTCTTTTAGTGAAAAGCGATCTTCGCACCGCAGACTTTTTCGTACTAACATCTGCGAGCACTGTCGCTTGGACGCTGGCGGAGAGCTATCAAGGCAACTCTGATCCTGACAAGGCAGACATGGTGTTCAGATCTGACATCGTTATCTACAAGGTGAAGAATGACGCCACAAGCGGGAGGCCGATGCTCTACCGGAGAAACCTGGGAAGCGACAATGGCTCTCAAGCCGGTGGCGGAGAACATCGAGAACCTGCAGGTGAGGTACCAGTTGAGCAGCGGTTCCTGGGTTGACGCGCTAACCTCTTCCAACATGGCAGCCCAGGTCAGGGCCGTGGAGGTTTTTCTGGTGGGCAGAACCGCGTTGCCGCAGAGAGGTTACATCGATACAGATACGTACAGTTTTGCCAACAACCCGAACTCCAATCCTGGAGGACCGTACAGGAGAAAAGTGCTCTCCACGATCATAAAGACAAGGAACATAGGGCTATCATCATGAAGAACATAACTTCGGAAGAAGGAAAACAAAGGCAGGAGGGATTTACTCTTATTGAGGTCCTCGTTTCTGTCGTCATTCTGACCGTTGGCCTTCTCGCGGTTGGAACCATGCAGATCTCCGCGATCAGGGGCAACTTCATGAGCGGTAACACCAGCATTGCTCTTTCATTGGCCAGTGAGAAGATGGAAGACCTACTGAATAGACGTTGGGATACAGCTACTGACCCGGATCTTATTGATACCAGGACCGGAAACAACGGTAATCTCAGTACAACGGTTGCAGGACAAACGGATCACGAGGAAGCTGTGAGTGAGAACGGTATAGTCGGGGTCGGAGGTTTTTACAGAAGGATCTGGAATATCGCAGATACTGCCAGCCCGATGCCGACCATGAAAGAAGTCAGCGTAATCGTGACCTGGGAGAACAACAAGCACCGGGTCTTTGTGTCAAGTATGAGAAGACCGTGAATCCTATGGGGGACAAACCATGAGAGGGACATTTCACAAGATAAGAACTGAAGAAGAAGGAAATGTGATGATCCTGGCCTTCATTCTTCTCGTTATTCTCACAGTGATCGGCATCTTCGCCTCCCGCACCGCGCAAATGGACTTGCAGATCGCAGCCAATCAGATTCCTTACAAGAAAAACTTCTACACGGCCGAAGGCGGCCTTTACAGGGAAGCTGCCGAACTTGGAAGGGGCAACTATGCAATCACAGATATCAACAGTCCCCAGATGCTTGTTTCACGTGTTGGCGCCACAGTAACCGGTCCTTGTTCTCCTCCGCCTGCTCCGAACCCTCACATCGTCTTCGGGCAGACTTATGACTTCCGGGTAGACTATATCGGTTATTATCCGCCGCCTACCGGCTTTTCATCCCTGCATTTCAGTCGCTACGACTATAACGTGAACGTAACGG
The DNA here is from genome assembly GCA_963740905.1 of uncultured delta proteobacterium. Taxonomy (GTDB): domain Bacteria; phylum Desulfobacterota; class DSM-4660; order Desulfatiglandales; family HGW-15; genus JAFGDM01. The sequence goes on from CAVUFY010000006.1 coordinate 280,465, forward strand.
CCAACAAAGTCCGTGTGGCCTCCCGACTCTACAAAATAGGTCCGAAGGCGGAGTAAAGGTGGGAGAATACGTTTCGAAAGGGGAGATGCAATCATGTTATCTGCCTTAACCAATAAAGAAACCAACATCGGTATGTCCCATACAGAGCGAAGGAGGACGTGGAATCCCATGAATATACGATTTGGCAAACTCAAATTGCTGGCTGTTCTCTTTGCCTTCGGGGTTGTCTTTGCAGGGATTGGTCTAGCGCAGGCCGCGCCCACGGCCGTAAATGATAGCTACGCCGTGGATGAGGATAGTACTCTTACGGTCAGCGTTCCGGGAGTCCTGGCAAATGATACGGATGGCTTTGAAGCGGTTTTGGACTCCGGGCCATCTCATGGTTCCCTCACGTTGAACATCGACGGGTCATTCGAATACATCCCCAACCTCAACTTCAACGGCTCCGATGCCTTCGCCTACTACGCCTCTGACGGGATGACTCAGTCTCCCACCCCTGCCACGGTCACCATCACCGTCAATTCAGTCAACGACGCTCCTTCATTCAATCCCGTTTCCGCCCCTCCTGCCGTCGATGAAGATGCGGGAGCTCAGACGGTCGCAGGATTTGCCACAGGCATGACCCCAGGTCCGGCGAACGAGTCCGGGCAGATCCTGATCTTTAACGTCACAGGAAATACCAACCCAGGACTGTTTTCCGCAGCGCCCGCTGTGGATGCCAACTCGGGAAATCTCACTTATACCCCGGCTGCGAACGCCAGCGGGAGCGCAACCATTACGATTACCTTGCAGGACGATGGCGGCGGAAGCGATACCTCCGCTCCCCAGACCTTCACCGTCACCGTCAATCCAGTCAATGATGCTCCTTCCTTCACCAAAGGACCAGACCAGACGGTCGCCGAAGACTCCGGCCTACAGAGCGTGGCGGGGTGGGCCACAGCGATTTCCGCAGGCCCCGCAGACGAGTCCGGGCAGACCTTGACCTTTAACGTCACCGGCAATACGAATACCGCCCTTTTCTCCTCGGGCCCGGCTATCAATGCCAGCACAGGCGTTTTGACCTACACGCCCGCCGCGGATGCTAACGGCAGCGCCAACATCACGATCGTTCTGCAGGACAGCGGTGGCGGGAGCAATACCTCCGCTTCCCAGACCTTCACCGTCACCGTCAATCCAGTCAATGATGCTCCTTCCTTCACCAAAGGACCAGACCAGACGGTCGCCGAAGACTCCGGCCTACAGAGCGTGGCGGGGTGGGCCACAGCGATTTCCGCAGGCCCCGCAGACGAGTCCGGGCAGACGTTGACCTTTAACGTCACCGGCAATACGAATGCCGCCCTTTTCTCCTCGGGTCCGGCTATCAATGCCAGCACAGGGGTTTTGACCTACACGCCCGCCGCGGATGCTAACGGCAGCGCCGACATCACGATCGTTCTACAGGACAGCGGTGGCGGGAGCGATACCTCCGCTTCCCAGAGCTTTACCATCACCGTGAACCCGGTCAATGATGCTCCTTCCTTCACCAAGGGACCAGACCAGACGGTCGCCGAGGACTCCGGCCTACAGAGCGTGGCGGGGTGGGCCACAGCGATTTCCGCAGGCCCCGCAGACGAGTCCGGGCAGACCTTGACGTTCAACGTCACCGGCAATACGAATACCGCCCTTTTCTCCTCGGGCCCGGCTATCAATGCCAGCACAGGCGTTTTGACCTACACGCCCGCCGCGGATGCTAACGGCAGTGCCGACATCACGATCGTTCTACAGGACAGCGGTGGCGGGAGCGATACCTCCGCTTCCCAGACCTTCACCGTCACTGTCAATCCAGTCAATGACCTGCCTACGCTGGATGCGATCAACGACATGACGATCAACGAGGATCCAGGCGTGCAGACCGTCAACCTCACGGGCATCAGTACAGGGGCAACCAATGAGACCCAGACCCTGTCCGTCACAGCCACGTCAAACAATCATGCCATCCTTCCTGACCCCACGGTAACCTACAGTAGTCCGGCCACGACAGGCACCCTGAGCTTTACCCCGGTGGCGGATGCCAACGGCGGACCCACCACCGTCACTGTGACAGTTTCTGATGGAGGAGGCACGTTCCAGCGTACCTTCACCGTCACCGTGAATCCAGTCAATGACGCCCCTTCCTTCACCAAAGGACCAGACCAGACGGTCGCCGAAGACTCCGGCCCACAGAGCGTGGCGGGGTGGGCCACAGCGATTTCCGCAGGCCCCGCAGACGAGTCCGGGCAGACCTTGACGTTTAACGTCACCGGCAATACGAATGCCGTCCTTTTCTCCTCGGGTCCGGCTATCAATGCCAGCACAGGGGTTTTGACCTACACGCCCGCCGCGGATGCTAACGGCAGCGCCGACATCACGATCGTTCTACAGGACAGCGGTGGCGGGAGCGATACCTCCGCTTCCCAGAGCTTTACCATCACCGTGAACCCGGTCAATGATGCTCCTTCCTTCACCAAGGGACCAGACCAGACGGTCGCCGAGGACTCCGGCCTACAGAGCGTGGCGGGGTGGGCCACAGCGATTTCCGCAGGCCCTGCAGACGAGTCCGGGCAGACGTTGACGTTTAACGTCACCGGCAATACGAATGCCGCCCTTTTCTCCTCGGGTCCGGCTATCAATGCCAGCACAGGCGTTTTGACCTACACGCCTGCCGCGGATGCTAACGGCAGTGCCGACATCACGATCGTTCTACAGGACAGCGGTGGCGGAAGCGATACCTCCGCTCCCCAGACCTTCACCGTCACCGTCAGCAGTGTCAATGACCTGCCTACGCTGGATGCGATCAACGACATGACGATCAACGAGGATCCAGGCGTGCAGACCGTCAACCTTTCCGGTATCGGTACAGGGGCAACCAATGAGAACCAAGGCCTGTCTGTCACGGCCAGTTCAGGGAACACCTCCATCCTTCCTGACCCCACGGTCAGTTACACCAGTCCCAACACGACAGGCACCCTGAGCTTTACCCCGGTGGCGGATGCCAACGGGGGACCGACTACCATCACTGTGACAGTTTCTGATGGAGTAGGCACGTTCCAGCGCACCTTCACCGTCAATGTCACCCCGGTCAACGACCCACCGGTTGCCTCGTTTACCACAGACGCAACCTCGGGTATAGGGCCACTCACGATCCATTTCACCGACACCTCTACGGATGTAGACAACGCCATTGGGACCTCGACTTGGCACTGGGATTTCGGAGACGGAAATTCAAGCACTGACCAAAATCCCACTCACATCTTCAACGCTGCTGGGACCTTCACGGTGGCCCTTACGGTCACTGACGCCCAAGGAGGGATAGGCTTCGCCACCACGACGGTGATGGTGACAGCAGGCATCAGTATAGGTGATATCGTCGTCAACGAGAATGTGGGAATGGCTCAATTCCCCGTCACGCTAACCGTTCCTCCTTACGCCGGTACGAATGTGACCGTGAATTACGCAACCCAGAACGGCACTGCCGAGGCCGGGCCGACAAAAGACTACTTGGCCGCCGCAGGGACTCTCACCATTCCTGCCGGATCAACGACCGGCACCATCGGTGTGACTATTAACGATGATTCTATCATCGAATACGCCGAAGACTTCTTCGTCAACCTTTCCGGCGCCAGCGCTAACGCTACGATTCTGGATAGTCAGGCCACGTGCGACATCGGTGTTGATGACACTGCGAGCATCAGCGTTAACGATGTCACGGTGAATGAGAATTCAGGAACGGCTGTGTTTACAATCTCTCTTGGTAAGGCTGCTCAGTTTGACATTTCTGTTGACTATGCGACGGTAGATAACACCGCCAACGCAGGGAGCGACTACTCGACAACCGCCGGAACCCTTACCATCGCCGCAGGATCTACAACCGGAACCGTCATTGTTCCCATTCTGAATCCCACCCCCAACATCGCTACTGACCCTGAACCTCAGGAGACTTTCTTCTTAGAACTCACCGGGTCCAATCCGCCTTCCGTGACATCTATTCCTGCTCCCGGAAGGGGAACCTGCACGATCAATGACAACGATTACACTCTCACGCTCCAGAAGACGGGCCTGGGATCGGCCGGCGGCGTGGCGACGGCTGGTTCAGGATCGGTATCGGGAGCATCAGGAGGGGATGCTAATGTCGTTCTGGTCTATGACAGCGCCGACACGGTTACCCTTACCGTAGGCGACACGTATCCGGCGCCCGGGTGTCTCTTCAAGGGGTGGACCGGCGCCGCAGCCGGCACGGATCACACGATTTACCTCACCATGGATTCAAATAAAACAGTGACCGCCAATTTCAATGCCACTTATACGCTGAGCATCAACAAAAGCGGGACCGGTTCAGGCCGTGGCGACGTTACTGCGGGTCCCGGCTCAGAGTCAGGCTTGTTCCCTGGAGGAGACGCCTTCGGCGTGTACATCTTTGAGGCAGGTGAAAGCATTCCACTGACAGCTATTGACGTGGATCCCACCCAGGCCGTAACGGGCTGCGAGTTCGAGACCTGGAGCGTCGATTACGGAACTCCGGGTGCCGGCTTCGCCGCGGACGGCAAGACCACCTCTGTAACCCTGAGCGGAGATCTTTCCATTACCGGCAATTTCATCGGCAAATACATGATCACCTCCGTTGCTCGGACCGGTGGGTCCATTACTCCTCTTGGATCAGTGATGAAGTATCATGGCGAGGACCAGCCCTACACGGTGGCGACCAACACGAGCTACGTTAATTCAGACGTGGTCATTGACGGGTTCTCCCAGGGACCTCAAGGCACCTATACCTTTACGGGCATTGCCGCCAACCACACCATCATCGCAGTCTTCGTCTCGGAGACTGACTATGTGGATGTTGTGACCGCAGGAGACGACCAAATCTACAAGGCCGGCGTACCCCCGATGGTCCTCCTGGTCATGGGTAGAGACCACAAGCTTTACTATGAAGCGTACAACGACGCTTCAGACCTTAACGGCGACGGCGTCCTTGACACCCGCTACAACCCTGGATACACAGATGAAGAAGGAATTTTTCACGCCACTATCGACTATTACGGGTATTTCGACTCTTACAAGGTTTACAAGTATGACAGTGTGAACGGACGCTTCTATCCTGTAAGGTACACGGGTAACAAGAAAGTCGATCGTGACGCAACGGATGAGTGGAGCGGAGATTTCCTCAATTACCTCACCATGTCAAGAATGGACTGCCTGAGGAAGGTCCTCTATGGCGGATATCGCTCCACAGACACGGCCACGGAAACCGTCCTCCAAAGATCCTACATTCCTGAGGATGCTCACTCATGGGGCAAGGAGTATGAAAGCATCGAGAGGGACGGGTATGATATACGTGACTATACGCCTCTTGATCTCCCGGATACGACGGTCAAAAGGGTCAGACACCTGTTCGCAAACACGACCCTGGAACTCGGCACGACCGATGGACCTGACCTGAATAGGCCTCTCCTCAGGGTTCTCGAGGACAGCCCGTACAGGGTCTGGGAATGGGTATCCATCGAACGACCCGTGGCCGGAACAAGATGTCTTGATGGAACCAATGGACCCAACTGCGCTACCGCTGGCGGAGGAGGGGGCTTCCACCCCGGACATCCAGATAACGCTACGGAATTCCAGGCTCTCGTGGACGATTACACCGTCAACTACCCGGCCAGCATGCCCGCGGTATATCCGCCTTCCGGCTACGGGTCCCAAACGGTGACCCAGATAAACGGAACCGGGAACCCGTTCGGTCCGGATGATAATTACCTGACGATCTTTTCCGGAACAATCTCCGTTACCACTGCGGGCACATACCAGTTTGCCGTCGATGGTGACGACGCTGTGGAAGTGCGCATCGACGGAGTCGTCAGGGCGGCTTGGTACGGCGGACATGGAAAATGCAATTGCAAGAGCTACGCAAGTAATGATCTCTACTTGTCATCAGGGCAACATACTCTTGAGTTTCGCCACGAAGAGGCCGGCGGGGATGATTCCTATTATTTGTGGTGGAGAAGAAAGACTTCATCCACGAGTTATACCAGTTGGTCTTTGACTCCTGTCAACGCAACTCAAACGACGTACAAGTTGGTGACGCCTAGCACCCCTCCATCTATCATGACCGATTATACAGTGAAGGTCGTGGTCGGCCAGCCTTCCCTGACGGAGAGCAACTGCAAGCAATACCCATCAGGTGTGCACAAGCCAATAGGCATTCTCCAGAGGTTCGGCGAGCCTGGCAAGATGATGTTCGGCCTGATGACCGGGTCGTACGAGAAAAACATTTCAGGAGGAGTGCTGCGCAAGAAGATCGGAACGATTACCGACGAGGTCAATCCCACAACAGGTCAGTTCACCTCAGTCAACGGGATTGTCAAGGACATCGACAAGTTCAGGATTACAGGCTTCAGGTACAGCGATTACTCCTATGAGCCGGGGTGGCCCAACGCGTGGATCACTACGCGACCCATCAACGAAGGGGAAACCAAAGACTGGGGCAACCCGATTGCGGAGATGATGTACGAAGGCATGCGTTACTTTGCCGGTCAGAAATCCTGCACCTCGGCCTATGATTATACGGGCGGGGTCGATGCCTCCCTGGGCCTTTCAAAAGTGAACTGCGCTGACTGGGATGACCCCTTTGAGACCAATGAAATATGCGCCAAGCCCTTTATGCTGGTTATATCTGACATCAACCCGAGCTACGATTCTATAAAGCTGCCGGGGGTGAACCCATCATTTGGCACAGGCCTAGCACCTGCCCTGAACTCTTCGGACTCGACACCTGTGGCCTTTGATGCCCAGGACATTGCAAACACCATCAGCACGGCGGAAGGAATCACCGGCAATCACTACATCGGACAGGTAAACGCGACTTACAACGGCTCCTGCTCCCCTAAGGATCTGAGCAGTGCCGGGTTGGGTGATATCCGGGGCTTGTGTCCTGAAGAGCCCACAAAACAGGGAAGCTACTATGCAGAGAGCGTTGCGTATTTCGGTCGCACCCATGACATCAACCCCGCGGAAGGCGATCAAAATTTGTTCACTTATGCGGTAGCCCTGGCATCTCCCCTCCCCCGCATCGAGATTCACGTGGGTAGCCATGTCATCACCATGGTCCCATTTGCCAAATCAGTGGGTGGGGACCTCGGCGTAACACCTACAGGAACGTTCCAGCCAACCAATCAAATTGTTGATTTCTACGTGCAATTCCTCACCCCCACGTCAGGAAGTTTTAGGATTAACTTTGAAGACGTGGAGCAGGGCGCCGACCACGACATGGACGCGATCATATTGTACAACTACCAGGTCGTAGACAACGACGACAACCCTGTGACCGACCCGGCACTGGGAACCAGGGTGAGAATCACACTGCAATCAGAGTACGCAGCCGGCTCGATCATCCAACACTTGGGGTACATCGTTTCAGGGACCACTGCGGACGGAACCTACCTCGAAGTCAGAGATTATGACACAGCCGCCGGCAGCGACGTGAACTATTTCCTCGATACGCCGCCAGCCGGGTACACGACCGGTTTGCCCCTCAGCGCTACCAGGTCCTTCACGCCCGGCGACACCCTGGCAGCCAGCTTGCTGAAAGATCCTCTCTGGTACGCAGCCAAGTGGGGCGGTTTCAATGACTTGAACGGCAACGGCCAGCCCGACCTGGAAAGCGAGTGGGATGCCGATGGCGACGGAAACCCGGATAATTACTACCTGGTGGTGAACCCCCTGAAACTGGAGCAACAACTTACTCGTTCTTTCTCGGATATCCTCAGCAGGGGAGTCTCCCATGTAGCCCCGGTTGTCTCCGTTGATGAGGCTAACAGGACTCAGAGCGGCGACAAACTCTACCTGGCATTCTTCAAGCCCATATCGGACGGCTACTGGGAGGGCAACATCAAGAAATACGGTCTGGATTTTATCCCCAGACCGGATTGCGGGAGAGACGACCCTGAATGGACGGTTGTGGATCAGTTCGGAGCGATTGCCGGAGCATGCGACGGTCAGTTCCAGCCTACCAGCCGCTCTTACTGGTCTAGCGCAAACGACGGCGGATATGTGGACCGGGGAGGAGTCGGGGAGAGACTCAAGGCCTCCATGCCGGGTTCAGATCCGGTGCTGCCGGCTACAGCCGGGCCGTATTGGGACTTTCGCAATATTTACACTTACAAAGGGGCCGCGAATGGATCCCTTGTGCGATTCATCCATGCAAACATCTCGAACACCGATCTGGCCGTATCAGATGATTATGCGCGTTACAGAATCATTAACTTCATGTACGGCTATACTTACGACTCTAAAACCATGACCAATCCGGATCCGAAAGAAAAACGAGCGTGGATCCTGGGAGATATCATCCATTCCGAACCGAGAATCATTGATTACCTCAACCCTGCCGACGGCCAGTTGCAGTATCGATATATTGTAGCAGGCGCCAACGACGGGATGATCCACGTCTTTGACGATACGTCCGGAGAGGAGATCTTCGCGTTTATCCCCACTGATCTTCTTCCCAGGCTCCAGGAGTTTTCCGATGCCAGTGCGCACGTCTATATGCTTGATTCCACTCCTTACCTCTTTCGGTCTTTCGAAACCGACACCACGACAGGCTACTACAAAAAGACGCTAGTCTTCGGTGAGAGAAGAGGCGGCAAGAGTTACTGGGCACTCGACGTAACCGATCCGAATCCTCTGAACTGGAAATTGAAATGGAAGATCCAGGGAGGATCGGCTGCCACAGGCGGGACTCCCGGGTTCGAGGAGTTGGGTTACTCGTGGAGCAAGCCTTTGCTTGCAAGCCTTCAGACAGGCCCGGGTACAGTCAAGAACGCATTCGTCTTTGCAGGAGGTTATGACATCATTGAAGATGGTTTTCCCGAGGCTTTTAGTGACACGAATGGAGACGGTATTCACGACAGCGACGAAACGTTCGCGGTGACCGTTGGTGGAACCGAAGGTTACGATGCTTATAACCCCAGTAAAGACAGAATGGGGCGTGGTATGTTCGTGGTGGATGCCGACACGGGAGACCTTCTTTTTAAGGCCGTCTATGGCGATGATGATGAGGACGGTAACGAAAGCGATGACGTAAAGACCGGCATTGACCAGAAGTATGCTAAGATGAAATATTGCTTTCCGGCAGACATTTCAGTCATCCCCTTCTCGGAAACAAATATCGTCATGTACGCGGCAGATATTTACGGCCAAATCTGGAAGGTCGCGTACAACTACCTGGCAGAGGATGAGGCAGTGGCGTACAATGCATCCGCCTCCACGCGATGGAGTGTGAAACGCGTTTTCACTTCGAACCCCGGCTCCGACATGCCCAGCGGGAATGTGAGTGCATTTCAGGCAATCCCGAGCCTGAACTCTTCGGATGCCGGCCGAAAAACCTTTTACTCTCCAGACGTGTCCTACTTCGGCAACGAGTGGACGGCCAAGCCTGTCCTTTACTTTGGCACGGGAGACAGGGAGCACCCGAGATATGCCATGATCGCAAACCGTTTCTACGTTGTCGCAGACTCTAATGCTCTTGCCAATGAGACGGATCTCCTGAACCTCACCTGTGACGAACTGGATGATGATGCAGATACGAATGGAGATGGGAACGTGGACGACGCGGACGCGACTGTGAAAGGAGAACTTACAAACCTTCTCTATGACGGCTCTGCCCTTGGGTTCTACAAGATTCTAGGTCAGCAGGGCAATTGCGTGGGTGACTCCATCAATCACACGGGTGAACAGGTCCTGAGTCAACCGACAGTTTTTTTCAAGAACGTCTACTTCACGAGTTACCAGCCCACCTTTAACGATCCGTGTAATCCCCTGGGCAATGCTTTCATCTATGCCCTGGATTACTCGTTCGGCACCGCCACCTTCAACTACAACGTGGACAACGATCTTACCGATGCCACCATCAGGAACGTCTCGGATACCTACAGGATGATCACGGGCACGTCCATCCCTTCCGGCGTAAAGATCATTACCAGAAACGGGTCTTCCGCAGGTATGGTGAGCGTGGGCGGAGCCGTAGTTGGCGCCGGGGAAGGCGGGTCTACGACCATTCCAGGACCTCCTGGCGGCGCCATACCGATCTTGTGGGAGACAGATTAGCAAGATGGGAATAATGGAGCAATGAGAAGAGAAGAAGACAGAATACAGGAGGCAGAACACAGAAGATAACAAAGAGAAGAATATAAGGAAAGAAGGGTAGACCAGCCAGACGATCCCCTCTCGCCCTCACCGGGCAGAGGGGATCGTGCATTTTTGTGCAAAGTGCCGAGAAAGGGCGAATCTTACTGATTTTTGTCCTAATTGTTGGGGTCACAGTCGCATAGTCAATCGATCATTGTGGTTTATGTCCACGATTTCAAGCACATACAGCACCAAAACATTGGAATTGAAAGGCATCTTCCTTGCATCAAACAACAATGCTCGGGAGGCGGTTTTGTTCTCTTCCGCTCCGTGCGTATTCTCTGCGGCGGAGAAGAAGAGAACAGGAAGGAGGGAACATCATGTATCAAGGAAGAATAGTCTTCAACAAAATCTTTTGCTTTTCCGTCGTGTTACTTACCCTGTGGGCCGCACCTGTTTTGGGTGCAGATCTTCTTGTACCATCCCAGTATCCTACCATTCAGAAGGGCATCGACGCTGCCCTTCCAGGCGATGTCGTTATTGTCGCTGATGGCACATACCCCGGCAATCTGCTTGTTCAAAAGGCCGTCACCATTAGATCGGAAAATGGGAAGGAAAATTGCACGATCGACTGCGGGGGAATCAGCCGAGCTTTCACTTTCAGTGGTGAAGGAACCAGTGGCGCTGTGTTGAGTGGCTTCACGATCACGGGAGGAAATGCAGATGTATCGGATGATAACCAGGGATATGGCGGAGCCATTCTTTGCCTAGCGAATTCATCCGTGGTCATTGATGACTGCGTCTTTACACAAAACGCAGCCACCTTTGGAGGGGCTATAGCCTGTGTACAATCTTCCCCGACCATCAGTCATTGCGTCGTGGAAAACAACACCGCCACATTGGGTGGCGGTTTGCTGTGTAGCAATCTGAACCCGTCGGACCCGTCTCCCACCATAATCAGTTCCAAAATCGCAAACAATACGGCAAGTTCAAGAGGGGGAGGAGTTTACTTGAACCGGTACTCCTCGCCAAACCTCTATAACTGCGTCATCATGAACAACAGCGCAGCCTCTAACGGCGGTGCGATTACATGCTACAACCGATCTTCCCCGGATATCACCCATTGTACCATTAGCTATAATTCGGTCTCGGGTGAAAGCACGAGCTATGGTGGAGGGGCTCTATATGGATATTACTTTTCGTCTCCCGTCATCACCAATTCTATTCTTTGGGGAAACCAGGCAGGAAACGGGGCGGAGATCCTTTTATCCAACAACAGTTCAGCTCAAATAACCTATAGCGATGTGAATGGCGGGGGTGAGGAGAGTTCCAACGTCTCTCTGATCAACTCGACTATAACCCTGGACGATACAAATATAGAAGTGGACCCAGCCTTTGCAGGTGATGACGATTACCACTTAAGTCCTGATTCGCCCTGCGTTGATGCAGGAAATGACGCGTCCGCTCTCCAAAGGGCAGCCATTCTTGCCCAGGAGACGGATCCTTTTGATTACGACATTGATGGCGATCCTCGAGTCGTCGGGGACGCTTCGGACATGGGCGCTGATGAGTTTGCGCCGGAAGAAGATGACGTCCTCCAGGTGGAGATCGACATCAAGCCGGACAAAGACATCAACCTCAAGTCTTGGGGACTGTTGCTGGTGGCCGTGAAATCCACGAACGATTTTGACGCCGCCACTATCGATCCGGGCACCGTCCTGTTTGCCGAGGCCAAACCGCTCTTGAAGATGCTGATCGATGTGGATCGCAATCGCAAGAAGGATATGCTGTTTCTATTCTGGATACCACAATTGGATCTCGATGAAGACAGCACCGAGGCCACTCTAACAGGCCAGACCAAGGACAAAAAGGCCTTCGAAGGCACCGACACGGTGACCATCCTCAAGCCCAAGGTCAAAGAAAAAGGCGAGAAAAAGAGCAAGGAAAAAGACAAGGAAAAGGGCTGCAGCTCCAAGAAAAAATAGATCCAAACCATTGCAGTACAGGAAGGTCATCTGAAGGGGGTCGACTTGCGGAGTCCGACCCCCTTCGCTTTAGGCAATAGACGCGCTGTCACGCCCATGGCTCAGTAGAAGTCCCTCAAGAAGGGGCGATCATTGGGAACAGCGGTTCGAGACAGAGTGCCGCCCTGAAATCGTCGAAGAGGCGTTCCTTCCTGCCAAAGGATCTGTCGAGCGAAATGAAAACTTGACTTTTGTGGTCAAAAAGACTACAAAAGATTCAGTTTCTTCAGGAGGGTCAAATGATGCAGCTTACAATTCGAATGCCTCAAGAGTACAAGGAAAAAATCGAGATCCTGGCAGAAAGGATGGGCTTGAAAAAATCCGATATAGCACGACTCGCGTTGAAAGACTTCATTGATGAAAATTTGGTGACTGACGATAGAGCGCCTTATGACAAGGTTAAACATCTGTTAGGAACTGCAGAAAGCGACATCAAGGATTTGGGGCAAAGACATAGGGAATATCTCATCAAGAGAATACGAAAGGATTCCTGATGCGAGTCATCATGGACACAGGGCCATGGGTTGCCCTGATTGACAGGAGTGAAAGCAGACATAAAGAATGCGTAAATTGGTTTAAGCAATTCAGGGGCGAAATTTACAGTTCAGAAGCTGTGCTGACCGAGGTGCTGTATCTGCTCAATTTTTCATTTGCAGGCCAAGCAGCGGCATTCGATTTTTTGCTGAACGGAGCAGTTACCCTGGTGCCATCCAGTGTCAAAAGCTTGGCGGAGGTAAGAAAGCTCATGGAAAAGTATCAAGATCTTCCTATGGATTTTGCAGATGGAACCCTGGTGGGAATCGCGCAAGATCTTGGAATCTATGATGCCGTCACTTTTGATAAAAGGCACTTCGGCTTGTACAGGGTCGAGAAAAGAGCATTTTCGGTTGTGCCGGGATAGCACAAGCAAATGATAAGTGAAAAGTAACGAGTAACAAGTGAGGAGTAAAGACTGACAAGGAAGAATAACTCGTCACTCGTTACTTGTCAGCGCAGCGGACTCGTTACTGGTATTTGAGCGAGCGTGAGGCATAGAGTAAGGATGCGAAAAGGCGACATCATTGAACTCAGGATCGACCGGGTTGCCCACGGCGGCGAAGGTGTAGCCAGGGCCGATGGATTTGTCGTGTTTGTCAAGGGCGGCGTTCCCGGCGACGTGGTCAGAGCCGCCCTGACGAGAAAGAAAAAAGACTTTGCCGAAGCGAGAGTGGTGGAGTTGATCGAGGCCTCTCCCGACAGGGTGGTCGCTCCCTGCGCCTATTTCGGTCATTGCGGCGGATGTCAATGGCAGCATGTACGCTATGAGAAGCAGCTCGAATACAAGAAAGGACTCGTCGAAGAGGCGCTGGCCCGCATCGGCGGCCTTTCCGGAATTCCCATCCATGATCCGATAGAATCGGAAAAGATTTTTGGCTACCGGAACAAGATGGAGTTTTCCTTCTCGAACAAGCCATGGGTGATACATTATCCGACTGAAGAAGGGTCCTTGATGTCAGACCATCTGGCTCTCGGCCTTCACGTGCCAGGCACTTTTCACAAGGTCCTCGACATTGATGCCTGCCTTTTACAAGAGGACCGGGGAAAGGAAATTCTGCTCGCGGTCAAACGTTTTGCCAAGGAATCCGGCGTGCCAGCCTATGACCTCAAGAGCCACACGGGTTTCTGGCGCTTCTTGACCATTCGCTACTCTTCCTGTTTCAGGGAATGGATGGTCAATGTGATCACCTCGGAACACAGAAAGGAGCTGATGGAATCTCTGGCCAAGGTCCTCACCTCATCTTTTCACGACGTGGTAACGGTGGTGAACAACATTACCGCCAGGAAAGCAGCCATCGCCGTGGGAGAGTGGCAATCGGTTATCACCGGGCAGGGGACCATTCAGGACAGGATCGGCCCTTACTCTTTTCAGATTTCCTCCAACTCCTTTTTTCAAACTAACACGGCCGGGGCGGCAAAGCTGTACGGCAAGGTGGCCGAGTTCGCCGAGTTGACCGGATCAGAGAACGTTCTTGACCTTTACAGCGGCACAGGAACCATACCCATCTTCCTGTCCGATCGGTGCCGGCGGGTCGTGGGGATGGAAATCAGTGAGAGCGCCGTGGTAGACGCTCGCAAAAATTGCCGGTCCAACGGTATTGAAAACTGCCAGTTCATCCTTGGGGACATCCGGACCGGGCTTGTCTCCTTTCCTTTCAAGCCGGATATCCTGGTCATTGACCCGCCCCGAGCCGGAATGCACGAAGAAGTTGCGGAAAGAGTCCTCGATCTGGACACGGGAAAAGTGGTCTATGTATCCTGCAACCCGGCCACCATGGCGCGGGACCTGGCCTTGCTCAAGCGTGTGTACGAGGTCGCGGAGATCCAGCCGGTGGACATGTTCCCTCAGACTCACCACATCGAGTCAGTGGCGAAATTGGTGAGAAAAACGGCGCAAGGCTCACGGCGCAAGGCAACCGGAAAAGTGGATTAGGGAGCCAATTAACTTGGAACAACAAACGTAAGGGAGTCAAGCGCAATGAAATATATATTGACAGGGGCTCAGGAACTGTTATATACATACAAATTTCCAAATTCTATCCGCCGGAAGCGCGAATCTGGATTTTGTGAAACGGGGGAGAGAAAAGGGGGTGATTCCTACCATCAGCGCTTGCACTTTTTCCGGTATGCCCATGAATCAGGGCTATGGATGCTCCCTTGCCGGCAGCAGCTCGGGAAAACGAAGATTTGCGGCAAGGAGGCTTGACGTGTAACTCCTGTGCAGCATTTGGTTGAAGGCCGGAAAAAGCATCCCTCAACCGTTCCGGGGTGCTTTTTATTTTTTAGGCTGAGAGGGTTCCTCCCTCCTCAAGAAATCCAAACAACATAACAAGAGAAGGGATCATGAAAGTCATTGTCCAAGACAACCAAATAGAAAAGGCAATCAGGGATCTTAAGAAAAAGCTGACCAAAGAAGGCTTTTTTTCAGAGATCAAGGAAAGGCGATTTTACGATAAACCAAGCGTTCAGAAAAAGAAGAAGATGGCCAAGGCAGCCAAACGGCGCCGCAAGAGAATGAGGAAAATCAGCTAACGCTTCTCCTATTTCCAGAACTCTAAGGAGGAGAGGGGGATATCCCCCTCTCCTCCTTATTTGTCTGATTTTCCACATTTTTGACCGGGCTTTTTCCTTGACAAACCCTCGGCGAGCAGGTAAATACGCAACGTCTCCGTATCTTTTATCTTTCCGTTTCCGCTGGAAAAATCCATTGACCTGACAAGAAGGATCGACCCCATGGAACATCAAACGCCATCCTCTGAAAAACCTCCCAAAGGGGGGTGGATCACTTCCGTTATTGATGCCTTACTGTCCTACTATGCCTACCTCGTGTCTCAGCCCTTCCGTAGCGGCCTAGTTTACTTCCTCGCTGGCGTGGTTCCCTCCCTGGTGATCGGGTGGTTCGTCTTTCCGGCTGTCCTCTATTCCAAACAGGTCCAGCCTATCCAGTTCAACCATGTCATCCATAGCAATCCTGATATAGGCATCGAAGGGGCCACTGAGAATGAGAGATGCCTTTTTTGCCACGGCTTTCGAAAAGACGGCACTTTTGAGGGCATCCCCAAGCTCGAAAAGTGCATCGTGTGCCACGACAATCCTGAGGCCACTCTCGGAGAAGAACCGGAAGAGGAGAAGTTTACCAGGGAATACGTTGCTACCGGGAAAGAGGTCCCCTGGCTCGTCTACTCGCGACAGCCGGACTGCGTTTATTTTTCCCACACCTCTCACGTAAAGATGGCTAAGGAAGAATGCCGGACTTGTCATGGAGATCACGGCTATACGGAGACGCTGCCGCCCTTTCAGAAGAACCGCATCAGCGGGTACAGCCGGGATATTTGGGGATACAATATTGCAGGGTACTCACCCAATCCCTGGGACAGCATGAAGATGGATAAGTGTGCGGAATGCCACACTAAGACGGGCCACGATGAAGACAACGCCTGTTTTGTGTGTCATAAGTGAAAGAATCGGACGTCGCTAAAGGACGTCTGTTATTTGTAGAATTTCAAGATACGTCGAAGTAAAGAGCGCTGATTAGCCTCAAGTGAGCTGAGAGGTACAGGTTTATGAAATTGAGCGGAAAAAAACTCACGGAGTTGGTGGCCTTTAACAGGCGAAATTTCCTCAAACTGCTCATCGGTGGAGCCGCGGGCATCACTGTCACTCCCCTTCCGTGGAAATTGACAGACGATATTGCCATTTGGACCCAGAACTGGCCATGGGTGCCGTCACCTGAAAGGGGAGCCTTCAATTATGTGAATTCCGTTTGCACCTTGTGCTCTGGGGGTTGTGGCATCAGCGTTAGAAAGGTGGATAAGAGAGCTGTCAGGATAGAAGATCGCAAGGATTACCCGATTAACCCCGGCGGTCTGTGTCCCATCGGTCTTGGCGGTCTTCAGCTTCTTTATGACGAGAGCATCCGGTTTACGGGGCCCATGAAAAGAGTAGGACCAAGGGGCGCAGGCGAGTTCCTCCCCATTCCCTGGGACAAAGCCATCGCAGAAGTGGCCGGAAGGCTGCGCAATCTCAGAGAGCAGGGCAGCCCCCAAGCGGTTGTGGCGGTCGACGGCAATCGGCAGGATACCGCTCTGTCCGTTCTGATTCAAAGATTCATGGACGCCGTAGGAAGTCCCAACTACGAACGGATCCCCACCGTGGAGAGCACCTATGGAATGCTCAATGCCCTCATGCTGGGAAGCGAAGGTCCTATGGCCTATGACCTCGAGAATTCTGATTTCGTCCTGAGCTTTGGCTGCGGGCTCATTGAGGGATGGGGCGCCCCAGGTCGCATGATCTATGCATGGAGGACGTGGCACGAACATCCTCAAAAAAGGAACGTAAGAATAGTCCAGGTGGATTCGAGGGCATCCACTACGTCTTCCAAAGCGGACCGATGGATGGTAGCAAAGCCGGGAACCGAAGCGGCGCTCGCCCTCGGGATCGCCCATGTGATTGTCAAAGAAGGGCTTTACGATAAAGCGTTCTTGTCTGATCATGCTTTCGGCTTCGATGATTGGACTTCCGAAGACGGCAAGAACCACATGGGCTTCAAGTCCCTGGTCCTGGAAAAGTATTCTCCCGCGATCGTGGCGAAGATCACGGGCGCCGAAGAAGGGGACATCGTCTCAGTGGCAAGAGAGTTTGCAAAAGCCAAAGCCCCCATTGCCCTCTGCGGTAAAGATAAGGGATACTTGAACGGCAGCCTCTTTGAATTCATGGCGATTCACAGCCTCAATGCACTTGTGGGCAACATCAACAAGCCGGGTGGCATTCTCGTGTGGAAACCAATGCCGCTTGGTTCCTTCCCGGATTTTCGGCCGGACATGGTGGCTCAAGAAGGCCTCAAGACCGAACGCCTCGACGAAGCCGGAAGCCCGAGATACCCTTTCACCCGCAGCCTGATTCATAACCTAGCGGAGCGCGTCAGCAGGAGCGAAAAGGGTCTTGTGGACACGCTTCTTGTTTTCAGTTCCAACCCGGACTTTTCTTTGCCTCACGCGAGCTCGTTCAGAGACGCGCTGGAAAAGATTCCCTTTATCGTGAGCTTCTCTCCCTATCAGGACGACACGGCTTCCATGGCGGACCTTATTCTCCCCGACCACACGTACCTTGAAAAGATGAATGACGTGGTCTGGCCGACAGGTCTCCAGTATCCATTCTTCGCTCTCACACAGGCGGTTGTAGATCCTCTCTACGATACCAGGAACACCGGAGATGTGATCATCCAGCTGGCCAGAGGAATTGGGGGCTTGGTCGGCTCCGCTTTCCCGTGGAAAGACTTTGAGGAAGTCCTCAAGACAAGGGTCAAAGGGCTGTCGGAGGCTCAGCCGGGATTGACCCACTACGACGGCTCCAAGCCTGTATGGAAGCGTATGGCCAGCGAAACGCCGGTGAGTCCCGACTATCAGGACTTCGATGCTTTGTGGAAAGAAATGAAAAAGGGGGGATTCTGGTACAGGCCGGCACATCGCTACGGCGACTTGGGGAAAATCTTTGCCACGCCTTCGGGCAAATTCGAGTTCTACAGCAGACAAATCCAGTCAGCGGTTTCTAACCTGGCAAAGAAAGAAGGTGAGCAATCAGCCTTGGAACGAATGGGGATTCAGGCAAAGGGCGACGAAGCCTTCATGCCCCATTATGAGGCGGTAAAACCTGGCGGGGAGGGATCCCGCTTTCCTCTTGTCATGGTCCCTTATGGATTGATCAACCTGAGCAGCAACTGGTTGCCTCCTCCGCCCTTTCTTTACAAAACGCTCAACGACGACCAGCTCAGGAATAAGGATTCTTTTGCCGAGATAAACCCCCGGACCGCCGCAAAACAAAAACTCAAGGAAGGTGACCTGGTCGCGATCGAATCTCCTTCGTACCGTATTGAGGTTCGAATCCATCTTTTTGAGGGCGCCATGCCCGGCGTGGTCTACCTTCCCATGGGCTTCGGGCACACGGCTTACGACGAATTCATCCGAGAGAAGGGTGCGAACCCTAACCGGATCATCTCCGGAGGAACAGATCCCTTGAGCGGTTACCCCGTTTGGTGGTCTACTCCGGTCAGGTTTCAAAAGATTTGAATGCGAGGTAAGTTAAGTGACAGAAAAAAGTGAAGGAAAGGGACGTAATTACCGTTATGGCATGGTCATCGACCTGGACAAGTGCGTCGGTTGCGGCGCTTGCTCGATCGCCTGTCTTTCAGAAAATAATGTCTCTGTTCGACCGGATGAATCCAATATGCAACGCAGGCTTTCCTGGATGCCCCTTTACAAGATCACGAACGGCAAAGACTTCCCCCATACGGAGGTCAGCTATTTCCCAAGGCCCTGCATGCACTGTGACTTTCATACGCCCTGCGTTTCGGTGTGTCCGGCCACGGCCACGAAGATCGACCATCATACAGGCATCGTCAGCCAGATCTACACCCGATGCATCGGGTGCAGGTACTGCGAGGCCGCTTGTCCTTATCAGGCCAGGTATTTCAACTGGTATGACGGGTACTTTCCCAAGGGAAAAGGCCTCGAACGATACTTGTCTCCTGAAGTGTCCCCCCGGATGAGGGGAGTGGTAGAGAAATGCACTTTCTGCCACCACCGGCTCATGCGGGCCAAAGCCAAGGCTTATGTCGAGGGGCGCCGGGAAATAGAGGAGGATGAATACATTCCCGCATGCGCCGAGGCTTGCCCGGCAAAGGCCATCATCTTCGGCGATCTAAACAACCCCAAGCACAAAGTGTCCAAGCTTGTGTTGATGCCCCATGCTTTCAGACTGCTGGAGCGGCTGGGCACCCAACCCAAGGTCTACTACCTCTCATCCAGAGATTGGGTTCGAAAAAGTGGCGATAACTACTTGCCAGGCCAATTCAAGCCCCTGGCCAAGGAAACATGGATGAACTATGAATGGTCCGTCAGGAGTGATCCTGACAAATACAAGATCGAAGAATGGTAATCGGCAGCTCGGAGCTTCGATGCCCTTTAATGATTTTTGAGGAGGGTCGTTAATGGACGCGCCATTGATTCCAGAAGGAGTAAAAAGGTGCTCTCCGCAGGTGTTCTTAGCGTGGACGCTCCCATGGCTTTTTCTTTTGCTCTGGGGCCTCGTGTCTGCTTTCCTTTGCCTCTGGAAAGGCCTCAACCAAACCAACATGAGCGATATCTTCGCCTTCGCCCTGTGGATCGTCTTTGATTTATCTCTCATAGCTTTGGGAGCAGGGGCGTTTTTCTCGGGGTTCCTTACCTACATTATCGGCAGGAAAGAACTGAAGGATGTCATCAACGCGGCCGTGATCATCGGGTTTATTTGTTACTCCGGCGCCGTTGCCATGCTGGGCATCGACATCGGACAACCCGTGAGAGGATGGTTTATTTTCTGGCATGCCAATATTCATTCCATGCTGACCGAAGTCTCTTTCTGCATCACCGCCTATCTGGGAGTTCTCACGATCGAGTATCTGCCTCTTATCCTGGAGAACCGCAAGCTGGATGAGATCCGCGAGTTCCGCCTGTTCGGACTCAACCTTCACCATATCATGGCGCTTTTTGCCGCTACCGGCACCTTCCTTTCTTTTTTCCACCAAGGGTCCTTGGGCGGCATGTTCGGTGTGATGTACGCTCGTCCTTTCGTGGCAAGAGAAGGCTTTTACATCTGGCCCTGGACTTTTTTCCTTTTTATTCTCTCTGCCATCGCTGCCGGTCCATGTTTTACCATCCTCTGTACCAAGTTGACGGAAGCATTCACCCGGAAGAGGCTCGTTCCTCCCGGCACCGTCCAATTGCTGGCCAAAATATCCGGCTGGCTTCTGTGTATCTACCTGGTTTTCAAAGTCATCGACACTCTTGCCTGGGTCTACGGCATTGTTCCCAGGGCCGGGCTCACCTTCACGGAGTTCTTTCGGGAAGGTCCCTACGGTGCTTGGCTCATGGGTTTGGAAATCATCGTCTGCGGGATCGTTCCTGCCGTCATCCTGATTTCGAAACAAGCGAGGCAGAACCAGGGTTTGTTGATTCTTGCCTGTTTGCTGAACTGTACCGGCATTGTTCTCAATCGCTTTCTCTTCATCGTTGTGGCCCTCGCCATCCCTGTTATGCCCTTTACCAGGTTCTGGAGTTATCTCCCTACCTGGCAGGAATGGGGCATTTCGATGTCGGTCATCGGGTACGGCTTCCTTTTGTTCTCGGCTTCTTACAGATACCTGCCCGTTTTTCCAAGAGAGAAAGAGCTGAATGCAGCGAAGTAGCTTTCAACGTCAGAATACAGAAGCAAGTCAACGAGTAACAGAGTGACAAGTGAACAAGTGACAAGGAAGAGGAACTCGTTACTTGTCACTCGTCAGCGAAGCGCACTTGTCTCTCATGATTCAGCATAACGGAGGAATGGTATGACACCTCTTTCTTTTGAATGGCTTTGGAATGTTGAGTACTTCATTTTTATGGGTTTCTTGTACCTAGCACTGGCCATCATCGCGTGCGGACTCGTGGTGGCCTACGTAAAAACCTGGGTTCAGATTCATCAAGAGGATAAATCTGAAGTCTCGCAGCCCAAAATATCCTCGAGATCGAAGTATTCCGAGTACTGACAGGCTCCTGAAAGACGGCCATTTCCGGGGCGGGACGGAATTTCGCAAGTTCAAATGGCTTTCTCCCCACCCCGACCGGAGGTTTGGTCGCAACTACCGGCGCAGAGCACAGGGTCCACGGCGCATGGCGAAAGACATTCATTTTTTCCCGTGCGCCGTGGCCGGTTTCGGTGAAGGATTGTTGTGAGTAATCATTTGAAAAGTATCTTCGCGGTGATCTTTGATTGTGACGGAGTCCTGTTCGACTCCCGTCAATCCAATATTCACTTCTACAACCATCTCCTCGCGCGTTTTGCGCTTCCCCCCATGACGGATGACAAAATCGCCTATGTGCACATGCACACGGCAGATGAATCCATCCAGCACATCTTTGAGGGAACACCTTACGTTGACCAGGCGCGAGCCTACCGGTGGGAGATGGACTACACTCCCTTTATCAGGACCATGACCATTGAGCCGGGCTTGCGGGAAGTCCTAGAATCCTTGAAACCACGATTTGGTCTTGCCATCGCCACGAACAGGAGCAACACCATCAGCAAAGTCTTGGAGATGAACGATCTGAGCGAGTATTTCGACATCGTGGTTTCCTCCATGGACGTGAAGAATCCCAAACCTCATCCCGAGTCTTTGTTGAAGATTCTGCGATTCTTTGCTATCGATCCTCAGCAAGCCGTGTACATTGGAGATTCGCCTGTGGATTTTGAAACCGCCAGGGCAGCCTCCGTGCCGTTTATCGCATACAAGAACAATTCCCTGGATGCGGCCTTCCATCTCGATCGCATGCTGGATCTCCTGAGCATACTCAACGCGGCGCGAGGATCGGACGAGATGTAGTCGGCGCTCATCTCATCTCCGCCCCACAAAAAAAGCCTCCCCTTAAGAGGAGAGGCTTTTTGAGGGATGAATCAGGAATGGGCTAGGATTTCGTGTAAGCAGGAAGCACCGTTGGGGTAAGGAAGATCAGAAGTTCCCTTTTGTTGAGGCTTGAGCTCTGGGCCTTGAACAACCACCCCAATAGCGGGACCCGCCTCAGCCCCGGGATGCCGTCTTCGTTCAACGATTCGTCTTCAGAATAGATGCCGCCTATAACGATAGTATCCCCGCTTTTGACCATCAATTTCGTGTTAATGGATTTCTTCTGGATCCTCGTGTTCGTGGGGGCATTGTCATCCGTAACCTTCACGTCGAGAGAGACGTAGTTGTTGTAGCTGACCGTGGGCGTCACCTCCAGCGAGAGAGTGGCATCAAGAGTGGTGGATGCCACGTTTTCCGTCGCAGGGATGATGATGGAATCACCCCGGCTGATGGTGGCAGCCTGGCCGTTCATGGCAATGACCTTTGGCGCGGAGATGATCTTCGTTTTCCCCTCCGCCTCCGACAGGGCGAGCTTCGCATCCAGAACCGTGGCGGTCAGCTGCGAGGCGCTCAATTTTGAGAAGACGAGACCGAGGTTGGGTGCCCACTCCTCCGGCGAGTTTGAAGTGAACACGGGGCTTGCCAACCTGCTGCCTCCCGGAAAACCGCTGGGGTCACCGGGAGTCGTTTGGACGGCATCAAAGCCCGTGAAAGGAACACCTGTGCTGGTGCGGTGCTGGATCTGGAAATTATCCCATCTTACCCCCAAGTCTCTCTGGAAATCGTCCGTGGCATCTACAATCCGGGCCTCGATCATGACTTGCTTCACCGGCGTATCGAATATCTTCACCGTATCCCTGGCACTTCGCACATTGGAAGCGATATCGTTCATGATAATCATGTTGGTTCTGGTATCCACGCTAAGTTTGCCGCCTCGGCTCTTGCCCGTCCCACTTAATGTGAGGAGAGGAACGATTTCGCTTGCCTTCGCGAAATCCACCGGGATGTACTGGGTCACCAGAGGTTCGAGCTCCTTTCTCTTTTTCTTTTTCCTGGAGAAGCTTTTTCCTTTCCGCTTCCAGCCTGGCTTCGTATTCCTGGATCTTCCTTTTCTCTTCCGCTTCAATCTGTGCCATCTGGGCCTTCGTGGTCACCCAGATCACGTTGCCTTGCTTCCTCATGCCCAGGTTGTTGTTGTCCAGCACAAGGTCCAGTGCCTGGTCCCACGGCACATCTTTCAACCGCATCGAAACCGACCCTTTCACCTCCGGTCCCCAAACAATGTTCAAATTGCTCACTTCCGCTACGAGACGAAGGATATTCGCAACGTCCGCGTTCACAAAATCCATGGTCATGGCAGCGCCGGTGTAATTCTTTTTCACCCCCGGCCCAACCGTCTTCAGAGCATCAATGCCTATCACTCCCGGCACCTCCTGCCATTGGATCTGCTTTTGCGTTTGAGCTCCTTGCTGAGGCACAGGAGCCTGGGCGCGTACCGGGGCAGGGGTTTTGGGTACCGTGGAGGCCTGAGCCTGCTGGAGAGGAACGATCCTTTTTTCCGGTGGTTTGATCGTTGTGGGACCAAAATCAATGCTGATGCCCGTGTCAGATTGCTTCACATGAAAGGGTACCATTTCCCTGAGCGTTATGGCGATGGCAACCCCTTGATCTGACGGGGAGAGAGAAGTCTTGACCAGTTCAACCACTCCTTCGAAATACCTGGAATCCATATGCCTCATGATGAGGGGCGGGATAGTGGCTTTCGAAATGTTCAAAAGCAGGCTTTTCGGTCCCTTCTGATTGAGATCATAGCGCACTTTTTTATCCGTAGTGACCACAAGCCTGGATTTACCTTGATCCAGCAGTGTGAAGTCAAGGCCCAGAATCTGAGTCAGGTTTCCGGGACGATCTTTGAAAAAGATTCTCGGTTCCGAGGGAGTAACCGGCTCCTTCTTCCCAGCTTCGGCATCCTCTTGCGCCGCTTCGGAAGCCCGGGGAATCTCTTTCTCAGGGGTAATGGTAACGGCTATAATGCTGTCGGAAGCCTTCACGTCAAAATCCACGGGGCGGCTGAGGCCGATGACGGCCCGGGAAGACATGGCTTGTGTCTTTCCCTCTTCCAGACGGATAGCCGTGACCCCTCCCTCTTGCACCTCTTTGGTACGGGGCAGCGCATCAGCGAGCTCTCCGCGAATGTCAAGAACAATCCTGGGAGGGTCCAGGAGCTTGAAAGCCGTATAAGGCGCTGCCTCAGAGTTGATAAACTCCACCACCACTCGGTCCGCAGATGGACGTACCTCTACGGACTGGATGACGGGGGCCTTGGCCTTTTCCCTGGCGGCGGGGTTATTAGGAACCGTGGCGCAGCCGCTCACGGTCAAACCCGCCATCGCCAGGTATGCAACAAAGGACAATCCCTTTTTCATCAGGCTCGGCATCTTCCCCATGGATTCACTCCTTGAATGTGAATTGCTCAACCCTCTTTCGCAAAAAATCCGTGTTCCCGACTCTTACATGAGCGAGGGCAGTTTCTTGGATATATCTTTGGACCGCATCGTTCCTTTGAAATCCCTGTATTCTTCCTTGATGACCACTTCCCGTTCGGTGATGTTGTCCACCACTCCGCCGTTTGTGCCGATCGCCGTCCCTTTGACGATGACGTGACCCGTTCCCTTGGAATCGCGCACCATGGCGTAGTTGCCGTGCGGGCCCACAACAATGGCGATCAGTTCCAGCTGGGACAAATCAAGGGTCTCGAGATACGTTCGGGGTTTCCTCTTAACCTTCTCCGCCATCTCCTCCTGTTCGGCGATAAAAGACTTGAACGGATCGGTCTTGCCGGCAGGGTCATAGAAATACGTCGTCTTTTCCTTCTTTGCTTCTTTGGCCGGCTCCGCCTTCACAGCCTGCTGGTCAATCACCTGTTTGAGCGGATGGTTCGGCTTGTAGATCACATCCTGGGACGCCGCCGCCGCTTCTGAGACCACAAAACAGAGACCCAGCATCAGAAGACAACTATTTTTTGGCTTGTTGAGTGGCATCGGTTTCACCTTTGAATCGATAAGTCACTGCATCGCACTTGGTCGTCAGGGTTGTCGACCTTTCTTTCACCGGGTTCATGGATACGTTGAGAATGTTGATGATCCGCTCCATGCGTCCGACCTTGTCGAAAAACACGGCTACGTTATGGTAGGAGCCGCTTACTTCGATGGATACAGGTATTTCCATATAAAAATCCTTAGGCCTTTCCCTCTGGGGGCTGAAGAGCATAAAGTCCAGCTGCGAATCCGTGCCCAACTGGGTGATCGCCTTCAGGAGGGAAGGAATCTCTTTCGTGTTGGGGAGAAGATTCAGAGCCTCGGTGAACTGGGCGTCCACTTCGGCGTATTCCGCTTCGAATTTGCTCAAAGCTCGCGCCTTCAGCTTGG
This sequence comes from uncultured delta proteobacterium, assembly GCA_963740905.1. GTDB lineage: Bacteria > Desulfobacterota > DSM-4660 > Desulfatiglandales > HGW-15 > JAFGDM01. Next base: position 306,003 of record CAVUFY010000006.1, read on the forward strand.
CCTGATTCAGTTTTACCTGGAGCTTCGCGATCTCTTGGCGGGCGGCCGCGATTTCCTCGCTCTTGGGGAGATAAACAAGCCACACGAACAGCCCTGCAAGAACGACAATGGTCCCTGCCAGGATCGCTATCCTGTGCGGCATCTTGATCTTTTCGACTTTTTCAGTGAACGACCCTTTCTCCATTGCCCACCCGTCCTTTTATTTCTTCCCTTTAGTAGCCACCGGTTTCTCTTTGAAGGCGTACGTTTTGCATTCTAAAACGAAATCAGAGACGCTCAACTTGTATTCGGGCATATTTCTCAAGCGAGTACTCATCAAATCCACAGCAGAAATGTAATCCGACCGCTCAAGATTCGTCATGAAAAGAGCAACGGTTTCGTTGTCCATGGCCGTCCCCTGGAGAGTAAGGGAGCCCTTTGACTCCTTAATGCCTGTCAACCACAACTTCTCCTTGGGAACCGCCATGGCGATCTCGTCCAGGAGATGGACCGGACCAGTCTTGTTCCTCTCCAGCTCCTTGATCACTTCCAGCTTGGACCTGATCTCCTTGATCTTCTTTTCCAGCTGGGCGATTTTCTTAATCGTCACTTCATAGGTTTTGACCTCCGCTTGCAGCCTCTGCTCCTCCGCCTTAAGTCCGCTGAGTGTGCTATGGAGCTGGAGGAAAGCGTAGACCAGGACAATGAGCAGAAAGGCTACGCTGAGAACATAGATACTGATTTGCCTTCTAATGTTCTCTTTCTTTCTCGCCGCCCTGAAGGGCAATAGATTAATTCGAATCATTTGTCCCCAACACTCCTCAATGCCAGGCCCACGGCAACCGCAGCCTGGGGAGCCATATAGTTCAAGTATTTAGGATCATAGAATTTGTCGTTAATCTGGAGATTCGCGAAAGGGTTCATTTCCACCACCGGGATTTCCGTCTCTATTTCAAGATATTTCTGAAAACTTGGAATCCGGCACGAGCCGCCGCTGACGAAAATCTTCTCGATACTCTCATCAGGATAGGTAGTGCTCAAAAAATCCAGAGCCCTTTTGATCTCATTCACCCATCCTGAAACCACGGAGGTAAATACGTCCTCCAGGGTTTCTCTTTCTTTGCTCTCGATCTTTGTTCCTCCCAATTTGATTTTTTCGGCTTCCTCGTATGAGACACCGAACTTGGACATGATCGCCTCGTTGATTTGGTAGCCGCCATAAGAGGAATCCCTTGTAAAGATGGATACGCCGTTCTTGATGGCGTTGATGCCCAACTCCTCGGCACCCACGTTCACAATAGCATAACATCCGGAGATCTCCTCCAAAGCCGACTCAAAGGCATTTTGAAGGGCAAAGGCATCCACGTCGAGAATGGCAGGATTGAGACCGGTGAGATGGAGGAGGCTTTCATAGTCTTCCACGATGTCCTTTTTCGCAGCGACCAACATGACATCCATGAGCCCCTTGTCTTCCTTTGCTCCCTTTTCTTGCCGGTCCTTGTCGTCTGATGAGGAGAGGATCTCGTAATCGAGATTGACGTCGTTTATATCAAAGGGAATATATTGTTCCGCCTCATCCTGAATCGTGGCTTCCAGTTCGGCCTCTCCTCTTTTCTGGATCGTAATCTTTTTCACTATGACGGAGTAGCCGGATATGGATGTCACCACGTTCTTATTCTTTATCTTCAGGTGCTTGTAGAGCGTCTTTATCGCTGAAGAGACGATTTCCATCTCCTTGATGGCGCCTTCCACAATCGCATCCTGAGGCAGTCCAATGATCCCGAAACTCTTAAGGATTTTCCCCTTTTTCGTATCCTCAATTTCAGCAAGCTTGATCGAATGCGAACCGATGTCCAAGCCGACGAGCTGGTTTTTCTTTGGAGTAGCCATATTCTACCTTTGTCAATCCTCGGGAAAAATCTTGTCTTTATCGGAAAGATTGTAACCGAGGGCCAGAATGATTTTTCGCCTTGTCTCCATGCGGCAGTTCTTGCCTCTCTCAATTCGATCAATGGTCAGAGGTGAAACGCCCGCCTTTCTAGCCAACTCCGCTTTGCTCATCAAGAGCTCCTCTCGAATCTCTCTCACAATATTCTGTGGCAATTTATCCTCCAGACCTACGGTTTGCTCATCTCCTCTCGCACTGGCCTAATATCATACTTTTATGCCCATATTTGTCAAGAAATTTCTCATAAATTAACTAAATTTGACATAATTTGTGTGTATGTAGGGTACAATCAAAGAAATTAATACCAGATCTTGTGTGCACAAAAATTCCTTTACAAAGCGCTTTTGGGGGGATTAAATAACTATTTTTGGACGTTTAGAGAGATGTAAGAGCATTTGGTCTCGCACGGGGCGCGTCACGGTCTTTAAATGCCGTTCTTCTCTGGAGACCATCCGAACCGGCTGGCCGGACAGCTCGTTCAGGCCGAAGTCGCGCGCGCAAAGTCAGAGGAGGAAGATTACTTGCGGGAAACCAGTGACAAGGAGACCATCAAGAAAAAGAGCACATTCAGGGAGTATGTCGAAGCGGCGGCCGTCGCGGTCCTGCTTGCTCTGTTCATAAGAACTTTCGTTGTCCAGGCTTTCAAAATTCCCTCTGGGTCCATGGAGCCGACCCTTCTGGTGGGTGATCACATCCTGGTCAACAAATTCATTTACGGAGTCAAGATCCCTTTTGTTCGTACCACGCTAATCCCGATCAGCCAGCCCGATCGCGAGGACGTGATTGTGTTCATCTATCCTGAAGACAAAAGCAAGGATTTCATCAAGCGCGTCATCGGACTTCCCGGGGATACAGTCCGAATTCAGGGAACAAAGATTTTTATCAACGGCAAGCCCCTGAATGACGGGCATGGCTACTACAGTCGTGCGAGCGAAGACAACAATCCGGAGCGGCCGTACACCTTTGGTCCTGTTACTGTCCCGCAAGGTCATTATTTTGTCATGGGGGACAACAGGGATCAAAGCTATGACAGCAGGTTCTGGGGATTCGTGCCTTCCCAATCGATTAAAGGTAAAGCCTTTTTCATTTATTGGTCGTGGCCCCACTGGAAAAGATCTCTCCATTTGATCAACTGATCGGTTCCCGGTTCCTGAGGCTTTCCAAGTCAGGCAGGGGATGGGCGCGCAATCTTTTCATTTCTTCCAGGCACGTCAGGTCATAGCTGATGGGGGTGATGGTGATCTTGTTCTCTTTAAGGGCAAGAGCATCGGCATCCGGAATGGCATCTTCCAGGGGCGTTTCTCCGGTGAGCCAATAGTAAACGTTCCCTCTGGGGTCCACACGGCGCTCAAATCTCTCCTTGAATCTGGCCATGCCCTGCCGGGTAATGGCGACCCCGCGAATCTCAGAGAAGGAGACGGCCGGGATATTGACATTGAGAGCCGTCCTTTCTCGCAGTCCGCGCTCGATCATGAACCGAATGATCTCCCGAGCGAACCGGGCGGCAAAACGAAAGTCCGGGTTTAGGCTCGTGTTGAGCGAAAGGGCCGCGGATTTAATGCCGAGGAATGCGCCTTCCGTGGCAGCCGACACGGTGCCGGAGTAAAGCACATTCACTCCCACGTTGGCACCAAGGTTGATCCCTGATAGGATGATCTGAGGGGGCTCCTTCAAGAGTTCCTGGACCGCAATCTTGACGCAGTCAGCGGGCGTGCCCTTGACCCCGTATCCAAAAAACGATCCATTCTTGTGGACGCTCTGGACCCTAAGCGGCGACGTGAGAGTGATGGCATGCCCTACTGCGCTCATCTCCGTGTCGGGCGCCACGACGTCGACTTCGAAGTCCTTCTTCAGCTCCTCGTACAGTGCCTGCAATCCCGGCGCATAGATGCCATCGTCATTGGTCAGCAACACCTTCATTGCATCTCCTCCTGCAAGCGCGAGAGCGTATCGTGATCCACCATCAAGGCATCATCTCCCCGCCATGCCGGAATTTCGCAAAGCTCAAGCGGCGTTGCCTTCCAGCCGAAGGCCGGCCGCGTTTGCTCGTCCCCCCGGCGTTCGGGGCAGGCTTGCAGAGTATTGCTTCATACGCCTTGTCCTCGCTCCTTGGCCCTAGCAACGCCTCGCTGGTGATCTGCTCTCTCTTCTGTGCTCTTTATCATCAAGAGCCTTGGTTAATAAAGCGCAATCTCAGGCTCTGGGAAGAATACCGCCAAGGCAGATTTCATTGCCTCCTCCTTCGATTTGCAGTATGTTACCGTGAAGGCTGCTGATCCGCTGCTTTTCAGCCGGATGCCTTCGCGCCAGCGCTCTGGAAAACGTACTGCATGGGGATGAGTAAGAGGGGCAGGTTATTTTGAGACGAGAGGCTCGCGAAGATCTCTACCGCAAGGAGTTGACCGCGATCTTGAGGTCGGCTTCTCTGATTAATTCATCCTTGGAGATCGAAGACGTGCTGGACAGGGCTATGAAGTGGGCCGAGGAATTCATCCATGCCGAGGCAAGTTCCATCTACCAGCTCGACGAGAGGAACCAAGAGCTTTTCGTGAGGCTTGCCAGGGGAGAGAAGAAAGATCCCATCAAAAAGATTACCCTCAAGCTGGGAGAGGGCATCGCCGGATATGTCGTTCAAACTGGAAAACCGATGGTAATCCAGGATGTCACCAAGGAAGAGCGATTCAGTGACAAATTCGACCGGATCACCGGGTTCAGTACGAAATCCATGATTTGTGTTCCCATGACGCTGAGGAACGCACCCATCGGAGCCATCCAGGTGATCAACAAGAAATCTGGAGAGCCGTTCAATCGTGCGGATCTCGAGCTTCTCTACGCCATATCCCAACAAGTGGCCATTGCCATAGAAAATGCGAATCTTTACAAGCGGCTCGAAGAAAGCTATGAGATGACAACCCAAGAGCTCAGGATTACCCAGCAGAAGCTGATTCGAACCGAGCGTCTTGCGGCCATGGGGAATCTGGTCCAAGGAGTAGCACATGAAATCCGAAACCCCATCATGACAATCGGTGGTTTTGCTCAACGAATCAAGAAAGAGAGCAGCACCCATGACAGGGTAGGCAAGTATGTTGACATTATCATAGGTGAGACGGCTCGACTGGAGAACCTGGTAAGGCGGATCCGGGAGTTTTCCGAGGTTCAGAGTTTTCATCTGAACTTTGAAAAGCCGGGACCGCTCATTTTGGAGGCGGCGAAGCAAGCTATACCCCTGGCGAGCAAACAAGGAGTGAAAGTTGTCACGGAATTCGCTACGGACCTTCCCAGTATGAAGTTGGATGCGAATCAGATATTGACGGCTCTTAACAACTTGTTGGAAAATGCGGTAGAGGCCATGCCCGGCGGCGGAATCCTCACCCTTCGGGCAAATCGGATCGACAGCGACCTCATCATCGTGATTAAGGATACGGGCTGTGGCATCCCAAAGGAAAAGCTGGCTGCTGTTTACGACCCTTTCGTCACCTCCAAAACCAAGGGAGCAGGCTTGGGATTGACTCTGGTCTACCAGGTGGTCATGAATCATCACGGCGAGATCAAGATCAGCAGCGAAGTCAACAAAGGAACGGTTGTGACCTTGAAGTTCCCTTTGGAGACAGCTTCTGAGACTTTCGGCTCTTAGATTGTAACTTCTTGGCAATGAAATCTGCTAACTCAGATTTCATATAACGTCCCTTCGGGACTTTAATCCCCCCGACGCGGAAGATATATGAAAACCCGCAGCTTTCGGATTTCAGGAAGAGACCTTCCCATGAGTCGGATTTAGAGAAACGTCTGGTTGTGCGGCCTAAGGCCTGCGTTAGAGCTGAAAGGCTGAAATGAGGAGAGACCATGGCAAAGAGAGAAAGGGGACAAGGCAGGCGGGTTTGGTGGTGGATATCCATCCTCTTGATCGCACTTGTCGCTATTCTGGCCGGATATTTCCTGGGAATGGAACAGGGCCGCAAGGAGAGCGAAAAGCCGGCGGCAACTGAAAGGGTTCCTTCCGTAGCAAAAGAAACTGGTCACGAGAATGAGTTGCAAACACAGGCGGGAAAGGTTCCGGTGGTATCTCAGGAGATTGTTCAGCAAGAACGCGAGAGCAAAGAAGACTCCTGCAAAAGGGTTGAAAAAGACGCTCGCGATTTTTTCAATTATCTGAACACCAGGGACTATGTCCGCCACATTGAAGAGGGAACGGATTCCTTCGAGCATTTTAAGAGAGTCCTAAGGCGCTTGTCCGCCAAGCTGCCAATCCCGGCCGGCGAAGGGGTGGACTCCGCCCTGCTCAATGAGAACATCTTCTACCTCTTCCGGGTTCTTGAAAAAAAAGACCTTCGTCTCATCAGAGAGATCGTTGCCAATGAATCGGATAGCCTTGAGATGAACCTGGATATCTTCTTCCGTTGGGTCAGCCTCGGCGACCGTTGTCCGGACCCTGAAGGTGTAAGACCTTCCAAGGAAGTGTTGTATCATTACGCAGGCTTCTTCCTCAACACCATCGGCGGGAGGGCCTATCTCTTTCGTCGGCCACTCGGGCTGAGGCTTCTGGGGACCTATTATTCCCTTCTCATCATCCACGAAGCGGACAAAGAAGGGAAAAATCTATATGGCATCGACCCTTTCCCCTACCTCGGCCCTCTTGTAAAAGAGATACAGATTTACCCGGACTTTCGTTTTCGAAAAGCCTATCTGGCAAAACTTCATTCCCTGGAAGAATACTATTCACATAGGAGATAACCCCCTCCCCCACCCTTCACTTTTCTTACCGCGGCCTTATCGTGCAGACTCAAATCTACCGAATCGAGTCGGCCTGCATGTTTCGCCCTCGCCTTCACGGGTCAAGAATCCTGTTGATCCACGTCGTGCAATCGGCTATGCTTTTTCTTTGATCTTGTCACATCTCCGTAATCGTGTTACAGGATTTCAACCTATCATGAACAAACGAGGAAGCGGCATTCTCCTGCACCTCACCTCTCTTCCCTCTGCCTTCGGCACAGGAGACTTGGGCCCTTGGGCGTACCGCTTCGCCGATTTCCTGGCGGAAAGCAAACAGCATTACTGGCAGTGTCTCCCTCTTAATCCAACGGATACGAGATCAGGCAGTTCACCCTACCACAGCACTTCCGCCTTTGCTTTCAACCCTCTCCTGATCAGTCCGGAACTCCTGGTCCAGGAGGGTCTGCTTGCCCGGGAAGACCTGGAACCTCTACCGGCATTCCCTGCGGAGAAGGTCGACTACGAAGCGGCCACGGCTTATAAAGACCGATTGTTCTCAGAGGCTTTCGATCGCTTTGCAAAAAGCGCAGTGCCGGAGGAATACAGGAATTTTTGTCTGGTCAACCGCTCTTGGCTGGATGATTTTGCTTTGTTCACGGCCCTCAAGACCCATTACGGAAAGAAGGCCTGGTGCGACTGGCCCGAGGAATACCGGGACAGAAGGCCGGCAGCGCTCAAGTCGATGTCAGGCCCTATTTCGGAAGACGCGGAGAAAGTTAAATTCCTTCAGTATGTCTTCTTCAAACAGTGGTCGAATCTCAAAGCCTATTGCAACCGGAGGGGAATTCGCATTATCGGCGACATTCCGATGTATGTCGTTCATGACAGCACGGATGTATGGGTCCATCCCGAGATATTCAATTTGGACTCGGTCACAAGGAATGCTCTGACCGTCGCCGGGGTTCCCCCCGATTACTTCAGCAAAACAGGCCAGCTCTGGGGCAATCCCGTTTACAGATGGGATGTGATGAAGGAGCGGCGCTACGAATGGTGGATCCGGCGCATCGGCCACAACTTAAGCCTCTTCGACCTGGTGAGGCTGGATCATTTTCGAGGATTTATCAGTTATTGGGAAGTGCCTGCCGATGAGAAGGTCGCAGTTAACGGCCGATGGGTGGAGGCACCGGCAAAGGACTTTTTTACGGAACTGACGGAGAGGTTTCCCCGATTGCCCCTCATTGCGGAGGATCTGGGCACAATCACACCGGATGTGCGGAAGATCATGGACCACTTCGGCTTTCCGGGCATGGAAGTCCTTCTCTTCGCTTTTGGACCTGATTTGCCCGTCAGTCTTTATGCTCCCCACAACCATCGTGAAAGATCGGTGGCTTACACAGGCACTCACGACAACAACACAGCCCGGGGGTGGTTCGAGGAAGAGGCTTCTCCTGAAGACAAGAAGCGCCTGTCCTTTTATCTTGGAAAGGAGGCGATCGCTGATAATGTTCACTGGGAACTGATTCGCCTGGCTATGATGTCCGTGGCTGGCATGGCGATATTCCCCATGCAGGACATCCTCGGCCTTGGAGCAGAGGCCCGCATGAATCATCCTGCGTTCAATCATGGAAACTGGTCATGGCGGCTTGTTTCGCACCGCCTGACCCCCTCCTTGAGCCTCAAGCTTTCGGAGATGACGGAAATTTATGGAAGGGCTGTCTCATGAACCTCCAGGCCATTTTCACCAATCTCCGCATTCAAGATGTTTTGGACATTCTCTTTCTAGCCGTCCTTGCTTATTACCTCTTTCTGTGGTTCAAGGGAACCAAGGCCTTTAACGCTCTCGTCGGCCTGCTTGCTCTGGGTGTGGTCTACACTTTGGCTCAGAGTTGGGGCCTGTTCATGACCACATGGGTCTTTCATATTTTCTGGCAAGTCCTGGTGCTGCTTATCATCATTCTCTTCCAATCCGAGATCCGCCAGGTCCTTGAACGGGTCGATCCTCTCCAGGCTTTCGGGTTTCGGAAAAGAGCGAAACCGGGGAAATGGCTTCAGAGTTTCTCAGATAGCATATTCTCGTTGGCGGAGCGCAGGATCGGCGCCCTCCTCATCCTTGAAAGGAACGACAGGGTGGAGCAGTGGATTACCCGCGGACAAGACCTGCAGGGAGACCCCACTCGTGAAGTCCTCATGGCGGTCTTCAAAAAGGAATCTCCTCTCCACGACGGGGCCGCGCTGGTCAGGGACGGTCGAATGATTCTTGTCACTTCCTACCTCCCCCTCAGCACGGACGAGAACCTTCCCAAGGAGTGGGGCACAAGGCACAGAGCGGCAATGGGTCTTAGTGAAAAGTGTGACGCGCTGATGGTGGTTGCATCTGAAGAAAGAGGGCAGGTCACGCTCTTGGCGCGAAAGAAAATCCTGCCCGCCGCCTCCCCGGAGCAGCTTTCCAGGCTGTTGCAGGAATCCATGGGACCGGCTTCACCGCCTAAGACGACCTGGGAACAGAGGCTGAAGTCTCTCCTTTTCCATCAGTGGAAGGCCAAAGGAGGCGCTCTTGCGCTTGTCCTTTTCTCGTGGCTTCTGCTCGCAGGGCAGCAGAATTTCGAGGTTGCCCTTACGGTGCCTGCGGAGTTAAAGAATGTGCCGGCCCGCATGGAAGTTGTGGAGCCCGTAGACCCCACTGTGCGGATCCGGGTTCGCGGTCTTCGCAAAGACGCAGGCACTCTGACGAATAAGAACGTTCATGCTGAACTGGACCTTTCCACGGCTTCCGTAGGGCGGACGGTCTTTGCGATCACCCGCGAGGACATCATCTTGCCCAAGGAAGGAGTTTCAGTTGTCGGCATTGAACCCCCGCACCTGATTTTTAAGTTTCAGCCGAAATCGAGCCCGTGACCCCGAGGAGAATGGATGCTATGACGACGCCCATTAAGATGCTGGATGTAAAACCGCGACTTCCTCATGCCATAGAAGCCCTGAGCACACTCTCCGACAATCTCTGGTTTGTTTGGAACTATGACGCAGAAAGCCTTTTCAGGAGCATGAGTCCTGACCTCTGGGAAGAAACAAGAGAAAATCCCGTGGAGTTCCTCGGCCGACTCAAGCAGGATGACCTCAAGAGTCTGGCTGCCGACCAGGGGTTCTGCGCTCACCTGGAAAGGGTGAAGAGAGAATTTGACCGTTACATGTCCGAGACGCCGGACTCGAAATTGTTCGGCCCGCTGAGCCAGCCGTTCTCGGTCGCCTATTTCACCGCCGAGTGTGGTGTTGCCGACTGTCTTCCCATCTACTCGGGAGGTCTGGGCATCCTGGCCGGCGACCACCTAAAATCAGCCAGCGACCTGAACTACCCGGTTATGGGCGTCTCCCTGGCTTACCAGAAAGGCTATTTCAGGCAGTACCTCATACAGGACGGCTGGCAAATGGAGAGTTATCCCATCAACCAGTTCACCACCATGCCCATGAATCTCATAAGAGACGGCGAGGGGCACCCCTTAACCATTTCCATCGACCTCAAGGGAGAAGAAGCAAGAGTCCAATGCTGGCAGGTCAACCTGGGAAGGACCAAGCTCTTCCTTCTGGACACGAACCTTAAAGAAAATTCACCGGGAGTGAGGGAAATCACGTCCGAACTCTATGGCGGAGACCGGGAAATGAGGATACGCCAGGAGATTGTCCTGGGCATCGGTGGCGCACGGATGCTGAGAGCTATGGGTATCAGACCGGCCGTGTTCCACATGAATGAGGGGCATTCCGCATTCGCTGTTTTCGAGAGGATTCGAGAGCTGAGAGAGGAGGCCGGCCTGAGCTTCAACGAAGCTGTGGAATTCGTCCGGGTCACGAGCGTGTTCACGACCCATACGCCCGTCCCCGCGGGGATTGATGCCTTTCATCCGGACCTGGTGCGAACGTATTTTGACGGCTTTGCCAGGTCCTTGGGGATCTCTATCAATGTTCTCCTGGGATTCGGCAGACTGGACCCGAGAAACAAAGATGAAGAGTTCTCCATGGCGGTTCTTGCCTTGCGCCTGTCCAACTGGAACAACGGGGTGAGCCGGCTCCATGGCAAGGTGAGTCGCAGGATGTGGCAGAGGATCTGGTCCCGAGCGCCTGAGGAGGACCTGCCCATTGTCCATATCACGAACGGCGTTCATATCCCCTCTTTCGTCTCCAAGGGCATGGCCGAGCACTTTGATCGCTACCTCAGCCCGCGATGGATTGAGGATCCGGACAACATCAAAATCTGGGAAAGGGTGGACAAGATCCCGGACACCGAACTCTGGAGGGCTCATGAGCGAGGCAGGGAAAGGCTTGTGGCCTTCACACGCTCGCGCCTCCGGAAACAAATGGCCAAAAGAGGGGTATCCGACAGAGAACTGGCCTTGGCTGACGACGTGCTGAACACAGAGACTCTCACCATCGGTTTTGCCCGTCGTTTTGCCCCTTACAAAAGAGCCCATCTCATTCTCAAAGACATTGAAAGACTCGAGAAGCTCCTCACCAACGATTCGCGGCCGGCGCAGATCATTTTTGCCGGGAAAGCCCATCCCCAGGATACACAAGGCAAGGATCTGATCAAACAACTGGTCCAGACATCCAATCGCGACAAGCTGAGAAGGCACATGGTCTTCCTCGAAGACTATGACCTTGACATCGCTCGCACCATGGTGCAGGGCTGTGATGTGTGGCTCAACACCCCCAGGCGCCCCTTTGAGGCCTGCGGCACAAGCGGGATGAAAGCTGTGGCCAACGGCGCTCTTCATCTGAGCGTCCTCGATGGATGGTGGGACGAAGGATATGAGCGCGGACTCGGCTGGGCCATCGGGAACGGCGAGGAGTACGCCGATTATGCGTTCCAGGACGATCTGGAAAGCCGCGCTCTTTACGATATCCTGGAGAAGGATGTCATCCCTATTTTCTACGAAAGAGGCCCGGACGGTATTCCCAGGCGCTGGGTAACCATGATGAAAGCCTCCATGCACAAGCTCTGCCCGATCTTCAACACCCATCGAATGGTCTCAGAATACTGGAATCGATGTTATCTTGCCGCCGCCTCCCGAGGCGCGGAGTTGAAGGACAAGGAATGGGATGCCCTCAAGCGGCTTTCAAAGTGGAGAGAAAAACTGATGTACAACTGGTCGAACCTGGCCATCAAAGACATCCGCATGAGAGACGTGGCTGAACTGGTAGTAGGGGATCCTTACCTGGTGGAAGCAGACATTTTTATGGGGGACTTGCTTCCTGAAGACATCATGGTAGAAGCTTATGCAGGAAGGCTGGACCCTTCCAACCGGTTCATGGATCGATTCACCCGGCTCATGCAGCCCATTGAGACGGTGGGAGACAGGATTTACAAGTATCGTTGCTCGATCAGTTTTGAGGACGCAGGGCACTTCGGCATTAATCTTCGCATCACACCCAACCACCCCAACCCCGAAAGCCGTCACGCCATGGGCCTGGTGATCTGGGGACAGTTGTGAGCCGGAGGTCACACCATGAAATACCCTACCATCCAGACTCCGCTTCCGGGGCCGAACGCTGCAAGGCTCATTGAGACGGACCGCACCTTCGTTTCTCCTTCTTACACCCGGGCCTACCCGCTCGTGGTGCGGGAGGGCCGGGGCATGTGGGTAAAGGATGTCGACGAAAACGAGTTCCTGGATTTTACTTCCGGCATTGCCGTCACTGCCACCGGTCACTGCCACCCGGAAGTGGTGAAGGCCGTCAGGGAGCAGGCCGGGAAACTCCTGCATATGTCAGGGACAGACTTTTACTATGAACCTCAGATCGTGCTGGCTCAAAAGCTCGCCTCTCTGGCCCCCGGAGAAGGAGCGAAACGAAGCTACTTCGGGAACTCGGGCGCCGAGGCGGTGGAAGCGGCGTTCAAGCTGGCCCGATACCACACCCGGAGAGAACTCAACATCGCCTTTTTCGGTGCTTTTCACGGCCGCACCATGGGGGCCCTCTCTCTCACCGCGAGTAAAACGATTCAGAAAAAACACTATTATCCCGTGGTGCCCGGAATCACCCATATCCCCTATGCCTATTGCTACCGCTGTCCTTATCACTTGACCTACCCCCAATGCGGCCTCGAGTGCGTCTACTGGGTGGAAGAGACGCTGTTCCGCACTACCATGCCGCCCGAAGAAGTGGCTGCCATCTTTGTGGAACCCATTCAAGGGGAAGGAGGGTACATCGTTCCTCCTCCCGAGTTCCACCGCGAGCTCTTCAGGATCGCCAAGAAATACGGCATCCTCTACGTGGCAGATGAGGTCCAGTCCGGCATGGGCCGCACAGGCAAGATGTTTGCCATTCAGCACTTCGGGGTTGCTCCCGACATCATGGCCCTGGCCAAAGGCATTGCCTCGGGCATGCCTCTCGGAGCGACCATCGCTCGCGCTGAGATTATGGACTGGGAAGCCGGGTCCCATGCCTCCACCTTCGGCGGCAACCCTGTGTCCTGCCAGGCGGCTCTTGCGACGATTCGGCTCCTGGAAGAAGGCCTCATGACGAATGCGCAGGTACAGGGCGAGCGGATGCTCCGGAAACTCCGTGAAATGCAGGAACGTTACGAATGCATGGGTGATGTGAGGGGCAAGGGGCTCATGATCGGTGTGGAACTGGTAAAGGACAGGGCAACCAAGGAGAGGGCTTCGGACTGGCGAAACGCCGTCATCAGGAAGGCCTTTGAAAAGGGCCTGCTGGTTCTCGGATGCGGGGATAACACCATTCGCTTCTGCCCCGCTCTCATCGTCACGGAGGAGGAGGTAGACATGTGTCTGTCTATTTTTGAAGAAGCCCTCAGGGAAGTGGCACAATGATTCAGTTATGATAACTTGGAGTATGGGAGTGTTGGGATGGTGAGAATTGAAGGTCCGGAGAGTTGAGATTTCGGACTCGAATGCCCTGTGGGAAAGCCTCGCTCTTCATTTCACCGGGGCCATCTCCGCGGTGAGCAAAGAACGGAGGGCGAATATGGATTCAAGAATCGAGATCATTGAAGGAGACATCACGAAGCAAAAGGTGGACGCCATCGTCAACGCGGCCAACACCTCTCTCCTGGGAGGGGGAGGCGTTGACGGCGCGATCCACAGGGCGGCCGGTCCCGAGCTGTTGCAAGAAACGCGTAAGATAGGAGGATGCCCGACAGGGGAGGCTCGGGTGAGCAAGGGCTATCGTTTGCCGGCCAGGTATGTGATCCACACGGTAGGGCCGGTTTGGACAGGGGGCAGCAAGAATGAAGACAACCTGCTAGCAAGTTGTTACAGGAATTCCTTTAATGCGGTCACAGACTTGAAAATCAAGACTATCGCCTTTCCATCCATCTCCACGGGAGCTTACGGTTTTCCTCTGGAAAGGGCGGCAGAGATCGCACTGAAAGAGACGAGGAAATTCCTGGAAATCGATAAGACATTGGCTAAAGTGGTGTTTGTCTGTTTCGGTGAAAAAGCTCTGAGCACTTACAGAGAGCTGGCCAAAAAGATCTTCGGGGAATAGACTCCGAAGTCTATCCATAACTGCTCTTTGCAGAAAGGAGGATTTCATGAAAGGCATCGACGTCGTTATTGAACTGATGACCATTTCCGCTGTCACAGCGCCGAAAGGGGCGGGCAAAGACTTTGTTCAAATAAAAACGATCAAAGGACCTGCTATTAAGAGGCTCTCGCACGCCATGCTGGCTTTCGGCGAAAGGACCAAGAAGAAAGATTTTGACAGGGACTCGAAGAACGTTATGAATTCCGAAGCCGTACTTCTGATCGGCCTCAGCCATGCTCAGCCCGTGGGCTTGAATTGCGGAGCCTGTGGATTTCCCACCTGTGAGGATCTTCTGAAACAAAAACCTGTGGACGGGGAATTCAAGGGACCCATCTGTGCGGTGAGACTTCTGGACATGGGGATTGCCCTGGGCTCGGCCGTGAAAACGGCGAGCATGCTTAACGTCGATAACAGGATCATGTACCGCATAGGCGTCGTGGCGAGAGAAATAGAGATGGTAGACTGGGAATATGTCATGGGTATCCCCCTTTCAGTCACCGGCAAGAGCATCTATTTCGACCGTTGACCTCCCCCTTTGGTTTTCCACTCGCGGTATGCCCTCAAGGGCAGGATGAGCCCGAAGAAGGGAATCAAGTACATGGCCGCCACCGTAGGTTCCAGGGGAGTGAAGAATTGGGAACTGAAGACAAGGACGAGCACATTGTTCATGATGCCCAGGCAGATGACGGTGGCAACCTGGTCCTCCGCGTTTCTTCCCCAGGCGATTAGGATCCCTGCCGCAAGATAAATGCCCGCCAGCAGGCAGGCCGCACCTGTGGCTGCGATGATGGATATGGGTTGCTGATAAAAGAATTCCGAATATCTGGAGAAAATGCCCAAGTTGGTGATGGTGAAAAGAAAAAGGGAGATAAGGTACTGGTTTTGAATCAGTTTGTCGGTGAAAGACCGAGAAGCCTTCTTCAAGATTTCCGCGGCAACAATGGGGATAAAGACAACCACGAACAGAAGCCGCATCATGCTGAGGAGCGAGATTTCCATCGATTGACTGAAAAGGAGATCCACCAGCGGAGGCAGGGTAAAGGGCACAAGAACAGATGAAATGACTACGACGACGAGCACAAGAGGGGTGTTAGCCTGGAGAAGGGTGGAAATAAAAGGAGCGACCACGCCGGTTGATATTCCGCTTAACAGCAGAGCTGAAAGGCTATAAGCAGGCCAGATGATACGAAACAGCAGGGCCACGGCGGCAGGAAAAAGCACCATTCGAATCAAGAGAAAGCCCCCGATCAACAGCGCAGATCTTCTCAATGTGTCGGTAATTTGGCTGATTTTGATTGAAAGGAAACTCAGGAACAGGAGGCTCATCATGCAATAAAGGGGGAAAGACTGGAATATTCTTCCTGTTTTCGGAAATAGAATTCCCGCTCCGAGGGAAGAATAGATGACGATAAGCAGTACCAGGTCTCTTAGTCGGAGCATCGATCAAACTCATCCCTTCCTTCCGGCACTTTCATTGCTCATCCTTCAAAAAGATGTGATGGTATTCTTCTTCTGTCAGGTATTTTTTCAGCAGGCCGCCCAGGATATCGAACAAAGCAAGCATGTCTTCATTGGACATCCTTTTCCGTATCAAGGCCATGTGGCTGTCATCGGAAAACTTCTGGAGATACCAGGTAAGGGTCGCCTCATCGCTCTCCCGGTCCAAGCCGAAACCGGCAAGGCCGGCATACTCCTCCACGAACCTGTGACTGTGCTTCTTGGCCATTCTTCTCTTCGTGCTTCCTCACTTTCGTGTTTCCCTGATTAATCTTCCTTCCCTGCCCGCACCTGAATGAGCTCCGCCACAATGCTCACCGCGATCTCCTCCGGCGTCTCTGCCCCGATATCGAGTCCTATGGGGGCATGCACGCGGTCAAGATCCTGACGGGTAAAACCTTCTTCCAACAGCTTCTCATAGATCATGGCCTTCTTGCGCTTGCTTCCAATCATGCCGATGTACCCAGCGTTGGTTCTGAGGCTCTGTTCCAGAACGGTCTTATCATGGAGGTGTCCCCGGGTAACAATGATCACAAAAGACGATTCGTTGACAGGGACTTTTTCCAGGACTCCTTCGAATGGATATTGCAGGACTTTTTCAGCTTCAGGAAAGTTGGCTGCGTCCGCAAAGTCCGGCCTGTCATCGATGACCACCACCTTGAATCCTACCTTGCTCGCCAAGGGTACGATCTGCGAAGACACGTGCCCTCCGCCGAACACATATAGAATGGGATCTGAAACCACAAGGTCCACAAAAAATTCTACTTGCCCCCCTCGCCTGTCCCTGTGGATAACCACCCCAGCCTCCCTGTTCCTGGTCCATTTCAGAAAATTGTCCGTGGATAACGGGTCTTCGGTATCCTCCATCCCGGGAAGGCTCCCTAAGCGTTCTCCACCCGAGTCCATGAAAACCTTCGGCGACTTGCCTTTTTCCCAGCGCTTCACATCGAGGGCTGTCACCAGAAGGCCGGAGCCGCCCCGTTTCTGTATCTCCAGCGATCTTCGCAGGATTCTCATCTGCTCTTCATCGCCCGGAAACACCGGCTCAAGAAAAATCTCCGCATCCCCGCCGCAGATCATGTCTGTCTCCGCCACGTCTTTTCCCCTGAGACTCAAGTTCAGGCGCGCAGGAGCGCGGGTTTGAAACACCATTTCCGCCGTTTCCAAAACCTTTGCTTCCAGCAATCCACCACCGATCGTTCCAGCATAGGAACCATCTTCCATGATCAGGAACTTCGTGCCCACTCCTCTGGGGCCTGATCCTGTGAGCCTAATGATGGTCGCTAGAACACAGAACTCGCTCTTTGCCAGAAGCTCAAGCGCCTTCCTGTAAATGCCTTCCATTTTTTCCCTTTCCTCTAACAATCAGCGGCTAATGGTTTCCAATGACACTACCGCTTCCGATCTCTTCGTATTTCCCATCATCCATTATTGCTGTCACTCTGGCTGTTTCAACCAAGCGTGAGGATCATGTCCTTGCCACAATCACGGAGAGCTAAAATGACGCCATTATTTCAACTGAGCAATTCTGTATCGCCTTTCCTTGATGGACCCGATGACGACTCGACTTATTCTTCTCTCGGCGCCGCTCAAAATTTTTGCGGCCAGATCCAAGGCTCTTTCTTCATTTCCCAACAGATCGACCTTGTTGAGAAAGGCAATGCGTTTGGCCGAGTCAGGCGTCCCTTTGAAGAGTCCATTGGGATGAAGGAAAATGCCTGCCAGGGAGCTTGAATTCAACGTTTCGCCTGCTTTAAGGCCTGTGACCTCCTGCACCGCAACCGGGCGGAATACCTCCCCGGGTACCAAATCGCGGCCCATTGCATCCAGTCCCATCATAGCCACCACCATGGTTGTTGACGCCGGAATCACGGGCTCATGGGCTGCCGGCGCCTTCACCGGAAGACCGGCGGCTCCATCGGCCTCTACAAGCTGGTACTCAACGGTTTGCTCACGAAAAAGGCCGTCCAAGATGAGGGGGTCGATCCCATCTACCTTTCCTGATTCGAGAATCGTCCTTCCCAAGAAGGCATGCCTCTCCTTCGCGAGTCCTGCTTTGAGCTTCTCTTTCCAAGAGGATTCCCCTTCGGTGAAAACGATACATGGCGCCACCGTGGCTTGACTATGCCATACTTTCGTCGTTGTGGTGGTGATGACCGACTTTCCTGATTTCCTGAGCTCCTCAGCAAGGGCGAACAGGAGTGCTGTTTTCCCCCCCGCACCCACGACGGCAATATGTTCACGGGCATCGATTGCCAGAGCTTTTATCAGACTGTTCTCTTTCCCAACTTTAAACATTCTAGGCACTTTAGCGCACTTTAGGCACTCTTCATTCCCTCTTCCTTATCTCTTTCTAAGTATCCTCTTGTCCCCCACCCGCATCGTGATCTGGGTGATATCGAAATATTCGAGAAGAGGAATAGTGTATTTCCTGGACGCGTTGGTCATTTCTTTGAACTGAGGTGTATCAATCTCCCCACGATCTTTCAAGAAATCAACCAGCCTGTTTCTCAGTTCCTCAATCACATCGCGGTGAAAGTAGAGGTCTTCCTTGACCTTGATAAGAATTCCATCCTTGGCCATGACCCCCAGGACATCGGCTGCGGTGTTTCCTGGAAATTTCTCCTTCAGTTCCCTGAAATACGGAGGCTGAACCCCGCTCTTTCGATAGATATGCTCAATCTCTTGCCGCACTTTTTCCTGATCTTCGGCAAGCGTTACCCGATGTTCTTTGAGCTTCAGCGAATCTTTCTCCTGGACGATCACGTCTTCCTGAGCCAACTGGTTGACAAGATAATTGAAGAGCTTAGGATTGTCTGATCCTGTCGTCCTGGAGCGAAGTTCCTCCTTGAGAAGGCCCGCTTTTAGCGGAAAGTCCTGATGATACTTGGCGAGCATGGTCAGAACTTCTTCCCTTGCCTTCTTGAGATAGTCTGAGTGAATAAGAACGCCCTTTTCCTTGTCGTACTGAATGATCCTTTTCTGGGCCTGCAGGCTCTTCAGGATTTCATCCAGCTTTTTTCTGCTTGCGTTGGTCAGAAAAGGAAGCTGGGACTGCTCTGTGCCTTGAAAGCGTGCGGTGGCCACAAGCTGTTCCGTGATCTCGCTCAGTTTGCCGCTGTTCAACACATTCAATTCATCCAGGCTTGCCTTAGAGAAGCGCTTCTTCTTCTGTGCAAAAGCATTGAGGATCTCCCCTCCGCCGATGGTCCGAACGGGCGAATAGCTCCTGAGAACGTACCGATCGCGGTGCATGACGGCAGTGGGCTCTTCAAGCCTTATCTCCGCAAAACAGGTCTGCCCCGGGCTCAGTTCATCCCTGTCAAGAAGCACTATCGTGGAAATGATTTCCGAGGTGCCGGTGTGAAAACGAACTACGGAACGGTTCTTCAGCTTCCGGGGAGCGCTGGACAGCAGGTTGAAAACAACGTCCACCATCCGGCTGGCCTTCAGAGCGTCCTTTGTGGCCACCACATTGCCTCTCGTCAGTTGCTCCTTTTCAAGGCCCTGGAGGTTAATGGCTGTCCGGAGTCCGGCACTGACCTCATTCACTTCCATGTTGTGAACTTGAATTCCCCTTATCCGCGACTGTAAACCCTGTGGGTAGACGGTCACCTCGTCACCGGTCTTGACGGAACCGGATATGGTGGTCCCCGTGACCACCGTACCGAAGCCTTTCATGATGAAAACACGGTCGATGGGGAGACGGAAGAAGGTGCCCCCTTCCCTTTCGGGCACTTCTTTGACCAGGTTGTCCAAAAGGGCAATAAGATCCTGGAGGCCCTGTCCCGTTACTCCCGACACTTCCACGATGGGAGCGTCAGCGAGAAAAGTCTCAGCGAGGAAGTTGGAAACGTCTTCTTTGACGAGTTCAAGCCATTCCTGGTCTACTGTGTCAATTTTTGTCAACACCACCAACCCTCTTTTTACGTGAAGGAGCTGACAGATTTCCAGGTGCTCTCTTGTCTGGGGCATGACGCCCTCGTCTGCCGCGATGACCAACGCGACGAGATCCATCCCTGTGGCGCCGGCGACCATGTTCTTCACAAACTTCTCGTGGCCGGGCACGTCCACGATGCCGAGCAGCTGGCCGCTGGGCAGTTTAAGATGAGCGAAACCCAGTTCAATGGTGATCCCGCGTTCTTTTTCTTCTTTGAGCCGGTCCGTGTCGATGCCGGTCAGGGCTTTGATGAGGGTAGTTTTTCCGTGGTCGATGTGGCCTGCTGTTCCAAGGATGACTTGTTTCATTCGTTGACCTGTTTGTCCCGAAATCCAAATTATCTTCATTACATAGATGGAATCAGTCAGCCTGTCAAGGCGAATAGCCTTTCTCGTCTACTCGTGGCCGGCTTCCTTCTCAACCCCCTAAAATCTTTACTGAAGCCCAAGAAGATTTCTATTGACCTGCTGGGACTGTTTTGGTACTAAATCACAATCACGTTTTTCTTCCCCGGTAGCTCAGCAGGTAGAGCGGGTGGCTGTTAACCACTTGGCCGGCGGTTCGAGTCCGTCCCGGGGAGCCAAAATAAACGAGGGGCACAAAAGCGGCCCCTCTTTTATTTTGGTTTCTGTCTCGGCAAGAAAATTGGTCTTCCTGGCCCAATTTGAGATGTCAATGGCTCCATGGTTCTTATACATTTGCCAAAAGGGCGGCCGATTCTACGTTGGGATTACAACGGACCTTGAAAACCGACTGAGACAGCATGGAAATCCTGAGTTGCTATATAGCGAGGGTCCCTTAGCAAGAATGGAGGCCGTGCAGCGCGAAAGACAGATCAAGGGCTGGAGCCGAGAGAAAAAGTTGAAGCTTATAACAAATAGGCCAGGAAAACCAGAGTGAGCTTGCCCTGAATGAAATGAAGGGAGTCCGTCCCGGGGAGCCAGGAACCCTCTGCTGTGAGAACTCCATCGGTTCTCACGGCAGTTTTGTTTTCGAGGGTGGCAAGGAGGGCCTCGTGCCTGCACAATCTGAACCCTTGGCAAATCGACATCGATTCTCTCAATAAAGAGATTGAGATAGCGCTTGGTCATGTCTCGGCTCCCGCCACCAAGGAAGAGCTCCTTTATAGTAGATTGGAAGGCGGCGATGGAATCCTCTTTAAAGAAGTGAAGGGGGATAGTCCTAGGCGATTTGAGCTCATCCAGGCGGGCCGTAAGCTGCTCGCGCCGGTCGGTTCAACTCCCTGATTCGCTCGGCCACGAGGGAAAGGTCAATAGCTCTTGACTCAATGGCCTCATACTGGCGGTCAAGCTTGCCCCTCAGGACGTCAAGTTGGCGATGAGGCTCTTTCGCTGACCATCGCTCAGACTCTCCGCCAGAAGGGATCGTCGCCCGTCAGTTGCTTGAGTAGCGCCGCTTGTTCCAGGGGAGCCACTTGAGGTCACTAACGTAATGACCACTCAGTCGTTCCTGAAACAAGCGCCCGCTGAAGATGGCCAGGAGGCCTTTTAGTGGCAGCAAGCCTGCGGAAGCTTCTGCGCGATACCCGCTCCAGCGTTTGGCACGCTCTTCCGACCGGAAGAGGTTCATGCGGCTTCAGCTATAGGGTAAGTTCTTTCTCCATTCGCTCAAGGGTAGGTCGATATAAGCATGCATCGTAGAAGGATCGGCAGACACGATTTCGCCGTCACGCACCTGGACTCGATGGGGTCTCCACAATCCAGACAGTAGGCGTCCACAGTTACCACCCTGCCGGGGTAGAGCCAGCACACGGCCAGCGATTCGAATCCTCACTGTCCGTAACCCTTGCGAATTCCATCCACCGAAATGCGATAGTGGGTGGGCTGCACATTGAACGGCGCGAACGATGCGATGTAGTTCGTGCCCGGAGCCAGCCAGCAGGGGATGCCGCTGGCCATCAGTTCATGCAGCAGCGCTTTGCCTTCCTCCGGCGAGAGGCCGAAAGCCTTCGCCAGATCCACGTAATGGGGCGGTCTCCACCCGCGACAAGCTTGCGCAGGATGAAGTCGTAAGCCTTATCGAGTTTTTCCAGTTCTGCCATTCTACACCTCCGCCATAGCTCCCGTTCGACTATTTCTTTATCACGGGCCTATCGCCGATGACAAGGCCCTGTCGTAATAATCCCGCGCCAGTCTCCCAGCCACTGCAAGGGTCTTGTCACGTTTCACAAGAAGGGTCACTTATGATCTCCCAATTGAACCTTGAATGACAACGTATCGTGGTCCTCAACAAACAGGAGACGCTAAAGACGCCAGCTTAGAACGAGAAATCACTAACGACTGAAATTAGCGGCGGGGAAGCTCGTTAATTGCCCCTGATGGTAGGTGCTGAAAGCAACGTGCGCGATGCCGATTGAGGTCCGTAGATGCTCACGTGCTATCGGTGGGCCTCGAAGAAGGTCTTGCTGCGCACGGTCTGCCCTTGTTCCTCCTCCGGCAGAACTCGACTTTCAAACTGCATGCCCTTCTGTGGATCAACGAACGACTTCGCCACGGCGGTCCATGAACGCTTCGGCGAACATGCGATCTTTAGTTCCATCGTGATCGTGCCCGAATCTGGAATCGGGAGGCCAAAGAAGCTACCAACACAAGGGACCAATGTGAAATGTTCACAACACGGGTGCGCGGTGCGATGGGAGTGCGCGTGTAGGAGTTGAGGTCGGGCAAGCAGGCACGTGCTTCGCCATGTACTAAGACCACAAATCTCGGGTTCAGTTGGTCTCCTTTGTCAACAACCACGATGAGTTCACGTGCGTCAACCCTCAGCACCTTCGATACCACAACCGTGGGGCTCGGGGATTCGGTTCGAATAACGAGGTATGCTGGCGACATAAACGCAATGATCAGAAATAACACTTGCAATATCAGTTGTGCTGTGTGCCTCGTGTGCTTCGGCATAGCAGTTCATCGAATCGCTTGGAATTATAGCGATAAGATGCGAAACTTTCGTATGCTTGGCTATTACTGCTGGTCAGGCTCCGGAACCACAACCCAGCGATTGCGCCTATAGAGCAGGATGCCATAGGACTCCCAGTCCGTAGGAGCAATCTCAGACAAGGTCACAGTGGCGTCGACCATCGAGGTGGATCGATCACCAGTTGCATTTCCTCGAATGGTTCCGTACAGCACATCCCCTGGGCCACAATCGAAGTACGTCTCCCACCTGCTCTTGGACACCGAACTCTTCAAGCACAAGGTGATGGTTACCGGTCGGCAAGGTCATGGAATGAATCAACGGCAGCGCGAAGTACGTCCCTCCCAAACAAGGTACTTGGGGGGCAGGGGTTCTCTGAACTGGCAGAACCCTTTGAACATGAACGAGACGGATCGAGTGGATCGGTATCATCGACGACGACCATATAAGGGCAAATTTTATCAGGCCACTTCTGGTATGACGCCTCCTCGCAGGCGAGAAGCAGGGTACAACTCGCCGAGCGGTGCCGCGTTTCAAGGTAAGCTTGCAGACGGGTGCCATATGCCATCAAATGTAAATCGCCACTATCATCGATAAGGAAGGTCAGACCGTCGGCCCGCAGCATCTCGTCGGCCCGCAGCTTCATAAAACTCGGGCCAGATGTGCTCGTTGATACCTGCGACACAAGCCCTGCAGTGTCGTAGGAGATCAAGAAGTAACTTGTTTCCTTCGAATCGCCTATCCAGACAGGGACGTACAGCAAAAAGAGGAGTTCGACATTCTTCTCTGCCCTTCGGCCCGATAGAGATCAACCCTCCAGAAGTCGCTTTTTAGCCAAGGCTCACCCAGCGCAGCGTGTGCATCTTCGCGGGTGGATTTGGCCTACATGAATCCGCTTGTCTCCCGCCCGCAACTTGTTCACTATCAGTCGCGTGATGCACGGGGATAACAAAACACCCTGCAAGGTGCGTCAGAAAAACCAATGAGACAAGCGCAAGAATTATGAATCGAGGACAGAATGCGGCACTGATTTTTGAATCGCTGATTAGTCGGGTGGCCACTTGCATGCTGTTGGATTGAGATAGTTTCAACCGGGCAAATTATAGCGATGTTCGACCTCGTGTGTCAAGGCGAAAGAAGTATCGTTTTTGCAATTCAGACACTATCTTGCTTTTCTCTCGGGGCTGCACTTTTTGCCTGTATACTGGAGGTGTTTTCCTGGGCAGGGGTTTGGCTGCTGGGTTGCAATGGAGGGCTTTTCCTGTTTTTACCAAAATCGGCAGGGGCATGTTGGGAACCCTTAAGACTTCAGCGACCCTTCTCACCACAGAGGCTTTACACGGGATAAGAAGTCAGGGCTCCATCCGTGGCTTTACTTTTTTAGCCTGCCGATTTTGGTAAAAACAGGAAAAGCTCAAACGAGAGCACCGGCAGGGATTGTGTCGAATCATGTCCATTGTGGAAGAAAGGTCTATGGTGCCCGAGGGTTTGTCATAGCCCCATTCAACTCACGGCGCAGACGGCGGGACTTCTCTGCTATTTTCTTTCGTGCTCGCTCCCCGAGGGTGGCGATGGTTCCAGCAAATTCGAGGGGAGTAAACAAGCCGTAATAGTTCTGCCAGTAAACGATAATGTGATTGTCCGAGGGCAATAACTGCTGGCGAATACGAGGTGGGGTCCTTTTGTTCAGTTCCTTGCGTGCTTGGCGCAAAAGGTAGAGCTGAAGCAGATTATAGCTCAGCATGATAAAAACGACCTGGTTGACCACCATTGAGAACGCCCGAGAGGTAAAATGGGTTAGATCGGCAAAGCACTTGAGCTGACGGTATCTTTCTTCTGTGGCCGTTCGAAGTAGGTAATCTTCTCGGGCCTGGCATGGGTTGTGGACCTCTTTGGTGTCGATCAGCAGCCAGATCTTTTCATGGCCATCGGCATAGTGCTCACGGTTTGCCACAACGCTGAGCGGCACCGTACAAGACTGCCAGCTCGTGAACTGCCCTATGGCCGCGGTCTCCGTCTTTACCAGAGTCTTTTCCAAGGGCAGGGATGGCTTTGCCTCTTTGAGCTCCTTAAGCTTTTCCTGCCGCTTTTTCTCTCTCTGTACAATCGCTTTGGGTCGGGGCCGGGCCGGCTCTCTCATCTCTGCCGGAGAGTCTTTGCAGCAAACCCAATCCACTTCAGGGAGACGAAAAAGAGCCATAGCGTCCCGATAGATATCCATGTTGCGACGAACCGGGATGAGGATATCAATGCCATAGTCCTTTTTGCACCTGGAGATCGCCTCCCCATCTATGAAACCACGGTCCAGAATGAGCCGCTTCATCACCCCCTTTCCCGCTTCCTGCGTAAACTTTCTTACCAGTTCATAAAGGATCGGACACTCGTGCTCGTTACCCGGAACCACCCTTACCGCCACAAAGATAAAAAACTCCAGCGCTCGGTTCGTATGCAACAGGGTCACCATCTTATAGCAGCGCCGCCACTGGCATCGGATCTTCCCTTCATCGCTCAGCTCCTCGTACTGCTCCAAGCTGACAGGATGATTGTGCTCATCGAAAAGAAGCTTCACCGACCCTTCATAATTTGGATTGTCGGGCACAAAAAGATAGGAACCATCTCCTATGAAGATCCCTTCCTTGTCAAAAACACGCTGGTTGCGAAACACCCTTAGCACATCATCACAAAACCACCTCATCAGGGCTTCCGCATCCGTGTCCTTCGCCATCTTGCGAAGAAAGTCCTGGTCACAAGGACTCTGCCGATCATAGTGATTCTTCTTATTGAACCCCTCACAGACAATCGTGACATCTCCCGTATCCGGATGACTCACTTTTCGCCCCGCCTTGGGTCCAAATGCATTCAGCATTCCTCCAGAACGCACCAGTAGGGGATAACTGTTGAAGGACTCAACCCCATGCAACCGCATGGAAAGGTTGCTCGCTACATAGAACCATAGGGGCACATCTTCTTTCTTTCGGGGACTGGGATAGCTCTGGGAAAGTTGATCCAGGATTTTCTTCCCCTTGATGAAGCGGAAAAAATCCGTCTCAAATACCTCGCTCGCAGCCTCTATGTAGTCAAAATCTCCATCGCCAAGGGCCTCCAGAACAAAAGGCTTATTTTGCTCGAAGATCACCAGATCCATTGCGATCCTTGCCCGAGGAAGGCAACTCCTCCCGGCGCATTGCCTCCATCTCATCCATCACCCTTACCATCTTCCGATAAATCTCTCCCAGCCGGGCTCGAACCTGCCGCAGTTCCTGATAACGTCTCACCTTCGCTTGAACCTCAACAAGAGCTCCATGGGGAATAACCCTTAATCGCGTCTTGCCTCCTTCACTGGCGCTGAGCACCATGCGCCCATGGAGCTCCCCCCGAGCACATTTACATCCCGGCTTTCCACATCTGCGCTTCAACTCATAGACCGTCCCTTTGATCACCGGCCGATCAGAAAAGAATGGTTCGACCAGTCCCCTGATCTCGTTGGCCAGATGAAGAAGGCTCTGCCGAAGCTGACTGAATCTTTCTCGATCTCCTTTGTTCTGTATGCCCATAATCTAATAGCATACAGATAATTACGAAAAACTCAAGAAAAAAATGAAGCCACCCCAAAAATTATTCTCCTTCTGGAATTGAAAAATCTCTCAGTCGCCGAAACACCGACTCCGCGCAGGATTACAACGGGCCGGAACTTTTCTCCTTTGGAAATTTCTTACTGTCTGAATCACAGAAGTATCGTGTGAAAGAAGTATCGCAGGAAGGAGCGATTACGGGAGCAGATCCGCCGCGCACGGGTACAATCGTCTACCAACGATTGCCAATCGTAGTCATTCGAAACGGCAAGAAGATGGCAAGTTGTGACTTGCCCAAGAAATCAATAGAGCGACCAGATGGAGGCCCGGTTACGATTGCCCCAAAGAACCTGCCACTGGGCAAACCCTTGGGGAGGTCGGCTTTCTGATTCACCTTCGGATTTGACCATTCGTATCGTTATGTGTTGGTTGGCCTGCTCTTCAAAACCGAGCGATTACCAACACAAGGCTTGAAGATCCGATACACCCCAATTCTTACAAGCCAAAGAAATTTAGCACATATTTGGCTGCTATGAAAACAATGATAGCTGCAAGCATCCACTTGATGGCTTTGGCAGGCATGAATTTCTGAAGCCTCGCGCCAAGGTACATTCCAGCCATGCCGCCGATGCCGAAAAGGAAACCCAGGAGCCAGTCAGGAGCCACGGACATATTCGGGTAAAACGGCGCGATGGCCTGGTAAAAGATCACCCCCGCCACGGACGTAACAAAAGTCCCCATCAGGGCCGCTCCCGCGACTGTGTATACAGGGAGTTTGAAAAACGATACAAAGAAGGGCGCAATGATCGCCCCTCCGCCGACACCGTAGATGCCTCCAACGATCCCCACCACGAAACTGAGCGCAAAAACGCCTCGGGTGGGAGCTTCGCAGTGCTCGCCGCAGAAATCGTAGCTGACTCGTTTTGAATTAAAGCAGGTAACGTTGACCGCCGGAAAAGGTTCCAGACACTCTGAGCTTTCAGGTTCTTTCCGATGCCCCCTTGCAAGCTCCCGGAAACGCTGTTCCGACTGATGATTTGTTTGCTCCCGATTGGACTTTCCCGAGAAGGTCTCGCACCAAGCGCACCCCGATGTATAGAAGAACAAGGGCGGCAAAGAACTTGAAGTTCTTGGGGTCGGGCAGGTAGGCTACACGTACAATGGCACCGATAAACACGCCGGGCAGGGTTCCAATGATGACGGCCCACGTCAGGGGCCACACCATGCGGCCCTCTTTGTAGTAACGGTACACGCCGCTCGGTATGGCCACAATGTTGAAGAGCTGATTGGTGGCGCTGACAGAAGGGTTGATGTAACCGAGAAACGACATCTGGAAGGGCAACAAAAGGATCGCCCCGGATACACCGCCCATGGAGGTGAAAAAGGAAACGACGAACGCCACAAGTACTGGGATTGCTGGTGAGACCTCGACCCCTGAAACAGGGAAATACATTATAACCCCACGAGAAAAAAGTCAGAAAGTTCAAACGGAAATGCTGTGGGTGGAGCGGACATTTTGCATATCCCTACCTTTAGGGCTACTTATGGGCTGTTGAGCTTGTTGTTCTCGTTCATATTGAATAAGCCAGCTATGAACCTTTTGCCATGGATCTCCTTTGCCACGAAAAGTCAGAAAGTAGGGTCGGTGCCGCGTAAGCCATCCAAAAAAGACAAACATGGAGTTCTCGGACTGTCTTATCTTCATCCCACATCGCCCAAGCCCGCTGGATCTCCGATTTGGCGTCCTTCTATTAGTATCCGTTTTTTAGGTTCCATTGAGTAACAGTCTTGCCACGCAGTTAACGGGTCATCCTCTGGATCTTCCACCATGAGACCTGGACTGGGTGGTACGACATATTTTGATCCCGTATTCGTCTTAGAAATTTTGGCACACCACGAGCACCATAGTTGTCTCTCATAGAGAATCGGATTGGCGCCCTCCGGACCGCGTTTATTGGGACGCCCACAAGATGCACAATGTAATTTCGAAGTCATTTGCATCTCCCAACTCATTGATAGTATAGCATTTAAATCGTTTAGAGAAGGATTGGATTATATCATGAAAAGAGAAGATGTTCTCATTGAATCGCCAGATCCGAACTTTTTTTTTCTTGCCATGTCGCCCAACTTCCAATGGCCCCGAATCCTATTCTGATTAGCGTTACGATACTTGAAAATTCGACGATTTAAGGTTTCCCTAAAGAACCTGAACTCCGCATACTCCCCGAATTCCAGGCTTCAAATCAACCTATTGGTCCTCCGGCAGTCCATGCTGAGGGGCGAGGGAGTTGTGGTGGACGGGAAAGCAAGCGGCATGTGGTCAGTAATCGAGACAAAGCGTAGGGGACGTGCCTTGCAAATCGGAGAATAGAAGCATTGCCGGATGCTTGTTGCTCTGATCCCGACGACCACGTGATGAAGGAAGCATACCCTCCGGGATCGACGTGTGTCTTGCCCGGCATAAGAGAGGGGGCGGGGAGAATAAGTGGAGCCATGGGATCTACCCAGCGTTAGTCCACAGTTGGGACAAGGGAGCCCGGAAGCAAGTACCCCATATACCC